>NZ_NNBP01000016.1 GCF_002803155.1 Streptomyces sp. CB02959
CCATCAGAAACGGCCTAGGCGCGGCCCCCCGGCGCGGGGGCCGTGCCCCCGAGGTGGGCGGGGATCCACCACGTGTCCTCCGCGTCGCGGGGCCGTACGGGGTAGGCGCGCTGGGCGGCCTCCAGGAGGTCCTGGACGCGGGCTCGCAGGCGGTCGGTGATCGTCTCGGCCTGGTCGGCCGGATCGGCCTCCACCGGCTCGCCGACCCGGATCGTTATGGGGAAGTGGTGGCGGCCCAACTGGCGCTTGTGTCCCTTGGTCCACAGTCGCTGGGTGCCCCACAGTGCCATCGGGAGCAGCGGGACGCCGGCCTCCTGGGCCAGCCGTGCCGCGCCGGACTTGAAGTTCTTCAGGGTGAACGACTCGGAGATCGTCGCCTCGGGGAAGACCCCGATGATCTCGCCCGAACGCAACGCGGACAGCGCGTGCTTGTAGGCGTGCATGCCCTGCGCCCGGTCCACGGGGATGTGCTTCATCGCCCGCATCAGCGGCCCCGAGACCTTGTGGCGGAAGACCGATTCCTTCGCCATGAAGCGGACCAGCCGCTTGGCGGGGCGCGCCGCCATCCCGCAGAAGACGAAGTCCAGATAGCCGATGTGATTGCTCACCAGTACCGCTCCGCCGCGCCGCGGGATGTGCTCCGTACCGGCGACGTCGAACTTCAGGTCCTGCGTCTTGAAGAGCGTACGGGCGGCGCCGATGACGGGCGGATAGACGAACTCGGCCATGGGTGGGGGACCCCTTCTCGGTGCCTGGGGAGGGTTCTCCCGGCGGAAACCTACGCAGTCGTAACTCTGCGGCTTCGGGTGATCGTGCCCGATGTGCGCCCCGGCGGCCAGCGTGCGGGCCCCCCGTGGCGGGAGATTCTCGTCACGTGGGCGGAGGAACCGGCAGGTCGCGGGCGGATTCGGAGGCTTGTGCCGGGGGGCGGCTGCGGGGTGCCGCTGTCCGGCTGTGGGAATCTTTGCGGCGGTGCGGACGCTGCACCGTGGGATGACGGCACGGACGGTGTGCCTCGCAGGGTCCGCGGCGGCGGGTGTCCTCGGCCTGCGGCACGCCGTGGCGACGGAAGGACGACGGTGCGGGAGCGGGACGGCGAGGCGCGGCTGGATGCCGCCGAGATCGGTGCGGAGCTGGGGGAGCGGGCCACCCTCGTCCAGTTCTCCAGTGCCTTCTGCCAGCCCTGCCGGGCCACCCGGCGGATCCTGACCGAGGTCGCGGGGATGGTCGACGGCGTGGCCCACGTGGAGATCGACGCGGAGGAGCGGTTGGAGCTGGTGCGGCGCCTGGAGGTCCGCAGCACGCCGACGGTGCTGGTGCTCGACGGGCACGGCGCGATCGTCCGCCGGGCCGCCGGCCAGCCCCGGAAGGTCGACGTCATCGCGGCCCTGGGGGAGGCGGTCCGTGATTGATCTCCCAGATGCCGGGCGACACTTGACGCTCCGGGTCACGCATCGTCAGCCTGACGTCATGCGGCCAGGTACCGATCTCCTTCTCTACGGACGCGCGCACGTCGATCTGCTGCGGACCGCCAGCGCGCGCTGTCCCGGCGTGTGAGCAGCGACGACTCCTCCGCCGAGCGCCGTACGGCCGTCGGCGGCTCCGCCCGGGCCCGCAGCCCACAGCAGAAGGACAACTCCATGACGGCCTCGCCCGACCTCGGCACGCCCCGCACCGCTTCCCCCGAACTCCTGCGCTCCGTCTTCCGCCGGCACGCCGCGGGCGTCGCGGTGATCACCGCGGCCGGTTCCGGCCCGGTCGGTTTCACCGCCACCTCCCTGACCTCCGTCGCCGCCGAACCCCCGCTGCTCTCCTTCGGCATCGGCACCGGCGCCTCCAGTTGGCCGGCCGTCTCCGAGGCCGAGCACATAGGCGTCCACGTCCTCGGCGAGCACCAGCAGGAGCTGGCCGCCACCTTCGCCCGCAGCGGCGCCGACCGGTTCGGCCCGGCCACGTCCTGGCGCACCGGCCCGGAGGGCGTGCCGCTGCTGGACGGCGTACTGGCGTGGCTGGTGTGCAAGGTCGTGGCCCGGATCCCGGCCGGCGACCACCGGATCGTGCTCGCCCAGCCCGTCGTCGGCGACCCCGCTGGGCCCGGCCGGCCGCTCCTGTACCACCAGGGTCGCTTCAACGCTCTGCGCGACTGACGGGTTCCTCCGAAACCTGTTGCGTCACCGGGTCGGGGCCGTTGGGAAGGTCACATTTCGACGGCCTTGATTCGGGGCACCAGACTGGGTGTACTGGCGAGTAATATGACGGTCGGCGCGGGGATCCGTATCCGACCGGGAGCCGCCCCGTGAGGCGCCTATGCTGCCAGCACAAGGCAGTTCTGAAGAGACGAAGCAGGTAGGAGAGCCGGCGTGAGCTTGAGGATCGTTGTCTGTGTGAAGTACGTGCCCGACGCCACCGGCGACCGGCACTTCGCCGAGGACCTGACCGTCGACCGCGACGACGTGGACGGCCTCCTCTCGGAGCTCGACGAGTACGCCGTCGAGCAGGCCCTTCAGATCAAGGAAGCCAACGACGGCGACGCGGAGATCACGGTCCTGACCGTCGGTCCCGAGGACGCCACCGACGCGCTGCGCAAGGCGCTGTCGATGGGCGCCGACAAGGCCGTCCACGTCGAGGACGACGACCTGCACGGCACCGACGCGCTCGGCACCTCGCTCGTGCTCGCCAAGGCCGTCGAGAAGACCGGCTACGACCTCGTGGTCTGCGGTATGGCCTCCACCGACGGCACCATGGGCGTGCTGCCCGCGCTGCTCGCCGAGCGGCTGGGCGTTCCGCAGGTGACCCAGCTCTCCGAGGTCGCCGTCGCCGACGGCAAGGTCACCGGCCGCCGGGACGGCGACACCGCCAGCGAGCAGCTGGAGGCCGCGCTGCCGGCCGTCGTCTCCGTCACCGACCAGTCGGGCGAGGCGCGTTACCCCTCCTTCAAGGGCATCATGGCCGCCAAGAAGAAGCCGGTGGAGACCCTGGACCTGGACGACCTCGACATCGACGCGGACGAGGTCGGCCTGGAGGGTGCCTGGACCAAGGTCGAGGAGGCCACCGAGCGCCCGGCCCGTACGGCCGGCACGATCGTCAAGGACGAGGGCGAGGGCGCCAAGCAGCTCGCCGAGTTCCTCGCGGGCCAGAAGTTCATCTGAGCCGCGGGTCCGGGGCCCGGCCCCGGACCGGTACCGCTTCCGCGGCCGGGGCCGGGGTCAGCTCCCGGTTCCCCGCCCGCATCTGACGGTCCGTCGGAACTATCCGTCCTCTCTTCGCCCGCACTCTTCCCGCAGGAGCAATTCCCATGGCTGAAGTCCTTGTCTACGTCGACCACGTGGACGGCGCCGTCCGCAAGCCCACCCTCGAACTGCTCACCCTCGCCCGCCGCATCGGCGAGCCGGTGGCCGTGCACCTCGGCGCCGGCGCGGACGTCGCCGCCCCCGTGCTCGCCGAGCACGGTGCGGTGAAGGTCCTGGCCGCCGACGCCCCGGAGTTCACCGAGTACCTCGTCGCCCCCAAGGTCGACGCGCTGCAGGCCGCCTACGCCGCGGTCTCGCCGGTCGCCGTCCTGCTGCCGTCCTCCGCCGAGGGCAAGGAGATCGGCGCCCGCCTGGCCGTCCGGATCGACTCCGGCATCATCACCGACGCCGTGGACGTCGAGGCCGGCGACGAGGGCCCGGTGGCCACCCAGTCGGTCTTCGCGGCCTCGTACAGCACCAAGTCGCGGATCACCAAGGGCACCCCGGTCATCACCGTCAAGCCCAACTCCGCCGCCCCGGAGGCCGCCCCGGCCGCCGGTACGGTCGAGCAGCTCGCGGTGACCGTCGCGGACTCCTCCAAGGCCACCAAGATCGTCTCGCGCACCCCGCGCGAGTCGACCGGCCGCCCGGAGCTGACCGAGGCCGCGATCGTGGTCTCCGGCGGCCGCGGCGTCAACGGCGCCGAGAACTTCCCGGTCATCGAGGCGCTCGCCGACTCGCTCGGCGCGGCCGTCGGTGCCTCCCGCGCCGCGGTGGACGCCGGCTGGTACCCGCACACCAACCAGGTCGGCCAGACCGGTAAGTCGGTCTCGCCGCAGCTGTACATCGCGGCGGGCATCTCCGGCGCGATCCAGCACCGCGCCGGTATGCAGACCTCGAAGACCATCGTCGCCATCAACAAGGACGCCGAGGCGCCGATCTTCGACCTGGTCGACTACGGCGTGGTCGGCGACCTCTTCGACGTCGTCCCGGCGCTCACCGACGAGGTCAAGACCCGCAAGGGCTGAACCTCGCCGGGCCCGCCGCGGCCCGTCGGCACCGCACGGCCGAAGGCCCCGTACGCACCGGACGCACCGGACGTACGGGGCCTTCGGCCGTGGGCGGGCCGGGCGTGGCCGGAAAGTTCCGCTTCGCCAGGAGGGGCTGTCCTTCCGGCCGGTCCCTCAGGACCCGGTCTCGCCGTCCAGCGCCTCGCGCAGCAGGTCCGCGTGCCCGTTGTGCCGCGCGTACTCCTCGATCATGTGGACGTAGACCCAGCGCAGATTGAGGGTGCGGCCGTTGATCGTGAAGGTCTCGTCCAGGCTCCGGTCGGCCACCACCGCGTCGCAGGCCGCGATCTCGGCTCCCAGGGCCGCGTGCTCCGCCTCGGCCCGGGCCGGGTCGAGGTCGTCGAAGTCGGCGTCCGGCGCGGCGTCGGTCCAGTAGAGGGCCTCGACCGCCTCGCCGGCGAACCGCTCCCGGAACCAGACGCGTTCGACGTCGGCCATATGGCGGACCAGGCCGAGCAGGGTGAGCGCGGACGGCGGGGTGCCGGCCCGGGCGAGCTGTTCGCCGGTGAGGCCCGCGCACTTGGTGAGCAGGGTGTCACGGTGGAAATCGAGCCAGCCTTGCAGCATTGCGCGTTCGCCCGCGGCGGAGGGTGCCCGGCGGCGTTCGATCGGGGGTGCGGTCCATGTCATGACGGGATTGTGGGCCGTGGCGGGCGGGTCGCGCGACTGAGTTGTCGGCCCCGTTCAGGCCGGTGACCTGCGTCGCCACGGCCGGGAAGGTGTTGACCTCGCCAGGGGACACCGTTAGCTTCGCTATGCGGATTGTTGATTCCGTCACGCGGAAATGCTCGGGTCGGTGACGACACCGGGCACAAGCACCGGGAGGGTACCGAAATGGGGCAGCAGGAGACCGTGGCAACGAGCCTCGCGGACACCGTACGCGAGGGCATCGGAGCCGCTCTCGCCGAGGTGGACGCCGACCTGGCGCGGCGCTACCCGGGCGACCCCGGGACCCGCCAGCCGATCCACACGGTCTACGTCCCCGGCGACGCCTTCACCGCCGGCACCATCCGCTCCTGGGGCGACCAGGCGCTGGCCATGCTCGACGAGCACGCCCCCGACGCCGGTGCGCTCGCCGCGGTCCTCGGCATCCCCGAGGACCTCGCGGGACCGGTTTACGACCGGGTCCGCGCCAAGCTGGAGCGCGAGCCCATCGAGGACCTGCGGATCGACTTCGAGGACGGCTACGGACTCCGTTCCGACGCCGAGGAGGACGAGGCCGCCGCCCGCGCCGCCGCACTGGTCGCCGCCGCCTACAACGGGGGCACCTCCCGGCCGGAGGCTGGGGGAGGCACCGCCGCCCCCTATATGGGCATCCGGATGAAGTGCATGGAGGCCGCCGTCCGCGACCGCGGCATCCGCACCCTGGACATCTTCCTCACCGGTCTCATGGCGGCCGGCGGCCTGCCCGACGGCCTCGTCCTCACCCTCCCCAAGGTGACCTATGCCGAGCAGGTCACCGCCATGGTCCGGCTGCTGGAGGCGTTCGAGAAGGCCCGCGGCCTCACGCCCGGCCGGATCGGCTTCGAGATCCAGATCGAGACCACCCAGTCCATCCTGGGCGCCGACGGCCGTGCCACCGTCGCCCGCATGATCGACGCCGCCGAGGGCCGCGCCACCTCCCTCCACTACGGCACCTTCGACTACAGCGCCTCCTGCGGCGTCAGCGCCGCCTACCAGGCCAGCGACCACCCCGCCGCCGACCACGCCAAGGCCGTCATGCAGGTCGCCGCGGCCGGCACCGGCGTCCGGGTCTCCGACGGCTCCACCAACGTCCTGCCGGTCGGTCCCACCGCCCAGGTCCACGACGCCTGGAGGCTGCATCACGGCCTCACCCGCCGCGCCCTGGCCCGCGCCTACTACCAGGGCTGGGACATGCACCCGGGCCACCTCCCGACCCGCTACGCCGCCGTCTACGCCTTCTACCGCGAGGGCCTGGAGAAGGCCGCCGCCCGGCTCGCCGCCTACGTCGCCAAGGCCGGCGGCGACGTCATGGACGAGCCCGCCACCGCCAAGGCCCTCAGCGGCTACCTGCTCCGCGGCCTCGACTGCGGCGCCGTCGACCCCGGCGAGGTCGCCCGCCTCACCGGCCTGACCCGCGCCGACCTCGACGGCCTGGCGGGCCGCCCGACCAAGTCGGCCTGACCGGAAGCCGGTCGACCCGGCACGGGGCGGCCGCCCGTCGGCCGCCCCCGCCCCCGCCGATCGTCCCGGCCGGGTCCCGCCACCGGGACCCGGCCGGGACGCGTATGGCGCCACACCGGGGCTTGCTGTATCGCTCCCGCGCGATGACGACGGGGTGCGTGCCCTCGTAGGCGGCATCCCGGACGGACAGACGGACGGGCGAGTGGTCGGTCGCGCTGCCCGCGCCCCACCGGCCCGGCGTGCCGTCAGTCCGGGCGGATCTCCCCCGAGCCGCGCGGGATCAGCCGGGTGGGAATCTCCAGCCGCTGCGGGGGCTCGTCGACGCCGTCGAGGCGGCGGAAGAGCAGACCTGCGGCGGTGCGGCCGAGGTGGGCGGCGTCCTGGGCGACGACCGTGATGGCGGGGTGGACCAGATCGGCGAGTTCGAAGTCGTCGAAACCGACCAGGGCGACCGGGCGCGGGTGGCCGCGCAGCACCCGGACGGCGGTGACGGTGACCCGGTTGTTGCCCGCGAAGAGGGCGGTGACCGGCTCCGGGGCGGCCAGCATGGCCGCGGCCGCGGCGTGCACCCGGTCGGGGGCGGTGGAGCCGAGGGAGACCCAGGAGTCGTCGACCGGCAGACCGGCCTCGGCCATCGCGGTGCGGTAGCCGCGCAGCCGCTCCTTGGCGGTGTGGATGCGCGGCTGGTCGCCGATGAAGCCGATCCGGCGGTGGCCGTGCGCGATGAGGTGGGCGACCGCGGCCCGGGCGCCGCCGAAGTTGTCGGAGAGGACCACGTCGGCGTCGATCCGGCCGGCCGGGCGGTCCACGAAGACGGTCGCGATGCCGGCGGCTATCTCCGGCGCCAGATAGCGGTGGTCGTCGCCGGCCGGGATGACGACCAGCCCGTCCACCCGGCGGGCGCACAGCGCCAGCACCAACTCCTGCTCGCGGACCGGGTCCTCGGCGCTGGAGCCGTTGATCAGCAGGGCGCCGTGGCTGCGCGCGACCTCCTCGACGGCGCGGCTGAGCGGACCGTAGAAGGGGTCGGCGAGGTCTTCCAGGACCAGGCCGATGCTGGCCGTCCGGCCCTTGCGCAGGACCCGGGCGGAGTCGTTGCGGCGGAAGCCGAGCGCGGTGATGGCTTCCTGGACGCGGCGTTCGGTGTCCGGGGTGACGCCCGGCTCGCCGTTGACCACCCGCGAGACGGTCTTCAGACCGACGCCGGCGCGCGCCGCGACATCCTTCATCGTGGGGCGGGTGCCGTAGCGATGGGACGTACCGCGGGCGGTCTCGGTCACGTGTGCGGTCCTGTCTGCCGGGGGACGGATGCGGTGTCGGGCGCGCCACCGGGCGGGGCGCGCCGACGCGCCGCTGTGTGGCGACGAGCATAGCCCCTAGACAACGTTGTCAAATGCCGGAAGACTGGCGTTCTCACGCCGGGCCGGAACCCCGGCCCCCCGGGCCCACCAGGAGAATTCGACACCGATGCAGACGGACCTCAGCGCAGCGCTGGACATCGGCGGCACCAAGATCGCCGGCGCTCTGGTGGACGGCCGCGGCAGACTCGTCGCCAAGGCCGCCCGGCCGACCCCCGCGGACCAGGACGGGGCCACCGTGATGGGTGCGGTGGCCGAGGTCGTCGACGAGCTGGCCGCCGGGCCGGACTGGGCGCGGGTGGCCACCGTCGGCATCGGCAGCGCCGGGCCCGTGGACGCCGCCGCCGGCACCGTCAGCCCGGTGAACATCCCCGGCTGGCGCGACTTCCCGCTGGTCGCCGGGGTGCGGGCGCTGGTCGGGGCGCGTCCGGTGACGTTGGTCGGCGACGGCGTGGCGATGACCGCCGCCGAGCACTGGCAGGGTGCCGCGCGGGGCCATGACAACGCGCTGTGCATGGTGGTCTCCACCGGGGTCGGTGGCGGACTGGTCCTCAACGGGCGGCTGCATCCCGGCCCTTCGGGCAACGCCGGCCACATCGGGCACATCAGCGTCGATCTCGACGGTGACCCGTGTCCCTGCGGGGGGCGCGGCTGCGTCGAGCGGATCGCCAGCGGCCCCAACATCGCCCGCCGCGCACTGGCCAACGGCTGGCGGCCGGGCCCCGACGGGGACGCCAGTGCCGCCGCGGTCGCCGCCGCGGCGCACGCCGGCGACCCCGTCGCGGTGCGCTCCTTCGAGCGGGCCGGACAGGCGCTGGCCGCCGGGATCGCCGCCACCGCCACCCTCGTCGAGATCGACATAGCGGTCATCGGCGGCGGTGTCGCGGGCGCCGGGGATGTGCTGTTCACCCCGTTGCGCGAGGCTCTCCGGGATTACGCCACCCTGTCCTTCGTCTCCGAACTGGCCGTGGTCCCCGCCCAGATGGGGACGGACGCCGGCGTGGTGGGCGCCGCCGCGGCCGCCGCGCAACAGTCCCGTCTCGATGCGTTCGCGCCTGCCCCATAGGGACCCCGGCCGCACCCCTCCGCCCCTTAGTCTGGTGCCGGCCGCCTGAAGGGTTGCGGCGCAGTGCCCCGGCGTCCAGGCGTACGGGCCGCTGTGGCACGGAGACGGGTAGCGAGGGGACCGGCACGGTGACATCGGGGGAGCGCGAGCAGCGCGGGGCGGACGGGGCCGGTGCGGCGAACGGCGCGAACGGCCCCGGGCCGGCGGACGGTGCGCCGGGCGGCGCGGGCGGCGGTGTGCCGCGGGCGGCCTCCCGCAGCGGCCCGCAGCGCGGCGTCGACGACGACCTGACCGGGCGGCTGATCGGCGGCCGCTACCGCGTCACCGGCCGGATCGGCCGGGGCGGTATGGGCGTGGTCTGCCGGGCCGAGGACCAGGTGCTGGGCCGCGAGGTCGCGCTCAAGGTCCTCCGGGCCTACACCGACGCCTCCGCCCCCGAACTCGCCGACCTGCGCACCCGGATGCAGCGCGAGGCGCGGGCCGCGGCCCGGATCCGGCACTCCGGTGTGGTGACCGTCCACGACGTCATCGACGAGGCCGGACGCCCGGTCATCGTCATGGAGCTGGTGGACGGGCCGTCGCTGGACGACGCCATCGGCGCGCAGGGCCCGTTGGATCCGCGGGAGATCGCCCGGATCGGGGCCGCCGTCATGGACGCGCTGGACGCCGCCCACGAGGTCGGGGTGCTGCACCGCGACGTCAAGCCCGGCAACGTCCTGCTGGAGCGCCCGGGGCGGTCCCCGGACCGGGCCGGCTCCGGGGAAGGCCGGGTGGTGCTCACCGACTTCGGCATCGCCAGCATCGAGGCCCCCGGGGACGGCGCCAGCACCAACATCACCCGCAGCGGCGAACTGGTCGGCTCGCTCGACTACCTCCCGCCCGAGCGCGCCCAGGGCCTGGACCCCACCCCCGCCTCGGACATCTGGTCGCTGGGCATGACGCTGTACGCGGCGGCCGAGGGCGGCGCCGCGCCGTTCCGCCGCACCTCGGTGTACTCGACGCTGACCGCGATCGTCACCGAACCGCTGCCCGAACCGCGCCGGGCCGGACCCCTGACGCCCGTCCTGTACGCCTTGATGGCCAAGAACCCGGCCGACCGCCCGTCCGCCGCCCAGGCCCGCAGCATGCTCCGCGCGGTGGCGGAGGGCCGCGACCCCGGCGTGACGCCGCCCGCCCCGCCGCCGGTCCCGCAGCCCGGCATGCCGTACGCGCCCACCGCCACGGACGTGACGGCGGGGGCGGGGCCGCTGACCGGTCCCGCGGGTGCCGGGGTGGCGCCGGCCGGTTGGCTCGGCGGCCCGGGCGCCCGGGGCGGCGCCGTGCCGCAGCCGCCCGGCCCGAACGCGCATTACGGGCGGCCGGTCCACGACCCGTCGGCTACGGTGGCCGGTTCCGCGGCGGGCATCACCGGCCCGCACCCGTACCAGGGCGCCCCCGACGGCGACACCGCGCGACTGCCGGCCCGCCGGCGCCGGCGGGTGCTGCTGGCGGCGGCGGCCGTCCTGGCCGTGCTGGCCGGCGGCGGTGGCCTCACCTACGCGCTGGTCGGCTCCGGCTCCGGCGACCGGGACACCGCGAGCGACCGGCAGGCGGCCGCACCGGCCACCACACCGGGGACGAGCCGACCGAGCGTCTCCGCCGGCAAGGGCGGCGCGGGCGACGGCAAGGCCACCAGCCCGTCGCCGGCCGGCTCGACGACCCCCTCCGGGGCCCCCTCCGCGTCCGGAAACCCCAAGCCCGGCGTGCCGGGCGGTGGTCCGGGCGGCCAGACCGGCGGTACGGCCGCGGGCGGAAGCCAGGGCGGCACGGACGGCGGTGGCACCGCGGGCGGGGCGCACGGCGGCACCTCCGGCGGTACGACCACCGGCGGCTCCGGTTCCGCCGCCGGCGGTGGCAGTGGCGGCAGCGGCGGGGGACCCACCCCGGGACCGTCCTGCGCGGACGCCGGCGGCGGCAAGGCCAACTGCGACGTGTGGCGCACCGCGACCTCGTACACCGACTCCTTCCAGCAGGTCGGCCACCTCAATGCGGGCACCAACTACTTCTACTGCCAGGCGAAGCTGGGCCGTCGCGAGACGTACGGGAAGTGGACCAACGTGTGGTGGGCCAAGACCGATGACGACAGCGGCAATTCCGGCGTCTACATCAGCGTCGTGTACCTCACCGGCGGGGAGAACGACCAGCCGGTGCCCGGGCTGCGGGCCTGCTGAACGCGGGCGGCACCCGCCCGGCGCCGCGCACCCATGGGACTCCGGCATATGCGACGTACCGCCCCGCCGGCGGTCGTCCGGAGGCCGTGCGCGGGTGGGGGTTTCGGTGCTGGAGGGGCGGGGGAGCGCTTGATTGCCGGGGCATCGCGGCGGGGGAGGCGGACCGGCGTCCCCTGTGCGGTGTGTTCCTCCAGCATGTTCCCGGCGTCGCACGCGGCCCGTGGTCCCGAGCGTTTCCGTGGCAGGGTGTTGCGGGCAACTCACCTGGGTCTAGGGAAGAGGGGAAACCGTGATCGTCTGGCTGAACGGCACGTTCGGTGCGGGCAAGACCACTGTGGCTCATGAAGTGCTCGACCTGCTTCCCGGAAGCACGCTCTACGACCCGGAACTCCTCGGCGGCGGGCTGCGGTTGATGCTGCCGGCCAAGCGGTTCGAGGAGGTCGACGACTACCAGGACCTGCCGTCCTGGCGGCGCATGGTCGTGGACACCGCGGCCGCCCTGCTCACCGAGGTGCCGGGCCCGCTGGTGACGCCGATGGCGCTGCTGCGCCAGGAGTACCGCGACGAGATCTTCGGCTCCCTGGCGGCCCGCCGGATACCCGTCCGACATGTCCTCCTCCATGCGGAGGAAACGATCCTGCGGGAGCGTATAGCCCACCGCGAGGAGAAGCCCGGCGACCCCGAGGGCAACGCCTCCGTGCGCCGCTGGTGCCTGGAGCACCTGGGTCCCTACGCGCACGCCCTGGACTGGCTCAAGAGCGATGCGCACGTCGTGGACACCACCGCCCTGACACCCCGCCAGGCCGCCGAGCGGGTCGTCGAGGCCGTCCGCACCGGCGCCGGCGCCTGCGACATCGTGCAGACCCCCGAACCCACCGCGGAGACCCTCGCCGCCGGAGTGCTGCTCTTCGACGACCAGGACCGCGTGCTGCTGGTCGATCCGACGTACAAGCCCGGCTGGGAGTTCCCCGGCGGCATCGTGGAACCAGGCGAGGCGCCCGCCCACGCCGGCGTACGGGAGGTGGCCGAGGAACTCGGCATCCAACTCCCGCACCCCCCAAAGCTGTTGGTCCTCGACTGGGAAGCCCCCAAGCCCCCCGGCTTCGGCGGCCTGCGGCTGCTCTTCGACGGCGGCACCCTCACCGAGGACACCATCCGGGAACTCCTGCTGCCCGGCTCCGAACTGCGTGCCTGGCGCTTCGTCACCGAATCCGAGGCGGAGACCATGCTGCCGCCCGTCCGCTGGAACCGCCTCCGCTGGGCACTACGAGCCCGCGAACGGGGCTGCCCGCTGCATCTGGAGGCGGGCGTTCCGTTGACCTGACGGTTCGTTGCGCTTGGTTGGGCCCCGCACGTTGTCGGCGTCCCCGCCGTGGGGCTTGCTGTTTTTGCGCCTGGCGGCGCGGGCCGTTGCCGTTGTGCGGCGTCGTTTCGCCTGCGGCGGGCGTTGCCGCTGCGCGGGGCGGGTCCGCTGCGCGGGGCTGGTCGGGTGCGGTGCCGGGTCTGTGGGGTGGGGGTGTGCCGGACTGCTTCGCTTTACGTCCGGCACACCCCCACCCCACAGACCCGTCCCCTCCCGTTGATGGGTGGGAAAAGGCCGGTGGGGCTGCGCGTGAGTGGGACGGTGCGGGTCCGTTGTTGAGTGGTGACCGGGATTGAGTAGCGACCGGTAGGCGACCACTCACGCTGGCCCCCACCCACCGTCTTTCCTCACCACCACCGGGAGGGGTCGGGGCGGAGGGGTCGGTGTGCAGGACGTAAAGCGCAGCAGTCCTGCACACCGACCCCTCCGACCCGACACCGCACCCAACAGCCCCGCGCAGCGGACAACAGCCCGCCGCCAGGCGACACGACGCCGCACGGCGGCAACGTACGAGTGGGCCCGCGCCGCCAGGCGCGACGGCGAGCAACCCTCACGGCGGGACAGCCCCGAAGCTCCAGAGTCATAGTTCTGGAGTGATCACCTGTGGTGGCGTCCACACTGGTCAAGTCGTCGCACGAAGCAGCAGCATCTACGCAGGTCAGCCCCGGTGCGGGAAACCTCCGCCCTCCTACGAAGTGCATGGAAAACCGTGCAACTGTAGGAACCGCGTTCGCCGAGAACCTGGGAGGGGGCCGGTGCATCCGATTGTCGGTCCGAACAGACGAGACGACCAGCCCCGAGCGGCAGCGCGAGGCCGACGACATAGCGGCGGCAGCGCTCGGGATCGATTTCGGCGAGGGTGACGGGCTGCGGGAGTCGCAGAGCATCAGCGACCGCGTGACCGGTGCCCAGGCAGCCATGCGCAAGATGGCGCTCCGGTGGCGCGGCGGCGGACGTTCGCCGTACGGGTACCTGCCTGCCCCCATGTCCAAGGAACACGGCAGGGTCGGCTGGACCCTGGTCCCGGATCCGGACGCCGTGCGAGTCATTGAGCGGATCATTGCGGCGCTGTTGGACGGTAAGAGCCCGCATGCCATCGCGCTGATGCTCAACGCGGACGGGGTGCTGTCCCCCTCGGAGTACTGGAAGGCGTACAAGGCACGCACCAAGGCACCGCCGACACGGAGACGGACGCGCCGAAGAAGAAGCCCGTGATCCGATAGCACAGACGCACGCCATGAGTCCCGTTCGACCATGAGTCGGACGGGGCTTCGCTTATCCGCCTTTGGAACGGCATGGTAGGCGCTGTCGAACACGAACGCGCTCACGTAGTAGGGGAGAACATGAAGCGCACAACCACGGCCGTACTCGCTGCGGCAATGGCCATCGCGGCACTGTCCGCATGCGATGCCGACGGCCCGAACACAAAGACGGCCAAGAGCGCGCCGGCAACCGCGGCACCTACCACAGAAAGCACCCCGAGCAGCAAGGACGAGGACGCGTCTAAGGATGGCGCCGCGCCGGCCCTGAACGCCGAACAGACCCAAAAGCTCATGGGCGCACTCAAAGCGGTAGACCCAGCGCTAGGTGACAACGAGAAGTGGGCGCTCGCAGCGTCTGGGACCATCTGCGCAGACATTCGAGCGGGGCAGGCTGACTCTGACGTGCTGCAAGGGGCAAAGCTGCGCTTTCAGGGGACTACGCCCGGCACCATCAAGTCACTGTCGGATGGTCAGGCGGCGCGCATCGTGACAGCGGTTAAGTCGTCGTTCTGCAAGTAGGTCAGAGAACCAGCCCCGTTCGGCCCCGTGCCGGGCGGGGCTTTCCGCTGGACGAATCCTGGTATTCCCGCACCAGGCAGACAAGCCCCGTGATAGGTATCCGCCGATCATCTACAGACACAAGGGGTGACAATGAAGCGGAAGGCGTTGGCTATAGGGGGAGTTGCGGTGCTCGCGTTCCGCGGGGTCTTGTCGCTCTTCGAGGACGAGAGGACAAGGCGGTAGCCGAGAGCCCGAGACCGACCGCTACGGTGCAAGCGCAGCCGGAGAGACCGAGCGCGGAAGCCCCACGCCCCTCGGGGATCCCCTCGCCGGACGCTGCACAGACAGCAGACCTGATACGCGCTCTGAGCGCCATCGACCCGGGGCTGGTGGCCAAGGAGAGTCGCGCCGTTGACCGTGCCCGCAACGTGTGCAGCGACATCAAGGACGGCAAGGACGCGGCGACGGTCCAGCGGAACGCGAAAACGCGGTACGAGGGTGGCGCGGTGCCAAGCCTCACGGACGACCAGACCGCGAACATCGTGACCGCTGTAAAGGTGTCGTTTGTAAAGGTGTCGTTCTGTTCGTAACGCCCCACTGACAAGCCCCGCTCGGCACTGGCCGAACGGGGCTCGTCTGTTCTTCAGCGCTACTCCCGAAGTCTCGGTACCGTAGAGGTCCCCGTTACGAGCTTCGGGAAGCCAAAAACGTGGGAATCAGACCCGCTCCGCGGCGAACCGCTGGAGGAACAGGGCCTCGGCCAGGGACAGTCGTTCCAGTTCGTCGGGGGAGACGCTTTCGTTGACGGCGTGGATCTGGGCCTCCGGCTCGCTGAGGCCGATCAGGAGGATCTCCGTGTCGGGGTAGAGGCCGGCCAGGGTGTTGCACAGGGGGATGGAGCCGCCCAGGCCGGAGGTCTGCATCTCCTGCCCGTCGTACGCCTCGCTCAGTGCCGCCGCCATCGAGGCGTACGCGGGGCTGGTGGTGTCCGCGCGGAACGGCTGGCCCTGGCCGACCTGCTCGACGGCGACGCGGGCACCCCATGGGGCGGCGCCTTCCAGGTGTGCGGTGAGCAGCTTGGTGGCGTCGACGGCGTCGGTGCCCGGGGGGATCCGCAGGCTCACCAGGGCGCGGGCCGAGGCGTGCACGGAGGGGGTGGCGCCGACCACCGGCGGGCAGTCGATGCCCAGGACGGTCACGGCGGGCCGGGACCAGAGGCGGTCGGCGATCGTGCCCGTGCCGATGAGCCCGACGCCGTCCAGGACCTTGGCGTCCTTGCGGAAGTCCGCCTCCGGGTACTGCAGGCCCTCCCAGGTGGCGTCCGCGGCCAGTCCGCGGACGGTCGTCGAGCCGTCCTCGGCGCGCAGCGAGTCCAGGATCCGGATCAGTGCGGCCAGTGCGTCCGGGGCCGCGCCGCCGAACTGGCCGGAGTGCAGGTTGCCCTCCAGGGTGTCGACCCGGACCTGCAGCATCGTCATGCCGCGCAGCGTCGCGGTGACCGTCGGCAGGCCGGCCCGGAAGTTGCCGGAGTCGCCGATGACGATGGCGTCGGCCGTGAGGAGTTCCGGGTGCGCCGTGGCGTACTGCTCCAGGCCGCCGGTGCCCTGTTCCTCCGAACCCTCGGCGATCACCTTGATGTTGACCGGGATGCCGCCGTGCTCCTTGAGCGTCCGCAGTGCGGTCAGGTGCATGATCATGCCGCCCTTGCAGTCCGCGGCGCCGCGTCCGTACCAGCGGCCGTCGCGCTCGGTCAGCTCGAACGGCGGGCTGATCCAGGCGTCCTCGTCCAGGGGCGGCTGGACGTCGTAGTGCGCGTACAGCAGGACCGTCGGCGCGCCGGCCGGGCCGGGGAGGTAGCCGTAGACGGACTGGGTGCCGTCCGGGGTGTCCAGCAGTGCCACGTCCTGGAAGCCCTCGGCCCGCAGTGCGTCCGCGATCCAGCGGGCAGCGGCCTCGCTCTCGCTCTTGGGGAACTGGGCGAAGTCCGCGACCGACTTGAAGGCCACCAGCTCGGCGAGTTCGGTCCTGGCCCGCGGTTGCAGGGCGGCTACGGTCTGGGCGAGTGCGCTGTCGGGCATGGAACGCTCCTTGTGGGCGCGGTGTCGGCTACGTGCGGGCACGTGCGGCGGGGTGAGCCGGGCGGACCCGGACGTACGGGTGGGCGTGCGCTCGATCTTCCCACAGGCGGTCCGCGCGGCGGCGGCCCGTAGGATGCGGGCGGTACGCGCAGCCAGGCATCGGACGGGAGCGGAAGCACAGGTGAGCAGCGAGCAGGCAGCCGAGGACAACCAGCAGGTGTGGGACGTCGTGGTGGTGGGCGCGGGGCCCGCGGGCGCCTCGGCGGCACACGCCGCGGCGTGTGCGGGGCGCCGGGTGCTGCTCCTGGAGAAGGCCGAACTCCCCCGCTACAAGACCTGTGGCGGCGGCATCATCGGCCCGTCCCGGGACTCCCTGCCGCCCGGCTTCGAACTGCCGCTGCGCGACCGGGTGCACGCGGTGACGTTCTCGCTCAACGGCCGGATGAACCGCACCCGCCGTTCCAAGCACATGCTCTTCGGGTTGATCAACCGCCCCGAGTTCGACGCCGCGCTGGTGGAGTCCGCCAAGGACGCCGGGGCGCGGGTCCGTACCGGTGTCACCGTCTCGCGGGTGGAGCAGCACGGCGCCAACGTCCCCGACCGGCGGACCGTCGCGGTGGTGCTCGGTGACGGCGAGGTGGTGCTGGCCCGTGCGGTGGTCGGCGCGGACGGCAGCGCGAGCCGGATAGGCGCGCATGTCGGTGTCAAGGTCGACCAGGTGGATCTGGGGCTGGAGGCCGAGATCCCGGTGCCGGAGACGGTCGCCGAGGACTGGGCGGGCCGGGTGCTGCTCGACTGGGGCCCGATGCCCGGCAGTTACGGCTGGGTGTTCCCCAAGGGGGACACCCTCACCGTCGGGGTGATCTCGGCCCGCGGCGAGGGCGCGGCGACCAAGCGCTATCTGGAGGACTTCATCGGGCGGCTCGGCCTGGCCGGTTTCGAGCCGCGGATCTCCTCCGGGCACCTGACCCGCTGCCGGACCGACGATTCGCCGCTCTCCCGCGGCCGGGTGCTGGTCTGCGGTGACGCGGCGGGCCTGCTGGAGCCCTGGACCCGTGAGGGGATCTCGTTCGCGCTCCGCTCCGGGCGGCTGGCGGGGGAGTGGGCGGTGCGGATCTCCGAGGCGCACGACGCGGTCGACGCCCGGCGGCAGGCCCTGAACTACGCCTTCGCCATCAAGGCCGGGCTGGGCGTGGAGATGGCCGTCGGCCGTCGCATGCTGGCCCTCTTCGCGCGCCGCCCGGGGATGTTCCACGCCGCGCTGACCGGGTTCCGGCCCGCGTGGCGGGCGTTCGCGAAGATCACCCGCGGTACCTCCACGATCGCCGAACTGGTCCGCACGCACCCGCTGGCCCGGCGTGCGCTGGACGCCCTCGACCGCGCGGAGGCGTCCCGGGAGGACGCGCCCGCCGCGCGGTCGGCGGAGGTCAGCGACCCGGAGCCGGCGGCCGAACGGCGGTGACGAGCCAGGCGGCGCCGCGCAGCCGGACCGCGCCGCCGTCCTCGTAGGGGCGCAGCGCCTCGACGAGTGCCGTCCGGGCGCGCTCCCGGGTGTCCGGGGCGGCGCCCTCCAGCAGGTGGCGGCCGGGGCCGGAGCCGAGCAGGAAGGCGGACGCGTCGGCGGCGTCCCGGCCCCAGACGCCGTCCGCCGTCACCGGTGTCACGGCGGTCTCCCCGAATCCGGCGGCGGAGAGCACCTCTTGGACGCGGTCCGGGTCGGCGAGCGAGAACATTCCGGGCGCACCGGGGGCGCCGAAGCCGTCGAGTGACAGGTGTGGTCGGAGCGCCGCCAGCGCCTGGAACCACTCGCTGCGGTCGGCCGGTGCGCCGCAGACGAACGCCAGTCGGCCGCCGGGGCGCAGCGCCCGGCCGATGTTGGCGAAGGCGGCGACCGGGTCGGCGAAGAACATCACGCCGTAGCGGCTGATCGCGATGTCGAAGCCGCCCGCCGGGAAGGCGTGCACCTGGGCGTCGCCCTGTGCGAAGGCGGTGTTGGCCAGTCCCTCGCGGGCCGCGGAGGCGCGGGCGCGGGCCAGCATCGGCGCGGAGAGGTCCAGGCCCTGCGCGTGCCCTTCGGCGGCTCGGCGGGCGGCGAGCCGGGTCGTGGCGCCGGCGCCGCAGCCGATGTCCAGGACGCGGTCGGCCCGGCCGATCGCCGCGGCGGTGAGCAGCGGCTCGTTGAACCCGTCGTTCACCGCGTCCCAGCGGTCCTGGTGGGCGGCCCAGTGGGCTCCCTCGTAGCCGTTCCAGGCGCGGGCCTGTTCGGCGTTGGGGGTGTCGGGGAGCGCGGGGCCGGTGGGGTGTGCCATGCGGTGCCTCCTGCTGGGTGCGGGGTCTGCCGGGCGTGGATGTCGGCGGCGTGCGGGCAGCCCGGCGGAACGGGCGGCCCGGGCCTAGGATGGGCGGGTGCCCAAACCCTGTGGGCAACAGTATGGGCGCGTGCCCAAACTGGCAATCCCCAGTCCGGAGAGGTCTCATGTCACCGCGTGGAGTGGCCATTCCCGATGTCCGCGAACGGCTCTTCGCCGCCGCCGAGCGCCTGTTGGCCCAAGCGGGGCCGAGCGCCCTGACCAGCCGTGCGATCACCGCGGAGGCGGGCTGCTCCAAGGGGCTGCTGCACGCCCACTTCGCCGGCGGACTGGACGAGTTCGTCGCCGAGCTGTGCCTGGACCGGTTCGCCCGCACCGCGCGACAGGCCGCACAGCTCTCGGAGCGGGCCGGCCGGGACACCGTCGCCGCGAACCTCGGCACCGTCGCCGGCACCCTGCTGGACTCCGCGGGCCCGGTCATCTCCGGCCTCGCCCTCACCCGCCCGGCAGCCGCGGAACGGATCCGCACCGCGCTCCAGGAGGGCGCGCCCGGCTTCGACGCGATGCAGGAGGCGATCGCGGCCTATCTGGACGCCGAGCAGCGGCTCGGGCGCCTCGCGGACCGCACCGACACCGGCGCGGTCGCGCTCGCCCTCGTCGGCACCGTCCACCACCTGCTGATGACCGGATGGGCCGGGGCACCCGATCCCCGCCGGCAGGCGGAACGGCTGGTGGCGATGCTGGTCGGAACGGACGGGGCGGGGACCGGCAGCCCCGCCTGACCCCCGGCGGCCGGACCGCGCCGGCTACTCCCCGGGGAGTAGCCGCGACCACCGCGCCCGGCGGACGCCGCCCCGCCCCACCGCGGTCTAGCGTTGCGGCATGGACAACGCACGGCCGCCGTGGGCGCGGCGCCACGGCGGGGCGGGGGAGTGGCGGGCGTCGGCCCCGGCGCCCGGAGGACGGTCCGGCGGCCGGCTGCCCTGGCGCTCGACGCTGGTGGTGGCCGTGCTGGTCACCGTCGGCAGCAACGCCGCCGCCCACGGCCAGCACGGCCGCCTTCCGCTCGACCCCCTAGGCCATGCGCTGCTCCTCGCCGGAGCCGTACTGCTGCTCCTCCGGCACCGCCACCCACGGGCCACCGCCCTTGGCACCGCCGCCTGTAGCGCCGCCTACTTCGCGGCCGGCTACCCCTACGGGCCGGTCTTCGTCACGCTCGCGCTCGGCGCCTTCGCGGCGATCGTCGCCGGGCACCGGGTGGTCGCCTGGTGCGCGGTGGGCGGGGTGTGGCTGGTCCACCTGCTGATCGCGCACTGGCTCTACCGCTGGCTGCCCCCGCACCTCGGGCCCGCCCCCTGGGGGCAGGAACTCGTCGTCACCGCCTGGGTGGCGGCCGTCGTGGCGGTCTCCGAACTCGCCCGGATGCGCCGCGAACAGCTGGCCCGGATGCGGGCCGAACGCGCCGCCGCCGAGCGCCGCCGGGCCGACGAGGAGCGGCTCCGGATCGCCCGCGAACTGCACGACGTCCTCGCGCACAGCATCTCCGTCATCAACGTCCAGGCGGGCGTCGGACTGGCACTGCTGGACTCCGACCCGGAACAGGCCCGCACCGCACTGACCACCATCAAGGCCGCGAGCAAGGAAGCCCTCGGCGAGGTCCGGCAGGTCCTCGACACCCTGCGCACCCCGGGCGACGCCCCGCGCGCCCCGGCCCCGGGCCTGGACCGGCTGCCCGAACTCACCGAACAGGCCGGGGGAGCCGGCCTCGCGGTGGACGTCACGACCGAGGGCGCCCGGGTCGCCCTGCCGCCCGGCACCGATCTCGCCGCCTTCCGCATCGTCCAGGAGGCGCTCACCAACATCGTCCGGCACTCGGGCTCGCGCACCGCCCGGGTGCGGCTCCGCTACGCTCCCGGTGCGCTGGAGATCCGGGTCGACGACGACGGACCGGCGACCGCCGGCACCCGCGAACCGACCGGCGGCGGCAACGGGCTGGCCGGGATGCGGGAGCGGGCCGCGGCGCTGGGCGGCACCGTCGAGGCGGGTCCGCGCCCGGACGGCGGCTTCCGGGTCCGCGCGTGCATCCCGCTCACCACCGCGGCCCGCACCGCCATCGAGGAGGAGTCGTGATCCGGGTACTGCTCGCCGACGACCAACTGCTGGTCCGGGCCGGCTTCAAGGCACTGCTGGACGCCCAGCCCGACATCGAGGTGGTCGGCGAGGCGGCGGACGGACAGGAAGCCCTGACGGCCGTCCGGGCGCACCGGCCGGACGTGGTTCTGATGGACATCCGGATGCCGCTGGTCGACGGCCTGGCCGCCACCCGGCGGATCACCGACGACCCCGCACTGCGCGATGTCAGGGTCGTCATGCTGACCACCTTCGAACTCGACGAGTACGTCTTCGAGGCGATCCGCTCCGGGGCCTCCGGATTCCTGGTGAAGGACACCGAACCGGACGAACTGCTGCGGGCGGTGCGCGCGGTGGTCGCCGGCGACGCGCTGCTCTCGCCGGGGGTGACCCGCCGGCTGATCGCGGAGTTCGCCGCCCGCTCCAAGGAACCGGCGCCGGCCGCCGCACTCACCGCGCTCACCGACCGGGAACGGGAGGTGATGGCCCTGGTGGGCATCGGGCTCTCCAACGAGGAGATCGCCCGCCGGCTGGTGGTCAGCCCGCTCACCGCCAAGACCCACGTCAGCCGCACCATGGTCAAGCTGGGCGCCCGCGACCGCGCCCAACTGGTCGTCCTGGCCTACGAGTCGGGGCTGGTCCGCCCGGGCTGGCTGGGGTGAGGGGCCGGGCGGTGACCACTTTCCACGAGCGGCACCCATGGCAATACCCGCGAGCAGTGCTCATGACGAGGCGTCAGCTCGGCGAGGTGTCGGTTCGCATACCTGTCAGATGGCACCACGCTCCCGCCACAGCGCCGGCAGGGACGGGTCGCCGGTGACCTTCAGGCCGTCCCACGGGAGGCGGTTCCACAGCGCCAGGTACAGCTCCTCGGCCGGGGCCTCGACCGTCGAGTCCGGGGCGGCGTCGGCCGCGTCCGGCGTGGCGTGCCGCACCGTGCGCGGCGGTGCGTCGGGCGTGAGGTGCACCGTCCAGTCCGCGCCGGGGGTGTCGTCGGCGCGCAGCCGCAGCGTGCGGGGTGTATCCGTGCGGAGCCGGCTGCGGTCGGTGGCGTGGAAGCCCGCCAGGAGCTCGTCGACGCCGTCGGCGGCGAAGCGGGCTGGCAGGGGCGTGAGCGGGACGCCGGCCGCCTGCTGGGCGTCGGCGCGGTGCACCGACGTCTCGTGGGCCTGGCGGCGCGCCCAGAAGGCGAGCGGGGACGGGGCCGGCAGGAACGTCCACGTCCGCAGGTCCGCCGGTGCCGTGTGGAGCGCCACGACGAGGTGGTGGTGGCCCTCGCGCAGCCAGGGCACCAGCTCGTCGTCGGTCAGCTCCGGGGCCTCCGGGAAGGGACCGCGGTCCTCCCGGGGCTCGGTCACGAAGCCCGCCGCCCATCGGTGGACCGTCCCCATATGCCGCACCAGGTCCCGCATCCGCCACTCGGGGCAGGCCGGCACCGGGGCGTCGGCGCCGGCCGTGTCGGCGGCGTCCGCGAGCAGCCCGCCGTCCAGCCGCAGGGTTTCGACGAACTCAGTGATCTCCATGCGTCCGAGTGTGCCAGCCGCCACTGACAACCGGCAGCGCCGGGACCGCCGTCGCCCCGGCGCCCCGTGCGTCCGCTTCCCTCGACACGCCACCGACCGCTGAGAGCCGGGCTGCCGCGGTGCCGAACAGGCCCCCGCCCGGCCCGGGTTGGCCTCCCGTCACCTGCCCGGCACACCGGAACCGGGCGCGGAGCGGTCCGCTCCGTTCCGATGCGCCCCGCGCGTCAGGTGCGCGACCAGCGCTGCCACCGCGGCCAGCAGCGCGACCGTGGTCAGCGCGACCGGCAGGCCCCACGCCTCGGCGAGGAAACCGATGGCGGGCGGCCCCAGCAGCATGCCGCCATAGCCGATCGTGGATGCCACCGCGACCCCGTCCGGGCCGCCGGCCGTCCCGGCGCGCGCAATGGCGATCGGGAAGATGTTGGCCAGCCCCAGACCGGCGACCGCGAACCCGGCGCAGGCGCCCCACGCGGTCGGCGCGAGCGCCCCGAGCAGCATCCCGGCCGCCGCCGTGGTGCCGCCCGCGACCAGGGCCCGGGCCGGGCCGAACCGTTCGACGATCGCGGTACCGGAGAGCCGCCCGAGGGTCATCGCCAGCGCGAACACCGCGTAGCCGGCGGCCGCGAGCCCCGGCGCGGCGGCCAGGTCCTGGGAGAGGTGCAGCGCTCCCCAGTCGGCCAGCGCGCCCTCGCCGTATGCGGTGCACAGCGCGATCGCGCCGAAGACGAGCACGAGCCGGCGGGTCGGGCCGGGTGTGCCGGGGCGCCGGGGCCGGTCCGGGGCCGCCGCGCCGCGCTCCTCGGCCGGTACCGCGGCACCGGCCGCTGCGCGCTCCCGCATCAACACGGTGCCCGCGACGGCCGTCACCACCAGTCCGCACCCCGCCAGTACGGACAGGTGCGCGGCCGGTGAGAGGTGCCCGGCGACCAGTCCGCCGAGCCCGGCGCCGAGCATCCCGCCCAGGCTGAAGGCGGCGTGGAAGCCGGACATCACCGGGCGGCGCAGGGCGGCGATCAGTTCGACGGCGGCGCTGTTCATGGCGACGTTGAGGGAGCCGTACGCGGCGCCGAAGACCAGCAGTACCAGGCCCAGCGCGGTGGCCGACCGGGCGAGCGGGGGCAGCAGGATGCTCAGCGCGAGGGCGGCCCCGGAGGCGACGGTCACGGCGTGGCTGCCGAAGCGCCGGCACAGCCGCCCGGTGAGCATCATGAACGCCACCGCTCCGGCCGACACGCCGAGCAGGGCCAGGCCCAGGGCGCCCGCACCGGCACCGGTCTGCGCCTTGATCGCGGGGATCCGCACGACCCAGCCGGCGAAGAGGAAGCCGTCGACGGCGAAGAACGCGGTGAGCGCGACGCGCAGCCGGGTCAGCCGCGGGCCGACCGGCCCCGGGGCGGTGACCGCTGTCCCGTTATGCGGCGCTATCGAGGTTTTCGAGAGGTCGGTGGGGGTGTGGGCCCGATTGAGACTCAAGGCCGTCCGTATTTTGTTTAGCGTCGGCACAAAGCCAGAATAGAGGGGTGACCCAGACTCGGACAACCAGGTTGGAGCGGGGCCGTAGCGCCCTCGGACCCGCACTGGAGCTCGTACACACCGGACGCGCGCCCACCCGTGCCGTCCTGACCACCGAACTCGGCGTGACCCGGGCGACCGCGGGGGCGGTGGCCGCCGAGCTCGAAGCGCTCGGCCTGATCACGGTCGACTCCCGGCCGCACGCCTCCGCGGGCTCCCAGGGGCGGCCCTCCCACCGGTTGTCCCTCAACGAGAACGGCCCGGTCGTGCTCGCCGCGCAGATCCACGCCGACGGATACCGCGCCGCCCTGGTCGGCCTCGGCGGCCGGATCGTCGCCACCACGCCCAGCTGCGGCATCATCCCCGCCGACCCCGCACACGTCCTCGCCGAGGTGGTCGAGGCCGGCGCCGCCCTGCTGCGCGAGACCGGGCGGCGCTGTCTGGGCGCGGGCCTCGCAGTGCCCTCCGCGATCGCCGAACCCGACGGCGAGGCGCTCAACCCGCTCCACCTCGCCTGGCCTTCCGGCGCCCCCGTACGCGAACTCTTCCTGCGCGCGCTGGCCGAGGCCGGCATCCCCGGCGTCACCGAGAAGATCGGCTTCACCGGCAACGATGTCAACCTCGGCGCCCTCGCCGAACACCGGCACGGAGCCGGCCGCGGCGCCCGCCACCTGCTGTGCGTCGCCTCCGGCCACCGCGGCGTCGGCGGGGCGCTGGTACTCGACGGCCGCCTGCACAGCGGCAGTTCGGGCCTCGCCCTGGAGGTCGGCCACCTCACCGTCAACCCGGAAGGCGCCCCCTGCCACTGCGGCAGCCGCGGCTGCCTGGACGTCGAGGCCGACCCGCTCGCCTTCCTCGTCGCCGCCGGCCGGGAACCAGGACCGGAGGTCTCACTCCTCCACCAAGCCGGCGAACTGCTCCGGAACGAGTACGCCGACCCCGGCGTACGCACCGCCGCCGACCTGCTCATCGACCGGCTCGGACTGGGCCTCGCGGGCCTCGTCAACATCCTCAACCCCGACCGCATCATCCTCGGCGGACTCCACCGCGCCCTCCTGGAGGCCGACCCCGAACGACTCCGAGCCGTGGTCGCCGACCGCAGCCTGTGGGGCCGCAGCGGCGGCGTCCCCATCCTCCCGTGCAGCCTGGACCACAACAGCCTGGTCGGCGCGGCGGAACTGGCGTGGCAGCCGGTGCTGGATGATCCGTTGGTCGTCCTGGCGTAGGTTTTGGCCCCGCACGTTGTCGCTGCGCTCGGCTGCCCCGCACGTTGTCGGCTGGCCCGCCGTGGGGGTTCGCGTTTTGCGCCTGGCGGCGCGGGCCGGTCCGCTGCGCGGGGCTGGTCGGGTGCGGTGCCGGGTCTGTGGGGTGGGGGTGTGCCGGACTGCTTCGCTTTACGTCCGGCACACCCCCACCCCACAGACCCGTCCCCTCCCGTTGTGGGTGGGAAAAAGAGAGGCGGAGTGGGGCTGCGCGTGAGTGGGCCGGTGCGGGTCCGCTGTTGAGTGGTGACCGGGTCGAATAGCAACCGGTAGGCGACCACTCACGCTGACCCCCACCCACCGTTTCTTCCCCACCATCACCGGGAGGTGTCGGGTTGGAGGGGTCGGTGTGCAGGACGTAAAGCGCAGCAGTCCTGCACACCGACCCCTCCAACCCGACACCGCACCCAACAGCCCCGCGCAGCGGACAACAGCCCGCCGCCAGGCGCAACGGCGAACAACCCCCACGGCGGGACAGCCAAAAACGTACGGGGCCCAGCCAAGCGCAGCGGACCGGTCCCGCCGCAGGCGGAAGAACAGCAACCCCCACGGCGGGAAACCCGAAGCCCCAAAACTACGGCCACCCGGCCGAAACCGCTTGGGCGGCATTCGTCGTCAGCATCCCCCGCACCGCCTCCGCGCCCACGGCGAGTTCCAGCCGTGGACGGAGCCTGCGCAGCAGATACGGCATGCCGGGGCCGCCGTTCACCGACCGGGCGGCGGCCGTCGTGGTGTCGCCGCCGAGCAGGATGCGGTCGGCGTATCCGGCGTCGCAGAGTGCCGCCACCGCGTCCGGCAGTCGCCAGTCCGTGGTGTGGTGGGCGCGTGACGGGCCGTCGAAGGCGAGGTAGGCGCCGGCTTCGGCGGCCAGCCGGTGTGTCGTGAGGTCGGGTGAGCGGTTGAGGTGGCCGAGGATGACCCGGTTCGGCGGGACCGCCAACGCACCGCACAGCAGGTCGAGGACGTCCAGCGCCCCGGTGCCCAGCTCCAGGTGGATGCCGATGGCCGCGCCGGTCGCCCGGTGGGCCTCGGCGGCGGCCGTCATGGTGCGTCGGGCGTGCCGGTCCAGTCCGTGGAAGCCGCCGGCCACCTTGATCATTCCGGCCCTGGGGCGAGGCTCGGGGGAGTTCGTGGTGTCGCCGGTGCCGATGATGCCCTCGGTGAGTTCGGTGACGAAGAGCGCGGCGAGGTCGGTCGGGAGCCCGGTCAGGACGTCGGGGGCGTAGTGCACCTCCTGGTGCAGCCCGGTCGCGGCGACGATCGTCACTCCCGACTCCCGGGCCAGTCGCGGCAGTTCGGCCGCCCGGCGGCCCATGCCGTACGGCGTCCACTGGATCACCGCCGAGCCGCCGGCCGCGCGGAAGGCGCGCAGTTCGGCGGCGGCCGCCTCGGGGTCGGCGAGTTCCTGGCCGGGCAGCTGGGGGCTGCCCAGGAAGAGGTGGTCGTGTGCGTTGCAGACGCCGAGGAGGTCGGGGGCGATGTCGCCCAGGACGGTGCGGACGAGGGGGCCGGTGGGCGGCTCGCCGTGGTGGCCGGACGCGGCCGCGGGGGTCGGGGTCACCACTGCCGCCCGGCGCCCAGTCGGCCGGTGCCCGGCACGGACAGGTGCAGCACCCGGAAGCGCTCCCCGTCCGCGGAGTCGGGGGCGGTGTCCGCCCAGAGGGTGAAGTGGACCAGTTCCCAGCGCCGGGGGTCGAGGCCCAGGGCGGTGGTGTGCACGCCGTCCGTGGCCGCCAGCTTCTCATGTCCGGCGAGCGCGTCCTCGATGGCGGTCGGCACGTCGGAGCCCTCGGGGAGCGGCTGGGTCCGCTGGGTGAAGGAGCCGGGGGCGCGGTCGGCCGCGGGCCCCGGACGGTGGTACAGGCCCTGCCAGTTGTGGACCGCCGGCCGTCCGAAGTCGCGGACCACGCCGCGGAACCCCTCGCCGGTCAGGAAGCGGTTCATCCCCTCGTGGTCGGCCCAGAGGTAGAACGGCGCGTACTGGTTGACCGGTGAGCCGTCGGTGCCGCGCTCCCGGATCCCGTACGCCTTGAGGCCGAGGCCGGCGAAGTCGTCCAGCAGGTGGCCCTTGGTCCGCACCCGGTGCCGGATGGTCTCCATGTCGTAGTCGGCGGGCAGCGTGACGCGGTACTGCATGGCGTGCATGGGGCTCCGTAGGGGAGGGGAGGTCAGGGTGTGCGGGGCTCGGAGGCCGGGGGCGGTGTGGTCTGTGCGGCCAGGAGCGCCAGCAGGCCGTGTACGGCGGCGTCGAACGGCGCGGCGTCCTCGGCCGCGCGGGCCAGCACGTAGCCGCCCTGGACGACCGCGGCGACGCTCGCCGCGGTGGCCGCCGGATCGAGGACGGCGGACAGTTCACCGCGTCGCTGCCCCTCGGCGAGGACCTCGGAGATCCGGTGCTGGAGCCAGCCGAACATCGCGTCCAACGGGGCCCGGAGGTCGGGGTCCTGCACCACGTCGCGGTCCTGCGTCATCCGCCCGATCGGGCAGCCGCGCAGTACCTGTCGCTCGCGCAGCAGGTAGGCCGCCACCCGGTCGTACGCCGTACCGGGGGCGGTGAAGATCTCCTCGGCCGCCGTCCGCATGTCCTCGGCGGTGCGTCGGATCGCCGCCAGCGCGAGGTCGGACTTGCCCGCGAAGTGGTGGTACATGCTGCCCTGGCCCACCCCCGCGCGCTGGAGGATCGCCTTGGGGCTGGTGCCGACGTAGCCGCGTTCCCACAGGAGTTCCTGCGTGCTGACGACGAGCCGTTCCTGCGTGCTGGCCGGGGGAGTACCGGCTGCCGCTGCGCTGTCCTGCGTGCTGTTCACACCCTGACTGTACATACCAGTAGTTACAGAGATCAAGGGTGGTGTCCGGGGCCGGTCTGCGGGTCGATGTTCGGGGGCGGCGTTCGGGGGCCGGGGGCGCTCGGGTGCTCCCCGGCCCGTTCCGCGTACCCCCTCGGTCGTACGCGCACTGCCGCCGGGCGTACGACGACGCGCGGGCCCGCGGCGGCGAGTCTCGAAGGCAGACGGCCGGCGTCCGTGTCCGGCCCCTCCCGTCAAGGAGCTGACTTCCATGAACGCACTGGCAGAACACTGGTCCGGCGGCGGTCCGGGTCCCTGGATCCTGTTCGTCCCGCTCGTCTGGGCGGCCGTGGGCTTCGGCGTGGTGACCCTGCTGCGCCGCGCCGGGTGGCGGCACGGCGGCCCCGGCCGGGCCTTCCGCGGCCCGTGGCCCAGTCCCCGGCCGGCGGCCGGCGGTGACACCCCGACCCCGATCGCCGTCCTCGGGCGCCGGTTCGCGGCCGGCGAGATCGACGAGGAGGAGTACTGGCGCCGGTTGTCCGTCCTGGAGGAGCACTTCGGCGCCGGCCGCAAGGGCAGCGCGGCCTGACCCGCCGGACCTGCGGTCAGCCGACCCGCGCGCTCCGGTGCCGGGGGTCGGCGCCCGTCTCCGCCAGCGGCGCGGGGTCCCAGTGGGTGCGCAGCGCCCGGGCCTCCTCGGGGGCGGTGGTCAGCGCGGGGAGGGTGAACCAGACGGCCTTGCCCGGGTCGTGGGGGCGCACTCCCCAGCTCTCGCTGAGCGCCGCGATCAGGGCCAGCCCGCGGCCGCAGGTCTCCCAGCTGTCGGCGGCCCGCAGGCGCGGCATCCGGGGATCGAGGTCGTGCACCGAGACCGTCAACTGGTCGAGCAGGACGCACAGTTCGACGGTGCACTGCTTGCTGGGCCGGGCGTGCCGGTGGACGTTGGCGAGGAGTTCGGTCACCCCGAGGGCGGCCGGATCGATCAGGGCGTCGAGATGCCAGTACCGCAGCTGCGCGGAGACGATGCTGCGCACGTGCCCGATCCGGGCCGGGGCGGCCTGGAGTTCCACCGTGCAGTGTCTGCTGGGCTGCCTGATCACGACCGCGACTCCCTGATGAGGCCGGGCACCCCTCGTACCGGAGAGGGGTGAAGATCGGAACCGGCGATGCCCGCTGCGCCGCAGCGTCATCGCTGGTGAACCCTCGGTGATACGTGTCCAGAGTCCTGCAGGCGGTGCACCGCCGCAACCGCACCGCCCCGGCCGCAGCCGGCGTTCACGCGCGTGGCCGACGCGCCGCCTCCACGGCGTTGAGGAAGCGGTCCCGGGCGCCCAGGGTCAGCGAATAGCGGTTCCCGTTGAGGACGGCGAGCGCCCGGTCGCGGGCCGCGAACAGCGGCTTGTGGGCCTCCACCGCGCCGAGCGGGGCGCTGTCGATCTCCGTGCCGTAGCTGGTCAGCAGCGCCAGCCGGCCGCCGCTGATGCGGATCTGCCCCGCTCTGGTCAGGGATCGCAACGCACGCTCGATCCGCACGCCGGTCGCGTTGTATTCCGGCTCGGCCATCCTCACCACTCCCCGGTGCCATGGGCGGATCTCGTCCACCGCCCCCCGATAGGAAGTTTGCCGCCACAACGCCCGGTTCACCAGTGCCGCACGGGGCGCAGAGGCGCACAACACCCTTCCCCCAGGGCCTCCTTGGGGCCTCTCAAAGGGTTGTTTATGCAGGTGAGAAGCGTGCGCCGGGTGGTTATAGTCGAAACCGGGCCGGCCTTCCGGGCGGGCCCGTAAACCCCCGAGGAGCGCGCCGGTGAGCACCGCACAACAGCCGCAGAGCCGGCCCGGACACCCTGGACCCCGGGACGCGGCCCACCCGCCGACCCCGTCGGTCCTGCCGACCGTCGACGTGGACCGCTCGGATCCGGACTACCGGGACTGGCTCAAAGAAGCCGTCCGCAAGGTCCAGGCGGACGCCAACCGCACCGCCGACACCCACCTGCTGCGCTTCCCGCTGCCCGAGGAGTGGGGCATCGACCTCTACCTCAAGGACGAGTCGACGCACCCCACCGGCAGCCTCAAGCACCGGCTGGCCCGCTCGCTCTTCCTCTACGGGCTGTGCAACGGCTGGATCCGCCCGGGGAAGCCGGTGATCGAGTCCTCCAGCGGCTCCACGGCCGTCTCCGAGGCGTACTTCGCCTCACTGGTCGGCGTCCCGTTCATCGCGGTGATGCCGGCCACCACCAGCCGGGAGAAGACCCGGCTGATCGAGTTCCACGGCGGCACCTGCCACCTGGTCCAGGACCCGCGGACGGTCTACGAGGTGTCCGCCCGGCTGGCCGCCGAGTCCGGCGGGCACTACATGGACCAGTTCACCTACGCCGAGCGGGCCACGGACTGGCGCGGCAACAACAACATCGCCGAGTCGATCTACCAGCAGCTGCGGCTGGAGCGCTACCCCGAGCCCGCCTGGATCGTCGCCACCGCCGGCACCGGCGGCACCTCCGCGACCATCGCCCGCTACGTGCACTACATGCAGTACGACACCCGGATCTGCGTCCCCGACCCGGAGAACTCCTGCTTCTTCGACGGCTGGCTGACCGGCGACGCCGCGACCGACTGCGCCACCGCCTCCCGCATCGAGGGCATCGGCCGGCCGCGCATGGAACCCAGCTTCGTGCCCGGTGCGATCGACCGGATGATGAAGGTCCCGGACGCGGCCAGCATCGCCGCGGTGCGCGCGCTGGAGCGGGCGATCGGTCGCAAGGCGGGCGGCTCGACCGGCACCGGGCTGTGGAGCGCCCTGAAGATCGTCACGGAGATGGTCGCCGAGGGCCGGACCGGATCCGTGGTGACGCTGCTGTGCGACCCCGGCGACCGCTACCTCGACAAGTACTACTCGGACGACTGGCTGGCCGCCCAGGGGCTCGACATCACCCCCTACGCCCGGACCATCGAGCACTTCCTCGCCGGCGGCTCCTGGGACGCCTAGCGTCTTCGTGCTCCCTGCGGTGGGGCGGCCTCGGCCGAGTTCATCGCCGGGGCTCGGCCCGAGGCGACCGTTCGGGGTCGGTGCGTACGTGCGCACGCAGCCCTTGCGGCCCGAACAGGATGAGGAGCTCGACCGCGCCGCCGTCGGCACTGCCCAGCCAGTGCGGCAAGGACGTGTCGAACTCAGCTGCCTCACCGGGTGCCAACGTCAGGTCGCGCGGGCCCGTCAGGAGCCGTAGGCGGCCGTTGAGGACGTAGAGCCATTCGACGCCTTCATGGGTCTGCGGGGTCGGTTCGAGCGGTTCCGGCCGGGCGGGAATGATCATCTTGAAGGCGTGCACCCCGCCCGGTCGCCGGGACAGGGGCACGAAGGTCATTCCGTACCGGCTGATCGGCTTGAGGTGGATCCGGGGGTCGCCGGTGCGCGGAGCGCCGACGAGGTCGTCCAGCGGGACGTCGTAGATACGGGCCAGCGGCAGCAGCAGTTCCAGGGTCGGCCGGCGCTGCCCGCTCTCCAGCCGGGACAGGGTGCTCTCCGACACGCCGGTCGTCGCCGCCAGGTCGGCGAGGGTGATGCGACGGTCACGGCGCAGCGCACGCAGCCGCGCCCCCACCGCGTCGAGCACCTCGTCGTCCGTCGTGCGATCCATGAGGGCCACCTTGCCATTACCGCAAGATTCCGTGCCAGGTCGTGGCGCGCCCGACAAAGCTGAACTCCTTCCGACCCAAGGAGTCTTGATGAGCAGCACCGACGCGTTCTCGTTCTGGGACGGCGTCTACGCGGCCCGACCGGCAGCCGGCGACCCGCGGCCGAACGCTCGCCTCACGGAGACGGTGACGGGCCTGCCGCCCGGTGACGCGCTGGACCTCGGCTGCGGCGACGGCGGCGACGCGCTGTGGCTCGCCGGGCAGGGGTGGCACGTCACCGCCGTCGACATCTCGGCCGTGGCGGTCGAGCGGCTCGCCGCCCTCGCCCGCTCACACGACCTGGGCGATCATGTCGTCACCGTGCGGCACGACGTGCACAAGTCCTTCCCGCCCCGCCGATTCGACCTGATCTGCGCCCACTACCTGCACACCCCCTTCGCCCTGGACCGGTCAACCGTCCTGCGCTCGGCCGCGCACGCACTGCGCCCCGGCGGGCGGCTGCTGGTCGTCGACCACGGGTCGACCGCGCCGTGGTCGTGGAACCAGGGCCCCGACACCCGGTACCCGAGCCCGCAGGAGGTCGCCGCCGGTATCGAGTTGGACCCGGGGACATGGACCGTCGAGCGGGCCGACGCGCCCCGCCGCATCGCGACCGGACCGGGCGGGCGCACCGCCGAGGTCACCGACCATGTCCTCCTCATCCGCCGCACCGCCTGACGCGGTGGCCGGCGCCGCCCCCGACGAAGGAAGGCGACCCCTGTGCCCAGCACCACGCGCCGCAACCGCCGCGGCGACACCCCGCCGCCCCGGACCGGAAGCAGCGAGACCGAGGTCCTGCGCGGATTCCTCGACTACCTCCGGACGTCGATCGCCGCGAAGGTCGACGGTGCCCCCGAACCCCAGGTCCGAACAGCCGCGGTGCCGTCGGGCACGAATCTGCTCGGCCTGCTCAACCCGCGAACTGATCGACGGCTCGACCGGCCGCTGATCCGCCTTCTCCGCCCCGACGAGGCGAGGGGGCTCGCGCCGCCCTTCTCTAGCGGTAGGGCGGTGTGGGGATCTCGAAGGTGTGCGGCGAGAGGTCCCGCAACCAGGTGGCGAGGTGGCGGCCGTACGCCCGGCGGGCCGCGTCCGTGAGGGCGTCGGGGTCTTCCGGCAGGCCGAGGCCGAAGGTCCGCTCCAGCCACGCGAGGTACTCGGCGTACCCCTTGGCGAGCTCCTCCCGGTCCTCCCGGTCCTCCCGGTCCTCCCGGTCCTCCCGGTCCTCTTCATCCTCCTCATCCCCTTCGTTCTCTTCGATACCTTCCTCCTCCTCGTCCTCGTCGCCGTTCAGGGCCCACTCGGTGTCGAGGGCGAGCACCTGGAAGAACTCCCGCAAACCGCCGGCGACGATGTCGAGATCGCCCTCGTCGCCGAAGAAGACAACCGGCAGGGTGGCGAGGTCCGTACGGTCGTCGCACCGCCACAGCACGTAGAAGGACCCGGACCCGGTGGCCTGGGCGAACGGGATGAGCCGGTCCAGGCGCTCCTGCTCGTCCGGGCCGCACGGGGCCTTGAGGTCCAGCCAGTCCGCGATGAGCCCGGGGTACCGGCCTCCGTACGGCCAGAGCTCGAAGCCCTCCGAGAAGTACGCGGCTTCCATGGTGCTCTGGAAGTCCTTGAGGAGATTCAGCTCCGGTATCGGCGAGAACGCGGCGGCCACAACGGCTCCTCCGGCTAGGCGAGTTGGAACTCGTACGCTGGCTTCCCGCACTGACAGTCCCGGCCGGGCGCGATGGCCGGGCCCTCGGAGGAGTTCGGTTCGTGGGCCAGGGGCGAGGGGGCCAGGGGCAAGGGGTGGAAGGCCCCCTTGGCTTGGCGTCGTTGCCTGCTGCCGGCCGCTGGGCGTGCCACGGGCCTCGGGGCGTGCCGGGGCGGCCCGGGAGGTCAGTTCCCGGCGAGCCGCCGGTCCAGGGCCCGGATCGAATCCCGGAACGCGCGCCCCAGGCCCGGCCGTGCCAGCGGCATCAGCCAGCGGAACGCCGCCGGGCCGTCCGCCGCGAACGTCCACCGCAGCCGGGTCCCGGTGCCGGCCGGCGTCAGCCGCCAGTCCTCCAGCAGGGCCCGCAGTACGGGGGCGTTGGTGGTGTCGACCCGGTAGGCGTAGCGCTCGCCGGGCTCGGTCGCCAGCACCGTCTCGTCGAAGTGGGTGCCGCCGGTGAGCCGGACGTCGCGGCCGCGGCCGTCGCGCGTCGGCTCCGCCCGGGCCACCCCCGTGAACCAGTCGGCCCAGCCCGGCACGTCGCCCGCCAGCGCGGCGTACACGGCCTGCGGCGGTGCGGCGGCCTCGGCGGTGAACACCAGTCGCAGCGGTGCCGATTCGACGAAGTCGAGGTCGACGGGGCGGAGCCGTCGGGGCATGGGGCGAGCACCTCCAAGGGGGGCGGGGCGGACTGCGCGGGCCACCATAGCTGACGTGATATCAGCTGTCTGCGTCGGGCGCGGCCTCGCCCGCCACCAGCAGTTCCGTCGACCGCTCAGCGAACTCCGCACGCGCCTCAGCGGACAGCCCGGCATCCGTCACCAGCACGTCCACGTCGTCCAGGGCGGCGAACGAACTCAGGCCGACCGTGCCCCATTTGGTGTGGTCGGCGACCACCACCACCCGGCGCGCGGACCGCACGAAGTGCCGGTTGGTCTCCGCCTCCGCGAGGTTCGGCGTGGACAGCCCCGCCTCGACCGATATGCCGTGCACCCCGAGGAAGAGCAGGTCGAAGTGGAGCGACCGGATCGCGGCGTCCGCCACCGGACCGACCAGGGTGTCCGACGGCGTGCGCATCCCGCCCGTCAGCACCACCGTCGCCGCCTCGGCCGGCGGCCGCCCGTCGCCACCGCTGGCCGCGGCCCGCTGGGCGTTGTAGAAGACGTCGGCCACCCGCACCGAATTCGTCACCACCGTCAGCTCCGGCACCTCCAGCAGCCGCTGCGCCAGCGCGTACGCCGTCGTGCCGCCGGCCAGCGCGATCGCGCTGCCCGGCACGGCCAGCTCGGCCGCCGCCTTGGCGATCTCCGCCTTGGCGCTCGGCTCCAGCCCTGACTTCACCTCGAAACCCGGCTCGTGCGCGCTGGCGTCGCTCACCGGGAGGGCGCCGCCATGCACCTTCTCGATCATGCCCTGGCGGGCCAGGGCGTCCAGATCGCGACGGACCGTCATGTCCGAGACGTTCAGCCTGCGGGTGAGTTCGTTGACCCGCACGCCGCCCCGGCGTCTGACCTCGTCGAGGATCAGGGCCCGCCGCTGCTCCGCGAGGAGATTCTGGTTGTCGACCACCGCGGCCCGTCCCTTCCGCCCCGGCTCACCGCCCCGGGTCCGTGCGTCGGCTCTCCGCCGCCTGCGATCTCTGGTGCCCTCATCCTCGCACGAGGGTCCGACAGCAGCCCCGTTCCGGGTGGACCGCGACCAGGAGCCACAACCGGCACCCCGGGAACCACAACCCGGATGCGCATCCTCTTAGGGGGAAGGGACAATTCGAGGAGGGCGGCGCACCGCACGACCGACCACAGCCGCCCACCCCGGCACCACACCGCACCGCACTGACATCGGGGGAGAGCCAGTGGAGACCGCGGCCACCACCACACCACCACCCGCCCGCTCGACGGATCCGGGCCCGGCGACGGACCCGCCACCCACCACCGCACCGCAACCGCAACTCGCCCTGGAACTGCTCGTCCACGGCGTCGGCGGCACCACCCCGCAGGAGATGCTCGGCGACCCGCGCGTCCAGCGGATCACCGGCGACGACACCGCGGCCTGCTACCGCCGCACCGACGACGTGGACGCCGAGCAGCGGCCCGAGGACTACCGGAACCAGCCGGTCCGGGAGGCGTACTGCTGGTCCAACCTCACCTCCGGCAACGGCGCCCGCGCGCTCTGGCTGATCCTGCTGCCCTTCATGGTCGCCAACCTCGCCCACTGGATGCGCCCGGCCGCCCCGCCCGACCACCGCGGCCAGCGCGTCTACGACCTGCTGGTGCGGCTGCTCGCCCTGAGCCTCACCATCCTGCTGGCCGCCGCGGCCTGCGAGGTCGCCCTCGACCTCACCGCCTGGCAGTGCGCCGGCACCCCGGTCTGCGCCACCGGCAAATCCTGGCTGGGCTTCCTCGACCCCGCGGACGGGGGCTGGTGGAGCACCCCGGGACGGCGCCTGGTCCTCGCCTCCGTGCTGCCCCTGGCGGTCATCGGCTGCCTCTGCTGGCTCTCGCACCGCACCTGGAGCGCCTACGAGTCGGCCTCCCCGCCGCCGCGCCGCCCGGGCGCCTCCCGCGGCACCCCCGCCCACGAACGCACCGCGCTCGGCCTCGACGGCTTCTGGTACGGCCGCCGGCTGGTCGCCCGGCTGCGCGCCGCCCACACCACGGCCGGGTTGCTGACCGTCACCGCCGCGCTGCTGGTCGCCTCGCTCCGGGCCGACCGGCGGGCCGGAGCCACCACGCTGACCGCCGTCGGCCAGACCCTGACCGTCCTGGCCGTGCTGCTCGCCGCGGCCACCCTGGCCATCGTCTGGCGCACCGCCCGCAGCGAGGCCGCCCGCGACGAGGAGTCCGACCGCCCGGCGGTGCGGGCGCTGCCGTACGCGGCGCTGGCCGTGCTCGCCCTCACCGCCGGATACGCCGCCTGGGCCCGGCCGGAGGCGCGCAGCCACGGCCCGCTGCCCGGGGTCGCGGCGTTCGGCGGGATCGCCGTCTTCCAGGGCGCGCTGGTGCTGGCCCTGGCGGTGACCGCCTGGTTCCTCCAGCGCGCCGCCCGCGACGAGACCCGCACCGCGCTGCGCGGCATGGGCGGTCCGGCCGTCGCGCTGCTGTCCTGCGCGGTCGCCGGGGTGCTCTCCGGGGGAGTGGCCCAGCGCTTCGCGGACTGGATCGACGGGCCCGCCACCCCCGGCCAGGACCACGCCCCGATCGCGGGGCCGCCGGTGCTGCTCTCCTGGCAGGCGTCGGTACTGCCCGCCCTGCTGGCGGTGGTGGCCGCCGTCGCCGTCCTGGCCGGGATCCGGGTGCTGGTCGTCCGCAAGCAGGTCGGCAAGAACGTCCCCGGGCTCTACGACCCGCGCGAGCGCCCGGACGTGCTGCGCACCGAACGCATCGCGGGCACCATCGCCCGCGCCGGGCTCACCGACGCGGCGCCCGTCCTGGTGGCCGCCATCGCCGCCGTCACCCTCGTCCTGGGGGCCGGCGCGGTGGCCGGCGCCTGGGTCACCGACCGGGCCCCCGGCCGCGCCACCGAGGGCGCCCCGCCGTTCGTGCACGCGGTCGCCGGGACCGCCGAGTCCCTCGGCTCCTGGCTGATGGGCGCCGGGGTGATCCTGCTGCTCACCATGGGCCGGCGCGCCTACCGCGACCACTCCGCCCGCCGCACCATCGGCATCCTCTGGGACGTCGGCACCTTCTGGCCGCGCGCCGCGCACCCGTTCGCGCCGCCCTGCTACGCCGAGCGCGCCGTCCCCGACCTGACCTGGCGGATGGCCACCTGGACCGAGCGGTGCGACGGCCGGCTGGTGATCTCCGGCCACTCCCAGGGCAGCGTGCTGGCTGCGGCCGCCGTCTGGCAACTGGACCTGGCCACCCGCAGCCGGGTCGCCCTGCTCACCTACGGCAGCCCGCTGGAACGCCTCTACGGCCGCTGGTTCCCCGCCTACTTCGGCCCGCCCGCGCTCACCGGCCTGCACCGCGAGATGGACGACTGGCGCAACCTGTGGCGCTTCACCGACCCCATCGGCGGCCCGATCCTGCTCACCTGCGAGGACGGCCGGGCGATCGACGAGGGACCGCTCCGCGACCCGCTGACCTTCGGCCGCACCCTCCAGAACCCGCTGCCCGCGCAGATCCTGGGCCACGGCGACTACCAGGCCGACCCGGTCTTCGACACGGTGCGGGCCGAACTGCTCGCCCGGCTGGGCCCGGGGATACCGGGCCAGCGCACCGGCGACTGCGACCCTCAGGGGAGTTCGGGCAGGTCCTCGGCGTAGAGGAGGGTCAGGTCGTCGGTGCTCGGCTCGGTGAGCTCGGCGACCCGGCCCGCGTGCCGCTCGACCATCGCCTCGAACGTCTGCCGCGCGGTACGGCCGTTGCCGAACGACGGCCCCTTGGGCAGGGTCGTGAAGTACTTGAGCAGCGCCTCGCCGGCCCCCTCGGCGAGGCGGTACTCGTGCTCCTCGCCCTGCTGCTCGACGATCCGCAGCAGCTCCTCCGGCGCGTAGTCACCGAACCTGATGGTCCGTGAGAAACGCGACGAGATACCGGGGTTGACCGCCAGGAACCGCTCCATCTCCGCGGTGTAGCCGGCCACGATCACCACCACCGCGTCCCGGTGGTCCTCCATCAGCTTCACCAGGGTGTCGATGGCCTCCTTGCCGAAGTCCCGCCCGGAGTCCTCGGGGGAGAGGGCGTACGCCTCGTCGACGAACAGCACCCCGCCGCGCGCCCGGTCGAACGCCTCCTGGGTCCGGATCGCCGTGGAGCCGATGTGCTCGCCCACCAGGTCCACCCGGGACACCTCGACCAGGTGCCCGCGCTCCAGCACCCCCAGGGAGTGCAGGATCTCGCCGTACAGCCGGGCCACCGTCGTCTTGCCGGTGCCGGGGGAGCCGGTGAAGACCAGGTGGCGGCGGACCGACGCGGCCTTGAGGCCCGCCTCCTGCCGGCGGCGCCCCACCTCGATCATGTTGATCAGGCTGCGCACCTCCCGCTTGACGCTGTCCAGCCCCACCAGGGTGTCCAGCTCGCCCAGCACCTCCTCGGAGGGGCGGCCGGGCGCCGGCTCCTCCGGGGCCGCGATGGCGGCCGGCGCCTGGCGCGGTGCCGGGATGTTGCCCAGCAGCCCGGCCGTCTGCGTCGCCTGCTGCACCGTCGGGGCGGTCACCGTCGGCGCCTGCGTGGTCCGGCTCTCGTCGCTGGTGCAGTCCTCGACCGTGGGGCCGACGCCGGTGCCGTGCGCGTCGGCGAACTCGTAACCGCCGCGTGCGCAGCGTTCCGTGCGGCACCGGGTCAGCGTCGTCCGGCAGCCGTCGATCACGTGGAAGCCGAAGCCGGAACTTCCGGTGACCCGGCAGCTGTGGAAGGTGCCGCGGCCCTCCGCCGAGACGTAGAAGCCGGCCTCGGCCGGCGAACTGACCGTGCAGCCCTCGATGGTGGGGTCCGCGCCCTTGGTGACGATCACCCCGGTCTGCGCCCCGTCGATGGTGCAGTTGGCGAGCGTGCCGCCGCTGCCGTGGTCGCGGAACCACGCACCGGTCGAGGCCTCCCGGATCCGGCAGTCGTCCAGCTGGACGGTGGCGCCGTCGCTCACCGACACCGCGGTGTTGCGGACCTGCGCGATGTCGCAGTCCACGACGTCGGCCCGGGAACCCCGGTCCAGGACGAACAGCGCGTCGGGGACGTCGTGCACCCGCGTCGAGTCCAGCACCGCGGTGGCGCCGTCGCTGACCCACACCGCCGGGTAGTCGCCCGTACTGTCGTGGATCTCGCACTGGTTGGCGTCCACCCGGGTGCCCGGGTCCCACACCGACAGGCCGTTCCGCCCGAAGTGCCGCACCGTGCTGCGGGTCAGCGTCAGTACCGACCGGGACCGCAGGTCCACCGCGTTCTCCGGAATGTCGTGGATGTCGCAGTCGGCGAGGGTGAGCACCGCATCGGTGTCGAGGGTGACGCCGTCCGCCGTGGTGCGGTGCACCGTGCAGTCGGTGAGGTGGCCGGTGGCCCGGGCCGCCACCTGGACGCCCGCACCCTTGATCTCGTACAGCTCGCAGCCCACCGCCTCGACCGCGCTGCCGTCGCCGGTCAGTGACAGGCCGGCGCCCGAGGCATGGTGGATGCGGCAGTTCTCCAGCCGCGGATGGGCGCCGCCGCGCACCGCCACCCCGGCCTGGCCGGCCGCCATCACCTCGCACTCCTCGAAGACCCCGCCGGCGCCGTCCAGGACGCTGATGCCGACCCCGCCGGCGTTGTCGACCGTGCAGCGCCGCACCGTCGGACGGGCCCCGCCGCGCACCTCGATCCCCGCCGCGGACCGGGTCACCACCCGAATGTCGGCCAGCTCGGGGGCGCCGTCCTCCACCAGCAGCGCCGGCGACGCCGAGTCGGTCGCCTCCAGGTGCAGGTCGTGGACGGTGGCCGAGGCCCGTATCGTCAGCGCCACCCCGTCGGCCGGTGCGATCCGCACCGAGCCGCGGGCCCCCTCCGGACCGCGCAGCGTCACCGACCGCTGCAACACCAGGTTCTCCCGGTAGGTCCCCGCCGGCACGGTCAGGACGTCACCGTCCCCGGCGGCCTCCAGGGCGGCGGCGAGCGAACTGTACTCACCGGTGCGGCGCCGCCAACGCGACGTTCCGGAGTGCGTCACCTGGACGGTCCCCACACCCTTGGACCTCCCGGATTGCGGACTGTTTCCGCTGATCAGAGGATTAAAAGGTGACTGACGCTCGCCCACTGGTGGACCTCCTCCTTAGGAAAAGCAAGATCGTTCGGGAGGGAGAACAGGCCCTCAGCTTGCGTGCACAAGAGGATAGGGGGCGGCGGTGGGCGGACGAGAACGGCTACCAGGTGCGCAGGGTCTGGAAGGAGAACCTTTCAGCCTGGTCTGACGTGCAACGTCCGCAGTACGACGCCGCCATGGCCGCCATCCTCGGCGGCGAGACCAACGCATTGTGGTGTGCCTTCCTGGACCGGTTCAGCCGTAAGGGCGCAGAGGCGGTAGTCCCCATCCTTGGAACCGCCCGCGTCTTCTTCGACTACGAGCGCCTGGACAGCTCGAACGAGCGTGACCGGCGCTGGACCATTCAGCGAGCGGAAGACGCGTACGAGTACAGCCAGCGACTCAGCCACAACGTACGCACCACCAAGGATCGCCAGCGACGAGAGGGCCGTTGGCTGTCCGCTGCACCCTTCGGCTTGGAGATCAACGACCCAAAGGATCGGAAGATACGCCCGGCGGAGCGCTGGGGCGTCATCGAGGACGTGTTCTACCAGGTAGCCGGAGGCAAGGCCGCCCGCGCGCTTGCCCGCGAGTACAACAGCGCAGGCATGCGCACGGCCACAGGTAAGGACTTCACCGCTGGCACGGTCCGAGACATCGTGGACAACCCCGTGTACGAGGGTTGGCAAGTCGGAAGCGGTGGCAAGGGCCAGAAGCGGCGGCAGGCATACCGAGACGACAAAGGCCACAAGATCAGCGTTGCTGAAGATATGGCCCGCATGATCCCCGCTGACGTGGCGGAGCGGGCGCGCAGAGTTCTGCACGGTCACCAGTTGCCGGAAGGGTTCCGGCCTGGCCGAACTCTGCACCTCCTTACGGACCTTGTGCGCTGCGCTGGTTGTGGCTCCGCCATGTCGGCATCAGGGCAGTCCACGGCGTGCTCCCGGAACATGCACGGCGGAGTGTGCCCGGCCCCGGCCAGTGTGAAGCGCATGACACTGGAGCACTACGTGACGAAGGAATGGCAGTGGCGTATCGGAGAGTTGGAGATGGGTGACCCACTGATGGTGGCTGTGGCACAGCGCTGGCAGGCCCTCAACGCCCCGGAGGAGACGGAGGAGGCGCGAGAGGCCGTGGCAGCCGTGAAAGCTGCCGAGGCGGCCGTTCAGCGGCTCGTCGAGGACCGGCAAGCGGGCCTGTACGACGGCGCGGCAGGCAAGCACTACCCGCGTCTGCTGAAGCAGGCTGAGGCGGACCTAGCGGCAGCGCAGGAGAGGCAGGCGAAGTTCGCCGGGCCGAGGATCGATCTGACGATGTTCGACGACGTGGTGATGTTCCAGCAGATGTGGGAGGCATCGGACCTGTCCGCCAAGCGTGACCTGCTGCGGCTTGCCATCGACCGCGTGACGGTCACCAAGGCTCCGGGGCAGGGGCACAAGTTCGTGGGCAAGGAGCGAGTCACTATCGAGTGGGCAGAGCCCGAGCAGGCCGTATAAGCGATGGAGAAGGCGCAGGAGTTCGAGGATTTCACTGAAGCGACGTAGCGCCGAATGATGCCCAAGGGCCTACCCCGCCAAGGGTGGACCCTGCTGCGTTGCCCCTTCCTGTCCTGCCGGGGAGCCACTGCTCACTGCGATCTGAATCACTTCGCAAGGGACCTACTCCCGCCAGATACAGCCCCCTCACTTTGCGTAACCAGGCACTGAACGAAGGGTCGCCATCTGGAGGGATTAGGGGCCAAAAAGCTGCCCCTTGCTCCTTCTTTCTTATGACTCACATGAAAAAGAAGAAGCAAAGGGCAGCTTTTGGGCCCCCAAGGCAAGAGAGGCCGGCCCGTTAGCGAACAAGGCTGTCACGGCCCCCAGTTAATGCATATGAAGGCGGGCCCGTGCCACGGACTCCAGCGTCCGACGTGGAGGCGTGAGCACTCCGTCCGCCCGGCTCCTCCCGCGCGCCCCGGTGTCTTCCGGGATGCCGCGCGGGAGTTGAGCCCCAGGCCCCGTAGCTCAATGGGAGAGCGGCCTGCCGGTGGTCGGGGGTTGCCGGTTCGATTCCCGCCGGGGTCACTTACGTTGAACCGCCCAGCAACGTGTCTACTTCCGTCGCCGCCACTCCTGCCACAGTTCCTTTCGGTCTTTGGAGTTCTGGGGCCACAGGGCCCGCGCAAGAGCGGTCAGTCCAGAGAAGATGGTTACGAGCACAGCGACGGCCAGCACGGCGCCCCATGGGGCCGTCTCCAGCATGTTGAACACGGCGTTTAAGCCTTCCGACCTTGAACGGTCGGCGGGCCACTCAGGCAGCTAGTACGGCGCTCCCCAGCGCGCTGCGGTGGTGCCCGCCCCGGTGAGTAGGCACGGGGAAGGCATGGTTCGGCCCTCTGGGGGCGATCTGTGGGGTTTCGTCTATCGGCTCGGGCTGCCAGACGGGGACGTCCTCGGCGTAGGCACGCCCAAGAGCACGGGACAGAAGCAGAAGCAGAACGCGGGCGACGAACTGAAGGAGCCGGGAGACCAGCTCCGCGAGTGCTTCTAGATAAACCCGGGCAGCAGCCCGCCGTTCAGGTGGAGTTGCCGCACCACGAAGCACCATGGCCGCGACCCAGAGGCGCTGATGCACGTGGTGCTCAGGGAACTTCCGGACTTGCCCAGCGCAGCGCCAAAGGGCCTGGTTCAACTCGTCGTCCACCGACATCGGTTCGCGTTGGTGCACGACATCTTCAAAAAGGAGGACGACGACAAGGGCTGGATCTGCCAGTTGGGCCATGCCGCTCATCGACCGATCGGGCTGGGTCTCGCACAGCGACGCTAGGAACTCATCGATTAAGAGTTCCGGGGTGAAGTACTTCGCCTGGTCTCGCATCACACCTCCCCTCATGGGTCCCAGCAACTCTACAGCGCTGCGTCGGCACCCAGCGAAGAGAGACGCCCGGGTACCCGCTGGACGGTCAAGTGCATTCCGATCCAGCGGAGTTCGAGGACGGGAGTGGGCTCGGGTCGTTTCGAAGTCGATGCCATGCAGGGAGTACAGCGCCGCTTTCCCGCCGGGTGTTCACAGCGGTGAACCCGCGCGAGATTGATAGGTCTGGTCGGATGTTTTGAGGTCATTCACCCCGTTATGCGCGGCCGACTGTTCAGGGTTGTTGATGCAGAAGGAGGCTCCTTGGCTTGGTACAGCAGCAACCGACGCTCCCGCCTCCCCGCGGACTGGCCGGTCCGTCGCCTGTCCGTCCTGAAGCGGGACGGCTTCCAGTGTGTGGCGGCCCTGCGGGACACGGGGGCGCGGTGCGCGGCGCCGGCCACGGACGTGGACCACGTCGTCCCGGGCGACGACCACGCCCCGGCGAACCTTCAGGCGCTGTGCCGTTGGCATCACGCGCGGAAGTCGAGCGCGGAGGGCGCGGCGGCACGGCGGAGGCGGGTGTCTAGGCGGAGGCCGGCGGAGCGGCATCCGGGAGACCTGGGCTGAGCCAACAACATTGGCAGGTCCAGAACCTGACCGGGCCACCGGCGAGTGGAAGGTGCTTGCTCGCTCACCCCAACGCAGGTCCACCGTAAAGGCGTTCCGTCGGCCTCGCCTCGGGTACGTTGTCCGGAGCTGTTCGAACCATGATGAACGGGCGGGGGACAATCTCGTGGACGAAGACGAGATCAGGCGTGCCGTGGCACGGGGGATGCAGGACTACGAAAGGTCACGGCCGAAGCCCAAGGGGCTCATCGCGGAAGCAGAGAGCGCCGCATGTGGCTGCCTTGCAATGTTCATCGTGGCCTTGGTGATTCTAGGTGTCGTTGCAGCCTGCAACAGGTAATGCAGGCTGACATCAATGGCGCTGGACACAGGAACACGGATACCCGCCAGTGCAGTTGACAAGTAAACCCTGGGGAGTACCCCCTCTAGGCTGGCAGGAAGACCGAAGCGTGATAGCGGCTCGGATGCTGTACGGGTTTGAAGGTCGCCAGACCCCGGAGAAAATACCAATCTCCTGAAACTCGCTGCGGCAACGGTGTAGCTTGACAGCGTGCCAATGTTCATGTCGATCTTGACCAGTAAAACCCTTTGGATGGCGCTCGGGGTCGCGGCCACTCTATCCATGGGTCTTCTCGCTTGGCGACACAACCGCCACACAAATCTCCCGAAACGCCAAATCGCCTACCGGAAAGCTCGCGAAGTTGACCACCTCGAAATCGACGGCTGGAAAGGCAGGCTAGTCGATATTGAGGTAACAAACTCCGGATCTCGCGACATTACCTCCTCGCACTTTCATGACGATAAGGCCATCGAACTGCGATTGCTCGGCGGAAGCATTCTCCGCCTGAAGGGTGCAGTTACAGATCGTGGCCGTCGCGTGCCGAGCGCGGCCATCGAACGTGGAGCGCTCGTGATCAAGCCCAGTTTGATCGCTAAAGGTCAAACGGTCACTTACAGCGCGCTCATCGACGGGCCAGGTGGTCCATTGGAGTGCGATACTTCTCTGATCGACGCAAAGCCTCCCCGGAAACTCCCGGATGGAGATGTCGAACCTCTCCCCCATGAGCTGGCTGGAGCCAAGTCGCGCGAAATTGACCGGCAATACCGTCAACGATTCCCCGTGTGGGCCACTTTAGTGACGATTGCAGTTGAATTTGCTTCGATGTTGCAGAAGTAGTCCTGCAATTTCACCCGCAGTTTCACCCTTTCTTTGGCGAGCAATTTTCGCGGACAGAGCGAAACCTTGTTCCGCCCGGATCTCAACAATCGGGGCGTCTTAGTATCTGCCCCGGTTGGAGGTGGCGCCATGCCTGGACCCGTGCCTAAGCGATCCGACCAGCGCCGACGGCGTAACGAGCCGGACGAGCCGGCCCTGGTGACGGCGGAGGCCGGCAAGGCTCCGACGATCCCCCGGGCCTCCGGCGGCTGGCACCCGATTGCCAAGCGGTGGTTCCAGTCCCTGAAGGACTCTGGGCAGGCCCAGTTCTACGAACAGTCGGATTGGCTCACGGCGGTGTACGTGGCGGAGGCCATGAGCCGGAACCTGGGCCAGTCGAAGTTTTCCGCCCAGTTGTTCCAGAGCGTCATGTCCGCGATGACGGACCTACTGACCACGGAGGGCGCCCGTCGGCGGGCCCGGGTGGAGCTGGAGCGTGAGCCGGCTGGGGAGGACCCAGCAGAGGCGGCTCGCGTGACCCTCATGGATGCGTATCGGAAGGCGGCGGGCGGTGGCGGCTGAGTGGCGCGCCGGTAAGGGGTTTCCGGCGCGCCACGTGGCGTCAAGATCATTCGTGAGGACGGATCACCAGCTCAACCAGTAGGCCCCACAGCACCTTTACGGCTGCTGCAACGGCGAACCTTGAAGCCAGCTCACTGCGCCACTCCTTCTTGCTCTCGGACACCTGCCACCTCCTGGAATCGGTCAGCTCCTTCGCGGATGACGGGCAGAGCCCGCCCGGGACGTGGTGCAGGGGTGCGCCACTCCCGCTCGTGGTGGAGTCGCCCGCCTCCGGCCCCTCCCCTTGGTGGGACCGGAGGCGGACTTTCCCCTGATTCCGCGCCTGGAGCTGTCTTCTAGGCGGTGGACGGCTCAAGGCTAAGGGTTTTTGCGTCAAAACGTCGATGGATTCGCAGAGTTGGGGGGTGTGTGGCGAGTTGAGCGCCCCGCTACTTGAACCAGTCCGTACTTGGCCGGATACCGCGCCCGATGCGACGCGGACCCTGGGCTGGGACGTGCTCCTGTGGACCTCTCGCTATCTCCTTCAGCCGGACGGCCCCGACGCGGGCCAGCCGTGGCGGTACACCCCGGAACAGGTCCGGATCGTGCTCCGCTGGTTCGAGATCAACGACGCCGGGGAGTTCACCCGCCGACAGGGCACCATCCGGCGCCTGAAGGGCTGGGGGAAGGACCCGTTCCTGGCGTCGCTGTGCGCCGTGGAGTTCGCCGGCCCCTGTCGGTTCGGGGGGTGGCGGGAGGACGGGATCCCTATTGCGGTGCCGCACCCGGCTCCGTGGGTTCAGGTCTGTGCGGTCAGCAAAGACCAGACCCGCAACACGATGCGTCTGTTCCCCGGCATGTTCTCGCCGGAGTGCATCGCGGAATACGGCATCGACCTGGGCAAAGAGATCATCTACTCCCGCGCGGGCGGCGTGATCGAGGCGGTGACCAGCTCACCGCGGGCCCTGGAGGGTGGCCGGTCCACCTTCGTGGTGATGAACGAGACTCATCACTGGATCTCGTCCAACGGCGGCCACGAAATGGTGATGACCATCGCAGGTAACGTCGGTAAGAGCCGTGGTGGCGGCGCCCGAACGATGGAGATCACCAACGCCCCGTTGCCGGGAGAGGACTCGGTGGCGGAGCAGACATGGCACGCCTGGTCGAAGTTCGCGGAGGGCAAGAGCCGGGATTCCGGCATGTACTACGACTCCGTGGAGGCCCCGCCAGTGGACCTGTCCGACCCGGACCAGCTCCGGGCCGGCATCATCGCGGCCCGGGGTGACGCGGACTGGCTGGATGTGGAGTGGATCGTCTCCACCATCTACTCCGGCCACATGCCGCGTTCCCGCTCCCAGCGGATGTTCTTGAACCAACTGGTCACAGCAGAGGACCAGTTGATCAGTCCGGAGGACTGGGACAACTGCGTGGTGGACGCCCGCCTGGAGGACGGTGACGCGGTGACGCTCGGGTTCGACGGTGGGCGGACCGACGACTCCACTTGCCTGGTGGCCATCCGCGTTCGCGACCGCCTAATACTCCAGCAGCGGTTCGTGCCCTGAGCTGGTTCTTCTGCGGTGGTGGCAGTGGCGGGCGACGGCTTGGTGTTGTCTTCTCCAGGCCGACCATGTCAATGCGTGGGTGATGGGGTCACGATTGGCTCGTGGGCGGGGCAGGAGAGTGTCCAGCAGTCGTCTGATCTCCGCCACGGTGAGGCGGATGAGGGCTGATCCGTTTCTGCAGCCCCCTTTTCGGTGTCGCCTGCCTGGACCGCAAGGGCAGTGAGGAAGGCATGGGCGAGCATGGCCAGGGTAATGTGCCGATACCAGCCGGTGTAGCGGCGGACCTCGTACTGGTCGAGGCCGCACTCGTTCTTCGCGGCCTGGAAACATTCCTCGATGGCCCAGCGGGAGCCGGCGATCCGGACCAGTTCGGCAATCTCGATGCCGGCGGGTGCGTAAGCGAGGTAGTAGGCGAGTTGGCCGGGGTCGGACAGGCTGCGGCGGGCCAGCACCCAGCGGTGATGGGTGGGCGGATCAGGGTCGAAGACCAGGTTGGCAGGCAGTTTGGCCGCGGCCCAGTCGTAGACGCGCGGTCCCTTCGCCCCGTCGCCGCAAGACAGCCGCTGCCAGGCATCACTGGGGGCTTCCGTGATGAGCTCGTCGATGCGCCAGCTCCCGGCCAGCGACTTGATCTGCTGCGACTTGGGCACCGCCACCACGTATCCCAGGCCGAGCTGTTCGAGCAGGCGCCGGAAGTGCCAGTCCTGCCCGTAAGCCTCGTCTGCAGTGACCCAGGCGGCGGGCAGGCCGGCTGCGATGCAGCGGCGGACGATGTCCCGGGCCAGCTCACCCTTGGTGGCAAAGCACCGCTCATCAGGGATCTTCGCCGCCTGGCAGCGCTGGCGATCAGATGTCCAGGACTTGGGTAGGTAGAGCTCTCGGTCGACCAGGGCCCGGCCTCGGCTGGTGGCGTAGGCGGCGAAGACCCCGATCTGGCAGTTGTCGATCTTTCCCGAGGTGCCGGTGTACTGCCGTCCCACCCCGGCCGAGGTGGTGCCTTTCTTGACGAAGCCGGTGTCGTCGATGATCAGCACTCCGTCCGGACCAAGACAGTCACCGACGTAAGCACGCACGTCGTCGCGCAGGGCGTCTGCGTCCCAGACACTGCTGTTCAACAGCCGCTGAAAGCCATCCGGAGTGCGGTGACCGGCCCATTCCGCAAGCTGCCAACCGTTCTTACGCGCCGCCTTCCCCAGCAGGCCACGGACGTAATCTCGCATCCGCCACCGCAGATCCGCCCGAGCGAACCGGCCCGCCACCCGCGCGAACACCGACTCCAACTCCGCCGCCCAGCAATCAACTTCAGGAATCCCCTCCATACCAGAACAACGACCAACACCAGCTCAGGGCACGAACCGCTGCTGGAGTACTAATCGTCCCCTTGGGCGTGTGGGAGAAGCCGGACGGTCCGGCTGGCAACGGCTGGGAGGTGGACCGCCAGGCCGTGGACGGCGTTGTCCGCAACGCCATGGAGCGCTACGACGTGCAGGCGATGTTCGCGGACGTGGCGCTGTGGGAGTCCTACGTGGACGCCTGGAGCGAGGAGTTCCGGGATCGCCTGGTGATCAAGGCGTCTCCGCACTCGGCGGTGGGCCGGGACATGCGCGGCGGCCTCCAGGAACTGACCTTGGCTAATGAGCGGCTGGTGGCGGCCGTGGAGGACGGACAGGTCCGGCACGTGGGCGAGGACGCCCCGCTGGGGCGCACGCTGCGCCGACACGTGCTGAATGCCCGGCGTCGGCCGAACCGGTACGGCCTGTCCTTCGGGAAGGTCAACCGAGAGAGCGCACACAAGGTGGACGCTTACGCGGCCACGCTGCTGGCCGACCTGGCGAGACATCGACTTATCGAATCCGGCAGGACGCGGCCCTCCGAACGATCGGGGGCCGTCTTCTTTTTCTAGGAGCGGCGCAGCTGTTTTGGCAGTCACGAATTCCTACCCCGTGGAGCTGGCGGAGCTGGGGTTCTCCCGGCTCCGCGCGGACCGTGAGCGGCTGGACCGAATAGACCGGTACATGCGCAGCGAGCACGACGGCCCGTACATCCCCCGCAGCGCCACGGAGGAATACAAGCTCCTGGCCAAGCGGGCCATTTCCAATTGGCTGCCGCTCCTGGTCAAGACACCGTCCCAGGCCATGGCCGTGGACGGCTACCGCCGGAGCGCTGGCCTGGATGGGGATGCTCCGGAGGAGGCTCCGACGGAGTGGCGGGCCTGGCAGGACAACCGCATGGATGCCCGCCAGACCCCGATCCACCGGGCCGCGCTCACCTATGGCCAGGCGTTCGCCACGGTCCTCCGTGACCCGGCGGACCCGGCCCGGCCGGTCATCCGCGGGGTGTCCCCGCGGCTGCTGTATGCCTCGTACGAGGACCCGGCGGCCGACGCGCTCCCGCTGTGGGCGCTCCAGGTGGAGACCGTCCCCGATGCGGAGGGCGTGGAGGCGCGGGCCTGGCTGTACGACGCCACCCATGTCTATGACTTCCTGGTGGGCGGGAAGGGCGGTCCCCAGCTCCTGGCGTCTCGGCCCCATGGCATGGGCGTGTGCCCGGTGGTGCGGTTCGCACCGGACATCGATCTGGAGGGCCGGGTCACGGGCGTGGTGGAGCCGATGATCCCGATCCAGGACAGGGTTAATCAAACGGTGTTTGACCTGCTGGTTTCTACTCCAGCTGTAGTTCGTGATCTTGCTGGCGGGGGCCGCAGGTCAGAGCGTAGGCCCCGCCCAATAGGGAGCTCTCGGGCTGGTAGGTCAACCCAGGTCGGGCCAGCACAGGAAGTTCTCCAGGGCGGCGCGGTCACCCTCGCTTCGCAGGCTGTCCAATGGGAGGCGGCCGTGCAAGGTGAGCAACAGGTTGCTCACCGATCCGTGCAGGTCGGCGGCCGTCTCATGTTGGCCATCGATGACGTGTGAGCCCGACGCCGTCAGGTCAACCAGCCACGACTCGCCCTCGGCGGCGTGCAGACCGATGCGGACCGGCTCGTGCGGCCAGGGGCCGGCGGTGCCGTGGCCGACGCCGATGAACTCGGCAATGCCGTCGAGTGCGACAACCGCAGGGATGGGCAGGGGAGTGCCGGTAGCCAGCTGGGCGTCGAACGCGTGGACAGCGGCCTCCCGGACCTGATGGCGAGCCACGGCACCGCTCGTCATCGGGACGTCGGAGTCGCCCCACCAAGTCCAGCAGCCCGCCGCAGGGCCCGCGGCTCGCAGGGCGGCGATCAGCTCCCGGGTGGCTGCGGCCGAACCGGCCAGTAGGTCGGCTGACAGCGTGTCATCGGTTGGTGCCACGGTCGGGGGCTTCTCGCTGGGGCCAGCTAGGACCGCCGCCGCCCAGAACCGGTGCACCTGGGTAAGGTGCTCGACGAGGTCGCGGAGCGACCAGTCGGGGCAGCTGGGGACGCGGACATCCAGATCGGGGGAGCCCGCGACGCTGCTGCGCAGGGCGGCGGAGCGGTCCTGGACCAGGGCGAGCAGGTCTTCGAAGGCAGGTGTCTGGGTCATCCCAGCTTCCTATCACCGGGTACTGACAGCGGCCCTTCGGTTTCCACCGACCCGTGAGTACTCCAACAGTGGTTCCTGGTTGGGCTGCTGGTGCCAGCACGGGACCGAGTACGGCCACCGGTGACCATCGGTGTGTGAAGACTGAAGATCAGGCGGTGGCCGCAGGTCACACCATAGATCCTGGCCTCTGGCAGGACTCATTCGAGGCCCTGATGGCCCGTGTCGCAGGCCGGTTTGCCCGGGTGGAACCGCGGCGGCGGGCACGGGAGTTCGTGCTCGGGCTCCTGGCGGACCTGCCACGCAAGAACTGCTGGACGCTGGCCGAGCACGCCGGGGATTCGACCCCCTACGGCCTTCAGCATCTGCTGTCGAGGGCGAAGTGGGACGCCGACGCTGTTCGTGACGATGTCCGCGGCTTCATCGTCGAGCAACTGCACGATGAGGAGGTGGTGTTGGTGGTCGATGAGACTGGTGATCTTAAGAAGGGCACTGCCACGGTGGGCGTGCAGCGCCAGTACACCGGCACCGCCGGACGCATTGAGAACAGCCAGGTCGCCGTCTACCTTGCCTATTCCAGCATGCGTGGCCACGCGGCGATCGACCGGGAACTGTATGTGCCGCGCTCGTGGACCCAGGATGCGGCCCGCTGCCGGTCGGCCGGGATCCCGGCGGAGATCGGCTTCGCCACGAAGCCCGCCCTCGCGGCCCGCATGATCAACCGGGCCTTGGACGCCGGGGTCCGAGTGCCCTGGGTGGCCGCAGACGAGGTCTACGGAGGCAACCCGCAACTGCGGGCATCACTGGAAGACCGCCAGGTCGGCTATGTCCTCGCGGTCGCCTGCGATCACCAGATCGCCACCCGGGCGGGGAAGGTGCGGGTCGATACCCTGGTCAAGATGCTGCCGAAGCGGGCCTGGCAGAAGCTCTCCGCAGGCGTCGGTGCGAAGGGGCGCCGCTTCTATGACTGGGCCCTGGCCGACGTCGCCGGCGAGGGCGCCGGTCACCGTTATCTGCTCGTTCGCCGCAGCCGCAGCAGCGGCGAACTCGCCTATTACCGCTGCTACTCGGCCGGCCCGGTGCCGCTGGGCACGCTGGTGCGGGTGGCCGGACGCAGATGGACCGTCGAGGAGACATTCCAGGCCGCCAAGGGCCTGGCCGGACTGGACGAGCACCAGGTCAGGCGCTGGACATCCTGGCACCGCTGGGTCACTCTCGCGATGCTCGCCCATGCCTTCTTGGCCGCGACCGCCGCACGCGAACGCGACCACCACTCGGTCCCGAACGAGCTGATCCCGTTGACCTGCAACGAGATCCAGCACCTGTTTACCGCGTTCATCACCAAAGCCGTCCGACCAGTCGCACATTGCCTCGGCTGGTCCGACTGGCGACGACGCCACCAGGCCCGGTCCCGGGCCTGCCACTACGAACGGCAGGCCACCCTTCAACCATGAAGATCACGATCTACAGCTGGAGTATTTCGCAGACTTTCGGGTCGTTCAAGGTGTGCACGATCAGCGGAATGGCACCGGAATTCCGGCGTGATCCGGATAGCGGGGAGATCCTGTACGACGCCAACGGGCGTCCCCAGGTCATTCCGATTCAGGCGGACGCAAGCCGGTTCCTGGTGGCTCCCGACGCGGACACCAAGTTCTCTCAGCTGGACGAAACCCCGTTGGCCGGGTTCTTGGACGCTATCGAGCTGGCGACAAAGCACCTGGCTGCCCTCTCCCAGACCCCGCCGCATTACCTCCTGGGTTCCATGGTCAACCTGAGTGCGGAGGCCCTGGCGGCTGCGGAGTCGGCTCTGTCGCGTGCCGTGGACGAGTACAAGCACGCCATGGGCGAGTCCTGGGAACTAGTCCTGTTCCTGTGCGCCACCGTCGTGGGCGCACAGCCGGACCCACGGGCCGAAGTCCTCTGGAAGGACGCCGAAAGCCGCTCCCTGGCCCAGACGGTGGACGCCCTGGGCAAGGCCGTGACCATGCTCAACGTTCCGGCCCGCGCCATGTGGTCGCGCATCCCCGGCGTCACGGCCCGGGACGTGGAGGAGTGGGCCCAGATCCAGGAGGCCGACGACCCGGGCCTACGCATGGCGGACGCGATGGCGTCGGCCGTGGCACCGGCGCCGGGTACGGAGCGCTTGGCCGGCGGTGACGGTGACTAGAGCAACGGCGGCCCTCCTCGATGAGCACTGGCGCGCACAGGCCCGCATCGGTGCGGGCGTCTCCGCCCAGTCCCTGGCCCAGTGGTCGCGGGTGAACCCCCACTCCCTGGAGGAGTCGGGGGCCGCGTGGCTGGCTTGGATGCTGGCGCTCATCCGAGGGGAGCGGCGACGCTCCCGCGACCAGGCGGCGGCGTTCTACCGCCTCTACCGGGCCCTGGAAACCGGGCACACCCTGCCGCCCCTCTCCGGGGAGCACGTGGGCGAGACCACAACCCTGGGGGAGCTGCGAGAGGACTGGGCCCAGCAGACGGACACGATCCCCGCACACCGGAGCCGGACGACGGCGAAGAAATCCGGCTGGACGGCTTCGACTGGCCGCAGGAAGCGGAGGACGCCCACGACCGCGCGGCCGTGGCGTCCCTGGTCTCCCAGGGTCCCGCCAAGCTGCGCCAGGACGTGGCCCAGGCGGCCGACGAGCAAGCGCGCGGCAGGCTGGACGAGGCCGGGTTCCTCCAGGAGTTGGAGGACGCATCACGGACAGCGGGCCGCACCTCTGCCGGAGCGGCCGACCGCGAGGCACTGCGGGCGGGGCGGGACCTGATCGACCGGGCGTCGAACCCAGACCGACGCGCCATCGGCTGGGCCCGCGTCACCGACGGCAACCCCTGTGCGTTCTGCGCCATGTTGGCCAGTCGCGGCGCCATCTACTCGTCCCAGGCCACGGCGGCCGGCGGAGGGCGCAGGAAGCCCCGAGGATCGGCTGACGGACGGGCCCGCGCGAACCGGCGGCCCCCGGTGTCCCGGGAAGACCTGACCCGGTACCACAACGGCTGTCACTGTCAGACGGTCCCGGTGTTCAGCCGGAACGACTTCATGACCCCTGACGCCCGGCGGTTCGACCGGGAATGGCGGGAGGTCACGCGCGGCAAGGCGGGCGCGGAGGCACGCGCGGCCTGGCGGCGCCACATCGAATCATCACGTTGACCGGAGGCCACCACATGGCGGAGAACCCCACCCCGACCCCGACCGACGCCCAGCCGGAGCATGTTCCGACTGACAACGACGGCCAGAAGACCCCAGTCCCAACGGAGACACCGGAGGCGGAGAACGAGGGCCAAGAGCTCGACGCCGACGGCCTCCGCGCGGAGCTGAAGGCAGCCCGTGACCAAGCGGCCCGCTACCGGGTCAAGGCGCGGGAGACGGCGGAGGCCCTGAAGGCGGCCAAGACACCGGAGGAGTTCCAGGCGGTAGCGGACCGGGCGGCGGAGCTGGAAATGGACCTCCACCGGGAGCGCCTGGCCCGGAAGTACAGCCTTCCGGACGCTCTGGCGGCCCGGATCTCCGGCGCGGATGACGACGCCCGCGAGACGGACGCCAAGGCGCTGGCGGAGCTGTTCCACAGCCGCGGGGACGGCGTGGGCCGAGGCGGACTCGACCCGTCGGCCATGGCCGCCCCCAGCGACCCGGGAGAGCTGGCTGCCAGCATCCCGCGCGCCCGCCGGTAAGGCGGCTTATGAGCCGGATTTTACGGCGGGCCGACCGGTGCCCATTACTCCTCGCGCCGGGTGACCTCGACGTCGGATGCAAACTCCCCGCTCACTGTGTGGTGGACTATGTACGAGGCGAAAGGCCCACCGTTTGCCAGGCTGTTGGTCAACTCCACATCGAGGGATACACCGTTTACTTTCTGTATCTCAGGCTCGAGCAATTCCCGAATGAACTTATCCGGGTCGGCGCGCAGAGCTTCCCGATCCTCCTCGTGCAGGTCGAGTCCAAAAACTTCGACCTCACGAGTTTCGGGCTCGCTCTTACGATATATATTCGCCATGGCAGCTACTCCCGGTGTGAGGGCTTCTCCTACCAGCTTGCGACGTCCGAGGGCTTCGGCAAGTTGATCAATCTCGTTGCATCGACGCGAGTGGTCAGGCGCCTTTGGTAGCTGCCCAGTACGGTAGCGGCTGGCATTCCTTAAGTGGCACCAAAACCAAGGGATTTCATTATCCAAGGGCCCTTGGCTGCAGCGTCGTGTGCTGGCCCGGGGCCCCAGCCCTGAGCGGAGCACATGGCTAACAGCTTTCTGAAGTCCGAGAAGATTGCGGCAATGGCCTTGGGTCTTCTTGAGTGGGAAATGATCCTCTCACGTCTGGTGTGGACGAACGGCGGCTTCGATTTCACCGGCGCCAAGAACGACACGGTCACCATCCGGATTCCGGCGACCACCACAGCCCGCGAATACGAGTGGCGCAACGACCGCAGCTCGGACATCGTCCTGGACGAGCTGGCGGAGGACTACACCACGGTCCAGCTCAATAAGGACATCTATTCCGCCATCGCGGTCACGGATGAGGAACTGACCCTGGATATCCGGGACTTCGGATCCCAGGTCCTCCAGCCCCAGGTCAATGCCGTGGCCAAGGCGATTGACACGGGTGTGGCGTCGATGATCGAGGGCGCCAACTACGCCAACACCGTCACGGTGGACGAGGCGGACCCGTGGCTAGGCATCGTGGACGCCCGCGCCACGCTCAACAAGGCAAACGTTCCCACCGAGGGCCGCACGATCCTGATGGGCGCGGACGTGGAAACCGCCCTGCTGAAGTCCGGCCGCATCAACGACGTGTCCAAGTCCGGCTCGGACTCGGCTCTCCGCTCGGCGACCCTGGGCCGGCTGGCCGGGTTCGATCTGGTGGTGTCCAACGCGATCAGCCCGCGCGCTGCGTACGCGTTCGTTCCGTCGGCGTTCGTGCTGGCCACCCGCGCCCCGGCGATTCCAGCCGGTGTCACCAGCGGCTCCAGCCAGTCCTACAACGGCCTGTCCATGCGATGGGTGCGCGACTACGACGCGGCCAAGCTGCGGGACCGCTCCATCCTGAACGTCTACGCCGGGTACAACGTCATGACCGACAAGATTGGCAACGCTAAGAAGCTGGTCCGCGCGGTCCGCCTGGACATGCCGGTCCCGTCGAAGCCCCCGGTGGACAAGTAGGGGGCCGCATGACCCCGCTGGCGGATGTGGCGGCCCTGGAACAGCGTCTGGGCCGCCTACTGGCCGGTGAGGAACGGGCGCAGGCGGAGGCGGCTCTAGCGGATGCCTCCGCCACCGTGCGGGCCTACGGGGATGCCTGGCCCGACCCGGCCAAGGCCCCGGCCATTGCGGTGGCGGTCACGCTGGCGGCTGCTGAGCGGCGGGTGAGGAACCCGGAGGGGTATCGGTCGGAGCTGCAAGGCGCCTACCAGTACCAGCTTCCGGCGTCACTGCCCGTCGGCGCCGGCCTCACTGATGGTGAAGCCCGGTTGATTCGCGCGGCCGTCGGTGCGTCCAGTGTGTTCGCGGTGCCGGTGGAGTCCCTAGGGGGTTCGCTGTGAGCCTCCTGGACTCCGGCCCGGACGTGCTCACGGTCTACCCCACGGTGGACGTGGACGACGGGTACGGCGGCACCAAGCCGGGCCACGGTCAGCCGGTGACACTGCGGGCCCGGGTCCTCCCGGCCACGGCCGATGAGAGCGGAGAGCCGGGATACCTGACCGGCACCGAGTACCGCGTGTACGCCCGGTCCCTGCCGGCTGGGCCCTGGTCCCGCGTCGAGTGGGCCGGGGCCAGGTGGGCCGTGGTCGGGGAACCCCAGCGCTTCGGCGGCTCCCGGCGCCTGGCCCACGACGTGGCGACGATACGGAAACGAGGGTGAGCCCATGGCGACGGTGAAGCCCAACACGGACAGCATCGTGGCGCACCTGCGGGGCGTTCGGGACGCGGTCGCGGACGAACTGGACGAGCGGGCCGACCGGGTCCGAGCCGTGGTCGAGGCCCACCGGCACACCGGGGCCTTGGCGGCCCACACCCGGGTCCGCACGAACCGGACGGACTCCACGGTGACCTTGGAGGACCCGGCGGTGTACGCGATCAACTACGGGCATTGGGCCCGTGACGGCCTAACGTGGGTGTCCGGTATCCACGCCATTGAGGCGGGCCTATGAGGCCGGTACTACCCGACGTGGACGCCCTGGTGACCGACGCCCTCCGCCAGGGCCTGAGCGGCGCCACGGTGCGCGTGGGCTGGCCCGCCGACTGGGCCGACCGGCTACCGCTGGTGGTGGCCCGCCGCGTGTCGGGCGGCACGGCCACCCCGCAGGGCATCGACGTGGCCCTGATCGACGTGCAGTGCGCCGCCGTCGACCGGCGCGACGCTTCCCGGCTGGCCCGCACGGCCCGGGTTGCCCTGGCGGAGGGGTGCAGAGCGCAATTCCGCGGTGTCGACGGCTACCTGAGCCGGTTCGAGGACGTGTCGGGGCCGGCGGAGATCCGCGTGGGCGACCCGCCGGCCGGGCCGGACCTGTTCCGGTTCCAGGCCACCTACCGCGTGACCGCGCGGCCCCTCTGAACCTACCCCTGGAGAACAGTTTGGCTCTGATCGACAACGCCGCCATCGTCCCGGCCGGCGGCTACATCTTCATCGCTGACCCCGATACCGAGAAGCCCGGCGACCTGGCCGACCCGACCAACCCGGGCGGTGCGTGGGAGAGCATCGGGCACACCAAGCTTGACGCCCTGCCTGAGTTCGGCCGAGACGGCGACGATCCGGAGATCAAGGGCAGTTGGCAGAACGCCAAGCTCCGCGCGACGACCCCGGACGTGACGTACTCCGTCACCTTCCAGTCCATCCAGGCCACGGCCCTGACCTATCAGCTCTACTTCGGCGCGGGCCCGGCAGCCGTCCAGGCGGACAAGTCGTTCCGCATCCCGGCCACGCCCACCCCGCAGACCAAGGCACTGTTGGTGGTCCTGGTGGACGGCACCAACTATCTGCCGCTGTACCACCCGCGTGTCTCTCTCCTGGGCTCCGACACGGTGGGCATGTCCAGCGACGATTTCGTGTCCTTCCCGATCAAGGGAACTTTCCTGGGCTCCGCGACACTGGGCGGCGCCATCGGTGAATGGACCCAGGTCGCGGCTCCGACGCCCCCGCCGCACAGCGGCGATTAGGTGGTGCCCGGTGGCGTAGCCATAGCTGGATCGGTGAGTTGTGGCGTTGCCCGCGGAATGGGGCGAGAGGCCCCTGCACTCTCGGCGGGGGGCCTCTCGGATCTGCTTCCTGAGATCAGCTCGGCTGGTCTCCGGTGTAGCGGTAGATCCCGCCGTCGGCGTTGACGTGCCAGACGGTCCCGTCGGCGGCTACCCCGATGTCGACGGCTTTGCCGGGGATGCCGATCCACGGGTTCGAGTCGTACCCGGTGTACCGGTAGATCTGGCCCAGGGAGTTCACCCCCCACACGTGGGTCCTGGATCCGACCGAGATCCGGGTGAGGCCGCCGGAGATGTTGACCCAGGGGGTGGAGCCCTGGTCTCCGGTGTAGCGGTAGATGCCGCCGTCGGCGTTGACGTGCCAGACGGTCCCGTCGGCGGCTACCCCGATGTCGACGGCTTTGCCGGGGATGCCGATCCACGGGTTCGAGTCGTATCCGGTGTACCGGTAGATCTGCCCGAGGGAGTTCACCCCCCACACGTGGGTCCTGGATCCGACCGAGATCCGGGTGAGGCCGCCGGAGATGTTGACCCAGGGGGTGGAGCCCTGGTCTCCGGTGTAGCGGTAGATGCCGCCGTCGGCGTTGACGTGCCAGACGGTCCCGTCGGCGGCCACGCCGATGTCGACGGCTTTGCCGGGGATGCCGATCCACGGATTCGAGTCGTATCCGGTGTACCGGTAGATCTGCCCGAGGGAGTTCACCCCCCACACGTGGGTCCTGGACCCCACCGAGATCGTCGTGAGACCACCAGAGACTTGCAGCCAGTCAGCCATCTTCGTGTCCCTTCGCTTGGAACGGTGCAGAGGGAGCTTGCTGCCGGACCGAGATACCCAAACGGACTGGTATATGGATTGAATTCTTAGATCATCCAAAAATCGCCGTTTAGTAATTTTCATCCCTTCTGGATGTGGAGCAGGCGGGCCGCCGCCATGCAGTCAAGAGACTGGAAACGTTGTAACCCACACGAAGGTAAGAGTTGCGGGCGGTTGACAACCTCGGGGCTGGCCGTGCTTCAGGATCGATTCCAGCTCACGTGATGCGCACCACCCGCTCACCTTCGTGCCAGGCGTGGGCCTGACCCGCCCGGCACGCCCTAAAGGCTGTCCGCCTGGTCGCCCCACACCGGCCGCAACGACGTCGATGCGAGCGGGTCACACCACCCATTGGCCAGCGACTAGCGAACCCCTCGGCCGACAGATCCGCAAACCTCTTCCGCCTGGCCGGTCCCTCCGGGCGGAGGACTCATTCCTGGGACCACCAACGCGACCTGCGGAGACGACCCTTGGCGCTTTCTTGCGCGGACATGATGGCGGAAGCTGCGGCGGAGTACGAGGCTCTGTCGCTGGAGACACGGGCCGGCGAAACGGTTCACCTCCGCAACATCCTCATGCTTCCCGACGACGGCCTGAAGGCGGCCCGCGCCATCCTCGCGCGCTTCGGTGAGACCGGATCGGAGGACCTGGAGGAGTTGGTCCCGAAGATCCGTGACCTGCTCCTCCTGGTGGCCGACGACCCGGCCGCGCTGAAGACGGAGATGAAGGACTGGCCGCTGGCCGTGTTCGTCCGCACCGTCGGTGAGTGGCAGGAGGAGACCCAGGTGGGGGAAGCTCCGCGCTCGGACAGCTGATAGTCCAGGGCCACGGCGCGGCGCTCCGGGCGGACCTCCAGCGCTACTACGGCCTGGACCTGGCCGACGTGTGGCGGGGCGCCCTCACGCCCCGCCGGGCCTGGCACCTGTCCGAGCATCTGCCCCCGGGCTCCGCCCTGGCCGCATCGCTGGCCGGCGGGCCCGAGCATCGTGGTTGGACGGTGCAAACACGCCTGCTGGCCGCTCTGTTGGGCGCCGTGCGCTTCGCCGACGCCAACAACGTCCGGGTGAGCGGCGGACGCCTCAAACGGGAACCCACGCCCGTCAACGTTCCACAGGCCAAGGCGGACAAGCACGAGCGGCCACGCCTCGACCTGTCCACGCACCCCTTGGCCAAACCCATTGCACCAGGGGGTAACTCATGGCCGGCCCCGGAGGCCGCGAGGTAGGGCGCCTTTCGATCCGCGTCCTTCCCGACACGTCGAACTTCGCCGTCAGCCTCCAGCGCTACCTTGACCGCATCGAGCGGCGGGCCCGCGTCCAGGTCCAGGCCGTCCCGGACCTGGACGGGTTCCGGGAGAGGCTGAACGCCAAGTTGGCGCGGGTCCGCGCTCGGGTTCGCGTGAACGTCGACCCGGACCTTTCGGAGTTCCGTTCACGACTCCGCGAACGCCTCCAGGGTGCGAACGCTGGCCTTGGCATCCGCCTGGAGGTTTCCGAACGGGAAATCGCCAGGCTGCGCAGAGAGCTGGCGCGCATCCGGCCGCCGATGACGATTCCCGGCCGCGTCGAAGCGGACCGGGACCGGCTGGCCACGCTGGCCCGGGACGTATCCAACGTGGGAGACAGCTCCGGCGGTGCCGGCCGCAAGGTGCTGTCCCTGGTGGGGACGCTGGGCAAGCTGTCCACCGCCGCCTCCAGCATCCCGGCGGTGGCGGGACTGTCGTCCTCCATCGCCTCCATGGGCCCCTCGGCTGCGATCGCCGCGCCGGCCGTCCTGGCCCTGGCATCGGCGGGCGTGGCCCTGAAGGTCGGCATGTCCGGCCTAGGCGACGCTTTGGCCGGCGACGCAGAGGCCATGGCCGAACTAGCCCCTGCTGCCCAGGACTTCGTCACGCAGACCAAAGCCCTGGGGCCAGCGTGGGACGAGGTGAAGCGGTCCGTCCAAGGCTCACTGTTCCAGGGCCTGGGCGACACCCTCACCCGGACCGCGAACGCGGTCCTGCCCGTGCTGCGGACGGAGCTGTCCGGCACCGCCTCCGCACTGAACGCCATGGGCAAGGACACCCTGGCCACGGCCCGCACGCTGGCCCAGGACGGTGCGCTGGGCAAGGCCCTCAGCGGGGCGACCCGGGGCCTTCAGAACATGAAGGGCTTGCCCGGAACGGTCCTTCAGGGCCTGGTCCAGCTCGGCGCGGCGGCGGCCCCGACGTGGGAGCGGATGACGGCCTCCATGGGCCAGGGCCTGGACCGCCTCCGGGCCAAGATGGACCGGTCGTTTGAGTCCGGCGCCATGCAACGCGGCATCGAGGCGGCCGTAGGCGTGGCCAAGGAGTTCGGCAGCACCCTGGCCAACATCGGCCGGGCCCTGGGCAACGTCCTGGGCGCAGCGGCCGACGCCGGAGGCGGGGCCCTTCAGGTCCTCTCGGAGCTGGCAGCCACGGCTGCGCGGATCACGGCTACACCGGAGGCCCAGGAGACGTTCCGGGCCCTGTTCGAGACCGTGTCGGCGGTCGGCAAGGCCGTGTCCCAGGTGCTGGGCGGTGCGCTGAAGGTAGCCATGCCGCTGTTGAACACGCTGGTCACGGCCCTGGCCGGGCCGATGCAGAGCGCGGCCGGAACCCTGGCCCCGGTCTTCGTTCAACTGGCCCAGAGCCTGGGGGCCGGCCTGGCCCCGGTGGTCAAGGTGGTCGCCCAGGCCCTGGCCTCAATCCTGCCGATCGCCGCCCAGCTCATCAGCCAACTGGCCGGGGCCTTGGGGCCGGTGCTGGAGATTGTCGGCGGCCTGGTGGCGAAGATCGCTGGAGCCCTGCTGACGGCCTTGAAGCCGATCCTGGCCCAGCTTCCGAGCATCCTGGGACCGATCCTTTCGGTGATCGGAGAACTGGCGCCGATCCTGGGTGACCTGGTGGGCCAGCTGATCAGCGCCCTGGCGCCTGCCCTGGCGACGATCGGAAAGGCACTGGGCGAACTCCTGGTCGCCTGCGGCCCGCTGATCACCGCCCTGGGCACGTTGCTGGCCGGTGCCCTTAAGGCCCTCGTTCCGGTCATTACGCCGGTGATCACGCTGGTGGGCAAGGTGGCCGGTGTCCTGGCCGAATTGGCGTCGAAGTACATCACCACCATCGTGGTCCCGGCGATCAATGCCATCGTGGCGTTGCTGCGTGGCGACTTCTCCGGAGCGCTGGACGCGGCCAAGTCGGCACTGTCGGGGCTGGCTTCGTTCTTCGGGAGCATCTTCACCAAGATTGGCTCCGTTGTCCTGTCCGGAGTTTCCGCCGTGGTCGGCTACTTCGCGGACCTGGCGTCACGGGCGTGGGCGCAGGTCAAGACCATGGGCTCCAACATCGTCTCGGCGGCCCGCTCCGGCCTGTCGTCCATGGGTGACCGGATCTCCTCCGGCATCTCGTCCGCCGTTGCGACCATCCGCAGCCTTCCCGGCCGGGCCCGGGACGCCCTGGGCAACCTGGGCTCCACCCTCTGGAACGCTGGCGCTTCCCTGATCCGCGGCTTCATCGACGGCATCTCGTCCATGATCACCAGCCTGAAGAACAAGCTGGGGAGCATCACGTCCATGCTGCCGGACTGGAAGGGCCCGGCGGAGCTGGACGCCCGCATCCTGACCCCGAACGGCCGCCTCCTGCTGACGGGGTTCATGAAGGGAATCCAGGACCAGGTCCCCCAGCTCAAACGGCAGTTGGGCGGCATTACCGCAGATATCCCGGCCATGGTCGGGGCCCGGCCGGTACTGGCCCAAGCCGAACAGGTCCGGCCCGGTCCGACAAGCGGCCGCTCGTCGGCCGCAATCACGATCGAGAACTTTCACGCTGGCGACATGCAGCCTGCCCAGGTCGCGCGTGAACTGGATTGGCTCATGAAGGCAAGGGGGTGACGTGCCACAACTACTGAATGCAGCGGGGGACCAGGTCACCCAAGACGGGCAGATCGAGTTCGCGGGTCTGCTCATGGGAGAGACCACGGAGTACGTGGGCGAGCAACTGACCGGATGGGACGACCTCCCCGACGTGGAGTCGGCCACCGTGCTCCGCCCCACCCAACACGGGGGCTGGCCCGGCCATCTCCTGGCCGGCACCCGCACCCTTCAGTTCGACTTCATGGTTCTGCCGGACAGCATGGAGCGTTACCCCACGCTCCTGGCCGACCTCCGCCGGGCGACCGCTCCGACCCAGCGGGAGCAGGACCTGGTAGTTCAACTCGCCGGAGCCCGGCGGCTGATGCGGGGACGGGTGACCCGGCGGGCCCTGCCGGCGGACCGCCGATACACCCGAGGGGAGCCGTACGGGTCGGTGGTGTGGGAGTGCTCCGACCCCCGCCGGTACGAACTGCAGGAGAACCGCATCACCTGCGGGCTACCGGCCCCGGAACCCGGCCTGGACTGGACGGACGGCCTGGACCACCCCCTGGAGTGGGGCATCACCGGGTCCACCGGCACCCTCGCGGCGCCCAACCTCGGCGAGGCCCCGACACATCCGGTCGTGGAGTTCCGGGGCCCCGTGGTCCGTCCCTCGCTCCTCCAGCTCCACACCGGTTGGCGCCTGGAGTACGACATCACCCTCACGGAGTCCGACGTCCTGCGTATCGACTGCGACGAGGGGACCGCCGTCCTCAACGGCACCGCGTCACGGCTCTACACCGTGACCGCGTCCAGCGTGCCGGAGCAGACGTTCACGTTCGACCCCGGGGTTTCCGTCCTGGCCTTCCGGGCCGCGCCCGGTTTCTACGACCCCTTGGCGTCCGTCACCGTGCGGTGGCGGTCCGCTTTCTGGTGAAAGGCAACATGACTGTACGTAGTGGTTGGCTGGTCAACCGGGACTCCCCGGGCGGCGGACAGACCCGGGCGGACACCCGACTGGTCCCCCTCGGCACCTGGACCCCGCAGGCCGAACTCACCTCGCGCGGCGGCGTCGTCCCCGGCGGAACTCCGTTCGCGTTGACTGCGGCCGGCGCGATGCAATGCACGATCGGCACGGGCCGGGCCCTGATCAGCGGTAGTTCCGTACAGGGGGCGTATCCGGTGGCGGTCACGGAGCCGGAGACGCTGACGATCGCGGACGGAGACGCGCAGTATCCGCGGAAGGACAGCGTCCTCCTGCGGGTCGACGACTCCGCCTACGACGGGTCGGACCAGTCCACGGCCGCCCTGGTCGTCGCGCAGGGCACCCCGTCCGCCACGCCGGAGGCTCCCGCGGCCTCCGGCACGGCAGAGAAGCTGTACGAGATCACGGTGCCCGCTGGCACTTCAGCCGGTACGGGCGGGATCGACTGGGCCACCGCCGTCTCCGACCGTCGCCGGACCACCGTGTCCCTGGGCGGCATCCAGGCCGGTGGCTGGAGCCTGAACTACGGCGGCGCGTACCCCGGCCAGTACCGGGACAACAGCCGTGGCCTGGAACGCTGGGACGGCGAGAGCTGGCGCAGTGTGGCGGAGCGCCATTACGTGGCCGTCCGCAAGACCGACGCCTACAACCTGGCGGCGAACCGCTACACCCCCGTTCGCTGGAGCGGCGTCGATGCGTGTACCGACGCATCGATGTGGACGCCGACGAACCCCACGCGCCTCGTGGCCCCTGTCGGGGGGCTCTACACCGTGTACGCCCAGCAGACGTGGCCCGGTGGTGCCGAACAGGCACGCGTAACCGTCACCAAGAACGCCGGCGTCGGGGAATGGCACATGTCGTTCATCGCCCGGTCCAACGGTGGGCAAGGGCACGCCACCGCCCTCCCCGTCGTGCTCCAGGCCGGCGACTTCATCGAGGTGAACGTCTACTCAGCGACTGCCCTGGACAGCGTCCCCGGGCGGTACAGCTACGCCGCGCTGCGGTGGCAGGGCCCAGCATGACCAGCGCCCTCCACCCGGCCGGCTACCGGTTCCTGTTCACGGACTTGCGCACGGACCAGCTCCTGGACGTGCTCTCCGTCCAACAGGCCGCCTTCGACGACTACATCGGCCGCACCGGATCGCTACGCGGGACCCTCGCGGTGCCGGATGCTGCGACGGCTGCCCGAATCAAGGCGGCCGTGGTGCCCGGCCGGACGGCGCTGTGGGTGGAGCGGGGCCGTGACCTGTGGTGGGGCGGCATCGTCTGGACGGCCACGCCCGCCGTAGACGAGCGCGGCTCGGCAACGGTCGCCCTCCAAGCGGCCACCTTTGACTCCTACTGGGACCGCCGCGAAATCCGGGACACCCTGGAGGCCCGCCAGATGGACCAGCTCGACATCGCCCGGGAGCTGGCGGCCTACGCCGCGAACAAGGCCGGCGGGGACATCGGCATCCGCATCGACTACACCGGCACGTCCGGTGTTCTTCGGGACCGGACGTACTCCCGGTACGACGCGACCCCGGTACGGGAGGCCCTGGACCGGCTGGCGGCCGTCGACGGTGGCTTTGAGTGGCGCGTCCAGGTCTACCGGGAGGCGGAGACCGGCGAGCGCGTGAAGCGACTTCAGCTCGGTTACCCGAAGATCCGGTCTGGTGCGGTGCCGGTGATGCTGACGTACCCCGGCAACGTCCTGGCCTACTCCTGGCCGCAGGACGCCACCGGCATGGCCAACACCTGGCAGAGCCGAGGCGCGACCGACAACCAGAACCAGGCCGAACAGTCGAACCCCCTGCTGTCCACGGAGTGGTCCTACCCCGAGAAGCTGAAGGAGGGGTGGTCCCGCCTGGACGGGCACAGCGACTACACCACCGTGGAGCGGCTGACCACGTTGAACGAGCACGCAAAGGCCGACCTGGCCCGCGCCAAGGAGCCGGTGGTGATCCCGTCGATTCGGGTTCGTCTGGACGGCGAAGTGACGCCCGCGCTCATCGGCGCAACCGTCCGGCTCCGCATCCGCGACACCTGGTTCTCCGACGGCCTGGACGCCACGTTCCGTGTCGTCGGGCTGAGCGTTACCCCTGACCAGCGTGGCCAACAAGAGTCCGCGGAGCTGTATTTGGAGGCGGCCTAGTGGCGATCATTCCTCAGGATCTGACCGACCGCATCCGGCGCCTGGAGGCGGAGCTGCGGATGCTGACCACGGCCGCGAACCGGCGGCCGGCCATGAACCAGGTTCTCCACGGTGACGTGAAGATCGGGGAGGGCGGCAGCCTCTCCGTTCGGCAGCCCGGCGGCAAGGAAACGTTCCGTGTCGGGGAAGTCGGCCCCATCGCGGGTGAACACGCCCTGGTTGTCCGGCGCCGCGATGGCAGTGAGGCTCTGTCGGTGTGGAACGGCACCACCGCGGAAGGGCAGGCCCAGGCCGTCCGCATCAAGGACGCCCAGGGAAATGAACTTCTCTCGGAGGACGTGGTGGGTGGCGGCCTGGCCCGCCCGCATCTGCCCGTCGTGATGAGCCCGGCCCAGGCAGTCAACTGGCCTTCCACCAAGGCCACAGACTGGACGGATCTCCAAATTGCCTGGCCTGAGGTCCAGCACCCGCGGATGGAGGTTTTCGCGCAGGCGTTGGCCAACGGGGCCGGCGGGGATATCCGCATCACCGTGGACGGCCAGACCGTGGCCTCCGGCTCCGCCGGCAAACCCATCCAGGCAACGTTCAAGATCCCTGGCTACCAGTTCGGCGCGCACCCGGAAATCAAGCTCCAGGCCCGCGCCAAAGCCAACTCGATCGTGTGGGCCTGTGTCCAGCGGCTGTACGGCGTCGCGGCCTGACCCACTCACGACCACATGGCCCCGCCAGGCACTACCGGTGGGGCCGTTCCATGCACGACAGAAGGAGGGCGGCTTGGCGAAGGCCGCAGACGTGATCCGCATAGCGCGCGGAGAGATCGGCTACCGCGAGGGATACAGCGGGGGCCACTGGAACAACCACCAGCGTTACAGCCCGGCCGTGCCGGGCCTGGAGTGGTCCCAGAACCAGGCGTGGTGCGCCACGTTCGTCTCCTGGTGCGCCCGGCAGGCCGGCGCGGCGTCGTTGTTCCCGGTGACCGCGTCGGTGTGGACGGCGTACCAGTGGTTCCGCTCCCAGGGCCGATACTCCGCGTACCCCGCCATCGGCGCCCAGGTGATCTACGGCCGGTCGGCAAACTCGCACACCGGCATCGTGGTGGCGTACGACGCGGACACGATCACCACCGTTGAGGGCAACACGAACACGAGCGGCAGCGCGGAAGGAGACGGCGTCTACCTCAAGCGCCGCAACCGTCGAGACGCCTACGTCCACGGCTACGGCCTGCCGCAGTACGCCGAGGGCGTGACCACCGCGGACCCGGCCCTGAAGGACAAGCGCGGGTTCACTTACAAGGCGGCGGCCTCCGGGCCGGCCACGTCCGGCTCGCACACCGGATCGTCGAAGGGCAAGACGGTGGTGGTGAAGGCCGGCCAGACCCTGGGCAAGATCGCCGCATCCGCCGGTGTCTCCCTGGCCGCGCTCCTGGCCGTCAATCCCCAGGTGAAGAATCCTGACGTGATCCACCCCGGCGACAAGGTCACCGTGCCGGAGAAGGGCGCCAAGCCTCCTGCCAAGGTCAAGCCGGTGGTGTCCCTGGCCCGCATCCGCGCGGCGGCCGTCCGCGACCCGGACCGGGGCCAGGGCGGCACCACCTACCCCGCCGACGTGCGCCCCGTGGAGTCGGCACTGAGGGCAGAGGGCCTGTTGGACGCCCGCTGGTGCGACGGCTCGTTCGGGTCCATGACCCGCATCGCGTACGCGAACTGGCAGAAGCGGGCCCGCGTCGGCGGCCCCCCGGACGGCATCCCCGGTATTGCCTCGCTGCGACTGCTGGGCGCGAAGCACGGGTTCACCGTGAAGGGGTAGAGGTGAGCGACCGCGACGAGCTGGGCGCCGTGATGATCGGAGCCCGTGAGATCTACGACGAGCTGGTGGCGCTGCGCGGCGACGTGCGGAGCCTGACCCAGACCCACGAAGCGGTCACCCAGACCCTGGCGGACCATGAGAGCCGGCTGCGGGGCCTGGAGCGGTGGCGTTACGCCCTGCCCCTGGCAGCAGTCACCTCCCTGGGCACGCTGATCGCGGCCCTGGTCAAGGCGACCGGAACGCCCCCCAGTGCATCCGGGCACACACCCGCCCCTTGTCCTGGAGGACTCATGCCCCACCCCCACATCGCTCTCGTCGGCAAGGCCCGGTCTGGGAAGGACACCGTGGCCCAGCTCCTGGTCCGCCACGCCGGTTTCACCCGGCTGACGTTCGCCGACGAACTGAAAGCGGCCCTTGTACGCCTGAACCCGCTGGTCGTCTCGTGCTGTCGCTACGAGGAGCACCGGCTGGAGGACGCCCTGGAGAACCACGGTGGGTGGGAGGGCGCCAAGGCCCTGGGGGAGGTCCGGCGGCTCCTTCAGGAGTACGGCCAGGCCGTCCGCGACCGCGACCCGGATTTCTGAGTCAGGCCGGTCCTGGCCCAGGTCCGCCACGGCAGCGAATGGCACATGCCATGCGTCGTGGCGGACGCCCGCTACGCCAACGAGCTGGACGCCCTCCGCGCGGAGGGCTCCGTGGTCGTCCGGGTGGAGCGGCCGGGCACCGGCCTGGACGGTGACGCCGGAACGCACCCCTCAGAACTGGAGCTGGACGGCGTCACGCCGGACCACGTGCTCCACAACACCGGGACGCTGGCCGAACTCCGCGACAGCGTCCGCGCATTGTTCGACAAGTTGGGAGAGACATGTTCGACCTCATCCGCCAGACCCTCCGGGACAACCCGGTCCGGGTACGGACCGCCCTGGGCGCGCTCCTGGTCCTGGTGGGCCACTACATCCCCGCCGTGGCGGACGTGGCGGTGAATGACCAGGCCGTGGACGCGATCACGTTCCTTGTCCTCCTGTTCCTGGGAGAGGGCGCGTCCCGGAAGGTGGCGGCCAAGTACAACCCGGCGACGCTGCCGGAGGAGTCGTTGGGTGACGGAACCGGCCACTAGGCCGCTTGGCTCGGATCACTTTGCGGACCAGCGGAGGATGCCCGCGACGTGGACTCCGGACGGGCAGAGCGTCGTGGTCTATTCGAAGGGCCTAGCGATGCCGCACCACTGCATCGGGGGGATGGTGAGGCGCGGTACATGCCACCGCCGGGGTGCCTCGGCGATGACGAATGCCCTCCGCGCGCACCCTCAAGTCTGTTGGCGCATGTCAGCGCCGTATTCGCAGAAGTTCGCCTGGGTTCAGGCCTGTTATGGGAACGCCTGAGACCGCAGCGCGTACCGTCATGGACGTCGACACACCGAGCCGAATGAGACGGAAACTGAGACAGCGCTATGGGGGCTCGACCGGAGGGTGATTTGGACTCCAGATGAAGCGCCGAGGTGACCCAAATGAGTGCTCTGTGGTGTGCGCTGTTACAGCGATCTATTGCGGTGGAACTGCTTCGATGGCGACGGTGAAAATGTCGCCTAGTCGAGCAGGCGCATGCACCCGATTGTAACCTCTGGAGGGCGAGATGGCGTCCATTACTCTTCAGGACTCTGAAGAGCTATTCGTGAGTCCCGGGGAGCCCCGGGCATTCGGTTTCCCCGTTCCTCAAGGAGCGCGAGGTTTTCCACTTTTCTCGCAGGCATTCCCGAGCAGGCCACTCGGAGGCAAGCAGTCCCTGTGGACAGTCGCTCACGGGATTGAAACACGCGGTAGCACGGGAGGCGAATTTCCCGGTCACAGTTTCTTCGGGCACTGGGTGACAGTTCAAGTGGCTGACCCTCAGATCGTTACGCCCTTCACAATTTCGACGATGGTCGTTACCCCCTCTGGAGCTTAAATGGCGAAAATGAAGGTCGTTGTCGATAATTACGGCATCATTAAGGCTGCCGCAAGGATCAACCCAGAAAACGAATACTCGCCAGTCGAAATTGAAGTCAAGAGTGGTGAGTCTCTCCATGAGGTTGATGTGCCAGAAGAGGTGCAGTCTGGAGGACTCGGCATCCTTGCCGACTTCAAGCTGGCCCTCGGCGGTGAACCGAAGTTGGTGAAGCAAACCGTATAGCGGACAGGAGGCGCCTTATGCCTCCCGTGACCTGCGATCGAGGTCAGGGGCCTTCGCCTTGCTGAGTGTCCGATGGCACCAAGGCGGTTGCTGCTGACGCGCGGACGACGGGCCGCGCGTCGCCGCGATGCGCCCGCTCACGCTGGGGCCCCGTTCCCTCATGGAGCGGGGCCCCTTCCGCATGTCTGGGGTCGAAAAGCCGCCTTGGTGCCCTTCCTTCCCTGATGCGGTCCAGAGAAAGGAGGAGCGCAGGGCTGTTTTTGGGCCCCGAAGGGGGCTGTCACGGGCCCCAGTGGATTCCGCCGTAAGCAACTGAGCGCGGCCCCTTGGTGGGCCCGTGAGCGAGCGGAGAGACCGTGGCAGCACTCAACACCATTCAGCGGTCCGGAAGCCGGTTCTACGTCGATCCTGAGACGGGCGCCAAGGCGCCGGGTGTGACCTCCGTCCTGTCCATGCTTCCGAAGGGCTTCCTTGAGTTCTGGGCCGCCAAGGAGGTGGCCACGGCAGCCGTGGACAATATCGGCCCGCTAGTCGGCCTGGCTATGAACGACCGCTCCGGCGCCATCGACTACCTCAAGGGTGCGCCCCGCCGAGTTACCCGGCAGGCGGCCGACATCGGCTCGGACGCACACGACGTATTCGAGCGTCTGGCCCGCGGCGAGGCAGTGACCCGCGTCCACCCGGCCCTCCGGAGCTACGCCGACCACTTCCGTGCATTCCTGGACGAGGTCCAGCCGGAGTTCCTGTTCCTGGAAGATGCGGTGTGGAGCGACCCGCACAACTATGCCGGGTCGTTCGACGCCATCGCGCGCATTGGCGGGGAGACGGTGGTCCTGGACTGGAAGACGACCCGCTCCGGTGTTCATGAGGAGGTGGCGTTGCAGCTCGCCGCGTACGCGAACGCGGACCGCATCGTGAAGGCGGACACTGGGGAGTCCGTCCCCGTTCCGGAGATCGACGCGGCGGCCGTTCTCCACGTTCGGCCGGAGGGCTGGAAGTTGGTGCCCGTGCGGCACACGCCGGAGCTGTTCCAGACGTTCCTTCACCTGCGGGCGGTGTTCGACTGGGAGCGGGAGGGCAAGCGCGGCGTGGTCGGCCGGCCGGTGGTCTCCGGCGGGGAAGCGGAGACGGGAACCCAGCGGCGCGCGGCGTAGGCCGGCCGGGGCTGTCACGGCCCCCAGTGCATGGAAGTAGCGAGAGGCCCGGCCCACGCGCCGGGCCTTTTCGCTGTCTCATTTCCAAGCACTTCCCAAGGAGAGCCAGCACAGTGGCACCCCGCACCCTCCGCGTGTTCGACACCGACCCCAACGCCCGCCCCAAGGTCTTCACTTCCGACTACGTGGGCCGATTCCGTGCCGGGCAGCAGCTCAACGGCCGCCCCGTGGCTCTGAAGGCGTGGCGCATCACGACCGGTGACCCGGAGGTGAGCAAGACCGTGGCTGATCTGTACGGCGGGACGCCCGAACCGTGGGAGACCACCAAGGAAGACTCTCTGGAGGTGCTGACCGACACGGACACCGTCAAGGTCATCGTGGACGGCCCGGACGCCGTGACGTTCCGGATGGCGCTGTACGGCATGACCGGCAAGCCCATCCACGCCTGCGACGGCGTGGAGTTCACCGACCCAGAGGACCCGCGCCACGGCCAGCCGTGCGGCTGCCCCACCACGATCCAGGAGCGCAAGGCCGCAGCCAAGGCCGGCCACGGACCGAAGCCGGACCAGAGGGTGGAATTCCGACTGGCCGACGCCCCTGGGCTCGGCCGCTTCCGGCTCATGACCGGCTCCTGGGACTTCATGAAGAGCGTCGAAACCCTCTGGCGGGAGCTGGAGGCCGTCGGTGGTCCAGCCCTGTGTTCGCTGGGCCTGGAGCTGGTCGAGTTCACCACCAAGGCCGGGGTGGACGTGGCGTACCGAAAGCCGGTTCTGACGGTGCACGGCCCCGCCTCGACGGAGGCCGGCCCGACCGTTCCCTTCCTGTCCAAGGCCACCGCGGATTCCGCACCGTTCTGATCGCACCCGTCTGACCAACGAACTTCGGCCGGCTGTGTGCCCGATGCGGCGCGCGGCCGGCCTGGCATGAACCAAAGGAGAGCACAGTGGCCAAGAGAGGCCATATCCATGACTTCACCGGTCAGGAGATCCGCGAGGGGGACACCCTGGTGTACGCGGCCCGACGCGGCAACAGTGTGCGCATGGCGGAGGCCGTCGTCCTGCGGACCTACACCGAGAACTACAAGGGCCGCGTCCTCCCCATGCTGAAGGTGAAGCCGACCGGCAACGAGAGCGGCTGGGTCAAGCGCTCCACGTTCCGAGTGGAGACGGTGGCGGCCGAACACGTCGCCGTGACAGTCCCGGCGGAGGTGCCGGCCAGTGTCTGACGTGCTCCTGGTCCTGGCGGTCATCGCAATGGCAATGGCCATCGCCGGTCGCGCCGCCTGGTTCCTGCTGACCCTGGGCGTGGGTCTGGCGGCTGTTCGACGGAGCCGCTGATGAGCAACCCGGCCAAGCGGAAGGGGACGGCCTGGGAGCGGGAGGTCCGGCACTACCTGAACACCGCCCTCGGCCAGTACGTGGACCACTGGAAGGACGCGGCCTATCCCTGGAAGGACCCGCACGACCCGGACAACGTCATCCGGCCGGCGCAGACCGGAGCACGGGACGTGGGAGACCTCCACGCCCGGCCGTTCGTGCTGGAGTGCAAGGCTGAACGTTCCATCCGTCTGGCCGACTACGTACGGCAGGCCAAGCGGGAGGCCACGCACGCGGGGTTCCCGCTTGGGGTGGCCATCGTCAAGGCGCCGCGGCGATCCGCGGCGGACGGGTACGCAGTCATGGATCTGGCCACGTTCGCCCAAGTGTTGGTCCTGCTGCGCAGGTCAGAGGCAGGAGACAATAATGAGCGATTGGATCGGCTTGTTCTTGGAACGGATGGCCTTATGGGGTGATCGGCTTCGCCTGTCAGTCAGGTGAACCTCTCCTCGTCGGTGTGGTGTCAGCGCTACGGGTGGTAAATGAGGCACGTGAGTTACCCACCACCCACTGGCCCGCCGAGTGGTCCCCTGTACGAGGGGCCGGGGTCAGGTCCTCAGCCCCCTCCACCCCCTCAGCCTCCGCGGCGTTCTTGGTGGCGCACTCCGCCTGTGCTCATTGGCGCTGCCACTGTGGTTGTTGCAATTGCGGTTGTGCTCTACTTCGTTCTCGGCGGTGGCAAAGGTGGAGGCAACGCTTCGGCAATTCCGAATATCGACTCGTCTGTAGCAGCCAGCGATCTCGCGAAGCGCGTGACGCTGACGCCAGCAGACTGGGGCCCTGAGTTTACGCAAGACTCTCCATACGAGAGTAGCGAATTGTCTGGAAATACCGTCGACCAGAACTGCAATTATGTGTCGCAAACGCTAGACAATGCTCTCGCCACTCTCCGGCGCAACGTCAAAAAACCAGACGGCGCAGTAATTGCCGTATCTATTTTCACTGCCTATCAGGCAACGGGCTCTGCCCAGTCCATCATTTCCCGGCATCACGACGAGCTGCAGAGATGCACTGCGGAGACGCAAGGCAAGGTGCGGTTTGACGATGTTCATGCGGCTGCAATTCCGGAAATTAAAGGCTTCGATGAAGTAGTGGCCGAGGAAGGCCATCAGGCCACCGATCAAAATGGACAGAAGGCGGATATTTCCTACACATATCTCACTGGCCGAAAAGGGAAATTCGTACTCGAGGCGGAAAGTGACTCCGCGCCCGGGAGTCAGGTGCAGAACCGCAGCGATACGGTCAGCGCCCTCCAACTCATGCTGAGGCGCCTTGAGAATGGCGGGTCGAAGTGATGTCCGTGGCGCTCAGCTACGACTGATTGGCCGGATACACCGACCATGCTGCCGAGTGCAGCTAGATGACGACCTCCTTGAAGCGGGCGTGTCACGGACCCCAGTGCATGGGGCCGGACACGCCCGCTTTCGCATGAGGAGAACCCGTGACGACCCCGACCAAGGACCTGACCCAGTTCCTGGCCCAGTTCCCGGAGGTGCTGGAGGAGCGTGGGGAGTACGGAGTTCCCTGTCCTGTCCACGACGACAACCACCCCAGCCTGTTCTTCCGCCTGAAGGAGGACGGCAGGCTCCTGGTTCGGTGCTGGGCTGGCTGCGACCGGGACGCGATCCTGGCGGCCCTGGGCATGCGGCCGGCGGACCTGTTCGACTGGGCGCCCGGCAAGGGCGCGCGGGCATCCGCCAAGCCGCTGCCCGGCGATCTGGACCCCGGGTGTCTGGCGGCCCTGGCGCAGTACGTGGACACCACGAACGTTGCCTACCTGGACCCGGAGCACCCAGAAGCTCGGGACTACGTGCTCCGGCGCTTTGGCCTGGAGCCGGAGCGCGCGGTGGCCCTGGGCCTGGGCCTGCACTTTCCCGGCCTGGACGACCGGTTTCCCTACCGCTCCACCGCGTACGAGAAGTACGCCCGCTTGACCGTGCCACTGAACGACTTCAGCGGCCGTCCCCGTGGCCTTCAGGGCCGGGACCTGAGCGGGCACTGTCCTGCTCGGTGGCTGTCGATCACCAATCCGGAGGGTATGGCCTGGAACAAGTACGGCGTGTTCACCGCTCACAGCGGCTTCGGCACCGTCCTGATCACCGAAGGCCCCGGCGACGCGTTGACGGCCGTGGGCGTCGGCTACGACGCCGTGGCGATCCGCGGAGCCGGCCTGGCCCGCAATGACGCACTGGTGGAGGAACTGGCCAAGAGCCTCCAGGATCGGGACGTGGTCTTGGCCGGCGACCGCGACACCGCCGGGGCTCAGTTCACTCAGGTCCTGGCGGACGCCCTGGTCCGCGGCGGGGTCATGGTGCGGCGCGTGGAGATCCCCCCCGCCGGGGACGACCTGAGCGACTGGCGCGCCCGCGACCCGGAGTCGTTCCCCGGCCAGCTCCACGCGGCCGTCCGCCGGGCACCGTTCCATGTCCTGGACGAGCAGCCCGAACCCGTTTCGTCCGCGTCGACGGCCGGCGACTCCGGGCCCCTGCCGCTTACGGACCTGGGCAACGCCACGCGGCTTTACCTCCAGCTCGGCGGCCACGTCCGAATGGTGCCCGGCATCGGGGTCTACAAGTGGCACGGGACGCACTGGCAACTCATCCCGAAGGAAGCGTTGTACGCGGACGTGCGGACGGTGATCCAGGCGCTGGAGGATGAGGCCGGCCACGATCCGGAGAAGCGTGCCCGGTGGGCGCTGAAGTCGCAGGATTCCGGGCGGGTCAAGGCCATGGTGGAGATGCTGGCGAGCATCCCTGGTGTGTACGCGACGGCCGACCGGTTCGACGCCGACCCGAACCTGTTGGCGTTTAAGAACGCGGTGGTGGATCTGCGCACCGGCCAGACCCGGCCGCACGATCCGGCGGATATGAACACACGGCCGTCCTGGAAGTGGACTACCGCCCGGAGGCCCAGGCGCCCCGTTGGGAGCGGTTCTTGCAGGAATGCCATCCCCACGCATCCGACATGCCCAACTTCCTTCAGCTGCTCACCGGCTACGGGATCACCGGGTACGGCGTCGAACGCTGCTTTGTGATGCACGTCGGCCCCACGACGAACGGGAAGACCACGTTCACGGAGACCCTGGAACGGGTGTTCCGGGAGATCACGAAGCGGGCGGACCCCGCGCTCTTCCAGAAGCGGCGGGAGTCCGGCGGCCCCCGGGCAGACGTTGTCAGCCTACGCGGCCGGCGCCTGGTGATCTCCTCCGAGTGGCCCGCGAACATGCCTCTCGATCAGGCCCTGATGAAGGCGGTCACCGGGGACCAGACGATCACGGCCCGGGGCGTCTACGCCAGGGAGGAGCTGACGTTCCGGCCGGTGTGCCTGGTGCAGGTGGACACCAACTACCCTCCCGACGTTGATGCCACCGACCAGGCGCTCTGGCAACGCGTGCGGGTCGTTCCGTGGATGGAGGACTTCCGGGGACGTGAGGACAAGCGACTGAAGGAGGCGTTGGCGACGGAGCGAGAGGGCATCGCAGCATGGGCGGTTCGTGGGGCCGTGGCCTGGTACCGGGAGCACGCCGCCGGCCGGGGCCTGGTCTTCCCGGAGGCGGTGGAGCGCCGGACCGCCCACTACCGCGACACCAGCCACCCCCTGGCCGGGTTCGTGGGTGAGGAGTTTGTGGTCCAGGAGGGCGCCCGGGTTCCTCGCACGGACGTGTGGGAGCGATACCGCACATGGGCAGAGGAGTGCGGTATCCGGCACACAATGACGCGCCCCAGGTTCTACGACGCCATGCGCACTTTCCCCGGAGTGCGGGAGAGCAAAGTCAACGGGAACCGAGTCCTGGCAAATCTGGCGGACGCGCGAACAGCGTCACGGGCCCCAGTGGATGCGGGTACCTCAGACATCTTCGGCCAGCCCAGGACCGCGTAAGCGCGTGACGAAAAGGGGCCGTCCCACCCGGGGCGGCCCCTTTTCGTATGTCACGGCGCGGGCCGGCGGCCGACGCACCATGACGGAGCCCGCGTTGATCACCCACCGCCACCAACTGGCCGGCGACCAGACCACCATCTACGCCCTGGAGACAGAGGACGACGCGCTCCAGGCCCGGGACTGGCTGACCGCACGCCAGCCGCGTTCGCTGGCCCTGGATACCGAGACCAGCGGCCTGGACACCTTCAGCCCGAGTCACTGCCTGCGGACCGTGCAGTACGGCACCGCGGATACCGCGTTCGTCGTCCCCGTCGAACGCGGGCCGGCCTTCACGGAGCTGGCCCGCACGGTGGTGACCCGGTGTCCGGAGCTGGTGATCCATAACGCCGCCTACGACCTGTTGGTTCTGGATCGGCACGGCGTCGCGTCGCTGGAGTCCGTCGCACCGAGGGTGCGGGACACCAAGATCCTCGCCCACCTCTGTGACAGCAGGCAGGATTTCGAAGGGGGCGTGGGCGTCAGCCTCAAACCGCTGTCCGCCTGGTACGTGGACCCGGCGGCACCGGACACCCAGGCTGGCCTGAACCGGGTGTTCAGGTCCTACGGCCTGACCAAGGAAACCGGCTGGGCCCAAGTGCCGTACCAGGACGAGGTCTACCAGCGCTACGCCGGCCTGGACGTGCTCCTGGCCGCCCGGCTGCGCCCCCACCTGGAACAGGAGCTGGTCCGCCACAGCATCCCGGACACGCTGGTGGAGTACGAGCACCAGCTCATGACCATCTGCGCAGCCATGGAGCGTCGCGGCATGCTCCTTGACGTGCCGTACACGGAGGGCCTGGTGAACCGACTTGAGGAGCAGGCGGCCACGCACTCCGCGAGGGCGGCCCGGTACGGCGTCGAGAACGTCAACAGTGACCGCCAGGTGGTGGCTGCGCTCCAGGGCATGGGAGAGAGCTGGGAGGAGACGACCGGTTCCGGGGCCCCGTCGGTGGCCAAGGAGGTGCTGTTGCCCCTGGCGGATCTGAACGGCAAGTGGGAGCGGTTGGAGGTCCGCACGCCCAACCCGTTGGCGGACGCGGTCCTTCGCGCCAAGCGGGCGTCCAAGTGGCGCACGTCGTACGCCGTGGCCATGCTCGCGAACCGCGACGCCCAGGACCGTATCCACCCGAAGATCAACACTCTTGGTGCGAAGACGGGGCGGGCCTCCGTTTCGGACCCGCCGCTCCAACAACTTCCCTCCAAGGGTTGGGAAATCCGCCGGAGCGTCGTGGCGGAATCCGGTGCCGCCTACTTCAGCGTGGATCAATCCAGTGTGGAATTGGTTGTCTTGGCGGCCCTGTCGCAGGAACCGCGCATGTGCCAGGCCATCCGTGACGGCCGCAACCTCCACGACCACACGGCCACGCTCATGTTCGGGCCCGCGTTCACCAAGCATCAACGCGGTTTGGCGAAAATCGCGGGCCTGGGAACGTCGTACCAGGGCGGCGCGGCGACACTGGCGAGGCAGACCGGCCTTGCCGTTTCAGTCATGCGGGACACTCTGGCCCGCTATGCGCGGGCCTACCCGGGAATTCGCCGCCAGGAGGGCAGGGTGGCCGCGCTGGAAGCGCTCCGCCGCTACGACCCCGACGGTGGAGCACTGTTCAGCACCTACGCCCATGCCCGCATCAAGGGCGCCATGACCGACTCCGCCAACACCAGCTCCGGGCCGACGGTTTCGGCCGACGCGGTGGCCACCTTCAAGGGGTGCCTAGGGATCGTCGGCGGCGACATGGAGGCCGCGGAATACCTCGCCACCGTCCTGCCCTCCAGCCACCACCGGCTGAGCGCCGAGACCGCCCACAGGGTCCGCCAGGCCCTGGAGGGCGCGGAGTCCCTGGACGGTCCGGCACACGCCGGCGACGCGTTCGTTTCGCTGAGCGACACCATGGCAGACCCGTACCGGTGCGGAGTGCCGGAGGACCTAGTGGAGCCGGCCGACGAAGCCCGCCACGACCAGGCCCGCAAGGCCGCACTGGCGAATGCACTCCTGGAGACGCTGTCCGGCAACGCCGCGCGCATCGTCCGGATGGTCTTCGGGTTCGAGCCCGAGACCCACCTGTTCAGCGGCTACGACCACAACGGCCTCCCGATACCCGACCACACCGCGATAGCCCAGGAACTGGGCATCACCCCGGCCACCTCCCGGCAGACGTTGAAGCGCGCCCTGGACCGCCTCCGCGCACGCGTCGAAACACTGGCCCTGGAGGGCGTGGACCTGGACGTGGACCTGGCCGCGTGACCCGACGCCGCAGGCGCCCGGCTCCAGCTCGGCGCCCGACAAGACGGCGCCGGCCTCCGCCGTACGACCGGGACGAAGTCCTGGCCCGCTGGTCCGGCTGCGCCTACTGCGACGGCCCAGCGGAGGAACTGGACCACGTGCTCCCCCTCGCCCGCGGAGGCCGGGACACAGCGGACAACGTCGTGGCCGCCTGCCGCACCTGCAACGCATCCAAGTACACCCACACCCTGGCCTGTTGGGCCCTGAGCAAAGGAAGCGCCACCCCGTGCGCATGCGATTCATGACCTTGGAAGACGCCACCCTGGCCGGTGCCTCCGTGATGGACCTGGGCCGGGACCTGGAGCTGGAGGTGGAGGTGGCGGTGGGCCCGCACGACGGCGGAGCCCCGTGGCCGCTGGTCGATGCCGACGGCTAGGCCACGAGGAACGCAGAACACCCCGGAGGAAGATCATGGCTGATCAGTTCACCTGCGAGTACGACGGCGGAGCACGCATCGCCGGGCGCCCCGACGCGGATGGGTACGTGGAGCTGGAGGTCCAGCGCCTCGACGACGGACAGGAAGCGACGACGTACGTCTACCTTGCCCCCGAGACCGCCCGCCGGTTCGCGCGGTCGGTCACCCTGGCCTCCATTGCGGCCGACGGAGAGACCGTCCCGACGGCGCCCGAGGAGCGCATGGTGGAGCCGTGTCCGAACGACAACGCTCCCTGCTCCTCTGCTTGCCGAGCACGCTCCGGCTGTCACCGTGAGGCAATAGCTGACCTGTTCCGACCCGCCGAGCCCGACACCGAGCAGGGAGAGGTCACCCGTGAGGAACTGTTCCTTGCAGCCCGGGAGCTGGCCGGGCCGGCGGCCGGCCTGGACGACGTACTGAAAGTGGCCGCATACCTCACCGCCTGACACAAGCAGCCCCCTTCACCACGATGGTGAAGGGGGCCGTTTCTGATTCTTGCGCGTGTGTGGCGGAATGGATCAGCCGTGTGACTTGGCGAACTCGACGAGGCCGGCGAACGACTCCCGGGTCAGCGTGAGCTGTGGGCCGTTCGGGTTCTTGCTGTCACGGACCAGTACTTCACCTGTGGCCGCCGCGTGCTCCGGGGCCCATTCGACGCAGGAACCACCGTTGCTACCGCTGTAAGAGGACTTGATCCAGTTGAGGGGGTCGGTCGTCACGGGGTGCCCTTTCGTGCCTGCTCGATCATGGCAACGGAATCCGCTTGGGAGAGCGCTTCAGTCTGTAGCTGATGGTAGGCCCTCACCAGGGGCAACACGGTGGCGAGTTCGCGGTCTAGGTGGCCTTGAGTCTGAGACTCGACGTAGGACACCACAGACCGGTCAACCAGCGTGAGGAGGTGCACCAGTCGGCGGAGCGACTGTCGCTCCCCCATGGTGAACGGGGCTACCTGTAGTGACGTGTTTGGCTGTTCGGCGAACTCGATCAGGCGGGCCAACTGGCGATCCATGACCGTGGGGCTCCCGATCGGCCGTCGAATACAGCTTTCATCCAGTACCACAATCACCAAGGGGTCCGGGGGGCGGACGAGCGCCATTTGCCGCTCTATTAAGAAGTCCACCCGCTCAACTGCCTGATCGGCAGTGAGGTCCCCTCTCTGTACGTTGACCGCCTCTAGAGCTTCCGCGTACTCCCGTGTCTGTAGCGGGCCAGGGATTACACCCATTTCAAAAAGACGGACCTCGGCGGCCTGGCCCTCGTGGCTGACGTACTCCGGGAACCCCTCCAGCAAGGAACCGTGTTTGATCTCGCGCCACTCACGCTCGAACGAATCTCCAGTCCCAAGCGCCTTGTCAGCGCTTGTCGCGAACCGATGAGTTGGTGGCCTCCGTCCAGTTTCAACGGCAGAAACATGAGCCCCGGTGCACCCGATGCGCTCGCCCAACTCGTCCTGTGTCCAGCCGCGTTCGTCCCGTAACCTGCGCAAACGCGTCCCGAAGCGGGCGCCGGGTGACGCTTCGGGGTTCAACTCCTTGCGGTTCACCATGGTCAACCTCAACTCATCAATCTGTTTTCCCTAGTTGATGGGTGCCTCGACTGTAGGCAACTCTGGGTGCTCCCGGTAGTGGAAGCGCTACGGAGAGGCGAGGAGGGCCCATGACCAGTCCTGCCCGCACGCCGTACCAGGCGTGCGCCGATGCGGGTACGCAGTTCGACGACGCCCTGAAGGCGATCGACATCCAGGCGGACCCGAGCACCGTGAAGGTGACGGAGCGGGAAGACGGCATGCGCCTTCACCGCGTCGTCCCGCCGCAGCTCACCCCGAGCCAAACTGCCCGCGTGACCAGGTACCTGAAGGCGGCGCGATCGTGAGCGGTAAGCCGGACGACCTGAGCCAGAAGAACGGCAAGAGGAACGAGCAGTCGCAGGGCCCGAACGGAGGCAAGAAGACCGACGACCGGGGGCGACCGTGCAGCGCCTACTAGCACGCCTGCTCGCCGACCAGCGGGGACCCGCACAGGAGACGACGGTGACCGACGACGACTCGAACCCCGTTGCCTGTCCGTTCGGTTGGCACGACATGAGCCAGGAGTCGGCCACCGTGTGGACCTGCGAACAGCACGGAGCGACCCTGGTCGTCGGCGGTCTCGGCCCGCCCGCCAAGGTAGCGCCGCGCATCGCGCGGCCCCCCGCACTGGTCCCGCAGCAGACCACCTTCCACGGTCGCCACCGGCGGCCCTGAAGATCCCCGGCGGACTGATCCCCGCCGGGCACGCTCCCCACGGTTGAGCCCACACCCCCGCCCGTGGGCTCCCGGTCTCCTACCGCCGGAGACAACGGGGAGCACGGAGTCCGACTGACCTGCTTAAAGGGGGCGGGTCAGTCAGGCTCCGACGCCGCCCAGGCCCACCCCAGCCCGGCCTGGGCGGCCACCATCACCCGCCCCGGCATCGTTGGGCGACGTCACTGCCGGGGCGGGCCCCACCACCACAGGGAAGACGCATGCGCTTCGACGTTCGCGAAATCGTGCAGGACCCCACCAGAGGCCAGGTTGGCCGCATCACCGCAATCAACGGAGCCTGCCTCGTGCTCAGCAGGCCGCACCATCCCCCCTGGGACGCCCTCGCCTCCTGCTGCATGCCCGCAACGCTGGCCGAACGCGAGGACCTGAAGTTGCTCGAAGGCCAGGAGCAGGGGGCCGCAGCATGACGGACCAGTTCCTCCACCCCGACGGCCGCCGCATCGGACTCCTGGCCCTCTTCCGCAACGCCGACGGCCACCCCCTGCTGCTGCGCAAACGCGACCGGGAGCATCAGCCATGGTCCCTACCCGGGGGCTGCGCCGTCGGAGGCGAACCGCCGACCCACGCCCTCCGCCGCAAGGTGTACGAGGAGACCGGCCTGGAGGCCCCCCCCGGCCTCGTCCTTGCCCTGCCCTACATGCCGGCCAGCCCCGAAACCGCGGAGGGGTACAACCTGGTCGTGGACTGCGGCGAACTCCCCAACAACACCCACCTCCGCCTGAATGACCATGAGTTCAGCGCCCACGGATTCATCCCCGTGAACCAGCTAACGACGTGGGGAGCGATTGAGGCCGGACGCGGCTTCGTCTCGCTTGCAGCAGGTACTACGAAATCGTATAGTTCGAAATCGTGAAGTCCGAATCCGTGCCATCTGAGTGGTCGGCCCTGCTTGCTCTGCAGCGAGCCACCCACGCCACCCTGCAAGTGCTCGCCGCAGAGCTCGTCGACCTGGACCTGACCGCCTCCGAGATCAACGCACTGGCCAACCTGGCCGACGGCCGAGGCCGGACCGTGTCCGAACTCGGCGCGGCCGTGGGCACCCGCCCCACCACGCTGACCAGCGTCCTGGACCGCCTGGAACGACGCGGCCACATCACCCGTGGCGCCAGCCCGGGAGACCGCCGCGCGGTGCTCATCGAACTCACCTCCTCCGGACAGTTGACCGCCACCACGATCCGACAGGCCATCGCCGGTCTGGAGCACCGCGCACTCGACGGCCTGTCGACGGACGCGATCGCAGGCCTGCGCGCTGCCCTGCAAGCCCTGACGGAGGTGCCCTCATGACCGCTCATCCCCCGCACGCTGCCAACGCGCCCGACTTCGAAGCCTTGATGGCCGAAGTGATGGCGACCACCGATCGGTTCGGCCACCGGGAACATGTCCATCTGACGTGGCTGGCCGTGCGGCGGGTCGGTGTGCGCGCGGCGGTCGGCCTGGTCAGCGACGGCATCCAGCGCACCGCCCGCTATGCGGGGGCGCCCCAGAAGTACCACGCGACCGTCAGCCGGGCCTGGGTAGAGCTGGTCGGTCACCACGCGGCCGAACATGGCGAAGACGACTTCACCGCGTTCGCCGACCACCACCCCGCCCTGCTCGACAAGCGACTCCTGACAGCCCGCTTCTACCGTCCGTCGACGCTGGCCTCCTCACAGGCGAAGACAGACTGGATCGAGCCCGACCTCGCTCCCTTCCCGTGGCGGGACGCCGGCCGGGAGCAGCCCCGGGAGGAAGCGGCGCGGTGACCGTAACCGGGCAACGGCTGCACGGGTTCAGCAGGTTGTGAAGACTGGCTGGGCACGTGCGGCCTGTTCCCATCCTGCTCTGACGGGCCTCGCCCGCGCACATCTCGGCGAGTTGATCGAAGAACTCGCCGCCAAGTGGCAGGCCGTCCGGGAGTCGGCGCTGCGCGAACGACGCGGTGGGGCCCGGCGCCGGGCCGCTGGTGCGGGTCCCAAGCAGCGCATGGTGTTCACCGACCGGCTGCTGGTCACCCTGGTTCACCTGCGGCTGGGGCTGCCGCACGCGGCGCTGGCGGAGCTGTACTCGGTGGACCGTTCCACTGTCTCCGGGGCGATCCGCCAGGTCCGCCCGCTGCTTGCGGCCCGCGGCTTCGCCGTCCCGGACCGTCCCCGAGTTCGGTTGCGCTCGCTGGAGGACCTGTTCGCCTACGCTGACGCTGAGGGTGTCAAGCTGCGGATCGACGGCACCGAGGTGCAGGTCCGCCGCCCCCGCGCGGGGCGCCCCGGCCGCAAGGCGTCGTCTCTGGCGAGAAGAAGCAGAACACCATCAAGACCACCACCTTCAGCGACGGCCAGGGACGCACCCTGTTCAGCGGAGTCGTGCGGCCGGGCCGGATGCACGACCAGACTGCAGCATCTCCGAGCAGTTCCATCAGCACCCCACGGTGGAGGCTGAGGTCGACGAGGGCTACCGGGGACTGGCCAACGAGTTCCCCGGCCAGGTCAGTGCGCCGCCGAAGAAGCCGAAGGACGACGCGCCGCTCGGCGAGCACCATGCCTGGCGCGAACGGCGCGCTGCCAGTCCTCCGCGCGGATCTGTGTGGAGCACACCAACGCCGAGTACAAGCAGTGGCGGCCGCTGCAGCGGTTCACCGGCCGCCGCGAGACCTACGCCGAGACCCACCTCGCGATTGCTGGACTGGTCTCCGACCGCTCCGCCCGGAGGGCAACCCGTCACAAGCCGAGCATCGAACTGGTGCTCGCCCGGCGCGTCTCCTGCTGATCATCCACCAGCCGGACCGCCAGGCCGACACGCCCCGACCTCAATCGCTCCCAAGGTCGTAACCGACCACGCCCAGCCCCTCACGGCCGCGCGCACCCGGTCCGCCCTGCGAACACTGACGGCCGGCGGCGGCATCGAGCTGCTGGAAGCCATTCCCCTACTCGGCTAGCGCCGATGTCCACCAGCCCCGTCCGGGTGAAGCGAGCAGCATCCGGACGGGCCCGGCCATGACCGGGAACCGCTCCACACGTCCTTCAGGTGCAGAAGGATCGGAGCGCGGGGCCGCCTGCGAGAACTGGGGAGTCGGGTCAGGCGGCCCCACCGAACACCGCTCCCTCGCCGGATGACCGATCACGAGGTTCCCCCCTTCAGTGAGATACCGGCGAGGGAGCGGTCAACGCCCCGCAGTAGCACTGCGGGGCGTCTGCCGGTTCAGCATTGGCGCGAGTTCGTCCCTTGACGGCCCCCCTCGGCAGGGCAATCGTCGTGCAACAAGCCGCAACCCGCTCGAACGGGAGAAGACGATGTCACTACTGTTCTTCGGCAAAGACCCCGACTCGGACGACGATCACTGCCCCTCCGCATGGGTGGACGAGACAACCGCGGACCTTGTCCTCCAAGGCTGGAAGAGCGATGACGCCACCGAGGCGGAGTGTTTGAACTTCGGGTCCATCCCGGACACTGAGGCTGTGATCCGCATCCCGGCACGCATGGTGCCGCAGCTCCGGAAGGCATGCGATGCCGCAGAACGCGCAGCAGGCGAATCCGACCTTCGCTGAGATCATCAAGGACACCGAACGCTCCGCAGTGCACCTTGAAGCGCGTGACACGTACTTCGACAACGAGCGGTTCGCAGCCTGGCGACAAGGCGAACGCGTCAATTGGGACGACCGCGCGTCGTGGTGGCGCCCCTTCCACGACCACATCGCCGCCGCCGTCGCACGAGGAGTCGTGATCCGCCGACTTCGCATCGTGAGCGAACCGGCCTCGGAGTACATCCGGTGGGAGCACTACGTCACCCGCGCCAACACGGAGGCCGGCGAACTGGTCCGCTGGCTCCCCCGCCGCCACGCCACAAACCTGGCCGTACCCGCAAACGACTACTGGCTGTTCGACGACCGGCTAGCTCGGGTCCACCACTTCGCCGGAGACGGCTCGCTCGTGGACGACGAATTCAGCTCGACACCGGCCACCGTCAAGTTCCTGAACGAAGCCTTCGAAGCCCTGTGGGAGCACGGCATCCCGCATGAGGAGTACCAGGTCTAACCCCTACGCACCGAGTCAGCCAGAACGTGTCTTCGTCCCCTTCCTCCAGCGCCCAGGCCGCTCGCGAATCCGTCGCGGAGCGGCTGAAGGAACTACGCCTGGACGCAGATCTGACGACCCAAGAACTGGCTGACCGGTGCGGCTGGCACAAGGCGAAAACCTCCCGCATCGAGAACGCCAAGACCATGCCGTCCCAGGCCGACATCACCGTCTGGTGCCGGGCCTGCAACGCTGCTGACCACGCCCAGGACCTCATTGCGGCGTCACGCTCGGCTGACTCGATGTACGTCGAATGGCGACGCCGACAACGCACCGGCCTGCGACGCGTCCAAGAAGCCAGCGTTCCCCTGTACCAGCGCACCAGCCGGTTCCGCATCTACTGTTCGCGGCTCATGCCCGGACTCCTGCAAACAGAGGGCTACGCCAGAGCCCTCCTCGCCACCATCGCGGACTTCCGTGGCCTACCCGACGACTCAGCACGCGCCGCAGCAGCCCGTGTTGACCGCTCGCACATCATCCGAGACGGACACCGCCGCGTCGTCCTCGTGGTGGAAGAGGACGCCCTCCACCACCGCGTCGCCGATGACGCCGAAATGGCCGCCCAACTGGGCTACCTGCTCGCCGCCATGTCATACCCGGCCGTCTCCCTGGGGATCATCCCAAGATCCGTCCGCCGGGACATGTGGGGCACGGAAACGTTCACCGTGTTCGACGACAACCGCGTGCACGTCGAACTCCTGGCAGCCAAGGTCACGGTGACAACGCCCAGCGAAGTGACGCTGTACCTCGCCGCATTCGAACGCCTGCGCCGAATGGCCGTTTACGGAGCCGAAGCAAGAACGCTGATCACAGGCGCCCTCGACTCCCTCGGGTAACTCACCTGCAACAGACTGCAACAGAGTGGCCCACCTCACAACGCCCTCCCTAGCGTGGTCAGCACCCAAACGACGCGAGGAACCCGCGGAGATGGCATGACGACCCCGAGCCGGTACAGCACCACACCCGTTGAACTGGACCTGGACGCCTGGCTCCTGGAAGGCGACGCCGCCTCCGGCTGCGCCTCCTGCGCCAGCCTTGCCGCGAAGCGGGACCAGGCGGCGAAGGTCGGCGACTGGAAGACCGCCTGCAACGCCGCCCGGGGAATTCGGAACCACCACGACGGACACCGGGAGACGCTGTGACCCGCCCCGAGCCGGCCGACCACGACCACGAGCCGACCACGGCCCACAGCCCCCTGTGGGGCCGCTCCGGCACCACGTCGGTGCCCCGGGGTCAGCCGGTACCCGCATGCCCCTACCCGTGCGCAACCTGCCGCGCCAAGGGCCGTCAGTAGGTGCTCTGCCGACATGGGCATCTGATGACGGAGGAAGCACCCGGCATCTGGGTCTGCCACGCCTGCGCCCAGATGACCGGCACTTGAGACTCCCGCCCCGGCGGCGGAAACCTGGACAGTCGAGCAGCCGGGGCGGGTGACCCACCCGCAGAGACCTGCGGACCTTCGGGCCGTGCCTACGACGGTACGGCGGTGCGGCCCCTCGCGAAAGAGGAGGTAGACGGATGAGTGCTCTAGCGGTCGAGACGTACGAGACGCGCACGCCCGACGCCGAAGGCTGGCGCGGCATCCCGTTCCGGCACCCGGCGGACCTGGTGGTCGTCGCCGAGAACGACGGTGGGAGGCACGACGGCGGACCCATGCCCCCGGAGGCACCGCGCGAGCCCACCCCGCAGGGGGGCGGCGAGAAGTAGACCGCTGACGGCCCCGTGGCCAAGTGAACAGGCCCCGTCCCTGTGCCTCTCTCGGCGCATGGGCGGGGCTTCTCGTTGCTGACCTGCGGAAATAGAGCTTGCCAGGGTGTAGGCTCGACCTGGACCGAACCCTGTGCCATGGCGGTGTCGTGTCCCCACTTCGTACGGCGGATGTCGCCCCCGCAGTCATCCGTCCGCGGATGTCCGCTTTGAGGTCTGCGGGGCACCAGCCGAGAGGCTGGGTGCACCACCGTAGCGCGCTCGGCGGGCGGCAGTTGACACGGTCCGCCGCCTGGCCAGCCGCTCCTCAACTCCCGGCGCCGGCCCGGCCCCAGTCCTGTCCAGCGCGGGCCCAGGCCGCGTCCCAGCGGCGGAAACGACGCGCCATCAGCTGCCGGACGACCAGCCGGCGGCCGCCCTCGACGAGCCCGCCGACCGCCGCCGCGCAGCCCAGCCCGGCCAGCACCGCGTGCGTCGCCGCGGTCTCCTCGTCCATCGGCCGGGGCACCGCCCGCCCCCGCTCGTCGGCCCACATGCGGAACCGGTCACCGGTCTCCACCGGCCGCGGCGCGATCACCTCCCCGGTCCGCGGGGCGCCGCCCGGCCCCGGCCAGCGGGCGATCACCCGTAGGTGCACATGGTGCTGCGAGGCCGACTCGGGGTCGGGGTCGACCGGATTGGGGGACGCCGGCCGGTCCACGGTCGCCCACACCAGGTGGCGCTGTTCCCGCTGGAGCCGTACGGCCTCCAGGAGGGCGCCGTGCGCGGCCCGGCCGGCGAACCAGCCGGCGCAGGGCGCCCCGACGGCGATCAGCAGGGCGGCCATCAGCGCCAGCCATGCTTCCCACCGGTCGGTCCGGCGCCGGAGCGGATTGTGCCGCCAGTGCCAGATGCCCGCGATCGCCCGCATCGTGCCCCCTCTCGTGGTCCGTGCATACCGCATCGCGGCGTGCCCATGCGCCGGTTCCGGGAAGCGAGATCAACGTCACGCCGCGGGTGCCGCCGACGACCGCCGCCTCCGTCAGCGAACAACCCCGCCCTCGGAGCCGGTCGGCGGTACTGCGGGAGGCGTGCGACACCTCGGGCACCCGACCGGGTACCACCCCGTACGGCGGTGCCGTCAGGGCAGCCGGACCGCCACCGTCACCACCGCGCCCCGCGGACCTGCCGGGTCGGTGCCCGGGGCGACCGCGAACCGGTCGGCGACCAGCCGCGCCAGCCACAGCCCCCGCCCCTTGGGCGCCCCGTCCAGGCCCGGCAGCAGCTCCGGGATCACCGCCTCGCTGAAGCCGGGGCCGGCGTCGCTGATCCGGCACTCCAACTCGTCGCCCACCCGCTGGAGCACCAGACGCCCCGAACCGCCGGCGTGCTCCACGGCGTTCCCCGCGATCTCGTCCACCGCCAGCACGAACTCCCCGCGCCGCGGCTCGTTCAGCCCCTCGCGGGCGGCGCACTCCTCGACCAGCAGCCGCAGCTGCGGCAGCAGCCGCGCGGTGAAGCGCCGCTGCAGCAGCCGGCGTCCGGGCTCCTCCGCCTGACCGTGACCGGCCGGTTCCGGATTCAGCACGGCCGTACCACCTCCCTCGGCGCCAGCCGCGGCACCGCATCGGCGCCCAGCCGGCGCAGCATCCGGTGCTGCCCGCGGTCGCAGCGCACCTCGACCAGATCGTGGCCCGCGGCGCCCCGGGCCAGAGTGAGCAGACCTACCGCACAGCCCACCGACAGGAAGTGCAGCCGGGTCAGGTCCACGGTGAGCCGTCGGGCCGCCGCCGTCCGGGACAGCGCGATCTCCAACGACCGGACGAACCCGGCCTGATTGGCGGCATCCGCCTCACCGACGAAGGCCACCGCCTCGTCCGGCCCGTGCACCGTCCGCAGACTGCCCAACCGCTCCAGTGCGACGCGCGGATGCGCCTGCTCCATCGCGGTCAGCACCGCCCGGTCGAACCGCCGCCGGTCGTACGCGCAGACCTCGGTGTACGGCCGCCCGGTGAACAGCGCATGGGCACCGGTCTCGCGCCGGGCCATCGCCGCCACGTCGGCGCCGAGCGCGGCCACCCAGCCCATGTCGATGAACGCCCGCAACCCGGTGTACCCCTCGGCCGTCGCCCGGTCGGTCGCCGCGTGCAGCTGCCCCATCTGGCGGGCGGCGGTGAACACGGCGTCCGGCCGGATCAGTTCCCGCATGCTGGTGACCGCCAGCTGGCCGTGCCGGCGCGCCCGGACCGTGCTGCGACTGGGGAAGTCGATCCTGGCCAGCACCTCTTCCTCCGGCACGTCCGGGGAGGGCAGGACCAGTACCTTCTCACCGCGGGCCAGCCCGAGCCGGACGAAGGCCGTGACGGCCTCCCACCGCACCTCGTCGTCGCCGTAGCTCACGAAGGCGTGGTCCCCGGGGCGCAGGCGTTGCAGGGGAATGAGGCGCTCGCTCAACGCGTCCCTGGCAGGCATCGGCACAACAGCTCTCTGTCTCCCCCCGCGGCCCGTCCCGTCGGCGGCGCTGTGCGCTCACTGTAGGCAGCTGCCGACCGGCCCGCAATGAGGGCGACGGCGGCCGCGTACGGCCGTCAGTCGAGTATCTCGAACGGGTCGCCGACGCGGAGCACGCCCGCCCCGCGGGGGATCAGATTCTGGCCGAAGACCAGCCCGTCACCGAAGCGCCGGTGGCGGGCGAGCGTCCGCAGCGGCTCCTTGCCGCGTGCGGCGGTGTGCTGGTCGGTGGTGGTCACCACGCAGCGGCCACTGGGCTTGGCCACGTGGAACTCCACCTCGCCGATCCGCACCCGCCGCCAGTCGTCCTCCGCCCAGGGCGCGGTGCCGTCGATCACCACATTGGGCCGGAAACGGTTCATCGGGAGGGGGCCCTCGTCGGCGTGATCGCCCTGGGCGATGAGGGAGTTGAGGGCGCCGAGCGACGCGGTGGTGGTCAGCAGCAGCGGAAAGCCGTCCGCGAAGCTGACCGTGTCCCCGGGCTCGCTGTACCGCGGGTCCACGGGGCGGCGCTTCTCCGGGGAGTCCATGTGCACCAGCCGGCACGCGGAGCCCAGATAGCCCTGCCACCACGCGGCCGCTTCCGGACCGGCGGGCACCGCCTCGACCACGGCGCCGAAGACCTCGACCGGGACCGTGCCCACCGGCACGGGCACCTCGACCACCAGCGGCGGCATCCCGGGTGCGGTCAGCCGCAGACCGCCGCCGGGCAGCTCCTCGGCCCGGGCCAACGCCAGCCCCGGCTGCTGGCGTTGGGTGATCTGCCGGCCCTCGGCATCGACCACCAGCCACCGTCGGTCCCCGGCGAGCCCCCATGGCTCGACGGTCGCTTCGCCGGGACCGGACCCCGCCAGGGCCTTGACCGGATAGACGTGCAGCGACTGGACCTGTGGTGCGGGCATGACCCCATCCTGCCAGCCGCCCCGGACGTCCGGTCGACCGGTCGGATCAGTACCCGCGCGGATACTGGCGGCCGTACCCCGGGTCGTCGAACGGCGAGGCGGGCCGCGGCGCGACCGGGCCGGCCGGCCGCATCGACTCGTACCCCGTGCCCGGCGCCGGGCGCTGGTGCTGCTGCGGGGCCGGGTACCCGCGGTTCCCGGCCTGCTGCGGGATGTACGGCGCCGGGGTGTGCTGCAACGGGGCGACCGGCTGCGCCGCGGCGCCCGGATACCCGCCCGCGGACGGCGCGGAGGGCGCCGCGGGCAGGGCGGGCAGTGCCGAGGGCAGCGCCGGCAGCGAGGAGGAACCGGTGTCCCAGGGCGACGGGTTCACCCGGATCGGGGCGATCTGCGGGGTACCCCGCTCTGCGACGAGGCTGTCGTAGATGGGGGTGTCCGGGAAGGAGGGCGATGCGTAGTAGCCGCCGCTGTAAGTGGAGCGGGGGGAGGTCATGCTTCATAAGTTAAGCCCACGATGTGTCGAATGGGGAGCCCGACTAGAGGGTTGTTTTACCGGTTCGGAGTGGCCCCGGGTCCCCAAAGTGAGCGAACTTGTGAAAATCGGTCGCGATCGCCCGTAGGAATCGTGTAAAGACGGCGCTTCCCGCAGATGAACAGTGGGCTTTCGGGGCGTTCCCGGCCAAGTAGGTTGGTGGCAGCCACCGCTGACGGGGGCACGAGCACACCACGACGACAGGAAGGCGCGGCGATGTCGATGCTCAAGGGCGGCAACGTCCCGGTTCCGGCACCGGCGGTCCGGGTGGAGCTGGGCTGGCAGCCCGTCCCCGGGGCGCCCGACGTGGACGCCTCCGCGCTGCTCCTGCTGTCCGGAAGGGTCCGCGACGACGCCGACTTCGTCTTCTACAACCAACCGGTGCACGCCTCCGGCGCGGTGCGCCACGAGGGCAAGCGGCCGACCGGCGGGACGATGACCGACACCCTCCACGTCGACCTGGGCGCCGTCGAGCCCGCCGTCGACACCGTGGTCCTGGCCGCCTCCGCCGACGGCGGCGGCTTCGGCGGCGTACCGGGCCTGTACGTCCGGGTGCTGGACGCCGGGAGCGGCGCCGAACTCGCCCGGTTCGACAGCCGGGACGCCACCACCGAGACCGCGTTCGTGCTCGGCGAGCTCTACCGCCGGCAGGGCGGCTGGAAGTTCCGCGCGGTGGGGCAGGGGTACGCCACCGGCCTCGCGGGGCTGGCCACCGACTTCGGCATCAGTGTGGCGGACGGGCCGCCCGCCGCCCCGGCGCCGCCGGCCGCCCCCGTGCCGCCGTTGCCGAGCGGTCAACCGGTGGCGTCAATTCCGCCCCCGCCCGGTCACGGCGCACCGGCGCCCGCACCCGGTCCCGTCCGGCTGACGAAAGTCACCCTGACGAAGGACGCTCCGGTCGTTTCGTTGACGAAGCAGGGCGGCACCTCCGGAGCGATGCGGGTCAACCTCAACTGGAGCGCGGGCGGCGCCGGCAAACGCTTCACCAAGAAGCTCGGCCGCAAGGCGATGGAGGCACTGGGCGCCCGCGGCGCACTGCTGCCGCCCTCCGGCGACCTCGACCTCGACCTGTGCGCGCTCTACGAGTTCACCGACGGCTCGGCCGGAGTGGTGCACCCCATCGCCAACGCCTTCGGCGACCTGTACGCCCCGCCCTACATCCAGCTCGACCGCGACGACCGCACCGGCGCCGTCGCCACCGGCGAGAACCTCACCATCAACCTCGACCACCAGGCCCGCTTCCGGCGCATCCTGATCTTCGTGACGATCTACTCCGGCGCCCGCAGCTTCGAGGGCCTGGACGCCACCGTCACCCTCCAGCCGCAGCACGGCGCCCCGGTCGAGTTCACGCTCGACGCCTGCACGGTGCCGGCCACCGTCTGCGCGCTGGCCCTGATCACCAACACCGGCGGCGAACTCGTCGTCCAACGCGAGGCCCGCTACCTCGTCCCCGCGCCCGGCGTCAGCGCCCAGCGCACCGTCGACCACGCCTACGGCTGGGGCCTGAACTGGTCCCCGGCCGGCAAGTGAGCGCTCAGGGCGCGCCGTAGGTGCGGCCCTTCCACGCGGCGCCGCGCCCCCGGTAGTGCTGCACGGCCGAGTCCACGGTCATCAGGAGGTAGAGCAGCGCGGTGAACGGGAGCAGCGGCGCCGCCCACGGGGGCTGCCGGTAGTAGCGCAGCATCGGCAGGTACGTCCCGGCCATCACCGCCCAGGCCGCGCCGCCCAGCGCCGCCACCGACGGGTCGCCGGCCGCGAGCCCGGCCAACAGGGCGGCCGGCGGCGCCAGATAGACCAGCGCCAGCCCGAGGACCGTGCCCAGCAGGAGCGGCGGCCGGTGCCGCAGCTGCGCGTAGGCGCTGCGGGAGACCATCCGCCACAGCTCCGCGAGCCGCGGATACGGGCGCACACTGGTCACCCGGTCCGCCAGGCCCAGCCAGACGGTCCCGCCGGACCCCTGCACGGCCCGCGCCAGCGACACGTCGTCGATCACCGCGTGCCGGATCGCCTCCGGCACGCCCGCCCGCTCCGCGGCCTCCCGCCGCAGCAGGACGCAGCCGCCGGCGGCCGCCGCGGTCCGGGCGCCGCGCCGGTTGACCCACCGGAACGGGTAGAGCTGCCCGAAGAAGTACACGAAGGCCGGCACGATCAGCCGCTCCCAGCCGGTCGCCACCCGCAGCCGGGCCATCTGCGACACCAGGTCCAGCCCCGCGGAACGGGCCGCCGCCACCAACTCCCGCAGGCTGTCCGGCTCGTGGGCGATGTCGGCGTCGGTCAGCAGCAGGTACTCCGGGGCGGTGCGCTCCCGCGCCAGCGCGATGCCGTGCCGGACCGCCCACAGCTTCCCGGTCCAGCCCGGCTCCGGCTCACCGGGCGAGGCGACGGTCAGCGGCAGCCCGCCGCGGACGGCCGCCAGTTCGCGGGCGAGCGCGCCGGTCCCGTCCGTGCTCCCGTCGTCGATCAGGAAGACCTCGGCCCGGCCCGGGTACTTCTGCGCCAGCAGCGTCGGCAGGCTCGCGGGCAGCACCGCCGCCTCGTCCCGTGCCGGCACCACCACCGCCACCGACGGCCAGCGGTCCGGATCCCGGCGGGCCGGCAGCCGGACGTCGGTCCGCCAGAAGAAGCCCTGCCCCAGCAGCAGCCACAGCCAGGCGAGCAGCGACCCGGCGCCGATCCACTCCATCGCTTCCACGGCCGCAGTCTGCCCCACCGTGGCCGCCGCTGACCGGGACCCGACACGCGCTCCGGCCGGCAGGGGAACGGGGCCGTCGCGGCGCCCGCCCATTCCGGTCCTTCCCGGCCCGGTATGACAAGCGGGACGGACCGTTGAGTAAAGTGTCCGGGTGAAGATCGCGCTGATGGATTCCGGAACGGGCCTGCTCCCGGCGGCCGCCGCCGTACGGCACCTGCGGCCCGACGCGGATCTGGTCCTCTCCACCGACCCCGACGGCCTGCCGTGGGGCCCGCGCACCCCCGACGACGTCACCGCGCACGCCCTGGCCGTGGCCCGCGCCGCCGCCGCGCACCGCCCGGACGCGCTGATCGTCGCCTGCAACACCGCCTCGGTGCACGCGCTGCCCGCGCTCCGCGCCGAACTGGAACCGGACATCCCGGTCATCGGCACCGTCCCGGCGATCAAGCCCGCCGCGGCCGGCGGCGGCCCGGTCGCCATCTGGGCCACCCCCGCCACCACCGGCAGCCCGTACCAGAAGGACCTGATCGCCCGCTTCGCCCAGGGCGTCACGGTCACCGGAGTGCCCTGCCCCGGCCTCGCCGACGCCGTCGAGCAGGCCGACGAGGCCGCGATCGACGCCGCGGTGGCCGCCGCCGCGGCGAACACCCCGCGGGACATCCGGTCCGTCGTCCTGGGCTGCACCCACTACGAACTGGTCGCCGAACGGATCCGGGCGGCCCTCCAGCAGCCCGGTACCCCGCCGCTGGTGCTGTACGGCTCCGCCGAGGCGGTCGCCGCCCAGGCCCTCCGCCGGATCGGCACCGAACCGGCCCCCGCGGCCGCCCCCACCGGCACCCTCAGCGTGCTCCTGAGCGGCCGCTCGGGCTCCCTGCCCGATGTGGTGCTGGCCTACGAGGAGGGTCGGCTGCTCGCCGGCGCCGTCCCGGCCGCACCGCGCACCGTGTGACCCGTCGGCCGGAGCGGCGCAGTGCTCCGGCGCACTGCCGCAGCGTGCGAAGGCGCGTACGCTGCGTCTCATGAGGGACCACCCCCACGAGGGGGCCGCAGCCCCCGATCAGCACGGCAGCACGGACGGCGGTCCGGCCGGTGTCCGTCCGGCCGGCGGCTCCCATGCGGAGATTCCCGAGGTCTGGCACGGCAGCGCGTCCAACCGCGTCCAGTGGCTGCTGGCCGCCGTGGGCGCGGCCTGTCTGGCGCTGGGCATCGACCTGGCCGTCAACAGCACCTGGACCTCCGGCCTGGCGCCCCTGGTGATGGCCGTGGTCGGCTGTGTCGCGGCCGGTCTGCTGGTGCTCTTCGGCACCCTCGCCTTCGTCCACGTCGCGGTCCGGGTCGACGAGGAGGCCCTGGAGGTGCGGTGCGGCCACATGGGAGTACCGCGCCGCCGGATCCCCCTGGACTCGGTCGTCGGCGCCGACTTCGCGCCCCGGGTCACCCCGCGCCACTGGGGCGGCTGGGGCTACCGCTGGCGCCCCGAGCAGGGCACGGCCGTGGTCGTCCGGCGCGGCGAGGCGATGGTGCTGCGGCTCGGTGACGGGCGCACCTTCACCGTCACCGTCGACGACGCCGAGGGCGCGGTGCGCTGCGTCCGCGAGCGGCTCCGGCTGCGCCGCCCGGCCTCGACGGCTTAGGCCGGGTCCGCGAAGTCCCGTCTGTCGTGCGGCACCCGTTGCGGGCCTCGGGGTGCCGTCCCTGTCCGGCACGGCGCCGCACGTCGGGGTCGCGTCCGTCCGGTCCCGTAGGGTCGGGGCATGGCGATCCCCGAATTCATCCGCGACCTCCGGACCGACATCGGCACGAAGCTGCTGTGGCTGCCCGGGGTGAGTGCGGTCGTGTTCGACGACGCGGGCCGGGTGCTGCTGGGCAAGCGGGCGGACACCGGCGGTTGGTCGGTGATCGGCGGCATCCCCGAGCCCGGTGAGCAGCCCGCCGAGACCGCGGTCCGCGAGGTGTACGAGGAGACCGCGGTGCACGTCGTCCCCGAGGGCGTGGTCCTCGTCGAGACCATGCCGCCGACCCACTACCCCAATGGCGACGTGTGCCAGTTCATGGACGTGACGCTGCGCTGCCGGGCGGTCGGCGGCACGGCGCGGGTCAACGACGACGAGTCGCTGGAGGTCGGCTGGTTCCCGGCGGACGCCCTCCCGGCGCTGGACGACTACGCGCTGAGCCGGATCAAGAAGGCGCTGGAGGCCGGCCCGACGTGGTTCCAGGGCATGGCGGAAGCGGAACCGGACACGGCTGGCTAGGGCCTGCCCCGGCGGCCGGGCCTACAGCTCCGTGGTCGACGGCTGTCCCATGGGCAGCGAGGACTCGTCGGGCAGGCCCGGCATCTCGGACGCGTCCGGCGGGCCGCCGGGTCCGCCCTGGCCGGTGTCCTCGGTGTGCATCGCGCGTTCGCCGCGGCGGCACTCGGTGATCCAGGTGCCGGTCGGGCCGCCGTCGTACCGACAGGACCAGCCCTGCACGGCCAGTGCTCCCGGCGGGCCGCCCGACTGCGGCGGCGCCCGCAGGAAGAACTCCTTCATCACCGCCAGCGCCTCCGGGCAGCCCACCGTGCCGGCGGCGCCGGGGTCCGCGAACAGCGCGACACCGTGTGCCTGCCCCAGTACGCCGGCGATCTCGCCGCAGCTCACCGGCTGGCCCGGGATGGTGGGGGAGTCCTGCGGGGCCGGGGTGCCGTTCGGGGCCGCGCCCGGGCCGGACGCGGACGAGGTGGCCGGTGCGTCCCTGACGCCGTCCACGGTCCCGCAGCCGGCGGCGGCCAGGGCCAGCAGCACGGTCGGCACGGCGATGAGCCTGTGCATGTCGGCCTCCTCGTGGCGGCGGTGCGGGTGCGGCGCCCCGCGTCGTTCGACGCTAGGAGGCCCGTTGCGGAGGGGCGATCCGGGGCGGCCGTTCGGGTGACCGCCGGGCCGGCGGACGGGGGCCGGACCGCGCACCGAGCGGTGCGGTGGGTCCGGGCTCCGGATGCGGCCGGTGGTGAGCTGCGGCAGCGTGGTGGCGGAGCTTCGCGTCCCCGCCGAGGCTTCGCATCCTCCCCACCGAACGAAGGAGTTCGCCATGGCCGACAAGGGCTCGCCGGACAAGATGAAGGGCAAGGCCAAGGAGGTGGCCGGCAAGGCCACCGGCGACCGGCGGATGGCCGCCGAGGGCCGGGCCGACCAGGCCAAGGGCAAGGCCAAGAGCGCCATGCGCAACGCCAAGGAGAGCGTCCAGGGCGTGAAGGACTCCCTCAAGGACCGCGACGACGCCTCCTGAGCCGCCGCGGCGCACGCACGCCGGACCGGGCCCCTGTGGATACGCGCCACAGGGGCCCGCGGCCGTCCCGGGTCGCTCCCGGGCGCGGTGGGGTGGGGAGTTACGTGCGGATATGGCAGTGGCCGTACGGGATTGGGCGGTGGTCGAGCAGCGTCGGGAACCGGGGCGCCGGGCGCATGTTTTCGGCCGACCGCCATACTGCGAGCGATCTTCCGCTCGGCCCGAAGGGAACCACCCGCAGTGTCCTCACCTTCCCCCTCTCCCGCCGCCCCGCCCCCCTCCCGCACCGCCGTCGTCGTCATCGGGGCCGGACCCGCCGGGCTCACCGTGGCCAACGTGCTGCGGGCCGCCGGTGTCGACTGCGTCGTACTGGAGGCGGAGAGCCGGGAGTTCATCGAGCGGCGGCCGCGCGCCGGGTTCGTCGAGGAGTGGGCGGTGCGGGCGCTCGCCCGGCACGGCCTCGCCGACGGGCTGCTGGAACGGGCCCAGACCCAGGGGGAGTTCGAGTTCCGCTGCGACGGGGCCCGGCACACCGTGCGGACCGCCCGGCTGTCGGGGCGGCGGCATTTCGTCTATCCGCAGCCCCTGTTGGTCGGCGACCTGCTCGCCTCGTACGCGGACCGGGCGGGCGGCGCGGTGCGCTTCGAGGTGCGGGACGTGCGACTGCACGACATCGAGGGGCCGCAGACCGCGGTCTCGTACCGCGATCCGCACACCGGCGAGCGGCACCGGATCGCCTGCGACCACATCGTCGGCGCCGACGGGGCGCGCGGGGTGAGCCGGGCCGCGATACCCGACGGGCAGGTGCGGCTCACCCGCTACGACCACGGGGTCGCCTGGCTCGCGGTGCTGGCCGAGGCGCCGCCGTCCGCGGACGGTGTGGTCTTCGGCATCCACCCGCGCGGATTCGGCGCGCACATGGCGCGCAGCGCCGAGGTCACGCGGTACTACCTGGAGGTGCCGGCCGACGACGACGCGGCGGACTGGCCCGACGACCGGGTGTGGGCCGAGCTGCGCCTCCGGCTCGCCGCGGACGGCGCCCGGCCGCTGCACGAAGGGCCGTTGAGCGAGAAGACCGTGCTGGCGATGCACAACTACGTGGTGGAGCCGATGGCGTACGGCCGGCTGCACCTGGCCGGTGACTCGGCGCACCTGCTCGCGCCGATCGCGGCGAAGGGCATGAACCTCGCGGTCAACGACGCGCTGCTCCTCGGCGAGGCGCTGATCGCCCACTACAAGGGCGACGACCGCGGACTGGCCGGGTACTCGGCGGCGGCGCTGCGGCGGGCCTGGCAGTACCTGGAGTTCTCGCAGTGGCTCTCGGAGCTGCTGCACGGGGCCTCGTCCGGCGACCGGTTCCGTGCCGGGACGGCCTCGGCCCGGCTGCGGCGGCTGCTCGGCTCGGAGGCCGCGGCCAAGTCGTTCGCCGGGCTCTACCTCGGCGAGGAGGCGGACCTGTAGGACCCGGTGGCGGGGGTCGGACGGGTCCGCCGGCGGCCGGGTGCGGGAAGGGGTGGGCGCGCTCGGCCGCCGTGCGGGGTGCGTCAGGCGGTCGCGTAGACGCGGGTGGCGAACTCGGCGACCTGGGCGTCGGTGAGGTTCTTGGCCAGGTTGGCCTCGGTGATCATGCCCACCAGTTGGTGCCCGCCCTTGATGTCGATCACGGGGAGGCGCTTGATCCGGTGCTGCTCCATGGTGCGCAGGACCTCGCCGGCGTCCGCTTCCGCGTCGATCCAGTGGATCTTGCCCTGTAGCGAACCGGCCTGCACCGTCGACGGGTCGATGCCCTCGGCGCAGCACTTGACGACGATGTCACGGTCGGTGATCATCCCGGTCAGCTTGTTGTTGTCACCGCAGATGGGCAGGGCGCCGACCTTCAGGTCGCGCATCATCTTCGCCGCGTCCTGCAACGACTGGTGCGCGCCGACGCATTGCACTCCGCCGGTCATGATGTCCCGGGCTCGCAGCTTGCCGGCCATGGTTCCTCCCGCTGTCACAGCGTGCTGGTGAATGGTCCGCGCGGCGGTCTCCGCCGCGTCCTCCCCGCCGGCCCGTGCGGTGTGCTCCGCCGCGTCCTTCCCGGCGGGCTCCGCGGGCCCGCGCGGAGCGTCGGCCGTACGCGTCGCAGGGTGTGTCCGCGTGGTGCGCACGGCGTCCTCCCTTCGATGACACCACGGATGCCGCAAGGTCGCTTCCGGGGCCGGGCGCCGTCGTCGGGGGGCGAAATCCCGCTGCCGCACGGGCCGGAGCGCGCCGCCCCGGCACCTGCTGCCCCACCGGAGAATCGGGCATATCGTTCTTAGTGTGGTAGAGCACCGGGGGCGGACCGGGTGCCGGCAGCCGGGAGTCCGTTCCGGACGTGCTCCGTGCGGTCGTGCCAGCCGATCCGCTCTCCGAACCAGCCGATCCGCTCACCGAAAGCTCCGTGTATCCGCTCGTCGAAAGAAGGGTTCCGATGCATGCTGCGCTCAGCTCCGCTGACCTCGCCAAGCTTCGCCGGCAGCGGCCCTATCCGGCCGTGTCGGTGCTGATGCCCACGCATCGCCGTGAGCCGGACAACGCGCAGGACCCGGTCCTGCTGCGGAACATGCTCGCCGAGGCGAAGGAGCGGCTCCAGGCCGATCCGGACGTCTCCCGGGAGCGACGGATCGACGTCATCGAGCAGTTGGACAAGGCGGCGTCGGAGGTCGACCTGACGCACGCCGAGGACGGCCTGGCCCTCTTCGCCGCGCCGGGGGAGTACCAGATCTGGTCGTTGAGCTGCACGGTTCCGGCCCGGGTGGTGCTCTCGGACACCTTCCTGACCCGCAACCTCGTCGCCGCGCACGCCGCCGAGCACCCCTTCTGGGTGCTGGCGCTCTCCGCCGACCACGTCAGCCTGTGGAGCGGTGCGATGGACCGCCTCACCGAGGTGCGGCGCGGCGGCTTCCCGCTGACCCGCAGCCTGGTCGATCCCGACCCCGAGGACCAGTTGCAGGTGGGCGACGTGCCCAGCACCTTCCGCAACGAACACACCCGCCGGTTCCTGCGCGAGGCGGACACCGAACTGGCCGCGGTCCTCAGGGCCGACCCCCGGCCCCTGTACGTGGTCGGCGAGGCGCCGGCGCTCTCCCTCTTCGACGACGCGGGGACGGTCATGCGGGGCGGCACCGGCACCAAGGTCGCGGTGACGCAGGTACCGCAGGCCGGGCTGGCCGCCGGACCGTCCGAGTCCCTCTGGCAGGCCGTCCGCCCGTACGCGGAGAAGCGTACGGAGGCCGAAATCGCCGACGTGCTGGCCGAACTGGACCGGGCGCGCGGGCGGCGGACCTTCGCGGCCGGACTGGACGAGATCCGGCAGAGCGCCGAGATCGGCCGGGTCGCCCTGCTGGCCGTGGAGGAGAACTACCGCGAGACCGTACGGGAGACCGGCGGCCATCTGACGCCGGCCGAGCCCGGTGAGCGGGACGCCATCGACGACATCGTGGACTCGATCGTGGAGCGGTCCCTGGACACCGGCGCGGAGGTGCGGTTCGTACCGGACGGCGTGCTCGCCGAGGTGGGCGGGATCGCGGGGACGCTGCGTTACTAGCCGCTGCTTCCCCCACAGGCGGCAGTGGCCGACGGGATGCCCGTCGGCCACTGCCGTTCTCGTGTGGCGTGAGGCTTTACGCCGGGAGCAGGTGGAAGTGGCGGGTGAACCAGTCGCGGGCGAGCGCGGACACCGTGTCCAAGGCCCCCCGCTCCTCGAAGAGATGGGTCGCACCGGGCACGATTTCGAGCTTGTTCTCGCAGGTCAGAGCCGACTGAGCCTGGCGGTTGAGATCCAGGACGAGGGTGTCGGCGCCGCCGACGATCAGGAGTGTCGGGGCCTGGACTGCGGAGAGCAGCGAATGGCCCGCGAGGTCGGGCCGGCCGCCGCGGGAGACCACGGCGCCGATGCCCGCATCGGGGTAGGCGGCGGCGCGCAGGGCGGCCGCGGCGCCGGTGCTGGCGCCGAAGTAGCCGATCGGGACGGGCTCGCGGGCGCGCAGCCAGCGGGTGGCGTCGGCCAGCCGCCGGGCCAGCGTGTCGATGTCGAAGACCTTGGCCCGATCGGACTCCTCGGCCGGGGTGAGCAGGTCGAAGAGCAGGGTGCCCAGGCCCGCGCGGTTCAGGGTCGCGGCCACCGCGCGGTTCCGCGGGCTGTGCCGGCTGCTGCCGGAGCCGTGGGCGAACATCACCACCGGACAGCCCGCGACGGGCCGGGTGAGATCACCGATCAGCCGGACCGGTCCGGCCTCGATCCGCACCTCCTCCGTGCCGCCCGCGCCGCTCGCCGCCCGCTCACGGCCGCCGGCGGCCGCTCCGGCGGTGGCACCGGTCGCCGCCTGGGACAGGAGCGAGACCACCTCGTCGTCCGACGTCTGGGAGAAGTCCTCGTACCACTCGCCCACCGCGGCGAACGCGTAGGGCGTGGACAGGCAGACGAACTCGTCGGCGGCGGTGCGCAGGCGCTCGGCCGCGTCCGGTGGGGCCACCGGCGCGGCCAGGACGACCCGGGCGGCACCCTGGGCGCGGGCCACCTGGCAGGCGGCCGCCGCGGTCGCCCCGGTGGCGATGCCGTCGTCGATCACGATCGCGGTCCGGCCGTCGAGCGGCAGCCGCTGCCGGCCGGCCCGGAACCGCTCGGCCTGCCGTGCCAGTTCCGCCTCCTCGGTGCGCTGCACCGCGTCGACGTCCGCCGGACCGACCCGGCCCCGGCGGATGATGTCCTCGCTGAGGACCCGTACGCCGCCCTCGCCGATCGCGCCGAAACCCAGTTCCCGCTGGTACGGGACGCCGAGCTTGCGGACCACGATCACGTCGAGGGGGGCACCGAGTGCCTGGGCCACCTGATAGGCCACCGGCACCCCGCCGCGGGGCAGGCCCAGTACGACGGGTTCTTCCTTCTCCAAATGGCGCAGCGCCTCGGCCAGCCGCCGTCCGGCGTCCGCGCGGTCAGTGAACAGCACAGTGTGCACCCCCTACTCAGGGGAGACGAAAGCCACGTCCACACCTAAATCCGGAATAACCCCACCCGAGGTCATTCCGCAAGTCCGGGCGGTCCCGCCGGGCCGGCGCCGGGCCGGTCCGGGGCCAGGAGGTCCGCGATCTCCTGGACCGACCACCGAGGGTGCACTCCCGGGCACGAGGCGAGGTGGGTCGCGGTCCGGTGCGCGGTCCAGCCGTGCGCGGCGCCGATGCCCGCGGCGATGTGCCGCAGGTAGGCGGCGGAGGGCGGGTTCGGCGGGACCTCCGTGCCGCGCCAGGGCGCCGTAAAGGTCAGCACCGGGTGGCCGTCGAGACGGCCGGCGCAGACCAGCGTCTCGTAGCGGCCGGGGCCCAGTCGGGCGCGCCCGTGGGTGAGGACCTGCGTCAGGTCGAGGTCCTCGCCCGGGTCCCGGTACATCTCCTGTGCCGCGATGTCGGAGAACTGAGAGAGCGTCAGGAGATAGGCATGGGAGGGGAGTTCGCCGTCGGCGTCGGGGTCGTAGAAGGCCCGGCCGCCGGTCCACACCGCGGACTCGGTGGCGAAGTACAGCCGCCCGCGCAGCAGGAGCGGCATGCTGCGCCGGGGCCGGCGGGGGTCGCGGCACCCCGGGAAGTCGCGTCGCCCGCCCGGCGGGCGGCCTCCGGTGAGGTAGTGGCCGAGCCTTTCCGGGTGCGTGTTGGAGCCGTACGCGGCGTACCAGACGTGGGTGACGGCGGCCGGGCGGGAGGTGTTCCCGCCGGCGTCGAAGGGTTCCGGGGCGCGGGGTGCGGTCACCCCTTCACGGTAGCGCCGCGGGGCGGCCCCGCCGCGGGGAATCCGGGGCGGTGGGTGCGGGGTGCGGGTGTGCCGCGGCGGCGGGCCGCGCGGCCGTCCAGGGCGTGTCGTCGCCTGCCGGGCCTCAGGGGGGATCTCGGGCCGGGCCTCAGGGGTCCTCCGGCCGGGTCGAATGGCCCGGTCGGGTCACTCCGGCAGGCCGATCAGCCGGCGGGCCGCCGAGCGGGCCGAGACCAGCGCCCGGTCGTGGTCCGTGCCGCGCTGCCCGAGGACGACCCGGGTGCTCAACCCGTCGAGCAGCGCCAGGAGTTCATCGGCCCGCGCCGCGGTGTCCATCGGCGCGAAGCGGCCGCGCTCCACCCCCTTGGCGAGCAGTGCCGCCAGGTCGTCCTGCCACCCCTGGTCCATCTCCTCCTGCGCGCGGTGCAGCGCCTCGTTGGAGGGGGTGCGGGCCCATAGTTCGATCCACAGCATCCAGCGCGCGTCGCGCGGTCCGCGCGGGAGGTAGAGCTGGAGGAAGAGGTCGAGCTTGCGTTCCGCGGTCAGCCGCCGTGCCAGCAGTGCCGTGCGTTCCTCGGCGAGCGCCGCCTCGCTCCACCGCAGCGCCTCCAGCAGCAGCAGGTCCTTGCTGCCGAAGTAGTACAGGATGTGGCCGCCGCTGGTGCCCAGTCGCTCGGCGAGGGCGGACATGGTGAGCGCGGCCAGCCCGTTCTCGGCGATGGCCGCCATCGCCTCCTCCAGCATCCGTTCCTGGGCGAGGTGCCCGTCGCGCCGTCGTACCGCCCGTGCCACCGGTGGTGCCTTTCGCTCGTGTGCCGTCTCCGGCCGACCCTATCGGCGAATTCGCGCAGAGGTCTTGACGACCGGGGCAGCGGTCACACATCTTGAATGCCGTTCTAAAACTTAGAACGGCATTCAAGATGTGTGGGTACGGAAAGGCGGGCGCGATGGCACAGCAGCAGCCGGACACCGGGAGCGTCGACACCGCCGATCCGGACGACCGCGCGGTTCGGCGCGGCACGTCCGGTGCCCAGCCGGAGACCGACGAGGTCTTCAAGGTCGAGACCCACGGCATCGACCCCATCCCCGACGACGAGCGGCACGGCAGCGCCCGCGACGTCTTCTGGCTCTGGTTCGGCTCCAACCTCACCTTCACCTACGTGATCAACGGGGCCCTCGCGGTCTCCTTCGGCCTCTCCTTCCGGCAGGCCACCGCCGTCATCGTGCTCGGCGGACTGGCCTTCTTCGTGATCAGCGCCGCCGGCCTGAGCGGCATCCGCACCGGCACCGCCACCCTGGTGATCTCCCGCGCCGCCTTCGGCGCCCGCGGCAACTGGCCCGCCGGCCTGCTCAACTGGGTGGTCAGCATCGGCTACACCATCGTCAACACGGTCGTCGGAACCCTCGCCCTGGAAGCCTTCTTCGCCGACCTGGGCTGGCAGGGCGGCACCCCGACCCGAGCCCTGGCCCTGCTGATCACTCTCGCCCTGACCTTCGTGGTGGCGATGTGGGGCCACGCCACCGTCCAGTTCGCCGAACGTTGGATGGCGTACGTGCTGGCCGTCGGCTTCGCCGTGCTGCTGGTCCTGGTGCTGCCCGGGGCGCACACCACCGCCCCCGCCGGCCCGGCCGGCGCCGCGGGCTGGAGCCTGGCGTTCGTGGTGATGCTGGCCGGCCCCGTCTCGTACGTGCCGATGCCCGCCGACTACACCCGCTACCTGCCGCAGTCCACCTCGCTGCGCTCGCTGACCTGGTACGGCGCGCTCGGCGGCTTCCTCTCCTCGGTCGCGCTCGGCGTGATCGGGGCGGCCGCGGCCACCCGGACCGACATGACCGACGCGGTGGCCGGCACGGAGCGGCTGCTCCCGGCGTGGTTCCAGGCCGCCTTCCTGGCCCTGGTGCTGCTCGGTTCGGTGACCAACTCGATCGTCACCCTCTACTCCTCCAGCCTGAACCTCCAGGTCCTCGGCATCCCCTGGAGCCGTGCCAAGGCGATCCTCATCAGCGCCACCGTCACCGCACTCGGCGCGCTGGGCGCCCTCTTCCTCGCCGACTTCACCGAGTCGCTGCTCTCGTTCCTCTCCCTGCTGATCATCGTCTTCGCTCCCTGGGGCGGCGTGTTCCTCGCCGACATGCTGATGCGCCGCTGCCGGTACGACACCCGGGCCCTGCACACCGGCCCGGCCGGCAGGTACTGGTACCGCGCCGGGTATCACGCCCCGGGCCTGGCGGCCCTCCTGCTCGGCATGGTCTTCGCCGCCCTGACCTGCCACTCCGAACTGTGGACCGGCCCGCTGGTCGCCCCTCTGGGCGGCGCCGACCTCACCCTCCTCGGTGCCCTCGTCTCCGGCCTCGCCTACTGGGCGCTCGCCCGCCGCACGGTCGCCGCCACCACCCCGGCCACCTGACCGGCCCGCCCTCCCGCACCACCCCCGACGACCCGAACGTCCCGTACCACCGCACGACCCAGGAGATCCCCCGATGTCCCGTACCGCCGCCCCGGCCGGCCCCGCCGACCTCGTCCTCACCGGCGCCCGCATCCACACCGTCGACCCCGACCTGCCCGAGGCGCAGGCGCTCGCCGTGTGCGACGGCCGGATCGCCTGGCTCGGCGCGGACGCCGACGCCGCCCGGTGGACCGGACCCGGCACCACGGTGGTCGACGCCGGCGGGCGGCTGGTGCTGCCCGGATTCATCGACGCCCACAACCACGTCCGGCTCGGCTCCGACGACGCCTGCGTCCAACTCGCCGGCGTCCGCACCCTCGACGCCATCCACCGCCGGATCCGCGACTGGCACGCCGCCCACCCGGACGCCGAGTGGATCGAGGCCGAGGCGTTCGACTACTCCGCGATCCCCGGCGGCCGGATGCCCCGCGCCACCGACCTCGACCCGGCCACCGGCGACACCCCCGCCTTCGTCCTCAGCTACGACGTGCACACCGCCTGGCTGAACACCGCCGCCCTGCGCCGTCTGGGCATCGACCGGGACCACACTGGCCTGCCGTTCGGCGAGGCCGAGACCGACCCGGAGACCGGCGAACCCACCGGATTCATCAAGGACTTCGCGGTCAAGGGCCTCTCCCGCGACGGCCACCGCGCCCTCCAGGAACTGGGCGTGCCGTGGGCCGGTGCCGACCGGCAGTACGGGCGGCTCGCCAAGAGCCTCGACGACGCCGTCCGGTTCGGCATCACCACCGTCGTGGAACCCCAGAACTCCCTCGACGACCTCGCCCTCTTCGAGCGCGCCCGGGCCGAGGGCCGGCTCCGCTCCCGGATCGTCGCGGCGCTCTTCCACCCGCGCGGCACCACCGACGCCGACCTGGACGACTTCGCGGCCGCCGCCCAGCGCTTCGCCGACGACCGGCTGCGGGTCGGCCCGCTCAAGCTCTACATCGACGACGTCGTCGAACCCCGCACCGCGGCCCTCCTGGCGCCCTATGCGGGCTGCGGCCACCATCGCGGCGAGACCTTCTACCCGGCCGCCGAATTCGGTGAACTGCTGGCCAAGCTGGACGCCCGCGGCTTCCAGTGCTTCGTGCACGCCACCGGCGACCGCGGCATCCGCACCGTCCTGGACGCCGTCGAGGCGGCCCGGTCCGCCAACGGCCCGCGCGACGCCCGCCACCAGGTCGTGCACGTCGAATGCCTGGACCCCGAGGACACCCCCCGCTTCGCCGAGCTGGGCGTGGTCGCCTGCATGCAGCCCCGGCACTGCGCCCCGGAGATCGCCGGGCCCGGCCAGGACTGGGCCGAGAACGTCGGCCCCGAGCGCTGGCACAAGGCGTGGCCGATGCGCAGCCTGCACTCCGCCGGCGCCGTGCTGGCCTTCTCCAGCGACTGGAACGTCGCCGAGATGGACCCCATGATCGGCATCTACACCGCCCTCACCCGGCGGCCGCTGGCCGGCGGCGCGGCCTGGCAGCCCGAGGAGACGGTGAGCGTGGAGACCGCCGTGCACGCCTACACCATGGGCTCCGCGTACGCCAACTTCCTTGAGGGGGAACGGGGTTCGCTGACCGTCGGCAAGCTCGCCGACTTCGTGGTGCTGTCCCGGGACATCCTGCGGGCCGCACCCGAGGACATCCCCGGCACGGTCGCGGAGACGGTCGTGGTCGGCGGCGAGATCGTCCACGAGAGCGGCCGGTAGGCGACCGGGGGCGCGCACCGGGCCGCCCCGGGGGCGCGCCCCCGGCTCTCTATCTCCAGCCTGCGTTGTTCCTAGAATGGCCGGGTGGAGAACATCGACGCGATCGCGGCGTTGCAGGATCCGGTGCGGCGCCGCTTGTACGAGTACGTGGCGGCCCAGGGCCGCGAGGTCGGCCGCAACGAGGCCGCCGAGGCGGCAGGGGTGGCGCGCACGCTCGCGGCGCACCATCTGGACCGGCTGGTCGAGGTCGGGCTGCTGGAGAGCGGCAGTCGCCGCCTGACGGGCCGCTCGGGCCCGGGGGCGGGGCGTCCCGCCAAGGTGTACACGCGGGCGCCGGGCGAGCGGGCGGTGTCGCTGCCCGCCCGCGACTACCGCACCGCCGCCGAACTGCTCGCCGAGGCCGCGGAGCAGGCCGGGCTGGACGCCGGGCTCCGCGCGGCCGCGCGCAGCCGGGGCGAGGCACTGCGCGGCTCGGCGGCGCCGTGCGGCGGTCTCGCGGAGGTGATGGAGGTGCTGGCCGCCCGCGGCTACGAACCGCACCTGGAAGACGCCGAAGACGCCGAAGGGGCCGATGGCGCGGAAGGTGCCGACGAGCCGTCCGGGGCGGCGGGGCGGGTCGTCCGTATGCGCAACTGCCCCTTCCATGCCGTCGCGGAACGCTTCCCGCCGCTGGTCTGCGGCATGAACCTCGCGCTGCTGGAGGGGCTGCTCGGCGCGGACGGCCCGGTCCGGGCCCGTATGGACGCCCGGCCGGGGGAGTGCTGCGTGGTGGTCGAGGAGTCTAAAAACAATCATCATTGACATAGAAAAGCGGACCGTGCTGGGATGAGGCCATGACCGCATCCCAGCGCGCCGCCCACCTCGCCCAACTCAATGTCGCCACGCTCCACCACCCCCTCGACGACCCGCGCACGGCGCCGTTCGTCGAACTGCTCGACCCGGTCAACGCCTCCGCCGACGGTGCGCCCGGCTTCGTGTGGCGGCTCGTGGAGGAGGGGGAGGCCGACGCCACCGGCATGCGCCCGCTGGGTGAGAACGTCATCGTCACCATGTCGGTGTGGGAGACCCCGTCGGCCCTGTGGGAGTTCACCTACCGCAGCGGGCACCTGGAGGCGATGCGGCGGCGCCGCGAATGGTTCGAGCGGCACGTTGAGGCGCACCTGGTGCTCTGGTGGGTCCCCGCCGGCCACCTCCCGACCGTCGGCGAGGCCCTGGAGCGGCTGGCGGACCTGCGGGAGTACGGGCCGTCCCCCCGCGCGTTCACCTTCGCCTCCACCTACACCGCCGACGAGGCCGCCGAGCACCTCCAGGCCGTGCCGGGAACGCCCTGATCCGCGCCCACGCGTACCCGGGCACCTCCCCGACCGGCGGCGCACCCGCCGACCGAGGCGCCCCGTGGCCCACTACGGCGCTCGGTCACCGGGGGCAGAATGACCGTATGCTGCTCGCCGCTCTCGCGCAGGTGTCGGCCGAGGTCGCCGCCACCTCGGCCCGGTCGCGGAAGACCGCGCTGCTGGCCGAGCTGTTCCGGGCCGCCGACCCGGAGGACGCCCCGGTGGTCATCCCGTATCTGGCGGGGCGGCTGCCCCAGGGTCGGATCGGGGTCGGCTGGAGCGCCCTGCGCGACCCGCCGCCGCCCGCCGACCGGCCCACCCTCACCGTCCGCGACGTGCACACCGCACTGACCGCCCTGGCCCGGGTCGCCGGCCCCGGCGCCCAGGCCGAGCGGCGGCGGCTGGTCCGGGAACTGCTCGCCGCCGCCACCGCCCAGGAGCAGCGCTTCCTGTACGGGCTGCTGACCGGCGAGGTCCGCCAGGGCGCCCTGGACGCGCTCGCGGTCGAAGGGCTCGCCGCCGCCACCGGCGCACCTCCGGAGGCGGTGCGGCGCGCCGTGATGCTCGCCGGGTCGCTCCCCGAGGTGGCCCGGGCACTGCTCTCCACCGGCCCGCCGGCGCTGGCCGACTTCCGGCTCACCGTCGGCCGGCCCGTCGGGCCGATGCTCGCGCGGACCGCCGCCTCCGTAGCCGAGGCGATCGGCCGGCTCGGCCGCTGCGCCGTGGAGGAGAAGCTCGACGGCATCCGGGTGCAGGTGCACCGGGACGGCCCGGACGTGCGGATCCACACCCGCACCCTGGACGAGGTCACCGACCGGCTGCCGGAGGTCACCGCCCTCGTCCGGACCCTGCCCGCCGCGCGCTTCGTCCTCGACGGCGAGGTGATCGCCCTGGACGCGGACGGCCGCCCGGTCCCGTTCCAGCGGATCGCCGGCCGCTTCGGCTCCCGGACGGACGTCGCCGCGGCCCGCGCCGCCCTCCCGCTGACCCCGGTCTTCTTCGACCTCCTCGCGCTCGGCGACCGCGCCCTGCTGGACCTTCCCGGCGATCTCCGGCACGCCGAACTCGCCGCGCTCGTACCGGAGTCGGCGCGGGTGCGGCGCTGCGTCGTGGCGGACCCCGACGACCCCGGCGCCCGCGCCGCCGCGGCGGACTTCTTCGACCGCACCCTGCGCCGCGGCCACGAGGGCGTCGTCGTCAAGGCCCTCGACGCGCCCTACAGCGCCGGCCGCCGGGGCGCCGCCTGGCTGAAGGTGAAGCCGGTGCACACCCTGGACCTGGTGGTCCTGGCGGCGGAGTGGGGCCACGGCCGCCGCACCGGCAGGCTCTCCAACCTGCACCTGGGGGCGCGGGCCGCGGACGGCGGGTTCGTCATGCTGGGCAAGACCTTCAAGGGGCTCACCGACGCCGTTCTCAACTGGCAGACCGCACGGCTGCGGGAGCTGGCGGTGGCGGACGACGGGCACGTGGTGACCGTCCGCCCGGAACTCGTCGTGGAGATCGCCTACGACGGGCTGCAGACCTCGTCCCGCTACCCGGCCGGTGTCACCCTGCGGTTCGCCCGCGTGGTGCGCTACCGGGACGACAAGACGGCCGCGGCGGCCGACACCCTCGACACCGTGCTCGCCGCGCACGGATGACCCGGCCCCGCGGCGCACGGGAAGGGAGCACCTGAGCGGATGGCGGCCAGACGCAGTGCCGGACTGCTGCTGCACCGCGGTGGCGCGGACGGCGGCACCGAAGTGCTGCTGGCGCACATGGGCGGGCCGCTGTGGGCCCGCCGGGACGCCGGGGCCTGGTCGGTGCCCAAGGGCGAGTACGTACCGCCGGAGGAGCCGCTGGCCGCGGCCCGTCGGGAGTTCGCCGAGGAGTTGGGCGTGCCGCCGCCGGACGGGCGGTACGTGCCCCTGGGGGACGTCCGCCAGTCCGGCGGGAAGGTGGTGACGGTCTGGGCCGTCGCGGCCGACCTCGATCCGGCGGGCATCGAGCCCGGCACGTTCGAGATGGAGTGGCCGCGCGGCTCCGGGGTGCTCCGGAACTTCCCGGAGATCGACCGGGTGGCGTGGTGGGCCCCGGAGCAGGCGCGTGCGCGGCTGGTCGCGGCCCAGCGGGAATTCCTGGACCGGCTGGCGGACGTCCTCGCCGGTGGGCCCGGCGAGGCCCGCTGACCGGTCCCCGGCTCCCTGGTTCCCCGGACATGGTCCGCCGTCACTTCACCGCGCCCAGCGACAGTCCCTGCACCAGCTTGTCCTGGGCGGCGAACCCGGCGACCAGCACCGGCAGCGACACCACGGTGGCCGCCGCGCACACCTTCGCCAGGAACAGTCCCTGGCTGGTGACCAGCCCGGTCAGGAACACCGGTGAGGTCCCGGCCACGATGCCGGTCAGCACCCGCGCGAACAGCAACTCGTTCCAGCTGAAGATGAAGGAGATCAGCGCGGTCGCGGCGATGCCCGGCAGGGCGACCGGCGCCACGATCCGCACCAGCGTGGTGGGCAGCCCGGCCCCGTCGATCGAGGCGGCCTCCAGCATCTCCATCGGCACCTCGGCCAGGAACGACCGCATCATCCACACCGCGATCGGCAGGTTCATCGAGGTGTAGAGGACGACCAGCAGCCAGATGCTGTCCAGCATCCGGGTGTTCTGGGCGACCAGGTAGACCGGCAGCAGCCCGGCCACCAGCGGCAGCATCTTCGTGGAGAGGAAGAAGAACAGCACATCGCGCCACTTGCGCACCGGCCGGATGGACAGCGCGTACGCCGCCGGCACCGCCAGTGCCAGCACCAGCAGCGTCGAAGCCACCGAGGCGGTGAGGGAGTTGAGCAGCGGCGGCCAGGGGCTCACCCCCGCGCCGCCGAGGCCGAAGAACTCCCGGTACCCGTGCAGGGTGAGCGGCGCGGCCAGGCTCGGCGGATTGGTCGCCGCGTCCGTCTCGCGGTGGAAGGAGGTCAGCACCATCCACGCCACCGGCAGGAAGAAGGCGATCCCGCACAGCCAGGCCAGCAGGCCCAGCGCCGCCCCGCGGACCCGCCGTCCGCCCCTGCGGTCTCCTCGCGTCATCGGGTGATCTCCTCGCGCAGCAGGGACGACACGGTGCGCAGGGCGAAGTTCGCCACCAGCAGTGAGCACAGCACCACCACGACGCCCTGCGCGGACGCCCGGCCGTAGTCGTGGGCCTGGTAGAAGGTCTGGTAGATGGTGTACGGCAGGTTGGCGGTGCCCAGCCCGCCCGAGGTGAGGGTGAACACCGCGTCGAAGTTCTGCACGATGTACACCGTCCCCAGCAGCGCCGCCAGTTCGAGGTAGCGCCGCAGGTGCGGCAGGGTGAGGTGGCGGAAGACGTCGAAGGTCGAGGCCCCGTCCATCCGGGCCGCCTCCACCGCGTCCGCCGGCCGGCTCTGCAACCCCGCCAGCAGGATCAGCATCATGAACGGCGTCCACTGCCAGATCAGCGACAGTTCCACCGCCAGGAGCGGGGAGTCGGTCATCCAGTCCGGCTGCGGCGGGGTGCCGGCGCCGAACAGCTGCCAGAGCCAGGTCAGGACGCCGTTGAACAGCCCGTACGAGGCGTTGTACAGCGCGTGCTTCCACAGCAGCGCGGCGGCCACCGGCACCACCAGGAACGGGGTGATCAGCAGGGTGCGGACGACGCCCCGGCCGCGGAAGCTCCGGTCCAGCAGCAGCGCCAGCCCCAGTCCCAGCCCCAGGCTGACCAGCACCACCGCCACCGTCAGCAGCACCGTCGTCCCCACCGACGACCGCAGCGCCGGATCGGTGACCACCGCCCGGTAGTTGTCGAAGGCGGCGAACCCGCGGTGGTCGGGGGCCAGCGCGTTCCAGCGCATGAAGGAGATCACCACCGTTGCCACGAAGGGGAGTTGGGTGACCGCGACCAGGAAGACCAGCGCGGGCAGCAGCGGGGCGCGCCGGGCCCACTTCTTCGCGCGCTCAGCGACCGGTGTACGCATCGGACACCTCCCGGGCCAGCCGCTGGCCCGCCCGCAGCGCGTCCTCGACGCTCTGCTTGCCGGCGATCGCCGCACTGATCTCCTGCGACACCTTCGTCCCCAGGTCCGAGAACTCCGGTATGTCCACGAACTGGATCCCGGGTGCCGGGCGCGGCTGCACCCCCGGATCGTCCGGCCGGGCCGAGGTGATCGCCCGCTCGGTGGCCGCCGCGAACGCCCCGGCCTCCTTGAGGTAGTCCGGATCGCGGTAGGTCGAGGCCCGCTTCCCGGCCGGCACCCGCGACCAGCCCAGTTCGCGGCCCACCAGCCGCTCGTACGACGCCCCGGACGCCCAGCGGACGAACTCCCAGGCCGCCTTCTGGTGCGTACCGGCCTTCTGGATGCCCCAGGCCCAGGTGTAGAGCCAGCCCGCGCTGCGGGTCCGTTCGACCGGTGCCGGGGCGTACCCGATCCGGCCGGCGACCGGTGAGTCCGCGCTCTCCAGCGACCCGGCCCCGGCGGTCGCGTCGTACCACATGGCGACCTTGCCCTGCTGCATGGCGTTGAGGCACTCGGTGTAGCCGGCCTGGGGCGCGCCGGGCTCCCCGTGCGCGCGGACCAGTCCGACGTAGAAGCGGGTCGCGCGGGCGAACTCCGGGGCGTCCAGCCGGGCCTGCCAGTCCTTGTCGAACCACGTCCCGCCGAAGGTGTTGACCACCGTCGTCAGCGGAGCCGCCAGCTGCCCCCAGCCGGGCTGCCCGCGCAGGCAGACGCCCTTCAGCCCCGGCCGGAAGCCGTCCAACTTGGCGGCGATGGCGGCCACTTGGTTCCAGGTGGGGTGGGCGGGCATGGTCAGCCCGGCCGCCTTCAGCAGGTCCTTGCGGTACATCAGGAACGACGACTCGCCGTAGAACGGCTCCGCGTAGACCTCGCCGTCGGCCGCGGTGAGCGAGGACCGCACCGGCGCGAGCAGGTCCTTCTGGTCGAACTCCCGGTCCTTGCCAGCCAGTTCGCCCAGCGGGGTGAGCCAGCCGTTCCGGGCGTAGAGGGGCGTCTCGTAGTTGCTGAGGCTGGCCACGTCGTACTGCCCGGCCTGGCTGGAGAAGTCCTGGCTCATCTTGTCGCGGAGATCGTCCTCGGGCAGCACGGTGAAGTGGACCCGGATGCCGGTCTCCTTGGTGAAGTGCTCGGCGGTGAGCCGCTGGAGGTCCACCATCTGCGGGTTGTTGACCATCAGTACGTTGAGGGTGTGCGGGCCGTCGTCGCCGGTGCCGCCGGCGCCGCGGTAGCAGCCGGCGGTGGTCAGCGCGAGGGCGGCCGCGAGGGCTGCCGACCATCGCATGCGGCGGCCCGCGCCGCCGACGGCTCCGGGGGATCGTGCGCGCACGGCTCCTGCCTTTCCGGGGTGGTTCGGCCCGAGGGGACGGGCATGGGCATGTCAGATGTGCCATCGGCCGGGCCGGCGGCGGACGGGGGAGGGCGGTCAGACCCGGAGCACCTGCGGCCCCAGGAGGGAGTAACGCTGCGCCTCCGGCGCGGACAGCCCGGTGTCGGTGACGATCGCGTCGAGGTCGCCGATCCCGGCGAACCGGCAGAAGCTGCTGGCCCCGAACTTGCTGTGCACCCCGACCAGCACCCGCCGCCGCGACGAGCGCACCGCCTGCGCCTTCACATCGGCGACCGCCGGATCGGGCGTGGTCAGCCCGTGCTCCCGGGAGATCCCGTTGGCACCAACGAACGCCAGGTCGACCACGAAGCCGGCGAGCATGTCCCGGCACCACGGCCCCACCGTCGCCTGGGTGCCGGCCCGCACCCGCCCACCGGCCAGCAGTACGGTCGTCGTGTCGGACGCCGCGACCAGCGACGCGGTCCGCAGCGACGCGGTCAGCACGGTCAGCGGCCGGTCCGTCGGCAGCAGCGTCGCGACCAGCTCGGGCGTGTACCCCTCGTCGACGAAGACCGTCTCCGCCTCGCCGACCAACTGCGCCGCGGCCGCCGCGATCCGCCGCTTCTCCGACACCTGCTGGGTCTCCCGCCGCGCCAGCGTGGTCTCGTACCCCGCGCTCTCGACCGGGTACGCCGCCCCGTGCGTCCGCCGGACCAGCCCCCGGCGCTCCAGCTCCCGCAGATCGCGCCGCACGGTCTCGCGGGCCACCCCGAACGCGGCGGCCGCCTCGGCGACCTCGATGCGTCCGGACTGCCGGGCGAGCACCAGGAGGCGGCTCTGGCGTTCCTCGGCCCTCATCGCTCTCTCCTGCCCCCGGCGGGACGCGCCCGCCGCGCTCCCGCCGCCGTCTTCCGTTCGGTCGTGTTCCGTGCGGATCGCTTTCCGTTCGGTCACGGCGGTGCCCGTTTCTGCCCGCAGCCAGGTTTATAGCAACAGATCATGCGCCCGTCGCGGCCCGCAGCGGCATCAAATCTGCCCGTTTCCGACCGCATCCGGACGCTGTTCTCCCGTGCCCCGCTCCCTGGTCGCGCCCGTTCCGGGCCGTGCGCGTGCCCGCGGCGGCCGCCCGCGCTCGCCCGCGTACGCCGGTGACACCCCGGTGGTGCGGGGTCCGACGGCGCTTAGGCTGGACGACATGAGCTCGGAGATGCGGTCGTTGGCGGTCACCGCACTCGTCCAGGAGGACGAGTGCGCGGTGCTGCGGGTCAGCGGGGAGCTCGACCTCCGCACCGAGCAGGCGTTCCTCGCCGAGGCGCGGTCCATCGTCTCGGCCGGTCACCGCTTCCTCGTACTCGATCTGACCGCCCTGCGGTTCTGCGACTCCCGGGGCCTGAGCTGCCTGCTCGCCCTGGAGTGGCTCTGCCGCCGCCTGGAGGGCCGGCTCCTGCTGGCGTCCCTGGGCGTCCGGATGCTCAAACTCCTGGTCGGGACGCAGTCCCTGGGCGTCTTCTCCTGCTACCCGACGGTCGGCCACGCCCTGGCCGCGGTCCCCGTCGCCAGCCGCCCCACCTGGCCGCCGCCCGCCGACGAGGCCACCGCGGGCTGACCGCGGCCGGACTCGGCCATGTGGGGGAGGGGTCACGCCTGCGAGCGACGCCCGGCCGGGCACCCGCCCTGACTCCTGAGTGTGACGTTCCGGCCATCCGGTCGCGGACCCGGCGTCCGGCCGCCGCCGGTCACGGTCCCGGGCCCGGCTCCGGCCCCGCCCCCACCTCCGCACCCGCCCGCAGCGCCGTGATCAGCGCCGCCACCGACGGCCTGGCCCGGGCGGCCCGCCCGACCGCGACCACGACGTGCCGCTCGACGGTCTCCCGCAACGGCACCGCCACGATCCCCTCCGACCGCAGCCGCAGCATCAGCCCGGTCAGCGGCGCCACCCCCAGCCCGGCCCCCACCATCGCCAGCGACGTCGCGGTGTCCGTCACCTCGTGGACCACCCGCGGCTCGCAGCCGGCCCGCCGGCAGGCGGTCCGGATCGCCCGCCCGTAGTACGAGCCGGCCGCCGGCAGGATCCACTCGTACGCCGCGGCCTCCGCCAGCGACAGCGGCGCCCGCGCCGCCCCGCCGGGCACCCGCCCGGCCGGCACCGCCAGCGCGAACCGCTCCGAGCGCAGCCGCACCAGCTCCACCGCCCCGTCCCGGTCCAGCGGCGCGTCCGGATAGTCCAGGCCCAGCGCCAGATCCACCCGCCCGGCCAGCACCTCCGCGTACGCCTGGTCCACGTCCACCTCGCGGCTCACCACCCGCACCCCGGGATGCCGGGCCGCCAGCCGGCGCAGCGCCGGCGGCAGCAACACCGCCGCCGCGGTCCCGAACACCCCCAGTCGCAGCCGCCCGCCCACCTCCCCGCGGGCCCGCTCCAGGGCCGCCACCGCCTCGGCCTGGGCGCCCAGGATCCGCTCGGCGTGCACCGCCAGGGTCCGCCCGGCGTCCGTCAGCTCCACCCGGCGCCCGGCCCGCCGGACGAGTTCGGTGCCGGTGGTCCGCTCCAGCGCCGCGATGTGCTGGGAGACCGCGCCCGGTGTGTAGCCCAGCGCCGCGGCCGCCGCGGTCATGGTGCGGCTCCGGGTCAGCTCCAGCAGCGTCCTGAGCTGCACCCCCGGCAATTCCACGGCGGGACCCTACCCACCGGCCACCGGCACCACCCGCGCCCCGCCAAACCCTCCGGACCTCCACGCCTCCTCACAGATCACCTCCAGTGACTCTGCATGGACGGACGGCCACCGGCCCGTCACCATCGAAGGGCACCGGCCCCGCCGCCCCGCCTTGCCCGGCCGGCGGCCGGACGGCCCACGCGACGACCCGACGACCCGATGACGCGACGACGGGAAGGCGGCCCCGATGGCCCACCCCACGGCTCTGGCTCCCCCGGTCCCCGACCCGCAGCCCGCACCGCTCCCCTCCGCCGCCGACGTCGTGGTCGTCGGCGGCGGGGTGATCGGCGCGAGCATCGCCTTCCACCTGGCCGAGGCGGACGCCGGCCGGGTGCTGCTGCTCGAACGCGACCTGCCCGCCTCCGGCTCGTCCGGCAAACCGCTGGGCGGGGTCCGCGCGCAGTTCTCCGACCCGCTCAACATCCGGCTCGGCCTGCGCAGCCTGGACGCCTGGCGGGACTTCGCCCGCCGCCCCGGCGCCGACATCGGACTGGACACCGTCGGCTACCTCTTCCTCCTCGGCAGCGAAGCCGAACGGGACACCTTCACCGCGGGCGTCGAGATCCAGAACGCCCACGGCGTACCCAGCCGCATCATCACCCCGCGCGCCGCCCGCGACCTCTGCCCCTACATCGACCCGAGCACCCTCGTCGCCGCCGCCTTCTCGCCCACCGACGGCTACGCCACGCCCGCGGCCGCCGTCACCGGCTACCTCCGCGCGGCCCGCCGGCTCGGCGCCCTCGTCCGCACCCGCTGCCCGGTCACCGCCATCGACACCGCCGACGGCCACCTGACGGCGGTCCGCACCCCGCACGGCACCGTCCGCACCCGCACCGTGATCTGCTGCGCCGGCGCCTGGTCCGGCGCGGTCGGCGCACTGGCCGGGGTCACCCTCCCGGTCACCCCGCTGCGCCGCCAGATCGCCTTCACCGGGCCGCTGCGCCCCCGGCCGCCCCGCATCCCCTTCACCCTCGACTACGGCTCCACCCTCTACTTCCACAACGACGGCGCCGACGGCCTGCTCCTGGGCCTCTCCGACCCGGCCCAACAGCCCGGCTACGACCGGGAGTTCAGCCGCGAATGGCTGACCCCGTTCCGCGCCGCCGCGGCCCGCCGGGCCCCGGAACTCGCCGGCGCGCCGATCACCGGCGGCTGGGCCGGCCTCTACGAGATGACCCCCGACCGCAACGCCCTCATCGGCGAGGCCCCGCACCCAGGCCGCTTCCTCTACGCCACCGGCTTCTCCGGCCACGGCTTCCTCCAGGCGCCCGCCGTCGGCGAGATCGTCCGCGACCTGTACCTGCGCCGCGAACCCTTCCTCGACGTCGGCCCGCTCGCCGCCACCCGCTTCGACGGCCACCGCGCCACCCGCCCCGAAGCCCACATCATCTGACCCCGCCCGATCCGGGAGAGGAGACCCCATGGCCCTGATCCCCGCCTGGCGGCTGCGCGCCGCGTTCGCCCGCCGGCTCTCCGCCATGTACGGCACCGAAGTGCCCGCCTACACCACCCTCCTGGAGGTCACCGGGCAGATCAACGACGAGGTCGCCGACCACGATCCGCACGCCGGCCGGCTCGGCGGCATCGACCGGGTCACCGCCGAACGCCACGGCGCCATCCGCGTCGGCACCCCCACCGAACTCCGCCAGGCCGCCCAGGTCTTCGCCGCGCTCGGCATGCACCCGGTCGGCTTCTACGACCTCCGGGACGGCGACATCGGCGCGGTCCCCGTCGTCTCCACCGCCTTCCGCCCCCTGGACGCCGCCGAACTCGACCGCAACCCCTTCCGGGTCTTCACCTCCCTCCTCACCACCGGCGACCGCCGCTTCTTCGACCCCGACCTGGAATCCCGCCTGGACGCCTTCCTCGCCCGCCGCCGCCTCTTCCCGCCCGACCTCCTCCACCTCGCCGAACGGGCGGAACGCGAACACGGCCTGGACGAGCCCGCCGCGGAACGCTTCCTCACCCTCGCCGTCGACGCGTTCACCCTCTCCGCCGAACCCGTCGACCGCGCCTGGTACGCCGAACTGGAACGGATCTCCGCGGTCGCCGCCGACATCGGCGGGGTCACCACCACCCACGTCAACCACCTCACCCCGCGCGTCCTGGACATCGACGCGCTCTACCGGCGGATGGGGGAGCGCGGCATCACCATGATCGACCGCATCCAGGGGCCGCCGCGCTGGGCCGGCCCCGACGTCCTGCTGCGCCAGACCTCCTTCCGCGCGCTGGCCGAACCCCGCACCTTCCGCGACCCCGACGGCCGGCTCACCCGCGGCGCCCTGCGGGTCCGCTTCGGCGAGGTCGAGGCCCGCGGCATCGCCCTGACCCGCACCGGCCGGGCCCGCTACGACACCCTCACGGCCGAGACCGACCGCCGCACCGCCGACCGCCCCGACGCCGACCGCCAAGCCACCGCCCGCACCCTGTGGGAACGCGACTTCCCCCGCACCGAGGCCCAACTCGCCGCCGAACGGCTGGCGTTCTTCACCTACCGCCCGGTGGCCGACCGCCCCCGCGACGGCCGCCGCCCGCCCGCCGACCTCGCCGCCCTGCTCGCCGACGGCTGGCTCACCGCCCACCCCGTCGTCTACGAGGACTTCCTGCCCCGCTCCGCCGCCGGCATCTTCCGCTCCAACCTCACCGGCGACGGCACCCGCGACCCGCACCGCGACGGCACCCCCTTCGACGCGCACCGCCTCTCCGAAGCCCTCGGCCGCCCGGTACACGACCCGTTCGCCGGCTACGCCGCACAACAGGACCACTCCCTGCGCGTGGCCCTGACCGCCCTGCGCGCCGACGCGGCCCGCCAGGCCCTGGACACCCCGCCGCCCACCGCCGCGTCCGACAACTAGTCACCACCCCTCGCCCGCATAGGAGTCACCGATGACCGTCAGCGCGCATCCCGCCACCCTCGGCCTCCCCGGCACCGACGTCCTGCGGGACCGGGCCGGCACCGCGCTGCGCCGCTGCGGCGCCGCCGGACTCGACGCGCACCCGGAGCAGGCCCCCGGAACCGGCGCCACGCTCCCCGCCCGCACCCCCCTCACCGGCGCCGTCCTCGCCCACCTGCCCGCCACCACCCCCGACCAGGCCGAGGCCGCCCTCGCCGACGCCCACCGCACCTTCCTCACCTGGCGCACCGTCCCCGCCCCGGTCCGCGGCGCCCTGGTCAAACGGCTCGGCGAACTGCTCACCGCCCACCAGGACGACCTCGCCGACCTGGTCACCCTCGAAGTCGGCAAGATCCGCTCCGAGGCGCTCGGCGAGGTGCGCGAGATGATCGACATCTGCGACTTCGCGGTCGGCCTCTCCCGACAGCTCTACGGCCGGACCATCGCCGGCGAACGACCCGGCCACCGGCTCTCCGAGAGCTGGCACCCGCTCGGCGTCGCCGGGGTGATCTCCGCCTTCAACTTCCCGGTCGCCGTCTGGTCCTGGAACACCGCCCTCGCCCTGGTCTGCGGCGACCCGGTGGTCTGGAAACCCTCCGAACTCACCCCCCTCACCGCACTCGCCTGCACCGCCCTGCTCGCCCGCGCCGCCGCCGACACCGGCGCCCCGCCCGGCGTCCACCATCTGCTGCTCGGCGGACCCGAACACGGCGAACGGCTCGCCGACGACCCCCGGGTGGCCCTGGTCAGCGCGACCGGCTCGGTGCGGATGGGCCGCCGGGTGGCGCCGCGGGTCGCCGCCCGGTTCGGCCGCTGCCTGCTGGAACTCGGCGGCAACAACGCCGCCGTCGTCGCCCCCTCCGCAGACCTCGACCTCACCGTCCGCGGCGTGGTCTTCGCCGCCGCAGGCACCGCGGGCCAGCGCTGCACCACACTGCGCCGGCTGATCGTCCACGAGGACCTCGCCGACCGCCTCGTCGAGCGCCTCACCCACGCCTACGAGCAACTCCCGCTCGGCAACCCCGACCACCCGGCCACCCTCGTCGGCCCCCTGATCAGCACGGCCGCGCACACCACCATGACCGAGGCGCTGGCCGCCGCGCGGCGGGACGGCGGCACCGTGCTCACCGGCGGCGACCGCCGCTTCGCCGCCGAGGCCCCGGACGCCGCCTACGTCCGGCCCGCCCTCGTCCGGATGCCCGACCAGACCGGCATCGTCCGCACCGAGACCTTCGCCCCGATCCTCTATGTCCTGACCTACCGCACCCTCGACCAGGCCATCGCCCTGCAGAACGGCGTCCCGCAGGGCCTGTCCTCCAGCATCTTCACCCGCGACCAGCGGGAAGCCGAACGGTTCCTGGCCGCCGACGGCTCCGACTGCGGCATCGCCAACGTGAACATCGGCACCTCGGGGGCGGAGATCGGCGGCGCGTTCGGCGGCGAGAAGGACACCGGCGGCGGCCGGGAGTCCGGCTCCGACGCCTGGCGCTCCTACATGCGCCGGGCCACCAACACCGTCAACTACTCCGCCGACCTCCCGCTCGCCCAGGGCGTCGACTTCCTCTGACCACCGTCCGGTGTCAGGGCAGGGCCCGCCCCAGGTCCGCCACCAGCGTCGGCGACGGCCGGGGAATGACCCCGAAGTCCTCGTCGTCCCCCTCCACCACCAGCCGGTTGATCACGTTCTCCAGCGCGGTCGGCAGCGTCGGCGCCAGCCCGCTGTGCCACTGGACGAGCAGGTTGTGCCGGGCCTCGTCCGGCAGCAGCTGCTTCTCGTCGAACGCCGCCACCGCCCGGGGCTCCTCGTCGGGCGCGTGCGCGGCCTGCTCGCGCCAGTAGGAGGCATCGCGGAACTCGCCGTCCCGACGGTGCGCCAGGTACAGGCAGTACGCCGCGGTCCGGCTGCCGGCCCCGGCACCGAAGTGCCACCAGAAGTGCGCGGCCGCGGACCGCCCGGTGATGTGCAGCAGGCACCCGAAGACCAGCGCCCCCTCCGGGTCGATGTGGTGGTCGTTCACCAGCCGCTCCAGGCTCGCCGCGGCCGCCGCCGCATTGACCACCAGCGCGCACGCCAACTGGAGTTCATGGGTGGCCTCGTCCCGCGCGGTGGGATACCCGCTGGGGGCGGCCCGACCGGACGGGACCGGCGGCGGCACCACCGTGGGCGGCAGCTCCGCCGTCCGCCCGGCCACCGCGGCGGGCGCCAGACAGCCCAGCCCGTCGAGCGCCCCCGCGTCGTCCAGCGCGCCGAAGTCCGCCAGTCCGTCGATCCCGGCCACCGCCGCGGCGGCGCTGAGCAGCGTCTCGACGGTCTCCCGCCGTTCGCCGACATCCCGGTACGCCCTGGTCATCTTCCGTTCCCCCATGTTCGACTCCCGCTGAACTGTCCGGCCGCGGTGGGCCGACTATCCCTGATCGATGCCGAGTGCGGCGGCCAGCTTCCGCTTGCCCCGGCTCGCGTACGAACGCACGGTGACCTCGTCCACCCCGAGCAGCGCGGCGATCTCCACGTCGCGGTACCCGATGACATGCCGGAGCACGATCACGTCGCACTGCCGCTCCGGCAGCCGCGAGATCGCCGCATAGAGCCCCAACTGGCTCTCCAACATGGCGAACTGCTGCTGGCACTCGCGCAGCAGGGCATGGGTGACGACGGCGAAGGCGGCGGTCTCGGTGAGCGCGGTCGGCTGCCGGCGGTCGTAGAGCCACTCCATGACCCGCTCCTTGAGCACCGCCCAGGCGTACGCCTCCACCGACGCCTGGCGCAGCGCGTGCGGCCACACCCGGCCGAGCCGCTCGTAGGCGGCCAGGGTGACCTCGCGGGCGGCGGCCTCGCTGCCGGTGTGCAGATAGGCGTAGGCCAGCCACCTCCGGGCGTGGGTCGCCAGGAACGCCTGGAAGGTGAGCGTCAACCGGCCGCCCGATTCCTGCGCAACGGCTATCTCCGGCAGGGCAACACGGTCCGGCCTCCTGGCCGGCAGAAGTCGGTCCCGGTGTGTGCTCACGCGCCGTCCTCGTTCCGTCGCCGTGCACCGCCGCGGCACCACCGAGGACCGGGGGCCGCGCCGGGAGAGCGGTTTGCCCTCACCCTCCAATCAACAGGAAACCTCGCTGATTTGTGGCACCGGACGACAAATATTCCTGCGCTCCGTATGCACATGACTACTCGTGACCGAGAACGATCAAAACCCGCGCACCGGCGTCCGCGACGCGACCATCGGCACCCCGGCGCGGAATGACCGGCACCCGGCGCACGGAGCCGCCCCGGCGCATGAACACGCGCGCACCGGGCAGTGCTCTCCGCGACGGCGCGCCCGCTGGGGAGCGGCCGGCCGGAGAAGCATCCGGCGAGGGGGAGGCAGTACGCGATGAACGACCACGAGCCCGTGGTGGACCTGCAGTTGGACCGGGCGCACTCGGCCCGCATCTACGACTACCTCCTGGGCGGCAAGACCAACTTCCTGGCCGACCGGATGGCCGCCGGCCGCGTCCTGGGCGTCTTCCCCGCCGCCCTGGTGGCCGCCCGGATCAACCGCGAGTTCATGCACCGGGCCACCCGGCACCTCGCCGCCGCCGGCCTCCGCCAGTTCCTGGACATCGGCACCGGCATCCCCACCCCGCCCAACCTCCACGAGCTCGCCCAGCGCGCCGCCCCCGACGCCCGCATCGTCTACACCGACAACGACCCCATCGTCCTCGCCCACGCCGCCGCCCTGCTGCACGGCACCCCCGAGGGCCGCACCGCCTACGTACCGGCCGACGTCACCGACCCCGGCAGCATCCTGACCGCCCCGCAACTCCGCGCCACCCTCGACCTGACCCGGCCGGTCGCGCTGAGCCTCAACGCCCTGATGCACTTCGTCACCGACGACGGCCACGACCGCGCGCACACCGTCGTGGAAACCCTCAAGGCCGCCCTCCCCAGCGGCAGCACGCTGGCGATGACCCACGCCACCCCGGACTACAGCGCCGAGATGATGAACCGGATCATCGGGATCTACCGCGACGCGGGCACCGAGCTGCAGTTCCGCACCCGCGCCGAGTTCCTCCGCTTCTTCGACGGCTGGGAACTGCTCGACCCCGGCGTCACCCTCTCCCACCAGTGGCGCCCCGACCGCCCCGAGGACGCCACCCACGTCACCGACGCCGAGGCCGCCTGCTACGCCGCGGTCGCCCGCAAACCCTGAGCCCGCACCCCGCGGACCGGGCCCCGGAGGGCCGGGCCCTCACTCCTTGCGGTACCCGTGCGCCTCCTCGGCCGCCGCCACCACCGCCGCCAGATCCGCCCCGGCCGACGCGCTGACCACGGCGGCCACCGCACCCTCGACGAAGGGCGCGTCCACCAGCCGGGCGTCCGCCGGGAGTTCGTCGCCCTCCGCGACCATCGCCTTCACCGTCAGCACCGCGCTGCCGAGGTCCACCAGCAGCGCCACCCCGGCGCCGCGGTCCACCTGCCGCGCCGCCGCCGCGATCAGCTCGGAGCTCGTCCCCAGCCCGCCGTCCGGCGTCCCGCCGGCCGCGGCCACCGGCACCTTCGCGCCCTGGCCGGCCAGCCCCACCGTCAGCTCCGCGACCGCCTCCGCGACCGCCTTGCTGTGCGACACCAGCACCACGCCCACCAGGGCGTCCGCGCCGCTCATCGCGCCACCTCCGCGAGGGCCGCGAACAGCAGTGCCGAGGACGTCGCGCCCGGGTCCTGGTGCCCGATGCTGCGTTCCCCCAGATAGCTCGCCCGCCCCTTCCTGGCGAGCATCGGCACGGTCGCCAGCGCCCCCTCCTCGGCCGCCGCGGCCGCCGCGTCCAGCGACGTCTCCAAGGCCGCCACGCCCGGCTCCAGCGCGTCCACCATCGTCTTGTCCCCGGGCGCGGCACCCCCGAGCTCCCGCACCGACGCCACCCCGGCCCGCAGCCCCGCCTGGAGCTCCGCCACCGTCACCTCGGGCGCCTCGCCGAGACTCTTCCCGGTCCGCCGCAGCAGCGTCCCGTACAGCGGCCCGGACGCGCCCCCGACCGTCGAGATCAGCTGCCGTCCCGCGGCGACCAGCACCGCCCCCGGCGCACCGGGCGGCTCGGCCTCCACGGCCTTCACCACGGCCGCGAACCCCCGCTGCATATTGGCCCCGTGATCGGCGTCGCCGATGGCCGAGTCCAGCTCGGTGAGCCGCCCGGCCTCCCGGTCGACCAGACCGGCCGCGGCGGCCATCCACCGCACGAAGAACCCACCGTCAAGCGTCGTGTCCACCACACCATCACCCCTCTGCACGAGCGACACCCAACTACCTTCCACCGCCTACTGCCTACCGCCTACCGCCCCCACCGCAGCCCCGCCGTCGCCACCGGCGCGTCCCAGAGCCGCAGCAGTTCCCCGTCGACCTGGCACAACGTCACCGAGGCCCCGGCCATGTCCAGCGACGTCACATAGTTCCCCACCAACGTACGGGCCACCGCCACCTCGCGCTCGTCGAGCACCCGGCGCACCTCCGCGCCGAAGCCGTACAGCTCCAGCAGCGGCGTCGACCCCATCCCGTTCACCAGCACCAGCACCGGCAACTCCGGCTGCAGGTCCGCCAGGACGGCATCCACCGCGACGTCCGCGATCTCGTGCGACGTCATCATCGCCCGCCGCTCCCGCCCCGGCTCGCCGTGGATCCCCACCCCCAACTCCAGCTCACCGTCGGGGAGTTCGAAGGTCGGACCGCCCTTGGCGGGCGTCGAGCAGGCGCTCAGCGCCACCCCGAAACTCCGTGACGACGCCACGACCCGGCGGGCCACCGCCTCCACCCGCTCCAGCGGCATCCCCTCCTCCGCCGCGGCCCCCGCGATCTTCTCCACGAACAGCGTCGCCCCGGTCCCGCGCCGCCCCGCGGTGAAGGTCGAGTCGCGCACCGCCACGTCGTCGTCGACCAGCACGCTGGCGACCTGCACCCCCTCGTCCTCCGCCAGCTCCTCCGCCATCCGGAAATTCAGCACGTCACCCGTGTAGTTCTTCACCACGAACAGCACCCCGCGCCCGGAGTCCACCGCCGCCGCGGCCCGCACCATCTGATCCGGCACCGGTGAGGTGAACACCTCGCCCGGACACGCCGCATCCAGCATCCCCGGCCCCACGAACCCCCCGTGCAACGGCTCGTGTCCGCTCCCGCCGCCGGAGACCAGCGCCACCTTCCCGGCCACCGGCGCGTCCCGCCGCACGACCACCCGGTTCTCCACGTCCACCACCAGCTCCGGGTGTGCCGCGGCCATCCCCCGCAGGGCATCCGCCACCACGGTTTCGGCGACGTTGATCAACATCTTCATGGGTACCTTCCAGGGATCCTGACAAGCACGTCCGTGACCTATGTCTTTGCAGGTCAGATGCGGTTTCGCTGGTTCTTGATCTCGGCGCCCCAGGGCGCCTGGCGGCGGCTTCCGGCGGGACTGACGCTGACCTCACGCAGACTTTCCTGATAGGTAATCAGCCAATCGGGTGACCTTTCCATCGGACTGCTCCGGCGGATCAAGTATCGGGCCGCGAGCTGCCGGCTGCACCGTCGTCCACAAGGTTTCTCCACCCCAACGGGCGCTCGGCGACCGACGCCCGCCCCTCCCGATGAACGCGCGCTGCGTAGTCACAAGCGATCCGCCGACATCCCGCCGGCGATGTGCCGCTCGACGAGAAGTGGCGCCTGGCCACCCGAACGGCGTAAGCGGGGCTCGCCGGCGGACTGCGGACGTCGCGCCGGCCGCTGCTCCGTTCGCGGCGCCGCACGCGGACTTTCCGGAGGGGCGGCAGAACAGTCCACCGCCACCAGGACCGCAGCCCTGGCTCCTCGCCCGCCTCCGGACGACCGTCGACCCGCACGCCAAGCGTTACCGGCAGCTCCTGGCGACGATCAACGGCTGGCCCGCGTCACCCGCACTCGCGCCCGTCTGCACCTGGTTCACCACCGCTCTTCGCGGTGCTTCCGCCGGGGCGGTGAGCCGTTGCCCCTCCGGAGTCCGAACGTGGCCGCGACTCGCCGGTGGAGACCGGGAACTCCGGCCGGGCCCTGCCAAGTCCCCCGTAACAGCACGCCGTTCGGGTAGCATCGACGGCTCCGAACGGGCGGCGTGGGGGAAGTCGAGATGGTCGCGAGGTACTTCGTCTCGCCGCGGCGCGGTCGTCGCGGCTACTCCGACATCGCGTCCGCCCTCGACGCCGCGGCCGGACGCGGCCGAGCGGCGCGCGTGGAGATCGCGCCGGGCCGCTACGAGGAGGCGCTCACCGTCCGGGGCGACGTGGAGTTGGTCGCGGTCGACGGCCCGGGCTCCGTGGTGGTGCATCGGCCGCGCGGAACCGTCCTCGAAGCCTCCGGGGCGGCGCGCGTCCACGGCCTCGTGCTGATCGGCCGGGACGCCGACGTTGTCGACTGCCGTGCGGGCACGCTCACGTTGGAGCACTCGGAGGTCCGGGCGCACAACGGCGTCAGCGTGCGCGGGCGGCCGAACACCGCCGTGACGCTGCGGGACAGCGCGATCCGGCACGGCCGGACGCTCTTCGCCGGCGCCGGAGGGCTCATCGAACGGTGCCGGTTCAGCGACGCCGCCGACAACGCCGTCGCGGTGATCGAAGGCGCCCGCGTCGCGGTCCGGGACAGCTGGATCGGTGGCAGCCGCATCCACGGCGTGCGCGTCAGCGATGCCCGGGCCGAGGTCACCGGCTGCGAGCTGACCGGCACCGGAAAGGCCGCCCTCGTGGCGGACACCCAGGCGGAACTCACCGTGTCCGGCTGCACGATCCACGCCGTGGACGCCGAGGCGGTGATGTTCATCGAGCAGTCCAGGGGCTCCGTGGACGGGGCCCGGGTCACCGACACCCAACACGGCATCGCGGTGGCGAGCGGCGCCGACCCGGTGGTGCGCGGATGCACGCTCACCGCGTGCCGCGACACCGGTATCAACGTCCAGACGTCGGGCCGCGGCAGGTTCGAGGACTGCGAGGTCCTCGCCGCGGGGAACGTCGCGGTCCTGTCGACCCAGGGCGGGGCTCCCGAAGTCCACGGCTGCCGCATCTCGGGAGGCAACGTCGGCATCGCCGTCACCGACGCCGCCAGAGGCCGCTTCACCCGGGTCGAGATCGGCGACCTGACGAGCGTGGCACTGCGGGTCAGCGACGACGCCAAGGCCGTTTTCGAGCAGGTCCGCGTGGAGCGCTGCCCGTCGGGCCTGGAGACCCGGGGCGGTGCGGGCACCACGGCGGAGGTCTCCGACTCCCGGTTCCGGGACTTCGGCATGTCCGCGGCCGAGGTGCTCGGCCACTCCCGGGTCACCCTCAAGGGCGTGGTCGCGGAGCGCGGTCGGCTGGGCTTCGGCGTCGGCGAGGACGCCCAGCTCTTCGCGTACGGCTGTGCCGTCGAAGGGGTGAGCTCCGGCGGGGCCCTCGGGTTCGGCCGGGCGCGGCTCGTCGCGCGGAACCTCACCGTGACCGGCTCGGAGGCGTTCGGCCTCTGCGGACTGGGCTCCGCCTATCTGGACGTCGCGGACAGCGGGTTCGTCGACTGCGCGGCCGCGGGTGCGAGCTTCGACGAGAAGTGCGCCGGCCGGCTGGCGGACTGCTCCGTGGACGGCACACAGGGGGTGGCCGTGCAGCACAACGGCCGCGTCGAACTGGTCTCGCTCCGCACGTCGCTGGCGGTCGTCACGAAGGAGCCGGAGCCCGCCGAGCCCGCGCCGACGACCGTCAACAACTTCATCGGCCCGGTCTTCCACCGGGAGGTCAGCGGCACCCAGCTGGCGTGGAACAACCACGACGTCATCCAGCAGCAGACCGACGAGGACGGATCCCGCGCATGAACGACCCGCAGCACGCCGACAACGCCGCCGGGCCGGTGTTCCACGCCGAGGTCTCCGGCGCCCAGTTCGCCTGGAACAACCACACGGTCACCCAGCACCAGCAGAACGCCGGCCCCGCCGCGCCGGGCTTCGAGGCGCTCGCCGCCCTGGTCACCGACCTGCTCCGGGAACTGCCCCGGGTCGGTCTCGCCGACCAGGACCGCGAGGACACCGAGGCCGCGGCCCGGGAGGTGCTCGCGACGATCACCGAGCCGACCCCGCCCGAGGCCGGTCGGCTCCGCCGCGCACTCGCCCTGCTCAGGGGAACGCTGGCCCCGGTCGCCACCGGCGTGGTGGCCGGTACGGCGGCGGGGGCGCAGGACTGGGCCCGCACCGCGATCGAGGGGCTGACCGGCACCTTCTGAACGCCGGCCCGGCTGTCGTCGGCCCCGCCGTCGGATACCCGGCGCGGCACGTCGCCGGTCAGGGCCCGACGACCGGTTCGCGGGCGGCCGGGGCGGAGGAACGGGGTAGGGCTCAGGGACGGACCCGGGGCCTCGTCGGCCCGCCCGCGGGTCCGACGTCTCATGGAGGGAGCACAAGGATGACGACGGCCATCAAGCACCGTCACGTCGAGGTCAACGGAGTGCGGCTGCACATCGCCGAACAGGGGGAGGGGCCACTGGTCCTGCTGCTGCACGGCTTTCCCGAGTGCTGGTACTCCTGGCGGCACCAGTTCGAGCCGCTCGCCGCCGCCGGCTACCGGGTCGTCGCCCCCGACCAGCGCGGCTACGCCCGCAGCGACCGCCCCAAGGACCCGTCCTCGTACACCATCCACCACCTCACCGGCGACGTCGTCGCCCTGATCCACGCGCTGGGGGAGTCCCGCGCCTTCCTGGTCGGCCACGACTGGGGCGCGCCGGTCGCCTGGACGACCGCGCAGCTCCGTCCCGACCTGGTGCGCGGCGTCGCCGGTCTCAGCGTGCCGCCGTTCCCGCGCGGCGCACAGTCGATGGCGGCCGGCTTCCGGCAGCGGCTCGGCGAGCGCTTCTACTTCGTCTACTTCCAGGAACCGGGCCGCGCCGACGCCGAGTTGGCGGAGGACATCCGCTCCACCTTCCGGCGGACCCTGGCCGGTCTCCCCACGGAGGACGGCAGCAGGCTCTGGACGGTCCCGCCCGGCGGGCGGCTCCTCGACGCGCTCGCGGACCCCGAGCAGCTGCCGGACTGGCTGACCGAGGCCGATGTGGACGCGTTCGTGGCGGAGTACGCACCGCACGGCGCCGAGGCGTTCACCGGCGGCCTCAACTGGTACCGCGCCACCGATCTCAACTGGGAACTGACCGCCGCACTGGACGGGCTGCCCCTTTCCGTGCCCGCGCTGTACCTCGCCGGCGAAGAGGACCTCGTCACCGCCATGCCCGGAGCGCGGGACTTCATCGCCGCCCTGCCGCAGGTGCTGCCCCGACTGCACCACAGCGAGCTCTTCCCGGGCTGCGGCCACTGGACGCAGCAGGAACGCCCCGATGAAGTCAACGCGGCACTACTGGACTTCTTCGGCAGCGTCCGGGACTGAGTCCCGGCCGGTCGAGGTCCGGTGGGCCGAGGCCCGTCGGCCGTCGGGGCGCTCGGGTGCCGGTGCCGGGCCCGCCCCGGCGGCCATGCGAAAAGGTGGTGCCGTCCCGGGGAGCGCCCGGCCGCCCGTGATCAACTTGGGTCTGCGGAACCGGAGTTCGACGGCGTGCGTCAGTACCACCATGGGAAGCAGCACAGGGGGGTGCCGCTGTGACAGACCCGTTCGAGATGGGCGTGTTCGCACTCAGTGGTGACGTGCGCCGACTCGGTCCGTATCAGCTGCTCGGCCAGCTGGCCACCGGCGGCATGGGCGTGATCTACCTCGGGCGGGATCCCCGCTCCGGCCGGATCGCCGCCGTCAAGACCCTGCTGGCCCCGGGGGGCGTCAGCGCGGAGGCCCGCAAGCGATTCGACCGCGAGGTCCGGCTCGCCCGCCGCGTCACGAGCACCAACACCGCCCGGGTACTGGACTCCGACGTCGAGGCCGGCCGGCCCTGGATGGCCATGGAGTACGTACCGGCGCCCTCGTTGGAGGCGCTGGTGGTGCAGCAGGGGTCGCTGCGGGACGAGCGCGCGGTGCGCTGGATCGGTTCCGGGGTGGTGCGGGCGCTGACCGAGCTGCACGGCAAGGGCATCGTGCACCGGGACGTCAAACCGCTGAACATCCTGCTGCCCGTCGACGGCCCGAAGGTCATCGACTTCGGCATCTCCCACGCCAGCGATCTCACCAGCACCCGGCTCACCCTGGGGACCATCGCCTTCGCCGCGCCGGAACAGGCCGAGGGGCAGCCCAGCACCCCGGCCTCGGACATCTACGCGCTGGGCATCACGCTGTACTACGTGGCGTGCGGGAAACTGCCCTACCCGGAGACCCACGAGCCGCTCCAGCAGCTCAACTACGTGCGACGGGCCGCCATCAGCCTGGACGGGCTGCCCGCGGGCCTCACCGCGGTGATCCGCGACTGCCTCGCGGTGCGGCCCGCCGACCGGCCGACCGCCGAGCAGCTGAACCGGCGGTTCGCCACCGGCACCACCAGGCTCCTGCCGCCCGGCTGGACGGCGTTGATCGGCCAGTACGCCGAGGAGGGCCGCCGGCTCCGGCGCGCCGCCGACCAGGCGGAGGCCGAGACGGTCACCCGCGGCTGGACCTCGGACCTGCCGGGCCGGACCAAGCTCCTCACCCAGGAGGCGCAGCCGCGGGCGGAGGCCCCGAAGCAGGCGTCGCGCCCGGAGCCGAAGAAGAGCGTTCCGCCGCCGAAGCCGGCCGGCGGCGGGAAACAGGAGAGCAAGGTCGAATGGGGCGCGGTGTTCGGGGCGGTACTCGTCGTCCTGGGCATCATCTGGCTGGTCCAGCACAACGTGAACCAGTCGACGGACACGTCGGCCGGCCCGTCGACCAGTAGCGCGACGACGCCCAGCAGCGCCGCCCGGGACCTGAGCGCCGGCACCTCCGGCGGAAGCCGCAGCGGTGGAGCGGGCGTCGGCCCCGCCCCCACCACCTACAGCCCCAGCCCCAGTCCCAGCTCGTACAGTCCCAGCCCCAGTCCCCCCAGTGCCGAGGACATCGCCTTCGGCCGCGTCGCCACGGCCGACTGCCTGGGCAACTACTCCGGCACCGGCCTGGACTGGACCCCGTCCACCCCGACGGTGACCAGCTGCGCCGGCAGCGACGCCTATTACCGGGTGACGTCGACCGAGCGCTCCGGGAGCTGCGCCTCGGCCGACAAGACCTGGTTCCACAGCAACAGCGACAGCTCCGACACCAACCTCTGCCTGAAGCGCAACTACGCCGCCGGGCAGTGCATGTTCGCCGACGCCCAGGGCCGGACGCTCTCCGTCTACCGGAACGCCGTCACCCCGTGCGGCGCCGGCATCCCGGCCAAGTACCAGTACACCGTGCAGATCACGAAGGTGTACCCGAACGGTGCGCCGAACGACGCGTGCGGAAGCGACCGCCTCTGGAAGCCGGGCGACGGCGCCGTCTACTGCGGCAAGGCCATCTGGAAGCGCCACGGCCTGCCCGACATGTAGTGGTCGGGCGGGCAGGCGGGCGGGCGCGCGCCGCCTGACCGCCTGCCCGCCTACGGGCCCGCGGTCGCGCCGCAGCCGCCGCGTCAGTCGGTGGCCACCTCCACCAGCACCTTGCCGACGACGTTCCGCTGCACCGCGGCCTGCGCGTCGCCGGTCTTCTCCAGGGGGAAGCGGTGCAGCGGGAGTCCGGCGTCGTCCCCCACGCGCAGCGCGCCGTCCGCGACGGCCGCCGTGACGGCGGCGACGGCGTCGGCCTTCGCCGCTTCGGGGAGCGTGTAGACCAGCACCCCCTGCCACCGGAGATTGGCGAACAGGAAGGGGTGTACGGGGAAGGCGAGGGTGTCGGCACCGGTGTCGGCGTAGCAGGCGATGGTGGCGTGCGGCGCCGCGACGTGGTGGTCGAGGCCGGCGTTCACCGCGGGGGCCACCTCGACAACGAGGTCGACGCCGCCCGGGACCAGCGCGCGGATCGCGGAAGCCGCGTCGTCCGCACGGTAGTCGACGACGTGGTGGGCCCCGGCCGCCCGGGCGAGGGCGGCCTTGGCCGGGCCGCTGACGGTCGTCACCACCGTGGCGCCGGCCCATCGGCTCAGTTGTATCGCCGCGTTGCCCACGGCACCGGCGCCGCCCGCGACGAGCACGGTCCGTCCCGCGAGCGCGCCGGGAGCCAGCCGCCGCGGGCCGCCGTCGGCGACGGTCAGGCAGCGGTGGGCGGTGAGCGCGGGGATGCCCAGGCTCGCGCCCAGCTCGAACGAGGCGTGGTCGGGCAGGGCCACCGCCTGGGCCTGCGGAAGGACCACGTACTCCTGGGCGGTGCCGTTCGCGCGCTGCCAGGCGGCCTCCCAGATCCAGACCCGTTGGCCGACCCGGTCGGCGGGCACGCCCGCGCCGACCGCGTCGATCGTGCCGGCGCCGTCCTGGTGGGGCACCTGGCCCTGGCCGTCCGCGGAGAACCCGAAGACCGAGACCGTACGGGCCTTCCAGTCGGTCGGGTTGACCCCGGAGAGGTGGATCCTGACCCGGACCTCGCCGGGACCGGGGGCGGGTACCGGCCGTTCTTCCAGGCCGAGGACGTCGGGGCCGCCATGCTGTCGGTACACAATCGCCTTCATGCGGCGTACAAGTCGCCGGTGCGGAGGTTTGTTCCCGGTGCGGGCCGACTCCGGTGCCGGGGGGCCGTGTTGACCCCCTGTCAGCGCCCGCGTCCGGCCTCCCGCTACAACTCGCCGGCCCGCCACCGGGCCTCCTCGGCGTCCAGGTCGGCACGGTGCGGGGCGCGCCGGCGCACCGCGGCCAGCCAGGTGCGCAGGTGCGGGCCGAGCGCGTCGGGGGTGGCCGGGGCCGGGAGGCCGCCGTCGGCGAACAGTGCGAGGAGTCCGGCCGCCGCCGGGTCGTCCGGGTCGCAGGAGGCGCAGAGCACGGACTCCCTGAGGCCGTGGACCGGCTCGCCGGAGCGGTTGTGCCAGGTGTGGGGGTAGCGGGCGACCAGCAGCACCGCGGTCCGGCAGCGCGGGCAGGGCGGGGGAGCGGGGTCGGCGGCCCGCAGCGCTATGGGGTGCGGCAGGTCGGGGGCGGGCGTCATACGAGGCCCGTCCAGGCTTCGGCGCCGAACGCGCCCTTGACGTCGGAGGCGAGGGCGGTGGCGTCCACCTTGGCGGGCAGGGCGTAGACGGTGGTCCGCGCCGTGCCGCGGACGCTGAGGTGGACGGGGCTGTCGCCGGGGTGGTCGGTGAGGAGGCGCTTCAGTTCGCGCACCCCTCCCTCGGTGATGCGGTGGGCGGGGAACGCCAGGCGCACCGGGGGTCGCCCGCCGTGCTCGGCCGCGGAGACGTCCAGCACGGCCAGTTCCCGGCCGAAGACGTTCAGGGTGCCGTCGCGGTCCTCGATCCTGCCGCGGACGGAGATGACGGTGTCCTCGGACAGGGCGTGCTGGACGAGTTGGTAGGAGGCGGGGAAGAACAGCACCTCGACGGCGGCGTCCCGGTCCGCGAGGGTCACGATGGCCCAGGCGTTGCCCTGTTTGGTCACCTTGCGCTGGATGCCGGTGATCAGCCCGGACAGTTGCACCTCGCCGGTGGTCCGGCCGGAGGCGAGGAGTTCGGCCAGCGAGCAGTCCCGCGCGCCGGCGAGGATGTGCTCGGCCCCGTCCAGCGGGTGCGCGGAGACGTACAGGCCCAGCATCTCACGTTCGGTGGACAGCAGTTGGCGGCGCGGCCACTCCTCCTCGTCGAGGGGGAGGTCCAGTCCGAAGGCCGGTCCGTCGCCGTCCCCGCCGCCCAGTTCGGCGAAGAGGTCGTCCTGGCCGAAGCTCGCGGCCTTCTTCACCGGGATGATCGCGTCGATGGCGTCCTCGTGGACGGCCGTCAGGCCCTTGCGGGAGTGGCCCAGCGAATCGAAGGCGCCGGCCTTGATCAGGGACTCCACGGCCCGTTTGTTCAGCGCGGGCAGATCGACCTTGTCCACGAAGTCGGGGAAGGAGGTGAACTTCCCCTTCCGGCGGCGGGCGTCGACGACGGCGTCGATGACGGCGTCGCCGACGTTGCGGACGGAGCGCAGCCCGAACCGCACGTCGTCCCCGATCGCGGTGAACTCCGCGACGGACTCGTTGACATCGGGCTGGAGGACCCGGACGCCGTTCTTGCGGGCGTCGGCGAGGTAGACGGCGGCCTTGTCCTTGTCGTCGCCGACCGAGGTGAGCAGCGCGGCCATGTACTCGGCCGGGTAGTTGGCCTTGAGGTAGGCGGTCCAGTACGAGACGAGGCCGTAGCCGGCGGTGTGGGACTTGTTGAAGGCGTAGCCGGAGAACGGCAGCATCACGTCCCACAGGGCCCGGATCGCCTCGTCGGAGTAGCCGTTGCCCCGCATGCCGCCGTGGAACGTCTCCCACTCCGCGGCCAGCACCTCCGGCTTCTTCTTGCCCATCGCGCGGCGGAGCATGTCGGCGCCGCCCAGGGTGTAGCCGGCCAGCTGCCGGGCGATGGCCATGATCTGCTCCTGGAAGATGAGCAGGTGGTGGGTGGAGCCGAGGATCGGCTCCAGGGCGTCCTTGAGCTCCGGGTGGATCGGGGTGGGGTCCTGTTTGCCGTTCTGGCGCAGTGCGTAGTTGGTGTGGGCGTTGGCGGCCATCGGGCCCGGCCGGTAGAGGGCGTTGGCCGCGGCGATGTCCTCGAACCGGCTCGGTTCCATCAGCCTGAGCAGGGCCCGCATGCCGCCGCCGTCGAGCTGGAAGACGCCGAAGGTGTTGCCCGCGGCCAGCAAGCGGTAGGTCCGGGCGTCGTCCAGCGGGATCACGACGGTGGAGGGGTCGCCGTCCAGGGGGTCGACGGTGGCCAGGGCGACGCCCCGGTTCTCGCGGATGTTCGCCAGCGCCTGGTCGATGACGCCCAGGTTCCGCAGCCCCAGGAAGTCCATCTTGATCAGGCCCATCGCCTCGCACGACGGGTAGTCGAACCCGGTGATCTTCGTGCCGTCCGCGGCCCGCATGTGCAGCGGGATCCGCTCGGTCAGCCGCGTCTTGGACAGGATCACCGCCGCGGCGTGCACACCGGTGCCGCGGGTCAGGCCCTCCACGCCGCGGGCGGTGTCGATCACCTGCTGCACGTCCGGCTCGCCGGCGTACAGCTGCCGGATCTCGCCGGCCTCGGCGTACCGCTCGTGCGCGGGGTCGAAGAGGGCGGCGAGCGGCGCGGACTTGCCGTTCTGGTCCGGCGGCAGCGCCTTGGTGATCCGTTCGCCGTGCGAGAAGGGGTAGCCCAGGATCCGTGAGGAGTCCTTGATCGCGTTCTTGGCCTTGATCTTGCCGAAGGTGTTGACCAGGGCGGTGAACGCGTCGCCGTACTTCTCGGTGACGTAGCGGACCATCCGGTCGCGCTGGCGGTCGTCGAAGTCGAGGTCGACGTCCGGCGGGTTGATGCGCTCGGGGTTCAGGAACCGTTCGAAGAGCAGCCCGTGCTCCAGGGGGCACAGTTCGGTGATGCGGGTGGCGTAGGCCACGAGGGAGCCGGTGGCCGACCCGCGGCCCGGACCGATCGGGATCCGGTTCTCCCGGGCGTGCCGGCAGATGTCCGCCACGACCAGGAAGTACGAGCTGAAGCCCATCGGCCCGATGACCGCCATCTCGGTCTCGAACCGTTCCGTGACGTGGGCGGGGACCGGGTCCCCGTAGCGCAGGGTCAGGCCCTTGAGGACCTCCTTGCGCAGCCAGGACTCCTGGGTCTCGCCCTCGGGTACGTCGGGGAACTGCGGCATCTCGTCCACGTAGTCGAAGACCGCGTCGTAGGGCTCGACGCGCTCGGCGATCAGCAGCGTGTGGTCGCAGGCTTCGGGGAGTTCGGAGAAGAGGCGGCGCATCTCGGCGGCCGACTTGAGGTAGTAGCCGGAGCCGTTGAAGCGGAACCGGCCGGGGTCGTTCTTGTTCTTGCCGACGCCGATGCACAGCAGGTTGTCGTGGGCGTCGGCCTGGTCCTCGGTGACGTAGTGCGCGTCGTTGGTGGCCAGGAGGGGGATGGCCAGTTCCCCGGCGAGGCGGAGCAGGCCGTCGCGGACGGTGCGCTCGATGTCCAGACCGTGGTCCATCAGTTCCAGGAAGTAGTTCTCCGGTCCGAAGATCTCCTGGTAGGCGCCGGCCGCGGCGCGCGCCTCCGCGTACTGGCCGAGCCGCAGGCGGGTCTGGATCTCGCCGGAGGGGCAGCCGGTGGTGGCGATGATGCCGTCCGGCCGCTGCGCGATCAGCTCGCGGTCCATCCGCGGCTTGCCGGCCGGGAACTGGCCCTCGTAACTGGCCTGTGTGGAGAGCCAGAACAGGTTCCGCAGGCCCTGGACGTCACGCGCCCACATCGTCATGTGGGTGAAGCGGCCGCCCCCGGAGACGTCCTTCGACCCCTCGCCGTCGTTGCCGACCGCGCGCCGGCCCCCCGGGCCCCAGAACTCCTGTTTCCGGGCGAACCGGGACGACGGGGCCACGTACGCCTCGATGCCGATGATCGGCCTGACGCCGTCGAAGCCCTTCGCGACCTGCGCGAACTCATAGGCCCCGAACATGTTCCCGTGGTCGCTCATGGCGATCGCCGGCATCTGCTGCCGGGCGACCTCGGCGAACATCGGCTTCAGCTTCTGCGCGCCGTCCAGCATCGAGTATTCGGTGTGGTTGTGCAGGTGGACGAAGGAGTCCGGCATGGCTGCGTCACCTCCGGGACGGGTGGGCGGCCCCACCCGGCCGGGGCCGCGGTGGTGGCCTTACAAGGGGCCGACGGCGTCAACGGAGGCGGACGGAGCCGCGCCGGCCGAAGGGCGGAGGGGACGGACGCCTCGGAGCGCTGCGAGACACCGGACAACCATGTGTTGTCCGGTATGCAGCCGGGCTCCGCTGTGCATCCGGCCTGTGAACGCCGACTCCGGCCTTGTCCGCTGCCGTTCCGGCGCCGGACAAAACCCAATGTCCTGTGCATTTTCGGGAATCCGGTCCGGCTCCCCGTTGACGCCCGCCATCAAAGCCGCCATCCGGCTGGCAGATCAAACAACCGCGACGTCGGCGTGCCACAACGAAGCGTTGTGGCGATAGCCTAGGCGGCGTGGACCTCAACACTGTGCGTACCTTCGTCGCGGTCGCGGAGACCGGGCAGTTCCAAAAGGCCGCCATCGACCTCTCGCTCACCCAGCAGGCCGTGTCCAAGCGCATCGGCGTCCTGGAGGACGACCTCGGCGTGCGGCTGTTCACGCGGACGCCGCGGGGGGCCGTTCTCACCATCGACGGGCAGGCGTTCCTGCCGCACGCCCGCGCCCTCCTCCAGGCCGAGGAGCGGGCGGTCGGCTCCGTCCGGCCCGGCAGCCGTGCGCTCCGCGTCGACGTGGTCGGCCGGCGGCTCGCGACGGCCGGCCTGCTGCGCGACTTCCACCGCGCGCACCCCCAGGTCGCCCTCGACGTGGTGACGCTCTTCGACGCCGACGCGGCCGTCGCCGCCATCCGGACCGGCGCGATCGACGCCGCCTTCCGCGCCGTCACCAAGCCCGGCGGGCACCTGCCCGACGAGGTCCGGGCCGCCCCGGTCTTCGACGAGGCCCTCGAACTGTGCGTCGGCCCGGCACATGAGTTCGCCGCCGCTCCCGCGGTCACCCTCGCCCAGCTCGCCGGGCACCGGATCTGGATGCCCGGCGCCGCCCCCGGCACGGAGTGGCGGGCCTACTACGACGATCTGGCCGCCGCCTTCGGCCTCACCATCGACACGATCGGACCCGACTTCGGCGTCGAGGCGCTCTTCGACACCCTCGCGGACTCCGCGACGCTGGCGACCTTCTTCGGCCAGCGGACGCCCCTGGTCTGGCCCGCCGGCCACGACCTGCGGCGGATCCCGGTGCACGATCCGACCCCGGTGTACCCGCACTCGCTGCTCTGGCGCGGCGACAACCCGCACCCCGGGCTCACCGCGCTCCGCGACCACCTCGACTCCCTGCCTCCCAGCCACCCCGACACCGAGACCTGGCGGCCGAGTTGGGCCCAGCGCCGCCCTGCCGGGCGCTGACCGGCGGGGCGCTGACCGGCGGGGCGCTGACCGGCGGGTCGGCGCGGTCCGCCGCGGCCCCGGCGGCCGGGTCAGCCGTCCGCCAGGCCCTTCCGGAAGACCGTGGAGCCGAGGCGGACCGTCATGCCCACCCGCAGGTACAGGGCGAGCGCGCCGGTGTCCGAATGGGTCCACAGGGTGCAGGTCCGCACGCCCTGCCGGTGGAAGGCGCGGAAGGCGTGGCGCAGCAGCAGGCGGGCGATGCCCCGGTTGCGGTGGTCGGGGTGGACCGCGACCTGCTCGATATGGCCTTCGCCCGCCTCCGGTAGGTCCAACGACATGACCGCGCCCACGAGTTGGTCGCCGCGGAAGGCCAGCGTCGAGCGGTCGGCGGCGAAGGTGGGCCGCCCGACCGCGTGCCGGGCCCACTCCTCGTAGGACTTGCGGCGCGGCTGCCACGCGTCGAACGCGTCCTCGATGAGGTGGTGGGCGGCGCGCTCGTCGCCGGAGCGGAACGGCCGGACCGTGAGGCCCGCGGGCGGTTCGGGCACCGCCGGCTCGTCGGCCATGGCGAACTCCAGCTGCCAGGCCGTCACCAGCGGCCGGTACCCGCGGGACCGCACGAGCGCGACGGCGTGGGTGTCGTCGTCCGGCACGGTCTGCACGATCCCCTCGCTTCCCGCCTGGCGGGCCCGGGCCTCGACCCAGTCCAGCAGCGCGGCGCCCAGGCCGCGGCCCCGGTGCGCGGGGTGCACGTCCACTTCGGAGCGCCGGTCCACCCAGGCCCGGGCGGCCAGTCGCCCCGCCCGGTCGTGGACCAGCAGGGTGTCCCGCTCCGGGTCCAGGCCCGGTCGGCCGAGGTCGGCGGCGATGACGCCGGGAGCGGACTGCACCCGGCCGTACAGGGCGCGTTCACAGGCGGCGACCAGGCGGTGGACCGGGTCCACGTCGTCGGCCGTGGTCGGCCGCGCCTCGTAACCCGCGGGCAGTGTCGGCAGGAGATCAGGCATCGCCGGAGACTACTCCCGGTCCGGCCGGCCCGCCACGGTCCCTCAGGGGGTGCCCTCCTCGGGGTCGGTGGCGGTGCGGCCCACCAGGCGTTCGTAGCGCTGCCGGGCGGCCTGCGGGGTGCCGAGGCCGAGGCCGAAGGAGATCTCCTGCCAGGTCATGCCGCGGCCGCGGGCCATTTGGAGGAGTCCGGCCTCCAGTTCGTCCATCTCCCCGCGCACCATGGGGACCAGGCTCAGGGCGGCGGTGACGTCGGCGCGGTCCACCTCCGGCTCGCCGTCCTGGAGCAGGGCGGCCCCGCTGAGCAGGAACGAGACGAGGCGGACGGCTTCGTGGGGGCCGACGAAGGCGGGGTGCGCCTGGCGCCGGCGCTGCTCGTCGGTGGCCGCATGCCGTTCGGCGATCCGGAAGAGGGCGGCGTGGGCGCGGTGCGCGCGGGCCTGGCCGGGGTCCGGGGGAGTGAACGGGTCGGTGGACTCGGCGGTTTGGCCGGATCGGGCGGCAGGGGTGGGCTGTTGGGGCTGTTCCGCAGTCGCTGACATGGTGTCAGGATGCGTGCTTGCGTAGGTCGTTGTCAATGGAGTGTTGTAAACAGAGTGTTCAAGCGTGAAGGGGGTGGGGGTGCGGACGCTCGGGGGTCGGCGGTCCGGTGTGCGGAGGGCTGGGAGCCGTCTACCCCCTGGGGGTATTTGCGGGGGTATTGCCCGGTGGTGTCGCCGCCTGGCCGTGCCGCGCCGGGCCGGAGCGCCCGCCCTCCTCGTCGGCGTCCCGCCCGCCGCCCTCGGCTTCCGCACCGAGGCGGGCCGGCGGTTGTCCGTACGCCCCTCCCGGTCGCCGGGTGGACGCGGGCGGGTCCAGGTTGCGGTCGGGCGGGCCCGTTGGTGGTGCGGCGTCCGGATGCCTCTCCGGGACCGCGGCCCTACCCTCGGGGTATGCCGGGTCTTCGCGGAGCCCTCGCGGTGCTGGCGTCGGGTGCGCTGGCCGGCGCCCTGGTCGGGATTCCCGCCCCGGTGGTGGACGCCGACCCGGGTCCCGCATCCGGGGGCCCGGACCTCGCGCGCTTCGCCGCCCAGCGACCGGACTGGCAGCCCTGCCCGGCGGGCTTCCCCGGAACCGGCCCGTCCGGCACCGGCCAGGCCGACCACGGCTCGTCGGCGTCGCCGTCACCACCGTCACCGCCGCCGTCGCCCCCGCCCCCGCCGCCGTCACCACCGTCGCCGTCGCCGTCACCCGGCACCGGGAGCCGCTTCCAGTGCGCCCGGCTGGAGGTCCCGCGCGACTACCGCCACCCGGAGCACGGCACACTGCGCGTCCAGTTGGTGCGGCTGCCCGCGACCGGGCCCGGGAAGCGGCTCGGCTCGCTGGTCATCAACCCCGGCGGCCCCGGTGATTCGGGCGTCAACTACCTCATGGGCAACAGCGATGCCTTCGCCCATCTCGGCCAGCGCTACGACCTGGTGAGCTTCGACCCGCGCGGCACCGGCCACACCGAACCGATCTCCTGCGGCACCGGCTACACCCCGGCCGGCGGCACCGGCGCGGCCGGCCTCGCCGCCAACGAGAAGCGCATCAACGAAGCCTGCGGCCGGTACTCCGGCGCGCTGCTGCCCTGGGTCGGCACCCCCGACGTCGCCCGGGACATGGACGTCCTGCGGTCCGCCGTCGGCGACCGCAAGCTCAACTACCTCGGGTTCTCCTACGGCAGCCGGCTCGGCGCGAACTACGCCCACGCCTTCCCCCGGAACACCGGCCGGCTGGTCCTGGACAGCGTCGAGGACCCGACCAAGAACACCTGGCAGACCGCAATCGCCCAGGCGCGCGGCTTCCAACGGGTGCTCGACGACTTCGCCACCGACTGCGTGCACACCGACGGCTGCCCGCTCGGCGCGGACGTCACCGCGGCACAGCAGCAACTGACCAGTTGGTACCAGAAGTTGACGGACCATCCGATCTCCGCGCAGGGCACGGACGTGAACGGCACGACCTACGTCTACGCGCTGCGGGAGGCCCTCTACAGCCGGGACAGCTGGCCCTCGCTGCGGGACGCGCTGGCCCAGCTGCGCCGCGGGGACGCCACCGGGATCCTGCAACTGAGCGGCGGCGGAAGCGGTGGCAGCGGCACCGCCCGGGCCGGCGGCGGCCGCCCCGGGCCCGTCCCGACCGAGGCCATGCCCTCCCAGGACCAACTGGCGCTCCGGGCGATCAGCTGCCGGGACACCTCCGAGCGCTACGGCCCCGCCGACTACCCGCGCGCCGCGAGCGAACTCGCCCAGGCGTCCCCGCTGTTCGGCCCGGACATCGCCCCGACGCTGCTGGACTGCTACGGCTGGCCGGTCCCGGGCGACGACTCGTCCCGCGACGTGGCCGCCCACGACGCTCCGCCCGCCCTGCTCGTGGCCACCACCGACGACCCGGCCACGCCGTACGAGGGCGCCGTGCACATGGCCCGGGCGCTGGGCAACGCCAGCGTGGTGCTGACGTACCACGGCGAGGGGCACGCCGCGTACGCCTCCGGCAACGCGTGCGTCCGGCAGAAGGTGGACGGGTTCCTGATGGACGGTGTGCTGCCGGTGGGCGGCACCGGCTGCCGCTGACCGGCCAGGCCGCCCGGCCGCCGCTCCGGACTCAGCCCGCCTTCCGCCCGCGGCCGGCGGTCTGCTTGGCCGCGGACGTCTTCCGGGCCGTGCCCGCCGCCTTCTTCGCGCCGGTCCCCTTCGCCGCCGCGGCCGTCTTCCCCGTAGCCGCCCTCCCCTTCGCCGCCGCGCCCGTCGCCGCCCCGGCCTTCGCCGTGCCCGTCGCGGTCGGCTTCGCGGGCTGCCGCTCGGCGGTCTTCCGGGCGGTGGCGGTCTTACGGGCCGTGGCCCTCGTCGCCGTACGGCCCGACGACCGCGCTCCGCCGCCCGCCCGGCCCGCCCCGGCGGCCCCGGCAGCCCTGTCCGCCTCGTCCGTCCCCTCCGCCTCGACGGTCTCGCCGCGGGCCCGCTTCGCGGCCCGCACACTGTCCTGGAGGGCCGCCATCAGGTCCTTCACCTGACCCGCTGGCTGCTCCTCGCCCGTCGCGAACTCCGGCTCGCGGCGCGCGAGCTTGGCCGCCACGATCTCCTCCAGCGCCTCCCGGTAGTGGTCGTGCACGTCCTCCTCGGACAGCGCGCCGAAGGAGTCCATCAGCGTCTCGGCGGCCCGCACCTCATTGGCGGCGACCTTCACCTCCCGCTCCGGGAGGACGCCGGTCATCGGACGGATCTGATGCGGCCACAGCAACACCTGCATGACCAGCACGTCCTCCACCGGCCGGATCATCGCCAAGGTCTCCCGGCCGTGCAGCGCGATCTTGCCCAGCCCCACCCGCCGGTGCCGCTCCATCGCGTCCCGCAGCAGGGCGTACGGCTTCGCCGCCGCCGGGCCGTCCACGCCCAGGTAGTAGCCCTTGCCGATCTGGAGCGGGTCGATGTCGCCGCCCGCGACGAAGGCCAGGATGGTCAGGGTCTTGGCGGTCGGCAGCGGCAGCGCGTCCAGGTCGTCGTCGGTCAGCGGGACGAGGGTGCCGTCGTCGGTCCGGTAGCCGCGGCCGATCTCGTCGGGGGAGATCTCGGTGCCTTCGAGGGAGCAGACCGGCTGGTTGCGTACCCGCCCGCCGTCCGCCGTGTGCAGCCGTACGAAGCTGACCGAGGCGGCGGTGTCCGTGGCGTTGTAGGCGGCCACCGGGATCGTGACCAGGCCGAAGCTGATGGAGAACTTCGCGGTGGGGCGCATGCGGGAGCCGCCTTCGTGGTGCGGTTCGGTGCCGTTCCATGCTAGGAGGCCGGGCCCTGGGCCACCTCCCGAGCCGGTCCGCACGGGCCGACCGGCGCCCGGCCGGTGGCCCGGGAGGCGCGGGAGCCGGCCGACGGTCCGTCAGCAGTGCGGGGGACGACGGGCCGCGGCGACGGCGGCGATCACCCGGTCCAGGTCCACTCCGCGACCTCCGGCAGATCCGTACCGTGCTCCCGGATCCAGGCATGGTGCCGGGTCCGGACGTCCGCCATCGCCTGCCGCAGCGCCACCGCGCGCACGCCCAGCCCCGGCACCCGGTCCACCACGTCCATCACCAGCCGGAACCGGTCGAGGTCGTTGCGGACGACCATGTCGAAGGGCGTGGTGGTGGTGCCCTCCTCCTTGTAGCCGCGGACGTGCAGCTGGGCGTGGCCGGCGCGGCGGTAGCAGAGCCGGTGGATCAGCCAGGGATAGCCGTGGTACGCGAAGATGATCGGCCGGTCCCGGGTGAACAGGGCGTCGAACTCGGAGTCCGGCATCCCGTGCGGATGGACGCCCGCCGGCAGCAGCCGGGCCATGTCCACGACGTTGACCACCCGCACCGCCAGCTGCGGCAGATGGCGGCGCAGCAGGTCGGCGGCGGCCAGCGTCTCCTGCGTGGGCACGTCCCCGGCACAGGCCAGCACCACGTCGGGGGCGCGGTCGCCGTCCTCGGAGCCCGCCCACTCCCAGGCGCCGGCGCCACGGGCGCAGTGCACCCGCGCCTGGTCGAGGGTGAGCCAGTCGAAGCAGGGCTGCTTGCCGGCCACGATCACGTTGACGTAGTCGCGGCTGCGCAGCGCGTGGTCGGCCACCGACAGCAGGGTGTTGGTGTCCGGCGGCAGGTAGACCCGGACGACCTCGGGGCTCTTGTTGAGCACATGGTCGACGAAGCCGGGGTCCTGGTGCGAGAAGCCGTTGTGGTCCTGCCGCCAGACATGCGAGGTGAGCAGGTAGTTGAGGGAGGCGATCGGGCGCCGCCAGGGCAGCCGGCGGGCGGTCCGCAGCCACTTGATGTGCTGGTTGACCATCGAGTCGACGATGTGCGCGAACGCCTCGTAGCTGGAGAACAGCCCGTGCCGCCCGGTGAGCAGATAGCCCTCCAGCCACCCCTGGCAGAGGTGCTCGGAGAGCACCTCCAGCACCCGGCCGTCATGCGCCAGGTGCTCGTCGGTGGGGAGCGTCGTCCCCTGCCACGCCTTGGCGGTGACGTCGTACACGGCGTCCAGCCGGTTCGAGGCGGTCTCGTCCGGGCCGACGAGCCGGAAGTCGCGCCGCTCGGCCGTCGCCGCCATGACGTCGGTCAGCAGCCGGCCGAGCACCCGGGTCGGCTCGTGCAGGGCGGTGCCGGGCTTGTCGACCTCGACGGCGTGCCGCTCCAGCGGCGGCAGGGGCAGGTCGCGCAGCAGCAGACCGCCGTTGGCGTGCGGGGAGGCGCCCAGCCGGCGCCGGCCCTCGGGCACGCACTCCAGCACCTCCGGGCGCGGCCGCCCCGCCTCGTCGAACAACTCCTCCGGCCGGTACGAGCGCAGCCAGCGCTCCAGCTGGTGCCGGTGGTCGGCGTTCTCACGGACCCCGGGCAGCGGGACCTGGTGCGAGCGCCAGGTGCCCTCGACGGGCTGCCCGTCCACCTCGTGCGGGCCGGTCCAGCCCTTGGGGGTGCGCAGCACGATCATCGGCCAGTACGCGCGCCCGGTGTCGCCGTCCGTGCGGGCCCGGCGGTGGATCGCCGCGATCCGGTCCAGCGCCCGGTCCATGGCCGCGGCCAGTGCCTGGTGCACCGCGGCCGGGTCGTCGCCGGTGACGTGCAGCGGCTCGTGGCCGTAGCCGCGCAGCAGCGCGTCGAGCTCGTCCTCCGGGATGCGGGCCGGCACCGCCGGATTGGCGATCTTGTAGCCGTTGAGGTGGAGGATCGGCAGCACCGCTCCGTCGTGCACCGGGTCGAGGAACTTGGTGGCGTGCCAGGACGCGGCGAGCGGCCCGGTCTCCGCCTCCCCGTCGCCGATCACGCAGGCGACCAGCAGCTCCGGGTTGTCGAAGGCCGCCCCGTAGGCGTGGGTGAGGGAGTAGCCCAGCTCACCGCCCTCGTGGAGGGAGCCGGGCGTCTCCGGCGCGACGTGGCTGGGCACCCCGCCCGGGAACGAGAACTGGCGGAACAGCCGCGCCATCCCGGCCCCGTCCCGGGTCACGTCCGGATACGTCTCGGTGTACGTCCCGTCCAGCCAGGAGTTGGCGAGGACGGCCGGCCCGCCGTGCCCCGGCCCCCACACGCACAGTGCGTCCAGGTCGCGGGCCTTGATCACCCGGTTGAGGTGGGTGTGCACGAGGTTCAGGCCGGGGGAGGTCCCCCAGTGGCCCAGCAGCCGGGGCTTGATGTGCCCCGGGCGCAGCGGCTCGGTCAGCAACGGGTTGGCCATCAGGTAGATCTGCCCGGCGGCGAGGTAGTTGGCGGCCCGCCAGTGCGCGTCGAGGGCGGTCAGCTCGGCCGGGTCGAGCGGGGCGGCCGCGTCCGCAGCCCCGGCCGCCGAGGGGGCCGGGGCCGTGGTCGTCGGGTTTCCGGGGTGTCCCACGGTCTGCTCCTCACGTCGCGCGCCGCGCACGGCGGCGCCGCCGCGGTTTCCGCCGGCCGTCGTGCCGGGTCCGGTCCGGCGATCAGGACCGGCCCTGGCGGTTGCGCCGGTCGGCGGTCCGGGGCACGGTCCGGTCCGTGGCGAGGTAGCGCTCCGCCTCGATGATCGCCTCGTGGACGGTGCGCCGGCCCATCAGCACGCACAGCGTGTAGGCCAGGTCCTCCAGCCGGCGCAGGGCCGCCGGATCGTGCGGATCGGCGAGCACCACCTGTTCCCAGACGCGGTAGCGCCGCAGCAGCGCGGCGAGTACGGACTTGTCCGGCAGCAACATGCCGTCTTCTCCCGACATCGGCCCGGCGTCCCCGGGGCGGCCGACCGGCGCGCCGAGGCGCGCCCGAACCCGAGTGGCTTCCCACCTTGCGCCGGCCGTACGGCCCCTGCAACCGGACGGCCCACCGCGGCCGGTCGTGCCGGGCCGCAGGGCGGGGTCAGTCGGGTGGCTCGGGCGCCGGGTGGTCGCCGGGCCGGGAGCCGGGCGGCTCCTCGGGGGCCGGCTCGGGCTCGGCCGCGGGTTCCTCTTCCGGCTCCCGCCCGGGATCGGGCGTCCCGGGGTCGTGCGGTACGGGTCGCGGCGTGCTGGGTACGGCCCCTGGCCCCTCGCGCGTTCCCTCGGTCATGGCGTCGGTCCTCCCTCCTGGTGGTTCCATGCTGCGCCGGTCCGCTTCCCGCCGCCCGTTCCACTGACCCCGCCCGCCGCGGGCCCCGGGCCACCCGCCACGGCACCCTGTCCGAACAGCCCTCCCCGGAAGGTTCGTTGCCCCTGCTCCGCGTCCGGCCGGTGTGACCCGCCCGGCCCGGCGGCCGGTACCGATCGCACTTTCGGGGCCGCTGTGCTCCTCTGGTAGCGAGGCCCGTCCCGGCCGGGGGCCGGGCCGCGGACCACCCGAGGAGCGCCGCGCCATGCCCCCCATCACCTTCCGCATCGCGATCATCGGGGCCGGCCCCGGCGGGCTGGTCTGCGCCCGGGTGCTCCAGCGGTACGGGGTGCCGGTGACCGTCTTCGAGCGGGACCTCGGCCCGGTGGGTGCCGGTCCCGACGGGCCCCTGGAACTGCGCGCGGCGACCGGGCGGGCGGCGCTGCGGTCGGCTGGTCTGGAGAAGGCGTTCCGCGCCGCGTCCCGGCCCGCCGGCCAGGAGGTCCGGCTGCTCGACCGCACCGGCGCGGTGCTCCACCAGGACGTCCCCGAGCCCGGCCGGGCCGCCGAGCGCCCCGAGATCGACCGGCGCGAGCTGCGCCGCCTGCTGGTGGACTCGCTCGCGCCCGGCACCGTCCGGTGGGGCAGCTACCTGCGGACGCTGCACCCGCGCGGCGGCGGCCGCCACCAGGCCGTCTTCGACGACGGCACGACCGCCACCTTCGACCTGGTCATCGGCGCCGACGGCACCTGGTCCCGGGTCCGGCCGCTGCTGTCCGAGGGGACGCCGCACTACTCCGGTGTGACCTTCGTCGAGACCGGCCTCGACGACGTCGACACCCGGCACCCGGAGATCGCCCGGCTGGTCGGCCGCGGCACCATGACGGCGCTGTCCGGGGGCCAGGGACTGCTCGCCCGGCGCGACGGCCGCGGCCGGATCCGGGTCTACGCGGCCTTCCGGGGCTCCGAGGACTGGGCGCGGGCGGCGGGGGTGAGCACCGCGGACACCGAGGCGGTCCGGGCCGCCCTGCTGGCCGGGTTCGACGGCTGGCACGACCGGCTGCTGGCGCTGCTCCGCGACAGCGACGAGGGGTTCGCCAACCGTCCGCTGTTCGCGCTGCCGGTGCCGCACACCTGGCCGCACACCCCGGGCCTGACGCTGCTGGGCGACGCCGCGCACGTGATGACGCCGCTCTCGGGCCCGGGCGCCGACCTGGCCCTCCAGGACGGCTGCGAACTCGCCCAGCACCTCGCCGAGGCGCACACCTGGCAGACCGACCCGGACCAGGCGGTCCGGGTGTACGAGGCGGCGCTCTTCCCCCGCTCGACCACGGCCGCCGCGGCGGCCGCCCGCGACCTGGACGCCGCCCTCGCCCCGGACGCCGCGCGCACCCGCCACCGCCTGCCCGGCCGCCGGCAGCTGCACCCGCACCGGCCCTGACCCCGCCCGCCGCGCCGGGTTGCGGGCCGGTACCGCCCGTCGGACGATCGGCAGCACGGGAGAGCCGGGGGCGGGCGCGGTCCGGCGTGCCGCCCGCCCGGCCGTGGCGCCGAGGGACGGAGCAGCGCGTGAAGATCACCGAGCCCACGCCCGGTGCGCCCTGTTGGGTGGAGCTGGGCACCTCGGACGTGGCCGCGGCCGCGGTCTACTACCGCCAGGTCTTCGGCTGGCACGCCGTGACCGACTCGCGGGCCGGGGCCGGCGGCTACACGGTCTTCTCCGCGGGCGACGCCCAGGTCGCCGCGGCCACCCCGCTGTACGCGCCGGGCCAGCCGACCGCCTGGACCGTCACCTTCGCCACCGGGGACGCCGAGGCGCTGGCCACCGCCGTGTCCGAGGCCGGCGGCAGCGTACTGGTGGACCCGCGGGACGTCTTCGAGCTGGGCCGGTTCGCGGTGCTGGCCGATCCGGGGGGCGCCGCCTTCGCGGTCTGGCAGGCCCGGTCCTTCGCCGGCGCGGAGCTGCTGAACGAGCCCGGCGCGCTCGGCTGGGTGGAGTTGGCCACCGGCGACGCCGAGGCCGCGGTGGCCTTCTACTCCCGGATCTTCGGATGGACCGTCAGGGCCCACGGCACGTACACCCAGTGGGGGATCGGCGGCGCCGACTTCGGCGGGATGAGCACCGTGGAGGCGCGCGACCGGGAGGACGTCCGGCCGCACTGGCTGCCGTACTTCGCGGTCGAGTCCGTCGACGCCACCGCGGCGCGGGCCGCCGATTCCGGGGGGATGCTGCTGATGGCGCCGACGGACGTCCCGGACGGGCCGCGGATCGCGATGGTGCGTGATCCGCAGGGCGCGGTCTTCGGCATCCACCAGGCGGGTACGGAAGGCTGAGCGCGCGCACCGGCGCGCCGGGGGACGGGTGATTTCCTTCGCCCACCGGCCCCACACGGCGTCACACGATCGGCCCCGCAGTCGTCGTTTCACCACACCGCATGGGTCATTTGCGCGTAATGTCCGCAACGCACCGATGGGTGGCATTGTGCGGCAAGGCATCGCGCGTCAAGAACAGGAGACCCCCTATGTCCACGACCGACGTCCTCGTGGCCCGAGGCAAGAAGCTCGCAGCGGGTGCGGGCGCACTGACCACGGCTGTCGCCCTGGGGGCGACGCTGCTCGTAGCGGCTCCGGCCCAGGCGGACCCCCAGCCCCGGCCGCAGTCGCAGTCCGGCACCGAGAAGCTGACCGGTCCGGGCACCGCGTACGGCACCGTCACCGCCGCCCGCGGGATGAACGAGCGCCAGTACCCGAGCACGGACTCCGCGTCGAAGGGTGATCTCCGCAACGGCGCCCGGCTCTACCTGGTCTGCAAGGTCCGCGCCCAGAACATCCGCGGCAACGACCTCTGGTACCTGGTCCGCGGCAGCCGGCGGACCTGGATCTCGGCCAAGCACGTGACGAACACCGGCTTCGTCAAGTACTGCAAGGACGGGCTCCGCGACCGATCCCAGACGCACGACTCCGCCAAGCACGAGGGCTGAGGCCGCCCGCGTCGCCCCAGTCCCGCGACGGGCCCGGCACGGCACCCCGCCAGGGGCCGCGTCGGGCCCGTCGCGCTCCCGCGCAAGGCCGGTCGCCACCCTTCCGAATTACTGGAACGCGTTCTACTGTGCCCCCGACCCCGGAAACCGACGGGCCGTCAGCACTCCGGGCGGCCACCGGCGACGGGACGACCCGACCGGACGACTGGTGGAGGGGCCGTGCACCTGGACTACACCCCGGAACAGCAGCGGCTGCGCGCCGAACTGCGGACGTACTTCGCCGCGCTGGTACCGGACAACGCCTATGCCCGGTACGCCGATCCGGCCGCCCAGAAGCGCTTCTACCGCGACACGGTGCGGCGGCTCGGAACCGACGGCTGGCTGGGCGTCGGCTGGCCCGCGGAGTACGGCGGGCGCGGGATGACGCCCATGGAGCAGTTCATCTTCTTCGACGAGGCGGCCCAGGCCGGGGTCCCGCTGCCGCTGATGGCGCTGAACACCGTCGGCCCCACCCTCATGCGGTTCGGCACCGACGAGCAGAAGGCGTACTTCCTGCCCCGGATCCTCTCCGGCGAACTCGACTTCGCGATCGGCTACAGCGAACCGGACGCCGGCACCGACCTCGCGGCCCTGAAGACCCGCGCGGTGCGCGAAGGCGACGAGGAGACCGGCCACTACGTCGTCAACGGCCAGAAGATCTGGACCACCAACGGCGACACCGCCGACTGGGTCTGGCTGGCGGTCCGCACCGACCCGCAGGCCCCGCCCCACAAGGGCATCACCATGCTCCTGGTCCCCACCAGCGACCCCGGCTACTCCTGCACCCTGATCAACACCCTCGCCTCGCACGACACCACCGCCAGCTACTACGAGAACATCACCGTCCCCGCCACCCGCCGCGTCGGCCAGGAGAACCAGGGCTGGCGGATCATCACCAACCAGCTCAACCACGAACGGGTCACCCTCGCCGCACACGGCACCATGGCCGTCCGCGCCCTCCACGACGTCCAACGCTGGGCCGCCGGCACCAAGCTCGCCGACGGCCGCCGGGTCATCGACCTGGGCTGGGTACGCGGGCGACTGGCCCGCACCCACACCAGGCTGGAGGCCATGAAACTCCTCAACTGGCGGATGGTCGACGCGCTCCAACAGGGCACGCTCACCCCCCAGGACGCCTCCGCGGTCAAGGTCTACGGCTCCGAGGCCCGCCGGGACGCCTACGCCTGGCTGATGGAGGTGGCCGGCGCGGCCGGACCGCTCACGGAGGGCTCGGCGGGCGCGGTCCTCCACGGCGAACTGGAACGCGGCTACCGCTCCGCGGTCATCTTCACCTTCGGCGGCGGCAACAACGAGATCCAGCGCGAGATCATCTCGTGGATCGGCCTCGGCATGCCCCGGGTGCGGCGCTGAGCCGGTGCGACCACGCACCCCCGTCGGCACCCCGGCGGGACGGCCTCCGCCGCCCCGTCGGGCCCGGCCCGCCCGGCCCCGCCCTGCCGCCGAGCCGTCCGGCGCGGTGGCCGAAGATGGACGCATGGCAGCAGAAGCAGGCGAGATCGCACTGAGCACACAGGATCTCCGTGAGGTCACCGGGTTCGCCGCCGCGTGTGCGGAGGCGGTGGTCGGGACGTTCGAGGCCGACCGGCCGGACGACCCGCGGCCTCGTGACGCGCTGGGTGCCGCCTGGGAGTTCGCCCGCGGTGGTGAGCGGGGGAAGGGACTGCGCGACACGGCGTGGGCGGCGCTCAAGGCAGCCAAGGCCGTGGAGACCGCGGCCGCTCGCGAGGCGGCGTGGGCGGCGATGTCGGCGGCCGGCGCCGCCTACCTGCATCCGCTGGCCAAGGCCACCCAGGTCAAGCACATTCTCGGGGCGGGCGCCCACGCGGCCCGGGCGGCCGAGCTCGTCGCCGGTGACGACCGGACCGTCGGCGCCGCACACATCGGGCAGGTGGCGCTGCGCGCGACACCGGCCGTCGTCGACGTGCTCAACCGCTTCCCGGCGGCTCCGGACGGCGGCGGACGGGTGGGCGAGCTGATCCGGATGCTGGACGCCGCCCTCCGCCACTGATCCCGTCCGAGCGGCGGTGGCGCGGCGCGGACCCGGCGCCCGGACGGGGACCTTCAAGCTCCGCGACTCCGCCGCCATACTGGACGGGCACGGCACACAGGGGGATCCACGCGGCTGAACGCGGGAGCGGGGGCGGCGACAGGGATGGCGGAGCACAGGCTGATCCAGGGGCGTTACCGCCTGCTCGAAACCATCGGGCGGGGCGGCATGGGAGAGGTGTGGCGGGCCCGGGACGAGGCGCTGGGCCGGCTGGTCGCGGTCAAGTGCCTCAAGCCCATGGGGCAGCAGCAGGAGCCGGGGTTCCTACGGGTGCTGCGGGAGCGGTTCCGCCGGGAGGCCCGGGTGGCCGCGGCGCTCCAGCACCGCGGGATCACCGTGGTGCACGACTTCGGGGAGGACCGCGGCATCCTCTTCATCGTCATGGAGCTGCTGAACGGCCGTAACCTCAGTCAACTGCTGGACGACAACCGGCGCCAGCCGCTACCCGTCCCGGACGTCATCGAGGTCGCCGAGCAGATCGCCGCGGCCCTCGCCTACACCCACGAACAGGCCGTGGTGCACCGTGATCTGAAGCCGGCCAACATCGTCAGGACCACCGACGGCACGGTCAAGATCTGCGACTTCGGCATCGCCCGCCTCGGCCACGACATCGGCTTCACCGCCCGGCTCACCGGCACCGGCATCGCCATGGGCAGCCCGCACTACATGTCGCCCGAGCAGATCGGCGGCGGCATCGTCGACCACCGCAGCGACCTGTACTCCCTGGGCTGCGTGCTCTACGAGGTCGCCACCGGCGCCCCGCCGTTCGCCCAGGGCGACGCCTGGGCGGTCCTGGTCGGCCACCGCGACACCGTCCCGGACCCGCCCCGGGCGATCCGCCCCGACCTGCCCGAGGCGTACGAGCGGATCGTCCTGGACCTGCTCGCCAAGGACCCGGACGACCGGCCGCGGGACGCCGACGAACTGGCCAAACGGCTCGCCGACGCCCGGCACCGCCGCACCCGGGGCACCGGCCCGGCGCCGGACGACCTGACGGTGCCCACCCCGCGGCTGCCCTCGTGGACCCGCGGTATCACCGCCGGTGCCCCGGCCGTCGGCACCCGGCCGCCCCGTCGCACCTCGGCGGACCGAGCCGTCGCGGTCCTCACCGACGTCTGGACCGGCGTCGGCGACCCGCTGCGCGGCGAGGCGTCGCCGGCCCTCGGCCTCGACCGGGCGGCGCCGCCCGGCGACCACCACGCCCTGCTCGGCACGCTCGCCGGACGGCTGGCGAACGCCCACGCACTGACCCGGGACGGCCGGCACTTCGAGGCCCAGGAACTCCTCACGGAGGTGCTGGCCGGCCGGGAGCGGCTGCTCGGCCCCGACCACCCCGACACGCTCGGCTGCCGCCACCACCTCGCCGTCGGGCTCGGCCGGCTGGGCCGCCTGGAGGAGTGCCGGACCACGGTCCGCGAGGTCGCCGAGGCGCGCGCCCGGGTGCTCGGCCTCCACCATCCCGACACCCTCGCCACCCGCTGGCAACACGCCTTCGTGTCCGGGCAGTTGGGGAGGTGGCCGGAGGCGTTGGCGGCGTATCAGGGGGTGGCCGCGGGGCGCGCCGCGGCGCTCGGCCCGGACCACCCGGACACCCTCGCCGCCCGCTACGAGACCGGGGTCGCGCTGGGCCGGCTGGGCCGCAGCGCGGAGGCGCTGGCCCACTACCGCGACCTGGTGGCGGCCCGCACCCGCGCGCAGGGCCCCGACGACCCCGAGACCCTGCGCGCCCGGCACGGCCTGGGCGTCCACTACGGCCGCCTGGACCGCTGGCCGGAGGCGCTCACCGAGGCCCGCGGGATCGCCGCGGCCCGGACCCGGGTGCTCGGCGCGGACCACCCGGACACCCTGGCCAGCCGCCGGGAGGTCGCCGTGGCGCTGGGCCGGCTCGGCCGCTGGGCCGAGGCGCTGGACGCCTACCGCGAGGTCGCCGACGCCCGCGAACGGACCCTGGGCGCGGCCCACCTCGACGCGCTGGCCAGCCGCGGCGAACAGGCCCAGTGCCTGGCGCGGCTGGGGCGGACGGACGAGGCGGACGCCCTCCACCACCGGGTCGCGGCGCTGCGCAGGGAGCGCGCCGGACACCGGCGGTAGCGGGCGTACGGGGCCCGGTCGGCCGGGCCCGGCGGATCAGCGTTCCGCGCGGACCCGGTAAAGCACGGTGGCGTGCGGCGGGACGTTCCGGGCGATGAGGGTCCGGGCGGTCCGCCCGTTCCGTCCGGTGACCAGGTCGCGCAGCCGGTAGGAGTCCGCCGCCGGCAGCCCGGCCGCGGCCGCCCTGATCGACAGCGTGCGGGCGGTGCTGCCCCCGTTGAACAGCGCGATCGCCCGGTCGCCGTTCCGCAGCGGCTTGGACAGCACCGCCGCGTCCCCGTCCTGCTGCACGATGTGGCCCTGGACGCCCAGCGGGTCCTGGTCGACCGCGATCACCTCGCGGTTCCCCAGGATCGACTGCGCCTGCGGGGAGAGCCTGCCGAGGTCCGTGCTGGAGATCAGCGGGGCGGCCATCACCGCCCACAGCGACATCTGGCTCTGCATCTCGTCCCGGCTCAGACCGGAGTCGCCGACCAGCAGGAAGTCGGGGTCGTTCCAGCGTCCGGGGCGCTGGAGTTCGGCGAGGTTGGCGTTGTAGCGGAAGTTGCCGGAGATGGACGCCCACTTCGCGGCCGGGGTGCTCTGCTGCACCGCGATGTCCGCCCCGCCGCGCCACAGGTTGCCCAGTTCCGCGGACCACTTGATGACCCGGTGCCACAGCGCGTCGCCGGAGAACTGGAAGTAGGCGGGCGCGGAGATCGAGAAGGTGATGGGCCGCCCGGTCGCCCGGAGCGCCCGGCTCTGCTGCGTGTACAGGGCGCGGTACGCCTGCTCCTTGGTCTGCCCCTTGGGGATCGGGACGTTGCAGCCGTCCGCCTTGAGGTAGTCCACCCCCCAGCTCGCGAAGAGCTTGGCGTCCTGCTCGAAGTGGCCGAGGCTGCCCGGGTACTTTCCGCAGGTCAGTGTGCCGACGTCCTCGTAGATTCCGAACTTCAGGCCCATCTTGTGGAGTTCCTGCCCGACGTGGGCCATCCCGTGCGGGAACTTCGCCGTGTCGGCGACCAGCTCGCCCTGGGGGCCGCGCTGCTTGGCCATCCAGCAGTCGTCGATGGTGACGGTGCGGTAGCCCCTGTGCGCCAGTCCGCTGCGGACCAGCGCCCGGGCGTTGTCCAGGACGACCTGCTCGTTGAGGCCGCCGCACTGGTAGTACGACCAGTTGTTCCAGCCCATCGGGGGCGTCGGTGCCAGGTTCGGGTACCCGGACTCGTACCGGGCGCCGGGGGCGGGGGAGGGGGCGGCGGAGGCGGGAGCGGTGGCCGAGAGCAGTCCCGCCGAACAGGCGGTGACGGCGGTGAGTCCGGCGAGGGTGCGGCCGATGCGGGATACCGACGGATGGGACACGGGTCACCTCACGTGGTAGGTGGGTCGGCCGGGAAGAACGGCCGACGGGGCGGTTCCAGGGCGCGCAGGGCCGGACGCTAGAAGGAGGCTGACGACTGGTCAAGAAGCCGCACCGTCCGGAACAAACGATTCATTCCGCTGCCGCCACGCGTTTCCCATCTGGCGACCACCGTCGCCCCGTGCTACTCAAGGGGCATGCCGGAACGGACTTCGTACGACGTCGTCATCGTCGGTGGCGGCCACAACGGACTGGTGGCCGCCGCCTATCTCGCCCGCGCCGGACGGAGCGTGCTGGTGCTGGAGCGGTTGGACCGCACCGGCGGCGCTGCCGTCTCCACCCGCGCGTTCACCGGGGTCGACGCCCGGCTGTCCCGTTACTCCTACCTCGTCAGCCTGCTGCCCCCGAAGATCGTCCGGGACCTCGGCCTCCGCTTCGCGGTCCGCAAGCGCACCGTCTCCTCGTACACCCCCGCAGTGCGCGACGGCCGCCCCACCGGCCTGCTGGTCGGCGGCGGTGAGGCCCGCACCCGCGAATCCTTCGCGCAACTGACCGGATCGGACCGGGAGTACGCCGCCTGGGAGGACTTCTACGGCACCACCCGCCGGCTCGCCCAGCGGGTCTTCCCCACCCTCACCGAACCGCTCCCCACCCGCACCGCGCTCCGCACCCGGGTCGACGACGACGCCGCCTGGCACGCCCTCTTCGAACGCCCCCTGGGCGAGGCGATCGAGGCGGCCTTCCACGACGACCTGGTGCGCGGCGTGGTCCTCACCGACGGGCTGATCGGCACCTTCGCCACCGCCCACGACCCGGCGCTCCGGCAGAACCGGTGCTTCCTCTACCACGTGATCGGCGGCGGCACCGGCGACTGGGACGTCCCGCTCGGCGGCATGGGCGCCCTCACCGACGCGCTCGCCGACGCCGCCCGCCGGGCCGGAGCCGAACTCGTCACCGGCTGCCCGGTCACCGCCCTCGCCACCGACGGCCGCACCGCGGAGGTCACCACCGAAGGGCGCGGCACGATCGGCGCCCGCCACGTCCTGGTCAACGCCGCGCCCCGCGAACTCGCCCGGCTGCTCGGCGAGCCCGCGCCGCCGCCCGCCGAAGGCGCCCAGCTCAAGGTGAACATGCTGCTCACCCGGCTGCCCCGGCTCCGCGACCCGCGCACCGACCCGCGCGAGGCGTTCTCCGGCACCTTCCATGTCGCCGAGGGATACGCCGAGTTGGAGACCGCCCACCGGGAGGCCGCGGCCGGCCGGCTGCCCGCCGCGCCGCCGTCGGAGATCTACTGCCACTCCCTGACCGACCCCTCCATCCTGGACCCCGACCTCGTCCGCCGGGGCTACCACACCCTCACCCTCTTCGGACTGCACACCCCCGCCCGGCTGTTCACCACCGACCACGACACCACCCGCGACCGGCTGCTGGCCGCCACCCTCGCCCAGCTGGACGCCCACCTCGCCGAACCGCTCGCCGACTGCCTGGCCCGGGACGCCGACGGCCGCCCCTGCGTCGAGGCCCGCACACCTCTCGACCTCGACCGCGAACTGGGCCTCCCGGGCGGCAACATCTTCCACCGCGAACTGGCCTTCCCCTACGCCGACGACGCGGACGCCCTCACCTCCGCCGCCGCCCGCTGGGGCGTCGCCACCGACCACGCCAACGTCCTGCTGTGCGGTGCGGGCGCGCTCCGCGGCGGCGGGGTGAGCGGCATCCCCGGCCACAACGCGGCGATGGCGGTACTGGAGGAGGGGTGAGGCCGGCGGGGGAGCGGGGCCGCCGGCCGGCCGGCGGCGGCCCGGCACCGAGTTTCTGACGTAGCATCAGAAAATCTCTTCCCTCGCACGGCGCGCTGCGGCATCCTGCGCCCATGCAGACGGAGCTGAGCAACGCGCTGGGAGTCGAGCACGCCGTCTTCGGGTTCACGCCCTTTCCCGCGGTCGCCGCGGCCATCACCCGGGCCGGCGGGTTCGGGGTGCTCGGCGCGGTCCGCTACACCGCGCCCGCCGAACTGGCCCGGGACCTCGACTGGATGCAGGAGCACACCGACCAACTGCCCTACGGACTCGACGTCGTGATGCCCGCCGCCAAGGTGGAGGGCGTCAGCGAGGCCGACGTCGAGGCGATGATCCCGGACGACCACCGCCGGTACGTCGAGGCACTCCTGGACAAGTACGACGTGCCGCCGCTCGCCCCCGGCGAGGCGTCCGGCTGGCGGATCACCGGCTGGATGGAACAGGTCGCCCGCACCCAGCTCGACGTCGCCTTCGACTACCCGATCAAGCTGCTCGCCAACGCCCTCGGCTCCCCGCCCCCCGACGTCATCGCACGCGCCCACGACCACGGCGTCCGGGTCGCCGCGCTGGCCGGCAGCCCGCGCCACGCCCTGCACCACAAGGCCGCCGGCATCGACGTCGTGGTGGCCCAGGGGTACGAGGCCGGCGGCCACACCGGGGAGATCGCCACCATGGTGCTCACCCCGGAAGTGGTGGCCGCCGTCCATCCGCTGCCGGTGCTCGCCGCCGGCGGGATCGGCACCGGCGAGCAGATCGCCGCCGGACTCGCCCTGGGCGCCCAGGGCGTCTGGCTCGGCTCGATCTGGCTCACCACCGAGGAAGCCGATCTGCACTCCCGGCGGCTGACCGCCAAACTGCTCGCCGCCGGCCCCGGCGACACCGTCCGCTCCCGCGCCCTGACCGGCAAACCCGCCCGCCAGCTGCGCACCGCCTGGACCGACGCCTGGGACGACCCCAGCGGCCCCGGCACCCTCCCGATGCCGCTCCAGGGCCTGCTGGTCGCCGAGGCCAACTCCCGTATCCAACGGCACGAGGTCGAGCCGCTGCTCGGCACCCCGGTCGGCCAGATCGTCGGCCGGATGACCAGCGAACGCAGCGTCCAGGCCGTCTTCGACGACCTCACCCGCGGCTTCGAGCGGGCCATCGACCGCATCAACCGCATCGCCGGCCGCGCCTGACCCGCCGACCCGCCGATGCGCCACCGCCTGAGGAGGACACGACCATGACCGACACCCCCAACGGCTTCTGGGCCCAGGCCACCGCCGACCCCGACCGGACGGTCCTGATCGCGCCGGACGGCGAGGAGTGGACCGCCGGCCGGCTGCACACCGCCACCAACCGGCTGGTCCACGGGCTGCGCGCGGCCGGACTGGAACGCGGCGACGCCTTCGCCGTGGTCCTCCCCAACGGCGTGGAGTTCTTCACCGCCTACCTCGCCGCCGCCCAGGCCGGCCTCTACCTCGTCCCGGTCAACCACCACCTGGTCGGCCCGGAGATCGCCTGGATCGTCGCCGACTCCGGCGCCAAGGTGCTGATCGCCCACGAGCGGTTCGGCGACGCGGCCCGGCAGGCCGCCGACGAGGCGGGCCTGGCGGCCGAGCGGCGCTACGCCGTCGGCACCGTCACCGGCTTCCGCCCGTACGCCCGACTCCTCGACGGACAGCCGGAGTCCGCGCCCGCCGACCGGACCCTGGGCTGGGTGATGAACTACACCTCCGGCACCACCGGCCGCCCCCGCGGCATCCGCCGCCCGCTGCCCGGCAAACCCCCCGAGGAGACCCACCTCGGCGGCTTCCTCGGCATCTTCGGCATCCGGCCGTTCGACGGCAACGTCCACCTGGTCTGCTCGCCGCTCTACCACACCGCCGTCCTGCAATTCGCCGGCGCCGCCCTGCACATCGGCCACCGCGTCGTCCTGATGGACAAGTGGACCCCACCGGAGATGCTGCGCCTCATCGAGCGGTACCGGTGCACCCACACCCACATGGTCCCCACCCAGTTCCACCGCCTCCTCGCCCTCCCCGAGGACGTCCGCGGCGGCTACGACGTCTCGTCGATGCGGCACGCCATCCACGGCGCCGCACCCTGCCCCGACCACGTCAAACGCGCGATGATCGACTGGTGGGGCGGCTGCGTCGAGGAGTACTACGCGGCGAGCGAGGGCGGCGGCGCCTTCGCCACCGCCGAGGACTGGCTGAAGAAGCCCGGCACGGTCGGCCGGGCCTGGCCGATCAGCGAACTCGCGGTCTTCGACGACGACGGCGACCGCCTGCCGCCCGGCCGACTCGGCACCGTCTACATGAAGATGACCACCGGCGGCTTCACCTACCACAAGGACGCGGACAAGACCCGGAAGAACCGCATCGGCGACTTCTTCACCGTCGGCGACCTCGGCTACCTCGACGAGGACGGCTACCTCTTCCTCCGCGACCGCAAGATCGACATGATCATCTCCGGTGGGGTCAACATCTACCCCGCCGAGATCGAGTCGGTGCTCCTCGCCCACCCGGCCGTCGCCGACGCCGCCGCCTTCGGCATCCCGCACGACGACTGGGGCGAGGAGGTCAAGGCCGTCATCGAGCCCGCCGACGGCCACCGGGCCGGGCCGGAGCTGGCCGCCGAGATCCTCGACCACTGCGCACACCGACTGGCCGCCTACAAGCGCCCCCGCACCGTCGACTTCACCGCCACCATGCCCCGCGACCCCAACGGCAAGCTCTACAAGAGGCGGCTCCGCGACCCGTATTGGGAGGGCCGGGAGCGCGCCGTGTGACCCACCGCCGCCCCGGACGCCGCACCCCCGAGGCAACGCGAACGGCCCCGTCCCCAACGGCTAGCCTGGACCCCTAACGCGGCTCGTGCCGAGGAATCTCATCGGAGCGCACGCACGGTCCTCAGGGGGAAGTCGAACAGGTGGAGCAAGGGGCGGAAGACCTCGGGGGTGAGCTGCGACGGCTGTACCGGGATGCCGGAAGTCCGGCCGTGGACAAGCTCGTCGAGCTGTCCCAGGTGCGGCTCCCGGTCACCCAGTGGCCGACGCCGTCGACCGTCCGCGGCTGGTTCCACGAGGGCGCGGCGCCCGTCTCGTGCGAGATCCTGCTGGTCTTCGTCGAGCTGCTGGACGGCTTCGCCCGGCAGGCCAGCGACGGCGCCCACCTGCCGCGCTCCGCCCAGTGGTGGGAACTGCTGTGGTACCGCACCACCCGGCCGCCGGCGCACACCCCGGACGGCACCGTTGGGAGCGCTCCGACGGTCGGGACCAGCGACAACGTCGTCGAGGGCCACGCCCGACTCCTCGGCCCCACCGTGCAGGCCGGGGCCATCAACGGCGGCGTGCACGTCCACCCGCCGGCCGAACCGGCCGCCGCGCCGTCCCCCGCGGTACCACCGCAGCGCGACCCGCCGGTGGTCATCCGGGTCCAACGGGGCACGGAGACCATTGAAATCTACGATGAGGGGCTGGCACGCATCTGGATCACTTCGGTGCTCGGCCAGCGGCACGGCGAAGAGGGGAGGCGGGACGATGGGCAGTGACCACGGAATCGATCCGGCAACCGCACTGCGGGCGGGGAAGATCCTGGAGGCCACGCGCGAGCCGCGCCAGGGGCTGGCGGAGACGGACGAGGCGATCGCCGCTCTGGACACGGTGCTCACCGCCACGCCGCCGGGAGCGCTGCGCATCACCATCCTGTCCAACCTGGGCCTGATCCGCATGGTCCGCTTCCAACTCACCGCGGACCCGGCGGACCTCGACGCCGCCATCCACTGCTTCCGGGACGCCCAGGCGGCGCACGCCTCCCAACTCCCGGAAGGCAGCTACCCCGGGCTGAGCGCCATCGTCCCCAACCTGATCGGCGCCCTGCACGCCCGCGCCGAACGCACCGGCAACTGGGACGACCTCGACGAGGCGATCCTCCTGGGCCGGGAGGCGGCGGTGCGCATCCCGTCCGGCCTCCCGCAGCGCGCCGCGGCGCTCGCCAGCCTCAGCAGCGCCCTGCGCATCCGCTACGAACGCGGAGGCTACGACGGCGACTTGACGGAGGCCATCGACCTGGGCCGACAGGCCGGCGCGGACCTGCCCGCCGACCACCCGCGGCAGGGCCCGGTGCTGTCCAACCTCGGCAGTTCGCTGGTCGCGGCGGGGCAGTGGGCGGAAGCCGTCCACGCCTACGAGCAGGCGGTCGAACGGTTCGCGGCGGCCGGCGACCGCCACGGTCGGGCCCGAACGCTCACCAACCTCGCCGCGGCGCTGGCCCAGGCCGGCCGGATCGAAGGGGCGCTGACGGCGTCCTGGGAGGCCCTGGAGGAGTTCCGGGCGCTCGGCGACGCGTCCGACGCGGCCCGGGTGAAGAAGAACGCCGCCTCGTTCGTGGCCGGATGGGCGGAGTCGGCCGAGCGGGACGCGCCGCACACCCGGGCCGTCCACGCGCGCCTCCTCGCGGACTGCGTGCGGATCCTGGGGGCGGACGACGCCACCACCCGGAGCCTGGCGGACCGGCTCGCCGCGCTGCCGGACGACGGCCCGGCACCCGCCGGCGAACTGCCCTGACCCTCCCGCCCGGTCCGGTGCCTTGACCGGTTCCCGGGCACGCCCCAGGATCACCGCATGACGGATGCCACGGATGCAACGGGCGCGCGGCGCAACACGGTCGACGGGGTCCTGCGGCGCAGCGCGCGCCGGGTGCCGGAGCGGACGGCGGTCCGGTACGCCGGACGGAGCTGGAGCTACCGCGCACTGGACGACGCGGTGACCGCCGCCGCGCGGGTGCTGCTGGCCGAGGGCCTGCGCCCCGGCGACCGGGTGGCGTCCTACGGGCACAACTCCGACGCCTACCTGATCGGATTCCTGGCCTGCGCCCGCGCCGGTCTGGTGCACGTACCGGTCAACCACGGCCTGACCGGCGAGGAACTGCACTACATCCTCACGCAGTCCGGCAGCGCCCTGGTGCTCACCGACCCCGCCCTGGCGTCCCGGCTGCCGGCCGCGGTACGGGCGGTGCCGCTGCACGGCGCCCCGGACGGGCTGCTGGAGCGGTTGGCGCGGCAGCCGGCGGAAACCGCGGATCCGGCCGGTGCCGGCGCACTGCCCGAGGCGTCCGACGACACCCTCGTCCAGCTGCTCTACACCTCCGGGACCACCGCCCTCCCCAAGGGCGCGATGATGACCCACCGGGCCCTCGTGCACGAGTACACCAGCGCGATCGTCGCCCTCGACCTGAAGGAGAGCGACCGCCCGGTCCACTCCCTGCCGCTCTACCACTCCGCGCAGATGCACGTCTTCCTGCTGCCCTATCTGGCGGTCGGGGCGGAGAACACCATCGTGGACGGACCCGATCCGGAGCGGATCTTCGCGCTGGTGGAAGCGGGCCGGGCGGACAGCCTGTTCGCCCCGCCCACGGTCTGGATCGCGCTCGCCAACCACCCCGGCTTCGGCGTCCGGGACCTGACCGGGCTGCGCAAGGCGTACTACGGCGCCTCCATCATGCCGGTGCCCGTACTGGAGCGGCTCCGCGCCCGGCTGCCGCGGCTGGCCTTCTACAACTGCTTCGGACAGAGCGAGATCGGCCCGCTGGCCACCGTCCTGGGCCCGGACGAGCACGCCGGCCGGATGGACTCCTGCGGGCGCCCGGTGCTGTTCGTCGAGGCGCGGGTGGTGGACGAGGACGGCCGGGAGGTGCCGGACGGCACCCGGGGCGAGGTCGTCTACCGCTCGCCGCAGCTGTGCACCGGGTACTGGGACAAGCCGGAGGAGACCGCGGAGGCGTTCCGGGACGGCTGGTTCCACTCCGGTGACCTCGCCGTCCGGGACGCGGCGGGCTACTTCACGGTGGTGGACCGGGTCAAGGACGTCATCAACTCCGGTGGGGTCCTGGTCGCCTCGCGCCAGGTGGAGGACGTGCTCTACGCGCATCCGCAGGTCGCCGAGGTCGCGGTCATCGGGTTGCCGGACGAGCGGTGGATCGAGGCGGTGACCGCGGTGGTGGTCCGGCGCGCCGACGGTGCGGACGAGGCGGACCGGGCGGCCGGCACGGACGGGAACGGCGTGGTGGGTGAGGCGGAGCTGATCGCCGCGGCGCGGGACCGGTTGGCGCCGTTCAAGGTGCCCAAGCGGGTGGTGTTCGTGGACGCGCTGCCGCGCAACGCCAGCGGCAAGGTCCTCAAGCGTGCGCTGCGCGAGCGGTTCGGAACCCGCTGAGCGGCGCGTGCACGGCGACTGTCAGTGCCCGCTGCCATGCTGGGAAACGGCATTGACCCCCGTGTGATCGGAGCTCCCTCATGCTGACGACCCGTTACGTCCCGGGCTCGCCGAACTGGCTCGACCTCGGCGCCCCCGACATCGACGCCGCCGCGGCCTTCTACTCCGCGGTCTTCGGCTGGACCTTCCAGTCGGCCGGCCCCGAGAGCGGCGGGTACGGCTTCTTCCAGCTCGGCGGCAAGACGGTCGGCGCGGTCGGCCCGCTGACGGAGGAGGGCGCCTCCTCGGCCTGGACCGCGTACTTCCACACCGCGGACGCGGACGCCACCTGCAAGGCGGTGGAGCAGGCCGGCGGCCGGGTCCGGGTCGCCCCGATGGACGTCTTCACCGCGGGCAGGCTGGCCATGCTCACCGACCCGACGGGCGCCGACTTCGCGGTCTGGCAGCCGGGCGAGGTCGCGGGCCTGGACGTGGTCATGGCGCCGAACGCCCTGTGCTGGACGGAGCTCTACACCACCGACGCGGCCGCGGCCAAGGAGTTCTACGGCTCGGTGTTCTCGTGGAGCTACCGGGACATGCCGATGGGCGGAGACCTGGTCTACAGCATCGTCTCCGCCCCCGGCGCCGGTCAGGGCGAGGACACCGGGCACGGCGGCATCCTCCAGCTCCAGCAGGACAATCTGGACGCCGGCTCGACCTCCGAGTGGCACCCGTATTTCGGCGTGACCGACTGCGACGCCACGTACGACGCCGCCATCCGGCACGGTGCCACGACCCTCATCCCGCCGATGGACACTCCTGGCGTCGGCCGGTTGGCGATGGTGACGGACCCGGCCGGTGCGCCCTTCGCGCTGATCAAGGGGGACCCGTCGCTGAGCTGACGTCACCCGTCCCGGCGGGCGTCCACGATGCGCTTGAACTTCCCGACCGAGCGCTCCAGGGTCTCCGGTTCGACGATCTCGACGGCGACGGTGACCCCGATGCCGTCCTTGACGCCGCGGGCGATCCGGTCGACGGCGGCCACCCGGTCGTCCGCCGTGGCGTCCGGCCGGGCCTCGGCGCGGACGGTCAGGTGGTCCAGTCGTCCCTCGCGGGTCAGCCGCAGCTGGAAGTGGGGGGCGACCCCCGGGGTGCGCAGCACGATCTCCTCGATCTGTGCGGGGAAGAGATTGACCCCGCGCAGGATGATCAGGTCGTCGCTGCGCCCGGTGATCTTCTCCATCCGGCGGAAGGCCGGGCGGGCGGTGCCGGGCAGCAGCCGGGTCAGGTCCCGGGTGCGGTAGCGGATGACCGGCATGGCCTCCTTGGTGAGGGAGGTGAGGACCAGTTCGCCGTGCGCGCCGTCCGGCAGCACCTCCCCGGTGATCGGGTCGACCACCTCCGGATAGAAGTGGTCCTCCCAGATGTGCAGCCCGTCCTTGGTCTCCACGCACTCCTGCGCCACGCCCGGGCCCATCACCTCCGACAGGCCGTAGATGTCCACGGCGTCGATGGCGAACCGCTCCTCGATCTCCCGGCGCATCTCCTGCGTCCAGGGTTCGGCGCCGAAGATGCCGACCTTCAGCGAGGTCGAGCGGGGATCGACGCCCTGCCGCTCGAACTCGTCGAGCAGGGTGAGCATGTACGACGGGGTCACCATGATGATCTCGGGGCGGAAGTCCTGGATCAGCCGCACCTGACGGCTGGTCATCCCGCCGGACGCCGGGACGACCGTACAGCCCAGCCGCTCCGCGCCGTAGTGCGCGCCGAGTCCGCCGGTGAACAGCCCGTAGCCGTAGGCGATGTGGACGGTGTGGCCGGGCCGTCCGCCCGCCGCGCGGATCGACCGGGCCACCAGGTCCGCCCAGTCCGAGAGGTCCCGCTCGGTGTAGCCGACGACCGTGGGGCGCCCGGTGGTGCCGCTGGAGGCGTGCAGGCGCCGCACCCGCTCCTTGGGCACGGCGAACATCCCGAAGGGGTAGTGCGCCCGCAGATCGTCCTTCACCGTGAACGGGAAGCGGGCCAGGTCCGCCATCGAGCGGCAGTCCTCGGGCCGCACCCCCGCCGCGTCGAACGCCTCCCGGTAGAAGGGGACGTGTTCGTAGGCGTGGCGCAACGCGGCCTGCAGTCGGGTGAGTTGGAGCGTGTGCAGGGCGTCCGCCGAGAGCCGCTCCGCGTCGTCGCACCAGTCGGCCCCACAGGCCCCGCCGATCGTCCCGCTGTCCGTCGTCGCTTCCGGCATGGATCTCACCGCCTCGTCTCCCTACCGATCATTCGGTAGCTGCGTGCGGCTCCAAGTAATCAGCGCGCGGCGAACACGTCAAGGGGCGTGCCGTGGACGGCACACGAGTAGCGTCGGGCGCATGGGTGACGTACGGAAGGTGCAGGTCGACGGCGTCCGGCTGGCGTACCGCGTGTGGGGCGAGGCGGACGCGCCGCCGGCGGTACTGCTGCACAGCCTCGGGGAGGACGGTGAGGACTGGCGCGGTGTGGTCGGCCGACTGGCCACCACGCACCGGGTCTTCGCCCTCGACCAGCGCGGTCACGGCCGCAGCGACTGGCCGGGGGAGTACGGTTTCGAGCGCTGGCGGGACGACGCGATCGGCTTCGTCCGGGCGCTCGGCCTGGGCCCCGTCACGCTCATCGGCCACTCGTTGGGCGCCACCGCCGCCCTGCTGCTGGCCGCCCACCGTCCGGACCTGGTCTCCCGTCTGATCGTGGAGGAGCCCGCCCCGCCGGTCCCCGCCGACCCGCCGCAGCAGGTCCCGGCCCCGCCGCCCGGCCCCGCGGCCTTCGACTGGCAGGCCAAGATCGCCGTGGTGGCCGAGCGGAACGCCCCCGCTCCGCACTGGCGCGCGGCGCTGCCCGCCATCACCGCCCCGACCCTCGTCATCGCCGGCGGCCCCACCAGCCACATCCCCCAGCACCACCTCGCCGAGCTGGCCGGGGCCATCCCCGCCGCCCGCCTGGTCACCATCGGGGACGCCGGCCACCTGGTCCACGAGGAGCGCCCGGGGGAGTATCTGGCGGCGGTGACGTCGTTCCTGGCGGGGAGCGGGTGAGCGGGCCTGGCGGGGAGCCGGTGAGCGGACGTCTGGCCGGGCGAGGGGAGCGTGACGGGGTATCAGTTCGGTCCGGCGGGCTGTGGGGCCGTGCCCTGGTGGACTGTCGAGCCGTCCCCCGTCGGGGAGTTGAGGGGTACCTGTGCCGGGCGCGGGTGCCGAAGGGGCCGGGTCGGTCGTAAGCTCCCAGCGTCCGCAATACTCCCGCGGCCCGCGCGCCGCGCGCCGGGCCGCGGTTTCGAGAAAGGCTCGATGTGCAGGTGACCACCTCGATGCGCCGTGCGCTGCTCGCCGGGACCGCCGCGGCGGTGCTGTTCACCGGGGCCGGGAGCGCCGTCGCGGCGCCGGCCGCCGGGGCCGGGCGGCCGGCCACCGGGCCGGTCGGCGCCGCGCCCGCGCCGGCCGGGCAGCTCCGGCCGCTGGCCGCGCTCTCCGCCGAGCGGCTGGCCACCGCGGACCTGGTGGCCGCGGCGAAGTGGGGGACCGGCAGTCCGATCGACGACCCGGTCCGGGAGCGCGAGGTGCTGGACGCGGTCGCGGCCCAGGCCCGCCAGCTGGGCGCCGACCCGGAGGCGACGGTACGGATCTTCCGGGACCAGATCGAGGCGAGCAAGCTCGTCCAGCGCGGGCTGCACCGCCGCTGGACGGCGGACCCGGCGCAGGCGCCCACCACCCGGCCGGATCTCGCCAGGATCCGTGTGGAGATCAACCGGATCAACGGGGAGCTGGTCCGGGCCATCGCCGCGTCCCCGCAGGCCCGTACGGCGCCGGGCTGCGTGCCGTGGCTGACGGTGTCCGCGCTGCGGGTGGGCCGGGAGCGGCATCTGGACGTGCTGCACGCGGCGGGGCTGGCCCGGTCGCTGCGCTCGGTCTGCGAGAGCCGGGCCGTGTTCTAGGCCGGGGTTCCGGTCCACACCGCATGCCGTGATGACCGGGGTGTGGGGCGTGGGACGTTCGTCTCGAACGCATGGTCCGCCGAGCGCTTCGACCTGCCGCGGGCCCGCATGTCGTAGGTGAGGTGCCGCCGTCCTGTCCCCGGTTCGGCGATGACCTGCCGTCAGTAACTCTGCGTGGCGACATGGCCGTTGAGGTGGAGCACGGGGATTCCGGGGCCGTCGGTGTCGGTGACGGCCGGGGCCGTGTCGTCGACCGGCATCAGGCCCGTCCATGGTGAACGGGTCGATGCGGCGCTGTGCTTCGTCATGCGTTACCCCGCGGACACGACCTGGGAGAAGTCCAGGACCAACCGGCCGCGCAGGCCGCCGGCCTCCAGGAGGCGGTGGGCCCTGGCCGCCTCTTCGGCGGGCAGCACGTCGGCGACATGCAGCGTCAGGACGCCCTCCTCGGCCTGGCGGCGCAGTGTGTCCAGTCGTTCGGTGTCCGTGATGCCGTCGGTCACCATCACCGGGCGCACGCGGATGCCGCGCTCGGCCGGGCCGGACCAGCCCCGCAGCTCGGCGAGGGTGCCACCGTCGGCGACGGCGGACATGATCTCGGTGGTCTGCATCGAACCGTCCACGAGGCCGGGAACGCCTTCGGGCGCCAGCGCCCGGATGCGGGCGGCGACCTCGGGGCCGCGTGCCACGACGTGGTCGGCGCCGAATCCGCGTACGCGGTGGGTGTCGTGCGGGGCGGCGTCCGCGATGACGGTCAGGCCGTCGGCCTTGGCCAGCTCGACCGTGTACCCCCCGACGGCGCCGGCCGCACCGGTCACGGCCACGGTCCCGCCGGGCGGCACGGCCAGCGCGTCCAGTGCGAGGCGCGCGGTCAGGGCGTTCATGAGCAGGGTGGACGCCGCGGGGAGGTCCACCCCCGCGGGCGCCGGCACCACCGAGGCGGCGGGCACCACGACGTGCTCGGCGTAGGCCCCGCCGTGCACGCTGGTGAAGAGCACCATGGCGACCACCCGTTGGCCCACGGAAAGGCGGGCGCCGGTCCCGGGACCGAGCTGGTCGATCACGCCGGCGGCGTCCATGCCGGGCACGAACGGGGGCCGCCGGTCGGGCATGCGCACGGCGTGGCCGCCGCGCCGCAGCAGGACGTCGGTCGGATTCACGGCGGCCGCGTGCACCCGGATGCGGACCTCGCCGGGGCCCGCCTGCGGTTCGGGCAACTCCAGGACCCGCAGGACTTCCGGACCGCCGAACTCTTCCACGCCGATAGCCTTCATGCCCTGGTGCAACCGGACTTGCGGGCATGGTGTTCCCCGTTCCCCGTTCCTCGTTCCCCCTTCTTCTGTTCCCCTGTTCCGTAATCGCCGTCGGCCGTCCGGGCCGTCCGGGCCGTCCGGGCCGTCCGGGCCGTCCGGGCCGCCCGGGACCGGACGCGGTCCGGCGGGCGCGCCCCCGGGCGGGGTTCCACCGCCCTCCCCGCCCCACCCGCCCGCGGCTCACGCCTCCCGTTCGCCCGTCGCCACCGCCTTCGCCCAGCGGTAGTCCGCCTTGCCGCTGGGCGACCGCTGGATGTGGTCGGTGAAGACGACCTGGCGCGGGACCTTGTAGCCGGCCAGTCGGGTCCGGCAGTGCGTCTGCAGTGCCGCGAGGTCCAACGGTGCGGCATCCGGGCGGAGTTGGACGACCGCGGCGACCCGGTTGCCCCAGCGGCCGTCCGGGACGCCGGCCACCAGCGCGTCGTAGACGTCCGGATGCGCCTTGAGGGCCTGCTCGACCTCCTCCGGATAGATCTTCTCGCCACCGGAGTTGATGCACTGCGAGCCCCGCCCCAGCACGGTGACCACACCGTCCGCGTCGACGGTGGCCATGTCGCCGAGCAGTACCCACCGGTCGCCGTCCGCCGCGAAGAACGTCTCGGCGGTCTTCGCCGGGTCGTTGTAGTAGCCGAGCGGGACGTGTCCGCGCAGCGCGAGGCGGCCCACCTCGCCGACCTCCGCCGGCCGGAGCGTGGCCGGGTCCACCACCGCCATGCGGGGGTTGACGTTCAACCGGAAGCCCTTGTCCGGGCCGGAGTCGTCGGTGGCGGTGCCGTTGAAACCGGACTCCGAGGAGCCGAAGTTGTTCAGCAGCAGCGCGTTCGGGACCAGCGCGCCGAACTGGTCCCGGACCGTGTCGGAGAGGATCGCCCCGGAGCTGCTGACGCTGAACAGGGACGAGCAGTCGGTCCCCTTGAGCGGTCCGCCGAGCGCGTCCACCAGCGGCCGCAACATCGCGTCGCCCACCAGGGAGACGCTGGTGACCCGCTCCCGCTCGATGGTGCGCAGCACCTCCTCCGGCACGAACTTGCTGTGCAGGACGACCTTCTGGCCGAAGTGGAAGGCGATGAACGCGGTGAGCGTCGAGGTGCCGTGCATCAGCGGGGGCGTCGGGAAGAAGACCAGGCCCTCGCCGCCGGCCGCCACCCGCTCGGCCAGTTCCCGCGGGCGGCCGACCGGCTCACCGGTCGGTGCGCCGCCGCCCATCCCGGAGAAGAAGATGTCCTCGTGGCGCCACATCACGCCCTTGGGCATACCGGTGGTCCCGCCGGTGTAGATGACGATCCGGTCGTCGGCGGAGCGCGGCCCGAACCCGCGGGCGGGGGAGCCGGCCGCCGCGGCCTGGGCCAGCGGTACCGGCGCGATCCGCGGCTCGGCGGCCCCGGCGGGCGGGGTGCCGACCCGCACCAGGTGCCGCAGCTTCGGCGCCTGCGGCAGGGCTCCGGCCACCCGCTCGGTGAACTCCGCGTCGAAGACCAGTGCCACCAGGTCGGCGTCCCGGTAGAGGTAGACCAACTCCTCTTCCACATAACGGTAGTTGACGTTGACGGGCACGGCGCGGATCTTCAGGCAGGCGTAGACGGACTGGAGGTACTCGACGCCGTTGTAGAGGTGCAGTCCGACGTGGTCGCCGGGGCCGATGCCCTGGTCGGCGAGGTGGTGGGCCAGCCGGTTGGCGGCGCGGTCCAGTTCCGCGTAGGTGAGCCGCCGCTCGGCGCCGGTGCCCGGATGGTCGAGGTGCACCAGCGCCTCGCGGTCGGGAACGGTGTCGACGATCGACTCGAAGAGGTCGGCGAGGTTGTACTCCATGGCTCCTCCAGTCCGGGCGGGCGTCGGCTCGGCGTCATTAGAGCGCCGTCGTCGAGCGCAGGGAAGGGCCGCAGCCAAGAAGACTGACTGGTCGTCAGAAAAGCCTTGAACTCGCCGTGCGGCTACTGCAACCTGTTCTACGTCGTGAGACGGGAGGACGGAATGGGCGGGACCGAACACGCCGCGACCGCACCGGCTCGGCCGGAGGACGCGGGCACCGAACACCTCACCGTGACGCGCACCGGCGCGACACTGGTGCTCACCCTCAACCGGCCGGAGGCCAAGAACGCGCTGTCCCTGCCGATGCTGGTCGGTCTCCACGACGGCTGGCTGGCCGCCGATGCCGACGACGGCATCCGGTCGATCGTGCTGACCGGCGCCGGCGGCTCGTTCTGCGCCGGCATGGACCTCAAGGCGCTGGCCGGCGGCGGAATGACCGGCGAGGAGTACCGGGAACGGCTGCGCGCCGACCCCGATCTGCACTGGAAGGCGATGCTGCGCCACCACCGCCCGCGCAAACCGGTGATCGCCGCCGTCGAGGGCCACTGCGTCGCCGGCGGCACCGAGATCCTCCAGGGCACCGACATCCGGGTCGCCGGCGAGAGCGCCACCTTCGGGCTCTACGAGGTCAGGCGCGGCCTGTTCCCGATCGGCGGCTCCACCGTGCGCCTGCCCCGGCAGATCCCCCGCACCCACGCCCTGGAGATGCTGCTCACCGGCCGCCCCTACCCGGCACCCGAGGCGGCCCGGATCGGCCTGATCGGCCAGGTCGTCCCCGACGGCACCGCGCTGACGAAGGCCCTGGAGATCGCCGAGCGGATCAACGCCTGCGGCCCGCTCGCCGTCGAAGCGGTCAAGGCGTCCGTCTACGAGGCCGCCGAGCTGACCGAGGCCGACGGGCTCGCCGCCGAACTCGCCCGCGGCTGGCCGATCTTCGACACCGCCGACGCCAAGGAGGGCTCCCACGCCTTCGCCGAGAAGCGCCCACCGGTCTTCCGGCGCGCCTGACCCCACCCGACCGAGGAGTCCGCCATGTCAGAGGTCCTCACCGCGCCGCTCGTCGTCGAATTCCCCTTCACCCGCTCGCTCGGCCCGGTCCAGAGCGCCTTCCTCACCGGGCTGCGCGAACGCACCGTCCTCGGGGTCCGGGCCCGCGACGGCCGGGTGGTGGTGCCGCCCGTCGAGTACGACCCGGTCACCGCCGACGAGCTCCGCGACCTGGTCGAGGTCGCCCCGACCGGCACCGTCACCACCTGGGCCTGGAACCCGTCCCCGCGCCGCGGCCAGCCGCTGCGCACCCCGTTCGCCTGGGTCCTGGTCCGGCTCGACGGCGCCGACACCGCCCTCCTGCACGCGCTCGACGCGCCCGGACCGGACGCCGTGCGCACCGGTCTGCGGGTCCGCGTCCGCTGGGCCGCCGAACGCACCGGCGCGATCACCGACATCGCCTGCTTCGAACTCGCCGACGGTGAAGTGACGGAGCATCAAGTCCGGCCGCACGGTGGTCAGTTCGTCGATCCGGTCAGCGGGATCACCGCCCCGGCCCGGCTCGACTACAGCTACGCGCCCGGCCGCACTCAGTCCCGCTACATCCGGGCACTCGCCGAACGGAAGACCGTCGGCGAACGCTGCCCGGCCTGCCGCAAGGTCTACGTCCCGCCCCGCGGCGCCTGCCCCACCTGCGGGGTCGCGACCGGCGAGCCGGTCGAGGTCGGCCCCCGCGGCACCGTCACCACCTTCTGCATCGTCAACATCAAGGCCCGCAACCTCGACATCGAGGTGCCCTACGTCTACGCCCACATCGCCCTGGACGGCGCCGACCTGGCGCTGCACGCCCGGATCGGCGGCATCCCCTACGACCAGGTGCGGATGGGGCTGCGGGTGGAACCCGTCTGGACCGACGGCGCCCTCCCCCATAGCCCTGAAGGCATGGGAGGTGCCCCCATCCCCGACTACTACCGCCCCACCGGCGAGCCCGACGCCGACTACGACAGCTACAAGGAGCTGATCTGATGCCCGAGCCAGTGCGCGGCCCGGTGCGCGAGGTCGCCGTCGTCGCCTTCGGACAGAGCGAGCACGTCCCGGACAGCGCGGAGACCTCCGAGGTCGAGATGGTGATGCCGGTCCTGCACGACGTACTCGCGCAGACCGGCCTGAAGGCCCGGGACATCGGCTTCACCTGCTCCGGCTCCTCCGACTACCTCGCGGGCCGCGCCTTCTCCTTCACCATGGCCCTGGACGGCGTCGGAGCCTGGCCGCCGATCTCCGAATCCCACGTCGAGATGGACGGCGCCTGGGCGCTGTACGAAGCCTGGGTCAAGATCCTCACCGGCGAGGCCGACACCGCCCTGGTCTACGCGTACGGCAAGTCCTCCCCCGGCGACCTCCGCGAGGTCCTCACCCGCCAACTCGACCCGTACTACGTCGCCCCGCTCTGGCCCGACTCCGTGGCGCTCGCCGCCCTCCAGGCCCAGGCACTCCTCGACGCCGGACACACCGAGGCCCGCGAACTGGCCGCGATCGGCGCACGCAGCCGCGGCGGTACGGACACCGGACCCGGCCGGCAGGTCGTCGGCCCGCTGCGTACCGGCGACTGCCCGCCGGTGGTGGACGGCGCCGCCGCGGTGATCCTCGCCGCCGGGGACACCGCCCGCCGCCTCACCGACCGCCCCGCCTGGATCCGCGGCCTGGACCACCGCATCGAGGCGCACAGCCTGGGCGTCCGCGACCTCACCGACTCGCCCTCCACCCGGCTCGCCGCCGAACGCGCGGGAGCCTTCGACGCCCCCGTCGACCTCGCCGAACTGCATGCCCCGTTCACCTCCCAGGAGGTCGTCCTGCGCCGCGCCCTGCGGCTCGACGCGCCCGGCAGCACGGTCCGCGTCAACCCGTCCGGCGGCGCGCTGGCCGCCAACCCCGTGATGGCCGCCGGACTGATCCGCCTCGGCGAGGCCGCCGCCGCCATCCAGCGCGGCGAGGCGGACCGCGCCCTGGCACACGCCACCTCGGGCCCGTGCCTGCAACAGAACCTGGTCGGCGTCCTGGAGGGGGAGCGATGAGCCACGCAGCGACCGCGAAGGAACCGGTGGCCGTCGTCGGCATCGGCCAGACCAAGCACGTCGCCGCCCGACGCGACGTCTCGATCGCCGGACTCGTCCGCGAGGCCGCCCAACGCGCCCTGGAAGACGCCGAGTTGACCTGGGCGGAGATCGACGCGGTGGTGATCGGCAAGGCCCCCGACTTCTTCGAGGGGGTGATGATGCCGGAGCTCTACCTCGCCGACGCGCTCGGTGCCGTCGGCAAACCCATGCTCCGGGTGCACACCGCCGGCTCGGTCGGCGGCTCCACCGCCCTGGTCGCGACCAACCTCGTCGCCGCCCGGGTGCACCGCACGGTCCTCACCCTCGCTTTCGAGAAGCAGTCCGAGTCCAACGCCATGTGGGGCCTGTCCCTGCCGGTCCCCTTCCAGCAGCCGCTGCTGGCCGGCGCCGGCGGATTCTTCGCCCCGCACGTCCGGGCCTACATGCGGCGCACCGGCGCCCCCGACACCGTCGGCTCCCTGGTCGCCTACAAGGACCGCCGCAACGCCCTGAAGAACCCCTACGCCCACCTCCACGAGCACGACCTCACCCTGGAGAAGGTCCAGTCCTCGCCGATGCTCTGGGACCCGATCCGCTACTCCGAGACCTGCCCGTCCTCCGACGGCGCCTGCGCCATGGTGCTCACCGACCGGGCCGGCGCCGCCCGCTCCCCGCGCCCACCGGCCTGGGTGCACGGCGGGGCGATGCGCAGCGAACCCACCCTCTTCGCCGGCAAGGACTTCGTCTCCCCGCAGGCCGGCAAGGACTGCGCCGCGGACGTCTACCGGCAGGCCGGGATCACCGACCCGCGCCGCCAGATCGACGCCGTCGAGATGTACGTCCCGTTCTCCTGGTACGAGCCGATGTGGCTGGAGAACCTAGGCTTCGCCGACGAGGGCGAGGGCTGGAAGCTCACCGAGTCCGGCGTCACCGAACTCGACGGCGACCTGCCCGTCAATCCGTCCGGCGGGGTGCTCTCCACCAACCCGATCGGCGCCTCCGGAATGATCCGCTTCGCCGAGGCCGCCCTCCAGGTGCGCGGCCAGGCGGGCGACCACCAAGTGGACGGCGCACGACGGGCGTTGGGGCACGCCTACGGTGGTGGCGCACAGTTCTTCTCGATGTGGTTGGTCGGCGCGCAAGCCCCGGTGGGCTGACCCTCCGGAGCCCGCCCGACGTCCCCTGTCCGTCCCCGGGCGCAGTCGTTACCCTGGCCACGGACGACGACCGGGAGGAGCGATCACGTGGCCGAGAGCATCACCGACCAGCGGCTCGCGGGCGGGCCCAGGCCCGAACTCGACCTGACCCACGCCGACTGGCGTACGAGCACACGGGGCGTCGGCGGGGACGTCCAGGTCGCCTTCATCGAGGGCTATGTCGCGATGCGCAACGGCCGCAGCCCGGAAATACCGGCACTGATCTTCAGCCCCGCCGAGTGGCGCGGCTTCGTCCTCGGTGCCCGCGAGGGTGAATTCGACCTGACCTGACGGATGGCGACGTACCGTCACGGATGGTCCGCCCCCGCCCCGCGGCGGGGGCGGACCCGTCAGGTGAGCACCACGCACCCCCGCGCCCGCAGGGCCCGGACCGGCGCCGCCGCGTCGTCCACCGTGTTCCAGCGCAGGTCCAGCTTCTCCAGCGCCGGCAGGTCGGCGACCCACCCCGGCAGGTCACCGATCCGGTTGCCGCGCAGATCCAGCCACCGCAGCAGCGGCAGCGCCCGCAGCGACCCGGGGACCTGCGGCAGCGCGTTGTCGCGCAGCTCCAGCACGCGCAGCGCGCCGAGCCCCGCGACCCCGTCCGGCAGCGAGGTCAGCGCATTGCCGCCCAGCCACAGTTCACGGAGCCTGTGCAGCTGCCCAACGGACTCCGGCAGAACCTTCAACTGGGCTCGCTGTACCCGGAGTTCGACCAGTCCCGTCATCGCCCCGATCCCCTCCGGCAGCCGCCCGAGCGGATTGTCCCCGGCGTTGAGGTAGCCCAGCCGGTCCAGTCGGCAGAGCGCGTCCGGCAGCGCGGTGAGGCGGTTGTCGTGGACGTAGAGATACCGGCTCAGGCACCCGGCCAGCGCGCCGAGCTCCTCGGGGAGCGCCGTCAGCGCGTTGTGGCCGAGATCGAGGGTGTGCAGACGGTCCAGCCGACCGAGCGCGGCGGGAACCTCGGTGAGGCGGTTGTCGGCCAGGATCAGCACCGCGCAGTCCGGGTGCCGCCACACCTCGTCCGGCACCGAACCCAGTCCGGCCCGCCAGTAGTCGAGGCGGTCCGACGGCGGCCGCACGGTCACGGCCACGGACGCAGTTCGGGCAGCGGACCGGCGGTCCCCGCGCGCTCGCACACCAGCGGGGTGTGCGGGGCGCGGCCGGCCAACCAGGCCGCGAGTGCGGTGAGCGGACCGCGCACGGTCACCACCGGACCGTCGGCGGGCCCGTACCGGCGCACCGCCGCGGGCCCCTCCGCCGGCACCAGGACGAGGCGGACGCCCTCGGGCGCACGCGGCGCCAGATGGTCCATGAGGTGGTGGCACAGTTCCCGCGGCCACCCGTCGGTGCCGGGGCCGAGCCCGGCGTCCGTCGTGTGGATCGCCAGCTCCCGCCACCAGGCCAGCAGCGCGCCGCGCAACGGGCCGTCGCGGTAGCCCACCGGCCGGGACCAGTCGTCCGGGCCGACCGCCGCCCAGGCCGCGGACGCCTCCGCCAGCGCGTCCTCGACCGCCGTCCGCAGAGCCGCGACGGAGCGCCGGGAGCCCTCCTCGATGGCGGCGGCGCGAGCCGGGGGACCGCCGTCGTACGGCTCGACCAGCTCACCGCGCAGGGCGTAGCGGGCCTGGCGGGCCATCGCCAGGCCGATGCCCTCGATATGCGCGAGGACATGGGCGCGGGACCAGCCCGGCAGGGCGCTGGGCTCGCGCACCACGGCGTCGGTCAGGCCGGGCAGCAGCGCCCGCAGCAGCGCCTGCCCTGCCTCGACCGCCTCCCGTACGGCCTCGGCGGTCGGCTCTGCCTCCGGTGTCACGGGGGCATCGGGGGTCTCGGGCGTCACGGCCACAGCAGTTCCTTCCTCCAGGTGGTGCCGGTGCGGCGGTACACCAGCCGGGTGTGGTTGCGGTCCTTGGCGCCCTGCCAGAACTCCACCGACTCCGCCAAGACGGTGTGCAGCGTCCACTCGGGCGGCACCAGCCCCGGATCGCCGGCCAGTCGTTCGGCGGCGCCGGCCAGCGCGGTGTCCCGTTCGGCCAGGGACGCCAGCGGCCGGCTCTGCCGGCCGAGCAGCGCCTCGGCGCGCGCCCCGGCACTCCGGGCCAGGAAGTCGGCGGCGGACCGCTCCGCGCTCTCCCGCACCACCGGGCCTCGCACCCGCACCTGGCGGGCGAGCGGCTGCCAGTAGAAGGCCAGCGCGGCATACGGGCGGGCGGCCAGCTCGCGGCCCTTGACGCTGCCGTCGTGCGCGGCGAAGCGCCAGCCCGCCGCGTCGACGTCCTTGAGGATCAGGGTGCGCGCGGACGGAGTGCCGTCCGCGTCGGCGGTGGCGAGCGTCATCGCGTGCGGCTCGGGGACCTGTGCCCGGATGGCGCCGAGCAGCCATGCGGTGAACAACTCCACCGGATCGTCGGGCGTCGCCGCCGGGTCGAAGAGCGGCAACTCACCCCCGAACACCGGCAGATCGCGGAGCAGTCGACGGAGATCGGCCATGCCTCCCCCTCAGCTGGCTAATGGTTGAGCGTGACCGTACCATTAGCCGTATGGAGGCAACACGGCTCGCCCTGGATCTCGCCGTCACCATCCGCCACGACGGACACGGCGGCGTCGCCGACGACCTGGCCGACACCGCCGGGCTCGCGACCTGGGTGCGCGACCACGCCACCGCACTGGGCTGCGCCGAGGACGGCCCGCCCGCCGCGGACCAGGCACTGCTCACCGCCGTACGGGAGCTGCGCGCCGCGGTCCGCTCACTGTTCGCCCGCGCCGTCCGCCCGGGCCCGCCCAGCCCCGCCGACGCCCACCGCCTGCTCCCCGAGGACCAGGCACTGGCCCGCCTCAACGCCGCCGCGGCCCGGGTCCCGACCGCCCCCCGGCTCCTCTGGGAGCCGGACGCACCCCCCGTGCTGCGCGACCTCCCGCTCGGCTCCCCGCCCGCCGCCGACCGGCTCACCGCCGCGCTGGCCCGGGCCGCCCTCGCCTTCCTCGCCGGCCCGGACCGCGAGCGGCTGCGGGCCTGCCCGGCCCCGCGCTGTGTGCGCTACTTCGTCAAGGACCACGCCCGCCAGGAGTGGTGCAAACCGTCCTGCGGCAACCGCGCCCGGGTCGCCCGCCACCACGCGCGGCACCACCGGGCGGAAGGGGACTGAGGACGCCGCCGACCTGCACCGGAGGCGGGCATCGGGCCGGTGCGCCGGGCCGGGCCACGTACGATGGCGGCATGTCCTTCCTCCGCCGCCGCAGCGCAGCCACGCCCGCCGGTCCAGACTTCGACGTACTCGCCATGGACCCGGGGGACTGGCCCGGCAATCTCGGGGCCGGGCTGCTGCCCGCGCCCGACGGGAGCTGCCAGGGCGTCTTCCTCCGCTACGACCTGTTCGGCGGCCGCGGCCCGGCGATGATCATCGGCAATCTGCCGGAAGGCTCCCCGGCCCGCGAGGTCGAGGAGGGACAGGTGCCCTTCGAGGTGGCCCAACTGCTCGCGGCGCTCGACAACGACGAGCCGGTGACGGTCGTCGAGACCGAGGACACCCCCGTGATGCACCAGGACAACCTCCTGATCGTCAAGCGCATCAAGTGTTCCGAGGGCCGCATCTCCTGCGTGCAGTTCGACCGCAGCGACGGCGTGCTGGTGACCATCGCCAGCTGGGACCGCCCGATCACCGACGACCTCTACGCCCTCCTCAAGCCGCTGCCCGCGGAGCTCTTCCAGCAGGGCTGACCCGGCGGACCGGTCGCGGCACGCGCCCGGTGGACGGCCTCGGGCCGCCACCGGGCGCGTCGCGTTCCGCACCCCCGAGGGCTACGACCCCGAGGACCGCACGTCCACGTCGGCCGCCCGCACATAGCCGACCCGGTGCCCGAGCTGGATCTCGTAGTACACGTCCTTGCCCCGGACCACCACGTGCTTGGTGATGTCGAAGGTCGGCGAGTAGAAGTACTCCGACCGCACCCGCCCGCCGACCGCGTACTCCTGCCCGGCGAGCAGGGTGTACGGCAGCGGGGTGACCGCCTGCACCGGCACCTGCGCCGGGTACGCCTCCTTCTCCGGGTACGCCCGCCCGTAGACCGGGATCTCCGCCCGGCCCGCCTTCGGCGTGGCCACCAGACCCTTGGCGTTCACCGCCGTCGGGTTCGAGCGCGGGTTGTGGAACCACGCCTGCTGCCCGAGGTACCAGATCGCCGTCCAGTCACCGGACCGCCCGGCCACCGCGAACCGCTGCCCGGTCGTGGCCCGTGCCGCGGTGTCGTTCACCCCGGTCGTGGTGGCGGAGCCGTCCGGGTGCAGCCCGATGTCCTGGATCAGCGGCGCGGCCTCGCTGGGCGCGGTGTGCAGCCGGACGGCGGTGGAACCGTGCGGCACGCAGGGCTGCCCGGCCTTCTCGCACCCGGTGTAGACCGGCCGGTTGCGGCCGTAGGACGGACGGATGGTGACCAGACCGCCGTGCGCGCCCGCGGTCCGGGTGAACGGCTTGCCCAGCAGGGTGAAGTAGTGCGCCCAGTCCCAGTACGGGCCGGGGTCGGTGTGCATCCCGGGGATCGTCGACGGGATCGTCCCGGGAACGTTGTCGTGGCCCAGGATGTGCTGCCGGTCCAGCGGGATGTCGTACTCCTTCGCCAGGTACTTCACCAGCCGGGCCGAGGTGCGGTACATCGCCTCGGTGTACCAGGCGTCCGGCGCGGCGAGGAACCCCTCGTGCTCGATGCCGATCGAGTGCGAGTTGACATACCAGTTGCCCGCGTGCCAGGCGACGTCCTTGGTCGGCACGTGCTGTGCGATCAGCCCGTCGGCGGAGCGGATGGTGTAGTGCCAGGACACGTACTTGGGGTCCTTGATCAGCCGCAGCGTGGTCTCCCACGACCCCTCGGTGTCGTGGATGACGATGCTGTCGATCCGCTGGTCCTTGGGCCGGTCGGCCAGGTCGTGGTTGCCGTAGTTGGTCCCGTTGTCGTACTGCTCGTACGGTGCCGGCCAGGACTCGCACGCCACCGACCAGGGGCACTCCAGCGCCCCGCCGGCACCGGGCGCCGAGGCCCGCTGGGCGGTGGCGGCCCTGCCGAGACGTTTCTCCTGGGTGGCGTCGGCGGTCAGCCGCGGCGCGGCGGCCAGCGCCACCCGCTGTCCGGCGTCGGTGGTGCGGCGCTGCCCCTGCCGCATCACCTCGAAGACGTCCCTGGCGAAGGCCGCGCCGCCGCGCGGATCGCCCGCACTGCCGTAGCGCGCCACCGCCGCGTACCACTTGGCCGGATCGCCGCTGGTCGGCAGCCCCAGCGCGCGCTGGGCGGCGGCGAGCAGCGCGGCGCCGCCCGATACGTTCGCGGCCGGGTCGGACCGCAGCTTCGCGGCCGACAGCCCGGTCAGCTTCGCCGCGGTCGGCAACGTCCGCAACCGCGCCGGGAGTTCGGCGGGCAGCACCGCCCGCCGCACCTGCGAGGCCGTCCGCAGGGGCCGCCGGGTGTCGCCGCGGGCGTCCCCGCCGTCCGCGCTGAACTCCGGCGCCCGCGCCACCGCCGCCCGGGCGTCGGTCAGGTGCATCGGCCCGTAGCCCCCGGAGACACTCGGCGCGCCACCGTGGCTGTCCCAGCGAGACTCCAGGAACGAGACGCCCAGCAGCACGCTGCGCGGGACGTGGTAGCGCGCGGCGGCCTCGCCGAAGGCCCGCTGAAGGGTGTCGGACGGGGGCTCCCCGGCCCCCGCGGACGGGGCCGCCGCGACCAGCGGCACCAGCAGCGCCGCCGCGGCGACGGCGGTGGCCGATCTGCGCAGGGCGGGATGGCGGGTTCTCGACGCGTCTTCCGGTGCGGATCCTCGCAAAACAGCCTCCTCAAGCCGGCCCGAGCCGGGGCGGTGTGACGGTGGTGTGCCAGGGCCTGCCCGGTGGAGCGAGCACCGGCCGGGCCGCGGCCGCGCGGGAGAACCCGAGACTAAGGCTCAGGTCGGCCGAGAACCATAGCTGTGCCGACGCGCCGTCAATCACCACACCCGCTCGGGATTTCGCATGTCAGGGCATCACCGCCAGGAGCCTTCCCGGAGCGGGCCCGGGACCTGCGGGGCATCAGTGGAATGGACCAATGCATGGGTGAGCGGCGCGGCCCGGGTACGGGCGCGCCGCTCACAGATTCCCCCTCGGGGGTGCCGACCGGCACCCCTGGCGGTCAGCGGGTGCCGACCGCCGCCCGCACCGCCCGCCGCGCCATCTGCGCGTCGTCGTGCAGCCTGCGCAGCAGCAGCCGCTGCTCCTCGCCCGCCGCGGGTGCCGCGGGCGCTCCGGTACCCGGAACGGCGGCCGGCGCGGGCTCGCGCATGGTCCGCTGGACCGCGGTCTCGTACCGCCGGATCTCGCGGGTCAGCACCAGCATCAGGTTCACCAGGAAGGCGTCCCGAGCCGTGGTGCCCGCCGCCTGGGCGAGCTGGCTGATGTGCCGGCGGGCCGCCGGCGCCTCGCCGAGCACCGTCCACAGCGTGGCCAGGTCGTAGCCCGGCAGGTACCAGCCCGCGTTGTCCCAGTCCAGCAGCACCGGGCCGGCCGGTGAAAGCAGGACGTTGTTCAGCAGCGCGTCGCCGTGGCAGAACTGGCCCTGGGTGTGGGCGAGGCCGTGCAGCAGCTTCTGGAGGTCACCCAGATCGCGGTCGGTGAGCAGCCCCAGACCGTGGTACCGCCCGATCCGGCCCGCGTAGTCCAGCGGGGCGTCGAACAGCCCGGCGGGGGGACGCCAGGCGTTGACCCGGCAGATCGCCCCGAGCGCGGCCCGCACGTCGGCCCGCGGCGGCGCCTCGGAGGGGTGCCGCGTCAGGGCCGCCACCCGGCCCGGCATGCGCTCCACGACCAGCGTGCAGTTGTCGGGGTCGGCCGCCACCAGCCGCGGCACCCGAACCGGCGGACGGTGCCGGACGAATGCGCGGTATGCGCTTATTTCCTGCCGGAAGCTCTCGGCCCACGCGGGGGAGTGGTCCAGTAAACACTTCGCGACCGCGCTCATCCGACCGGTCGTCCCCAGGAGCAGCACGGACTTCCCACCGCGGCGCAGCACCTGGACCGGGTTGAACTCCGGGCAGATGCGGTGCACCGAGGCCACGGCGGCGCGCAGCTGGGCGCCCTGGGGGCCGGACAAGTCGAGTCTCCCGCTGAGCGGTTGGGCGCCCATTCCCGGTGCCCGCCGGTTCCGGCCGCCGGCGAGACCGGTCGCCGCCCCCGCGGAAGGGGAGGGATCGAGATAGGGCCCGCTTCCGGCAGGGTGCGGGCGGTACGTCCGGGTGGGGGCGGTCACGGCGGACGATGCTGCATACATGGGTGAGACAGATCCCTTCGTGCGCCGACGAGTTGCGTGCGCTCCCGGCCCGGTGGCGGGAACCCGTGAACGGGCCCCGTACAGGCGGCCGATCCTCAGGTCCCCGTGCAGGGCACGCACCCTGGGGAATGCGGTCCCGCCACCGGGCCGGGGGCTGCATACCTACCGAACACGCGGCTGCGGGTGGCAGACCATCTGGCGGACCCTGGCGAACCCTGGCGAATGCTCGCAGCCCATGTCACCGGCCGTTACTGTCAACTCAGTCGAGGAACCTGGGGGCTTGACGTGAGCAGGGAGCCGAACACCCGTCTCGCGGACCTTTTCGGCCTGGCCGGCTGGTCCAAGGGAGAACTGGCGAGACTGGTCAACCGGCAGGCGGCGGCCATGGGCCATCCGCAGCTGGCGACCGACACCTCGCGGGTCCGGCGCTGGATCGACATGGGCGAGACGCCCCGGGACCCGGTGCCCAAGGTCCTCGCCTCCCTCTTCACCGAGCGCCTCGGCCGTGTCGTAACCATCGAGGACCTCGGGTTCGCCCGGACCGGTCGCGCGGGGAAGCGGCAGGCCATGGACGGTCTGCCGTGGGCGCCCGAGCGGACCGCAGCGGTCCTCACGGAATTCACGGGAATGGACCTCATGCTCAATCGACGCGGCTTGGTGGGGGCGGGCGCGGCGCTCGCCGCGGGCTCCGCACTCACCGGCGCCATGCACGACTGGCTGCACACCGACCCCGCCCCGATGGCCCTCCGCCACGACGATCCGCTCGCCAACGAATCCCTGCACGAACTCGACCAGATCGGCCTCGACCGCTACGAGGCGGCCCCCGTGGGGTCACAGGAGATCGACGCCCTGGAGCACTCCGTCGAGGTGTTCCGCCGATGGGACGCGGCCCGCGGCGGCGGCCTCCAGCGCAAGGCCGTGGTCGGCCAGCTCAACGAGGTCGGCGGGATGCTCGCCTACCGCCACCCCGACCACCTCCAGCGCCGGCTCTGGGGCGTGGCCGCCAACCTCGCGGTGCTCGCCGGCTGGATGTCCCACGACGTGGGCCTGGAGCCCACCGCGCAGAAGTACTTCATCATCGCCGCCCACGCGGCCCGGGAGGGCGGCGACCGCCCGCGCGCCGGCGAGGCGCTCTCCCGCGCCGCCCGCCAGATGGTCCACCTGGGCCGCCCGGACGACGCCCTCGACCTGATGAAGCTGGCCCAGTCCGGTTCCGGCCAGGAGACCCTGCCGCGCACCCGCGCCATGCTGCACACCATCGAGGCGTGGGCCCACGCGTCCAAGGGGCACGGCCAGGCGATGCGCCGCACCCTCGGCGAGGCCGAGGACCTGTTCGTCTCCGACAAGGGCGACGTGCCGCCGCCGGCCTGGATGCAGATGTTCGACGAGGCGGATCTGCACGGCATGGAGGCGCTGGCGTTCCGCACCCTCGCCGAGCACGACCCGTCCGCCGCCAAGATCGCCCAGGGCCACGCCAAGCAGGCGCTGGAACTCCGCAAGAGCGGTCAGCAGCGGTCCCAGATCTTCGACTACATCTCGATGGCCTCGGCCTGCTTCCTGGGAGACGATCCCGAACAGGCCGACCGCTACGCCCGGCTGGCGCTGGTTTCCATCGGGGAGAACTCCTCGCACCGCACCTGGGACCGGCTACGGGAGATGTTCCGGCTCACCGGCCAGTACGCCGGGTGCGGCAAGATCCAGGACCTCCGCGAGGAGCTCCAGCAGGTCCTGCCGAAGCCGAGGCCCAAGGGGAAGGGAGCGGCCCTCGGGCCCGGCCTCGGGCCGGAAACGGGGCCGACCTTCGCGGTCTGAGGAGCGCTCGGCGCCCCTGCGTCCACCGCGCACCGCCGGGGCGGGCCCATGCCCGCGCCCGCGAGCACGCCGACGACGGCGCGCCCCCACCTTCGACCGACCGAGAGTCGAACCGGCCCTGCCCCTCAATGCCGACATCCGCTACCCACACCCACGTACCCAGGGGAGCACCCTGCCGAAAGACCTGCCAACTGCGCTGTATCAGCGATATATGACGTTCCGTCAATAGAACCCGAGTCACTTGACGAGGTGGCCGGCGCCCCCGCAGCCGGTCAGCCCTCGACGGTCGCGCCGTGCGTCAGTCGCCGACCTTGGCGATCAGCACACAGGCGTCGTCCTCCCGCTCGGCGGTGCCGAACTCCTCGACCACGATACGGACGCTCTCCTGGGCGCTGCGGGCCGCGCCGAACCGCGGCGCCAGGGCCAGCAGGCGCTCGGTGCCCTCATGGGTGCTGTCCGGGCCGTGGGTGCGGCGCGGCACCAGCCCATCGGTGTGGAGTACCAGCAGGTCGCCCGGCTCCAGTCGCTCGGCGTGCTGGCCGTAGCTCGCGCCCGTCGTGGCGCCGAGCAGCACGCCCTCCGGCGCGTCCAGGGCGCGCCCCGTGCCGCCGCGGAACAGCAGCGGTGCGGGGTGCCCGGCCTGGGCCCACTCCAGCGCCCGCGTCGCGGGATCGAACTGGCAGCACACCGCGCTGCCCAGTGCCGGCTGGGTGGCGCTGTCCAGCAGTTGGTTGAGGAAACCCATCAGCTGGCCGGGCCGGTGTCCCGCGACGGCCATGCCGCGCAGCGCGCCGAGCGCCATCGCCATGCCGGACGTCGCCGCGACGCCGTGCCCGGTGAGGTCGCCGACGCTCAACAGCGTGCGCCCGTCGGGGAGTTGGAGTGCGTCGTACCAGTCGCCGCCGATCAGGGCGGAGGTGCCGGCCGGCAGATAGCGCCCGGCGAGGTCCAGGGTGACGGGGCCGCCCTCGGGGAAGCGCAGCGAACCGCGCCAGGGCGGCAGCACGGCCTCTTGCAGCTCGACCGCGAGCCGGTGCTCGGTCTGCGCGACGTGCCGCTGGCGCCGGAGCGAGTCACCGGTCTCGCGCACCGCCGACTGGCTGCGGCGCAGCTCGCTGACGTCGCGGAGCACGGCCCACATGCAGGCCGTGCTGCCGTCGGCGTCGAGCACCGGTTCGCCGACCATGTGGACTGTGCGGTGGACGGAGTCGGCGCGCACGATGCGGAACTCGCCGTCGATCGGCCGGCCGTCCACCAGGCAGTCGGTGACCATCACGGCCAGCTTCTCCTGGTCGTCGGCGTGTACCAGGGACGGCAGCTCGTCCAGGGTGAGCGGGCCGTCGGCCGGCTCCCGGCCGAACATCGTGAAGAGCTCGTCGGACCAGGTCGCGTCGTCGGTGAGGAGGTTCCACTCGGCGCTGCCCACCCGGCGCAGCAGCGCACCGGGCTCGGGCGCCTCGGGCTCGGGCGGGGCCGCCGGCGCCTCGACGTGCGGCTCCGGACCCTCGGCGAGCGTGCCGGGCAGGCCCTCTCTGAGTTGGTCGAGGTGACCGCCGAGGTCGTCCAGATGGTGGACGGCGAGGTCGCACAGCGCCCGCTGCCAGCGCAGCTGCGGGTCGGCGGCGAGGTCACCGGCCACCGAGGACTCTCTGCGTACGGCGTCGAGGCCACCGCGCAGGGTGCGGGCCTGCGAGATGAGTGCCTCGACCGCGTCACGCTCGGGGGTCCGATCGGCTGGGTGATCCGCGAAGAGAGGGGGCGGCATGACGTACTCCGTGATCAGGCGGCGCCGGAACGTATGGGCCGGTTACGACTCTTGCACAGGCTGCGACGGTGCGTAAGGGATTTGGCACTACCCGATACGGTGGTGCATCTGGCATATGCCATCGGCTTCCTTGCGGCAACCGGGCCCGAATCGGCGGAATCAAAGGTTCCACGCTAGGCTGCGGCCGCCGTACAGCTGTCTACCCCACCGATCCATGGTGGGAACGACGCATAGGGCCCGCGGTCACCGGCAAGAATGCCGGTCAGCGGAAATCCCGTTGCCAGCCTGTCCCCCGCACCGGATGCTGACCTCATGTTCGATCCAGACATAGCGCCCAGTGGCACCCTGCTCGGCCTCCTTCAGCGAGGCCGCGGCGACGGGACCCTGCATGCCCTCGCGGCGCCGCGGGCCGAGGCGCTCGCGGCACTCAACGACAGTGTGCTGCGCGATGCGCGCCGGGACTGGCAGGTGGAGAACCGTTCGCTCTACTACGCGCGCCTCTACATGCAGCTCGACGGCGGCCTGGAGGAGATCGAACGGCACCTCTTCCACCCCGACGACCTCACCGACACCAGCGAGGAGCGCACCGGCCTCGCCCTCTCCGTCCTCGGCCACCTCGCCGCGTACGGCAGGGACGCCGCCCGGCTGCTGCTGCGCAGCTACGCCGCGGTCGGCAGCAACTGGCGCTGGGCCCTCGACGAGCTCGCGCTGCGTGACGACGACGCCGGGTTGACCGGCCTGGCGCCCGCCGTCCTGGCCCGCTTCCCCGAGACCCCGGAGGGCGACGCCGCGCTGGCCGTCACCGTGCGCGACGCCTTCGAGCCCCGGCCCTGGCGGCTGTGGGCCGAGGACGCCCGCTACGGCACGCGGCTGGCCGCCGCCGACGAGCAGGGTTCCTTCGACCGCTGGCAGCGGCAGCTCCGGCCGCGCGGCCCGCGCCCCGGCTGGAGCGTGGCCGAGGTGCTGGACTGGGCCCAGCAGGAGCTCGAACCGCGTCCCGGTGAGCACCGCTACATCGCCGCCGCCCGCTGCCTGAGCGCCGTCGCCGGTCCCGAGGACCGCGCCGAGCTGCTGCGGGCCGGCCGCGGCGGACCCGACACGCCGCGTGCCGCGGTCCTGCACCACCTTGCCGAGCGCGGCGACCCGGAGGTTCTCGACCTCATCGAGGCCGCCGCCACCGACCCGCTCTCCGGCGAGCCGCTGGTCGCCGCCGCGCTCTCCGCCTACGAGCGGATGCGCAGCGTGGCGGCCGTCGAGCGGGCCCGGATCTGGGCCGTGCGCGCCGACCGGCTGGGGGCGTCCGCCGCCGCGATGCTGGCCCGCCGCGGTGCCCGCCGCGACGCCGACCTGGTGCTGGCCGCGCTGCGCCGCACGGTGCGGGAAGAGGGGCCGGACGCCTGCGCGCTGTGGGAACTGGCGGACGGCGCCGGCCGCCTCGGGATCGTCTGCGCCGCCCCCGTGCTGCGCCACCTCTACCGCGAGACCTCCTCCTCGCACCTGCGCGGCCGGGCCGCCGCCGCGCTCGCCGCCACCGACCCCGGGTTCGCGGCCGGCTTCGCCGTCGAGTGCCTGTGGGACTGCGAGGAGACCACCCGGGAACTGGCCGCCCGGCACGCGGCCACCGGCGACGACCGGGTCGTCGAACAGCTCCGCCGCCTCGCCGCCGACCCGGCCGAGGAGGCCGAGGTGCAGACCGCGGTCCGCGCCCGTTTCGGACCGGACGCCTCGGCGGTGTGAGGCCGCCCGGGCCCGCCTGACCGGGCGGGTGGGCGAACGCTCATGGGACGTTCGCCGGTTGGAAAGATCCCCTTGGCCCGGTCCACGCACGGTGCGCCGACAACAGCGTTATGCGTGTCGTCCTCGTCACCGAATCCTTCCCGCCCGACGTCAACGGCGTCGCGCACTGCACCCTGGAAACCGCCCGCCACCTCGTCCGGCGCGGGCACGAACCACTGGTCATCGCGCCGCTGGCGAACTCCGTACCGGCCGTCGCCCCGCACGTGCAGGAGAGCCCGTGCCCGGTGGTGCGGGTGCCCTCGATGCCGCTGCCCGGATACCCGCAGGTGCGGATCGCGCTGCCCGGGCGGCGGCTGTCCGCGGCGCTGGACGGGCACCGGCCCGACCTCGTGCACCTGGCCAGCCCGTTCGTCCTGGGGGCGCGGGGCATGGCGGCCGCGGCCCGGCGCGGGGTGCCGGCGGTCGCGGTCTACCAGACCGACATGGCGCGGTACGCGCGCACCTACCTGGGGCGCGGCGGCGCGGCGGCCTGGCGGCGGATCCGGGCGGTGCACGCCGCCGCCGACCTCACCTTGGCCCCGTCGAGCGCGGCGCTGCTGGACTTGACCGAGCACGGAGTGCCGCGGGTGCGGCTGTGGCCGCGCGGGGTGGACTCGGCGCGGTTCCACCCCGGGCGGCGGGACACGGTGCTCCGCAGCTCATTGCTGGCGGGGCGGGAGTTGCTGGTGGGATACGTGGGGCGGTTGGCGCCGGAGAAGGACGTGCGGCTGCTGGGTGCGACCTCCCGGCTCCCCGGGGTCCGCACCGTGGTCATCGGGGAGGGGCCCAGCGCCGCCGCCCTGCGGGCGCAGCTGCCGGAGGTGCGGTTCCTGGGACGGCGGACCGGCGATGAACTGGCCCGCCTGTACGCCTCGTTGGACGTGTTCGTGCACACCGGGCCGTACGAGACCTTCTGCCAGACCGTGCAGGAGGCGATGGCGTCCGGCGTCCCGGTGGTCGCGCCGGCCGCCGGTGGGCCGCTGGACCTCGTCGATCACGGGCGGACCGGGCTGCTGGTCCCGCCCGGGGACGGCAGCGCGCTCCGGGACGCGGTCCGGACGCTGGGCGGCAACGCGGAGCTGCGGGTGCGGTACGGCGCCGCCGGGCGGCAGGCCGTCGCGACCCGCACCTGGGAGGCGGTCGGCGACCAACTGCTGGGCCACTACCAGGACGTGCTGTCCGACCGGACGGCGGTGGCGGTGTGACCGCCGGCCGGACCCGGGACGCCCGGAGGGGGCTGCGGATCGTCCGGATCGCCAATTTCGTCACCCCGTCCTCCGGCGGGTTGCGCACCGCCCTGCACGAGCTCGGCGCCGGGTACCGGGCGGCCGGCCACGAGCCGGTGCTCATCGTGCCGGGCCCGCCGGACGCGGTGGGCCCGCGCGGCTTCCGGGACGAGGAGACCGCACAGGGCCGGGTGCTCACCCTCCCCGGGCCGCCGGTGCCCGGCACCGGCGGCTACCGGGTGCTGACCGACCGCCGCCGACTGCAACATCTGCTGGCCGAGCTGGCCCCGGACCGGCTGGAGGTCTCGGACCGGACGACGCTGCGCTGGACGGGCGAGTGGGCGCGCCGGGCCAGGGTCCCCGCGGTGATGGTGTCGCACGAGAGCGTGGACGGGGTGCTGCGCACCTGGGGCGTGCCGCGCCCGCTGGCCCGCACGGTCGCCGACCGGGCCAACGCCCGTACCGCGTACGCCTACAGCCGGGTGGTGTGCACCACCGAGTGGGCGGCGGCGGAGTTCCTCCGGGCCGGGGCGCGGAACGTGGTGCGGGCGCCCCTCGGGGTCGATCTCGCCGCCCGGCACCCGGGCCTGCGCAGCGCCGGCCTGCGCGGCCGGTACGCCGGACGGGCCGCCGTGCTGCTGCTGATGTGCTCCCGGCTGTCGACCGAGAAGCGGCCCGGCCGGGCCCTGGACGCGCTCGTCGAGCTGCGCGGTCGGGGCGTCGACGCGGCGTTGGTGGTGGCCGGCGACGGGCCGCTGCGGGCCCGGCTGGAGAGCCGGGCGCGGGCCGCGCGGCTGCCGGTGACGTTCCTCGGGCACCTCGCCGACCGGACCGGGCTGGCGGCGCTCCAGGCTGCCGCCGACCTGGTCCTGGCGCCCGGCCCGGCCGAGACGTTCGGGCTCGCCGCGCTGGAGGCGCTGGCCTGCGGCACCCCGGTGGTGGCCAGCGCCGCCTCGGCGCTGGCCGGGCTGGTGGACGACGGCGGGGACACCGCACTCGACGACGGCCCGTCCTTCGCGGACGCGGTGCAGCGGGTGCTGGCCCGGCCCGAGCCGGTCCGCCGGGCCGCCGCCCGGCGGTGCGCCGAAGGGTACGGCTGGCAGCCGGCGGTGGCCGCGTTCCTGGCGGCCCACGACGCCCCCAGGCCGGCCGGCGGGCGGCGGCCGGCCACACCGGCCGGGCCGCGTGCGACGGGTCCCTGGGGGCGGCGGTGACGCCCCCGTTCGTGGCCCTCGGGGACTCGCTCACCGAAGGGCTCGGCGACCCGGTGGCGGGCGGCGGCTGGCGGGGCTGGGCGGCACTGCTGGCCGACGCGCTGGGGGAACGGCCGGGCGACGTCCCCCTGGTGAACCTGGCGCGCAGCGGGGCGCTGGCGGCCGAGGTGGCGCAGGAGCAGCTGCCGCAGGCTCGGGCGCTCGCCCCGCGCTTCGCGTCCGTCGTGGTCGGGGCCAACGACACGCTGCGCGCCGCGTTCGCCATCGAGCGGGTGGCCGCGGCACTGGACCGGGCGCACGCCGCCCTGAGCGGCGACGGGACGGTGGTGCTGACGGCGTGTCTGCCCGACCCCGGCCGGATGCTGGGGCTGCCCGCGCCGCTGGCCCGCCCGTTGGCCCGCCGGATGCGCGCCGTCAACACCGTCGTGCACGCGGTCGGCGCGCGCTACGGCGGCGTCCACGTCCATCTCGCCGACCACCCCTGGGTGGCCGACCGGGCCACCTGGAGCGTGGACCGGCTGCACCCCAGCGAGCGCGGCCACCGGCTGCTGGCCCGCGGCTTCCACACCGCGCTGGCCGCCCGCGGACTGGCCGGTGGGCCGCCGCCCCCGCTCACCCTCGACGGCCCGCCGCCGACTCGGGCCGGCTCGCTGGTGTGGATGGCGACCCGAGGCACCCGGTGGGTGGCCGACCGGTGCACCGACCTGTTGCCCGGCCTGCTGGCGCTGGCCGTACGGGAGTGCCGGTACGGCCTGGCCGGATCCGGGCGGTTGCTGGACGCCGCCGCCGAACGGGCCACCCGCAGCGCCCTCGCGGCCCTGTCGGAACCGGGCGGCGCTGCGACAATGGCGGGATGACCGGGCGCTGGGAGTTCTGGATCGACCGCGGCGGCACCTTCACCGACGTGGTGGGCAGACGGCCGGACGGGCGCCTGGTCACCGGCAAGCTGCTCTCCCACCACCCCGAGCGCTACCGGGACGCCGCGGTCGCCGGGATCCGGATGATGCTGGGGCTCGGCCCGGACGAACCGGTGCCCGCCGAGCGGGTCTCGGTCGTCCGGATGGGCACCACCGTCGCCACCAACGCCCTCCTGGAGCGCACGGGCGAGCCGACGGTGCTGCTGACCACCGAAGGGTTCCGGGACGCGCTGCGGATCGCGTACCAGAACCGGCCGCGGATCTTCGACCGGCGGATCGTGCTGCCCGAGGCGCTCTACGACCGGGTGATCGAGGTGCCGGAACGGGTCGGCGCCCACGGCGAGCCGGTCCGGCCGCTCGACCGGGAGCCCGTCCGCCGGGAGCTGCGGCGGGCCCGCGCGGACGGCCTGCGCAGCGCCGCCGTGGTGCTGCTGCACGGCTACCGGCACACCGCGCACGAGCGGGCGGTCGCCGAGCTGGCCGAGAAGGCGGGCTTCACCCAGGTCAGCTGCTCGCACGAGGTCAGTCCGCTGATGAAGCTGGTGCCGCGCGGGGACACCACGGTCGTCGACGCGTACCTCTCGCCGATCCTGCGGCGGTACGTCGACGAGGTCGCGGCCCAACTCCCCGGTATCCGGCTGCTGTTCATGCAGTCCAACGGCGGGCTGCGGGAGGCCACCCACTTCCGGGGCAAGGACGCGGTGCTGTCCGGTCCGGCGGGCGGGGTGGTCGGCATGGTGCGGACCGCCGCGGAGGCGGGCGGGCGGGGTCCGGGCGGCGCGGTCCGGGTGATCGGCTTCGACATGGGCGGCACCTCCACCGACGTGTCGCACTACGCGGGCGAGTTCGAGCGGATCTACGGCAGCGAGGTCGCCGGGGTGCGGATGCGCGCCCCGATGATGAACATCCACACCGTCGCGGCCGGCGGCGGCTCCGTGCTGCACTTCGACGGCCGCCGGTACCGGGTCGGCCCCGACTCGGCCGGCGCGGACCCCGGACCGGCCTGCTACCGCCGCGGCGGCCCGCTCACCGTCACCGACGCCAACGTGATGCTCGGCCGCATCCAACCCGACCACTTCCCGGCGGTGTTCGGGCCGGCCGGCGACCAGCGGCTGGACGCCGCGACGGTCCGCACCCGGTTCGCGGAGCTGGCCGCCCGGGCCGCCGCCGCGACCGGGGACGACCGCGGCCCCGAGGACGTCGCCGCCGGCTTCCTGGACATCGCGGTGCTCAACATGGCCAACGCGGTCAAGAAGATCTCCGTCCAGCGCGGCCGGGACATCACCCGCTACGCCCTGGTCGCCTTCGGCGGCGCGGGCGGCCAGCACGCCTGCGCGGTCGCCGACGCGCTGGGCGTCGCCACTGTCCTGGTCCCGCCGCTGGCCGGGGTGCTCTCCGCGTACGGGATCGGGGTCGCCGACGCCACCGCGATGCGGGAACAGGCCGTCGAGGAGCGGTTCGACGCACCGGGGGCGATGGACCGGGTCCGCGCGGTGTGCGACGGCCTCGCCGGCCAGACCCGGCGGGAACTCCTGGACGACGGCGTGCCGGCGGCCTCGCTCACCACCCGCGCCCGGGTCCTGGTCCGCTACGCCGGGACCGACGCCGCTCTCGGCGTCCCGCTCGCCGACGCCGCGACCATGGCCGCGGAGTTCGTCCGGGCGCACCGCGAACGGTACGCCTTCACCATGGACAAGCCGCTGGTCGCCGAGGCGGTGTCGGTGGAGGCGCGCGGCGCGGCCGGCGGCGCGGCCGACTACGCCGTTCGACTCGCCGAGCGGGAAGGGGAGTTGAAGGCGGTGGCGACCGTTCGGACGTACGCCGGCGGGTGCTGGCGGGACACCGCGCTGTACCGCCGTACCGACCTGCGGCCCGGCGACTCCCTCACCGGCCCGGCGATCATCGCCGAGGACGACGCCACGACCGTCCTCGACCCCGACTGGCGGGCCACCGTCGGCGAGCGCGGCCACCTGCGGCTCACCCGGGACCGGCCGCGCCCCGGACGGACCGCCGTCGGCACCGCGGCGGACCCGGTGATGCTGGAGGTCTTCAACAGCCTCTTCATGGCCATCGCCGAGCAGATGGGCGTCCGGCTGGAGAACACCGCGCACTCCGTCAACATCAAGGAGCGGCTGGACTTCTCCTGTGCGCTGTTCGACGCCGAGGGCAACCTGATCGCCAACGCGCCGCACATTCCCGTGCACCTGGGCTCGATGGGGGAGTCCATCAAGGAGGTGCTGCGGCGGCGCGGCGACGATCTGCGGCCGGGCGACGTCTACGCGATCAACGACCCGTACCACGGAGGGACGCATCTGCCGGACATCACCGTCGTCACCCCGGTGTTCGGCACCGACGGGCGCGAGTTGCTGTTCCTCGTCGCCTCCCGCGGGCACCACGCCGAGATCGGCGGCATCACCCCGGGCTCGATGCCCGCCTTCAGCAGCACCATCCAGGAGGAGGGCGTGCTCTTCGACAACTGGCTGCTGGTCCGCGACGGCCGGCTGCGCGAGCGGGAGACCCGCGACCTGCTCACCGCCGGGCCGTACCCGTCCCGCGCCCCGGACGTCAACCTCGCCGACCTGCGCGCCCAGATCGCCGCGAACGAGAAGGGCATCCACGAACTGCGGCGGATGACCGAGGAGTTCGGGCTGGACGTCGTCCGGGCGTACATGGGGCACGTCCAGGACAACGCCGAGGAGTCGGTGCGGCGGATCCTCGGCCGGCTCTCGGACGGCAGCTGCCGCTACGAGACGGACAGCGGGGCGGAGATCCGGGTCGCGCTGACCGTCGACCGGGCGGCCCGCGGCGCGGTGCTGGACTTCGCCGGCACGTCACCGCAGCAGCCCGGCAACGCCAACGCGCCGAGTTCGGTGGTGATGGCGGCGGTGCTGTACGTGCTGCGGACCCTGGTCGCCGAGGACATCCCGCTCAACAGCGGCTGCCTCAAGCCCGTCGAGGTCCGCATCCCGGAGGGCTCGATGCTGGCGCCCGTCTTCCCGGCGGCCACCGTCGCGGGCAACGTCGAGACCTCCCAGGCGGTCACCGGGGCGCTCTACGCGGCGCTGGGCATCCAGGCCGAGGGCTCCGGCACGATGAACAACCTCACCTTCGGCAACGAACGGGTGCAGTACTACGAGACGGTCGCCAGCGGCTCGGGTGCCGGCGACGGCTTCGACGGGGCGGACGCCGTGCAGACCCACATGACCAACTCCCGGCTGACCGACCCCGAGGTCCTGGAATGGCGCTGCCCCGTCCGGGTCGACGGCTTCGCCCTGCGCGACGGCAGCGGCGGCACCGGCCGCTGGCACGGGGGCCGCGGGGTGGAGCGCCGACTGCGGTTCCTGGAGCCGATGACGATCGCCCTGCTCTCCAACCACCGGCGGGTCGCGCCGTACGGCATGGCCGGCGGCGGGCCGGGCGCGCTCGGCGCCAACTTCCTGGAGCGGGCCGATGGTTCGGTCGAGCGGCTGCGGGGCTGTGACGCGGCGGAGGTCGGGGTGGACGACGTGCTGGTGATCCGGACGCCGGGGGGCGGGGGGTACGGGGTGGCGTAGCCGGCGCCCGGCCGCGGGCACCGTCGGGTCCGCGGCCGGGCGCGTCGGGCATGGCCGCCCGTCACTCCCCTTCTGCCGCGCGGCGGCACGCCTCGAAGGCGATCACCGCGGGGACGTAGTCCCGCCGCAGCTCGGTGTAGCAGGCCCGGACGGCCTCGGGGCCGCCCTCGGCGCCGATGAGACAGGCCCGTTCGACCACTTCGGGATTGGCTTGGGGGTGCTGTTCCAGGACGGTGTAGAAGCACGCCTGCGGGGTCGCGTGGGCGGCCGGGGCGAGGGCGACGACGCCGCCGAGGGCGAGGGCGAGACCGCTGAGCGCGGCGGTGAGGCGCGGGGCGAGACGCATGGTGGACACGGTTCCTTCCGTGCGGGAGCCCGAGTAGGTCACTCGGGGCAGTTGATCCGCTACGGACTGTGCCCGTCCGTGCTGTCGGCGACGCCGGGGCGGGCGGGGCACCGGGCGTGAATGCCCGGCGCTCGGGGCGCACTTGAGGCGGTGGTGCGCGGCGCCGTCACCGGGCGGGCGCCGGCCGGCCCGGCCGTCGGCCGATGCGCACGAACCGGACCGGAGTCCCCGGTGCCGCCTGGGCCGCCGGGGCCAGGAAGCGCTCCGGGACCACGCCGACGACCGGATAGCCGCCGGTGGTGGGGTGGTCGTGCAGGAACAGCACCGGCAGGCCGTTCGGCGGGACCTGAAGGGCGCCCAACGGCATCCCCTCACTGGGGAGTTCACCGTCCCTGGCGCGCTCCAGGGGCGGGCCCTCGGTGCGCAGCCCGATCCGGTTGGACGCCGCGGAGACCCGGAACCGGCCGGTGGCCAGGGTGCGCAGCCCGTCGGCGGTGAACCAGGCGTCGCGCGGACCGGGCAGGAACGGCAGCACCAACTCGGCCGCCGGCCCGGTGTGCGGCACCGCGTCGGCGGCTGCCGACGGCCCGTAAGGCGAGCCCAGCGGGAGCACCGCGCCGTCCGCGAGCAGGTCCGGGCCCAGGCCGGAGAGCAGGTCGGCGGCGCGGCTGCCGAGCACCGGCTCGGTGGCGATGCCGCCGGCGAAGGCGAGGTGGCAGCGGACTCCGTGGGTGGCCGGACCGGCCTCCAGCACGGCACCGGCCGGCACGTGCAGCGGGGCGCCCCAGGGGGCGGGGCGGCCGTCCACCGTCACCGGGCAGGCGGCGCCGGTGACCGCGACCGTGGTGGCGGTGCGCAGTCGGACGGCGCAGCCGGTGAGGGTGGTCTCCAGGGTGGCCGCCGACGCGGGGTTGCCCACCAGGCGGTTGGCGAGCCGGTGCGCGGGCTCGTCCAGGGCTCCGGAGCGCGGCACCCCGAGGTGGGCGTGGCCGGGCCGGCCGAGGTCCTGGACGGTGGTGAGCGCACCGGCCCGGACCACCGAGAGGGCGCGGTCGGTCATCGGGCGGGCTCCTCGGGGAGGCGTTCGGGGCGGGACGGGGCGGTGCGCGGGGCCGGTACGGGGGCGTCCACGGGGACGAAGCGGACGGGGGTGCCGGGGGCCAGCAGGGCCGCCGGTTCGCGCCGCGGGTCCCACAGGACGGCGTCGGTGCGGCCGATCAACTGCCAGCCGCCGGGGGAGGGGCGCGGATAGACGCCGGTGTACGGGCCGGCCAGGCCGACCGAGCCGACCGGGACCCGGGTGCGGGGGGTCGCCCGGCGCGGGACGTGCAGCCGCTCCGGAAGCCCCGTCAGATAGCCGAAGCCGGGCGCGAATCCGCAGAACGCGACCCGGAAGGCGGTGCCGGAGTGCGACCGGACCACCTCGTCGGGGGTGACGCCCCACAGGGCGGCGACCTCGGCGAGGTCGGGCCCGTCGTAGCGGACCGGGATCTCCACGGCCGGGCGGTCGCCGGCGGACAGCGGGGGGATCCGCCAGCCGGCCAGCTCCGCGCCCAGCGCCGGGGGGTCGGCCAGGCCGTCGAGGAAGACCGTCCGGGCGGCCGGCACGATCTCGCGGACCGCCGGGAGCGTGCCGGCGGCGGCGCGCCGCAGCAGCTCGGCGTGGAGCGCCTCGACGTCCTCGTCGCCGTTCAGCTCGATCAGCAGTCCGTGGTCGCCGACCGGCAGTGCGCGCAGCGGCAGCGGCCCGGCGGTGCGCGGCGCGCCGCCGTCCGGCGTCACGCGAAGCTCCGGACGCGGACGCCGGCCGCGGTCAGCTCGGCCCGTACCCGCCGCGCCAGTTCGGCCGCGCCCGGGGTGTCGCCGTGCAGGCAGAGGGAGCGCGCGGCGACCGTGATCCGGGTGCCGTCGCGGGAGGTGACCGCACCGTCGCGGGCCAGGCCCACCGCGCGCTTGACCACCGCGTCGGGGTCGTGGACGACCGCGCCCGGTTCCCGGCGCGGCACCAGGGTGCCCTGATCGGTGTAGGCGCGGTCGGCGAACGCCTCGCCGACGACGGGGAGGTCGGCCTCCGCGGCGGCCTGGTGCAGCCGGGAGCCGGGCAGGCCGAGGACGGGCAGTCGGCCGCCCGCGGCGCGGATCCCGGCGGCCACCGCGGCGGCCTGTTCGGCGTCGTGCACGCAGCGGTTGTAGAGCGCGCCGTGCGGTTTGGCGTAGCCGACGCGGGCTCCGGCGGCGCGGGCGAAGACCTCCAACGCGCCAATCTGGTACGTGATCTCGTCGGCGAGTTCCTCGGGCGGCACGTCCATGGCGCGGCGTCCGAAGCCGGCCAGATCGCGGTAGGAGACCTGGGCGCCGATCACCACGCCGCGCTCGGCGGCCAGCGCGCAGACCCGGCGCATGGTGGACGGGTCGCCGGCGTGGAAGCCGCAGGCCACGTTGGCGCTGGTGACGACGGACAGCAGGGCCTCGTCGTCGGTGAGGTGCCAGCGGCCGAACCCTTCCCCGAGGTCGGCGTTGAGGTCGATGGGGGGAGGGGCCGCCGGGTTGCTCATGGATGTCCGTTCCGGGTGCGGGGTGCAGTGCGGATGCGGGAGGTGGCCGCGGCGATGCCGAGGCGCAAGCCAACGTACAGATCGTTCAACGATCCGACAAGAGGCGTGTTGTCCCATCCCGTCATCTGGGATTGACTGCGGCTGACATCGCAGTGGGGCGGGCCTCGTCGGTCCGTTCCGGACGGGACGGAGCGGACAGCGGGATGGCCGGCGGAATGGCGAAGAACGATCAACGGCGGCTCGCCGAGGTCGCGGGACTGGAACGGGACCGCGCCCTGCTGGGCCGCGCCAGCACGGCCGAACGGGTCGCCGACATCCTGCGGGACCGGATCACCGAGGGCTACTTCTCGCCCGGCGCGAGGCTGTCCGAGGAGAGCATCGGCGGTGCGCTGGGCGTCTCCCGCAACACCCTCCGCGAGTCGTTCCGGCTGCTCACCCACGAGCGGCTGCTGGAGCACCGGCTCAACCGCGGGGTCTTCGTGCGGATGGTGACCGTCGAGGACCTCGACGACATCTTCCGGGTGCGGCTGCTGGTGGAGTGCGCCGCGGTGCGCGGACTGGGTCAGGGCCCGTACGACGCCGCCACCACCGCGTCGGTGGCCGCGATCGAGGCGGCGGTGCGGGCCGGCGAGGACGCCGCCGCGGCCCGGGTCTGGGAGGAGCTCTCGACCGCCAACATCCGCTTCCACCAGGCCGTCGTGGCGCTGGCCGGCAGCCCGCGGACCGACGAGCTGATGCGCGGCGTGCTGGCCGAACTCCGACTGGTCTTCCACGTGATGGCCGATCCGCAGCGCTTCTACGCGCCCTACCTGGTCCGCAACCGGCAGATCGCGGAGTCGCTGGTGGCCGGCGACGCGGCCGCCGCCGAGCCGCTGCTGCGCGCCTATCTGGAGGACTCGCGCGGCCAGTTGTCGGCGGCGTACGCCCAGCGCATCGCCGAGGGGTAACCGCGCTCTCGTTTCCTCGCCGCCGACCCCTTGTCGGATCGTTGAACAATCGAATAGCCTCCGCAGCAATCTCCAGAGCAACCCCTCTCTCCGGAGCAACCCCTCAACGCTCCCCGGACGCCTGCGGCCCGTTCGAACCGTGGCACGCACCCGTCGGGGAACCCGTACGCGGAAGGCGGAGCCATGATCGTGCTCCTCGGCGTGCTCGTGGTCGTGATCGGATTCGCCACGAAACGCAATGCCCTGCTGGTCGTCGCGGTGGCCGGCATCACCACCGGCCTCCTCGGCGGACTCTCGCCCACGAAGGTGCTGGCCGCCTTCGGCGAGGGCTTCGCCGGCAGCCGGGCGGTGACCATCTTCGCGATCACCCTCCCGGTCATCGGCCTGCTGGAGCGCTACGGCCTCCAGGAACAGGCCCGCACTCTCATCGCCCGGTTCGGGCGCCTCACCACCGGGCGCTTCCTCGCGCTCTACCTGGGCCTGCGGCAGATCGGCGCCGCCGTCGGACTGACCAACGTCTTCGGGCACGCCCAGACCGTCCGCCCGCTCGCCGTCCCGATGGCGGAGGGCGCCGCCGAGCGCCGCTACGGCCCGCTCCCCGCCCGCACCCGGGAGAAGATCCGCTCGTTCGCGGCCGGCGCGGACAACGTCGGCCTCTTCTTCGGGGAGGACGTCTTCCTCGCCGTCGGCTCGATCCTGCTGATCACCGGCTTCGTCAACACCACCTACGGGACCCACCTCGAACCGCTGCAACTGGCGCTGTGGGCCATCCCCACCGCGCTGTGCGCCTTCGTCGTCCACGGCTGGCGGCTGCTGAGCCTGGACCGCCGACTGGAGCGCGAACTGCTCGCCGCCAACGCCCACCCCACCACCGCAGCGGAGACCACCCGATGATCAAGGCAGAGTGGTTCTACTGGCTCGTCGGCCTCAGCTTCCTGGTGATGGCCGCCCAGATGGTCGCCGACCGCGGCAACCCCAAGCGCTTCGGCACCGGCGCCTTCTGGGGCCTGATCGGCGCCGGGTTCATCTACAGCAGCTGGGTGGTCACCAAGCAGGCGCCGGCCGAGCCACTGGGCGCCGCCGTGCTGGTGATGGCCGCCCTGGCAGGCTTCGGCTTCACCGGGCGCGGCAACCCGCGCACCACCACCCCGGAGGAGCGCACCGCGAGCGCCGCCCGCCTGGGCAACAAGCTCTTCGTCCCGGCGCTGACCATCCCGGTCGTCGCGATGGCCTGCGCCATCGGCGTCAAACACCTCTCCATCGGGGGCCGACCGGTCCTCCAGGAGGGCAGCGAGACCATCCTGGGCCTCGGCATCGGCGCGGTCGCCGCGCTCGTCGTCGGCATGGTGATGCTGCGCGAGAAGCGGCCCTCGGTGCCCGTCCAGGCCGGCCGCGGCATGCTGGAGGCGATGGGCTGGGCGATGCTGCTGCCGCAGATGCTGGCCACGCTCGGCGCCATCTTCCAGGTCTCCGGCGTCGGCGGCCAGGTCGGCAAGCTCGCCAGCGCCGTGCTGCCGAAGGACTCCCTCTACGTCGCCGTCGTCGTCTACTGCGTGGGCATGTTCGCCTTCACGCTCATCATGGGCAACGCCTTCGCCGCCTTCCCCGTGATGACCGCCGCGGTCGGCTGGCCCGTCCTCATCGGGCACTTCCACGGAAATCCGGCCGCCGTCCTGGCCCTCGGCATGCTCGCCGGCTTCTGCGGGACGCTGGTCACCCCGATGGCCGCCAACTTCAACATCGTCCCGGCGGCGCTGCTGGAACTGAAGGACCAGTACGGGCCCATCAAGGCGCAGTTGCCGACCGCCGGCATCCTGCTGGGCTGCAACATCGTGATCATGGCGCTGTTCGCGTTCTGACCTGCCCGGCGGCCGCCACCGGCCGCCGGGCCCCGCCCCCACCTGCCGACCGCCCGAGCCGCCCCGAGAGGGACCCCATGACGTCCACCACCCCGCCGACCCGCGTCCTGTTCACCGGATTCGCACCGTTCGACGGCGCGGCCACCAACCCCTCCTGGCAGGCGGTGCGCACCGCGGCGGCCACCCCGCTCGCCGGGCTGGCGCTGCACACCGCCGAACTGCCCTGCGTCTACGGCGCCGCCCTGACCGCCCTGCGCACCGCGATCGACGAGACGCGCCCCGACCTCGTGGTGGCCGTCGGGCAGGCGGGCGGGCGCCCGGACATCACCGTCGAGCGGGTCGCCCTCAACGTCGACGACGCCCGCATACCCGACAACGCGGGGGCCGAGCCGATCGACGAACCGATCGTGCCGGACGGGCCCGCCGCGTACTTCTCCACCCTCCCGATCAAGGCGTGCGTGGCGGCCGTCCGCGCCGCCGGCCTGCCGGCCTCGGTCTCCAACACCGCCGGGACCTTCGTCTGCAACCACGTCTTCTACGGACTCGCCCACCTCATCGCCGCCGAACTCCCGCACATACGCGGCGGATTCGTGCACGTCCCGTACGCGCCCGAGCAGGTCACCGACCGCGCCCAGCCGTCGCTGCCGGTCGACGCGGTCGCCACCGCACTGCGCGAGATCGCCGCCACCGCCGCCCGGACGCGCACCGACCTCCGGGTCGCGGAGGGGGCCACGCACTGACCCGCCGGCGCCGCCGGTAAAATGATCAGCCGGCCGGCCCACGGGACCGCCAAGGGACCCGGGCCCGGCCCGCCCCTGAGGGGATCCGCGCCGTTTCGTCCGTTGTCGGTGCCAGCGCCTACTCTGTGCGACGTGACTTTTTCCGCCCCGGGGGCCGCTGCGCCCCAGCTCAACGGCCACAGCCGGCCCGCGCCGGGCCCGGCCGCCGACGAAGGACTGGCCCGCCGGCTGCGCGCCCTCGCGTGCACCGCGCCGCTGCACGACCTCGACGCGCGCAAGGCCAACCTCGCGGGCGAGTACGGGGTCTACGCGATGGCGGAGGTGGCGCTCGCCGTCATCGACCTGGTCACCCTGAACATGGACTTCGACACCGGCGCCGACCACGAGGAGATAGTGGCCAAGGTCCTGCCGCGGGTCGCCGCCCAGGCCCCGGACCGCCCCGCCGCGGAGCACGAGCGGGTGGCCCGCTGGGTGCTGGAGAACCTCATCAACGTCGGCAGCGTCGACCGCGGCTTCCGCGCCGTCTACGGCACCTTCACCACCGACGGCGAGTACGTCCGCCGCGACTACGACTTCAAGCTGATCGAAGAGGTCCCCGGCCCCGGCGGCACCGTCTACCTCCGCGCCACCGACGAGGCGGTCAACGTCCTCGTCGGCGCCCTCGACACGGACGTCACCAGCGCCCAGATCGCCGCCGAGGTCAAGCTGGAGGTGCTGATCAGCCGCGGCCGGCTGGCCGATGCCCAGCTCGCCGCCGAGCAGGCCCGCTACCGCACCGTCCAGTACGCCGAGACCCTCCGCAAGACCCTGGAGGCCACCCGGCGCAACGTCCGCTCGGTCGACTGGCTGCGCACCGTCCCCGACATGATCAACGAGGCGCTGGACCACGTCGCGGACCGCTACCGCCACGAGAACGCCATCCTCACCAACATCCGCAAGGCCCGCGACGAGGCCGAGGCCGTCGACGCGAAGACCGGCGAGCACAAGCGGCGCGCCGCCGAACTCGTCGACATCGTCAAGGACTGCATCCGCCGGCACACCCAGCTCCAGTCCCGGCTCCTGGAGGCCGGCCCGCTCTTCCGCGCCGAACAGGACCGCCAGGCGTTCGCCGCCCCCGCCGCCCGCACCGGCCTCGACCTCTACGGCCAGCTCGTCGCCCCCGTCCTCCCGCTCCCCGTCGAGCAGGCCACCCGGGTCACCGACGCCTTCTTCGCCCGCGGCACGGGGCTGCGCACCCCCGCCGCCGTCCGGGTCGCCGACCTCGTCGAGGTGCTGCTCACCCCGCCCATGGAGCGCGAGCACCTGGGCGCCGAGATGCCCGAGCCCGACCTGGTGGCCACGCCCGACGACAGCCGCTTCAGCGAGGCCCAGCTCGACGCCGCGATGGCCCTGCTCACCCTGCCCGCCGACGCCCCCCGCCGGCTCTCCGGCCTGCTCGCCGAGGCCCGCCGCAGCGACCCCGAACTCCCGTACCTGGTGGCCCTGTTGGCGGTGCACGCCGCCAGCCCCCCGGTCGGCACCGCCTACCGCCAGGGCGAGCAGCAGCTGCTCTTCGCCGTCGACGACGGCACCGAGCTGACCGACCCCGAGTTCGGCGGCGCGGACCTCATCGTCGGCACCGCCCTGCTGGACGCGGCCGGGATGGCCGCCGACCGCTCGGAGGTGGCCTGATGCCCGCCGCGCGGCACCGCCGCCGGATAGCGGCCGGACCGCCCCCGCCCCGCTACGAGATACCCCCGACCGTCCCCCGCAAGGAGCTCCGCCCGTGACCCAGTACGACGCCGACGAGGTGCCGCAGCCCGACCCGGCGCCCGGCACCGGCGAAGCGGCCTGGGGCGCACCCGCCGACGCCCCCGAACCGGCCCCGGCCGGCGCCTCGCCGTTCCCCGAGATCTCGGCTCCTCCCCCACTCTCGCCTTCGCTCGACCGGGGGGACCCCCATGACCAGGGGAGGCCCCAATCCCCCGCCGACGCCGCCGACGCCGCCCGGCTGGTCTCCTTCGGCCTCCAGCCCAAGCTGCTGCCGGCCCGGGACGCCGAATACGCCGAGCTGCTCCGCCGCTATCGGGACGAGCCCCCCTTCGCCCGGCTCGCCGACGCCGTCGCCGGCGGCCTCGGGCTGATCGTCCTGGAGGTCTCCACCCGCGCCGGGATGGCCGTCACCGCCGCCGAGGACTCCGTCTTCGCCGTCCGGATGGGCGACTACGCCCGCCGCGCCTCCGCCGACTCCGCCGACCGCTTCCTGCACGGCCTGGCCCACCTGGCCATCGCCGCCATGTCCTTCCCGCGCCCCGAGGACCTCGCCGACGACGGCTACATCGGCCGGATCACCGTCAACGGCGTCGACGCCTTCGTCCGGCAGGCCTGCCGCCGCCTCACGGAGCGCGCCGAACAGGACGGCGAGAACACCGACCCGGCCACCGAAGCCCCCGGCCTGGAGTCCGCCTGGCGGGTCTACGCCCGGCGCAGCGCCACGGGAGCCACCAAGGACGCCCGGCGGCTGGCCGGCTCCACCACCGGCATCATCGCCAAGGCCGTCACCTTCCTCGTCGACTCCGGCTTCCTCCAGCGCACCGGCGACGACGCCGGCGGCGCCTACCGCACCACCGCCCGCTACCAACTCCAGGTCCGCGACATGGCCGGCACCGCCGCCATGGCCGAACTGCTGGAGCTCGGCATCGTCCCGGTCTCCGACGGCAGCGCCTCGCTGCTGCCCGGCGAGGAGTCCGACGACCTCGACCTGGTCGCCGAGGCCGGGCTGCCCTTCCACTCCGGCTGACCGCCCGCACGCTCCGCCCACCCCCGACCACCGACCCACCCACACACCAACGAGAGTCCGCCATGTACGAGCTGTCCCGGGTCCGCCTCTACTCCACCGGGCCGGCCGGTGCGCGCTACGCCGACACCGTCCTGGACCTGCGCGGGGTCGGCGCGCCGGTGCCCCAGCCGGCGCCGGCCCAGGCGGACTTCTTCGAGGACGAACCGGTCGGCCCGCCGCGCCGCCCGGCCCCCGCCGGCGTGCTCTTCCTGGAGAACGGCGGCGGCAAGTCCGTCCTGCTCAAGCTGATCTTCTCGGTCATGCTGCCCGGCCACCGCAACACCCTCGGCGGCGCCAGCTCCGGTGTGCTCCGCAAGTTCCTGCTCGCCGACGACTGCGGCCACGTCGCCCTGGAATGGCAGCACGTCGTCACGGGCGAGACCGTCGTGGTCGGCAAGGTCAGCGAATGGCGCGGCCGCCAGGTCTCCAACGACCCCCGCAAGTTCGCCGAGGCCTGGTACAGCTTCCGGCCCGGCCCCGGCATGAGCCTGGACTCCCTCCCCGTCGCCGAGGCGACCCTCGTCCGCCCCCGGACGGAGAACGGCGAGGGGGCCTCCAGTGCGCACGGCCGCCGCCGCACCATGAAGGGCTTCCGCGACGCCCTCACCGACGCCGGCAAGAACTACCCCAACCTCGACGTGATCTGGGAAGAGGTCCACGAGCGCTGGAACGAACACCTCGGCGACCTCGGCCTGGACCCCGAACTCTTCCGCTACCAGCGGGAGATGAACGCCGACGAGGGCGAGGCGGCCGGCCTCTTCGCGGTCAAGAACGACTCCGACTTCACCGACCTGCTGCTGCGCGCCGTCACCGACACCCGGGACACCGACGGCCTCGCCGACCTCGTCCACGGCTTCGCCCACAAGCTCGGCCGGCGCGCCGAGCTCACCGCCGAACGCGACTTCACCGCCGGCTCGCTGGACCTGCTCTCCCGCATCGCCGAGTCCGCCGAGACCCGCGACCGGGCCCGCGAGGTGCACGCCGGAGCCGAGCGCCGCACCCGCGGCCTGGCCCAGCGGCTGTACGCCCGCGGCACCGAGGAGCGCGGCCGGGCCGCCGAGCTCGCCGAGGCGGTCGCCGCCGCCGCGCACCGGGTCACCGACGCCGACCGCGGCCGCGAGCGCCGCGCCCTGGTCTCCGCCGAACTCGCCTACCGGCACGCCTCGCTGGCGCTGGCCGCCGCCGAGAAGGGCGCCGCCGCCCAGCGCCGCGAACTCAACGACGCCCGCACGCTGCACAGCGCCTGGCAGGCCGCCGAGATCGCCCTGCGGCACCGCGCCGCCGCCGACCGCTCCGCGCGGGTCGCCGCCGCCATCCGGGAGGCCGAGCGGGACGCCGCCCCGGCGCTCGCCGCCCGCGCCGCCGCCGCCGCCGACCTGGTGCGCGCGCTGCACGGCGCCGCCGAGGCCGGCGAAGGGGTCGCCAACGAGGAGGAGGAGCGGTCCGCCGCCCTCCAGGAGACCGGCGAGTCCGCGCACCGCGACGCCACCACGGCCGCCACCCACGCCCAGCGCGCCCGCAGTGAGTCCGACCACCTGCGGCAGCGGCTCGCCGAGGTCGCCGAGGAGACCGCGGAGGCGGTCCGGGCCGGCTGGCTCGACGACGCGGAGCCGGACGCCGACCCGGCCCGCGCCGCGCTCGCCGCCTCCGATGCCGAGAAGACCGCCGTCGAGGCGTGGGACGCCGCCCGCGAGGCCGCCCGGCAGGCCACCGACGGGGCCCGCGAGACCGCGGCCCGGCACTCCGCCGCCGAACTCGCCGCGGCCCGCGCGCAGGACGCCGCACAGGCCGCCGAGCGCGCCCACGACGCCGAGCGGCGGGCCGCCGAATCGATCGGCGCCGAACAGCGGCTCACCGAACTCCTCGGCCTCCCCGAGGCGCCGCCGCCCGCCCTGCCCGGCCCCCGTACGGGCGACGGTGCCGGATCGGCCGCCCCGCGCCGCGCCGCCGCCCCGCTCACCGCCGAGGAGCTGGACCGCAGCGCCGACGCGCTGCACGGGCTGCTGGAGGAGGGCGTCGCCGCCGCCGAGCGCCAGCTGTTCGACCTGCGGACGGCCGCCGCCGACGACGCCCGGATCCTGGGCGCGCTGGGCGACGGCGGGCTGCTGCCGCCGGGCCCCGACGTGCTGGCTGCGGTGGAGTATCTGGGCGAGCACGGCGTGCCCGCCCTGCCCGGCTGGCGCTACCTCGCCCAGTCCGTCGACCCCGCCGACCACGCCCGGGTGCTGGCCGCCCGCCCCGAGCTGGTCGACGGTGTGGTCATCACCGACCCGGACACCCACGCCCGGGCCCGCGAGGTGCTCGCCCAGGCCGCGCTGCTGCCCCGCTCCGCCGTCGCGGTGGGCACCGCCGCCGCGCTGCTGGCCCCCAGCCCGGCCGCCGACGAGGACGACCCCGGCGTCTCCGGCGTCTTCCTCGTACCGCCGAACCCGGCCATGCACGACGAGTCCGCCGCCGACGAGGAGCGCCGCGCACTGCGCGCCCGCGCCACCGAGCGCGACGAGGACATCCGCACGCTGGCCGCGCGGCTCGCCGGGGACCGGGCGCTCGCCGCCCGCCTCGGCTCCTGGCGCGCCGGCTGCCCGGCCGGCCGCCTCGCCGAGCTCGCCGCGGCCGCGGAGACCGCCCGGACCGCCGCCGAGGAGGCCGCCGCGGAGCTGGCCGAGGCCCGGACGGCCCGCGCCGAGGCCGACGAGGTCGCCACCGAGGCCACCCGGGTGCGCGACGAGCGGCAGGAGGCCGCCCAGCGCGCCCGGCGCGCCGCCGACCTCCTCGCGGGCCTCGCCCACCGGCTCCGCGAGCGCGCCGGCTGGCAGTCCCGGATGCGGGAACTCGCCGACGAGGCAGCGGAGTTCGAGGGCCGCGCCGAGGAGTGCGTGGACCGCGCCCGGGCCGCCGACGAGGACCGCCGGGCCGCCCAGCGGGCCGCCGACGACGCCCGCCGCACCGCCCGAGCGCTGCGCGCCGAGCGCGCCGAGATCGCCGGTGTCCCCGACGACCTGGGGGAGGCCCCGCAGCAGTCGACCACTTCGCTGCCCGCGCTCCGCGAGGCGTACCGCTCCGCCTCCCAGCTCTACGAGAAGGTCGGCGTCGGCGCCGACCTCCGCGCCGAACAGGCCCGCGCCGAGGGCGACGAATCCGCCGCCCTGGCCGAGCTGAACCGCCTCACCAACAAGGTCCGCACCCGCGCCGAGCAACTGCTGCAGAGCCCGGACGCCGCCGACGGCCCGTCCCGCCAGGCCGCCGCCGGACGCGCCGAATCGCTGGTGCAGATGCTGGACACCCGCGCCTCGACCGCCAGTGAGCAGCTCGGCCGGCTGCGCGGCGAGGCGGAGCGGCTGGCGCCCACCGACGGTGCGGAGCACACCGAGCTGCCGGAGGAACTGGTCCCGGCCGACGCCGACCGCGCCAAGGAACTGCTGCGTACCGCCAACGCCGAACTGGCCACCGCCACCGAGGCCCTGGAGGCCGCCCGCGCCGAGCACGAGGAGCTGCTGCGCGCCCACCGCGGCGCCGAGGACGCGGCCGGCGGCTTCGACGAGACCGCCGCGCTGCTGCGGGATCTGCTGCGGGACCACCAGGACGCCGAGGGGGGCGAGGACGCGTCGATCGATCCGTACGCCGGCGGTCTCACCGAGGCCCGGCAGGCCGCCGCGGAGTCCCGCCGCTCGCTGCGCGGCTGCGCCGCCGACCTGTCCGCCGCCGAGGCCGCGGTCCGCGAGGCCGCCGACGTCCTCGTCCGGCACGCCAACTCCACCCGCTACGAGCAGGTGCGCACCCCCGCCCGGCAGCAGATCCGGGAGCTGCCCGCCGCGGCGCTGCCGGACCACGCCGCCAAGTGGGCGGAGGCGTTCGCGCCTCGCCTGCGGGTGCTCACCGACGAACTCGCCCAGCTGGAGCGCAACCGCGGCTCCATCGTCGACCGGCTCCGCGGTCTGGTGGAGTCGTCGTTGACCACGCTGCGCTCCGCCCAGCGGCTGTCCCGGCTGCCCGAGGGGCTGGGGGAGTGGTCCGGCCAGGAGTTCCTGCGGATCCGCTTCGAGGACCCCGACCAGGCCACGCTCACCGAGCGGCTGGGCGAGGTCATCGACGAGGCGACCCGCGCGGCGGTCAAGAAGAACAGCGACCTGCGCCGGGACGGGATGTCCCTGCTGCTGCGCGGGGTGCAGGCCGCGCTCCAGCCGCGGGGCGTGGCGGTGGAGATCCTCAAGCCGGACGCGGTGCTGCGCGCCGAGCGGGTCCCGGTGGGGCAGATGGGCGACGTCTTCTCCGGCGGCCAGCTGCTGACCGCCGCCATCGCGCTGTACTGCACCATGGCGGCGCTGCGCAGCAACGACCGGGGCCGCGACAAGCAGCGGCACGCCGGCACGCTGTTCCTCGACAACCCCATCGGCCGTGCCAACGCCACCTATCTGCTGGAGCTCCAGCGCGCCGTCGCCGACGCCCTGGGCGTCCAACTCCTCTACACCACCGGCCTGTTCGACACCACCGCGCTCGCGGAGTTCCCGCTGGTGATCCGCCTGCGGAACGACGCGGACCTGCGGGCGGGCCTGAAGTACATCAGCGTCGAGGAGCACCTGCGTCCGGGCCTGCCGCAGGCGGACCCGTCCGGCGAGGCGGTGCACGGGCAGATCACGGCGACACGGATGTACCGCCGCCCGGAGGAGGCGGCGGGGGCCGCGCCGGCCGCCGGCTGAGCGGGCCGCCCGGCCGGGGCGGCCACCGCGCCGGGCTCAGCCGCCGTACCCCATGCGGCGGGAGAGCTCGGCCGCGGCCTTCACCGCCGCCTTCGCCAGCTCCGGCAGCTGTGCGCGGGCCATGCGGTAGGCCGGTCCGGAGACCCCGATCGCCCCGATGACGCTCCCGTCGTAGGAGTGGACCGGCGCCGCGACGGCGTTCAGTCCGGTCTCGAACTCCTCGGCGGTGCAGGCGAATCCGTCCTCACGGGCGGCTGCCAGCTGCTCCCGCACGGCGGCCGGGGCGGTCAGGGTGCCGTCGGTGAACCGCGGCAGCTTGCGGCCCAGCAGTGCCTCGCTGCGCTCCCGGGGCAGGTGGGCCAGCAGGACCTTGCCGCTGGCGGTGGCGTGCAACGGGGTGCGCCGGCCGAGCCAGTTGTGGGCGGTCACCGCGGCGGAGCCCCGGGCCTGCATGATGTTGACCGCGGCATCACCGTCCAGCACCGCGATGTTGGCGGTCTCCCCGGTCTCGTCGGCCAGCGCGCGGCACACCGGCTGGCCCTCCTGCGAGATGTCCAGCCGGATCGCCGCGGCGCCGGCCAGCCGCAGCACCCCGGCGCCCAGGAAGTACTTCCCGCGCTCCTTCTCCTGCTCGACCAGGCCGCGGTTCTCCAGGACGCCCAGGATCCGGAAGGCGGTCGACTTGTGGACGCCCAGCTCGTCGGCGAGTTCGGTGACCCCGGCCTCGCCCAGCCGGGCCAGGCTCTCCAGTACGCTCACCGCGCGGTCCACGGACTGGACGGAGCTCGTCCCGCGTCGGTCCTCGGCGCGCTCGTCCGCCGCGCCTGTCGTCTTCGCCATGGCTTTCGCCTCACCACCCGTTGCCCCCCGACGGGCACGTCCTGGGGCCGCTCTCCGGGTTGCCCTTGACGGGGCGCTCCCCGGCTTGGATTCTGTTGCGCATCGCGAGATGCAATGCGCGATTCACAACGCCATGATACCGATCAGCGCGAGGGGGGCCAGATGTTTCCCGTCTGCCGCATCGAGGACCTGCCGGTCGGCGAGTCCGTCCGGATCGAGATCGACGACACCACACCCGCCATCGCCGTCTTCCACACCGAGGACGGGCTCTACGCCGTCGACGACACCTGCAGCCACCAGGACGCCTCCCTCTCCGAGGGCTGGGTCGAGGGCTGCCTCGTCGAATGCCCGCTGCACGCTGCCCAGTTCGACCTGCGCACCGGGGCGCCGACCTGCCTGCCCGCCCGCCGCGCCGTGCGCACCCACGAGGTCGGCGTCCTGGACGGGATGGTCCACGTCCGGCCCGCCGTACGCGAGGAGGCGGTGGCCTGACCGCGGACCCGGCCGGGGCCCCGGCCCGTCAGGCCGCCGCGCGGTCCGTCCGCGACGGCTCCTCCGACGGCCGCCGGCGCCCCTGCCGCCGGGCCTTCCGGCGCTCCCGGCGCAGTTCCCGGGCGGTGCTGCTCGGCTCGGACCGGACCCCGTGCCGCTGCACCCAGACCTGGCGGGTCACCCATACGTCCAGCACCGCCCAGGTCGCGACGATCGTGCTGGCGACCGTGCACAGCACCGCGGGGAACCCGAACCAGGACCTCGCGAGCGTGCACAGGAAGGCCACCATGGCCTGGATCAGGGTGACCGCCACGATGATCACGGCGCGCACCGCCGCCGTGCGCACCGGGTCGGCCATCCGGCGCCGGGCCACCGGCACCTCCTGCCACAAAGCACGCCTGCCGCGGTTCATCGCGTCACACTCCCCGCACTCTCCCCGGACCCCGTCCCGGCCTGCCCGACTCCTCGGCGGCTGCCCGGGTTTCACCGGATACATGCCACACGGACCGGGCCGCTGTCCACTCCACGTCCCCCTCCGGCACCACACACCGGGGCACACAGAGGTATACGGGAGGGGCCGGTACCGGCCGCACGCCCGGGTGGTCATAGCCACACTCGGCCGCCGACCGTCCGGGCATCGCCGGACAAGTCATGACGATCCCGCCCCGCCCGCGTCCCCCGCCGCCCCGCCGGGCCTACGGATCGGTCCCCCGACAGTAGTAGGCTCACGCCGCTGTTGACGGAACACCACCCCCGTACGCGCGGGGTCGACGTAGGGGAGGCCATGCGCTTTCGCGGGAGGTCGGTCCGCCGGAAGATCGTGGCGCTGCTGCTCGTGCCGCTGGTGTCCCTGACGGTGATGTGGAGCATCGCGATGTACGTCACCGGACGCCAGGCCAACCAGCTCCTCGACGTCGGCACCGTCGTCCGGAACCTCGGCTACCCGGTCGAGGTGACCATGCAGGCCGTCCAGCGCGAACGCCGCCAGAGCCTGCTCTACCTCGCCGACCGCCGCGGCGCCAACGCGCTCAGCGAACTCCACAACCAGACCCGGGCCACCGACGACGCCGTGGCCCGGCTGCACGACGACGTGGACACCCCGGACGTCCGCACGGACCTGGCCGGTTCGGCCGTCGGCCGGCTCGACGAGCTCGTCAAGGGCCTGGACGGCCTGGAGGCCCTGCGCACCCGGGTCGAGGACAACCGGCTCGGCCGCGATGAGGCCATGGAGTCCTACGACGCCCTGATCGACCCCGGCTACGACCTGCTCGCCGCGCTCCACGCCCTGGAGAACGTCGAGATGGACAAGCAGGCCCGGGCGCTGGTCAACCTCACCCGGGCCCGCGAGGAGTTCTCCCGCGAGGACGCCCTGATGTCCGCGATCCTCACCTCCGGCAGCATCGGCAAGAGCGACCAGCGCGCCCTCTCCGACCGGGTCGCCGAGCGCCGCCTCCTCTACAGCACCAACCTCCCGCTGCTCCCGGCCGCCGACCGTGGCGCCTTCGAGGACTACTGGGACTCCGCCGGCGCCCGCGCACTCACCTCCTACGAGGACCGGGTGATCGCCGCCGATCCCGCGACCGCCGCGCACGCGGTCAACGCCGACCGCTGGAACTCCGCCGCGGAGAAGGTCCTCGGCGACCTCGGCCGGCTGGGCCGGGAGGCCGGCGACCGCTACCAGGAGCGGGTCACGCCGATCGCCGGCCGGATCGTCCTCAAGGCCGTCGCCGTCGGCGTCCTCGGCTTCGTCGCACTGCTCGTCTCGGTCGTCGTCTCGCTGCGGATCGGCCGCCGGCACGTCCGGGACCTGACCCGGCTCCGCAAGACCGCCCACGAGGTCGCCGGCGTCCGGCTGCCGAGCGTGATGCGCCGGCTGGCCGCCGGCGAGCACGTCGACGTGGAAACCGAGGCGCCCCGGCTGGAGTTCGGCCCGGAAGAGACCGGCCAGGTCGGGCAGGCGCTCAACACCCTCCAGCGGGCCGCCGTCGAAGCCGCCGTCAAACAGGCCGACATGCGCCGCGGCGTCTCCGAGGTGTTCGTCAACCTCGCCCGCCGCAACCAGGTCCTGCTGCACCGTCAGCTGACGCTGCTGGACGCCATGGAGCGCCGTACCGAGGACACCGACGAACTCGCCGACCTGTTCCGACTCGACCACATGACGACCCGTATGCGCCGGCACGCCGAGGGCCTGGTCATCCTCTCCGGCGCGGCCCCCTCCCGGCAGTGGCGCAAACCGGTCCAGCTGATGGACGTGGTGCGCGCGGCGGTCGCCGAGGTCGAGGACTACGAGCGCATCGAGGTCCGCCGGCTGCCCCGGCTCGCGGTGGACGGCCCCGCGGTCTCCGACCTGACCCACCTGATCGCCGAACTCCTGGAGAACGCCACCGTCTTCTCCCCGCCGCACACCGCCGTGCAGGTACTGGGCGAACGGGTCTCCAACGGCTACACCCTGGTGATCCACGACCGCGGCCTGGGCATGGCCCCCGACCAACTGCTGGACGCCAACCTCCGGCTCGCCGAGACCCCCGAGTTCGAACTGTCCGACACCGACCGGCTCGGCCTCTTCGTCGTCAGCCGGCTCGCCCAGCGGCAGGGCGTCCGGGTCTCCCTGCAGCCCTCCCCGTACGGCGGCACCACCGCCGTGGTCCTCGTCCCCGGCGCACTCCTCACCGACACCGGCGAGGGCGCCCGTGACGCCGGCCGGGCCGCCGCCGACACCGCGGCCGGGCCCGCGGACCCCGACGCCAAGGCCCTCGACCCGCTCGCCCAGGTGCCGGTGCCGCTGCCCCAGCGCACCCGGCGGGGCGTCCTCGACGGCCCGGTCGAGCTGGAGGCGCCGCTGTCGCCGGCCGAACGGGACGCGGCGGACCCCGCCGACGACGAGGAGAACGTGTTCCGCGACCGGGCCCGCGGCCGCGGGAGCCGGACACCGGCCGCCGCGCCCGTCGGCCCCCAGGCCGTCCCCCAGCGCGCCGACGACCCGTCCGGCGAACAGCACCAGCAGGCCGGCGACCAGGCGCCGACCGGCACGCTCGCCCCGCTGCCGCGCCGCCCCCGCACACCGGTCCTGGTCTCCGACCACGGCCGGACCGTGGACGGCGCCCGCACACCGGACGCCCCGCGCGGCAAGGACCGCCCGGCCGAGCCCGCAGAGCCGCCGGCCACCGCGTCGCAGCCCCCCAAGGACACCCCGGCCGACGGCACCCCCGCCCCGGCCACCACCCCCAAGGGCCTGCCCCGCCGGGTGCGCCAGGCCAGCATCGCCCCCCAACTCAAGGCCGAACAGGCCGCCGAACCCCCGGCGGACCGGCCGGCCGCACCGGCCGCGGACGACCGGGACGCCGAGGCGGTCCGGGCCCGGATGGCCTCGCTCCAGCGCGGCTGGCAGCGCGGCCGCCGGGAGAACGACGAGGCCCCCCACACCCCCACACCCCCGGACCCGGATACCGGCGACGGCACCGCCGGGGGCGCAACAGCACCACGAAACACATCGGGAGAGGACGGTCCATGACCGCACCGAAGGCATCCGCTTCCACCGCAGCCTCGCCGCACGGATCCGGGGAGCTGAACTGGCTCCTGGACGAGCTGGTCGAGCGGGTCGGCAGCATCCGCAAGGCACTGGTCCTCTCCAGCGACGGCCTGGCCACCGGCGCCTCCAAGGACCTCACCCGCGAGGACAGCGAGCACCTGGCCGCGGTCGCCTCCGGCTTCCACAGCCTCGCCAAGGGCGTCGGCCGGCACTTCGACGCCGGGCAGGTCCGGCAGACCCTGGTCGAGCTGGACGACGCGTTCCTCTTCGTCAGCGCGGCCGGCGACGGCAGCTGCCTGGCGGTCCTCGCCGACGCCGACTCCGACGTCGGGCTGGTCGCCTACGAGATGACCCTGCTCGTCAAGCGGGTGGGCACGCACCTGGGCACCGCGCCCCGGTCCTGACCAGCCGGCCGAGTACGACTACGGTGACGCCATGACCGATGAGGAGGGCCGGCCGACACCGGAACGGCATCCGGCCCGTTGGTTCGACGACGACGCGGGCCCGGTCGTCCGCCCGTACGCGATGACGCGCGGGCGCACCCGCACGGCCGCCGAGGGACGGCTGGACCTGATCGCGTTGGTGATCGCGGAGAGCCGGAGCGGGGAACCGATCGCCGACCAGACGCTCTCCCCGGAGCACGTCGACATCGTCGAGCTGTGCCGGGAGGAGCCGCAGTCGGTCGCCGAGCTGGCGGCCGAGTTCGACCTGCCGGTGGGCGTGGTCCGGGTCCTCATCGGCGATCTGCTGGACGCCGGGCTGGTCCACGTCACCCGCCCGGTTCCCCCGGCCGAGCTGCCGGACGAACAGGTGCTGCGCGAGGTCATCGACGGCCTGCGCGCACTGTGACGGCGCGGCCGGCCGCAAAGCCGGCCACTCTGCCGCCCGCGCCCTTCCCGGGCGGGCGGCAGCCGTCACCCACCCCTGCCACCGCGCCGAGCGGGCGCACCGCCCGGCTACGGTGTCTGCTGATCACCCGTCACCCGGCGCCGGCCGGCACCCCGTGCCCCGAGCCGTGGCCGGCACCCGACCCGAGGAGCCCCACCATGGCCGACGCCGCCGCCCCCTTCGAACGCCTGCGGATCGCCGCCGGCCCGTACACCTTCGACGCGCTGGCCGGCGGCCCGGCCGACGGTGAGGTCGTCCTGCTGCTGCACGGCTGGCCCGAGTTCGCCGACTGCTGGCACGCCGTCCTGCCCGCGCTGGGCGCCGCCGGCTACCGCGCGGTCGCCGTCGACCAGCGCGGCTACTCCCCGGACGCCCGCCCGCCGCGGATCGCCGACTACGCCGTCCCCGAACTCGTCGCCGACGCCCTCGCCTTCGCCGACGCCCAGGGCGCCGACCGCTTCCACGTCGTCGCCCACGACTGGGGCGGCATGGTCGCCTGGGCCCTGGCCGGCGCCCACCCCGAGCGGCTGGCGTCGCTGACCGTGCTCGCCACCCCGCACCCCGAGGCGCTCAACCGCGCCGCCGCCGGCGACCCCGAACAGCACCACCGGCTGGACTACGTCCGCTTCTTCCGCCGCCCGGACGGCGCCGCCGAGTCCGCCCTGCTCGCCGACGACGCGGCCCGCCTGCGTGCCGCCTACGGCGGCAAGGTCCCCGCCGAGCTGGTCGAGGCCAACGTCCGGCGGCTCGCCGAGCCCGGCGCGCTGACCGCGACCCTGAACTGGTACCGCGCCCCCGAGGCGGTGGTCTCCGTGCCCGCCGGGCGGATCGCGGTGCCCACCCTGTTCCTGTGGGGCAGCGAGGACGTCGCCCTGGGGCGCGGTGCGGCCGAGTCGACGGGGGAGTGGGTGGACGGCCCCTACCGTTTCGAGGCCCTGGAGGGCGCCAGCCACTGGCTGCCCGAAGAGGTGCCCGCACTGGTCACCCCGAAGATCCTCGGCCACCTCGACGCCCACCGGCAGGGCTGATCGGCCCGCCGCACGGTCCTTTTGGGACGGTTGGCGGCCTCTGCCCGGGGGCCCCGCACGCTCGGACCGCACCTCAAGTGGGCGCCGTACGGCGCACGTTGTACGGTGCACTGGCGACCACCGTCGGTGGCCGCCCGCACACGGGACACCTCGCGCTGCCCTCGTGTGCCCCGCATCCTCGCCAACCAGGAGAAGGAAACCCATGGTCTTCGGGCGTTCTGAGCGCCATAGCCGGCCCCTCCCGGCCGAGCCGGTGACGCTCAAGATCCTCGTCGCGGGCGGCTTCGGCGTCGGCAAGACCACCCTGGTGGGCGCGGTCAGCGAGATCCGGCCGCTGCGGACCGAGGAGCGGCTGACCGAGGCCGGCCGCCCGGTCGACGACCTCCACGGGATCGAGGCCAAGTCCACCACCACCGTCGCGATGGACTTCGGCCGGATCACCGTCCACGACGAACTGGTCCTCTACCTCTTCGGCACCCCCGGCCAGGACCGCTTCTGGTTCCTGTGGGACGAGTTGGCCCGCGGTGCGCTCGGCGCGGTGGTGATCGCCGACACCCGCCGCCTGGCGGACAGCTTCGCCGCCATCGACTACTTCGAGCGCCGCGGCCTGCCCTTCGTCGTCGCCGTCAACTGCTTCGAGGGTGCCGACCGCTACCCCGCCGAGAGCGTCAAGGACGCCCTGGACCTCGACCCCGCGGTCCCGGTGGTGCTCTGCGACGCCCGCGAACGGGACTCCGCGCGGGACGTGCTGGTCGCCGTCGTCGAGCACGCGATGCGGCGCGGCGCCCAGCGGCGGGAGCCCGCCCTGCCCTGACCGGCGCCGCCCCGGCCCGCACCCGCCCGCACGGCGCCGCGCGGCCCCCGACTGCGCCGCCCGGACCCGCGCTTCCCTGACAGGGCGCGGAAGTACGGCCCGTACCCCGCCGCCCGGGGTGCGGGCCGTACGCCTTGCCGGCCCGCCGGCTCAGGACGCGCTGCCGCCGTCCTCCGCCAGCCAGCCGAAGCTCCGCCGCACCGCCCGCCGCCAGTTGCCGTACTCGCGCTCCCGGGCCGCCTCGTCCATCCGCGGCGTCCACTCGGTGTCGGCCCGCCAGTGGGACCGCAGCTCGTCCAGGTCCTGCCAGACGCCGGTGGCGAGCCCGGCCGCGTAGGCGGCGCCCAGACAGGTCGTCTCCGGGACCACCGGGCGGATCACCGGTACCCCCAGCACATCCGCCTGATGCTGCATCAGCAGATGGTTGGCGGTCATCCCGCCGTCGGCCTTCAGCCGGGTGATCCGCACCCCCGAGTCCTGGAACATCGCGTCCACCACCTCGCGGGTCTGCCAGCTGGTCGCCTCCAGCACCGCCCGCGCCAGGTGGGCCTTGGTGACGTAACCGGTCAACCCGGTGATCACCCCGCGGGCGTCGGCCCGCCAGTACGGCGCGAACAGCCCCGAGAAGGCCGGTACGACATACGCGCCGCCGTTGTCCGGGACGCTCGCCGCCAGCTCCTCGATCTCGGCCGCCGACCCGATCAGGCCGAGCTGGTCGCGGAACCACTGCACCAGCGCGCCCGTGATGGCGATCGAGCCCTCCAGGCAGTAGACGGGCGCCTCCCCGCCGAGCTGGTAACCGAGGGTCGTCAGCAGCCCGTGCTTCGAGGCCACCGGCCGGTTGCCGGTGTTCAGCAGCAGGAACGAGCCGGTACCGTAGGTGTTCTTGGCCTCGCCGACGCCGTAGCAGGTCTGCCCGAAGACCGCCGCCTGCTGATCGCCCAGCGCCGACGCCACCGGGACCCCGGCCAGCTGCCCCACCGCCGTCCCGTACACCTCGGCCGACGACCTGATCTCCGGCAGCATCGCCGCCGGCACCCGCATCGCGGACAGGATCGCCGGATCCCACTGGAGGGTGGCCAGGTCCATCAGCAGGGTGCGGCTGGCGTTGGTGACGTCCGTGACGTGCACCCCGCCGTCGGTGCCGCCGGTCAGGTTCCAGATCAGCCAGGAGTCGACGGTGCCGAACGCGATCTCGCCGCGCTCGGCGCGGGCCCGCAGCCCGGGCACCTCGTCCAGCAGCCAGGCCGCCTTCGGCCCGGAGAAGTAGCTCGCCAACGGCAGCCCGGTGGTCTCCCGGAAGCGGTCCTGACCGGCCGCGCCGCCCAGTTCGGCGCAGAGCCGGTCGGTACGGGTGTCCTGCCACACCACCGCGTGGTGCACCGGCCGGCCGGTGGCCCGGTCCCACAGGACCGTGGTCTCCCGCTGGTTGGTGATGCCCAGCGCGCTCAACTCGTCGGCCCGCAGCCCCGCCCTGGCCAGCGCCCCCGCCACCACGTCCTGCACCTTCGCCCAGATCTCGGTGGCGTCGTGCTCCACCCAGCCGGGTCTGGGGAAGATCTGGCGGTGCTCCCGCTGGTCGACGGCGACCACCGCGCCGGCGCGGTCGAAGATGATGCAGCGGCTCGACGTGGTGCCCTGGTCGATCGCGGCGACATACGCCCCGTCCGCCCCGTTCCGCCCGGCCGTTCCGGTGTGCTGGGTGGTCATCCGTGCCGCCTTCCGAAGTCGTGGCTGGTCCCGGCCGATACCGGCCCCGCTGTCCGGCGCACCCGGGCCCGGGTGCCGCCCGCCGTCAGAACACCGCCGTGTACACCAGCCCCGACAGCACCGCGCCCAGCAGCGGCCCGGCCACCGGGATCCATGCGTAACCCCAGTCGGACGAGCCCTTGTTGGGGATGGGCAGCACCGCGTGCGCGAGCCGCGGGCCCAGGTCGCGGGCCGGGTTGATGGCGTAGCCGGTGGGCCCGCCGAGCGACAGGCCGATGCCGACCACGAGCAGCGCCACCAGCAGCACGTTGATCCCGGAACCGTAGACGCCCACCCGTGCCCCCGGCACCTGGCCGATCCCGATGCCCTGGTTCCGGCCGAAGAACAGCAGCGGCAGCACCAGCCCGACGGTGGCGATCACCTCGGTGACGAGGTTGGCGACCGGCCGGCGGATCTCCGGGGCGGTGGCGAAGACCCCCAGCGTCGGCTGGGCCTTGCCCGGCTCGGCGTTGGCGGCGAACTGCGCGAAGTACAGCGCCCATGCCAGCACAGCCCCGAGGACCGCCCCGACCAGCTGCGCCAGCACGTACAGCGGCACCTTCGCCCACGGGGTGCCGCCGGCCACCGCCGAGCCCAGCGTCACCGCCGGGTTCAGTTGCCCGCCGGACAGCGGTGCCGCGGTGTACGCGCCGGCCAGCACGCCCAGGCCCCAGCCGAAGGCGATCACCACCCAGCCCGCGCCCCTGGCCTTCGAGTGGTGCAGGGTGACCGCGGCGCACACCCCGGTCCCGAACAGGATCAGCACCGCGGTACCGATCACCTCACCGACGACGATGTCCCCATTGGCATACATGGCGGCTCCTCGGCCCTTGCCCGGGGGCGGGCCCCGGTCCTCCGTGCAGGGTGCGTGCCGTGCCCGGGTACGGCGGTGCCCGCGGGCATCCGGCGACCGGCAACCGGAAGTGTTCTCCGTGCCTTAGAGGCCGTCAAGGTCGTACACAGGAAGGGAATTTGGGGTTCCGGAGGTTCTTCCGGGCGGGGTCCGGCGGTCAGCCGCGGGCCCGCACCCCCTCCTGCCCGGCGGGCGCGCCGCCCCCGGCTTCCGGCGCCTCCGCGCCCTCCGCCGACGCCACCGCCCGGGGCGGTTCCGGGACCCGCGCGGCCGCCCCCCGCCGGACCTCCGTGCGCGCCGCCCCCGGCCGCCCGACCACCCAGCTCGCCCCCGGCAGCTCCTTGGCGGCCTTCTTCAACGGCGCCAGCGCGGCCGCCGCCGGACCGTGCCCGGTGACGCTGCCGGGCGGACAGACCACCGTCGCCAGCGACAGCGTCACCGGCATCTCACCCGCCGACCAGCCCACGTCCAGCAGCGCCCTGGCGAACGGCTCCAGCCCGTCCGGCTCGGCCAGCACCAGGAAGTCGTCCCCGCCGATGTGCCCCACCCGGCTGGCCGGCTCGCCCGCCGCCACCTCCGCCAGGGTCCGGCCCACCGCCCGGATCAGCTCGTCGCCCGCCGCGAACCCGGCCCCGTCGTTGACCTGCTTGAACCCGTCCACGTCCAGCCAGCTCAGGGCGAACTCCCGGCCCTCGGCGATCCACCGCTCCACCTCGCCGTTGACCGCATCCGAACCGGGCAGCCGAGTCAGCGGATTGAGCCGTGCCGCCTCCTCCACCCGGCTCTCGGTCAGCGCCCGCAGGATGTCGGCCAGGTGCACCACGCCGATGCAGCGGCCGCGCTCGTCCACCACCGCCACGTCGTCGCCGGTACGGTCCCGCTCCCCGTCGGCGATCATGTCCAGCACCTGCCACGCGGTGGCGTCCGCGCCCACCGTCCGCGGCCGGTCCGCCAGCCGCAGCGCCGGCCGGTCCGCATACAGCGCGTGCCCGTAGCGACCGGAGAGCGACAGCAGGAAGCGGTCCCGGTCGATCGCCCGCACCGGAACCCCGTCCGCGTCCACCAGCAGCACCCCCGACACCTCGGGGAACCCGGTCAGATGGCTGCGCACCGCCCCCGCCGACGCCGACATCGGCAGCAGCGCCGCGGGCTGCAGGAACTGCGCCACCGGCGGCCCCGACGGCGGACGGTCCGCGACCGGCCGGCCGCTCGCCGCCGGCGGATGCGCAGCCGGCACGTACACCTCCGTCACCACCCGCCGCGACGGCGGCGCGAATAGATGCCCCTGCGCCAACTGCACCCCGGCCTCCCGCACCGCCGCGTACTGCCGCTCGGTCTCCACCCCCTCGATGGCCAGCAGACCGCCCACCCGCTCGCACAGCTGCCGCATCGCGGCCACCGCCGCCTGCCGCCCCGGATCGCGTTCCAGCCGCGCGCACAGCGAACGGTCCAGCTTGACCAGGTCCGGCGTCAGCTCGCCCAGCAGCCGCAGCGGAAGATCGCCGTCCCCGACGCCGTCCGCGCAGATCCGGTAGCCCTCGTCCCGCAGCCCCGCCACCGCCGCCAGCAACTCCCGCTCGGGGACCCGGGTGAACGGCCCCACCAGGTCCAGGGTGATCTCCCACGGCCGCCGGCCCGCGTCCCGCACCGCCTTGCCCAGCGACGTCAGATCCGGCAGCTGCGCGACGGTCCCCGCGAACACGTTGACGTGCAGCGGCAGCAGGGTGTCCTGCTCCGCCGCGGCCCGCACGGCGAGCGCGGCCAGCTCGGCGTCCAGATCGGGGCAGCGGCGCGCGCAGGTCAGCACGTCGACCTCGCCGTCCTCGGGTCTGGCGAGGGGCTCCAGCGCGGCGACCGAGCCGGTCGCGAGGTTCACCACGGGCTGGAATGCGAAGCGGAGCTGGTTCGTCCAGGCAGACACGAGCAGCAGGATGCCGCTCCCTGGGCGCCGACGGCGCCTCGTTCACGCACTGTTCACACACCCTTCCGGAGCGTACGGCCGCGGCCCTCGCAACGCGCCCTGTCAGGAGCGCCTCTGACGCTCCATCAGCACCGGCCCCGCCCGGCATTCAGCGCCGCGTCAGTGAACTCCGCGCGATCGGGAAGTCGAAATAGGTGTCCGGGAACGTCTCCGGCGAGAACGTGTAATGCCACCACTCGTCCGCGTAATTCACGAACCCGGCCCGCTCCAGCCCCTCCTTCAACAGCAGCCGATGCGCCCGCTGCTTCCCCTTGATCCGCGGATCGAGGGTGTGCGCGAGAGTGTCGAAACAGTCGAAGCCGGTCCCCATGTCCAGGGAATTGTCCGGGAAACGGCTCGCCCTGGGCCCGAAGCACGACGTCAACGGCTCCCCGGGCACATACGGCCGGGTCGGCACCGCCGGCAGCGGGACCAGCGTCAGATCGACCGTACTTCCCCTGCTGTGACCCGACTTCTCCGCGATGTACCCGTCCCGGAACAGCACCGACTTGTCCACCCGCGGATAGAACTCCGCCTTCATCCGCTGATCGGACAGATCCTTCGCCCAGGACACGAAATGATCCACCGCCCGCTGCGGGCGATAGCAGTCGTAGACCTTGAGGGAGTAGCCGCGCCGCAGGAAAGCGACCTGCGCCCGGTGCAACGCCCGCGCCGCGTCCCGGGTCAGAATGCACATCGGCTCGCGATAGCCCGTCACCGGTACGCCCATGAAATCGTGCGGAGTGGCGTAGCGGATCTCCTGAATGATCGTGGGATCGACGTCGCGCAGCGCCACGAACTCCTTCGGCGCCTTGGGATCGTCGGCCCGCGCACCACCAACGGCGCCGCGCGGGCGCGAGGGGGCCGCGGCAGGGTCCGCGACGGCGCTCGACGGGGCGACGGTGACGGTGACCAGGGCGGCGGCAGCGGCGACCAGGCCGCGCCGGACAGCAGCAAGTCTCGACATGCCCCCTCGTCTACCAGGCGCGGCGGACACGGGGAACCCCTCCACCGGCCGCCTGTACACCGCCGCGCCCCCGCGCCCCCGCACCCCACCCCCAACAGGCGTGCCCCACCGCCCCGTTACCCGGCCACCGGCCCCGCCTCCTCCCCGGCCAACCCCCGCACCCGCACCGGATACCCCGCCGGACCCCCGTCCCGCCGCTCCACGACCACCCGACCGCCCTCCCACCGGGTGGTGAACCGCTCCACCTCAGGCCGGCGCCAGCCGTCCCCGCAGTCCGGCACCAGCAGCCCACCGCCCGTACGCCCGACCGCCGGCGCCCACGCCTCCAGCTCCGTCCCGCCGTCCGCACCCACCACCGGCAGCACCGCACCGGCCCGCGCCAGCACCGGAATACGGGACAGCGGCGCGTCCACCCACACCCGGCCCGGCCCGTCGTACGCCCGGCCGGTCGCGGTGTCGTACCACCGGCCGCGCGGCAACCGCACCGCCCGCCGCACCGCCCCCGCCTCCAGCACCGGCGCCACCAGCAACGCGTCCCCCAACAGGAACGCGTCCTCACAGTCCCGCAGCGCCCGGTCCCGCGGCGCACTCCACCACACCGGACGCACATACGGCGCCCCCGACAGCCGCGCCAACTGCCCCAACGTCACGAAATACGGCACCAACCGGGCCCGCTCCCGCAGCGCCGCCCCCGCGTGCTCCAGCACCTCGTCCCCGTACTCCCACGGCTCCCGCCGCCCCGCCCACAACGCCGAATGCGTACGGAACAACGGCAGGTACGCCCCCAACTGGAACCACCGCAGATACAACTCCGGCGACGGCACCCCCGAGAACCCGCCCACATCCGGCCCGCTGTACGGCACCCCGCACAACCCCAGCCCCAGCACCAGCGCCAACGACGCCCGCAACCCCGGCCACCCGGTCGCCACATCCCCCGACCACGTCCCCCCGTACCGCTGCAACCCCGCCCAACCCGACCGGGAGAACAGGAACGGCCGCTCCCCGGGCCGCAGTTCACGCAACCCCTCGAAGGCCGCCTGCGCCATCGCCAACCCGTAGACGTTGTGCGCCTCCCGGTGGTCACCACCGCACCCCTCCAGGTCGTGCCGCGCCGACCGGGGCAACGTCGACTCCCCGAACGCGGCGAACGACACCGGCTCGTTCATGTCGTGCCACACCCCCGCGAACCCCTGCGCCAACCGCTCCGCGTACAGCGCCCCCCACCACTTGCGCACCCGCGGATCGGTGAAGTCCGGATACACCGACTCACCCGGCCACACCACCCCCCGCACCACCTGCCCCCGGGCATCCCGCACGAACGCGTCCGCCGCCACCCCGCTGTCGTACACCGCGTTCCCCGGCTCCGCCTTCACCGCCGGATCCACGATCGACACCAACCGCACCCCCGCGGCCCGCAACTCCCCGGCCAACCCCGGCAGATCCGGATACCGCTCCCGGTCCACGGTGAACACCCGGTGCCCCTCGTAGTGGTCGATGTCCAGATGGACCGCCGACAGCGGCAACCCCCGCTCCCGATAGCCCGCCACCACCCGCCGCACCTCGTCCGCACCACCGAACCCCCACCGGGCGTGCTGGTACCCCAGCGCCCAACGGGGCGGCAGCACCGGCGGACCCGTCAGCGCCGCCCACCCCGAAAGCACCCGGGCCGGCGTCCCCGCCAGCACCCAGTAGCGCAGCGGCCCGCCGTCCATCCGCAGCTCACAGGTGCCCGGCCGATCGTGCCCCGAACCCGCGCCCTCCGCGCCCTCGCGCAACGTCACCCGGCCGTCCCAGGAGTTGTCGTGGAACACCAGGTGCGTCCCCGCGTCCGCCACCACCAACTGCACCGGCATCGTCACGTACAGCGGATCGTCCCCGGGCCCGAACGCGCCGCCCGGATCGGTGTTCCACAGCCGGTACACCCCGTCCCGCAGCCGCGGCCCGGCCGACCGGCCACCCAGTCCGAAGAACCGCCCGTCCGCCGCCACCTCCGACCGCTGAACCCACCGCGACGCCGGCACCCCCTCGGGCCGCCCGCCCCCGTCGGCGTCCGCCCCGAGACCCTCCACACCGTCCCCGGCGACACCGACCGCGCCGTCCACCGCGCCGTCCTCGGCCCGGTGCCACCAACGCGGCGGCAACTCCCGCCGCAGCAGCGCACCACCCGGCGTCCGCACCTCCACCGCACCGAATCGGGACACCACCACCAGCACCCGCTCCGAGACGATCCGCCAGCCACCCTCCGTGTCCGGCTCCAGCACCGCCCGCGGATCCACCGCCGGGCACGCCCCGGCCAACGCGTACGACGGCTCCGGCCCGGCCCCGTCCCAACCGCAGAACACCGCACCGCCCGCCGCGACCCGCACCCGCAGCGACGACCGCGCGAACCGGATCACCCCGCCGCCCGGCAACGGCTCCGCCCCGCGCGCCTCGCCCGGCACCCGCGCCCGCTCCGCCCCGCGCCGCGGCAACGCCCGCGCATCCGCTCTGCTCCGCCGCCACGCCGCACGCACCGACCGCAGCCCCTGCGCCGGCCCTACCGCCTTGACCATCCGTACCGACCGCACCAGATCACGCCCGTCCATGCCGGTCAGCCTGCCATTGACGGCCCCTCGGGAGGGAACCGTTCAACTGCCGTTCACCTGCACAGGGACAACCGGCCACCTGCGGAGCCCCGGCCCCCGCCACCCCACCGACCGGAACCCCCGCACCCATGGCGGCCGCCACCACCCCCGAATGTGCGGATCCACCCTGGTGCACAAGTCGATCACATGGCATCGTCCAGGCAAGCCGGTCACGCGCACCGCCGGGGGACCCCCACCAGACGCGCGGCCGCCGCCCACGACGCGTACCTGCCAGGAGCCGCATCATGACCACCGCACCGCACTCCGCCGCCCAACCGGCACCGGAACCCCTCTGGCAGCCCGGCCCGGACCGGATCGCCGGCGCACAGGTCACCCGCTTCCACGCCTGGGCCGCCACCCACCACGGCGCCCCCACCCCCACCCCCGGCGACCCCGCGGCCGACTACGCCGCCCTGCACCGCTGGTCCGTCGACCAGCTCCCGACCTTCTGGCAGGCCGTCGCCGAATGGTTCGACGTCCGCTTCGACACCCCCTACGACACCGTCCTGGCCGACCGCACCATGCCCGGCGCCCGCTGGTTCCCCGGCGCCACCCTCAACTACGCCGCACACGCCCTGCGCGCCGCCGAGGACCCCGCCCGCGCCGACACCCCCGCACTGCTCCACGTCGACGAGCGCCACCAACCCACCCCCGTCACCTGGGCCGAGCTCCGCACCCAGGTCGGATCACTGGCCGCCGCCCTCCGCCGCCTCGGCGTCCGCCCCGGCGACCGCGTCAGCGGCTACCTCCCCAACATCCCGCAGGCCGTGGTCGCCCTCCTCGCCACCGCCGCGGTCGGCGCCGTCTGGACCTCCTGCGCCCCCGACTTCGGCGCCCGCAGCGTCCTGGACCGCTTCCAGCAGGTCGAACCCGTCGTCCTGTTCACCGTCGACGGCTACCGCTACGGCGGCAAGGAACACGACCGCCGCGACACCGTCACCGAACTCCGCGCCGAACTTCCCACCCTGCGCGCCGTCGTCCACGTCCCCCTGCTCGGCACCCCCGCCCCCGAAGGCACCCTCAACTGGTCCGACCTGACCTCCGACCCCACCGAACCGGTCTTCGAACAGGTCCCCTTCGACCACCCGCTGTGGGTCCTGTACTCCTCCGGCACCACCGGCCTCCCCAAGGCCATCGTCCAGTCCCAGGGCGGCATCCTCCTCGAACACCTCAAGCAGACCGGCCTGCACTGCGACCTCGGCCCCGACGACCGCTTCTTCTGGTACACCTCCACCGGCTGGATGATGTGGAACTTCCTCGTCGGCGGCCTCCTCGCCGGATCCACGCTCGTCCTGTACGACGGCAGCCCCGGCCACCCCGACACCAGCGCCCAGTGGCAGGTCGCCGCCGCCACCCGCACCACCGTCTTCGGCACCTCCGCCGCCTACGTCATGGCCTGCCGCAAGGCCGACCTGCACCCCGCCCGCGACCTCGACCTCTCCACCGTCACCTGCGTCGCCACCACCGGCTCCCCGCTCCCCCCGGACGGCTTCCGCTGGCTGCACGACACCTTCGCCGAAACCGGCACCGACCTGTGGACCGCCTCCGTCAGCGGCGGCACCGACGTCTGCAGCTGCTTCGCCGGCGCCGTCCCCACCCTCCCCGTCCACATCGGCGAACTCCAGGCCGCCTGCCTCGGCACCGACCTCCAGGCATGGGACCCCCAGGGCGAACCCGTCATCGACGAGGTCGGCGAACTGGTCGTCACCAACCCCATGCCGTCCATGCCCACCCGCTTCTGGAACGACCCCGACGGCACCCGCTACCACGACAGCTACTTCGACACGTACCCCGGCGTCTGGCGGCACGGCGACTGGATCACCGTCACCTCCCGCGGCAGCGTCGTCATCCACGGCCGCTCCGACTCCACCCTCAACCGCCAGGGCGTCCGGATGGGCTCCGCCGACATCTACGAGGTCGTCGAACGCCTCCCCGAGATCCGCGAATCCCTCGTCATCGGCCTCGAACTCCCCGACGGCGACTACTGGATGCCCCTCTTCGTCCACCTCGCCCCCGGCGCCACCCTGGACGACGCCCTGCGCGACCGCATCAAGCGGACCATCCGCGCACAACTCTCCCCCCGCCACGTCCCCGACGAGATCATCGAAGCCCCCGGCGTCCCGCACACCCTCACCGGCAAGCGCATCGAGGTCCCGGTCAAACGCCTCCTGGCCGGCACCCCCCTCGAAAAGGCCGTCAACCCCGGCTCCGTCGACAACCTCGAAATCCTCCGCTTCTACGAGCGGATCGCCGCCGACCGCGCCAAGTGACCCCGCCCCGGCGCCGGCGGCACCCTGCCCGGCGCCGGGCCGTCCCACGCCCGACCGGCCCCGCCGCCGTTGTCAGACCCCCCGATTACTCTCGGTGACAAAGGTCGTCCGACCAGTGACGACCAACCCGCACACCCACCGAGGGGGAGCCATGACACCCACCACCCACCACCCCGCCGGCCACCCGCTCCGCCGCGACCTCCCCAGCACCGCCGCCGTCCTCGCCGACGCCCGGGACTTCGCCGCCATGCGCCGCTACCGCACCTTCCCGTTCGACGACCACCGCGGCTACCTCCAGCAGCTCGACACCCTGCTGCGCACCCTCGCCGCCCAGGGCGTCCACACCACCCTCTGCCTCTTCGACCCGGCCGCCTACGCGCACTACTGCACCACCCACGGCCTGGCCCCCGACGACCCCGCCAGCCGCAGCCGCTACACCGCCGCCGTCGCCTGCACCGGCGCCACCCTCGCCTACGACGGCACCCCCCTCGACCGGCTTCTCCCACTCCTCACCGAGGAAGCGGCCCGCCGCGCCTCCTGGGACCGCGCCACCACCCTCCTCGCCCGCGCCGGCCGCTGCCCGGAGTGCGGCCAGGACCTCGCCCACGCGGCCTTCACCCGCGCCACCACCGCCCTCCAACACCTCCTCGCGGCCCTGGGGGAGGGCACCCACCACCTCGTCTGCACCCTCCCCGACACCACCGGCCCGCTCCGCGCCTACCTCCACGCCACCACCGCCCCCGACGGCACCCCACCCCGCCTCCCCGAATCCGAGACCCTCGCCTTCTGCACGGTCCTCGCCGCCGCCCTGACCCGACCCGCCACCGGCGCCCTCGTCTGCCGCACCACACCCGCCACCGACGCCCCCACCGCCACCGTCCGCGGCTGGCGCCTCCGCGGCACCTGGCCGGACCCCATCAGCGCCGCCGAAATCTTCGACGCCTACTGCACCGACCCCGAGACCGACGAACCCATCCCACCCGAGCACCGCGTCGACTACGCCCCCGGCCTGCCCCTCCCACCCCCACCAGGCCCCCACTGCCACCCCTGACCCCCACCGCCCGCGCCCCCGCGCACGCGAACGGCCGCCCCGCCACCAGGCGGGACGGCCGTCCCCAGACACCTCACACGGCGCCGCGCGCCATCCGGATCACTCCCCGGAGAGCACCGCCTGCGCGGCCGCCCGGGCATCCGCAGCGGTGTCCGCGGCCCGCGCCGCGGCCGCCGCCCGCTCACACTGCGCCAGCGTGTGCTTGGCCAGCGTCGCCCGCACATACGGAAGCGACGCCGCGCCCATCGACAGACTGGTGACCCCAAGACCCGTCAGCACACACGCCAACAGCGGATCGGAGGCCGCCTCACCACACACGCCACAGCTCTTGCCCTCGGCCTTCGCGGCCTCGGCCGAAGCCGCCACGAGGTCCAACAGCGCAGGCTGCCACGGGTCCTGAAGCCGCGACACCGCACCCACCTGCCGGTCCGCCGCGAAGGTGTACTGCGCCAGGTCATTGGTGCCCAGCGACAGGAACTCCACCTCCTGCAGGATCGACCGCGCCCGCAGTGCCGCCGACGGAATCTCCACCATCGCGCCGAACTTCGCCCGCAGCCCGGCCTCCCGGCAGGCATCCGCGAACGCCTTGGCATCGGTCCGGTCCGCCACCATCGGGGCCATGACCTCAAGGTAGACCGGCAGCCCCTCGGCGGCCGTCGCCAGCGCCCGGAGCTGCGTCCGCAGCACCTCGGGGTGGTCCAGCAGGGTCCGCAGACCCCGCACCCCCAGCGCCGGATTCGGCTCGTCCGCCGGCGTCAGGAACTCCAGCGGCTTGTCCGCCCCGGCATCCAGCACGCGCACCACAACGCGCCCCTCCGGAAAGGCTTCCAGCACCTTCCGGTACGCCTCGACCTGCTTCTCCTCCGACGGCGCCTGCTTGCTGTCGTCCAGGAACAGGAACTCCGTACGGAACAGCCCGACGCCCTCCGCACCGGCCTCCACGGCCGCCGGCACGTCCGCCGGCCCACCGACGTTCGCCAGCAGCGGCACCTTGTGCCCGTCCGACGTGGCACCCGGACCGGACGACGCCGCCAGCGCCGCCTTCCGTGCCTCGGCAGCCTCCGTCAGCTCGGCCCGCTTCTCCGCACTCGGGTTGACGAAGACCTCACCCGTGCTGCCGTCCACGGCGATCACGGTGCCCTCGACGAGCTCACCCGCGCCCGGCAGCGCCACCACGGCCGGCACCCCCAGCGCCCGCGCCAGGATCGCGCTGTGGCTGGTCGGCCCGCCCTCCTCGGTCACGAATCCGAGCACCAGCGTCGGGTCCAGCAGCGCCGTGTCGGCCGGCGCCAGATCCCGCGCGATCAGCACATACGGCTCGTCGCTGTCCGGCACGCCCGGCATCGGCACGCCCAGCAGCCGCGCCACAATCCGGTTCCGCACGTCGTCAAGGTCGGCCACCCGGCCCGCCAGATACTCACCCGCCCCGGCCAGCAGCGCCCGGTAGGCCGCGAACGCGTCGTACACCGCGCGCTCGGCAGTGCTGCCCACGGCGATCCGCCGCTCGACATCGGCCATCAGCTCGGGGTCCTGGGCCATCATGGCCTGGGCCTCCAGCACGTGCTGTGCCTCGCCGCCCGCCAGGTTGCCCCGCGCGATCAGGTCGGCAGCCACAGCTTCCACGGCCTGGCGTGCGCGCCCCTGTTCGCGCTCCGCCTCCTCCGTCGGAATCTGCTTGGCCGGCGGCTCCAGCACCGCCGTCCCCATGTGCCGCACCTCGCCGATGGCCACGCCGTGGCTCACCCCGACGCCCCGCAGCGTTGTCTCCATGTCACCCGTCTCCGGTTGTCGCGGCGACTCGGCCGCCGCAGTGGATGTCGTACCTGCCGTCTCCCGACGGCGTCCGGCTGCTACTGCCAGGAGAAGAGCTCGTCGCCGGCCTTGATGGCGCCGTCCTCGCGCACCTCGCCGAGCGAGTCCGCGGTGGCCTCCAGCGCGACGACCGGGCACACCGGTGACTTGCCGGCCTCCTCGACCGCGGCCGGGTCCCAACGCACGACGGCCTGCCCGCGGGTCACGGTGTCGCCCTTGTTCACCAGCAGCTCGAAGCCCTCGCCGTTGAGCTGCACGGTGTCGATGCCGAGGTGCGTCAGTACGCCGTGTCCCTCGGCATCCACAACGACGAACGCGTGCGGGTGCAGGGAGACGATGACGCCGTCCACGGGCGAAACCGCCGCCGACGGTTCACGGATCGGGTCGATGGCGGTACCGGGCCCCACCATCGCTCCGGAGAAGACCGGGTCCGGCACTGCCGCGAGCCCGATAGCGCGTCCTGCAAGAGGGGACGTCACGGTGGTCATGGGAAACCTCCCAGGGGTGAAGATTCATCAGGTCGCCGTCACTACCTGTCCTGGACGGCGCACCGTTGAGAAGCGTAAGTCATAAGAACTGACGGTTCCGCATGACAGAGCCCAGTTGCGCCCCGCCCAGCTGCGGAATCGATTTGCCTCGCCCACCGGGCCCCTGTACTGTCTGAGATCTGCCCCGGACAGACAGGAAGCGCTTCGACGCGACCGACTGAGTGGGCGGCACTCCTTCAGGGTCATGATCCAGATTCTCGAATCATGCGCTTCTGCATGCTTGCAGAAAAGCAGTGGCTCGAAAGCCGGAAAAGCACTGATAGAGTGTGAAACACCGAAGGGAAGCGCCCGGCGGAAACCCGAGAGGGAATCCAAAGGAAGCGTCCGTTCCTT
>NZ_NNBP01000017.1 GCF_002803155.1 Streptomyces sp. CB02959
CAACTCCCGACACGTCTCCCACACATCCGGCCCGACCGTCTCCCCGACCCATTCCCCCATCACCACGAAACAAGTCTGGCCCCGCCGCTCACGCGGCGGGGCCAGAACCCCAAGATCTTCATGAGCCTTCTAGGGCCGCGACTTGGCGACGAGCACCAGCACGCTCATGAAGGCCAGCAGGGCATGGGTGGCGACGACGTAGATGAAGACCCGCACGTACAGGCCGCGCGGTGGCTTGTTCTCGACGTAGCGGCGGGAGGTCGGGGCGTCGGGTGCGCCCTCTGCGGCCGGGGGCGTGGCGGGGGCGGGAGTGGTGTGGTCGGGCATGGCGGACGGTCCTTCCCTTCCGGAACGGTGGCGGTGGACGACGGCTGGCGGACGGCGCGGCTCAGCCGCCGCGGCGGTGCGGGGCGCGGTCACCCAGGCACAGCTCGGCGGCGCCGCTCTGGAGCAGCGTGTGCACGAACAGCAGCTCCGTCCCGCCGCGCGAGGCGGCGGCCAGCCGGTGCGGGGTGAGCGAGTCGAAGTGCGCGGCGTCCCCGGGCTCCAGTACGTGCACCGCCTCGCCGAGGGTGAGCCGCAGCCGTCCGGTGAGGACGTAGAGCCACTCCTCGCCGGGGTGCACCCGCACCAGGTCCCCCTGCGCCCGCTGCGGCACGTGCACCCGCAGGGCCTGCATGGCGCGACCGGCGCCACCGACGGTCCAGTACGTCCAGCCGCCGGCCTCCGAGGGCTCGGCGCGGCCGGCCCGCACGATCGGGTCCCGCTCCGCGGCGGTCTCGCCGAGCAGGTCGGATACCGTGGTTCCGTACGTCCGGGCCAGGGCCAGCAGCATCGGCAGCGACGGTTGCCGCTGACCGGTCTCCAGCCGCGAGAGGTGCGCGGGCGACAGGCCCACCCGCCGGGCCGCGGTCTCCAGCGTCAGTGCGCTGCGTCGCCGCAGCTCACGGAGGCGCGGTGCGACGGTGGACAGCTCCTCCGGGGCGGCGTCGGAGGGCGGATCGGGGAGCTCGGTCATGCTTCCGGTATAGCCAGCCTTCACCTCAGAGGCAAAAAGTTTGCCTCTGAGGCAAAAGCCCCGCGTGCGCTACCGGGCGACGTCCTGGGGGTACCAGCGCAGCTCGACGGTGTTGCCGTCCGGGTCGGCGACGTAGATCGACTGCGCGTCGCCGCGGGCGCCGTACCGGCCGACCGGGCCCTCCAGCACGGTGAAGACGCCGGAGTCGACGACCTCCGGCCAGTCCAGCGGATCGACGACCAGGCAGATGTGGTCCACGTTGGTGCCGGGGCGGTCTCCGGTGATCAGGTCGATGATCGTGGTCGGGGTCACCCGCACCGAGGGGAACGGGGCCTCGCCGGCCCGCCAGGCGTCCACCCGGACCGGCTCCAGGCCGAGCGGCCCGCAGTAGAAGTCCAGGGAGCGCTCGATGTCGCGCACTTTGAGGACGAGGTGGTCGAAGTCTTTGACGCGCATGGGGGTTTCTCCTGTGTGGTGGTCGGTGACGCGGGTCGGGGGCGGTCGATGGCGCGGGCGTGGTGGCGGCGGAACATTCGGGACGACTTGGGGTGACACTGCGGTGTCCGTGTGAACTCCCGGGAAACATCGCCTTCTTGGGATTGACAGGGCCATGTCTACGCGCGTCATGCTGGTGCACATGAGAATCCCCCCACGGATGACCAGGATCGGCGCTGCCGGCGCCCTCGTATCGGCCCTTCTCCTCGGTGGTACGGCGGTCGCCGCGACGCCCGCCGCCACGGCACACCCGGCCGCGGTCCACACCGCGACCGTTCACATCAAGTCGGTCGGCAGCGTCTGCTATTCCAAGCTGCCGTCCCAGGCGCACGACACCCTCGACCTGATCGACAAGGGCGGCCCCTTCCCGTACCCGAAGGACGGCACGGTCTTCGACAACCGCGAGGGCGTCCTCCCCTCCCAGAGCAAGGGCTACTACCACGAGTACACCGTGGTCACGCCCGGCTCGCCGGACCGCGGCGCCCGCCGCATCGTCGCCGGTGAGAAGCAGCAGGAGGACTACTACACCGCCGACCACTACGCGACCTTCAACCTCGTCGACTTCGGCTGCTGAGGCCGACCGACGACGGAACCGCACGAGCGGCTCACACGGCGGCCGGGGTGCCCACGCACCCCGGCCGCCGTCGTGCTCCCCCGGACACCCCGATCCCACCTGCCACTTCCCTCTCTCCTCCGCCCATTCTCGGCAGAAGGGGCGCACAGGGGCGCACCCCGAGAGAGGATTGTCAGTGGTTGCCGGTAGCGTTTCGGCAGAAACGAGGAACGGGCGGGCATCGGCGGCAAAGGGGCCATCAGCGGTCAGCCGGCGCGGCACGCCCCGGAAGTGCTGGGTCAGTCGTGCGCCGCGTCACCGCGGCGGGGGCGTCGGAGAAGAAGGAAGGACGGCGAACTGCCGTGTATCGCTGGGAGATCACCCGGGCCGCACTGGCGCAGCGCGTTTTCGCCATCGTCCGCAGTAAGACCTACGACGAGGCGAGCGCCACCGCCGACACCCTGCTGTCGGCCGGCATCACGAGCCTGGAGATATCCCTCACCACGCCCTTCGCGCTGGAGGCGGTCACCACCCTCACCCGCGAGCTGGGCGACGACGCGGTCATCGGCGCCGGCACGGTCCTCGACGCCGCGTCGGCCCGGATGGCGGTGGACGCCGGCGCCCGCTTCCTGGTCGCCCCGAGCCTGGACGCCGCCGTGATCCGCACCGGCCACCGCTACGGCGTTCCGGTCTTCGCCGGGGTCTCGACACCCACCGAGATCGTGCGCGGCCTGGAGCTGGGCGCGGACGCCCTCAAGCTGTTCCCGGCCGCCGGCCACCACCCGTCCTGGATCAGCGATGTCCGCGCCGCCCTGCCGCAGGCGCCGTTGGTGCCGGTGGGCGGGGTGACGACCGAGACCGCACCGGAGTGGATCGCCGCCGGCGCCGTCGCGGTGGGCATGGGCTCGGCCCTGTCGGAGGGGGACCGCGAGACGGTGGCCAAGCGCGCCGCGGACCTCCTGGCCCGGCTCGCCGACGCGGTGCCCGAGCATGCGGGCGAGGGCGGGGCGACGGACCCGTACGGGGCCTGACGGGGCGTCACGGGGCCCGACGGGACAGCGCGGCGGGCGCGTTCCGGGGCCGTCCCACAGGCCGGTCGGGGGGTTCACCCGGCGGCCGGGCTCTGCCACCCTGAGCGCTTCGGCCACCTGATCAGGAGTCAGCCCACGATGAAGCGCGCCGCGATCCTCCCCGCCCTCGCCTGCCTGCTCGCCGTCACCGCCGCGGCCCCGGCGGCCTCGTACGCCTCCGCCCCGGCCGCCGGCGCCACCGCCTCGGCCGCCGCCCAGCGGGACCGGCGGCCGGCCACGCTCCTGGACGAGGTCCCGCGCCGCGGGGTGCTGCGGGTCTGCACCACCGGTGACTACCGCCCGTTCAGCTACCGCGACCCCGCGACCGGCGGCTACCGCGGCGTGGACATCGACATGGCCCGGGACCTCGCCAAGAGCCTGGACGCCACGCCCCGTTACGTCCCGACGACCTGGGCCGGGCTGGTCGGCGACCTGACGGCCGGCCGGTGCGACATCGCCATGGGCGGCGTCTCGGTCACCCTGGCCCGCGCCCGCTCGGTCGCCTTCAGCGAGCCGACCCGCACCGACGGCAAGACCCCCATCGCCCGCTGCGCGGACCAGGGCGCATACGGGACGCTGGAGCAGATCGACCGGCCCGGCGTCCGCGTCGTGGTCAACCCCGGCGGCACCAACGAGCAGTTCGCCCGCGCCCACATCAAGCGGGCCACCCTCACCGTCCACCCGGACAACACCACGATCTTCGACGAGATCATCGCCGGCCGCGCGGACGTGATGATGACCGACGCCAGCGAGACCCGCTACCAGGCCAAGATCCACCCCGAACTGTGCGCGGTCCACCCGGACCGGCCGTTCACCTTCTCCGAGAAGGCGTACGCACTGCCCCGCGGCGACGAGCAGTTCAGGGCGTACGTCGACCAGTGGGTCCACCTCGCCACCCACGACGGGACGTACCGGAAGTACGAGGACGCCTGGATGAAGTAGCCCGCCGGGCCGGCGGGCGGGGTCAGTCGGCCGCCGGGCGGCCGTGCCCCAGGACGTTGACCACCCGCCCGTCCGGGTCCTCGGCGAAGAAGCGGCGGACGCCCCACTCCTCGTCCTGGAGCGGGTGCACGATCCGCGCGCCGGAGGCCCGGACCGCCTCGTAGGCGGCGTCCACGTCCTCGACCTCGATGCTCAGGTCCGGGGCGACCGGCGCGGTCGCGTCGTGCGTCAGGAAGGTGAGCTGAGCGGTGGGGTTGGCGGGGGAGGCCAGCGTCATCACCCAGCCGTGGTTCATGACCTCCTCGAAGCCGAGCAGGCCGTAGAAGGCGCGGTGGCCGGCCAGCGCCTCCGGGGCGCCTTCCGGGGCGAGATGGAGGTCGGGGACGACGCGGCGCACGGACACGGGGGCCTCCTCGGCGGGCCGGGTACGACGGACCGGTGGCGGGGTGGGGCGCGCCGGTTGAGGGGATGCTACGCGGCCGACCGGGCCCCGCGGACCGCTTCGACGACATCGCGCAGCACCGTCCGGTGGTCGTCCGCGCGCCAGGCCAGCGCCAGCCGACTGGGGCTCAGGCCGCCGACCGGCCGGGCGACCACACCGGGGCGCTGGTAGATCGCCGCGTTCCCGGCGGCCAGCAGCACCACGCCCAGCCCCTCCTCCACCGCCTCGAACGTCTCGTCCGCACCGGCCACCACGGCCCCGATCCGCACCGGCCGGCCGTTCCGCTCGGACACCGCGAGCCAGTGGTCCCGCAGGGCGCCCGCACTCTCCGGAAGCGCGAGGAACGGCTCGTCCAGCAGCGCGGCGAACGGTATCTCGGCGGTGTCCGCGAGCCGGTGCCCGGCCGGCAGCGCCACCCAGCGCGGCTCGGTGGCCACCACCTCGACGGCGAACGCCTCCTGGTCCGGGAACGGCAGCCACAGCAGCGCCAGGTCGGCGGTGCCGTCCGCGAGCCCGGCGGTGGCGTCCTCCCAGGCGATCTGCCGTACCCGGATACGCCAGTTGGGGCGGCGTTCGGCGAACCGCGCCCGGATGGCGGGGAGGAGGCCGCGGCCCACGCTGGTGGAGACGCCCAGGGTCAGTTCGGCGGCCTCGGCGGCGGCCGCGTCGCTCACCGCCCGCTGGGCCTCGTCCCAGAGGCCGACGAGCTCCCGCGCCGTGGGCAGCAGCGCGGCACCGGCCGCGGTCAGCGTCACCGTGCGCCGGTCGCGGTGGAAGAGCCGGACCCGCAGGCCCTCCTCCAGCTGGCGGATCTGCTTGCTCAGGGCCGGCTGCGAGACGAAGAGCCGCTCGGCGGCCCGGGTGAAGTGCAACTCCTCGGCGGTGGCGAGGAAGTAGCGCAGATCGCGGATGTGGGCGTCCATAACCCTTGGCTATCAGAAAAGGACTTGGACGGGGAACGGAGCCCGGATACAGGATCGCCACATGGACCACTCCCCTCAGCGCGAACTCCCCTCCGCCCCGCTCCCGTTGAAGAAATCCGCGGTGCCCGGACCGCCGCCGTCGGCCGCGGCGCCCGCCCGCCGCAGCCACTGGGGACGCCTGGTCGCCACCGTCGTGGTGACCGTCGGGGCCGTCACCCCGGGGCTGATGGTGCCCGCCCTCGCGGCGCCGGTGCCGGGCGCGCCGCACCTGTCCGGTACCGCCTTCGGCGCCGCCGTCACCTGCTTCTTCGCCTGCACCGCGGCGGGCGCCCCGGCGGCCCGCCGGATCGTGCCGCGGCTGCCCGTCCGGGCCGTGCTCGCGACCGTCGCCCTGCTGACGGCCGCGGTCCTCGCCGGGCTGGCGGTGGCCGGGCAGGAGTGGCAGCTCTGCCTGCTGCTCGCCCTCGCCGGGCTCGGCAACGCCTTCACCCAGCCGGTCGCGGCCCGGGTGATCGCCGCCGACATCGCGCCCGGGCGGCACTCCTTCGCGGGCGGACTCTTCGGCGCGTCCCTCGGCGCCGGACCGTTCCTGCCGGGGCTGCTGGTGACGCTGGTCGGCGCGCCGTACGGGTGGCGGCCCGCGCTGTGGACCGCGGCCGGACTGGCCCTGCTGACGCTGATCGCGGCGGCGCTGGCCCGCCCGGCGAGGTCCGGCCCGGCCGCGGCGGAGGCGGGGCGTCCGGAGGTCGCCGCGGGATCCCCGGCGGTCGCGGCCCCCGCGCCGCGCACCGTCGGCCGGATCGTCGTCGCCTGGAGCGCCGCCGCGGCCCTGGCGACCATCGGCAACAACGTCGGCGCGGCGTACTTCATCCAGATCGGCGCTGCCTCCGGGTTCTCCGCCGCCACCGCCGGGACGCTCCAGATGCTGGCCAGCGTGCTCGGCATCGTGGTGCGCCTCGCCTCGGGCGGGCTGGCGGACCGGGCGCCGCACCGGATCCCGTGGACCGTGGCCGGGATGATGCTCACCGGTGCCGTCGGGCTCGGAGTGATCGTCGTGGGCACCCCGGCGGCGTTCGTGGCCGGGGCGGTGCTCGCGGTGGCCGGCGGCTGGGGCTGGACCGGGCTGCTGCTCGCCGCCACCATGCGGCTGCTGCCGGGGGAGAGCGCCCGGGCCGGGGCGGCGATGCAGGGCGGGCTGTTCGCGGGCGCCGCGGTCGGGCCGCTGTCGTTCGGGGTGCTCTCCGGCCACCTCGGCATCTCGGTGACGGTGGGGATCGCCGCGGTCGGTCCGCTGCTGGGCACGCTGCTGCTGGTCACCGGGATCCGTGCGCTGGCGAAGGGCGCGGCGGGCCGGGCGGCCGCGGACGCGCCGCAGGCACCGGCGGCCGTCCGGGCGGACGGTGACCGGCGACGGTGACCGGCTGCCGCTGACCGGCCAGGTATGTCCGCACCGCCACCGCCCACGCTCCCTCGCCCGCGACCGCCGTCAGGAGGCCCCGTGCCGCCTTCCGCCGCCACCCCCACCGAACCCTCCGCCGCCATCTCCTCCGTTTCTCCCGTCTCCCCCGTCTCCCTCGTCACCGGCGCCACCCGGGGCATCGGCCGCGAGGTGGGCCGCCTGCTGGCCGGCCGCGGCCACACCGTGCTGCTCACCGGGCGCGACCCGGAAGCCGCCCGGCGGGTCGCCGAGGAGCTGCGCGCCGGGGCCGGCACCGCCGATGTCCGCCCGCTCCCCCTGGACGTCACCGACGAGCGCAGCGTCGCCCGCGCCGCGGCCCGGGTCACCGAGGAGTTCGGCCGGCTGGACGTCCTGGTCAACAACGCGGCGATCGGCTACGACACCTGGCAGCGGGCCGTCACCGCCGATCTGGCGGTGGTGCGGGAGGCGGCCGAAACCAACCTGTACGGGCCGTGGCGGATGGCCCTCGCGTTCGCGCCGCTGCTGCGCGCCTCCGCGCACCCCCGGCTGGTCAACGTCTCCAGCGAGGCCGCGTCCCTGACGAACATGGGCGGCGGCACCCCCGCGTACTCCGCCTCCAAGGCCGCGCTCAACGCGCTGACCAGGATGCTCGCGGCCGAGCTGCGCGCGGACGGCGTCCTGGTCAACGCGGTCTGCCCGGGCTGGGTGGCCACCGACATGGGCGGGCCGGGCGGCCGTCCGGTCGCGGCGGGCGCGGCGAGCGTCCTGTACGCGGCGACGCTGCCGGACGACGGCCCCACCGGCGGTTTCTTCCGCGACGGGCGCCCGCTGCCCTGGTAGCTCGGCGACCCCTGCGGCAGTGGCCTCAGCGGCCCTTGCGGCACCGGCCTCGGCGGGGATTTCCGGCCCTTCCGGACACTCCGACCGTCCTTGTCCGGACAATGTGACCTCCCGGCTTCCCGTCCTCTGCGCGGGCGGTTACGCTCGCGAGCGTGGGGAAACGCGATACAGAAGCCGCGGGCGCCGAGGCCGTCCAGTTCAGCGTGGACCGGAACAGTCCGGTCCCGCTGTATTTCCAGCTGTCGCAGCAGCTGGAGGCCGCGATCGAGAACGGCCTGCTGGCCCCCGGCAGCCTGCTCGGCAACGAGATCGAACTGGCCGGCCGGCTCGGCCTGTCCCGGCCCACGGTGCGCCAGGCCATCCAGTCGCTGGTCGACAAGGGGCTGCTGGTCCGCCGCCGCGGCATCGGCACCCAGGTCGTCCACAGCCAGGTCAAGCGCCCGCTGGAGCTCAGCAGCCTCTACGACGACCTGGAGGCGGCCGGACAGAAGCCGGCCACCCGCGTCCTGCTGAACACCACCACCGCGGCGGACGCCGAGGTCGCCGCCGCGCTGGGGATCGCCGAGGGAGCGGAGGTCGTCCTGGTCGAGCGGCTGCGGCTGACCCACGGCGAGCCGGTCGCCCACCTGCGCAACCACCTCCCCGCCGGGTTGCTGAAGCTGGAGACCGCCGACCTGGAGCAGACCGGCCTCTACCGGCTGATGCGGGCGGCCGGGATCACCCTGCACAGCGCCCGCCAGGCGGTCGGCGCCCGCGCGGCGACCGCCGAGGAGGCCGGACGGCTCGACGAGTCCGAAGGCGCGCCGCTGCTCACGATGGAGCGCACCACCTTCGACGACACCGGCCGCGCGGTGGAGTTCGGCTCGCATGTCTACCGGGCGTCCCGGTACGCCTTCGAGTTCCAGCTGCTGGTCCGGCCGTGAGGCAGGGCGCCGTACGGTGAACGGCGGGTCCGGACCGCGTCTCTCGCTTTCGTCAGAATGTTCTGACAAACCATTGACGCGGCTCGGCGCGCGCCGCTAGAACTCCTCCAGCCGCAATCCGGCGGCGGGAAGCGAAGGCGGCCCACCATGATCTGCGCCAGCACGGCCCGGCCCGCGAACGGCCGGTCGGGAACCCTGCGAACCCCTACCACCCGGTCCGGATCGACCGGGGCCGGGACCCCATGAACCGGTACAGAACGCCGGTAACGGATACTTGGTCGGTTGCCCGGCCCGGCCGCCGGCCGGCACCGCGGCGACAGCAGACACAGCCGGGACAGCGACAAGAGCGGGAAAGGCAAGTCCTCGTGGCAAGGGTTCGAAGAAGAGGACGCGTCGTTGGCGCCGTTCTGGCAGCGGTGCTCGGCGTCTCCCTGGCGGGGTGCAGCAGCACCGGAGGCAAGCGTGCCGAGGAGGAGCGCGCCGCGCAGGTGGCCGGCGGCAAGTCCGTCGTGCACACCCCCCGGTGGACCTTCGCGATGGTCACCCACTCGGGAGACGGCGACACGTTCTGGGACATCGTGCAGAAGGGCGCCCAGCAGGCCGCCGACAAGGACAACATCAACTTCGTCTACGCGCACGACAAGGAGGCCCAGCGGCAGAGCGAGCTGGTGCAGTCCTACATCGACCAGAAGGTCGACGGGCTGATCGTCTCGCTGGCCAAGCCGGACGCGATGAAGGACGTCGTCCTCAAGGCCGAGAAGGCCGGCATCCCGGTGATCACGGTGAACTCCGGCGCGGAGGAGTCCAAGGCGTTCGGCGCGCTCACCCACATCGGCCAGGACGAGACGGTGGCCGGCGAGGCGGTCGGCGAGGAGCTGACCAAGCGCGGGAAGCAGAAGGCCCTCTGCGTCCTGCACGAGCAGGGCAACGTCGGCCACGAGCAGCGCTGCGACGGGGCCGCCAAGACCTTCAAGGGCGACCTGGAGAAGCTGTACGTGGACGGCACCAACATGCCCGACGTGCAGGCGTCCATCGAGTCCAAGCTCCAGGCCGACCCGTCCATCGACGCCGTGGTCACCCTCGGCGCGCCGTTCGCCGCCACCGCCGTCAAGGCCAAGGAGCAGGCCGGCAGCAAGGCCGAGATCGACACCTTCGACCTCAACGCGCAGGTCGCGAGCGGTCTGAAGGACGGCTCGCTGGGCTTCGCGGTCGACCAGCAGCCCTACCTCCAGGGCTACCAGGCGGTCGACCTGCTGTGGCTGTACAAGTACAACGCCGACGTCCTCGGCGGCGGCAAGCCGGTGCTCACCGGACCCCAGGTGATCACCAAGCAGGACGCCGCGGCGCTCCAGCAGTACACGCAGCGGGGGACCCGATGAGCACCGCCGACGCACCGACCCGGCACCCCGCGCCAGCCGGGGACGCGGGCGACGAGCGGCTGCTGCACCGCTCCCTGGCCCGCCGGCTGATGAGCCGCCCCGAGCTGGGCTCGGTGGTCGGCGCCATCGCGGTCTTCGTCTTCTTCTCGGTGATCGCCGAACCGTTCCTGCGGCCCGCCAGCCTCTCCACGGTCCTGTACGCGTCCTCGACGATCGGCATCATGGCCGTACCCGTGGCGCTGCTGATGATCGGCGGGGAGTTCGACCTGTCGGCCGGCGTGATGGTGGTCAGCTCGGCACTGATCTCGTCGATGTTCAGCTACCAGATGACCGCCAACACCTGGGTCGGCGTCGGGGTGTCGCTGCTGGTCACGCTCGCCATCGGGGTCCTCAACGGGGTGCTGCTGACCCGCACGAAGCTGCCCAGTTTCGTGATCACCCTGGGCACCTTCTTCATGCTGACCGGCCTCAACCTGGGCTTCACCAAGCTGATCAGCGGCACCGTCTCGACCAAGTCCATCGCCGACATGGAGGGCTTCGACTCCGCCCGCGCGGTCTTCGCCTCGCATCTGACCCTCGGGGGCGTCGACATCCAGATCACCATCGTGTGGTGGCTGGTGCTGGTCGCGCTCGCCACCTGGATCCTGCTGCGGACCCGGGCCGGCAACTGGATCTTCGCGGTGGGCGGCAACGCGGACGCCGCCCGGGCGGTCGGCGTCCCGGTCACCCGCACCAAGATCGGCCTCTACATGGGCGTCGCGTTCGCCGCCTGGATCTCGGGCCAGCACCTGCTGTTCTCGTTCGACGCGATCCAGTCCGGCGACGGCGTCGGCAACGAGTTCCTGTACATCATCGCGGCGGCGGTCGGCGGCTGCCTGATGACCGGCGGCTTCGGCTCGGCGATCGGCGCCGCGGTCGGCGCGTTCATCTTCGGCATGGCCAGCAAGGGCATCGTCTACGCGCAGTGGAACCCGGACTGGTACAAGTTCTTCCTCGGCGCGATGCTGCTGCTCGCCACACTCCTGAACGCCTGGGTCCGCAAACGGGCGGAGGACAAGTCATGACGGCACTGGTCGAACTCGACGACGTCAGCAAGTTCTACGGCAGCGTCAAAGCGCTGACGGGCGTGTCGCTGGAGGTGCACGCGGGCGAGATCACCTGCGTCCTCGGCGACAACGGCGCCGGCAAGTCCACCCTCATCAAGATCATCGCGGGGCTGCACCGGCACGACGCCGGCACCTTCGCCATCGAGGGCGAGGAGACCCGGCTCGGCTCCCCGCGCGAGGCCCTGGACCGCGGTATCGCCACCGTCTACCAGGACCTGGCCGTGGTGCCCCTGATGCCGGTGTGGCGGAACTTCTTCCTCGGCTCGGAGCCGACCACCGGCGTCGGCCCGTTCCGGCGGCTCGACGTGCGCACCATGCGCGAGACCACCCGCGCCGAGCTGCTGCGGATGGGCATCGACCTGCGCGACGTCGACCAGCCCATCGGCACCCTCTCCGGCGGCGAACGGCAGTGCGTCGCCATCGCCCGCGCCGTCTACTTCGGCGCCAAGGTCCTCGTCCTGGACGAGCCGACCGCGGCACTCGGCGTCAAGCAGTCCGGGGTGGTGCTCAAATACGTCGCGGCCGCCCGGGACGCCGGGCTCGGCGTGGTGTTGATCACCCACAACCCGCACCACGCCTACCTCGTCGGCGACCGCTTCGTACTGCTCAAGCGCGGCACGATGGCCGGCAGCCACCTCAAGTCGGAGATCGCCCTGGAGGAGCTGACCCGCCAAATGGCAGGCGGCAGCGAGCTGGAACAACTCAGCCACGAACTGGCCCGCACCGGCCCGACGGAGTTCCCCGGCGGTCACCGGCCCGAGTGAACCCGCGCCGCGCCCCGCACCGGCCCCCGGCCGCGGCGGGGTGCGGCGCCCGGCATCGCGGTGCGCCGGACGGCGCGGGTGATGCACAATCGCAGCGGACCATCCAGCGAGGCCCCGGCCTCCCCGACACCCGCAGGGACGAGACGACTCTTGCGCGCACGCAGCCGCCGAGACCGTAACGGCAGCCGCCCCGGCTGTCCCGGCCACCCCACCGGCGACGAGGTCCGAGGGGTGATCCGATGAGCATGTACCGGGACCGGGCGCACCGCGGGAGCGCCCGCGCCACCGTCCTCCGCACCGTCGGCGCCAGAGAGCGCCGCTCCCACCTGACCGCCCCCCGGGTGCCCACCGTCGGCATCGACATCGGCGGCACCAAGGTGATGGCGGGCGTGGTCGACGCCGACGGCACCATCCTGGAGAAGGTCCGCACCGAGACGCCGGACAAGTCCAAGAGCCCCAAGGTCGTCGAGGACACCATCACCGAACTGGTGCTGGACCTCTCCGACCGGCACGACGTGCACGCGGTCGGCATCGGCGCGGCCGGCTGGGTGGACGCCGACCGCTCCCGGGTGCTCTTCGCCCCGCACCTGAACTGGCGCAACGAGCCGCTGCGGGACCGCCTCGCCGACCGGCTGGCGGTCCCGGTCATGGTCGACAACGACGCCAACACCGCCGCCTGGGCGGAGTGGCGCTTCGGTGCCGGCCGCGGCGAGGACCACCTCGTCATGATCACGCTCGGTACCGGCATCGGCGGCGCCATCCTGGAGGACGGCGCCGTCAAGCGCGGCAAGTACGGAGTGGCCGGCGAATTCGGCCACATGCAGGTGGTCCCCGGAGGCCACCGCTGCCCGTGCGGCAACCGCGGCTGCTGGGAGCAGTACAGCTCCGGCAACGCCCTGGTCCGCGAGGCCCGGGAGCTGGCCGCCGCCGACTCCCCGGTCGCGTACAACATCATCGAGCGGGTCGGCGGGCGGGTCGGCGACATCACCGGCCCGCTGATCACCGAGCTGGCCCGGGAGGGCGACGCGATGTGCGTCGAACTCCTCCAGGACATCGGGCAGTGGCTCGGCGTCGGCATCGCCAACCTCGCCGCCGCCCTCGACCCGTCCTGCTTCGTCATCGGCGGCGGCGTCAGCGCCGCCGACGACCTGCTGATCGGCCCGGCCCGGGACGCCTTCCGGCGCCACCTCACCGGCCGCGGCTACCGCCCCGAGGCCACCATCGCCAAGGCCCAGCTGGGCCCCGAGGCCGGGATGGTCGGCGCCGCCGACCTGGCCCGGCTGGTGGCCCGCCGCTTCCGGCGCGCCAACCGCCGTCGCGCGGAGCGCTACGAGCGCTACGAACGGTCGGGCCGCCGATGACCGAACCGGACTCCCCAGCCATGCACGACGACCACCACCCCGGCGCCCGGACCCGCCGGCCCTTCCTGCTGGCGCTGGTCATCTTCCTGCTGATCACGATCCCGGCCGGCTACTTCGTCATCTCCGCCGAGCAGAGCCGGGACAGCGGGTCGGACAAGGAGTCCGAGGCCGCCGCCACCGGCCTGACCAACGCCTTCCCCTCCAAGCTGCAGCAGCGGATCTACAACGTCCCGGTGCCGATCGGCTCCACCCCGGTCTACTACTACGAGACCAACTCCTGGCAGACCAGTTCGCTGTTCGTGCAGTTCCGGACCAACGACTGGGGCCTCGCGCAGTACCTCGCGGCCGTCGGCACCAGCACCGCCGCCCTCAAGAAGGGCGCGATCACCATCCCGCCGGACCAGGCGGCCAAGGTCGGCTGGGACTTCCAGGCCGACTGGCCCTGGCAGGGCGTCGCGGTCGACCGGCCGGCGCCGCAGCCCTCCCAGCGGATCGTGGTCAGCGAGGACGAACCCGGGCACCCGGTCGTTTACACCGTTTCGACCGTGCAGTTCTGATCTGTGACCACCGCTTCCTGACCCGGGTGTCAGGACCGCGTCACGGTGTCGGTTAGCGTGGTCGGGTGAGCGAGAAGACCCTGCAGCACCGGATCGACGGTCCCGATGGCGCCCCCGTCCTCGTCCTGGGGGCCGCCCTCGGGACGACCTGGCACATGTGGGACCGGCAGATCCCCGACCTGACCCGCCAGTGGCGCGTCATCCGGTTCGACCTGCCCGGCCACGGCGGATCACCCGCCCACGCGGTGAGCTCCATCGCCGAACTCGCCGACCGGCTCGTCACCACCCTCGACGCCCTGGGCGTGGAGCGGTTCGGCTACGCCGGCTGCGACATCGGCAGCGCAGTCGGCACCCAGATCGCCCTCACCCGCCCGCACCGCGTCACCTCCCTCGCGCTGGTGTCCTCCTCGCCGCGCTACGGCACCGCCGACGCCTGGCGTCAGCGCGGGGTGGTGATCCGCACCAACGGACTCGACCCGATCGCCCGCACCGCGCCCGAGCACTGGTTCACCCCGGGCTTCGCCGGCGCCCAGAAAGCCATCGTCGAATGGGCCGTCCAGATGGTGCGGACCACCGACCCCGGCTGCTACATCGCGGCCTGCGAGGCACTGGCCGCCTACGACGTGCGGTCCTCCCTGGGCCGGGTCGGCGTGCCCACCCTCGTCGTCGTCGGTGCCGAGGACCAGGTCACGCCCACCACCGACGCCCGCACCCTCGTCGCCGGCATACCGGACGCGAGCCTGGCGCTGATCCCGGACACCTCGCACCTGGCCCCCGTCGAGCAGCCCGCGGCCGTCTCCGAACTGCTCATCCGCCACTTCAGCACCGCCTGGAACGACAAGCCCGGCCCCGCCGCCATCAGCGCGGCCGCCCCGAAGCCGCAGATCGCACCGCCGATGCCGACCCACGCCCCGGCCGCCATCGAATCCGGCCTGTCGCAGCCCGCCCAGGTCCGCGGCGGCACGTACGAGCAGGGCATCAAGGTCCGCCGCGAGGTGCTCGGCGACGCCCACGTGGACCGGGTGGAGGCCGCCACCGACGACTTCAACGCCGACTTCCACGACTTCATCACCCGCTACGCCTGGGGCGAGACCTGGACCCGGCCCGGCCTGGACCGCCGCACCCGCAGCATCATCACCCTCACCGCGCTGGTCGCCCGCGGCCACCGCGAGGAACTCGCCCTGCACACCCGCGCCGCCCTCCGCAACGGCCTCACGCCCGCGGAGATCAAGGAGGTCCTGCTCCACACCGCGGTCTACTGCGGCGTGCCGGCCGCCAACTCCGCCTTCGCGGTGGCCCAGAAGGTCATACACGAGGAGACCACCCCGGAGGCGTGAGGACGGCGGGGTCCGCACCGCGCCCCGACCGCTGTCCACAGGTCGCCCGGGCGGCCGTCCCGGCGCGGCAAGATGGCGCCATGGAACTCACCAAGAAGACCCACGCCTGCGTCCGGATCGAGAAGGACGGGCGGACGCTGGTCATCGACCCCGGGGTGTTCAGCGAGGAGGACGCGGCCGTCGGCGCGGACGCGATCCTGGTGACGCACGAGCACCCGGACCACTTCGACGAGGGCCGCCTGCGCCGGGCCATGGAGGCCGACCCGGCCACCGAGATCTGGACCCTGGCCGGCGTCGCCGACCAGATCTCCGCGGCCTTCCCGGGCCGGGTGCACACCGTCGGCGAGGGCGACGCCTTCACCGCCGCCGGCTTCGACGTCGAGGTGCACGGGCAGCTGCACGCGGTGATCCACCCGGACATCCCGCGCATCACCAACGTCGGCTTCCTCCTGGACGGCACCGTCTTCCACCCCGGCGACGCGCTGACCGTCCCCGAGGGCCGCACCGTCGACACCCTGCTGCTGCCGGTCCACGCGCCCTGGAGCAAGGTCGCCGAGATCATCGACTACGTCCGCGCGGTCGCCCCGCGCCGGGCCGTCGACATCCATGACAGCCTGCTCGCGGACCACGCCCGCCCGGTCTACGACGGCCTGATCGACAAGCTGGGCCGGACCGACCACGGCCGCCTCGCCCCGGGCGCGCGCACCGAGGTGGGCTGACTGTCGGTGCCGCGCTGTAGGTTTACGGACATGCGCATCGCGACCTGGAACGTCAATTCGATCACCGCTCGCCTCCCGAGGCTGCTGGCCTGGCTGGAGCAGTCCGGCACGGATGTGCTGTGCGTCCAGGAGACCAAGTGCTCCGACGAGCAGTTCCCCTACGACGAGCTCCGCGAGCTGGGCTACGAAGCCGCGGTCAACGCCACCGGCCGGTGGAACGGCGTCGCGCTGCTCTCCAAGGTCGGCCTCACGGACGTGGTCAAGGGACTGCCCGGCGGCCCGGAGTACGACGGTGTGCAGGAGCCCCGTGCCGTCTCCGCGACCTGCGGCCCGGCCCGCGTCTGGTCGGTCTACGTTCCCAACGGCCGCGAGGTCGACCATGCGCACTACGCCTACAAGCTCGCCTGGTTCGAGGCACTGAAGGCGGCGGTCGCCGAGGACGCCGCGGCCGGCCGCCCGTTCGCGATCCTCGGCGACTACAACGTCGCCCCCACCGACGAGGACGTCTGGGACCCGGCCGCCTTCGAGGGCCTCACCCACGTCACCCCCGCCGAGCGCGCCGCCCTGGCCGCCCTGCGCGAGGCCGGCCTGTCGGACGTGGTGCCCCGCCCGCTGAAGTACGACCGCCCGTACACGTACTGGGACTACCGCCAGCTCGCCTTCCCCAAGAACCGCGGCATGCGCATCGACCTCGTCTACGGCAACGCACCGTTCGGCAAGGCCGTCTCGGACGCCTATGTCGACCGTGAGGAGCGCAAGGGCAAGGGCGCCTCGGACCACGCGCCCGTGGTGGTCGACCTGGACGTGTGAGCCGGGCGTGCGCCGGCCGGCTGCCCGGTGCGCCGGGGAGGCGCGCGGGGGCGCCGCGGGGGCCCCGGCGCCGTGCCGCGCGCCTGTGGCCGCGGCCCCGGGGCGGGTGGGACCCTCGCACCATGAAGCTGTCTTTCCTGGACAAGTGGCGTAGACGCACGGACGCGGCCGGGTCGGTGCCGCTCGCCGAGTCGGTGCGCGCGGATCCCCAGAGCGTCGTCGAGCTGCTCTCCGAATGCGAGCTGCTGCGCGACCAGGCCGCCACCGCCGGGGTCGAACTCGACGACTCCGTACGGTCGTTGGAGGAACTCGACCAGCTCCAGCCGGTGTGGCGCGACGACCCGGAGGTGCTGCCGTGGCTCGGCAACGACGCCGGGCTCTACCTCGGCACCGTCGTGGTGCGCACGGTCCCGGGCGCGGTCTGGCACGTCTGGCCGGACGGCCAGCCGGTGGTGCGGCTGGTGTCCGGCCGGGAGATCGACGTGGTGGCCGCCGGGCACGCCTGGGCCGACGACGGCGCCCCCGAGCTCTCCCAGGTCTACGCCGAGGTCGCCGAGGACTGACGCACCGGTCCGATCGGCCCGACGCCGCGCGTGTCATCGGCGAAGTGCCCCATTCGTACGGGTAGGTTGCGGTCTCTCCGCGGTACGGATGAGAGGGGCGGGCCGGTCCATGGCGGATGACGCGCTGATCGAGCTGCGCGGGGTCAACAAGCACTACGGGCCGTTGCACGTCCTCCAGGACATCGACCTCACCGTCGGCCGCGGCGAGGTCGTGGTGGTCATCGGCCCCTCCGGATCCGGCAAGTCGACCCTGTGCCGGACCATCAACCGCCTGGAGACCATCGAATCGGGCGTGATCCTGATCGACGGCGTGCCGCTGCCCCAGGAGGGCCGGGCGCTGGCCGGGCTGCGCGCCGACGTCGGCATGGTCTTCCAGTCGTTCAACCTCTTCGCGCACCGGACCGTGCTGGACAACGTGGCGCTGGCGCCGGTGAAGGTCCGCAGGCAGCGGAGACAGGACGCGGAACGGCGGGCCCGCGAACTCCTCGACCGGGTCGGCCTCGCCGCCCACGCGGAGAAGTACCCGGCACAGCTCTCCGGCGGTCAGCAGCAGCGCGTCGCCATCGCCCGCGCTCTCGCCATGGATCCCAAGGCGCTGCTCTTCGACGAGCCCACCTCCGCCCTCGACCCCGAGATGATCAACGAGGTGCTGGAGGTGATGCGGCAGCTCGCCCGGGACGGTATGACGATGGTCGTGGTCACCCACGAGATGGGCTTCGCCCGCTACGCCGCCCACCGCGTGGTGTTCATGGCCGACGGCCGGATCATCGAGGACCGCACCCCGGAGGAGTTCTTCACCGCGCCGCGCAGTGCGCGCGCCAAGGACTTCCTCGCCAAGATCCTCAAGCACTGAACGGGGCGCCGCGATGCCGCACCCTCCCACCCCGCCGTCCCGTCGCCGCCGGGCCCTGTTCGGCGTGCTCCTGCCGGCCCTCCTCGCGCTGGCCGCGGTGGCCTGCGGCCGGCCCGGCAGCCCACCCGTCAAGGGCCCCAAGGCCGCGGACCTGCCCAGTTATCCGGTGGCCAAGAACTTCTCGCTGCCCGAGTCGCCGACCTGGACGGCCGCCAAGCGCCGCGGCCGCCTCGTCATCGGCGTCAAGGAGGACCAGCCCTTCCTCGGCGAACGGGACCCGGCCAGCGGGGCGTACAGCGGTTTCGACATCGAGATCGCCAAGATGACGGCGGCCGCGCTCGGCTTCCCCGAGCACGCCGTGACGTTCCGCACCGTCGCCTCCGCCAACCGCGAGACCGCGCTCCAGAACGGCCAGATCGACCTCTACGTCGGCACCTACACCATCAACGCCAAGCGCAGGCGGCAGGTCGGTTTCGCCGGTCCGTACTACCTGGCCGGCCAGTCCCTCCTGGTGCGCAGCGACGAACACGACATCCACGGCCCGCAGGACCTGGCCGGCAAGCGCGTCTGCTCGGCCGCCGGCTCCACCCCGTACCAGCGCATCGCGGCCGAGTACCCCGGGGCCGTCCTGGTCGCCTACGACACCTATTCGGTGTGTGTGGACAACCTGCTGACCTATCAGGTCGACGCGGTCACCACCGACGACGCGATCCTGCTCGGCTACGCGGCCAAGGTGCCCGACCAGCTGAAGGTCGTCGGCCCGCCGTTCTCCAAGGAGCCGTACGGCATCGGCGTGCGGCGCGACGACGACGCGCTGCGGTTCGCGGTGGACGACGCGCTCGCCGCGGCGGAGCGGAACGGCACCTGGCAGAAGGCGTACCGGGCCACGCTCGGCGTGTCCGGGGTGCCGGCGCCGAAACCGCCCCCGATCGACCGCTATCCGGCGGGTTGAGCACCCGCGCGGCGCGGGACCGCGCGGCCGGAACGCCCGGACGACCCGGAACGACCAGGAACTGGAGCAGCGCCGCGCCATGAACGTTCTCCTCGACAACCTCTCCCTCTACGGGCGCGGTCTGCTGGGCACCGTGGAACTGACCGTCTACGCCGCCCTGCTCGCCCTCGCCCTCGGCTTCCTCACGGCGGCCTTCCGGGTCGCGCCGGTCCGCTCGCTGCGGGTCTTCGGCACGGCCTGGGTGACGGTGCTGCGCAACACCCCGCTGACGCTGCTGTTCTTCGCGGTGCTGCTGGGGCTGCCGCGCTTCGGCCTGGTGCTGCCCTTCACCGTCTTCGCAGTGCTGGCGCTGGGCTGCTACACCTCCGCGTTCATCTGCGAGGCGGTGCGCGCCGGTATCAACACCGTGCCGGCCGGGCAGGGCGAGGCGGCCCGCAGCCTGGGCATGACCTTCCGACAGACGCTCGCCCTGGTGGTGCTGCCGCAGGCGTTCCGCTCGGTCATCCCGCCGATCGGCTCGACGCTGATCGCGCTCGCCAAGAACTCCGCGATCGCCGGGTCGTTCAGCGTCGTCGAACTCCTCGGCGTCTACAAACCGCTCAACGAAATGGGCTACGGCATCATCTGGTCCTTCGTCTGGATCGCGGTCGGCTACCTCCTCGTGACCCTGACCATCAGCGCGCTCTTCAACGCGCTGGAGAAGCGCTACGGAGTCGCCCGATGACCACCGTCCTCTACGACCTGCCGGGCCCGCGGACCCGGCGCCGGCACCGGTACTTCGGGCTCGCCGGGACGGTGGTGCTGCTCGCCCTGGCCGGCTGGACGCTGACCCTCCTCTTCCGCACCCACCAGTTCACCGCGGCGAAGTGGACCGCCTTCACCTACCAGGGTATCCAGGAGCTGCTGCTCACCGGACTGGGCAACACCCTGCGGGCGTTCGGGCTGGCGGCGGCGGGGTCGCTGCTGCTGGGCGGGGTGCTGGCGGCCGGGCGGCTCTCCGCGCACCGGCCCCTGCGGTGGGTGTGCACCCTGCTGGTGGAGTTCTTCCGGGCCATGCCGGTGCTGGTGATGATCTTCTTCATCTACGTCGCGCTGCACGCGGAACCACTGGTGGCCCTGGTCAGCGGCCTGACGCTGTACAACGGCTCGGTGCTGGCCGAGGTCTTCCGCTCGGGAGTCGGCGCCGTCGAGCGCGGCCAGGGCGAGGCCGCGTACGCGCTGGGGATGCGCAAGACCCAGGTGATGGTGCACGTGCTGGCGCCGCAGGCGGTCCGGACGATGCTGCCGGCGATCATCTCCCAGCTGGTGGTCGCCCTGAAGGACACCTCGCTCGGCTTCCTCATCACCTACGAGGAGTTCCTGCACGCGGGCAAGCTCATCGCGTCCAACCTCGACTACGACCTGCCGTTCATCCCCGTCGTCATGATCGTCTCACCGATCTACATCGGGATGTGCATGCTGCTGTCCTGGCTGGCCACCTGGGCCGCCCGGCGGCAGCGGCGCAATCCCAGGGTCGAGGCGGGCGAGGTGGCCGCCCCGGAGCCGGCGACGCTCCGAGCGGAGGACCACCGGGCGCGGGGCTGAACGGGCGCGGGGCTGAACGGGCGCCGCCGGGCGGCCCGTTCAGCGGATCCGGCGGGTTCCGGGCGCGCTCCCGGGGACGGGAGGGGCGTCAGACCCGCCAGACGCCGTCCCGCATCAGCTCCCGCCCGGCCAGTTCGTTCTCCTCGCGCCAGACCAGCAGCCGGTGCGGGGTGAAACGGAGGAAGACCCACGGAGCGCGGCCGCGCGGGTTCCAGCCGAGCTTGACGGCCAGCGCGTCCGACGCGTCCAGCGGCAGGGCGTCGTTGGCCAGCACCTCCACGGTGCAGTCGGCGAGCACCACGTCCCGGGTGGTCCCCAGCGCCACCCGGCTCTCCCCGCGGGCGGCGAGGTTGCGGGCGGTGGGGTTGCTGCCCTTGGTGGACATCACCAGGCGCTCGCGGTGCCAGACGAACGACAGCGGCACCAGGGTGGGCGTGCCGTCGGCGGAGGCGGACGAGATCCAGGCGTCCTCTTCCGTCTGCAGCAGCCGGAGAGTGTCCCGTTTGCGTTGTGCGGCGTCGCGTGGTGGGGGAAGGGGTCTCATGGCCGGGAGCGTAACGAGCCTGCCCCGCCCGCCGCTTCGGGCGGGAGCCGTAGGGCGGCGGTCGTAGGTCCGCACCGCCGCCCTACGGCTCAGTCGCGGACCGGCACCGACACGTACGACGGGTCGTGTGCCGGGGAGGAGAACGACAGGTGGGCGCCGGCGGGGTTCTGGGCGATGTAGAGCGGGTCGACGGTGTCCACGACCACCGCGAGCCGGTGCCCGGCGGGCACGTCGTAGGCGGTGGCGAAGAGGTCCAGGTCGACGCCGAACGGCCGGCCCGGGGCCTTGCCGTGGAAGGTGAACGGCGCGTGGGTGACCAGTTTGCCCAGGCCGAGCGGGCCGACGTCGTAGAGGTAGGCGATGGCGGTGCCGCTGGTGGCGGTGGGGGTCACGGTGGTGTGCAGGCGGGTGGTGCCGCGCACCCGCTGCCCGCTCTCGTACGGCGCGGACTGCCAGACGGCGGCGACCGAGCGCGGCAGCAGCGGGATGGAGGCCATCGGCGGCAGCCGGAGGAACTGGTCCAGCATGCTGGAGAGGAAGATCAGGCCGCCGTCGGCGCCGGAGTCGATCCCGGTGCGGATGCGCTGGGTGCCGCCCAGGGCGATCCGGCGGTGTGCGGAGGGGACGTCCTGCCAGCTCTTGTAGCCCTCGTAGGCGCCGGTGGAACGGGACTTGAGGAGGACCGGGGACTCGCGGTCGATGCCGTTGTCCGCGCCCTGGAGGTAGTGGTCGAACCAGCGCTTGGTGTCGTTCCAGGTGTCGTCGGGCAGTCCGAGCAGGCCCAGTCCCTCGGCGGTGGCGTGGTCGCCGGGGCGGAACTCCAGCCGCTTGGGGCCCTTGAGCTTCTCGAAGAACGCCGCGTACTGGTCGGGCGGGAAGAGGGAGTCGCCCCAGGCGTTGCCGAGCAGGATCGCCGCCCCGTTGGCGTTGATCCGGTCGACGTAGGTGGCCGGGGAGCGCTTCCGGCCCCACGCGATCATGTCCTTCTCCTTGGACATGTCGGCGCTGAGGAAGTCCTTGAGGATCCGCTGGAGTTCGGGGCTGGGCCGCCCGGTCAGCGCGCCCAGGCCGCCGAGCGTGGCCGCGGCCTGGAGGTGCGGGGTGCGGCCGCTGTAGATCGAGCCGATCAGGTCGGCCCAGCCGCTGAGTGCCGCGACCACCTTGATCCGCTTGTCGGACGCGGCGGCCAGCAGGCTGATCCCGGCGCCGTAGGAGACGCCGGCCATACCGACCTTGTGGGGGTCGGCGGGGGTGTGCGCCAGCGCCCAGTCGACGACCTTGGAGGCGTCGGCGACGTCCTGCGGCCCGGCGGTCTCTATCTGCCCGCCCGACTGCCAGAAGCCGCGTGAGTTGTAGCCGACCACGACGTAACCGGCCCCGGCCAGCTTGCGGGCCTGCGCCAGGTATTCGACCTGGGGCATCGCCCAGCTGGTGGGCAGCACGATCAGCGGGTGACGCCGGTTGCCGTCGGCGCCGGCCGGGGTGAAGACGTTCGCCTTGAGGGTGATTCCGCCCGCGCCGGTGATGTCGACGAACCGCAGGGTGGGGGAGTCCGCGGCCGCCGGCCGGGCGGCGGCCGCGCCGCGGGCGGGGGCGGGCGCGGCGCTCGCCGGGGCGCCGGTGAGGACCGTGGTGGCGAGCACCGCCGCGGAGACGGTGCCGATCGCGGCGCGCAGAGTGGTGCGGGAGGGCGTCATCTTCTGCTCCAGATCTCGACGCGAGCCGCACGGGACGCTGTCCTGGGGACTTCAAGGACAGGAGGGGCGCCCGGCGGCTCGTTGTGACTGGAGGGTAAGGTCCACCGCTTACCTCTGGTAACCCGTCAGTAGGTTACGGCTGGGTAACACCAGGGTGAGCGCGGAGAGTTCGGCGCGGTCCGGGACGTTGGCGGAGTGCACGTTACGGAACGAGGCGCAGGGGAAAGGCGGGACGAGCGTGACGGACGCGGGGGAGGGGCGGGGCCCCGAGGCGGCGCAGACGCCGTTCGATGCCAGTGAGCGACGGGCCTGGGCCGGCCGGGCCGCGGCATACGCGGCGGGGTTCGGCCGGCTGTGCGCGTATACGGTGCCGCGGCTGCTGGACGCCGCCGGTGTCACCGGGGGCACCCGGGTGCTGGACGTCGGCACCGGCACCGGCACCGCCGCGGCGGCGGCCTGCGCCCGCGGGGCCCGGGTGACCGCCGTCGACGCCGAACCCGACATGGTGCGCAGCGCCGCGGCCGCCGCCCCCGGGGCCGCCGTCCAGGTCGCCGCGCTCCCCCGACTCCCCTTCCTCGACGGCGCGTTCGACGCCGCCGTCGGCAACTTCGTGCTCAACCACGTCGGGCGGCCCGGCGCGGCCCTCGCCGAGCTGCGCCGGGTGACCCGGCCGGGCGGCCGGATCGCGCTGACCATCTGGTCCGCACCGCCCGCACCGGGCCAGGCGCTCCTCGGCCGCGCGGTACGGGCGGCCGGTGTGCCCCGGCCGCCGGACATCCCCGCCCTCGCGCCCGAGGACGACTTCCCGCGCACCGAGGACGGCCTCGCCGAGCTGCTGCGCACCGCCGGCCGGCTGACCGGGGTGCGGTGCGCCACGGTGTCCTGGGAGCACCGCACCACACCGGAGGAATGGTGGCGCGGCCCGGCGGCCGGTGTGGCGACCATCGGCCGGGTCGTCACCTCCCAGGGGCCCGCGACCGCGGAGCGGATCAGACGCCATTTCGTCGACCTGGCCACGGAGTTCACCGCACCGGACGGGCAACTGGTGCTGCCGCACGCGGCGTTGCTGGCGTCCGGGCGGGTCGGCGCGTAGTCGGGGCGCGGGCCGTGGCCCGCGCCGATCGCCGGTCGGCCGGGCGTCCGCGGGCGCCGGCGCGGTGCGGCGCGGGCGGAGGGGTGGGGGCCGCGGCCCGCCCGCCGGGTCGCGCTCAGCCCGCCGAGTCGTGCTCAGCCGGGTCCGGCAGTGTGCTCAGGAAGTCCGCCAGCGCCGCGTTGAACTCCTCCGGGCGCTCCAGGTTCGGCATGTGACCGGCGTTCTGAATGACCTTCAGATCCGCGCCGGGCACCGCCTCGTGGATCAGCCGGGCGTCGGCGACCGGGGTGAACTCGTCCTCGGCGCCCACCACGACCAGGGTGGGCACCGTGATCCGCGGCAGCAGCCCGGTGTAGTCCCGCCGCTCCGCCCGGCCGCGCAGGGCGGCCGCGGCGCCCTCGGGGGAGGCGTTCCGCATCATCCCCAGGACGTGCTCGGCGACCGCCGGCAGCGCCGTGACGTTGGCCGCCGAGATCATCTTGGGCAGCACCTCCTGCGCGTACCCGGCCATCCCCTCGGTCAGCAGCCGCTGCGCGGTGCGCAGGCGCACCGCCCGGCCCTCCTCGGTGTCCGCCGCCGCGAAGGTGTCGGCGAGCAGCAACGCCCGGATCCGCTCCGGGAACTGCCGGTAGCACTCCATGACGATCTGCCCGCCCATCGACAGCCCGCCCAGTACGCAGCGCTCGATGCCGAGCCGGTCGAGCAGGCCGGCCACGTCCCGGGCGAAGGTCTCCAGCGGGGTCTTGCCGGGCACCACCGAACTGCCGCCGTAGCCGCGGAGGTCCGCTGCGATCACCCGCATTCCGGCGCGGCTGAAGTGCGTGATCTGCGGGCGCCACATGGAGCGGTCGAAGGGGTGCCCGTGGACGAGCACCAGCGGCTCGCCGCTGCCCTCGTCCTCGTACTCCACCGTGATCCCGTCATATTGCACCGATGCCATGACACACCTCTCCCAGCCGCACTACCTGCGGCCCTGCTGCACAAGGGGGTTGACGGATCGATGCTATGAGGGGCATTGTCTCGGCACAATAGGAATAATGTGCTCGGTGCAATGTGGGGGAGGGGAGCGCATATGTCGGGGGACGACTACCGCGCCATCGCCGACGAACTGGCCGCGGCCATCGCGGCCGGCCGGCTGCGCCCGGGGGACCGGCTGCCGCCGCTGCGCAGGTTCGCCCGGCGGCGCCAGATCGCCGACTCGACCGCGGCCCGCGTCTACCGCGAACTGGGCCGCCGTGGCCTGACGGTGGGCGAGGTCGGCCGCGGCACCTTCGTCCGCACCGCGCCGCCGGCGACCGAGCCCGCACTGGCCGAACCCGGCGGCCACCGCATCGACCTGGAGCTGAACTTCCCCGTCCTGCCCGGGCAGCCCGCACTCCTCGCGCGCAGCCTCGGCCGGCTGCTCCAGCAGGACGACGCACGGGCCGCGGCGCTGCGCCCGGCCGGTGCCGCCGGCACCCCGGCCGCCCGGCAGGCCGCCGCCGCCCACCTCGCCCGGGCCGGCTGGGCCCCCGACGCCCGGCGGCTGCTCTTCGCGGGCAGCGGTCGGCAGGCCCTCGCCGCGGCCTTCGCCACCCTGGTCCCGCCCGGTGAACGCCTCGGCGTCGAAGCGCTCACCTTCCCCGTCGTCAAGGGCATCGCGGCCCGCCTCGGCATCACCCTCGTCCCGCTGGCCATGGACGAGCACGGCGTCACCCCCGACGCGCTGCGCGCCGCCGCCCCGCTGCGCGCGGTCTACCTCCAGCCCGCTCTGCACAACCCGCTCGGCACCACCATGCCCGGCCCGCGCCGCGCGGAACTCGCCGCGACCCTGCGCGCGTTGGACCTGTACGCGGTCGAGGACGCCGTCTACGGTTTCCTCCGACCCGACCTGCCGCCGCTCGCCGCCCTCGCGCCGGAGCGCACGGTGCTCGTCGACAGCCTCTCCAAGCGGCTCGCCCCCGGGTTGACCCTCGGGTTCCTGGTGCCCCCCGACCACGACGCCGCCCCGGACTTCGCCGCCGCGCTCCGCTCCGGTGCCTGGACGGCCGCCGGCTTCGCGCTGGAGGCGGCGGTCTGCTGGCTGGGCGACGGCACCGCCACCGCCGTCGAAGCGGACAAGCGCGCCGACGCGGCGGCCCGCCAGCGGATCGTCGCGGACCGCCTGGCCGGCCAGCGGCTCCGTGCCGACCCGCACGCGTACCACTGCTGGTGGGAGCTGCCCGAGCCGTGGCGGGCCGACACCTTCGTGGCCGCCGCGGCCCGCCACGGCATCGCGGTCACCCCGTCCGGCGCCTTCGCCGCCGGCGCCGGCCACGTCCCCAACGCGGTCCGGCTGGCCCTGGCCTCCCCGCCCGCCGACGTCCTGTCCGACGCCCTCGACGTCCTGGCCGGGCTGGTCCGCCGGACCCCGGAGGATGCCGGTACCGAGTAGCGCGTGGCCTCAACTCCCTTCACGAAAAGGGGAGTTCGTTGTAGCGAGTGGTTCGGGCTCCGCCGCTCCCGTGGGTGCGGCGGAGCCCGGTCCCTCACACCGGCGTCCGCTCCACCGGTATCCACAGCTCCGAGGTCGCCGTCGTCCCGTCCGGTGCCATCCGGGTGCGCAGGATCTCCGGTCCCGGCCGGCTGCGGTACGGGTTCGACGGGAACCACTGGGCGAAGATGTCCGCCCACAGGGTCTGCAGTGCCTGCGGGTACGGTCCGGTGTTGGTGAACACCCCCCAGGCCCCGGGCGGGACGGTGAGAGTGTCCATGTCCGGCGGCACTGGGGCGTTCGTCACCACCGCGTGGTAGTAGTCGAGTTCGGTGCCCTCGGCGCGGTTCGGGTCGAGGCCGTCGCAGACCGCCACGATCCCCTCCGGGTCCTGGTCGGACAGGGCGTGGATCCGCTGCACCATCTCCGTGCCCAGACCCTTGACGAACTCCACGATGGCCGGGTTGGCCCCCTCGTACACCAGCGGTACCCGGGCCTTCTTCCCGACCACCCGGAACTCCTTCTTCGCCACGATCCGGTACTCCATGGTGCTGCTCCCTTCGACGACGAGGCGGAAGGTCATCCGGGGCTGGGAGCGCAGCGCCGCACCGGTCCGCCGGGCCTCGCCCGGTCCCACGCCGTGCAGTCCCCGGAACGCCCGGGCGAACGCCTCGCCCGAGCAGTAGCCGTACCGCATCGCGATGTCCAGCAGCGTCCGCTCGCCGGCCAGCACCTCGGCGCCCGCGACGGTCAGCCGCCGGCGCCGCAGGTACTCCGACAGCGGCATCCCCGCCAGCGTGGAGAACATCCGCCGGAAGTGGTAATCCGACGTCATGGCGATCCGCGCCAGTTCGCCCGTCCCGACCGGACGGTCGAGATGGCGTTCGATGTGCTCCATGGCTTCGTTCAGCCGCTCCAGCACCTCGGTCTCCTTCCCTTTCGATCCCTCACGCTAGGGAAGGTCCACCCTGCCGCACCCGACAATCGGTGCCCACTACTGTCGGGTGGATCGGGGGATCAGGGGCGCCCCGACGGCGGGACCCGTTCAGCCGGCGGGACCGGACCCGGCGGTGTGCCGTCGCCGAACGGCCGGCCGCCCAGCTCCTCGCGGTGGTGCGGGGTCAGCCAACCGGACAGGTCCGGGCCGAGCGGGACGATGCCGGTGGGGTTGATGCCGGTGTGCACCCGGTAGTAGTGCTGCTTGATGTGGTGGAAGTCCACCGTGTCGCCGAAACCGGGCGTCTGGAAAAGGTCCTTGGCGTACGCCCACAGCACCGGGTCCTCGGCCAGCTTGAACCCGTTGCACTTGAAGTGGCCGTGGTAGACGGGGTCGAAGCGGACCAGCGTGGTGAACAACCGGACGTCGGCCTCGGTGATCGTGTCACCGACCAGGTACCGCCGGTCCGACAGCCGGTCGGAGAGCTGGTCCAGCCGCCGGAAGAGCGTCTCGAACGCCTCGTCGTACTCGCTCTGGCCGGTGGCGAAACCGGCCCGGTACACCCCGTTGTTGACGTCCCGGTAGACGTCCGCCATCACGGCGTCGATCTCCGCGCGGTGCGCCTGCGGGTAGAGGTCGGGCGCGCCGGGCCGGTGCAGCGCCGTCCACTCGGTCGCGAAGTCCAGGGTGATCCGCTGGAAGTCGTTGGTGACCAGCTGCCCGGTGGGGACGTCCACGAGTGCGGGGACGCTGACGCCGCCGGGGTAGCCGGTCTCGCGGGCGTCGTACGCCTCGCTGAGGAAGCGGATGCCGAGGACCGGGTCCCGGCCGTCCGGATCGAGGGTGAAGCGCCAACTGCGGTCGTTCTGGAGGGGGTCGACGACGGCCAGTGACACGGCGTCCTCCAGGCCGAGCAGCCGTCGGGAGATCACCGCGCGGCTCGCCCAGGGGCAGGCGCGGCTGGCCACCAGCCGGTAGCGGCCGGACGCGACCGGCCAGCCGTCCCGGCCGTCGGCGGTGACGCGGTCGGCGAAGTGGCTCCGGGAGCGCTTGAAGGGCCGGTGGCCGTACTCGGGGTTGCCGTCGTCGCCGGGGGCGGGGTCGGGGGCGGGCATCGCCGGTTCCTTCCGTCGGGGCCGAGGGGCGGTGTCCCGAAATGCCTTCCCGCGTCGCCGGGCGATTCTCCGTTGCGTCAGCCGCCCGGCGCACGGTGAATCCTGACGGAATGTCCGGCGGCGGCCGGGAAAACAAAAAAGCCAACTCACCGGTAATTGACGGAATTCACCTACCATCGCCCGATGATCAAGAAGGCAATAGGTGTGGCCCTCGTCGGCGTCGCGTTGCTTGCGCCGACGACGGCCACCGCACAGGAGCGGCGTCCGGCCCCCGTGGCCCATCTCGGCGGGACCGACTGGCAGCGGGTCGGGGACGGCATCACCGCCGGTATCAGCGGCCTGGCCGTCGAGGGTCGGCACGGTGCCGCGATCGACGTCGTCGGGGTCCGCGACAACAAGAAGCCCGGCCAGAACCGGCTGGTCGCGATCGGTCTCCGCCCGGGCGCCGCGCCGCGGGTGCGGCCGCTGGACTGGGTCGGCGAGCTGCCGGTGGACCTGGAGGCGATCGACGCGGTCCCCGGCCGGCCGCACGAGTTCGTGGCGCTGGCGAGCGGCGGCACCGCCTACCGCGTGGTCCGGGAGAAGGACACCGTGCGGGTGCTCGCCGCATTCCGCCTGCCCGGTATTTCCCCGGACGCCAACAACGAGGGATTCGCGCTCTCGGTCGTCCACGGGAAAACCGTCGCGGTCTGGGCGGACCGCGGCCAGGACGACCGTCCGGGGACGCTGTCGGCGGCCGAGTGGAATCCGGCGGACAACTCCTTCGGAAAGCCGGTCTCGGCGGAATTCCGGACGCCGTACCCGACGGAGCACGTCCGGCACGTCTCGGACGTGAAGCTCGCCGCCGACGGCCAGCTGACCGTGTCGTCGGCGTCCGACCCGGGCGACGACGGCCCGTTCGCCTCCGCGCTCCACGACGCCGGGCGGGTCACCGTCTCCCGGGACGGCCGCGTCCGGCTGACGGTGTCCGACCGGCCGCACCGGCTCGCGACGGTCTCCGGGCGCAAGGTCGAGGCGCTGGCCTGCCTGCCCGGCTCCCGGGACGGGATCCTCGGCTCGGACGACGAGAACGCCGGCGGCTCGGTCGCCGTCGCCGCGTTCTGCCGCCCGTGACGGCACCGGGCCGCGGATGCGGTGAGCCGCCCGTGACGGCACCGGGTCGCGGCTGAGACGAGCCGCCCGGTGGCCACGGCCGTGCCGTCCCACGGCCGTCGCCCGCCGCGGCGCGTCCCACCGCTCGCCCGGCCCGTGGCGGGCCGGCTCAGTCCAGCCGGGTCAGATCGGGCCGCAGCCGGTGCCAGACCGGATGCCGGATCCGGCCCGCCGCGGTCCAGCCGCTGAAGGCGATCTCGGCCACCAGCCGGGGCTCGACCCAGTGCGCCCCCGCCAGGTCCACGGGGTTGACGAACGGCGAGCGGTCCAGTGGGATCGCGCTCAGGTAGTGCGCCAGTTCCCGCCGCTCGTGGTCGGAGAGTCCCGACCCCACCGCCCCCACGAACCGCAGCCCGCCCGGTTCCGCCACGCCCGCCAGGACCGACCCGGGCAGCCCGCCGAGCGCCCCGTGCCCTTCCGTCCAGCCGCCGATGACGACGTCCAGCGTCTCCACGTACTTCGTCTTCACCCAGTCGGGTGAGCGCACCCCCGGGAGATACGGCGAGTCCAGCCGCTTGGCCAGCACGCCCTCCAGGCCACCGCGCAGCGCCGTCTCCCACGCCCGGTCGCCGTGCCCGGCCACGTACCCGGGCACCGACCAGTTGGGTCCGGCCAGCCCCAGCCCCGCCAGCACCGCCCGCCGCTCGTGGTACGGCGCGCCCAGCAGCGACCCGCCGAGGTACATCACGTCGAAGAGGACCAGCTGAACGGGCAGCTCCATCGCCAGTCGGGCGGTGCGGCGCGGGTTGAGCACCCCCATCCGCCGCTGCAGCAGCCCGAAATCGGGCCGCCCGGCGGGGTCCAGCACCACCACCTCGCCGTCCAGCACCGCGGGCCGCCCGCGCAGCTGCTGCCCGAGCGGGCCCAGTTCGGGGTAGGTCGTGGTGACGTCGTTGCCGGCCCGGGTCACCAGGCTGACCGTGCCGTCGCCCGGTGTGTTGACCAGGCACCGGGCCCCGTCCCACTTGGCCTCGAACGCCCAGTCGGCCTGCTCCGGCTCGGGCGGCAGCGGCCCGAACACGGCCAGCATCGGCCGGATCACCGGATACGGGGGCGGGGCAGTGCCGCCGCCCCCGGGGGTCAGGGCCATACTCCGATGATCGGCGGAGCCGGTGGTCCTTGCAGGACGGCCGCGGCGGCCCGAGGCGCGGCCGCTCCCTCCTTCTTCCGGGCCGCCGTCGGCAGCGCACGGGCGGCCACCGCACGACGGTCACGGGGATCGCGGGCATGGCGCCGGGGGAGCGAGCGGGGCGGTCCGGCCGCGGGCGTACGGGGCGGGACGCCGCCGTACCGGGCACAGGAGAGGGGGGAAGCCCCGGCCGGACGGGGGAACCCGGCCGGGGCGGATCGAGGGGCGCGGCCCATTGGGCGCGCTGCCAATTGAACGATAAACCATTTTGGGGCGTTCCGGAGCCCGGGGTGACCGCTCTCACGTGCCGGTCGCCGGCCGGGCCGGCTCGGCGCGGGACGGGGTCTCCGGCGCCGTCCGTCAGGGCCGGACCGCCGGCACCGGCGTCAGGGGCTGACCGCCAGCACGAGGTACGCCGCCAGCAGCGTCAGGTGGACGCTGCCCTGGAGCACGGTGGCCCGGCCGGGCACCACCGTCAGGGTGCCGACGACGACGGTGAGCGCCAGCAGCACCATGTGGCTGGCCCCCAGGCCCAGGACCAGCGGACCCTTGAGCCAGATCGTGGCCAGCGCGACCGCGGGGATCGTCAGGCCGATGCTGGCCATCGCCGAGCCCAGGCCGAGGTTGATGCTGGTCTGCATCCGGTCCCGGCGGGCCGCGCGGACCGCCGCGATGGTCTCCGGGAGCAGCACCAGCAGCGCGATCACCACGCCGACCACGGACGACGGCAGGCCCGCCGCGGCCACCCCGGACTCGATGGTGGGCGAGACCGCCTTGGCCAGCCCCACCACCGCGACCAGCGCCAGCACCAGCAGCCCCAGACTGCTCAGCGCGGCCCTGAGGGACGGCGGGTTGGCGTGGTCCTCGGTGTCGATCACCTCGCCGGCCGTGGTGAGCGGCAGGAAGTAGTCCCGGTGCCGGATGGTCTGGGTGGTGACGAACAGGCCGTACAGCGCCAGTGCGGCGCTGGCCGCGAAGATCAGCTGCGGACCGGAGAACTGCGGCCCGGGCGTGCTGGTGGTGAAGGACGGCAGCACCAGGCTCAGCCCGGCCAGCGTGGCCACCGACGCCAGCTCCGCCCCGGTGCCCTCGGCATTGAAGACCGCCACCCGCCGCTTGAGCGCACCGATCAGGAGGCAGAGCCCGACGATGCCGTTGCAGGTGATCATGACGGCCGCGAAGACCGTGTCCCGGGCCAGCCCGGCGCTCTTCTCCCCGCCGTCGACCATCAACGTGACGATCAGCGCCACCTCGATGATGGTCACCGCGACCGCCATTACCAGCGATCCGAACGGCTCGCCCACCCGGTGCGCGATCACCTCCGCGTGGTGGACCGCGGCCAGCACCGCCGCGGCCAGGAACAGCGACACCGCGCCCACCAGCGCGCTGGGCAGCGACCGGCCCCAGACGAGGGCCAGCAGCACCACCGCCGCGACCGGCAGCACACCGGTCCAGTGCACCAGGGGCGTGCGCGGGCGGGGAGTCATGCCCCGAGCTTGGCAGAGAAGTCGGACCCCCGCCCGTCGGTGAGGCCGCCTCAGGACGTGGCCCGGTGCTGCCCCTTGGTCTCCGCCGGCGCCAGCGCCGTCTTGCTGACGTCGGCCACCAGCTCCACCACATCGGGCCCGTACGCCTGGGAGTTGACCACCTTCAGCAGCAGCGCGAACTGACCGTCCGTCCCGTACCGACGGGCCAGCCGGGCCCGGTTGCGGACCAGGTGGCGGACCGCGGCCCGGTGGGTGACCGGGCGCTGACCGGCCGCCAGGAAGACCGGCCGGCCGCCCTCCCCGGCCGTCAGCCGGGCCAGCAGTACGTACTCCGCCGTCCCCGGCTCCAGCCGGTACGCCGTCCCGCCGACGGTGAAGGTGCCCCGGCCGGCGCCGGTCGCGTCACCCGGGTGGACCGCGACGCCCGGCAGCAGGTTCGCCATGTGGGCCGCCAGCCGGCGGTGCGCGGTCGGGTCGCCGACGCAGAACTCGGTCCGCGCCCCGAAGCCCTGGAGGCCGGTGTCGTGCGGGGCGACCTCCGGGTGCGCGCCGCAGTTCTCGATCACGGAGGCCAGCCCCAGCAGTGCCAGCGCGTCGTGCCGCGGGATGCTCCACTGGGCCGAGGCGCTGTCCCGGTGGGTGACCAGGACGCACTCGGAACCGTCGGGCAGCCCGAAGAAGCCCTGTTCGCGGGCGAGCTTCCGGCGGGCCACCGCCGAGAGTCCCGCCCAGCCGGCGGCCAGTCCCACGAGGAGGGCGACCACCGCGGTCAGGAGCAGCAGGGTGTCGTTCATGGCGGGCGAGCGTACCGGCTGTCGGGCGGGTGTTCGAGGTCGGGTCGCCGGTCCGTGCCGCTTGCCCGGATCCGTCCCGGTACGGCGGGACCGTACGACTCGGCCCGAAACCGTCCCGGCCTCCGCGCCGCCCCCGGAAGGCAGCCGGACACCCGAAATACCCCCTGTCGGCGCGCTGTTGCCCCCGGTAGGCTCCGGCCCCTGCCGCCCCCCGACGCGCTGCCCTTGGAGGAAGTCCAGGTATGTCGAACGCCCGACGTCTCACCGTCCTGGGAGTCACGGCCGCACTGGCCGGTTCCCTGATGGCCGTCCCGGCCGCCGCCCGGACCGCGGCACCCCGACCAGGCCCCGCGGCCCAGGACCCCGCCACCCCCGCCAAGACCCCGGTCGCCGTCGGCTACGGCGGAGCGGTATCCAGCGTCGACGCGGACGCCTCGGCCGCCGGCATCGAGGTGCTCCGCAAGGGCGGCAACGCGGTCGACGCGGCGGTCGCCACCGCCGCGGCCCTCGGCGTCACCGAGCCCTACTCGGCCGGCGTCGGAGGCGGCGGCTACTTCGTCTACTACAACGCCAAGACCAGGACCATCCGCACCCTCGACGGCCGCGAGACCGCCCCGCGCACCGCCACCAAGGACCTGTTCCTGGAGAACGGCAAGCCGATACCCTTCGACGACGCGGTCACCAGCGGGCTCGGCGTCGGCACCCCCGGCACCCCCGCCACCTGGGACAACGCCCTCAAGAAGTGGGGCAGCCGGTCCCTGGCGCAGGTGCTCAAGCCCGCCGAGAAGATCGCCGCGAACGGTTTCACCGTCGACGCGACCTTCCGCCAGCAGACCGCGGACAACGAGGCGCGGTTCCGCGACTTCCCGGCCACCGCCGACCTCTTCCTGCCCGGCGGCAAGCTCCCGGTCGTCGGCTCGACGCTGAAGAACCCCGACCTGGCGCGCACCTACCGGGAACTGGGGGAGAAGGGCGTCGACGCGCTCTACCGCGGCGGGATCGGCCGGGACATCGTCCGCACCGTCCAGCAGCCCCCCGTCCGCTCCGGCGCCACCCGCAAGGTCCGCCCCGGCGACCTGACCGCCACCGACCTGCGCGCCTACCGCACGCTCGACCACCCGCCGACCCACACCACGTACCGCGGTCTGGACGTCTACGGCATCGCACCGTCGTCCTCCGGCGGCACCAGCGTCGCCGAAGCGCTCAACATCCTGGAGAAGAGCGACCTCTCGCACCTGACCGAGAAGCAGTTCCTGCACCGCTACATCGAGGCCAGCCGGATCGCCTTCGCCGACCGCGGCCGCTGGGTCGGCGACCCCGCCTACGAGAACGTCCCCGTCAAGGGCCTCACCTCGAAGCGGTTCGCCGCCTCCCGGGAGTGCCTGATCAACGACGACAAGGCGCTCACCAGCCCGCTCGCGCCCGGCGACCCGCGCCACCCGACGCCCTGCGGCACCACCGGCCAGGCCGCCCCGACGACGTACGAGGGTGAGAACACCACCCACCTCACCGCCGCCGACAAGTGGGGCAACGTCGTCGCCTACACCCTCACCATCGAGCAGACCGGCGGCAGCGGCATCACCGTCCCCGGCCGCGGCTTCCTGCTCAACAACGAGCTGACCGACTTCTCCTTCGCGCCCGCCGCCCCGGCGGTGCACGACCCGAACCTGCCCGGCCCCGGCAAGCGGCCCCGCTCGTCCATCTCCCCGACCATCGTGCTGCGCCACGGCTCGCCGGTGCTGGCACTGGGCTCGCCCGGCGGCGCCACCATCATCACCACGGTGCTGCAGACCCTCGTCAACCACCTCGACCGCGGGATGCCGCTGGTGGACGCCATCGCCGCGCCGCGCGCCAGCCAGCGCAACGCCGCCGCCACCGAAATCGAACCGGCCCTGTGGAACAGCCCGCTCCGCAAGCAACTCGAAGCCCTCGGCCACACCTTCAAGCTGAACCCGGAGATCGGCGCGGCCACCGGCGTGCAGCGGCTGCCGGACGGCCGCTGGCTCGCCGCGGCCGAGAAGGTCCGGCGCGGCGGCGGTTCGGCGATGGTCGTCGACCCGGCGCCGTAACCCGCCGCGCGGGGCGGTTCGCCACCCCGACGGCACCCCGATGCCACCCGGACGGGCCGTGTGTGCCGTCCGTGTGTCGTCGATGTGCCGCGCCGCGCGGCATCGTTGCCGCCTCCCGCGGGTCCGATTAGCCTCCTGGGACCGTTCGTTCGAATGAGCGGTCCCAGGGAGGGCACGCAGCGTGAGCGTTGACGAGAGCCAGGAACGCCGGGCCGGGTCGTCCCCGGATCGCCCTCGCAGCCCGGCATCCCCGACGGGGCACCTGGACGGCCAGTGGGAGGGGCTCGCCGAGCAGGCCCGGGCCCTGGCCGACGGACGGGTCACCGCCACCGCCCTGGTGCAACGGTCCCTGGACCGCATCGAGGCCACCCAGGACACCGTCAACGCCTTCCGCCGGGTCCGGGCCGAGGCGGCACTGGCCGAGGCCGCGGAGGCGGACCGCCGGCTCGCCGACGGGGAGCGGGCGCCGCTGCTCGGCGTGCCGGTCGCGGTCAAGGACGACACCGACGTGGCGGGCGAACCCACCGCGTTCGGCTGCGCCGGGGTGTTCCCGCCCAAGCAGCACGACGCCGAGGTCGTCCGGCGGCTGCGCGCGGCCGGCGCGGTCATCGTCGGCAAGACCAACGCCTGCGAACTCGGCCAGTGGCCGTTCACCGAGGGCCCGGCCTTCGGCGACACCCGCAACCCCTGGAACCTCGCGCACACCCCCGGCGGCTCCTCCGGCGGTTCGGCCGCCGCGGTCGCCGCCGGACTGGTCCCCGCCGCCCTCGGCACCGACGGCGCCGGCTCGGTCCGGATCCCCGCCGCCTGGTCCCACCTCGTCGGCATCAAACCCCAGCGCGGCCGGATCTCGACCTGGCCGGACCCCGAGGCGTTCCAGGGCATCACCGGCATCGGCCCGCTGGCCCGCACCGTCGAGGACGCCGCGCTGCTGCTGGACGTCGCCAGCGGCAACCACGCCGGCGACCTGCACCGGCCGCCGGCCATCGCGGCCCACGAGGCGGCCGGCCGGGACCCCGGGCGGCTGCGCATCGCGCTGTCCTGGCAGGCCGCCGCCACCTTCACCCGCAAACCGCTGCACCCGGACGTCCGGGCCGCGGTGACCGCGGTGGCCCGTACGTTGGCCGGCCTCGGTCACTTCGTCGAGGAGGCCGAACCGGACTACGGACTCGTCGGGCTGGCCTTCGTCCCGCGCGCCACGGCCGGCGTCGGGGAGTGGGCCGCCCGGGTCCCCGACCCCCGGCTGCTGGACCGCCGCACCCGGGAGGCGGCGCGGCTGGGCCGGCTGCTCGGCGGACCGCTGCTGCGCGGCGCCCGGGCCGCGGAGCGCCGCCAGCAGCGCCGCATCGGCGCGCTGTTCGGCCGCTACGACGTCCTGCTGACGCCGACCACCGCGACCCCGCCGCCGCGCGTCGGCACCCTCGCCAGGCTCAGCGGCTGGCAGACCGACAAGGCCATGATCGCGGCCTGCCCGTACGCCTGGCCGTGGAACGTGCTGGGCTGGCCGGGGGTCAGCGTCCCGGCCGGCTTCAGCGCGGAGGGGCTGCCGCTCGGCGCCCAGCTGCTCGGCCCGGCACACGGCGAACCGCAGCTGATCTCGCTGGCCGCCCAGCTCCAGGACGCCCTGCGGTGGCACGAGCGGCGCCCCGACCCGCAGCCCGCACCGGCCGCCGGCCTCAGCCCAGGAGACCGATGATCGCCTCCGTGGTGTCGGTCTCGCCCAGCCGCGGGAAGATCCGCTGAACGCTGTTGCGGTGCGCGTCCGCGTCCAGGTCGGTCACCGCGTCGACGGCGATCGTGACGTGGTAGCCGTGCTCGTACGCGGCGCGGGCGCTGGACTCCACCCCGATGCTGGTGGCGATCCCGCCGAAGACGATCTGGGTGACCCCTCGGCGGCGCAGTTCGGCGTCCAGGTCGGTGCCGTGGAAGGCGCCCCACCGCTCCTTGGTGACGAGGATGTCGCCCGGCCGGCGGTCGAGTTCGGGGACCAGCTCGGCCCAGTCGGCCGGCGGGGTGCCGCCCGGCCGCCGGGCCTCCGTACGGCCCGGCGCCCCACCGGTGACGTTCACCAGGACGACCGGCAGTCCGCGGGAGCGGAACGCCTCGGCCAGCCGGGCCCCGCGGGCCACGACCTCCGCGGCGGGGTGGACGGTGGGCAGCCCGGTGATGCCCTTCTGAAGGTCGACCAGGACCAGTGCGGTGGTCCGGTCCAGAGTGCTGGCAGGCACGGTAACTCCTATTGGTGGAACGGAAAGTGAGGGGTCGTCAGCCGAGGGTGCGGCGGCCCGTGGTGCGCAGGGTCCGGTCGGCGAGGGTGAGGGCGAGCAGCAGCGCGCCGCAGACCGCACCGGCCAGTGCGATCGCGTGCAGCCCCGCGTCCGTGGCGCGCTGCCCGTACTCCAGCCCGATCAGGCTGGAGGCGGTGATCGCGCCGAGGTACTGGCCGGTGCGCTGGAGCCCGGCCGCCGCGCCCACGCCGTCGGCCGGCGCCTGGGCGTAGACGGCGGCCTGGTTGCCGGTGGCGGCCAACCCCTGCGGGATGCCGAACAGCGCCCCCGCGACCAGCAGCACCGGCAGCGAACTGGTGTCGCGCAGCAGCAGGAAGACCGCACTGCCCGCGAGCAGGCAGCCCGCGGCGACGGCCAGCGGGGCGCGGATGCCCTTCGTCCGGGCGCCGGCCAGCGAGCAGAGCGCGGCCGCGCCGGACATCGGCAGCATCACCAGCCCGGCGTGGAAGGACGAGAAGCCGTGTGCCTGCTCCAGCCACTGGCTGAACCCGTAGAGCACGGAGTAGATGACCAGATAGGCCAGCCCGTGCCGTAGGTAGGTCAGCACCAGGGCGCGGTTGCGGGCCAGCATCCGCAGGTCGAGGAAGGGCTGCGGATGGCGCAGCTGCCACCACACCAGGGCGGCGGTCAGCGCCGCGGTCGGCGCGAGCAGCGGCCACCGGGGTGCGTCCAGCCGCAGCAGGAAGAACATCGCGCAGGTCAGCGCGGAGGCGAAGAGCGCGATGCCGAACGGGTCGAGGGAGCCCCGGGCCGCGGTGCCGGACCCGTCGGACGCGGCCGCCGCCCGGCCGTCCCGGTCGGCCGGGAGCCAGACCAGCGCACCGCCCAGCGTCAGGAGCGCGAGCGGGACGTTGACCGCGAAGACCGCCCGCCACCCCGCGGTCGCGGCGAGCAGGCCGCCGAGGGTGGGGCCGACCGCCGCACTGGTCAGCGCGGCCAGGGAGATCCGCCCGAGCACCGACCGGGGCGTGGGGCGCCCCACCCGTCGCGACTCGGCACGCAGCATCGCCATCGCCGCCGGGTAGGCGGCCGCGGTGCCGACGCCGAGCAGGATCCGGGAGGCGACCAGCAGCGCGAAGGTCGGCGCCAGCGTGCCCAGCAGGCCGGCCGCGCAGACCGCCACCGCGCCGGCGACGAAGACCCGCCGCGGCCCGATCCGGTCGGCGACCCGGCCGAGCGACGGCTGCCCCACGGCGCTGGCCAGGTACATCGCAGAGATCAGCCATGCGGTGTCGGCGGCGCCGACGTGGAAGTCCCGGCCGATCGCCACCAGCGCGGTGGCGATCATCGTGGAGTTGATGGGATTGAGGAGCGACCCCAGTAACAGCGGGGTCATCAGCCGGGCGCCGAAGCCGCGGTCGCCGGCGGGGAGCGGGTCGGGCCCGCCGGCCGGCGCGGTGGTGCGGCCGGGCGCCCGCCGCGGGGCGTCGGGGGCGCTCATTCCTCGGTCAGCCGTCGTATCAGCGCGGTCGCCTCGGCCAGCGTCCGCTGCTCGTCGTCGGTCAACCGCTCGGCGATGGCCACGGCGAGCCAGTTGTTCTTGGCCGCCCGGACGTCGGTGAGCACCTGGCGGCCCTCGTCGGTGAGCGAGAAGACCACCTGGCGGCCGTCGGTGGGGTGCGGGCTGCGGGCGAGGATCCCGCGCTCCTCCAGGACGCCGACGATCATCCGCATCGACTGCGGACGCACCAGTTCGGCGCGGGCCAGCGCCGCGATGGTGGACGGCCCGTCGCCGTCGACCCGGGCGAGTACCGCGCGCTGGGTGGGGGTCAGTTCACCCTGCGGGGAGGCGGCGCGCAGCCGGCGCATCAGCAGGGACACGGTCGCGCCGAGGTCGGTGCCGAGCCGTTCGTGGTCCTTGGTGGGCATGTTTCGAGCGTAGGAGGTCGACAGGGAAACTTGCAAGTTTACCTGTCGTTCTTGTCGTGCCGGCGCCCGCCCGCACGCCCCGCGCGCCGCCGGGCGCCCCGCCGCGCCGCGCTGAGAGATGGTCTTGCCACGGTCGGTGACGGGGCCTACGGTCGCCTCCACACGCGTAGATCCGCGCCCCGCAGGCTGACGCATCGACAAAGGAGCAGCTCATGGCCGATGTTGTGCGTGCCGCACTGGTCCAGGCGACCTGGACCGGCGACACCGAATCGATGATCGCGAAACACGAGGAGCACGCCAGGGCGGCGGCCGCGCAGGGCGCGAAGGTGATCGGCTTCCAGGAGGTCTTCAACGCCCCGTACTTCTGCCAGGTCCAGGAGCCGGAGCACTACCGCTGGGCGGAGCCGGTACCGGACGGCCCGACCGTACGGCGGATGCAGGACCTCGCCCGGGAGACCGGAATGGTGATCGTCGTCCCGGTCTTCGAGGTCGAGCAGGCCGGCTTCTACTACAACACCGCCGCCGTCATCGACGCCGACGGCACCGTCCTCGGCAAGTACCGCAAGCACCACATCCCGCAGGTCAAGGGCTTCTGGGAGAAGTACTACTTCCGCCCGGGGAACGCCGGCTGGCCGGTCTTCGACACCGCCGTCGGCCGGATCGGCGTCTACATCTGCTACGACCGGCACTTCCCCGAGGGCTGGCGGCAGTTGGGCCTCAACGGCGCCCAGCTCGTCTACAACCCGTCCGCCACCTCGCGCGGGCTGTCGGGCTACCTGTGGAAGCTGGAGCAGCCCGCGGCGGCGGTCGCCAACGAGTACTTCGTCGCGGCGATCAACCGGGTCGGCGTGGAGGAGTACGGCGACAACGAGTTCTACGGCTCCAGCTACTTCGTCGACCCGCGCGGCCAGTTCGTCGGCGGGCCCGCCAGCGACACCGAGGAGGAACTGGTCGTCCGCGACCTGGACTTCGGCCTGATCGACGAGGTCCGCCGGCAGTGGGCGTTCTACCGCGACCGCCGACCGGACGCCTACGACGGGCTGGTGCAGCCGTGACGCACGACACCGGCAGCCTGCACGCCCGCCACCGGGCGGTGATGCCGTCCTGGCTGAGCCTCTACTACGAACGGCCCCTGGAGCTCACCCACGGCGAGGGCCGGCACGTCTGGGACGCCGAGGGCAACCGCTACCTCGACTTCTTCGGCGGCATCCTCACCACCATGACCGCGCACGCCCTGCCCGAGGTGACCAAGGCGGTCACCGAGCAGGCCGGCCGGATCCTGCACACCTCCACGCTGTACCTCTCCCGCCCCATGGTCGAGTTGGCGGAGCGGATCGCCACGCTCTCCGGCATCCCCGACGCCCGGGTCTTCTTCACCACCTCCGGCACCGAGGCCAACGACGCCGCACTGCTGCTGGCCACCACCCACCGCCGCTCCAACCAGGTGCTGGCGATGCGCAACAGCTACCACGGCCGGTCCTTCTCCACCGTCGGCGTCACCGGCAACCAGAGCTGGTCGCCCACCAGCCTCTCGCCGCTCCAGACCCTCTACGTCCACGGCGGCGTGCGGTCCCGCGGCCCGTACGCCGACCTCGGCGACGTGGAGTACATCGCGGCCTGCGTCGCGGACCTGGAGGACATGCTCCAGCAGACCGCGGGCGGCGTCGCCGCGCTGATCGCCGAACCGGTGCAGGGCGTCGGCGGGTTCACCGCGCCCCCGGACGGGCTGTACGCGGCGTTCCGCGAGGTGCTGGCCCGCGAGGGGATCCTGTGGATCAGCGACGAGGTGCAGACCGGCTGGGGCCGCACCGGCGACCACTTCTGGGGCTGGCAGGCGCACGCCGGGAACGGCCCGCCGGACCTGCTCACCTTCGCCAAGGGCATCGGCAACGGCATGTCCCTGGGCGGGGTGGTGGCCCGCGCCGAGGTCATGGACTGCCTGCCCGCCAACTCCATCTCGACCTTCGGTGGCAGCCCGATCACCATGGCCGCGGGCCTGGCCAACCTCGGCTACCTCCTGGAGCACGACCTCCAGGGCAACGCCCGGCGGGTCGGCGGACTGCTCATCGAGCGGCTGCGGGCGGTGGCGGCCGGCCTCGACGTGGTGCGGGAGGTCCGCGGACGGGGGTTGATGATCGGGGTCGAGCTGGTCCGGCCGGGCACCGACGAACCTTCCCCGGAGGCCGCCACGCTGGTACTGGAGGCCGCCCGCGACCGCGGTCTGCTGGTCGGCAAGGGCGGCTGGGGCGGCGCCTCGCTCCGCATCGCGCCGCCGCTCACGCTCACCGTCGCCGAGGCGGAACACGGCGCGGAACTCCTCGCCGACGCCCTGCGGTGGACGCAACAGCAACTCGTCGCGGGCTAGCCGACCCGGATGCGCCGGACCCGAGGGCCCTTGTCCGGCGCATCCGGGTCGGCCCGTGCCGTTTCCGTCCCCGGAGAGGTGCTCTCCGGGGTGCGGCGCGCGTCGACCGGAGAGCGCCGTGCTCCCTCGTGCGCGTGGTTCCCCGGCGTGTTGCTTGTCCGGCCGGGGCGGGATCGGGACGGTGGGACCGTGCGTACCCCTCATCTCCTCGCCCTGACGGCCGCGATGCTGGCGACGGTCACCGGCTGTGTGTCCGTCTCCGCCCCGACACCCCGGACGGCACCGTCCGGGCCCCATCCGGCCCCTTCCGTACCCGAACGCCCCGGTGCCCGGGCGCCGTCGGAGGCGGCCCCGCACGAACAGGTGGTGTCCGCGAAGCACCCGGCAGCGCCCGGGGACGCCGCGGCCCCGGAAGCGGACGGGGCGGCGGACGCATCGGCCCCGCGCCGAGGACGGCACCCCGACGCGGCGCATCCGCACCCCGCGCGGCCGGCGCCGCCCCGCCACGGGGAGCCGCCGCGTTCCGGGTACGCCGCACCGCCCCGGCACCACCCCGCCCTAGGGCCGCCGGGCGCGCACGGCACCATGGACTCGCGGATGATCTGCGGGATGGCCGCCGGCAAGGTGCGGCCGGACGTGTTGACCCTGTGTCAGGGCGCCTTCTTCGGGCAGTGACGCGCCGGGCGGGTGCCGTCCGGTACGAGAAAGGGTCCCCGCTCCATGAGCGGGGACCCTTCGTATGGAGCGCCCGGCAGGCCTTGCACCTGCATTTCCCACCGGTTGGTGGACGTCTTTCCTTGGACCACAGACGCGTGACTCCCGCCCGCGGGCCGGAGTTGCAAGATGATCATACAGGATCGACGGGGCGGGCGCGCGCCCATGGGTCGGCCGTCCGCGTGGTGGCCGCGGCCCGGTGCGCCCCGGACCGCGAGCGCGCCCAGGGGGACGTCGCGCGGCGCGTCAGTCCTTGGGTGCCGCATCCTGGTAACTCCTGCCCACAGCAGGGCTGTTGAGCAGGGCGGTGGCCGGTCCCTTGACGCCGTCGGAGCGGTAGACGCCCCACTTGTCGGTGACCCAGTCGCCGCGCAGGGTCGCCGCGGGGTACTGCTCGGTGCCGCCGGGCAGCTTCTGGGCGGTGCCGTCGTGCCAGAGCCGCACCCAGCCGCGCGCCGGGTCCTTCGAGACCTTGATGCCGAGGACGAAGTCGTGCCAGGTGCCGAGGGCGATCGGGGCGTGCCAGAGCTGCGTGGTTTTCAGCTGCGGGTCGCAGTACTCCAGGTCGACGGTGCCGTCGCCCCGGGCGCGCAGCGACAACGGCGGGGTGGCGGCACCCGAGCCGTAGTCCTTGAGCTGCCACAGGACCACCCACTCGCCCTTCTTCGTCGGCAGCGGGCCCCACATCGAGCGCCAGCCGATGTAGAAGACGTCGCCGTCCCGGGAGTAGCGCAGCGGGCCGCTGCCGGTGCGGTGGCCGCGGGTCTCCACCCGCACCCGGGTGGGTCCGTCGATCTTGTCTCCGGAGGTGTGCAGCGCGAAGGACTTCCCGTGCTGTCCGGCCGGGTCGTCGACCACCTTCACCGTGCCCGGTTTGGTCTCGGTGCCCTCGAAGTCGGCGGTGCCCCTGGCCGGGTCGGCCTGCCACAGCGCGGCCGCGCGGGGACCGGCGGCCGGGTGCGCGCCGCCGGGCCGGAGCGCGGACGGGGCCTGCCCGGCGGTCGCGGAACAGGCGCCGGTCAGCACGATTCCGGCGACAAGGGCAACTCCCCATCGGAGGTGGGGGATCAGGGGTCGCTTCATGGGGGGACTCCCGGCGTGTGGGGGGGGCAGGGGACGGGAGTGAAAGTTAGGTTTGTTGCCAGTTGCCGTCAAGGGGGTGGCCGGGCGGCCGTCGTCCGGTGCATCGCGAGATCCCGGGCGCTATTTCCGGGCCGCGGCCGCGCGCACCGCGCCGGCCACCTCGGTGAAGAAGCGGGTGTGGGCGCGCCGGCTGACCGGGGCCTCCGGGTTCCACGGCAGCAGTCGGGCCCGGGCCTCGATCGCCCGCCAGTTCTCGTCCGTACGCAGCGCCTCGATCCGGGCGGCGTTGACCCGGGCGTCCACCAGGACGACGTCCGGGGCGAGCGCGGCGGCCTCCGCCCAGCCGACCGTCGACCAGTTCGCCCCGGCGCCGGCCGCCGGCTCCGGCAGCTCCGCGCCGTGCTCGGCCAGGGCCCGCAGGTCCGGCCAGGTGCCCGGCCGGGCCAGGTGCACCCGGTCCGGCCCGGCGGGCGACAGCGCCACCACCCGCGGCCGCGCCGGACCGCCGGTGGCCTGCCGCAGCTCGTCCTCGGCCGCGTCCAACTCCTTTGCCATGGACAGTGGTTCGCCGTGCCCCAGGGAACCGGCCAGCGCCGCGAACCGCTCCCGCACCTCGGGCAGGCTGCGCCCCGGGCCCACCGCGACGGTGGCCACCGGGACCTGTTCCTCCAACTCCTGCGCGATCTTCGCTTCCAGGCCGTAGACCTGCTCCCCGTCGTAGGTCACCGCCACCACGAGGTCCGGGCGGGCCTCCAGCAGGGTGTCCGGGTGCAGCGCGCTGCCCGAGCCGAGGTACCGGATCTCGGCCAGCGGAAGCTCACCGGCCTTGGCCGGGTCGGCCGCCACCCCGTCGTGCTGGGATCCGAACAGGCCCACGGGGCGGATGCCGTGGTCCCACAGCGTGGCTCCCGCCTGTATGTAGGCCACGATCCGTGCCGGTCGGGTTCCGGCCACCACCAGGCGCCCGCGGTCGTCGGAGAACTCCCACGGTGTGCTCTGCTCCATGGCGCATCGCCTTTCTGTCGTCATGTGTGTCTTTTGACGTCCTCGGTGCCGATTGTGAAGGCGTGGTTCCGTCATGACTTTCGAAGTTGTGGGTTCGGGGTCTGTTACCTGCCCATCCGGCTGCCCCCGCACCCCTCCCGGCCCACGCCCCCGGCGCCCCTCGCGCACCCCCTGTTCAACCACCCGGCTGACCGCCGCCGCGACACCCGTCCGGTGGCCGATCTTCCGTCACCGTATTGCCACGGTGGGTGACATGCTTCTACGGTGTCTCCTTCCCGTCCGGAATCTACGGGTGTAGACCAGCTTGTGACGTAGCGTCAGGTAGGGAGCCGAGATGAGCCGTACGGTCGTCCGGGGCGGACTGGTCATCACCGCCGCCGAGGAGATGCACGCCGACGTCCTGATCGAGGACGGCCGGATCGCCGCCCTCGCCGCACACGACAGCGCGACCGCCGAGGGCTGGACCGCCGGCGCCGACCGGGTCCTGGACGCCACCGGAAGGTACGTCGTACCGGGCGGCGTCGACGCCCATACCCACCTTGAAATGCCGTTCGGCGGGACGACCTCGTCCGACACGTTCGCGTCGGGCACCCGCGCGGCCGCCTGGGGCGGCACCACCACGATCATCGACTTCGCGATCCAGTCGGTCGGCCAGTCGCTGCGGCAGGGCCTGGACGTCTGGCATGCGAAGGCCGACGCCCAGTGCGCGATCGACTACGGCTTCCACATGATCCTCTCCGACGTGAACGACGCGACGCTGCGGGAGATGGACGGGCTCGTGGGCGAAGGGGTGACCTCGTTCAAGCTCTTCACCGCCTACCCGGGGGTCTTCTACAGCGACGACGGGCAGATCCTGCGGGCGATGCAACAGGCCGCCGGCAACGGCGGGTTGATCATGATGCACGCGGAGAACGGCATCGCGATCGACGTGCTGGTGCGACAGGCGCTGGAGCGGGGCGAAACGGATCCGCGGTACCACGGCGAGGTGCGCAGGGCGCTGCTGGAGGCGGAGGCGACGCACCGGACGATCCAGCTCGCGCGGGTGGCGGGTTCCCCGCTGTACGTGGTGCACGTGGCGGCGCAGGAGGCCGTCGCGGAGCTGACGGCGGCCAGGGACCTGGGGCTGCCGGTCTTCGGCGAGACCTGCCCGCAGTACCTGTACCTGTCCACCGACAACCTCGCCGAGCCCGACTTCGAGGGCGCGAAGTACGTCTGCAGCACACCGTTGCGACCACGTGAACACCAGGCCGCGCTGTGGCGGGCCCTGCGCACCGACGACCTCCAGGTCGTCTCCACCGACCACTGCCCGTTCTGTTTCGTGGGACAGAAGGAGCTGGGCCGCGACGACTTCTCCAAGATCCCCAACGGTCTGCCCGGAGTGGAGAACCGTATGGATCTGCTCCACCAGGCGGTCGTGGACGGGCGGATCAGCCGCCGCCGCTGGATCGAGATCGCCTGCGCCGCCCCGGCCCGCATGTTCGGGCTGTACGGCAAGAAGGGCACGATCGCGCCGGGCGCGGACGCCGACGTGGTCGTCTACGACCCGGCCGTCGAGCAGGTCATGTCGGCGGCGACGCACCACATGAACGTCGACTACTCGGCGTACGAGGGCAGGCGCGTCACCGGCCGGGTGGAGACGGTCCTGTCGCGCGGCGAACTCGTCATCGACCAGCGGAAGTTCACCGGGCGCGCCGGCCACGGCCAGTACATGCCGCGCGCCACCTGCCAGTACCTGAACTAGGAGGCTCCACCCGTGGATTTCGGAATCGTGCTGCAGACGGACCCGCCCGCGTCGACCGTCGTCGACCTGATGCGGCGCGCGGAGCACAACGGCTTTCGCTACGGCTGGACCTTCGACTCGGCAGTGCTCTGGCAGGAGCCCTTCGTCATCTACAGCCAGATTCTGGAGCACACCACCGCGTTGACGGTCGGACCGATGGTGACGAACCCGGGGACGCGCACCTGGGAGGTGACCGCGTCGACCTTCGCGACGCTCAACGACATGTTCGGCAACCGCACGGTGTGCGGCATCGGCCGGGGCGACTCGGCGATGCGGGTCGCCGGACGGAAGCCGAACACCCTGGCCACGCTCGGCGAGGCGATCCACGTCATCCGTGATCTGGCGGAGGGACGCGAGGCGCGGGTGGACGGGCGGACGCTGCGGATTCCCTGGGTGCGCGACGGGCGCCTTCCGGTGTGGATGGCGGCGTACGGCCCGAAGGCGCTGGCCCTGGCCGGTCAGCTGGCCGACGGCTTCATCCTCCAGCTGACCGACCTGTATCTGACGGAGTGGATGGTGAAGGCGGTACGGGACGCGGCGGCCGCCGCCGGCCGCGACCCGTCCTCGGTGACGATCTGCGTGGCCGCGCCCGCCTACCTCACCGCCGACACCTCGCCCGCCGCGCTTGCGCACGCACGCGAGCAGTGCCGCTGGTTCGGCGGCATGGTGGGCAATCACGTCGCGGACCTCGTCGCCAGATACGGCGAGCACTCCGATGCCGTCCCCGAGGCCCTCACCGCCTACATCAAGGACCGCGACGGCTACGACTACGCCCATCACGGCCGCGCCGACAATCCCGACACCGCCTTCGTACCCGACGAGATCGTCGACCGCTTCTGCGTCCTCGGCACCGAGGAGCAACACCTGGAGAAGCTGAGGGCGTTGCGGGCGCTGGGCGTCGACCAGTTCGCGGTCTACGCCATGCATGACGCCAGGGAGGAGCTCATCGACGGGTACGGGTCGGGGATCATCCCTGCTCTGCGGGGCTGATCCCCGACCCACGGGGCCGCGGCGGGGTCACTTCCCCAGGAAGGCGAGGAGCGCGGTGTTGACCTCTTCCGCGTGGGTCCACAGCAGGCCGTGCGGGGCGCCCTCGATCTCCACGTAGTCGGCGGACGGCAGCGCCTTGCGGAACGGCCGCGCGGTCCCCTCGACGGGCAGGATCCGGTCGCCCGTACCGTGCAGGATCAGGGCCGGCACGTCGATGGCCGGGATGTCGGCCCGGAAGTCGGTGTACCAGGTGGACGGCGCGGCGGCGGCCGCGTAAAAGCCGCCGCTCGCCGCGACGTTCCAGCTGTTGCGGACCGCTTCCTCGCTGATCCTGGTGCCGAGGTTCTCGTCCAGGTTGTAGAAGTCCCGGTAGAAGTCCGTGTAGTACGCGTAGCGGTCCGCCTTCACCGCCGCGACGACGCCGTCGAAGAACTCCTTCGGGGCGACCCCGTCGGGGTTGTCGTCCGTCTTGAGCAGGCAGGGTTCGAGCGAGGCCAGGAAGGCGACCTTGGCGACCCGGGCGGAGCCGTAGGCGGCCACGTAGCGGGCGACCTCGCCGGTGCCCATCGAGAAGCCGACCAGGACGGCGTCCCGCAGGTCGAGGGTCTCCATCACCGTGTTCAGGTCGGCCGCGAAGGTGTCGTAGTCGTAGCCGGTGGTCGGCTGGCTCGACTGCCCGAAGCCGCGTCGGTCATAGGTGATCACGCGGTAGCCCGCGTCCAGCAGCACGGCGGTCTGCCGCTCCCAGGAGTGGCCGTCGAGCGGGAAGCCGTGGATGAGGACGACCGGCTGCCCGGTGCCGTGGTCCTCGTAGTAGAGGTCGATGGCGGTGGAGTTCTCTTGGCCCACGGTGATGTACGGCAAGGTCTCGTTCCTTCTTGCGGAGTGACGGGCGCGCGCAGGACCATGACCCGTCCCGATGAGGGAGGGCGCGGCACGGACGGCATCGGCGGATCGGCCGGCGGCGTCCGGGCGTACACGGCGTTCACGGCATGCGCGGCGCTGATTGCCAGCACGCTAGGGCCGGTGTTCCGCCGGGTGTTGTCGTCGAGCGCACCTCCTCTTGCCCGGGAGTGCCAGGACGCGGCGTGTTCGGTATTCCGGCGCGCTGCTGTGCAAGGGGCCTCGAAGGCGCCGCTCGCCCGCGGGCGCGGACAGACCACAGGTGATGCATCGACAGGCAAGCCGGCTCCTTCGGCCACCCCTAATGTGCTGTTCGTGCCCGCGGTCCGGCCCCGGCCCGGACGCCGTTCCCGACCGCCCGGCCGCGCATTGCCAGCCACCACGACATCATCAGCAGGGAGTTGTGCCTTGTCGTCCCGTTCGGACAGCCCGACCGTCGTCCTGGTCCACGGCGCCTTCGCCGACGCCTCCGGCTTCGCCCGGGTCATCCCGGAGCTGCTCGCCCGCGGCCTGGACGTGGTGGCGCCCGCGGTGCCCAACCGCAGCCTGCTCGGCGACTCCGCCTACGTCGCCTCGATCGTCCGCCGGATACCCGGACCGGTCGTCCTGGTCGGGCACTCCTACGGCGGTGCCGTCATCACCGTCGCAGGAGTGGAGGAGAACGTCAGAGGGCTGGTCTACCTGGCCGGTTACGCCCTGGAGGAAGGCGAGAGCCTGGGCGAGCTGCAGGGCGGCTTCCCCGACTCCGACCTCGCCGCCGCGCTCGTCCACACCTCCTTCCCGATCGAGGGCTCCGCTGCTCCCGGTACCGAGGTGTCGGTGCGGATCGACAGGTTCCCGGACGTCTTCGCCGCCGACGTCGACCCCCGCCTCGCCTCCGTACTCGCCGTCTCCCAACGTCCGCTGGCCGCACGGGCCTTCAGCGAGAAGGCGCCGACGGCGGCGTGGCGGACCAAGCCCTCGTGGGGTCTGGTCGCCACAGCCGACCGCACCATCAATCCGGATGTGGAGCGCCATGGCTACCGGAGGGCCGGGATGACCACCGTCGAGGTCGACTCCTCGCACCTGGTGATGCTCGCCCGCCCCGAGCGCGTCGTCCAGCTGATCGAGGAGGCCGTGCGGGCCACCGCCGCCGACGGACCCGGCCGGTCCTGAGGTGTCCGGCTCGCGCGCCGCCCCCGGCGGCCGTCACCCGTGTGCGGACCTGCTGTCCGGGGACGCCGTGACGGGGTGCTTGCTCAGGATGGAGACCCGGTTGAACGCGTTGATGGTGATCGCCACCCAGATCACCGCGGATATCTCGTCGTCGTCGAAGACCTGGCGGGCTGTTGCGTAGGCGCGTTCCTGCAGGGCGGCGTCGGCGGGTTCGGTGGTCGCCTCCGCCAGGGCGAGTGCCGCCCGCTCCCGTTCCGTGAACAGCCCGGTGTCGCGCCATGCGGCCAACACGCCCAGCCGCTGCGGGGTTTCGCCGGCGCGCGACGCGGCCCTGGTGTGCACGTTGAGGCAGTAGGCGCAGCCGTTGATCTGTGACACCCGGAGGTTGATCAGCTCGACCAGGGCGTGGTCCAGCCCCGCCTCGGCGGCGGCGGTACGGACCGCTTCCGCCGTCTCGACCAGCGCGTGGTAGGGCTTGGGGCTCTGCTTGTCGACGAAGATCCGCCGGGTCGCCGGATCTGCGGTGGTGTCACTCAATCTGGACTCCTTCACGGCCGCCCCCGACCGCCGCTCGCGCTGCCGCGTATGCGGGGGGACACGGAACACTCTCAGGCATTATTGTTGAATATGAAACCACATTCGGATGTGAGAGGGCGCTCGATGACCGACGTCGAAGTGAATCCCCCCGCGCAGCGCCACGCTGCCGGCGACCACGGCCGGCCCGCCCCGCAGGTCGACGTGTTGCCCGCGCGGGACGTCCCGTTGGGAGGCCCGAGGGCGATGACGGTGCGGCGCACGCTGCCGCAGCGGGCCCGGACGCTGATCGGCGCCTGGTGCTTCGTCGACCACTACGGCCCGGACGACGTCGCCGACACCGGCGGCATGGACGTCGCCCCCCATCCGCACATCGGTCTGCAGACCGTGAGCTGGCTGTTCAGCGGGGAGATCGAGCACCGCGACAGCCTGGGCAGCCACGCCTTCGTACGGCCCGGCGAGCTGAACCTCATGACGGGCGGGCACGGCATCAGCCACTCGGAGGTCTCCACCGCCGGCACCACGATCCTGCACGGCGTCCAGCTGTGGGTGGCCCTGCCCGAAGAGCACCGGCACACGGGCCGTGACTTCCGGCACCACGTGCCGAGCCCGGTGCGGACGGGCGGCGCGGAGATCAGCGTGTTCCTGGGATCCCTCGCAGGTGACACCTCTCCGGTGCCGACGTTCACGCCGCTGCTCGGCGCCGAACTCGTCCTCGATCCGCGCTCGACGACCACACTCGCGGTGCGTACCGACTTCGAGCACGGCCTGCTCGTCGACCAAGGGGACGTCCGCATGGCCGGAACGCTCCTGCGCCCGGCGGAACTGGGCTACGTCGGCACCGGAAACGACACGCTGACGTTGGTGAACGAGACGGACGCCCCCGCTCGGGCGGTCCTGCTGGGCGGGACGCCGTTCGAGGAGCAGATCGCCATGTGGTGGAACTTCATCGGCCGCAGCCACGAGGACATCGTCGAGGCCCGGCAAGCCTGGGAGGACGCTTCCGACCGCTTCGGCACCGTCGACGGCTACGACGGCGCCCGGCTTCCCGCGCCCGCCCTTCCGAACGCCACCATCACACCGCGCAAGAACCCGACGCACCACTGAAAGGCTCACGATGACCCAGCCCGCCACCGCCCGGACCGTCCAGCGCGTCGACGCCAGGCACCGGTACGAGATCCTGGTCGACGGCACGACCGCCGGCTTCACCGCGTACCGCGACCGCGACGACCGGCGCGTCTTCTTCCACACCGAGATCGACGACGCCTTCGCCGGGCAGGGCCTGGCCTCGATCCTCGTCCGGCAGGCCCTGGACGACGTACGCGCCTCCGGGAAGCGCTTCGTGCCGGTCTGCCCCTACGTGGCGAAGTTCCTCAAGAGCCACGACGAGTTCGCCGACCTGGCCGACCCCGTGACCCCCGAAGTCCTGCAGTGGCTGGAGACCGTGTTGGCGCGGTGACCTCCGCGCCGCCACCTGTTCCCCGGGCTGCTCAGTTCGCGGCCAGTTTGTCCCTCAGCTGGCCGCGAGAGGTGATCCCGAGCTTCGGGAAGATGCGGTACAGGTGCGCGCCGATCGTGCGCGGTGACAGGTACAGCTGCTGGCCTATCTCCTTGTTGGACAGGCCGTCCGCCGCGAGCTGGGCGATCTGCAGCTCCTGAGGCGTGAGCAGGTCCCAGTCGGTGCGGTGTCGGCGCTTGCCGCCCTCGCCCGCCGAGCGGAGTTCCCGGCAGGCCCGTTCGGCCCACGGCTCCACGCCGAGGGACGCGAAGGACTCCCGGGCGATCCGCAGCGGAGTGCGGGCTTCCATCACGCGGCGGCGCCGTCGCAGCCAGGCGCCGTGGGCGAGCATCAGCCGGGCGCGAGCAAAGGGGGCCCGGGACATGTCCAGATCGAGTGCCGCCCGGAAGTGCTCCTCCGCGTGCTCGTCGTCGGCGAGCAGGGCATGGGCGAACGCCAGGTTGATCCGGGTCAGTTGAGCCCCGCTCGCCCCGGCGGACGCCACGAGCCGTTCCAACGCGGCCTTCGCCAGGGCTCGTTGCTCCTCGCCCGTGGCGGCCTCGGCCAACTCCGCGATGGCGATGGTCTGGAGGAACGGATGGTGGGCCGGGTCGACCGGGTCGAAGACCCGCCAGACGCAGTGGAACGCCTCGGCGTGGTCACCGGCGGCGAGGCCGATGAGGCCGCGCGTGATCTGGATGAAGGCGAGATTGGAGGGGTGGGCCGCGGACAGCCCCTGGCGCTCCGCCTCGCCGATGACGGCGAGCGCCGTGTCCAGATCCCCGTGCAACGCGGCGAACTGCGCCTTCGCGATCCGCGCACCGGTCAGCCAGCGCGGCTGGGCGTTCTCCTCGGCCAGCCGCATCGCCTCGGCCACGGCCGGGAGCCCGGTCTCCCAGTCGACGGTGTGCACGGCGCTGAAGGCGAGGGACACCAGAGTCTGGGCCAGCAGGCCCAGACGGCACTGGCCGCGCAGGCCGGCCGCCGCGTGCCGGAGGAACCCGGTGGCGCGGTCGTACGCGTTCGCCATCGTGGCCGCCGTGCCCAGGGTGGCGGCGGCCTGGACGTCGTACCCGCCCTGGCGTTCGAGGCGCTCCAGGCGGTCGAGTACCGTCGCCGCACGCTCCAGCGGGGCGGCCGCCGCCAGCGTGTACACCAGGTCCGGGTGGAGTTCCGAAACGGGCAGCCGCTCGGCCGCGGCCACCACGCGTTCCCGCAGTTCCCGCCCGGGGTCCGACCACCAGCACCGCCGCGCGGCCGAGCGCAGCAGCTGCAGGGCCAGTTCGGGATCGCCGGCCTCGGCGGCCCGCTCCGCTGTGGTGATCAGCAGATGGAGCCGGGGTGTGTTCGTGGCCACATCCCCTTCGAGGCCCTCGCGCAGCTGGAGCAGGCGCGCCTGCTCCAGCACGCCGAGCTCCAGCTGTTCGGCCTGCCGCAACAGGCGTGCCGCGTGGTCTGTCCGGCCGAGTTCGAGGCCCAGTTCCGCGGCGCCCAGAAGGCGGGCCACTCGTCCGGAAGGGACTTCGCTCAGTGCTGTGGCGCGTTCCAACGCCGTCAGGGCGACCGCGGCCGCGCCACGCCCCTTCGCCCGGAGAGCCACCTGGTCCAGTTGCCGCGCCACCGCCTCGTCGGGACGGCCGATGGCCGCCGCCCGGTGCCATGCCTGCCGATCGGGCTGTCCGCGGAGAGTGCGGGCAAGCGCGCCGTGGGCGGCCAGACGTTGCGCGAGCGTTGCCGAGCCCAGAACCGCGGAGCGCACCAAGGGGTGGGTGAAGCCGATGCGGAACTCGTCGGCGGAGACCAGGCCCGCGGTCATCGCGGGCTCCAGGGAGCGTGCGGAGATCTCGGTGTCCGCCAGTGCCGAGGCGGCGGCGAGCACTTCGGGCAGCCCGCCGTCGTCGTCGGCGGCGGTGATGAGCAGCACATGGCGTGTGTCGGACGGAAGATCGGCCAGCCGCGAGGCGAAAGCACGTTCCAGCCGGGCAGTGAGGGGGAGCGCCGCCGACACCGCGGACTCGGAGGCCGCTCCGTCCGCCCCCAGGGTGATCGGGAGCTCGATCAGCGCCAGGGGGTTGCCGGCGGACATCTCCGCGACAAGGCGGCGTACCGCCGGGTCGAGGGCGGGGTTGCGGGCGTCCAGCAGCGCGTCGGCCGCGGTCGGCTCCAGAGGTGCGAGGTGCAGTTCGCGGACGCCGGGGGCGGCCGGCCATGCCGTGCGGCCCGCACTGCCGGCAAGGAGCAGGCCGAGGGGTTCGGCGCCCACGCGGCGCGCGAGGAACCCGAGCACGTCCAGGGTCGGCATGTCGAGCCACTGGGAGTCGTCCACGACCAGCAGCACGGGGGCTTCGGCGGACGCCTCGCCGAGCAGGCTGAGGGTGGCCAGGGCGATCATGAAGAACCGGGGCGCGGAGGCACGGGGGGAGGGCTCCGCCATGCCGAAGGCGCCCAGCAGCGCGTCCGCCTGAGCGGGGGGAAGGTGCGCGACGCGATCCGTCATGGTGTGGGTCAGCTGGTGCAGCCCCGCGAACGGCAGATGGGTCTCGGCCTGCACCCCCGATGCCGTGAGGACGGTGAATCCTGAGTTCCGGGCCCGGGTGACGGCGTGCTCCAAGAGGGCGGACTTGCCGATTCCGGGGGCTCCCCGAATCAGCAGCGCACTGCCGCGCCCGGGCAGTCCGTCGACGAATCCGTCGACGGTCGCCAGCTCCTCGTCCCGCCCGAACAGTGTGGTGGCCGACATCCTTCGTTCCTCTGCGCCGCTGTTCTGACCTGGACCGTCGCAGTCTACGTGCGCGCGGTGAACGCCAGAGCGTGCCGAGCGTCGGATGCCGCTCGGCGCACCGCGCGGCCACAGTCGCTTCGCAGTCATCGTGCCGACGACGTAAGTCATCCCGTGTTCCACGCTGGAAGCAGTGCCGGGCCGGCTCCTCGTGCGGGGGTGGGGCCCGGCACCCGACCGGCGGGAGGGCGCCCATGACATCCGTGATAGAAACGGCCGGATTCCCGGACGACGGGAAGACGGTTCGCCGGGGGAGCCGGGCACGTGCTGTGGTGCGGCCGGCCGGACGGGCGGCCGAGCTCGCCGCCGTGCCGCGACTGCGCCGTGCCCCGTCCGGTCACGAGCGGCCCGACGGGCGCACCGCGGTGCCGAACCACTCGCATACAGTGGGCCTGACCTGCGGCGATGCGCCAAGCCATGGCGTGCCCGCGGGAAGCCGCCGGCTGCGGGAGGGCGGGGTCGCCAGTCGGCGCGGGCCGAGCCCGGCTTCGGCGGCCGAGTGCGGACAGGACGGAGCATAAGTGGCGGGGTCAGGCGGTCCGCTGTCCCGTAGCGGTCTGCGTGGCAGGGAGGACGAACTCGAAGAGCTCCAGGCGCTGATCGCCTCGGTGGCCCGTACCGGAAGCGGCGGGTTGGCCCTCATCCAGGGGGAACCGGGCATCGGCAAGACCACGCTGCTCGCCGAGGCCGTCGCCACGGCCAGGGCGGCGGGGTTCTCCGTCGGCGTCGGCAAGGCCGATGAACTGCATCACATCGTGCCGCTCTCGTCGTTGGCGGCCTGCGTCCTGCACGGCGATCGGCCGCTGCTGTCCGACGATGCCTTCGTCGATCTCGCCCGCCATCACGATCAGCGGATCTGGCTGGTGGAGCGCCTGGCGGAGGCGATCGAAGCCAGAGCGGGCAGCGTGCCGGTGCTGATCGGCCTGGACGACGTGCAGTGGGCCGATCCGCTGAGCCGGTTCGCCCTGCAGCAGCTTCCGACCCGCCTGCGGACTTCGCCGGTTCTGTGGATGCTGACCGGGCGACGGGAGCCCGCGGGCCCGGCGGAAGAGGTCGTCGCGGCCGCGACCGGCAACCTTCCGGCGGTCACCGTGTCCCTGGGGCCGCTGTCCGGCGCGGCCATCGACCAACTGACCAGCGACACACTCGGGGCAGTGGTCGACGAGCGGGTACGGGACCTGCTCCACGGAGCCGGTGGGAACCCCTTTCTGGCGGTCGAGATGCTCGCGGGACTGTGGAGCGCCCGGACGTCGGACGAACCCGTGCCCCCAGGGCTCGTGGTGGGTGTGCGCGCCAGACTCAGGTCCCTGCAGCCCGGCACGCTGCGCTTCCTCCAGATGGGGGCGGTGCTGGGACGCAGTTTCGGCTTCCGCGACGCCGCCGCGCTCTGCGGCGGACCGACCGCCGTATCCATCGCGGCGCTGGAGGAGGCCGTGCGTGCCGGACTCCTGGACGACGACGGCGATCACCTGGTCTTCCGGCATGACCTGCTGCGCCAGGCGGTCTACGTCGACATCCCGCCGTCGGCCCGGAAGGCTCTGCATCGAGAGGCCGCCCACCACCTCGTGGCCGCGGGCCATCAGCCGGTCGACGCGGTGCCGCACATCCTCCGGGGAGCCCTGCCCGGAGACGAGGAAGCCGTGGAGCTGCTGCGGCGGGCGGCCGACGACATCCTGCCGGTCACGCCGGACCTCGCGGCCGACCTGATGACGCGTGCACTGGAACTGGTGCCGTCGGCACGGCCGCTGAGGTTCGCGGTGGGGGAGCAGGCGATCCTCTGCCTGACCCGGGCCGGCCGGAACCGGGAGGCGCTGTCGACGGGCGACCGGCTGCTGGCCGGCCGGCCACCGCTGGAGACGTTCAGCCGGCTGCAGGCCGCCCTCGGCGGGACGCTGTGGAACATGGATCTCGCCGGCGAACTGCGCCGCCGGGCCGAAACCGCCCTCGCCCTGGGGGGTGCCGCCCCGGAGATCGGGGCGAGGCTGGCGGCCCTGCGCGCACGGGCCCTGTCCCGGGACCACGATCTCGTCGATGCGCGTGCGGCCGGTGAGAGCGCGCTGCGTGCCGCCACCGCGATCGGTGACCGGGAGGCGCACGTCCTGGCCCTGTCCGGGCTCGGCGAGATCGCGCAGAACGCGGGTGAGAACGCGGTCGCGCTGGAGCGCTTCGCCGCGCTGAGCGCCCTCGATACCGCCTTCCTGCCCGAAGAGATCGTCGCGCACCTGCACATGGACGACTTCGCGTCCAGCGGACGGCTGCTCCTGCGAGCGGCGAACGGCGCCGGGGCGATGCGCCAGGCGATGACGCTGTGGGCTCAGGGGCAGCACGATCTGGGGCTCGGCCGACTCGACGACGCCGACGCCGACTTCCTGACAATGGAGCGTCTGGAGGACGAGGTACAGGTCCCCGTGCAGCAGGTGAACGGTCGCGTGATCCGTTCTCGGATCGCCCTGCTGCGCGGCGACCGGGAAGCGGCGCGCGAGCATCTGGCCGCGGCGCAGGAAAGACTGGTGGCCAAGCCGAACCCGGGCAACACGGCCGCGGTGCGCTTCCTGGAAGCGGTCCACGCCGACGCCGACGGGGACGTCGCGCTCGCCGTCGACAAGATTCGGCAAGTGCAGCGCAGCGACCTCTTCATGCGCTGGCGGCTGCTGCGCGACTGGGTCGATTCCGCGATACGCATGGCCCTGCGCGGCGCGGAGTACGAGCTCGCCGAGGACCTGGCCGCACAGGCCGGAGCGCACGCCGAGCGCAATCCCGCCGTGCCGACCGCCACCGGCATCGCGGCGCAGGCCCTCGGGCTCGTGAACAGCGATCTCGCCATGCTCGGATACTCCGTCGACCTGCTGAAGGCGAGCCCTCGCCCGCTGGCCCGGGCCGCCGCGTCCGCCGACCTCGGAGGGGCACTCCTGGCAGCGGGCCGGAAACCCGAGGCCGCGGCCGCGCTGACGGACGCCCGCGACACGTTCGCCGAGTCGGGCGCCCACGCCGCGGCGGCACGCGTACAGCGCGACCTCGACACGGCAGGAGACGGCGGCCGCAGGGCAGCCGGTACACAGCGCCCCGTGCAAGGATGGGCGGCCCTCACGGCCTCGGAGCAGAAGGTCGCGCGCCTGGTCGCGCAGGGCCACACCAACCGATCGGTCGCCGACCTGCTCGTGGTCTCTCCGCACACGGTCAACACCCACCTGACGTCGGTCTTCCGCAAACTGGCGATCAACTCCCGGGTCCAGCTGGCCAATCTGGTCATGGCTCTGCCCGACAGCTGAGCGGGCCGCTTGGTCCGTTCACGCGATGCCCTGCCCCACCTGAACGCGCTTGGTTGGGGCGTCCCCACAACCAGTCGGAGGTCACCGTCATGCACCGACCCACCCCCCAACCGCCGACCATCGTGCTCGTGCACGGGGCGTTCGCGGATGCCTCGTCGTGGGCGGGGGTCATCGGCCTCCTGCACGCCGCCGGACTGACCGTGCGTGCCCCGGCGAACCCGCTGCGCGGTCTGGCGCAGGACGCCGCCTACCTCAGGAGCGTGGTCTGCGACATCGGCGCGCCTGTCGTGCTGGTCGGCCACGACTACGGTGGCGCGGTCATCACCCACGCCGCCACCGACGCCGACAACGTCGTGGCCCTGTGCTACGTCGCGGCGTTCGGCCTCGACGCGGGCGAGTGCGTCCTGGACATCACGAACCGCTTCGCCCCCGTGCCGGCGGCCGACGCGACCTTCACCGCCGCCTTCCCCGACGGCCCGGACGGCGAGCTGTACCTCAGCAGGGACCGGTTCCCGCAGGTGTACGCCGACGACCTGCCGTCCGGCGTCAAGGAGGTGCTGTCCGTGGCCCAGCGCCCGATCGCCCGCACCGCGCTGACCGGCAGATCGGGTCCGCCGGCATGGGCCTCCAAGCCGTCCTGGTACGCCATCGCGACCGCCGACCGGATGGTCAGTCCCACCGCTCAGCGCTTCATGGCGCAACGCATGGCGGCCACCGAATACGTGCTGGACGGCTCGCACGCCGTCGTACTGTCGCAGCCCGACGCGGTGGTGGCGATGATTCGGGAGGTCGCCGAACAGGGCGGTGGTCGCGGCGACGGCTTCGTCCGCACGGGACCGCCGCCGCGTCCCGCGGAAGCCGGACCCGCGAATGCTCCGGGCGAGCGTCCGTTCGGGACGCTATACGATGCGTTCGAGCGGAAGATGCCGGTGTAGACCATTCTGACCACGCCCTCGGAGTGCGTCCTCCTCGTGACGCAGTCCCCGGCCCCAGACAGTTACTCGGTAAAGGCACCAGCATGATTTCACCGGCCAGACCGCCGACGCGGCGGATCGCCGCGCTCCTGACCGGAGCGCTCGCCCTTGTGTCGGCCGCCACCGGATGCGGTGCCGCAACCGGTGCCGGGTCCGCCACCGACAAGGTCACCTCCATCACCGCGCTCGACTACTACACCGACGAAACCGAACACGCCCAATGGGGCGAAGTGCTCACCGCGTGCGGCAGAACCGCCGGTGTGCGGGTCGAGCAGACCAGCGTCCCCGGGGCGTCGCTCATCCCCAAGGTTCTGCAGCGGGCGTCGTCGCGGACCCTTCCCGACCTGCTGATGCTGGACAACCCCGACCTCCAGCAGATCGCACAGACCGGCGCGCTGACCCCACTGGACCGGTACGGCATCGACTCCGGCGGCTTCGCCAAGGGCATCCTGTCGGCCGGCACCTACAAGGGAAAGGTCTACGGACTGGCCCCTGCCGTCAGCACGGTCGTCCTCTTCTACAACAAGGACATGCTCGCCGAGGCCGGTGTGGCCGTGCCCGGGACCTGGAACGAACTGAAGGCGGCGGCGGCCGAGCTGACCCGCCCCGGGCGCTACGGCATGGCGGTCGATGCGAACGCCACTTTCGAGGGCACCTGGCAGTTCCTGCCCTTCCTGTGGTCCAACGGCGGTGACGAGCGGCGACTGGACACCCCGCAGGCCGCACAGGCACTCCGGCTGTGGGTCGACCTGGTGAAGAGCGGATCCATGTCGAAGTCGGTGCTGAACTGGACCCAGGCCGACGTCCACGACCAGTTCGTCGCCGGCCGGACGGCCATGATGATCAACGGCCCCTGGCGGATCCCCGCCCTGAACCAGGACAAGAACCTGCACTGGGGGACGGCCCCCGTCCCCGTCCCCCGCGCGGGCCGGACCCCGATCACACCGCTCGGCGGTGAGGTGTGGACGGTCCCGCAGAACCCTTCCAAGGCCCGGCAGGAGAAGGCCGCCCGGGTCCTCGCCTGCCTGAACGACCGCTCGACCATGCGCACCCTGGCCGAGCAGCACTTCACCGTGCCCTCCCGCACCGCCGTGGCCGCCCAGTACGCCGAGCGGACTCCGTCGATGGCCGCCTTCGTCGAGAACGTGGAGGCGGCGCGGGCTCGTACCAGCCGGCTCGGCGTCGGATGGCCGCAGGCGGCGACCGGGATATACACCGCGATCCAGTCCGCGCTGACGGGCCGGCAGACACCGGAGGAAGCCCTCAGGAATGGGCAGCAGATCGCGACCGGTCACTGACCCGCCCCCGCTCCTTGGGAGGGACACCGGGCAGGACGGCGGCGCCGTCGCCGCGGGGGACCGGGGCGCGGTCCGGGCCCGCTTCCGGGAGCGGCTGGCCCAGTGGATGTTCGTCGCGCCCGCGGCGGCGTACCTGCTGCTGTTCTTCGGCTACCCGATCGTCAAGAACGTCGTGATGAGCTTCCAGCAGTACACGACCACGACGTTCTACACGGGTGCCGCGCCGTTCGTGGGGACGCGGAACTACTCGGAGATCCTTTCCTCGGACCTGTTCCCCAAGGCCCTGCTGACCACGGTCCTGTTCACCGCCGGCTCGATCACCGGGCAGTTCGTGCTCGGCCTGGCCTTCGCGTTGTTCTTCCGGCGCCGCTTCCCGCTCGGTGGCGTGCTGCGCTCGCTGCTGCTGCTGCCGTGGCTGCTGCCACTGGTCGTGTCCGGAACCACGTGGAGGTGGATGCTCGACCCCGACACCGGAGTCGTCAACACGGCGCTGCGCGGCCTGCACCTCTCGTCGTCCGGCATCCCCTGGCTCACCGGCACCTCACCGGCGCTGGTGTCGGTGATCCTCATCAACATCTGGGTCGGAATCCCCTTCAACACCGCGATCCTGTACGGCGGCCTGCAGGACATCCCGCCGCACCTGTACGAGGCGGCGAAGCTGGACGGTGCCGGTCCGCTGGCGTCGTTCCGCCATGTCACCTGGCCGCTGCTGCGGCCGGTGGTGGGCGTCGTGCTGGTGCTGGGCGTGGTCTACACCCTCAAAGTGCTGGACATCATCCTCGTGGTGACCGGCGGTGGGCCGGCCGGCGCCACCGAGACCATCGCCACACGTTCCTACGAACTGTCCTTCCAGCAGTTCGAGTTCGGGCGCGGTGCCGCGATGAGCAACGTGCTCGTCGTCATCTCGCTCGTCTTCGCCCTCGTCTACCTGCGCGCCAACCGCCGCGCCCGGAACGTCTGAGAGATCTTCCCGTGAAGCGCGCACCGGGCCGTGGCCGGCCGTCCACCGTCGTCGGGATCGCCTTGCTCGCCCTGATGCTGTTTCCCGTCTACTGGATGGTGAACGGCTCCCTCCAGCCGGCGGGCAACACCCTGCAAGGAGGCTGGTTCCCCTTCCATCCGGACTTCAGCGGATACGCCACCGCACTGCGCGACCAGGGACGCAACCTCGTCACCAGCCTCGTCGTGGCCCTCGGCAGCGTCGCCTTCAGCCTCGGGCTCGCCACGCCGGCGGCCTACGCGCTGGCCCGGTTCCCCCTCCGCGGAACCGACCTCGTGCTCTTCGGCGTCCTGCTCACCCAGATGGTGCCGAGCATCGTCGTGGCCAACGCGCTCTACAGCGCCTACAGCGACCTGGGACTCCTGAACTCCTACCTCGGACTGATCCTCGCCGACTCCACCGCAGGGGTCCCCTTCGCGATCATCATCATGCGTACGTTCATGCGGAGCATTCCGCGAGAGATCATCGAGGCCGCGCAGGTGGACGGTGCCGGGCGGCTGCGCGTCTTCTGCTCCGTGGTGCTCCCGGTGAGCCGGAACGCGTTGATCACCGCCGCCGTCTTCACCTTCCTCTTCACCTGGAGCGACTTCCTCTTCGCCCTCACCCTGACCACCACGGAGACCGTGCGGCCGATCACGCTGGGCATCTACCAGTACCTCGGTGCCCATACGAACCAGTGGAACGCCGTCATGGCCACCACGGTCATGGCGTCCGTCCCCGCCGCCGTACTGCTCGTCGTCGCTCAGCGCTACGTCGCCGCCGGTGCCACCGGCGGAGCCATCAAGTGAGAGGCGTCTCGGTCCGTCGCCCCCGACCGATCTAGCGGATTCACGCGATGTGCCGGCCCAGGCCGGCTGGCACGGTGTTCTGGAAGGAACGGCGGGGCTTCGGTGATCGGGCTGTCCGGTGACCGGATCCGAACCGCCTGTCGATGACGTTTTCAAGGGGCCGCATGTCCGTCGTCCTTTCCACCGCGGAGCTGTCCGCAGCCGACCGCAGCGAGCGCTGGCATGAAGCGGTATCCCAGACGTTCGTACCGCTCGATGTCAATATCCTGGAGGAAGATCCGTCGCCAGGGAGGATCGTCACCCACCAATTGGGAGCCACGCAGGTGTCGGACGTCCAGGCCGGCTCTCAAGAGGTGACGCGCAACAAGCGTCTGATAGCCCGGGACGGGAAGGAATACCTCATCCTCACGCTTCAGCGCAGAGGAAGCGCCGTCAAGGAGCAGGACGGGAGGGAGTGCCTGATAGAGCCGGGAGATTTTTCCATCTCTGATTCGTCTCGCGTGTTCAGGAAGAAAGTTGAGGGCGATTTCCGCTTCACTTCCTTTCAATTCCCTCGAAAGGAGCTTCGCGTGCGGGACGAGGACCTGCACGCGTTGACTGCGAGTGCGTTCTCGGGTCGTGACGGAGGTTCCGCACTCGTGGCGACCTATTTTGCGCGCATGGCGCGCGAAGCAGCGGGCTTCGACGAATTCGTCGGCCGCCAGTTCGTCGCCACCGGGCTCGACCTGCTGGCACTGGTCATCAACGAGCGGCGCGGCCGCTTCAGGCCTCAGGCTCCTGAGACCGCCGCGGCCATGATGGTGCGAGTGAAGGACCACATCCTGCAGAACCTCTCCGACCCGGACCTGTCACCCACCGCGATCGCTGCCGCTCACTTCATTTCGGTGCGCTACCTGCACAAGCTGTTCCAACTGGAGGGAACCACCGTCGGGGAGTGGATCCGATCGGAGCGACTGGAGCGGTGCCGTCGGGATCTTCTGCGGTCCCCGGCCCTGGGAGTCGGGGTGGCGACCATCGCCCGACGCTGGGGGTTCGTGAGCCCGAGCCATTTCAGCCGTGTTTTCCGTGCCGCTTACGGCATAGCGCCTCGCGACTGGCAGATTCACGGCCTGTCCGGTGAACGGCGCACGGTTGAGTGACGTTTTCTCGGCGGAACGATTCACACGGAGCGGCTCATGGAGAGCCCGCGCCGACCCACCGGGACCGCACGATCGCCGCGGTGGCGCACCGATGAGGTTTCACCAGGGCCGCGCATTCAGCCGGGTGTTGCGGGCCGCCTACGGGGTGGCGCCTCGCTCTCCCTCGGCGCACCCACGGCCAGACCCGTGGACTGGGTGTTCGCCCGTTCACTGCTCATAGAGGGCCTGCGCCGTCCTGCCGGTACCGGGGGCGTGCTGGTGATTCCGCGGCACCGTTGCCACCCGCACTCCGTGCGCGTCGTCCTGAGGTCCTCCGCCGGCGCGGCGCTGATAGACATCGCGGAGTCAGCGGTCGCCGCGTTCGTGCTGCGGACGGTCTGGCTCGTGCCCCGGGCACGGAGAGCCTTCACATCGACATCGACCGTGCCCTCGCCGAGCTCACCGGCAGGCGGGACTGAACCGGCCTGGGCCGAGGAAGCCGGGAACGACGACGCCGAGGCAGGACCGGCGTCGAAGGTGAACGGGGCCCAGGCCGAGTTCGTACGGCAATGCGCACCGCCGGCATGGCGCTGCGAGGAAACGAGTGGTGCGCCCAGAGGCAAAGGCAAGCCATGGGACGTGCCTACGGTGGGCGCAAGAACAGGGGAATACAAGAAAGAGGAGAAACCGTGGCGTCGTCCGCAGTGGTGGATATCTCACGATGGCAGTTCGCCATCACCGCGGTCTTCCACATGAGCTTTCCCGCACTGACCGTCGGCCTCGCCCTCTTCCTGGCCGTGATGTACACGGTCCACCTCAGGACCGGGAATCCGCTGTACCTCCAGATATTCCGTTTCTGGAAGAAGATATTCGCGGTCGGATTCGGGCTCGGTGTGGTCGCCGGTACCGTCATGACTTTCGAGTTCGGCCTCAACTGGGGAAGATACGCCCATGCGGTCGGCCCGATCCTCGGTGTCACGATCGGCATGGAGGTCATCACGGCCTTCTTCCTGGAAGCCGGGTTCATCGGCATCATGCTGTACGGCGACGGCCGGGTGCGCCCCAGAACCATGGCGTTCGCCTGCTGGATGCTCGTCGTCGGCACCCTGCTGTCCACGACATGGATCCTGTCCGCCAACAGCTGGATGCAGGACCCTTCGGGGTTCACCGAGGTGGACGGCCAGTTCCGGGCGAGCAATTGGTGGAGCGTGCTGTTCAACCCGGCGTTCTCCTACCGCTACCCGCACATCCTGCTCGCGGTGCTGATCAGCGCCTGCTGGTTCATCGGCGGGATCGCCGCCTGGTACCTCGTCAAGCAGCGGGCGCTGCCCTTCGCACGCCGCACGCTGTCCATCGCCCTGGGCGTGCTGGCCGTCCTGATGCCCGTGCAGCTGTACGTGGGCGACCTGACCGCCGTGTTCATGGGCGCACACCAGCCCGCCAAACTGGAGGCCTTCGAAGGCAATTGGAAGACGGACAACAACGGCTACAACCTGCTCGTGGTGCCCGATACGGACAAGGGCGAGAACAAGGTCCAGGTCGCGATACCGCACTTGGGAGCCGTCATCGGCAAGGACCTCTCCGGAAAGGCGAACGTCCCCGGACTGTTGCAGACTCCCAAGGACGAGCGCCCCGACATGTGGTCCGTCTTCTACGGCTTCCGGGCGATGTACTTCAGCGCCCTGGTGATGTTCGGCATGGCCTTCACCGGCTTGGTGCTGCGGCTGCGCGGAAGGCTGTACACAGCCCGGCGGTTCCACCGGCTGATGGTCTGGATGGCCCCCGCCGGTGTCGTGGCGATCAGCGGCGGCTGGATCACCGCGGAGGCCGGCCGGCAGCCCTGGGTCGTCTACGGCCTGATCCGCACCAGTGACGCCGTCTCCCACATCTCTCTCGGCGCGGCGATCACCAGCCTGACCGGGTTCGTCGCCGTCTACGCGCTGCTGCTCGGCCTGTGGATCCGCTACATCGTCCGCACGGTGCGGACCGGCCCCGAGCACCTGGTGGCCGACGACGGCACCACCCTCCACCCCACGGAGCCCAGCCATGCTTGATTACGCGTCATACGCCCTGGTCCTGCTGGCACTCGGTGCCTACGTCCTGCTCGACGGCTACGACCTGGGCATCGGCATCCTGAGCCTGTTCGACCGCAGCGACCGGCGGCGCAAGGAGTACAACGAGCTGATCGCGACCGCCTGGGACGCCAACGAGAGCTGGCTCATCCTGGCGGGTGTCGTGCTGTGGGCGGGCCTGCCCGGCGTCTACGCCACCGTGCTGCCCGGCGTCTACCTGCCGCTCGTCGTCATGCTGCTCGCCCTCGTGCTGCGCGGTACGGCCATCGAGCTGCAGAGCGCCGCCCTGGGCTACCGGCGCGGCTGGGGTCTGGTCTTCGGAATCTCCTCGCTGGTGGCCACCGTGTGCCAGGGCCTCGTAGTCGGCGGCGTGCTGTCCGGACTGCCGCACCGCGGCGGGGTGTTCACCGGGGGCACCTGGGACTGGCTGACGCCCTACAGCGTGCTGTGCGCCCTGGGGCTGGTGGCCGTCCACCTGCTGGCGGGCGCCGCGTGGCTGCAGGACAAGACCACGGGGACGGCCCACGAGCGGGCGGGCCGACTGGGCCGACCGCTGATCCTGGCGGTCGCGGTGGCCGGCCTGGTCCTCGGATCCGGACTCCGGTTCGCCGACCCGCAGCACCTGCGCTTCGACCAGCCGCTCCGGGCAACCCTGTTCGGCCTCGCGGTGGCGGGGGCCGTGGTCTGCGCGGCGCTCGCCTGGTACGGCTTCGGCCGCCGGCCCGACTGGCGGCCGTTCGCCGCGGTGGCCGGTACGGAGACCGCGGGCCTGCTCGCGCTCGTCGCCGCCACCGCGCCCGTCGTCGTCCCACCCGACCTGACCGTGCACGCGGCCGCCGGCCCGCACGGGTCGCAGCTGTTCCTGCTCATCGGGGTGGGCGGGTGCATGCCGGTCGTCCTGGCCTACAACATCTACGCATGGTGGGTCTTCCGCGGGAAGTCCGCCCGGCCATCGGTCTCCACCGAGACGGCGGTCGGCCCGTCCGACACCGCGGCTGTCGCTGAGCAGGCCGCGCAGGTCGAGCAGCCCGAGCGGCCCGTGCCGGCGGCCCCGGCCGCGAGCGACGGTCCGTGGGCGGCCGTTGCCGCCCGGCGCGTGCTCCTGACCCTCCTGGCCGTCGCGGTGGCCGCCGTCTCGCAGGACGTCTTCGGCGGCGTACGGGCGTGGATCGGCCCGGTCGGCGTCGCGCTGTTCGCCCTGACCGCGCTCGCCGGGTGGATCCGCTCCGACCGCCGCTCGGCGGCCGCCGGCGAATTCGACCTCCGGGCAGCCGACCGGTGAACGGAAGCCCCGACCACCTCGCCCGGCTCGGCCGGGACGACGAGGAACAGCAGCGGGCGGCGGAACGGCTCACCCCATGGGCGGCGGTCGGCGAACCCGCGTTCCGGCGAGCCGGCACCCTGCGCGGACTGGCGGCCGCGGGCCATGTGATGTGGGCGGCGGGACTGGGCCGGGCGGCCCGGGCCGCACTGCAGTCCCCACCCGGGGGAGTGCCCCTGGCCCCGGTGCTCTCCGGCGCGGCACTGGTCGCCGCCGGGCTGCTGCTGCGCGCACTCCTGCTCGCGGCGGCCGACCGGATCGCCGACAACGGCGCGGCCGCCGTCCGGGACCACCTGCGCACCCGCCTGCTCCTGGCCGCGCTCCCCGCGGCGGGCACGCCCTTGGAAGGGGTGCCGGACGCCGCGCTCGGTGAGGCCCTCGACGGCGAGGTGGGCCGACTGACCCAGTGGCTGACGACGTATGTTCCCGCCCGGCGGGCGATGCTGCTGGGCAGCGGCATCGTGCTGGCCGCCATCCTGGTGGGGAACTGGGCCGTCGCGCTGATGCTCGTGCTGGCGACACCGCTGCTGCCGTTCAACCTCAAAGTGATCGGCCTGGGCACTCGCGCCGCCGTGCACGCCCAGCTCACCGCCACCCGGAAGCTGAGCACCCACCTGCTGGACCAACTGCGCGGACTGCCCACGCTCGTCGGCCTCGGAGCCGGTGAAGAAGCGGTACGCGCGACCGAGGAAGCCGACCGGGAACTGGCCCGGCGCACCCGGACCGTACTGCGGGTGGCGTTCCTCTCGACCGCCTGGATCGAGCTCCTGATCACCGTGGCCATGGCCGTCGTCGCCACGTACTGCGGACTCGCCCTGCTCGGCTACCTCGACCTGCCGGTGGTCCCGTCCACCATGGGCCTGGGCACCGCGCTGTTCGTGCTCGTCCTGACCCCGGCGTACTTCGCCCCGGCCCGGGAGCTCGCCCGCGGCTACCACGCCCGGGCCGAGGCCGCCGCGGCGGCCGAGCTGATCTCGGAGATCATCGACAGGGTTCCGGCCGCACCGGCCGGCGGTCCCCCGACGCGGGTGCCCCCCGCGCGCCGCCCGGGAGAGTCGGGCCCGGCCGGTGTGCTCCTGGACGAGGTGGGCGTCCGGTACCAGGGGCGCGACGACCCGGCCCTGGACGACGTCACCCTGACGGTGCGGCCGGGTTCGATCGTGGCGATCAGCGGACCCAGCGGCGCGGGGAAGACCACCCTGCTCTCCGTGGCGGCGGGTCTGCGCGCACCGGACCGCGGGCGGTGCCTGCACACCCTCGGTTCCGCGACCCGGCAAGCCTCGACGGCCACGACGGCATGGGCCGGACAGCCCGGCTACCTCCTCCCGGGCACGCTGCGCGCCAACCTGCTGCTGGCCCGGCGCGACGCCGACGACGACCAACTGACCGCGGCGTTCGCGGCACTGGGCTTCGAGGACCTGCTCGCCGCGCTTCCCCAGGGGCTGGCGACGCCGGTCGGGGAGCGCGGCTGGGGGCTGTCCTCCGGGCAGACGCAACAACTGGTGCTGGTCCGGGCCCTGCTCCAGGACACACCGCTGCTGTGCCTGGACGAACCCACCGCCCATCTCGACCCGGACGGCGAGGCCCGGGTCATCGGCGCCATCCGGACGCTCGCGCGCAGCCGCACCGTGCTGCTCACGACCCACAGTCCGGCACTGCTGGGCATCGCCGACGACATCGTGCGGCTGGAACAGGGACGGGTGTCCCGGATCGAGGAGACACAGTGACCGCATTCAGGCTGCTGTGGACGGCGGCGGACCACCGGACACGCCGCGACCTGCTGATCGCGGCGGTGCTCGCCGGGACCGCCGAACTGTGCGCCGCCGGCCTGCTGGGCGTGTCCGGCTGGTTCCTGACCTCCTGTGCGGTGGTCACCGCACAGGCGAACACCACGTGGTCCTGGATGTACCCCTCGGGCATGGTCCGCGCGCTCGCCCTGGGCCGCACCGGTCTGCGCTACGCGGAGCGCCTGGTCGGCCACGGCGCCCTGCTCGGCGCGACCGTCTCGCTGCGCTCACGCCTGGTCCGCGCCGCGACGACCGTACCGGCCCGCGAACTGCGCAACCACCGTGACGGCGCCCTGATGGCCCGGCTCACCCGCGACGTCGCCGCGGTGGGCGGGTCAGCCGGACAGGTCGTTCCACCGCTGGCCGGGATCGGCCTGACCGCCGCCGTCGTCGTCACCGCGCTGACGGTGGCGAGTCCGCCGTCCGGCGCGGCCGAACTGCTGCTGCTCGCGCTCGCCACGACCACCGCGGTGATCGCCGAGCGGCGGACCCGCGGCCATCTGCGGACGGCCGCCGAAGCGTGGGCCGCCGCACGCACCGCGCTGCTCAGCGCGCGCTCGGCGCTCTCGGAACTGCGCTGCCTGGACGCCGTCGATCCGGTGCGCGACCAGGTCGCGGACGCGGTCGGCCGGGCCCGGCGGGCCGAGGCCGCGGCCGAGTCGGTGATGCGCCGTTCCCGGCTGACGCTGCGGCTGTCGGCCGTGGCCGGCCAGGCGGCGGTCCTGGTCCTGGCGCTGTCCGGTCCGGTCTTCACCCAGCCGGCTGCCGACGCCATCGGCGAGGTGCTGCTGGTGGCGGCCGCGTACGAGCTGATGGAGACGCTCCCAGCGGTGCTCCGCGACCACGGCCTGGCCGCCGACGCCGCCCGGCGGCTGACGGATCTGGCGGATCTGGCGAACAAGGCTCTCTCGGGCAAGACTCTCCCGGGCGAGCCGTCGACCGCGTCCGCGTCCCCGCCGAAGGCGCCGCTCGCCGGCGCGCCACGGACCCTGGTGACCCGCCAAGTGCCCGTGGGCGTCGGCGCCGACCGCACCCGGTGGTCCGCGGTGATCGAGCCCGGCAGCGTCACCATGGTCACCGGGCCCAACGGCAGTGGGAAAAGCACCCTGTTGGAGACTCTGGCGGGACGGATCTCCCCCGCTGTTCCCCGGTCGGTGCTGCTCGGCGGTGTACCTGTCGAGTCCCTGCCCGCCCGTGCGATCGCCGCTTCGCTCACCCTCGTCGAAGCGGAGGACTGGATCGCCGACGCGACCCTCGCCGAGAACCTCCGGCAGGCCGCCCCGGGCGCGGACGACGACACACTTCGGGCGGCCCTGGCGGCCGCGGCCCTGGAGCAGCTACCCCTCGACACCCCGACGGGCCCATTGGGCAGTGCGCTCTCGCAGGGCCAGCGACGCCGCCTGGTGATCGCGAGAGCGGTCCTGCGGACACCCGCGGTCCTCCTGCTCGACGAACCGACGGCCGGCCTCGACGACCAGACGGCGGTGCGGATGCTGACGGGCGTGCGTCACGCCCTGCCGAACAGCGCCCTGGTGATCGCCCTACCGGACCGGCACGACGGCCTCATGCCCTTCGCCGCCTCCCGGGTCCTGCGGCTGAAGTCCCCTCACGTGATGTGGAGTTCGGCCACATAGCCGCCGGGGAACCGCACCATCGCGCTGGCCCGGCCCTCGGAGGTGTACGGCCCCCAGAGCACCTTCGCGCCCGCGGCCTCGGCCTTGTGCAGGGTCGACGTGAGGTCCTTCACCGCGTAGCCGGTGGTCTCCCGCCCGAACGGGTACGGCAGGTGCCCATCGGTCACGCTGACCACCGTTTTGCCGTAGGGAGAGTTGATGGCGACGCGGCGGTACGTCTCGTCGGGCACACCGAGTTGACCACCATCGGCGGCCCGGTCGTCCGAGACGATCCGACCACCGGTGAAGCGCAGGTACGACGCGAGGAACGCACTCGCCGAGTCCCTCGTCAGATAGATGCGGTTGTCCGGCACGGTCTCCAACTGCGCGTAGGACGGAGCCTTGGTGTGCCAGTACAGCTGGGCGTTGACGCCGCCCGGGAACTGGACGACCGCGTCCTTGCCGATGGGGTCGTCGAAGGGCGCGACGACGACGTTCGCCCCGCTGGCCCGGGCCAGCCGGACGCCCTTGTCGAAGTCGCTCATCAGCCAGCCGGTGCGTTCGGCACCGAACGGATAGGGGACCGGCGTTCGGAAGTCGAAGACGGACAGCGTGCCGACGGGTGAGAGAACCAGTTCCGACGCGGTCTTACTGGGCGTCGGCGTGACCTGGGTGATCACCTTGGGCGTGTGGGTTCCGCCGAAGGTCGCCTCCCAGCAGGCGACGAACGCGTCCATCGCGCCGGGGGTGACGTAGACGTGCGTGGTGTCGTACTGCGGTCCGACCGCCGTGGTCGCGGCCGGGAGCGGGGCGGGGGCGTGCCGGCTCTGGGCCGACGACGGGGCCGCGAATCCCCCCACGCCCACCACCAGCAGTAACGCCGGCAGCAACCGCACCATTGCCTTGCGCTTCTTCATCTGCCTTTCCCTTCCATCGGGTTCGTCGGGAATGAACCGAAGGGAGAGTAGGCGGCGCACGCGGCAGCGGGTTTTCTCGGAGCGCTCCAGTCCTTGACTTTCCGGGCAAGATCCACCGGCTTGCCAGCCCGCGACGCAGGTCCTGCGGCTGATCATCGCGCTGTGCTCACCCGTCGGCCCGAGACCCCACCCGACCAAGTTCACTCAGGGGAAGCGACATCGTGGCCGTCCCGGCCGTTGGAGACGGCAACCGGCTCTTTACGACCAGCGCACTCCTTCTGTACCCGCAGCGCACAACGCCCGCTCGTGACTGGTCCGTCCGCTTCCCGCGTGACTAGTTTCCGAGCAACTGAATGTGATCCGCGTGGTGTTCCCCATGGACGGCGACTGGCGATCGGCCGGAGGGCCCGCACTGCGATCGGTGCAGGTGCGGCACTCGCGCGATCAGTTCCCGCAAAGACACGGACGAGGTGTTGTTGTGGCGCAATGGAAGAGGCGCGAGGACGAACGGCTGCTCACAGGGGAAGGCCGGTATGTCGCCGATATCGACGTGCCGGGGTGTTTGGATGCCGCATTCGTGAGAAGCAAGGTCGCCCACGGCCTGCTACGGGCCGTGGACTGTAGGGCGGCCCGTGACGTGCCCGGTGTCGTGGGAGCCTGGTCGGCCGCGGATCTGCCGGACCTTCCTGCGGTCCCGTACACCCTGTTGGCGGGGCTCTCCACGGAAGACGCCGTCGCGGGCCGGGAGTGGCCGGCTCTGGTGAAGGACCGAGTGCGCTATCCGGGCGAGGCGCTGGCGGTCGTCCTCGGAGCGGACCGGTACCGGGCGGAGGACGGAGTCGCCGAGGTCACCGCCACGATCGATCCCTTGCCCGCGGTGGTGACACCGTCCGCGGCGCTGGACGACTCCGTCCGCCTGTTCGACGGGCTGAGCAACATCGCCCTGCGGGGCGAGGCGGGAGAACCCATCGACCCGTCCGTCTGGCAGGACGCGGCCGTCGTCGTCGAGGCCACCTACCGCCAGCAACTGCTGATGCCCAGCCCCATGGAATGCCGCACGGTCCTCGCCGTACCCGAGGCGGACCGGCTGACGGTGTGGTCGGGGCACCAGATGCCGCACCGGCTGCGCCGTGAACTGGCCGCGCTACTCGGCTGGTCCACCGACCGGATCCGGGTCGTCGTCCCGGACACCGGAGGCGCCTTCGGGTCCAAGAGCGCCGCGTTCCCCGAGTTCGTGATCGTCGCCTACCTGGCGGTGAAGCTCGGGCGACCGGTCCGCTGGATCGAGGACCGCATGGAGTCGATGCTCGTCGCCACCCGGGGCAGGGGACAGGACCAGACCGTCCGGCTCGCCGCCGACGCCGATGGACGGCTGCTCGCCTACGCGTTGACGATCGACGCCGACATCGGCGCCTATCCGCACCTCGGCGTGGGACTGCCCATGCAGACGGCGTGGATGGCGACCGGTGCGTACACCACCCCACGCGTCCACGCGACGCTGCGCTCGGTGCTCACCAACACCATGGTGACCTATCCGTACCGGGGTGCCGGACGTCCCGAGGCCGCGATCGCCATCGAGCGGACGATGGACCTGCTCGCCCGGCGCCTCGGCATGGATCCGATCGAGCTGCGGCGGCGCAACTTCATTCCGCCCGACGCCTTCCCGTACGAGACGCCGACCGGACGCCGCTACGACAGCGGGAACTACGCCGCCGCTCTGGACCTGGCCCTCAAGACGCTCGACTACGAGAAGTGGCGTGCCGAGCGGGACCGTCGCCGCCAGGACCCGGACGCCCTGCCGCTGGGCATCGGCGTCTCCTGCTATGTGGAGCGCTCGGGCGGCGAACCCGGCGGCCTGCACGAGTTCGGCAGCCTCGAGGTGCACGAGGACGGGACCGTCACCGCCCGGTGCGGTGCAGCGCCCAGCGGTCAGTCGCATGAGACGGTCTTCCCCGCGCTGGTTGCCAAGGTCCTCGGCATTCCGGAGACACAGGTCCGCCTCGTCGAGGGTGACACCGATGAACAGCCCGAAGGACTGGGCTCGTTCGCCAGTCGGTCGGCGCAGGTCGCCGGCGCCATGCTCCAGCACGCGGCGACTCTCCTGATCGAGGAGGCCCGTAGACGGGCGGCGGGGCTGTGGAGGGTGCCGGTCGACGAGGTCGAGTGGGTGGACGGCACCGTGCACCTGGCCGCCGACGGTTCGGCGGCCATGAGCCTGGGCGCTCTGATGAAGACCACCGGTCCGTTGCGCGTCGAGGACCGTTACGAGGCCGGCATGGCGTTTCCCTTCGGCGCGCACGTGGCGGTGATCGAGGTGGATCCGGACCTGGGCACCGTACGCGTCCTCAGGCTCGTGGCCGTCGACGACTGCGGAGTGGTTCTTGACCCGACGGTGGTGCACGGGCAGGCGTTCGGATCGGCCGTGCAGGGCATCGGCCAGGCTCTCTACGAAGGCATGACGTTCGACGACGACGGCGTACCGCATCTGGGATATGGATTCCTGGACTACCTGCTCCCGACGTTCGCGGAGATCCCACCCATCGATATCAAGGACACCTGTACCCCCAGCCCCAGCACACCGCTGGGTGCCAAGGGCGCGGGGGAGTCGGGCTGCATCGGCACCCCGGCAGCCATCGTCAACGCCGTGGCCGACGCCTTGCGGATCGTGGATCCCGACCTGCTGCAGATGCCGCTCACCCCGGACAGCGTCTGGCGCGCGGCGCGTGCCCCCAAACACGAGGAAGGCGCCCGGTGAAACCCGCACCCTTCGACTACGTGGTACCCCGCACGGTCTGCGAGGCCGTCGAGGCACTCGGCGACACCGGGCGCAAGGCCCAGGTGATCGCCGGAGGACAGAGCCTGATCCTGGAGATGCACCTGCTACGCATCGGGCCGGAGCTCCTCGTCGACATCAACCGCATTCCGGAGCTCGACCGCATGAGCGTCGAGGGCGACGAGCTGCGCGTCGGCGCTCTGATCCGCCACGCGACCTTCGAATCGGCCGATGCCGTACCGGGCCCGCTGGGCACCCTGCTGTCCCGGGCCGTGGTCAACATCGCCCATCCACCCATCCGCTCCCGTGGGACCATGGCCGGCAGCTTCGCCTACGCCCATCCCGCCTCGGAATGGTGCGCCATCGGCGTCGCCCTGGACGCCGCCGTGGAAGTGATCGGGCCGGGCGGCGCCCGTGAGATCGCGGCCCGCGACTACTTCCTCGGGCCGAACCACACCGCGCGCCGGCCCCAGGAGCTCATCACCGCCGTACGCCTCCCGCTGCTCGGCGAGAACACCGGCGTGGGCTTCATCGAGCACCGCCGCACGCACTTCACCTTCGCCCAGGTCGCCGTCGCGGCGGCCCTCACGGTGAACGACGGCGTGATCAGCGCGGCGCGGATCGGACTGGTCAACTCCGCGGACCGTCCGGTACGGGCGCGCAACGCGGAATGGTCGCTGCTCGGTGCCGACATCGGCCCGCTCCCGTCGGGGCCCCGGCTCCCGGACGACCATCCGTTCGCCCGCGCCGGCCGGGTCGCCGCCCGGGAAGACGCTGCGCCGGTCGCCGAACCGTACGCCGACGTCGACTACAAGCGGCAGGCCATCGCCGTCCTGGTCGGCAGAACGCTCCTCGAGGCTGCGGCAGACCAGCGCGCCCGCCTCGCCGCACGAGAGGGACATCACGGATGAAGATCACGCTCAATGTGAACGGCAAGGAACACGCCCTCGACGTGGAGCCCCGCCGCCTGCTCGCCGACGTCCTGCGCGACGACCTGGGGCTCACAGGTACGCACCTGGGATGCGAGCACGGCATCTGCGGGGCCTGCACCGTTCTCATGGACGGCAAGGCGGTCCGCGCGTGCCTCGTGCTGGCCGTGCAGTGCGACAGCCGCTCCGTCCGCACGGTGGAGGGCCTCGCGGGTCCCGCCGGCGAACCCCACGCGCTGCAACGGGCGTTCTCGGCCGAGCACGCGCTCCAGTGCGGATTCTGCACACCGGGCTTCCTCATGGTGGCCGCCGGGGCGCTCGAAGCCGATCCCGACCTCGCTGACGACCCGGAGGCCATCGCGGGTGTGGTCGGGTCCAACATCTGCCGGTGCACCGGCTACGAACCCATCCGGCGCGCCATCGCGCGCGCGGCCCAAGAGCAGCGGGAAGCCACCGCCTGACACGCGGGCCCCGTCCGGGAGCGCCGCTCCCCGGGGCCGATCAAGGAGAACACCATGAACGGTGACATCCGCGCAGGCGTCATCGACGTCCACGCACACTGGCTGCCACGCGACCTGCTCGCCCTCCCACTCGGAAACCCGCTCGGCGGCATGAACGACCGCGACGGCGAACTCTTCCTGGGGGACATCCCGTTGTCGTTCCCGACCGCGGCGATGACCGACGTCGACACCATCGTCGCCGACACGCTGAAGGCCGGGCTCGGCGCGCGTGTCGTCTCCGCACCGCCCTTCGCCTTCCCCGTCCACGCTCCCGCCGAGGCGGACGACTACGTCACCGCCTACAACGAGCAGCTCGCCGACGCCGTGTCCCGTACGGATGGAACACTCGTCGGACTCGGACTGGTCCGGCTGGACGACGTGGCCGCCGCCCGGCGGGAGCTGACACGGCTCGCTGCCGCGGAAGGCATCGCGGGCGTTGCCGTCCCACCCGTGGTCGACGGCCGGTCCTACGACCGGGGTGTGCCACGGGAGGTCCTCGGCGTCGCCGCCGAACTGGGGCTGTCCGTACTGGTCCACCCGATGCAACTGCCGCGCGCCGAATGGGACCGTCACTACCTGGTCAACCTCATCGGCAATCCGGTGGAGACCACGACCGCCGTGGCCGCCGTCCTGTTGGGCGGCGTCCTCGAAGAACTCCCCGACCTGCGGATCTGCTTCGTCCACGGCGGGGGCTGTGCATCCTCCCTGCTGGGACGCTGGGGACACGGCTGGCGCTCCCGCGACGATGTGCACCGGGGAAGCACCCGTCCCCCCGCGGAGTCCTTCGACCGCCTCTACTTCGACACGATCACCCACGACCCGGAGGTACTGAGACTGCTGCGAGCCCACGCCTCGCCCGACCGCATCGTCTGCGGCAGCGACTACCCCTTCGACATGGCGCAGCCCGACCCGGTCGGATACCTGCTGGAGCACGGGATCGACGCCGCGACGCTCGAAGAGAACGGTCGCAGGTTCCTCGGGATGAAGCCAGCGGACGCATCGCGATGACACGCTCGTCCGGCCGACGGCAGCCGGCCGGATACGCCTGAGCCCCCTGAAACAGAATCAGGGGGCTCAGACGTATCCGGTGCGCCCCGTGGGGCGAGCGGACCCTGCGTCAGGACGGTGGCCTTGTCCAGGCGGGGTCGGCGGCCGAGAGACGGTGGGTCATCAGGGAGGTGAGGGCGAGGAGCAGCAGGGCCAGGCCCAGGGTGAGCACGAGGTGGCCGTGCAGCACCAGTCGGGCTCCGGCGAGTGCGCCGAGGAACATCACCAGCACGGACAGGATCCGGCGGCCGGATCGCGGTGCCGCACCGCCGGCCGGCGGGGAGTCCGCGGCCAGCCCCGTCAGGGTCAGGGTCAGTACGGTCGTGGTGAGGTCCGGGACGCCGAGGCGCCGGGCGACGGCGTTCTGCAGGCCCATGGCGAGCCCGAGGAACACGATCAGTGTGTACTGGACGCCCGTGGTGACCCGGCCGTCGGTGACCGCGGCGGCAGCCACGGTGACGGCGACCAACACCGTCTGCACGGCGGTGGCCGTCTTCAGCAGCTTTCCGCGGTGGGTCGCGAACCGGGTGCCGAGCCTGCCCCCGGCGAGCGCGCCGACGAGGAATGCCGCCAGCGAGACCAGGGAGGCGAGCACGGACAGGTTCGCGGCACCCACCAGGGCGAACCCCAGGAACACCACATTGCCGGTCATGTTGGCCACGAAGACGTGCCCGAGCCCCAGAAAGCTCACCGCGTCGATCAGACCGGTGACCACCGTCAGCGTCAGCATCAGGAGAGGCAGCGGGCCGTGGCGGTCCTGCTCTTGCGGTGCGAGCGTGCGTATGGCGTCACTCAGCAGCCTGCGCATGACGCTTCCTTTCCGTTGCGGGGGACGGGTGGTGCAGCACCACCCGGGTGAGCAGTCCGCTCACCGGGCCGACCACGATCGCGGGGAGGACGATCCACAGCGGCCAGGGTGTGACGCCCAGCGCCTCGTCGAGCGACCACCGGCCGGGGCCGGTGAGGGCCAACACCGCGGAGACGACGACGAGGACCAGCGGGTATTCGTAGCCGTCGTTCTGCACCCACAGGCCGTTGGGCCGTTTGACGGTGCCCGCGACCGTCATCACACCCATGGCGGCCATCGCGGCCAGGGGCGTGAGCAGTCCGGCGGTCAGGAACAGGCCGGCACCGATCTGACTGGTACCCGCGACGATCGCGGTGAGCCGACCGCCGCGGAACCCGTCGTGGCGGAACTCCTCGGTTCCGCCTGCCAAGCCGTGGCCTCCGAGCCGGAAACTCACCTTCTGGACTCCGTGGCCGGCGATGAGAAGTCCCGCGACCAGCCGGAGGGCCAGTAGTCCAGCGTCCATCATTTCCTTGCCTGTTCCCGACTCGGTCCTTGACTGCTCTGTCTCTGTGCCGGTCCGGCGATCAGCCGGCGGCGTGGTCCCCGATGACGGCCTGTGCGTAGACCACGCCGAGGCCGTAGGCACCGGCGTGCTCCTTCACCACGTCCATGACCGACGGGTAGGTCTCCGTGCGGGCCCAGTCACGCTGCAGCTCGAGGAGGACCTGCACCCAGGTGACCGGGACCGCGCCGGCCTGGACCATGCGCTGGATGGCGTGTTCGTGGGCCTTCGGGCTGACGCCACCGGACGCGTCGGTCACCACGTAGACCTCGTAGCCCTGGGTGAGGGCGGAGAGCGCGGGCAGGACGATGCAGACCTCGGTCCACAGACCGGCCAGGACCAGCTTCTTGCGGCCGGTGGCCTTGACCGCCTCGACGAAGGCGGCGTCCTCCCAGGCGTTCATCGAGGTGCGGTCGACGATCGTCTCGTCGGGGAAGACCTCGGACAGCTGCGGCAGGATCGGGCCGGAGAAGGATTCGGCGGCCACGGTGCTCAGCACGACCGGCACGTCGAACACCTTGGCGGCCTTCGCCAGGCCGACGGTCGAGTTGATGATCGCGGTGCGGTCGCCGCTGCCGGTGCCGAAGAACATCTGCGGCTGGTGGTCGATGAACAGCACCGCGCAGTTGTCCGGGGTGAGCAGGTCCGGGCTGGGGGCCGCGGTGACCTCGGAGATGTTGACCATGAGAGGGCCTTTCCGGTGTGTGGTGGTCGCGGACGGATGTCCGCTGTCGGGCGCAACTGCGCGGTGTGCGGCGCGAGTTGGCGCGGTGTACCGGGAGGGGCGGCTCGTGGCCGGGCCCCTCCCGGGAGATCAGAGGGAGAAGCAGGGATCGAAGAACGTGCTCTCCGTCTCCGGGGCCAGGCCGCGCCGGGCGCGCCACTGGCGGTGCTGCTCCGACTCGGCGACGGCCTGGCCGAGCAGTTCGGCCTGGCGGGCGCCGGCCAGGCCCGTACGAGGCGTGGCCTGGTAGCCGCCGAAGTGCGCCACCGGGCTCCACTCGGGGCTGACCGGCGGCAGTTCCTCGTCGAGGCCCTCGTACTCGGCGGTCGCGTAGACGATCCGGCCGCCGACGACCGTCAGCAGGGACTCGATGTGCGCGATGTCCGGCTCGGACACGGTGAAGTAGTCCTCGGACAGGACCGCCAGGTCGCCGAGGAAGCCCGGGCGCAGGACGCCCTTGGTGCCCTCCTCCCCGGTCAGCGCGGCACCCGCCGCGGTGAACATCGCCAGCGCGGTCCGGCGGTCGACCCGGTTGTGCGGCGGGCGGACGACCAGGTCGCCCACGGTGCGGCCGGTGACCAGCCAGTGCAGGGCGACCCACGGGTTGTAGGTGGAGACCCGGGTCGCGTCGGTGCCCGCGCCGACGGTCAGGCCGCGCTCCAGCATGGCCCGGATCGGCGGGGCGTCCGCGGCGGCACCGGGACCGTAGCGGCGTACGAACGCCTCGCCCTGGAAGGCCAGCCGGTTCTGTACGGACATGGCGCCGCCGAGGGCGGCGATGCGGTCCAGGCTGTCCGCGGAGGCGGTCTCCGCATGGTCGAACAGCCACCGGTTGCCGGCCGGGAAGAGCCCTTCCGCGGCGAGCTTCTCGAACACCGCCAGGTCCCGGCGGATGGTCTCGTCATAGGTGGCATGCAGCCGGAATCCCCAGCCGTTCTCCATGAGCAGACGTACGGCCTTCTCGAATTCCGTTTCATATGCGGCGAGTTCCGGCCGCGGCTCGGCGAAGTTCTCGAAATCCGCCGCCGCCCACGTCAGATTCTCGCCCGCGCCATTGAGCCGAAGCCATTCGTCCCCGTCCTCGGGGCGAGCCGTTTCGATCCAGCGGGTGAGATCGGCGATTTCCTGACCGGCGGTCTGCGGGAAGAGGTGATAGGCGATGCGCAGCGACAACTGGCCGGCCTTCGCCAGTTCGACGACCGTGCTGTAGTTGTCGGGGAAGTTCTGGAACCCTCCGGCCGCGTCGATCGCCGACGTGAGGCCGAACCTGTTCAGTTCCCGCAGGAAGTGGCGGGTGGAGGTCTTCCTGTCCGCGCCCTCCAGCACCGGGGCCTTGGCCAGGGTCGAGTAGAGGACGAGGGCGCTGGGGGCGGCCAGCAGCATGCCCGTGGGCTCACCGTCCCGGCCCCGTACGATCTGGCCGCCCCTGGGGTCGGGGGTGTCCCGGGTGTATCCGGCGGCCTTGAGGGCCGCCCGGTTGAGCACCGCCGACTGGTACAGGTGCAGGACGAACACCGGGGTGTCCGGCGCGGCGGCGTTCAGCTCGGCGACGGTCGGCAGCCGCCGCTCGGCGAACTGCTCGGCCGACCATCCGCCCACCACCCGCACCCACTGGCCCCTGGGCGTCCGCGCCGCCTGCTCACGCAGCATCGCCAGGCCCTGGCGCAGCGTGGGGACACCGTCCCAGCGCAACTCCAGTACGTAGTTGAGCCCGCCGCGGATGACATGCAGATGCGCGTCGTTGAGGCCGGGGACCATCCGGCGGCCGAGGGCGTCGACCACCTTCGTGTCCGGGCCGACGTGGGAGGCGACGTCGTTGTCGTCGCCGACCACCGTGATGACGCCCCCGCGGATGGCGATCGCCTCGGCCTGCGGGCGGACCGGGTCTCCGGTGTGGATCTTCGCGTTGCGGACGACCAGGTCCGCGGCGTTGTCGGTGGCGTGGGGAACCAGCCCACCGACCGGCATCGTGGACACCTTTCGACAACCTCCTGCTGGATGAACGACGTCGACGGCGGCTGCCTCGACTGCTCTGTGCGTCGGCAGCGGCGGGCGGGAAAACATCGGGGCATGCGCCAACACCGCGCCCGAGCCGAACCGATCCGCATTCCGGGTGGGAATTCCCTGCGATACGCAGACCGGACCCGGCCGCCCTCGACTGCTGCGCCGCCAAGCTATTTCTCGCAAAAGCGCCCGGGTATCCCGGCAGTGCACTGGATACGTTCCGACAGTGCACTGCCTCTCCGCGCACTCCGGGAGCAACTCCGGTGCACTCTTGGGCAATTTCCGCCACCGGTGCGACTTAGCATGGCGAACCGACGACTCCGCAGACCTCCGCGCCTGCCCCGGAGCCGCCTCACCGTGCCGGTGAGACCGGCGCCCCTACACCCACTAGGGAGTTCCCCATGTCCGACTCCGGCTCCGACGCCGTCGTCCCGGCCCAGCCGGTCCTGGAACCGGCCGCGGCCGCGTTCGCCGAGGCCACGGCCAACCCGCCCTACCTCTTCGACCTGCCCCCGGCCGAGGGCCGCAAGGCGGTCGACGAGGTGCAGTCCGGCGAGATCGAGAAGCCGTTGGTCGACGAGGAGTGGATCACCGTCCAGGGCGGCCCGACGGGCAGTGTCCGCGCCCGCATCGTCAGGCCCGCCGGCGCCGGGGGGACCCTGCCGGTGATCCTCTACATCCACGGCGCGGGCTGGGTGTTCGGCAACGCCCACACCCACGACCGCCTGGTGCGCGAACTCGCCGTCGGCGCGGGCGCCGCCGTGGTGTTCCCCGAGTACGACCTGTCCCCCGAGGCCCGCTACCCGGTCGCCATCGAGCAGAACTACACCGTCGCGCGGTGGGTCGTGGAGCAGGGCGCGTCCAAGGGCCTCGACGGCTCCCGGCTGGCCGTCGCCGGCGACTCCGTCGGCGGCAACATGACCGCCGCCCTCACCCTGATGGCCAAGGAGCGCGGTGGGATCCCGCTGGTGCAGCAGGTGCTGTTCTACCCGGTGACCGACGCGAACTTCGACACCGGCTCCTACCACCAGTTCGCCACCGGCTACTTCCTGCGCCGCGACGGCATGCAGTGGTTCTGGGACCAGTACACGACCGACGAGGCCGAGCGCGCCCAGATCACCGCCTCCCCGCTGCGCGCCACCACCGAGCAGCTCACCGGCCTGCCCCCGGCTCTGGTCATCACCGGCGAGGCCGACGTGCTCCGCGACGAGGGCGAGGCGTACGCCAACAAGCTGCGCAAGGCCGGCGTCCCGGTCACCGCCGTGCGCTTCCAGGGCATCATCCACGACTTCGTGATGCTCAACGCGCTGCGCGAGACCCACGCCGCCGAGGCCGCCATCACGCTGGCCACCGGCGTCCTGCGCACGGCGCTCCACGCGGGCTGACACCCCGCTTGGCGCCCACCTCCGCGGCGCCCGCGCGGACGGACACCTCGCACGGTGTCCGTCCGCGCGGCGCGTTCGCCCGGGCCCAGGGCCGGACCCGGCCGCGCGCCCCGGTCACCGACGCGGCATCGCCACCACCGCGACCAGGCCCGCCAGCAGCACACCGGCGAGCAGCACCGGTGCCGGGGACCAGGCGGCCGCCAGGACACCGACCGCGGCGACGGGGAACGGAATCCGCTCGGCCCGGCTCCTCTGGTGCGGCCGCAGGTGCACGACCCAGACCGTGATCAGGAAGACGGCCGCCGGAACGGTGACCGCGGCGCCGGCGGCGACCGACGAACCCTGGGTGTGGCGCGTGACGTGATCGGCGTACGCGGCCAGGCCGGCGCCCTCCGCGGTCGCCGAGGCGAAGACCAGGTAGTGGCCGTAGGCCCAGAGGAACCTCCTGCGATGCGCCTGGTGCGTCGTGGCGAGCAGCGTGTGCGCGGGCCTGGCGAAGTACAGCCACCACATGGCGAAGGCCACCAGCAGGCCGCCCGCCGCCAGCGCGTACAGCGCACCGGTGCCCTGATGCCGGTCGAAGGCGCCGCGGACGGCGACGGTGGCGGCCGCGACGCACTCGCCGAGGACTATCAGGGTGAACAGTTCGTAGCGCTCGGCGATGTGGCGCGGATGCCAGGGCGTCATCCCGGCGGACTGCGCCCACACGGGCACGGACACCTCGGCCACGATCATCACCACGATGCCCGGCAGCCGCACCGGTTCCGGGACAAGGAGCAACCCCACCCAGCCGAGCTGACACACCATCACCCCGGCGGCGAAGCGCAACGTGGTCCTCCGCCGGGCGGGATCGGACAGCGCCGCACGCACCCACAGCGCGGCCAACGTGGTCCGCAGTACGACGTACCCGAGCGTGATGATGTGCAGATCCCCGTGCTCGAACGCGCGGCGCACGCCGGCGGCCAGCACGAGCGAGCCCGTGATCTGCACCAGCACCGTCAGCCGGTACGTGACGTCGTCCGGGTCGTAGGCGGAGGCGAACCAGGTGAAGTTCATCCACGCCCACCAGATGGTGAAGAAGACCAGCCCGAAGCGCAGCGCACCGCCGGCATAGTCCCCCTCCGTCAGCGCCCCGCGCAGACTCGTGGACGCCTGCGCCACCGCGACGACGAAGCACAGGTCGAAGAAGAGCTCCAGCGAGGTGGCGGTCCGGTTCGGCTCGCCGGGGTTGCGGCCCACCATGGTGCGCCGCCGCCGGGCACCCGGGTCCGCCTGCAGGGTCGGGGCGCGGTTCAGTGGAGGGCTCCCAGGGCCGTCTCGATGGTCCGGTGGAAGGTGGGATAGGTGTAGATCATGTGCCGAAGGCGGTCGACGGGCACCTCGGCATGGACGGCCACGTTCAGCCCGTGCAGCACCTCACCGCCCGCCGGACCCGCCGAGGTCGCACCGATCAGCACGCCCCGGTCGGCATCTTCGACGAGCTTGATGAACCCCTCGTTGCCCGGCCCGTGGATCCAGCCGCGCGTGGAGGAAGCGAGGGCCACCACGCTGGTGCGCACGCGCAGGCCCTGCTCGCGCGCCTGCCGCTCCGTCAGCCCCACGGCCCCGATCTCCGGATCGGTGAAGGTGACCCGGGGCAGCGCCCGGTAGTCGGCGTCGGGACCGGCCTGCCCGAGGATGTCCCGGACCGCGATCTCCGCCTGGTACATCGACACATGGGTGAACGAGCCCCGGCCGGCGATGTCGCCGACCGCCCACAGCCCCTCCCCGGCCCGCATCTGCCCGTCCGTGGCAACGGCTCCCGCTGCCGGATCGAGCCCCACGGTGTCGACCGCCAGCGGGGTCAGGTCGGCCTGTCGTCCGGTGGCGACCAGCAGCCGTTCGGCACTCAGCAGTTGCCCACTGCCCTCAAGGCGCACGGTGAATGCGTTGCCGACACGGTCGACCTGCCGCACCCGCGTGCCGGTGAGGACGGTGACGCCGTCGGCGCGCAGCGCGTCCGCGGCGAGCTCCCCCGCTTCGGGCTCCTCCTGCGCAAGCAGCCGGTCCTGCCCCTCGATCACCGTGACCGCGCACCGGAAGCGGGCGAAGACCTGGGCGAGTTCGACGCCGATGGCGCCTCCGCCGAGCACCACCATGGACGCCGGCAGCTCCTTCGCGGCCATGGCGTCCCGGTTGGTCCAGTACGGCGTTCCTTCCAGACCCGGCACCGGTGGGATCCGGGGCCGGGTACCGGTGGCCAGCACGACACCGCGCCGGGCCTCGAACGTACGGTCGCCGACCGTCACCCGGCGCGGCCCGGCGAGGCGCCCCGTCCCCCGGACGAGCCGCCCGCCCTTCGCCGTGAAGCGGTCCGCGGCCACCTGGTCGTTCCAGTCGGCGGTGGCCTCGTCGCGGATCCGTCCGGCGACCCTGGCCCAGTCCGGCGTCACCACCGCCGCACCGGCGAGGGCGGAGACCCGGCCCGCCTCGGCGAGCAGGTTCCCGGCCCGGATCATCATCTTGCTGGGCACGCATGCCCAGTACGGACACTCGCCGCCGACGAGTTCCGCCTCGACCCCCACCACGTCCAGCCCCGCTTCGGCCAGCGTGCCGGCGACGTACTCGCCGCCCGGCCCCAGCCCGAGCACCACCACATCTGCCTGCTCGTTCGCGCTCATGCCTCTCCTCGTTCCGCCCGTTCTCCGGGCATGGACTGCCCCGCCGACGCTAGAGCGGCCCGGCGGCGCCCCGAGTCCGCCCGCGCACAGAGGCTTGCCCGAGAGCGAACGCCGAGGACGGGGGCCGGGCGCAGTGCGCTGGCGGGGGCCACCGCATGCACTGCCGGTCAAGACACCCGCCGACCGGGCACCTAGCGTCACCGGAGTACCCACAGCACGGCACCACAGGAGATGCACCATGACCATCAACTCCCCGGCCACACACGGCAGTCAGCCCTGGCTGCACCAGAAGGGCGCGGTGATCCAGGAGTTCGGGACCGTCAAGCAGTTCCCGGTCGCCCTGTCCTACGACGCGCGGATGTACTCCTGCCAGCGTCTGAACAAGGCCCTCGCGGACACCCAGATGCTCTACGGCCTCTACAAGAAGCACCACTGGCTGATGCGCGGGGCGACCTTCTACCAGCTGCACCTGGTCCTGGACAAGCACGCGGGCGAACAGCTCGACATCATCGACACTCTCGCCGAACGCGTCCAGTCCCTGGGCGGCGTCGCGGTGGGAGACCCCCGGCACGCCGCCGAGATCACGTCGATCCCGCGGCCCCCGGACGGGGTGGAAGAGGTGCCGGCCATGCTGTCCCGGCTGCTGGAGGCCCACGAGACCATCCTCATCGACGCCCACGACGCCGCCGCCCGGACCGCCGAGTACGGTGACGACGGCACCATCGACCTGCTGGTCTCCCAGGTGATCCGGACCGGCGAACGGCAGGCGTGGTTCCTGGCCGAGCATCTGGTCGACACGCCGCTGGTCCGCGCCTGAGGAAGGACCGCGGCCCGGGTCCGTCGCGGCTCAAGGCCACACGGTGGAAGTGAAGGTCGTCGAGTTGCCTGCGCCGGCCGTCGCCGTCGCAGGCGACCTCCTTCTTCGACTTCTTCGATCTGATCAACCCGGGTGCCCTCGCGGGCAAGCCGGTCACGGCGCCGGTTCGCCGTACGGTCGGGGGAGTTGGGCGAAGCGGCGCGGCCCGGCGCGGTGGGCGCTCGCCGGGTGGGCCCCGGGCAGGCCGTCGCCGGAGACCGCCTCCGGCCGCCCACGGGCCCGGAACCGCGGCCGCCGCCATGGCGCCCGCGGACCGTGGCTTTCGTCAGCCGGCCGCCGCGAACGCGCCGTGCGCCCAGTCGGCGAAGCTGGTCCAGGGGATCTTCGGATGGGCGGCGTGCAGTGCGGGAATGTCGACGCGATAGCCGGGGCCGTTCAGGAACGTCCACATCGCATGCATGTCCGGGTTGCCGATCGACGTCAGCGGCATCTGCTCATGGCGGACCTCCCGGCCCAGCGCCGCGCCGAGCGTGGCCGCCATCTGCGCGGGAGTGGGCGCGTCGCCGGCCAGTTCGATCCGCTGCCCTACGTAGGGGGCGGGATCGAGCAGCACTTCCGCCGCGAAGGCGCCGAGGTCGGGGCGCGCCAACTGCTGCAGCGGCCGGTCGGACGGCAGCGGCAGATCGAGAACGCCGCCGCGGATGCGCTCCGCGCCGCCCAGGGCGTTGTCGAAGAAATACGTCGGCCCCAGGATCGTGTAGGGCACGTTCCCGGCGGCCAGCTCGGCTTCGACGCGTGCCTTGCTGTCGAAGTGCGGTACCCCGCTCTGCCGGTCGGCCCCGGCCACCGAGCTGAACACCAGATGGGGCACGCGCTCCTGCTCGGCGGCAGCCAGGATCGCCTGCCCCTGCGCCACCTCCGCGTCCAGGCCCGCCTCGAAGGGAGTGGTGAACGCGAAGACGCCCGCCACGCCTCTCATCGCCGCGGCGAGCGACTCGCGATCGCTCAGGGACCCCGCCACCACTTCGACGCCCTTGTCGGCCAGTTCCGTTGCGCCCCTCCGCTGGGGGTCGCGCACCAGGGCCCGGAGCCGGGCCCCGCGGCCCAGCAGCGCGTCGGTCACGGCTCCGCCCTGCCCGCCGGTTGCCGCAAGCACCAGGATCGGCTCATTGATCATCGAAGAACTTCCTTCCCTGTGGGCAGGCGCGGCAGCGGATCAACGCACCGGCCCCACCGTAGCCATCCGCCGCGGACGGCAAGCCCTGCCACGCGGCGCCCCGATCGTAGGCACCTGATCGCTCGGCGGATTGCCTCCCGGTGCACGGCTCTGTGCTCGGAGTGCCCGGTCGGCCGCCACCTCACGGAGGGTGATCCGACGCGCCCGGTCGGGAACGGGCCGAGGGGCCCTACGGCACCCGGGTCAGCCACTCCTGAGAGCTGAACTTCCCGGCGGCCAACTCCTCCGCCCGCGCCAGCTCCTGCGCCGACACCCCGCCCATCGCACCGCCGTACCGGGCCCGGAACGACGCGATCATCCGCGCGATGACCTCCGCCCGCGGCAGACCGGTCTGCCGCCGCAGCGGATCCACCCGCTTCTTCGCGCTGGTGGTGCCCTTGTCCGACAGCTTCTCCCGGCCGATCCGCAGCACCTGCACCATCTTGTCCGCGTCGATGTCGTAGGACATCGTCACGTGGTGCAGCACCGCGCCGCCGCCCGCCGCCATGCGCTTCTGCGCCGCACCGGCGATCTTCCCGGCCTCCGTCGCGATGTCGTTCAGCGGCTTGTACCACGCCTTAATGCCCATGTCGCCGAGCGCGCCCAGCACCCAGTCGTCCAGATAGGCGTAGCTCTCCGCGAAACTCAGGCCCTGGACCAGGGAGTTGGGCACGCAGAGCGAGTAGGTGATGGTGTTGCCCGGCTCCACGAACATCGCGCCGCCGCCCGAGATCCGGCGGACGACCGTGACCCCGTGCCGCGCGGCGCCCTCCGGGTCGACCTCGTTGCGCAGCGACTGGAAGCTGCCGATGATCACCGCCGGGCGGTCCCACTCCCACACCCGCAGCGTCGGCGGCCGCCGTCCCGCGGCGACCTCGGCGGTCAGCACCTCGTCCAACGCCATGTGCAGGGCCGGCGACTGCGGCCCCTCGTGGATGATCTGCCAGTCGAAGTCGGTCCACTCCCGGGCCTCCGCCACCGCCCGGCGCACCGCGATGCCCACCGCCTCGCTGCTGAACCCGAACAGCACCGCACCGGCGGGCAGCGCCGCGTCGATCCGGGCGGCCAGGCCCCGGGCGTCGGTGTCCGCGGGGGCGCCCTCCAGCGCACCGTTGATGGCGTCCAGCGCCTCGTCCGGCTCCAGGAAGAAGTCCCCGGCCACCCGGACGCCGCTCAGCGCCCCGTCCACCACATCGAGGTCGACGACCACCAACTTGCCGCCCGGCACCTTGTACTCACCGTGGTGCATCCCCTGCACGGCTCTCTCCGTCCTTCCCGCAACCGACTGCCGTTCCCCCGCACGGCGCGCGGCCGGCAGCGGCGTCAACCGTAACGCGGGCGGCAGCATTCCCGACGAAAAGGAGGCGATCCGGGCGCAAACCGGTGGGCACCGGGCCGGAACCGCCCGGCCCCGCAGCCGCCCGGCCTCAGCCGAGCGCGTCCAGCAGCCGGGGCAGCGCCGTCCCGATCGGCTCGCGCACCACCTCGGAGGCCAGCGCGTCGTACGGCGTCGGCTCGGCATTGACGATCACCAGGCGCGCCCCGTGCTCCACCGCCACCCCGGCGAGGGAGGCGGCCGGCTGCACCTGGAGCGTGGTACCCACCGCGAAGAACAGCTCGGCGGCCTTCGCCACCCCCAGCGCCTCGCCGAGCACCCGCGGATCCAGCCGCTCCCCGAACATCACCGTCGCCGACTTCAGGATCCCGCCGCAGACCAGGCAGGCCGGATCGGGCTCGCCCGCCGCCACCCGCTCCAGCGCCTGCGCCATCGAGGACCGGGCGTGGCAGCGGGTGCACGCCACCTCCCGGGCGGTGCCGTGGAGTTCCAGCACCTTGCGCGCCGGCATCCCGGCGAGTTGGTGCAGCCCGTCCACGTTCTGGGTGATCACCCGCACCGGGGTCCCGGACCGCTCCAGCCGGGCCACCGCCTCGTGCGCGGCGTTCGGTCGGGCGCGGAACGCCGGGCTCTCCTGGCGCATCCGCCACGACCGCCGCCGGATCTCCGGATCCGCCATGTACGTGTCGAAGGTGACCAGCTTCTCGGCCTCCGGGTCGCGCCGCCACAGCCCGTTCGGTCCGCGGTAGTCGGGGATCCCGGAGTCGGTGGAGATCCCGGCGCCGCTCAGGATCGCCACCAGGGGGCGGTGCGCGGCCCGGTCGTCGGTGCTGCTCATGGGGCGAGCGTACGGAACGGCGCGGGGGACGGCGACCGGGTTGCGCGGTCCGTGCCGAGGCCCCGCGCGGTGGGCCGTCCAGGGGCCGGTCGGGCCGGTAGGGCCGGTCGGGAGCGGGTGCCGCGGCGCGTGCGGCGGTCGCCGTGTCAGCGGGTGGCGTCCGGGTGCCAACCGGGGGCGTGGCGGCGGGCCGCCGCCTCCCAGGCGGGCGCGCCGCCGGGCAGCGGCCAGCCGCGGGTCAGGCCGAAACCGTCGGACAGGGCGCGCAGTTCCGCGTCCAGCCGCCGGCCCGCCGTGGCGATCCGCGTCGGCGCCAGGGGGTCGCCGGCCGTCCGCGCCCGCTCCAGGCAGGCCGCCCGCTCCTCGTAGGCGCGCAGTAGGTGCGGGCCGCCCGGGGGGACCGGTCCGCCCGCCGGGGCCCGGCCCAGGCGCAGGATGCGGGGGCGGCCGCCCTCGGCGAGCGCCGCCGCCAGCCGGTCGTGCCCGTCGAGCACCACGTGGGCGTTCAGGCCGCTGACCGCCCACAGCAGCACGGGCGGCAGCATCCCCTCGCGGAACTGGCGCCGGTACGCCTTCACCCGCGCCGCGTCCGGTGCGGCGAGCGGGCGCAGCGGCAGGACGTCCCGCTGGTCCTCCGCCGGATCGCCGTAACCGAACCAGGTGAGGTGACCGCGGTCCGGGTCGTGCCGCGCGAGCGTCGCCCAGTAGGCGTCCACCGCCCGCGGCCCCATTCCGGGCGACAGCCGCCAGTCACCCTCGTGCAGCGGCCCGACCGGGCTCGCCCGTAGCGCCGCGGCGAAGTGGTGCGCCCAGCGGGCCGCCCAGGCGTCCTCGTCGTCCCCGGCCGCCGCCCGCCGGGCCCGGGCGGTGGCGGCCCGCAGCGGGGGCAGCGGGGAGGCGTACCGGCCGGTCCGGGCGTAGTGCACCCCGTGGTGCGTCACCCGTTGGCGTGCCAGCAGCACGGTCCGTCCGCCCTGCCGCAGCAGCAGTCGCCGGCCCTCGGCGGTCTCCCAGCGCAGCGGCGGCCGGTCCGGGCCGTCCACGGCCAGCGCCAGCCCGTCCCAGCGGACCCCACGGACGGCGCGGGGGAGTGAGGTGAGATCCCGGAGCATGAGGGGAGGGTACGGGTGACGGGTACACCACAACGAGTCGGAACGATCACGAAGACGCGCGACGACCCCCGACGACCCCCGACGACGAGGAGCCCCCGTGTTCACCACCCGCCCCACCCTCCAAGGCACCTTCGGCATGGCCGCCACCACCCACTGGCTGGCGTCCCAGTCCGCGATGGCCGTCCTGGAGGACGGCGGCAACGCCTTCGACGCCGCCGTCGCCGCCGGATTCGTGCTGCACGTCGTCGAACCGCACCTCAACGGGCCGGCCGGCGAGGTGCCCGTCATCCTGGCCCCGGCGGACGGACCGGTGCGGGTGCTGTGCGGGCAGGGCCCGGCCCCCGCCGGGGCGAGCGTGGCCCACTACACCTCCCTCGGCCTCGACCTGGTGCCCGGCACCGGACCGCTGGCCGCCGCCGTCCCCGGCGCCTTCGACGCCTGGATGCTGCTGCTGCGCGACCACGGCACCAAGTCCCTGTCCAACGTGCTCCGTTACGCCATCGGGTATGCCGAGCACGGCCACCCCGCCGTCGAACGGATCGGGGAGACGGTGGCGACCGTCCGCACCCTCTTCGAGACCGAGTGGACCTCCTCCGCCGAGCTCTACCTCCGCGGCGGCCGCGCCGTCCGCCCCGGCGAACTCCTCACCAACGCGCCGCTGGCCGCCACCTGGCGACGCCTCGTCACCGAGGCCGAAGCCGCCTCCGCCGACCGTGCCGCACAGATCGACGCGGCCCGCCGCGTCTGGCGCGAGGGCTTCATCGGCGAGGCGCTCGCCCGCTGTGCCGCCCGGCCCGCCATGGACACCTCCGGCGAACGGCACGCCGGCACCCTCACCGGCGACGACCTGGTCGCCTTCAGCGCCACCTACGAGGACCCGGTGACCTACGACTGGCACGGCTGGACCGTCGCCAAGGCCGGCGGCTGGACCCAGGGCCCCGCCTTTCTCCAGCAACTCGCGCTCCTGCCCGAGGAGTTGCCCGCCCACGGCAGCCCCGACTACGTCCATCTGCTCATCGAGGGCAGCAAACTCGCGATGGCCGACCGCGAGGCGTGGTACGGCGACGCCGCCGACGTCCCGCTCACCACGCTGCTCGGCGACGACTACAACACCGCCCGCCGGGCCCTCGTGGGCGGCCGCGCCTCGTACGCGCTACGGCCCGGCAGCCCCGACGGCCGCACCCCGCGGCTGAGCAAGCACGCCCTGGCGGTGGCCACCGGCACCGGCGGATTCGACCCGCTGGGCGTCTCGGCGAGCGGCGCCGGGGAGCCGACCGTGGCCCGCGGCACCGGCACCGCCGCACCCGGCCGCCGCGGACCGTCCGGCGCCGCCCCCGAGGTCGACAGCGACGGCACCACCCGCGGCGACACCTGCCACATCGACATCGTCGACCGCTGGGGCAACTTCGTCTCCGCCACCCCCTCCGGCGGCTGGCTCCAGTCCAACCCGGTCGTCCCCGGTCTCGGCTTCCCGCTCGGCACCCGGCTTCAGATGACCTGGCTGGAGGAGGGACTGCCCAACTCGCTCGCCCCGGGACGCCGCCCCCGCACCACCCTCACCCCCTCCCTGGCCCTGCGCGACGGCGTCCCCGTCATGGCGTTCGGCACCCCCGGCGGCGACCAGCAGGACCAGTGGCAGCTGCACTTCTTCCTGGCGGTGGCACTGCGCCCGCAGGTCCGCGGCGGACTCGACCTGCAGGGCGCCATCGACGCCCCGAACTGGCACCAGGACTCCTTCCCCGGCTCCTTCTTCCCGCGCGGGATGCGACCGGGCAGCGTCACCGTCGAATCCCGGATCGGCGACGCGGTCGTCGACGGGCTGCGACGGCGCGGCCACGACGTCGCGGTGGGCGGTGCCTGGTCGGAGGGGCGGCTGAGCGCGGTGGCCCGCGACCCCCGCACCGGAGTGCTGTCGGCTGCGGCCAACCCGCGCGGAATGCAGGGGTACGCGGTCGGACGCTGACCTCGGGCGGCCGCCTCAGGACCTTGGCTTGGGGCGCTGACCTGCGAGGACGTCGACGGGGCGGGCGGCGGCGGGGGCCCGCAGGGGCCCCTGCCGGGGCGCCGGCCGCACCCGCCCGTGGCCCGGGCGGCACCGGGAGTTCACCCGGAGTCCGGCCGGAGTGTCAGTGGCTCGTGGTTCGATGGACGCATGATCGAAGCACTGCACACCCACCACCAGGGAGACACCACGGATCTCGCCGACGCCGTCACCCTCCTTCCCGCCGCCGCGGCGCCCCGCGCCGCCGAGCCCGCCGCGCCGGACCTCTCCGGGCTGGATCCGGCCGCCGTCGAGGCCGCCGTCCGGCAGGCCGCGGCCGACGAGATCATGCCCCGCTTCCGGCAGCTCGCCGCCGCCGACATCGTCCAGAAGAACGGGCCGCACGACCTCGTCACCACCGCCGACCGGCACGCCGAGGAGCACCTCACCGCCGCCCTCACCGCCCTGCTGCCGGGCTCCCGGGTGGTCGGCGAGGAAGCCGTGCACGCCGACCCCGCGGTCCTCGACGCACTCCACGGCGACGCCCTCGTCTGGATCGTCGACCCGGTCGACGGCACCCGCCAGTTCGTCCACGGCGACCCCGGCTTCGCGACCCTGGTCGCCCTCGCCCACCGCGGCGAGGTCCTCGCCTCCTGGACGTACGCCCCCGCCCTCGACCAGATGGCCGTGGCCCGCCGCGGTGCCGGCGCCTGGCTCAACGGCGAACGGCTGCGCGCCGGCCACCCCGCGCCCGGCGCCACCCTCGAAGTCGCCACCTCCCACCCGGACTTCACCACCGACGACCAGAAGCGCGTCCTGGCCGCCCTCAAGACCCCCGGCATCGCCCCCCGCCCCTGCGGCTCCGCGGGCCTGGAGTACCTCCACATAGCCCTCGGCCGGCTCGACGCCACGGCGTTCAGCTGGGAGAACTCCTGGGACCACGCCGCCGGACTGCTCCTCGTCCACGAAGCGGGCGGCGCCAGCGGCACGGTCGCCGGGCAGCCCTTCCGCATCACAGGCGGCAACGCCCTCCCCTTCACCGCGGCCCGGGACGCCGAAACGGCACGGCGTATCCTCGGACTGCTGGCTGCCGCCAACTGACCCTCACCGACGAGGGTCGGACACGAGGGGAGTGGCGCAGGTGCCGACGATGCTCGATGCCGTCGTGATCGGAGCGGGGCCCAACGGCCTGACGGCGGCGGTCGAACTCGCCCGCCGCGGCATGTCCGTAGCCCTCTTCGAAGCCCGCGACACCATCGGCGGCGGAGCCCGCACCGAGGAATCGACCCTCCCGGGCTTCCGCCACGACCCCTGCTCCGCGGTGCACCCGCTCGCCGTGGGCTCCCCGGCCTTCCGCGCCATGCCCCTGGAGCGGTACGGCCTGGAATGGCTCCACCCCGACCTTCCGATGGCGCACCCCTTCCCCGACGGCACCGCCGCCGTCCTGGCGCGCTCCGTCGGCGAGACCGCCATGTCCTTCGGAGCCCACGACGCCGGCGTCTACCGCCGGCTCATCGCCCCGTTCACCGGCAAGTGGGACACCATGGCCCACGACTTCCTGCGCACCCAGTGGCTGGGCCTGCCCCAGGACCCGGTCACCTACGCCCGCTTCGGCCTGGTCGCCATGCAGCCGGTCACCCTCCTCAACCGCCGCTTCCGGAACGAGAAGGCCCGCGGCCTGCTGGCCGGCCTCGCCGCCCACGCCATCGCCCCGCTCCGCGGCTTCGGCACCAGCGGCCTGGCCCTGATGTTCGCCCTCGCCGCGCACGCCAACGGCTGGCCGGTGCCCCGCGGCGGCTCCCAGGCCATCTCCGACGCCCTGGCCGGACTGCTGCGCGCGCACGGCGGCGCCGTGCACACCGACTTCGAGGTCAAGCGCCTGGACGACCTCCCGCCCGCCCGCGCCTACGTCTTCGACACCTCCCCGACCGCCCTCGCCCGGATCGCCGGCCTCGGCAACGCCTACCGGGACGTCACCTACGGCCCCAGCGTCTTCAAGATCGACTACGCGCTCTCCGGCCCCGCCCCCTGGACGGCCGAGGAAGCCCGGCGCGCCGGCACCGTCCACATCGGCCCCACCAGCGGCGAGATCTCCGCCGCCCTGGACGCCGCCGCCGAGGGCCGCGACCCCTCCGTCCCCTTCCTCATCACCGCCCAGCCCAGCCTCATCGACCCCACCCGAGCCCCCGAGGGCAAGCACACCTTCTGGGCCTACGGCCACGTCCCCAACGGCTGGGAGGGCGACGCCACCGAAGCCGTCGAGCGCCAGATCGAGCGCTTCGCCCCCGGCTTCCGCGACCTGGTCCTCGCCCGCGCCGTCGCCGGCCCCCCGCAGCTCGCCGCCCGCAACGCCAACTACGTCGGCGGCGACACCGCCACCGGCTCCGCCGCCGGCCTCCGCCTGCTCATCCGCCCCAAGCTCACCCGCGTCCCCTACGAGACCGCCCACCCCGCCGTCTTCCTCTGCTCCCAGGCCACCCCACCCGGCCCCGGCGTCCACGGCATGTCCGGCCACTACGCCGCCAAGGCGGTCTGGCGCCGCCTCCGGAGCGGCCGCCGCTAGGTCGTGTCCGCAAAGTCCCGTCGTTCACCCGGAGGGCATGCCGGGCGCCGCGCGGCGGACGGCATACGACGACAGGCCCGCAGGGCCTTCCGGCGGATCAGGGCCGGACAGCCCTACGCTCACCACCATGAGCACCACCCTCACCCTCACCCAGGGCGACATCACCGAACAGGCCGTCGACGCCGTGGTCAACGCGGCCAACTCCGCACTCCTGGGCGGCGGGGGAGTGGACGGCGCCATCCACCGCCGCGGCGGCCCCGAGATCCTCGCCGAGTGCCGCGCCCTGCGCGCCGGCCGCTACGGCGACGGCCTGCCCACCGGCCAGGCCGTCGCCACCACCGCCGGCCGGCTCCCCGCCCGCTGGGTGATCCACACCGTCGGCCCCGTCCACTCGACCTCCGAGGACCGCAGCGAGCTCCTGGCCTCCTGCTACGCGCAGTCGCTCCGGACCGCCGCCGAACTCGGCGCCCGCACCGTCGCCTTCCCCGCCATCTCCACCGGCGTCTACCGCTGGCCGATCGCCGACGCCGCCCGCACCGCCGTCGCCACCGTCCGCGCCGCGATCGCCGCCGCCCCCGACGCCTTCGACGAGATCCGCTTCGTGGTCTTCGACGACCGCTCCCACGCCGCGTATCAGGCCGCCCTGGCCGAGGAGTGACCACCAAAGGCGAGCGGCCGACGGGGAAACGGCGTCCGTGCTGATGGGCCAAGGTTGATGTCGGATTTCCGCCAGCCCCCGCCGGTCGGCTGAGCAATCCTGGAGGACATGCACACCGACACCGAGCGCTGTCTGCGCGCCGTGCAATCCAAGGACGCCCGCTTCGACGGGTGGTTCTACACCGCCGTCCTCACCACCGGCATCTACTGCCGGCCCAGCTGCCCGGTAGTGCCCCCCAAGCCCCAGAACATGCGGTTCTACCCCAGTGCGGCCGCCGCCCAGCAGGCCGGATTCCGGGCCTGCAAACGCTGCCGCCCGGACGCCAGCCCCGGCTCCCCGCAGTGGGACGAACGCGCCGACCTGGTCGCCCGCGCCATGCGCCTGATCGCCGACGGGATCGTCGACCGCGAAGGCGTCCCCGGCCTCGCCGCCCGCCTCGGCTACAGCCCCCGCCAGATCGAACGCCAGCTGCGCGCCGAACTCGGCGCCGGCCCCCTCGCCCTGGCCCGCGCCCAGCGCGCCCAGACCGCCCGGCTCCTGATCGAGACCACCGCACTCCCCATGGCCGAGATCGCCTTCGCCGCCGGATTCGCCAGCATCCGCGCCTTCAACGAAACCGTCCGCGAGGTCTTCGCCCTCTCGCCGACCGAACTCCGCGGCCGCGCCCGCCCCGGCCCCCGCACCGCGGCCCCCGGCACCCTCACCCTGCGGCTCCCGTTCCGCCGGCCGCTCAACCCCGACAACCTCTTCGGACATCTCGCCGCCACCGGCGTCCCCGGCGTCGAGGAATGGCGGGACGGCGCCTACCGCCGCACCCTCGACCTCCCCTACGGACACGGCATCGTCGCCCTCGCGCCGCACCCCGACCACATCGACTGCCGCCTCTCCCTCACCGACCTCCGCGACCTGGCCGGCGCCATCGCCCGCTGCCGCCGGATGCTCGACCTCGACGCCGACCCGGAGGCCGTCGACGGGCTGCTCCGCACCGACCCGCAACTCGCCCCACTGGTCGACAAGGCACCCGGCCGCCGGGTGCCGCGCACCGCCGACGCCGACGAGTTCGCGGTCCGCGCCGTCCTCGGCCAACAGGTCTCCACCGCCGCCGCCCGCACCCACGCCGGCCGTCTGGTCCAGGCCCACGGCGTACCGGTCGACGACCCCGGCGGCGGCCTCACCCACCTCTTCCCGACGCCCACCGCCCTCGCCGGACTCGACCCGGAAACCCTCGCCATGCCCCGCACCCGGCGCGCCACCCTCACCGGCGTCGTCGCCGCGCTGGCCGCCGGCACACTCCAACTCGGCGTCGGCAGCGACCGGGACGAGGCCCGCGCCCGCCTCGCCGCACTCCCCGGCATCGGCCCGTGGACCGTCGAATGCATCGCCATGCGCGCCCTCGGCGACCCGGACGCCTTCACCCCCACCGACCTCGGCCTGCGCCGCGCCGCCGCCGGCCTCGGCATGCCCTCGACCCCCGCGGCCCTGATCCGGCACTCCGCCCGCTGGAGCCCCTGGCGCGCCTACGCCGTCCAGTACCTCTGGGCGACCGACGACCACCCCATCAACCACCTCCCCACGAATTGAGCCCCACCATGCCCGCACCCAGCACGGCCCCCACCGGCCCCATCACCCACACTGTCCTCGACGACACCCCCGTGGGCCCCCTCACCCTCGTCGCCGACGGCGACGCCCTCAGCGGCCTCTACATGACCGACCAGCGGCACCGCCCGCCCCAAGAGACCTTCGGCACCCCGGCCGACCCCGCCGAGCCGCCCTTCGCCCGGACCATCGCCCAACTCCGCGCCTACTTCCGGGGCGAACTGACCACCTTCGACCTGCCGCTCGCCCTGCACGGAACCCCGTTCCAACGCCGCGTCTGGGCCGCCCTGGGCACCATCCCGTACGGCGAGACGCTCTCCTACGGGCAACTCGCCGAACGGCTCGGCAACCCGGCCGCCTCCCGCGCCGTCGGCCTGGCCAACGGCCGCAACCCGATCGGCATCATCGTCCCCTGCCACCGCGTCGTCGGCGCCAACGGCAGCCTCACCGGCTACGGCGGCGGCCTCGACCGCAAGCGCCGCCTCCTCACCTTCGAGCGCGCCGCCGACGGCCTCTTTCCGGCTCAGGCCTATGCCTGAGTCGGTGCGCCGCCCCGGCTTCCCGGACGCTCAGCCCTCGCCCGGCGGCGTGAGCCCGCCCAACAGCGCCCGTACCGTCTCCGCCGCGAACTCCTCCTCGCTCTCGGGCCGCAGCACCCCGGCCGGTGCCTCCCCGTCGAAGAACAGGTCGAGGAACGCCCGGTGGAAACACGCCCCGATCAGCAGATTGGCCGCCGCATGCGGATCCGCCGCGGCCGAGACCCGGCCCAGTCCCTGCTCCGCCTCCAGATACACCGCCAGCTGCCGGCCCGCGTTGTGCGGGCCGATGGCGCCCATCTCGTCGAGCTTGCGCCGATGTGTCGCCAGCAGCTCTGGACTGGCGAACAGCGACGCCGCGATCGGGAACGACCGCCGGTAGAAGCGCACCGCCGCCAACGCCACCTCCGCGAGATGCCCGGCCGGACCGCGCTCGTCCCCCGCCCGGTCCGGCAGCTCCGCCAGCGCGTCCGCCAGCTGCGGCACCCGCTCGTGCAGCACCTGCACGAAGATCTCTTCCTTGCTCCGGAAGTGCTTGTACAGGGTCGCCTCGGAGCATCCCGCCTCCTTGGCGATCTGCTTGGTCGTGGTGTGCGCCAGCCCCACGCTCGTCATCAGCGCGGCGGCGGCGTCCAGGATGCGGGAGCGCGTCAGAGCGCCTCCGGACAGCGGGGCGGCGGCTTCAGGGCTCATGGAACAACCCTACATTGACAGGTGAGTGAGCACTCACTCACACTGGTGGGTGAGTGCTCACTCACCCCGCTGTCCGCAGGGGTGACCAGGACAGACCACCGGAGGAGCCATGAGAATCACCGTCGTCGGAGCCTCGGGCGGCATCGGCCGGCACCTCGTCGGCCAGGCACTGGCCGACGGGCACGAGGTGACCGCCGCACTGCGCAGCCCGGAGAAGCTGGCCGAACGCCATCCGCGCCTGACCGTCGTCCGCGTCGACGCGCTCGACGCCGCCTCCGTCAAACCCGCCGTCGAGGGCGCCGACGCGGTCCTCTCCGGCATCGGCCAGATCGGCCGCCACGATCCGCTGCGCCCCGCCTCCACCTCGGCCCGCGCGGTCGCCGAGGCCATGGCGGCGACCGGCGTGCGCCGCCTCCTCGTGGTCAGCGCGGGCCCGCTCAACCGCACCGGTGCCGGTCAGCCGTTCCTCAGCCACCGGATCTTCGGCCCCTTGCTCTGGGCGATCCTCAAGGAGCTCTACACCGACCTGGAACGCATGGAGGCCGTACTCCGCGAGACCGACCTCGACTGGACCTCCGTACGCCCGCCCCGCCTGCTCGACAAGCCGGGCACCGGCCGCTACCGCCACGCCGTCGAAGCCGGTCCGTCCGGCAGCTCCATCCCGCGCGCCGACGTCGCCCGCGCCATGCTCGACCTCATCCCCGACGCCACCACCCACGGCCATGCGGTGGGCGTCAGCAGCTGAACCCCGCCGGCCGCCCCACCACCTCCCGCACCTCGGTCACCAGGTCCTCGGCCACGGTGATGGAGTGGCGCAACCGGGCTTCGGTGTCGCCGAGTTCGCCGAGGAGGGCGGCGGCGCGCGGGGCGAAGCCCGGTGGGGTGCGGGGGAGGGTGGCGGCGGTGGCCAGGGCGCCCTTCTCGTTGAGGCACCAGACCCGGTGGTGGGCGTGCAGGGCCTGGACGAGGGCGCCCATGGCCCGGGAGAGGCACAGGGAGGCGTACAGGACGTCCGCGGACGCGGACGACTTGGCCGCCATGGCCACCGAGAACCCCGCGTCCCAGACCGCGGCACCGGTCAGTGCCTCGCGCAGGGGCTCCGGGTACGACCGGGTCTCCTCCTTGAGGCGGGCGAGCTCCCCGGTGCCCTCGGCCAGGATCCGGCCGAGGGCCACTTCGCCCGGATAGACGGGGGACCAGAAGCCGAGGGGATGCCCGGCCTGCATGCCGGTCTCGAAGCGCCCGGCGCGGCAGTCCTCCCACACCTGCCGCACCCGGTCGACGTCCCGGAAGATCCAGTCCACCTGGCTGCCGTCGGGCAGCACCAGCCACGCGCCGCCGTTGACCCAGGGCCCCCAGGCGCCCGGCGGGTGTATCTCGACGGGGCCGCCGGTCACGTCCGCCGCCAGTGCCTCCAGGGCGCGCAGATCGGGTGCGCCCCGGTAGTAGATCCCCAGATCCCAGTCGGAATCCGGGCGGTTGGTTCCTCGTGCGCGGCTGCCCCCGAGCATGACCCCGACGACTCCCGGCACCCGCGTGACACGTGCCGCGATCTCTTCCATGGCAACGAGGCTAGGCACCGGTCGGCCGCGGGGCCGTCAGGCCGGCGGCAGGCCGTCTTCGAGTTCCACCGGGCCGCGGCCGCGTTCCAGGGCGTCCAGGGCGCCGCGGACCCGCAGCCGCAGGTCCTCGGCCATCAGCGTCTCGGCCTCGTCCCAGTGGACCAGGCGCCAGGACAGCAGTTCCTCCTCCTGCAGCCGGATCGCGGCGAACCGTGCCGCGTCCAGCACCCCGCCGTCGAAGAGGTAGGACACCAGTGGCGGCCGCGCCTTCCCGTGCACCCAGTCGACGGCGAGCAGCGGGCCCAGTTCCACATCCAGGCCGATCTCCTCGATGGTTTCCCGGCGGGCGGCCTGACGTGGGGATTCCCCGGTGTCCGACTCGATGGTGCCGCCGGGCAGGACCCAGGTGTCGCGGTAGTTGGGCTCCACGAGCAGGAGGCGGCCTTCGGCGTCGCGGAAGATGGCCGCCGCGCCCGCGAGTACGCGGGGCAGTCCGGCTATGTAGGTGGCGTAGTCGTCGTCCGTGGTCGTCACGGCGCGAGCCTAGGGGGCGACCGGCCGGGAGGAGAAGCAGGGGCCAGAGGTGGGAGAGGGTGCGGGCGGACGGGTGATCCTGGTCCGCTCTGTTCGCCGGGGGCGTCGGGCGGATATGGTCTCAGCGGCGCGACTGCCAGTTCGAAAGCAAGGGGAAACACGGTGGCGGACGCAGCAAGGACAAACACAGCACATGTGCTGATCGCCGCGGACAAGTTCAAGGGCTCGCTCACGGCCGTCGAGGTCGCCGAGCACGTCACGGCCGGTCTGCGGCGCGTGGTCCCCGGCCTGGACGTGGCGGCGGTGCCGGTCGCGGACGGTGGCGACGGGACGACCGCGGCGGCCCTCGCGGCCGGTTTCACCCGGCACGAGGCGCGGGTCACCGGGCCCACCGGCGAGCCGGTGACGGCCACCTTCGCGTTGCGCGAGGACGGGACGGCGGTGGTGGAGATGGCCGAGGCATCCGGCCTCCAGCACCTTCCCAAGGGCGTTTTCGCGCCGCTCACGGCCACCACGTACGGCACCGGTGAGCTGCTGCTCGCGGCGCTGGACGCGGGGGCGACCTCGATCGTCTTCGGGGTCGGCGGCAGCGCCACGACGGACGGCGGCGCGGGCATGCTGACGGCGCTGGGCGCCCGGCTCCTGGACGCCGACGGGGCGCCGGTCGGTCCGGGCGGCGGCGGGCTGCGGGAGCTGGCCACGGCCGATCTGTCGGGGCTCGACCCGCGGCTGGCCGGCACGGAGATCGTGCTCGCCAGCGACGTCGACAACCCGCTGACCGGCCCCAAGGGCGCCCCGGCGGTCTACGGGCCGCAGAAGGGCGCCACCGAGCAGGACGTCGCCACCCTGGATGCCGCCCTGGCGCACTATGCCGAGGTGCTGGAGCGTGCCGTCGGCCCCAAGGCCGCGGAGCACGCGCTGGCGCCCGGGGCCGGGGCCGCGGGCGGGATCGGCTACGGCGCGCTGGTCGCGTTGGACGCCGCGTTCCGGCCGGGGATCGACGTGATGCTGGACGTGCTGGGCTTCGCGCCGGCGCTGGCCCGGGCCACGTTCGTGATCACCGGTGAGGGTTCGCTGGACGAGCAGACCCTGCACGGCAAGGCGCCGGCCGGGGTCGCCGCGGCGGCGCGGGCGGCGGGCATCGACGTGGTCGCGGTCTGCGGGCGGCTCCAGCTGCCCCAGGAGGCGCTGACCGCGGCCGGTATCCAGCGTGCGTACGCCCTGGCGGACCTGGAGCCGGACCCGGCCCGCTCCATGGCCGAGGCCGGTCCGCTGCTGGAGCGGGCGGCGGAGAGCCTGGCGCGGGACTTCCTGGCCTGACGCGTCGCGGCGGGACGCCTTCCCCTCCGTGCGAAGGCGTCCGCCCCACCACGAAGGCTTCCGATCCATACGAAGAGGCCCCGAGCGGATCGTTCCGCTCGGGGCCTCTCGGCGTTCTCGGTGGGCGCCCGTCAGGGCTGGTGCGCGGCGCGCGATTCGGCGCGCGACTCGCGGCGGTTGTCGCGGAAGGTGTTGACCCTCCGGGCCGTCGCGAACAGCGGGATCATCGCGCCCAGGACCACCTGCAGGGAGCAGCCGGTCTGGAGCAGCAGCTGACCGCCGGGGGCGTCCAGGGCCCAGGCGGCGAGCATGCCCATGCTGAGCACGATCCAGCTGAGCATCGCCACCGCGAGCCGGCCGCGCGGCTTGGGGTACTCGACCCGGCTCACCATCAGCCAGGCCACCCCGATGATCGCCAGCAGGGTCGGCAGGAACGGCAGCTCCAGCAGGACGATGGCGACGACGGTCAGGGCACCGAACGGGCTCGGCATACCCTGGAAGATGCCGTCACGGATCGTGACGCAGGAGAAGCGGGCGAGTCGCAGCACGACCGCCAGCAGGACCACCACCGCGGCGACCACCGACACCCGCTGGTGCGCGTCCTGGGCGACCATGCCCCAGGTCACCACGAAGTACGCGGGGGCCAGCCCGAAGCTGATCAGGTCGGAGAGGTTGTCGAGCTCGGCCCCCATCGCCGAGGCCCGCAGCTTGCGCGCCACCAGCCCGTCGAAGAGGTCGAAGACCGACGCCAGCAGCATCAGGATCACGGCCATCGCCGCGCTGTGCCGCGCCATCCCGCCGTCCTCGGTCCCCGTCAGGTGCGGGATGAGGACGCCGGTGGTGGTGAAGTACACGGCCATGAAGCCGCAGATGGCGTTGCCGAGCGTGAGGGTGTCCGCTATTGACAACCGCGTCGACAGCGGCATGTCATCGTCGTCCCCGTCGTTCTCCGGCGCCCAGCCCGCCTGCGTCTCGGGATCAATCACGGTCAAGGCGAGTCACCCCCGCGGTAGTGGCCTGGCCGACCTCGACGGCCGGCTCGACACCCTCCGGGAGGTAGACGTCCACCCGCGAGCCGAAGCGGATCAGACCGATGCGCTCGCCCTGCTCGACCTTGGTGCCCTGGGGCACGTAGGGGACGATGCGGCGGGCGACCGCGCCGGCGATCTGCACCATCTCGATGTCGCCCAGCTCGGTGTCGAAGTGCCAGACGACCCGCTCGTTGTTCTCGCTCTCCTTGTTGAACGCCGGAACGAATCCGCCGGGGATGTGCTCCACGGACGTCACCGTGCCGGCCAGCGGCGCACGGTTGACGTGGACGTTCAGCGGGCTCATGAAGATCGCGACGCGGGTGCGGCCGTCCTTCCACGGCATGATGCTCTGCACCACGCCGTCGGCCGGAGAGATGACGCGCCCCTGAGCGATCTCTCGCTCGGGGTCGCGGAAGAACCACAGCATGCCCGCCGCGAGTGCGGTGGTGGGCACGGCGACGGCAGCCCAGCGTCCCGAGCGACGGGAACGGGCCAGGCTGACCGCTGCCGTTGCCACGGTCGGGAGGAGCCACGGCGACGCTCCGCGCGCGAGGCGGACGCGACCGCGTTGTGCAGAGGATTGGCTGTGGGGCATGGATGACCTTCGTAGCGGAGGATGCCGCGTATGGATACGGGGGACGGCGGCTTTCCTGGGATGCTATCGGTTGCGAGCGGCAACTGGCCAAGAGCCAGAGCCAATCCGTGGCCGAAGAACGATGACGCGGTGTGATCTTTATCTACCAGGAAACGCCCCAAAAGGGACGTTCAGCCCTGGATTCGATACTCCTCAAGTAGCCGGCGGCCGATGATCATTTTCTGGATCTCGGCCGTGCCTTCGCCGATCAGCAGCATCGGGGCCTCCCGGTAGAGGCGCTCGATCTCGTACTCCTTGGAGAAGCCGTAGCCGCCGTGGATGCGGAAGGCGTCCTCGACCACCTCCTTGCAGTATTCGGAGGCCAGGTACTTCGCCATGCCTGCTTCAAGGTCGTTTCGTTGGCCGGAGTCCTTTTTGCGTGCGGCATTAACCATCATGGCATGCGCCGCCTCCACCTTTGTCGCCATTTCGGCGAGTTTGAACTGGATCGCCTGGTGCTGGGCGATCGGCTTGCCGAAGGTGTGTCGCTGCTGCGCGTACGACACGCCCAGCTCGAAGGCGCGCTGGGCGACACCGCAGCCGCGTGCGGCCACATTGACCCGGCCCACCTCGACGCCGTCCATCATGTGATAGAAGCCACGCCCGGTCTCGCCGCCGAGGACCCGGTCCGCCGGAATGCGCAGCCCGTCCATGATCAGCTCGGTGGTGTCGACCCCCTTGTAGCCCATCTTCTCGATCTTGCCCGGAATGGTCAGGCCCGGCCGGACCTCGCCGAAGCCCGCCTCCTTCTCCACCAGGAAGGTCGTCATCGACTTGTGCGGGGGAGTGCCCTCCGGATGGCCCTCGTCCGTTCGGCACAGCACCGCCACGAGAGTGGACGAGCCGCCATTGGTGAGCCACATCTTCTGGCCGTTGAGAACGTAGTGGTCACCGTCCCGCACGCCCTTGGAGGAAATGGCCGAAACATCGGAACCCAGTGCCGGCTCCGACATCGAGAAGGCGCCCCGGATCTCACCCGCCGCCATCTTCGGAAGGAAATAGTCCTTCTGCTCCTGCGTGCCGTGCTGCTTGAGCATGTACGCCACGATGAAGTGGGTGTTGATGATGCCGGAGACGCTCATCCAGCCGCGGGCGATCTCCTCGACCGTCAGCGCGTAGGTGAGCAGCGATTCGCCGAGCCCGCCGTACTCCTCGGGAATCATCAGCCCGAACACGCCGAGTTCCTTCAGGCCCTCGACGATCTGGGTGGGGTATTCGTCGCGGTGCTCCAGCTCCGTGGCGACTGGGATGATCTCCTTGTCCACGAAATCCCGGACCGTGGAGAGGATTTCCCGCTGGATGTCGGTCAGACCGTCGGTCTGTGCGAGGCGCGCCATCTGGTCACTTCTCCTTCCGGGCCGCGGGGGCCTGAAGCTCGGGGCGGCCGGGCTGCTCGCCGCCGCGCTTCTCGATGTATTCGGCCGTGGGGACCATCACCTTGCGCCGGAAGACGCAGACCAGGGTGCCGTCCTGCTTGTAGCCCTTGGTCTCGACGTACACGATGCCGCGGTCGGACTTCGACTTCGACGGCGTCTTGTCCAGCACCGTCGTCTCGCCGTAGAGCGTGTCGCCGTGGAACGTCGGCGCCACGTGCTTCAGCGACTCGATCTCCAGATTGGCGATGGCCTTTCCGGAGACATCCGGCACCGACATGCCCAGCAGCAGCGAATAGATGTAATTGCCGACGACCACGTTCTTCCCGAAGTCGGTGGTCCGCTCGGCGTAGTTGCTGTCCATGTGCAGCGGATGGTGGTTCATGGTCAGCAGGCAGAAGAGGTGGTCGTCGTATTCGGTCACCGTCTTCCCCGGCCAGTGCTTGTAGACGTCGCCGACGGTGAACTCTTCGTAGGTACGGCCGAACTGCATTGCGCTCATGCCTCCGGGGCTTCGAAAGTGGACGTGCGGGCCATGCCGGCGGCCCGGCCCTTTCCGGCGATGACCAGTGCCATTTTGCGGCTCGCCTCGTCGATCATTTCGTCGCCGAGCATCGCCGAACCCTTCTTCCCGCCCGCCTCGGACGTGCACCACTCGTACGCGTCGAGGATCAGCTCGGCGTGGTCGTAGTCCTCCTGCGACGGCGAGAAGACCTCGTTGGCCGCCTCCACCTGACCCGGGTGCAGCACCCACTTCCCGTCGAAGCCCAGCGCGGCCGCCCGGCCGGCCACCGCGCGGAACCCGTCGACGTTCTTGATCTGGAGGTAAGGGCCGTCGATGGCCTGGAGGTTGTGCGTGCGGGCCGCCATCAGGATGCGCATCAGGATGTAGTGGTAGGCGTCCGCAGGGTAGCCGGGCGGCTGCTCGCCGACCACCAGGGACTTCATGTTGATCGACGCCATGAAGTCCGCCGGGCCGAAGATGATGGTCTCCAGGCGGGGCGAGGCGGCGGCGATCGCGTCGACGTTCACCAGGCCCTTGGCGTTCTCGATCTGCGCCTCGATGCCGATCCGGCCGACCTCGAAGCCCATGGTCTTCTCGATCTGCGTCAGCAGCAGGTCCAGGGCGGTCACCTGCGCGGCGTCCTGCACCTTCGGCAGCATGATGCAGTCGAGGTTCTGGCCGGCGCCCTCGACGACCGTGACGACGTCCCGGTAGGTCCACTCGGTGGTCCAGTCGTTGACCCGCACCACCCGCGTCTTGCCCGCCCAGTCACCCTCGTTGAGGAACTTGACGATGGTGTGGCGCGCCTCCGGCTTGGCCAGCGGCGCGCAGGCGTCCTCCAGGTCCAGGAAGACCTGGTCGGCCGGGAGGCCCTGGGCCTTCTCCAGGAAGCGGGGGTTGCTGCCGGGCACCGCCAGACACGAACGGCGCGGACGCAGCCGCTGAACCACGGAAGTGGCAGGAGCGGAGTGACTTCCGGCCGGGGTGGTGGCGGGCGACGGGCGGGCGGTCATGCGGGGACCTCCAACGGGTCGAGTCGGTTCGCTGTGCGGATCTCGTCGACGATACGGCCGATGATCTCCGTGATTCCGAAGTCCTTCGGGGTGAAGACGGCGGCGACACCCGCCTCGCGCAGGGCCGCGGCGTCCGCGGACGGGATGATGCCGCCCACGATCACCGGCAGGTCGCCGGCGCCCGCGCGGCGCAGCCGGTCCAGTACGTCCGGCACCAGCGCGGCGTGCGACCCCGACAGGATCGACAGCCCCACGCAGTGCACGTCCTCGGCGACCGCCGCCGCCACGATCTGCTCCGGGGTGAGCCGGATGCCCTGGTAGACGACCTCGAAGCCGGCGTCCCTGGCGCGCACCGCGATCTGCTCGGCGCCGTTGCTGTGCCCGTCCAGGCCGGGCTTCCCGACCAGCAGCCGCAGCCGTCCGCCGCCCAGGTCGGCCGCGGTCCTGGCGACCTTCTCGCGGACCGCCGCCAGTGTCGAGCCGGCCTCCGCGGTCACCGCCACCGGCGCGCCGGAGACGCCCGTGGGGGCCCGGAACTCGCCGAAGACGTCCCGCAGTGCCCAGGCCCACTCGCCGGTCGTCACGCCTGCGCGGGCGCACTCCAGCGTGGCCGGGAAGAGGTTGGTGTCGCCCGCCGCGGCCTTCTTCAGGGCCGACAGCGCCTCCTGGGCCCGCAGCTCGTCGCGGTTGTCCCGCCAGGTGCCCAGGGCCCGCACGACGCCCTCTTCGTTGGCCGGGTCCACCGTCATGATCGCGGATTCGCCGGATGCGCTGCCGGCGGTGAGCGGGTTGGGTTCGGTGCCCTCGAAGCAGTTGACGCCGACGATCTTCTCCTCGCCGGACTCGATGCGGGCCCGGCGCTCGGCGTGCGCCGACACCAACTGCGACTTCAGGTATCCGGACTCGACGGCCGCCATCGCGCCGCCCATCTCCTGGATCCGGTCGATCTCGGCCAGGCAGTCCGCCACCAGGGCGTCCACCTTGGCCTCGATGACGTGCGATCCGGCGAAGATGTCCTCGTACTCCAGCAGGTCCGACTCGTGCGCGAGGACCTGCTGGATGCGCAGCGACCACTGCTGGTCCCAGGGGCGTGGCAGCCCCAACGCCTCGTTCCAGGCCGGGAGTTGGACGGCGCGGGCGCGGGCGTCCTTGGAGAGCGTGACGGCCAGCATCTCCAGCACGATCCGCTGGACGTTGTTCTCCGGCTGTGCCTCGGTCAGCCCCAGGGAGTTGACCTGCACGCCGTAGCGGAAGCGGCGCTGCTTGGGGTTCTCGATGCCGTAGCGCTCCCGGGTGACCTTGTCCCAGATGCGGCCGAAGGCGCGCATCTTGCACATCTCCTCGACGAAGCGGACGCCCGCGTTCACGAAGAACGAGATCCGGGCGACGACCTCGCCGCGGCGTTCCTCGGGGACCTGGCCGGACGCGAACACCGCGTCGAGCACCGCGATCGCGGTGGACATCGCGTACGAGATCTCCTGGACCGGAGTGGCCCCCGCCTCCTGCAGGTGGTAGCTGCAGATGTTGATCGGGTTCCACTTCGGGATGTGGTTGACCGTGTACGTGATCATGTCCGTGGTCAGCCGCAGTGAAGGGCCCGGCGGGAAGACGTGCGTCCCGCGCGAGAGGTACTCCTTCACGATGTCGTTCTGCGTGGTGCCGGACAGCTTGGTGATGTCGGCGCCCTGCTCCTCGGCGACCACCTGGTACAGCGCCAGCAGCCACATGGCGGTGGCGTTGATGGTCATCGAGGTGTTCATCTGCTCCAGCGGGATGTCCTGGAACAGCCGCCGCATGTCACCGAGGTGGGACACCGGGACCCCGACCCGGCCGACCTCGCCGCGGGCCAGGACGTGGTCGGGGTCGTATCCGGTCTGCGTCGGGAGGTCGAACGCGACCGACAGGCCCGTCTGGCCCTTGGCGAGGTTGCGCCGGTACAGCTCGTTGGACGCCTCGGCGGTGGAGTGCCCGGCGTACGTCCGCATCAGCCACGGACGATCCTTCTGACGCTCAGTCATGAAGTGGACCTCAGACGTTCCTGAAGCGGTTGATGGCATCGATGTGCTTGGCGCGCATCTCCTCGTCGCGCACGCCCATGCCCTCCTCGGGGGCGAGGGCCAGCACGCCTACCTTCCCCTGGTGGAGGTTGCGGTGCACGTCGTACGCCGCCTGGCCGGTCTCCTCCAGGGTGTACGTCTTCGACAGCGTCGGGTGGATCTTGCCCTTGGCGATCAGCCGGTTGGCCTCCCACGCCTCCCGGTAGTTGGCGAAGTGCGAGCCGACGATCCGCTTCAGCGACATCCACAGGTAGCGGTTGTCGTACTCGTGCTGGTAACCGGAGGTCGAGGCGCAGGTCACGATCGTGCCGCCCTTGCGGGTGACGTACACGGAGGCGCCGAACGTCTCGCGGCCCGGGTGCTCGAAGACGATGTCGACGTCCTCGCCGCCGGTCAGCTCGCGGATCCGCTTCCCGAAGCGCTTCCACTCCCGGGGGTCCTGGTTGTGCTCGTCCTTCCAGAACTTGTAGCCCTCGGCGTTGCGGTCGATGATCGCCTCGGCGCCCATCTTCCGGCAGATCTCCGCCTTCTGGTCGCTGGAGACCACGCAGATCGGGTTGGCGCCGCCGGCCAGCGCGAACTGCGTCGCGTACGAGCCGAGACCGCCGCTCGCGCCCCAGATCAGGACGTTGTCGCCCTGCTTCATCGCCGCGCCGTTCTGCGAGACCAGCTGCCGGTACGCGGTCGAGTTGACCAGGCCGGGCGCCGCCGCCTCCTCCCAGCTCAGGTGCCGGGGCTTGGGCATCAGCTGGTTGGACTTGACCAGCGCGATCTCCGCCAGGCCGCCGAAGTTGGTCTCGAAGCCCCAGATCCGCTGCTCCGGGTCGAGCATGGTGTCGTTGTGGCCGTCGGAGGACTCCAGCTCGACGGAGAGGCAGTGCGCGACGACCTCGTCACCGGGGTGCCAGGCGTTGACGCCGGGGCCGGTGCGCAGGACCACGCCGGCCAGGTCGGAGCCGATGACGTGGTACGGCAGGTCGTGCCGCTTGGTGAGCGGGGAGAGCTTTCCGTAGCGCTCCAGGAACCCGAACGTCGACATCGGCTCGAAGATCGAGGTCCAGACCGAGTTGTAGTTCACCGAGGAGGCCATGACGGCCACCAGCGCCTCGCCCGGCCCGAGTTCGGGCACCGGCACGTCCTCGACGTGCAGCGATTTGCGGGGGTCCTTCTCTCGGGTGGACAGGCCGGCGAACATCTCGGCCTCGTCCTTGTGCACGGTGACCGCGCGGTACGACTCGGGGAGGGGAAGGGCGGCGAAGTCTTCGCGCGTACTGTCCGGCGCGAGGATCGCATCGAGTATCTGGTTCACGGTATGCCTCCGGCGAAGCACGTGGGAAACGGCTTGAGGGAACGTCGGGGGTGGAGCGGCGGTGGTGCCGTCGGTTCGGCCGGTGGTGCCTGGCATTGCGCGGGTGGGCGCTAGGGGTGCCTGTGACGCAGGCGTCCGGGCGCGCAAAGTGTTTGCGGGGACAGTCGGCACACCAGGGTTGGGTAGGTGCGCCGGCCGCCCGGACACTCACAACGTATGACACCCGGTGCCAGCCGACAAGACACTGAGTGCCAAGAATTTCTCTCAGATGTCATTCAGGCGGCACGCATGAGCAATGAATGGGCCGATCGGGGGAGGGTTCGTTGCGGTAAGTGCCGGTCTGCGCGCGGACGGCCAACGGAGAACCATTACGCCATTCGGGTGAGGCGTGGGGTGTCAGACCGGCTTCCGGCGACTCCGGCGGAGCCGCCGGGTCCGGAAAGCCGGCCACCACTGGGCGGCGGAGTGCAGAGCCAGCAGAGCCACCGAGCCGGCGGCGGCGACCGGCGTGCCCACCCAGGCACCCACCGGGAGCAGCGCGGCGCCCGCCACCGCAGAGCACCGGTGCGCCGCGACCGCGGCCAGCTCGCCGGCGCGCCCGCCCCGGTCGCGCAACCACACCCGCCGGGCCGCCCACGCGGTGGCCGCGGCCAGCCCGCACTGCGCGAGCCACAGCCCCACCGCGCCCGGACCACCGCACACCAGGGCCCGGGCCAGGCAGCCGGCGGCCCACGCGGCGGCGCACAGGGGGAGCGCGAAGAGGCGGAGGAGGACCGGGCGCACGTGGCGGGCCGAGTGCCGGACCGGGGGAGCGGGCGCCGCAGGCGGCACCGGCGGCTCGGCGGCGGCGAGCTCGGCCCGCAGCCGCGCCGCGGCCGCCAGGTCCCCCGCCTGTTCCAGCCGGGACACCTCCCGGGTCAGCAGCCGCACCTGGAGCAGCACGAGACGGTGCTCGTCTGCCAGGTCGAGGGCCTCCTTCAGCAGCGGCGCGGCGTCCTCCGGCCGGTCGTTCCCGATCAGCTCCCCGGCCTGCGTGTCCAGCGCCTCGACCGTCGCGCGGACGTCACCGGACTCCCGTGTCGCGTCCAGACCTCCCTCGATCAACCACAGCCGCTCGTGCGGGTCGTCGGCCCGGCGGGCCGACTTCAGCCAGACGTACGCCTGGACGCTGCGGTCCCCGGTGTCGACGGCGGTCCGCGCCGCCTGCGCGTACGACACGGCCGCCGCGTCGGAGTGGCCCAGCCGCTCCAGGGCCTCGCCCAGGGCGCTCAGCGACGCGGCCGCCTGCCGTCCCTCGTGCCGCGACCACCGTGCCCGAGCCTGTTCCAGATGGTGCACCGCACCGGCGAAGTCCTTCAGGTCCGCCGCCTGTTCCCCCAGATCGTCGTGGAACGCGGCCGGTTGCACACCCGCCCGCACCCAGGCCAGACGGCCCGCCTCCGCACACGCCTCGGCCTCCGCCGGCCACCCCGCCGCGCGGTACTGCCGCCGCATCGCGCGCAGCAGCTCCGCCTCCTGCTCGTGGTCGCCGCGCCGCTGTGCGGCCAGCACCCCGGACCGCAGCACGGCCAACGCGTCCACCGCCAGTCCGCAGCGTGCCAGATAGGCACCCAGCGGGCGGACGAGCGGCTCCACCCGCCCGTCCAGCCCCCGCTTCGCCGCCTCCGCGACGGCCGCCGTCAGCGTCTCCCGCTCCCGGGCGAACCATGCGTCCTCGGCCTCGGCGGCGCGCTCCCCGTAGTGGGCCAGCAGTCGGTCCACGGCGGCCGTGCGCGCGGACTCCGGTTCCCCGTCGGCCAGTTCGCGTGCATACAGGGCCAGCAGGTCGTGGAAGCGGACGCGGCCTTCCGGACCGGCCGGGCGCAGCAGATGGGCCTGGACGAGGCGGCGCAGGGCGCGGTCGGCGTCCGCCTCCGGGACGCCGGCCAGGGCGGCGGCCGAACCGGTGTCGATCCAGGCACCGGGGTGCAGCCCCAAGTGGCGCAGTAGCCGGGCGTCCTCGGCGCGCAGTGCCTGGTACGAGGCGGTGAACGCCCGCCGTACGAGGCCGAGTTCGGCCAGCCGACGGCCCGGCGGACGTAACGACGCCAGCACCCGGCCGGCGCCGTCGGAGGCGTCCCGCAACCGGCCCGCCGCCACATCCAGGGCGAGCGGCAGATGGCCGCACAGCTCGGCGATCTCGGCGAGCTCGGCCCGCGGAACCGGGGCGGCGGACGCGGCTGCCAGCAGCTCCAAGGAGTGCTCCGGCGCGAGGGAGTCCAGCGGCAGGACCGTGACGGCCGCCGAGGCGGGCGCGGTGCGGAGCGTGACCAGCAGGCGGTGACGGCCGTCGGACGGCACCAGCGGGGAGAGGTCGTCCCCGGCCACGGCGTCGTCGAGGAGGACCAGTACCGGACCGGCCGCGTTGCGCATCGTCCTGCGGAACTGGGCCTGAAGGCCACTCAGGTGTGGCGCGAACTGATCGTTGGGGATGCCGAATTGGAAGAGATAGCCGCGCAACAGCTGCTCGGTGCTCAGCGGATCCCGTCCGCTGTGGGCGCCGGCGTCCTCGGCGATCACCCCGCCGGGGAACAGTGCCTTCGCCTCATGGGCGGCGAACGCCATCAGGGCGGACTTGCCGATCCCGCCCTCACCCGTGAGCGCGAGGACCCGCGCGGGCTCTTCGGGCCGTCCGGGCGCCAGCCGCGCCAGGAGGTCGGCCACCGCGTCGCGGCGTCCGTAGAAGTGGCCGGGGCGGGGCGGCAGGGAGACGGGGGCGGTGAAGGCGGCGGAACCGCCGCCGGAGGGGCCGAAGATGATCTGGCCGGCCTGGTAGACGTTGTGCGCCTTCCCGCCGACGAAGTCGTTGTGCGTGCCCGGAGTCGGCCCCGCCCCACTCGCGTCCTCCACGTCCCCGTGGATAGCACGAGCGGAGCGGGCCCGTCAGGCGCTCGGCGGATCTTGGCCCGGCCGGTGGTCGCGGGCCGCGGTCAGCGCTGTTCCTTGAGTGCCTTGCGGATGGTGCGCATGACCTCGTCGAGCGGGGCGTCCGTGCGGGCCACCGCGACCAGCACCTCGCCCTCCCGGGAGACCGTCGCCTGGGGCGTCTCCGCGGACGTCGTCCGGCCGGCGCCGATGCCCGCGCCGAAGGTCTCCCGGACGATCTCGAAGGCGTGGTCGAGCTGGGTCTCGACGTCGCCCTCCGCGCCGGCCCGCAGCCAGCGGCGCAGCACGTGGTTGTGCGCGGTGACCACGGCGGACGCGGCGACCTCGGCGAGCAGTGGATCGTCGTCGCCCTCGCGGTGCGCGCCCTCGTCGAAGTGGCCCAGGAGATAGCGGGTGAACAATCGCTCGTAGCGGGCCACCGAGGCGATCTCGGCCTCCCGGAGGGTGGGTACCTCGCGGGTGAGGCGGTAGCGGGCCACGGACACCGCCGGGGCGGACGCGTACATCCGCATGACTTCCTTGATGCCGCGGCAGACCGTGTCGAGCGGGTTCTCGTGCGGCGGGGCGGCGTCCAGGACGGCCTCGGCGCGCACCAGGGTGTCGTCGTGGTCGGGGAAGATCGCCTCTTCCTTGGAGCGGAAGTGGCGGAAGAAGGTGCGCCGGGCGACGCCCGCGGCGGCCGCGATCTCGTCGACCGTGGTCGCCTCGTAGCCCTTCGTCGCGAACAGCTCCATGGCGGCGGCCGAGAGTTCGCGGCGCATTTTGAGGCGTTGCGCGGCCGCCCGGCGGGTGCCGGGAGTGAGGGTGTCGGAGGCGTCGGACGACTGCGGGCGAGCGGGCTGGGACATGTGGGGAAGGTACTGCATATTCCTGCGGCCTGCGGCACGCGGTCCGCCCCCGGCCCCCGTGACCTGGGGCGGACCGCCGGATCGACCGTTCGACGGCTCCAGCAGTCCGCCCCACCCGCCCCCGGCCCCGGGGCGCCGCCGCGGGTCAGCGCCGGGTGTACTCACGGAAGCCGCGGCCGGTCTTCCGACCGAGGCAGCCCGCCGCGACGAGGTGCTCCAGCAGCGGCGCCGGGGCCAGCCCCGGGTCGCGGAAGGCGGCGTGCAGCACCTTCTCGATGGCGAGGGAGACGTCCAGGCCGACCACGTCCAGGAGCTCGAACGGCCCCATCGGGTAGCCGCCGCCCAGCTTCATCGCGGCGTCGATGTCGTCCAGGGAGGCGTAGTGCTCCTGAACCATCTTGACCGCGTTGTTCAGGTACGGGAACAGCAGCGCGTTGACGATGAAACCGGCCCGGTCGCCGCAGTCCACCGGGTGCTTGCGGACCTTGGTGCAGACCGCGCGCACCGTGGCGTGCACCTCGTCGTCGGTGAGGACGGTGCGGACCACCTCGACCAGCTTCATGGCCGGCGCCGGGTTGAAGAAGTGCATCCCGATGACGTCCTGCGGGCGCGAGGTGGCGCGGGCGCATGCGACGACCGGCAGGGAGGAGGTGGTGGTGGCCAGCACGGCACCCGGCTTGCAGACCTTGTCCAGCGTCCGGAACAGCTGCTGCTTGACGGCCAGGTCCTCGGCCACCGCCTCCACGGCCAGGTCGACGTCGGCGAACGCGTCCAGCGACCCGGCCGGGGTGATCGCCGCCAGCGCCGCGTCGCGCGCCTCGGCGGTCAGCCGCCCCTTGTCCACGGAGCGGCCCAGCGACTTCGTGATCCGCTCCTTGGCCCGCTCCGCCTTCTCCAGGCTGCGGGCGGCCAGCACCACGGTGTAGCCGGCCTTGGCGAACACCTCCGCGATGCCGCTGGCCATCGTCCCGGAACCGGCCACCCCCACGCTGCGGACCGGGCGGCCGACCGCCTGCCCGTCGCCGTCCCCGGTCGCCGGGGTCCGGCCGTCGGGCACGACGGTCGCGGAGCCCGGAGCCTCGTAGGTGTAGAAGCCGCGGCCCGCCTTGCGGCCGGTCAGTCCGGCGTCCGCGAGCTGGCCGAGGATCGGGGCGGGCGCGTGCAGCCGGTCGCGGGACTCGGCGTACATGGCCTCCAGGACCGTCCGGGCGGTGTCCACGCCGATCAGGTCGAGCAGCGCCAGCGGCCCCATCGGCAGTCCGCAGCCGAGCCGCATCGCGGCGTCGATGTCCTCCCGGGTCGCGTACTTCGACTCGTACATCGCGGCGGCCTGGTTGAGGTAGCCGAAGAGCAGGCCGTCGGCAACGAATCCGGGGCGGTCGCCCACCGCGATCGGGTCCTTGCCCAGTTCGCGGGCGAGCTCGGTGACGGCGGCGACCGCGGCCGGCGCGGTCAGCACCGAGGAGACCACCTCGACCAGCTTCATGGCCGGCGCAGGGTTGAAGAAGTGGACGCCGAGCACCCGCTCGGGGCGCCGCGAGTCGGCCGCGAGCCGGGTCACCGACAGCGCGTTGGTGCCGGTGGCGAGGACGGTGTCCGGGCGGACGATGCCGTCCAGCGTGGTGAAGACCTCCCGCTTGAGGTCGTAGTCCTCCGGCACCACCTCGATGACCAGGTCGGCGTCCCGGGCGGCCTGGAGATCGTCGAACGTGCGGAACCGGGACAGCGCGTCCTGCCGCTCCTGTTCGGTGATCCGCGTGCGCTGCACGGCGCGGGCGGTGGAGGCTTCGAGGGCGGCGCGGGCCCGCCGCGCCGCCGCCTCGTCGGTGTCGATGCCGATGACCTCGCGGCCGGCCCGGGTCAGCACCTCGGCGATACCGGTGCCCATGGTGCCCAGGCCGACGACGGCGATGGTGGAGAGGGCCCCGGAGGCGGGTGCGGGGGAGGAGGGAGTGGAGAGATCAGGGGTGGACTGACGGCCCATCGCGAGACTCCTGAAGGTGTTCCCCTGGAGCAGGGGAGGACGTGACGACTGAGGGGTTGAGCGCACGGGCGGGGCTGCGGCAGCGTGCGGCCGACCGGCGGCAGAAGAGCCGCGGGAAGCCACGGCACTGCGAGCAGCGCCTGTGGTGGAGGGGCGCGGCGGGCCCTGTCCCGGGGCCGTACCGCTTCCCCTCGTGAGGGGCGTGCTGTGAGGGTGTGCGTGGCGCGGGGCTGCTGTGCCCGCGTACGCGTGGTGCTGTGTGGTGTGCCGAACCGACGTCACACTCCGGCGGCTGCGTCACCAGGCCGCCCGAGCAGGGGTACTGCTCGTTCCAGCAGGTTAACCGGTGGGTAACCGAAGCGCCAGGGGTAATGCGGGTCATTAGGTTGTGGTGCCGGCCACGCCCTGCGAACCAGAGCGGCCGGCAGGGAGGGGAGCGACAAATGGAAGACGAATTCCACGAGTTGACGGACCGGGTGCGGGCCGAACTCCGTTCCCCGGAGGATCTGGTCGCCTACGAGCGGCTGCTCGGACTGGCCCGCAAGAACACCCCGGCCGGCCGCGAGGAACTGGCCCGGATGCTGATCGCCGTGGAACGCCCCCTGTGGGCCCGGGAGATCGCCGCCTTCATCCTCGGCTGCGCCGGCGACAAACGCGCCTTCGAGACCCTGGTCCTGCTGCTGAACTACCGCGAACCGGTCCGCTGCGCCACGGCCGCGCACGCCCTCGGCAGGCTGGGCGACCCGCGCACCGCCCGCGCCGCGGCCGCCCTCGCCACCAACCCGCTGCGCACCGCCTACGCCCTGCACCCCGTCCGGCTGCTCGCCGAACTCCGCGCCCCGCAGTCCGTCCCCGCCCTGGTCGCGACCCTGGAACGGCTGCTGACCCCGCACAACCCCTACTGGCGGGTGGCGCTGGCCTGTGTGGAGGGGCTGGGCGCACTCGGCGACAAGCGGGCGGTGCCGGCACTGCGGGCGGCGGCCGGCCACCCCCGGCTCGCCGCGGCCGCCGCCGCGTCGCTGGCCCGGCTGGGTGTCCACGAGGACCCGCCCGGGGTGGGCACCGCGGGTCCGTCCGCCGGAGGCGCGCAGGGGCAGGGGAACGGTGCCGGCCCGCCGCCCTGACGTGCCGGTCGCCGGCCTACGGGAGCGTCCGCCGGTAGCGCAGCTCCGGGACGCGCCACCCGCCCACGTCGTACGCCTCCTGTGCTCCGTCCGGTGCGAAACCGGCCCGTTCGTAGAACCGCCGGGCACGGGCGTTGCCGTGGACCACCCACAGGTACAGCGCGCCGTATCCACGGGCCCGCGCCCGGGCCGTGCCGGTGTCGAGCAGGGCCCGGCCGATGCCCGTCCCCAGGAGGGCGGGCTCCACGTAGAGGGCCATCAGTTCGGCCGCCGGCCGCCGGTCGGCCGTCGACTCGCGCTCCTCCGCAGGGAGTTCGGCGTCCCCGGTGGGAACGGCCTCCCGTGTGAGGTCGGCGTCCCGGGCGGGGCCGGCGGCCAACCAGCCGATGACCTCGCCGGCCCGCTCCGCCACCAGCTCCCACGCCTCGGGCCGGCGGCGCGCGAACCACTCCCGTCGCTTCCGGGCGTCCTCCGCCACACTCATCGCGTCCAGATACGCCTGCGGCATCAGCCCCCGGTACGCCGCCTGCCAGCCGCGCACCCGCACCGCCGAGACCGCGTCGACATCGGCCTCCGCCATCTCGCGTATCCGCACTCCGCGCGGCGGCTGCCCCGCCGTCCCCTCGCAAGCCCCGCCCGCGCCCCGTACGTCGGCCCGTGCCATGTCCGCCTCCCCGGTCCGGTCCCTGCCGCAGAGCGTCGGATCCGCGGTGGACGCAGGTCAATCGGATTTCGGGCCGGACGGCCGTCCCCCGCATACCGCGTTTGACCTTGTCCCTGGGGGCAGGGTCCGAGACTCCCGACATGGCGCACACACCCCTTACACCCCTTGAGAACACACCCGCACCGCACGCCCCGCACATCGCGGCGGAACAGCCCGACACCCCGCACCGGGTCGTCGTCATCACCGGGGCCGGCACCGGTATCGGCCGGGCCGCGGCCCGCGCGTTCGCGGCGGAGGGGGCGCAGGTGGTGGCCGTGGGGCGCCGCCCCGGACCCCTGGCCGAGACCGCCGCCCCGGCGGCCGGCATCGACGGCGCGATCGCCCCGTACCCCGCCGACATCACCGAGGACGGCGCGCCCGAGGCCGTCGTCCGGCACGCCGTCGAGACCTACGGCCGGCTGGACGTCCTGGTCAACAACGCCGCGGTGGTCGGCAGCGGTGCGCTCGGCACCCACACCAAGGAGTCCATGGCACCCCAGCTGGCCACCAACCTGGTCGCGCCGGTACTGCTCACCCAGGAAGCGGTGCCCCACCTGGAGCGCGCCCGCGGAGTGGTGGTGAACATCAGCACCTCGGTCGGCCAGCGCGGCTGGCCGGGCAACTCCGTCTACGCCGCCACCAAGACCGGCCTGGAACTCCTCACCCGCAGCTGGGCGGTGGAGCTGGCGCCGCGCGGCGTCCGGGTGGTGGGCGTGGCGCCCGGCGCGATCGACACCCCGATCGCGGACCACCAGGGCTGGTCCCCGGAACACCGGGCGGCCCTGCGCGCCTGGCAGATCGAGCACACCCCGATGGGCCGCATCGGCCGCCCGGAGGAGGTGGCCTGGGCCATCACCCGGCTCGCCGCCCCGGACGCGGCCTTCGTCACCGGGGTGATCCTGCCGGTGGACGGGGGCGCGGTGGTCGGCTGACCGGGGCCGGTAGCGTATGCGCGGGCCGGACCGCGCCGCCGGACCGGCCCGTACGAGGGGAGGCGGTCCGGTGCGGATCGGGGAACTGGCGGACCTCACCGGGGTGTCGCCGCGGGCGCTGCGCAAGTACGAGAGCGAGGGCCTGATCGACTCGGAGCGGGCGGCCAACGCCTACCGGGTCTACGACGACCGCGCCGTCGTCCGGGTCCGCAACATCCGGCACCTCCTGGACGCCGGCCTCACCCTCGCCGACGTCGCCTGCTTCCGGTCCTGCCTGGACGGCGACCTGAGCACCGCGCCGCCCTCACCGGAGGGCCTGCGGATCGCCCGCGACCGGCTGGCCGTCATCGACCGGCGGATCGCCGCCCAGTCGGCCGCCCGGGACCGCCTGGCGCGCGCCCTGGAATCCGTCCCGCCCGGCGCCCGGCCCTGAGCCGCGGACGGGCCCGTTCGGTACCCCGCCGCACCCTCAGAGCAGCGTCAACTGCGTGGCCGCCGGGCCGCGTTCGGGAGCCGCGGCGGGCTCCGGCGGGATCCTGCGCGCCCGGCCCGGCCCGAGGCCGTACTCGGCCGCCAGCTCGTGGACCTGCCGGGTGATCCGGCGCTGGTACCAGGTGGGTGCGTACGAGCCGCCGGCGTACAGCGCCTCGTAGCGGCGCACCAGGTGCGGGTGGTGGCGGCCCAGCCAGGCCAGGAACCACTCGCGGGCGCCGGGCCGCAGATGGAGCACCAGCGGGGTGACCGAGCCGGCGCCCGCCTCGGCGACGGCCCGGACCGTGTCCCGCAGCTGGTCCGGGGTGTCGGACAGGAACGGGACCACCGGGGCCATCAGCACCCCGCAGGCGAGGCCGTGGGCGGTGAGGGTCCGCACCACGTCGAGCCGCCGCGCGGGCGCGGGCGTGCCGGGTTCGAGGGTCCGCCACAGCGTGCCGTCCAGGAACCCGACGGAGACCGAGACGCCGACGTCGGTGACCTCGGCAGCCTGCCGCAGCAGCTCCAGGTCGCGCAGGATCAGGGTGCCCTTGGTGAGGATCGAGAACGGGTTGGCGTGGTCGCGCAGGGCCGCGAGGATCCCGGGCATCAACGCGTACCTCCCCTCGGCCCTCTGGTAGCAGTCGACGTTGGTGCCCATCGCGATGTGGTCGCCGCGCCAGCGGGGCGCGGCCAGCTCCCGGCGCAGCAGCTCCGGGGCGTTGACCTTGACCACGATCTGGGAGTCGAAGCCGAGGCCGGTGTCCAGGTCGAGGTAGGCGTGCGTCTTGCGTGCGAAGCAGTAGACGCAGGCGTGGCTGCACCCGCGGTACGGGTTCACGGTCCATTCGAACGGCATCCGGGAGGCGCCCGGCACGCGGTTGACGATCGAGCGGGCGCGCACCTCGTGGAAGGTGATGCCGCGGAATTCGGGGGTGTCCACCGTTCGAGTGACGACGTCCGCGTCGAACAGCGCCGTCGGGCTTTCTCCCAGATTGTCCCAGCGCATCGGGCCTCCTGTCGCGATCCTGCCGAGCCCCCACCTCGATAATAGAACACCTGTTCGCTTCATGGCTGTCAACCCGGATTTGGGTGCGCTGCCCAGTGGTGGTTGGCTTGGCCGCGCACCGCAGGTTGGCGGCGCACCCGGTCCGGCAGCCGACTACTGGAGGAAGACACACATGGGGCAGGTAGAGGCCACCACGCAGGGCGAGATCGCGGCGGACCCGGAGGACGTGTTCGACGCGCTCGCCGACTACAGCGGCACGCGCCGGCAGCTGCTGCCCGAGCAGTTCAGCGAGTACGAGGTCCGCGAGGGCGGCGACGGCAAGGGCACCCTCGTCCACTGGAAGCTCCAGGCCACCAGCAAGCGGGTGCGCGACTGCCTGCTGGAGGTCGACGAGCCGACCGACGGCCAGTTGGTGGAGAAGGACCGCAACTCCTCGATGGTGACCACCTGGGTCGTGACCCCGGCCGGGGAGAGCCGCGCCAAGGTCGTCGTCACCACCACCTGGCAGGGCGCCGGCGGCATCGGCGGCTTCTTCGAGCGGACCTTCGCCCCCAAGGGACTCGGCCGTATCTACGACGCGGTCCTCGCCAACCTCGCGGCCCATATGGAGAAGTGAGGGAGCGTCGCCCCGTAACCCGTTCGGGGTGCCGGCACACTCACCGGTTCGGGTGGTTTCCCCCGCGCGGTGCCGTCCGGCCTCCCGGGCGGCGCGTCGGCGGAAACCCCTGATCGGAGCCCAAGAGGCGCCCCCGACATGGCACTTGACGTCCGTTCCCGCCCGCCCTGTACCGAATCTCCTCGCTTGATCGCCGTTGTCGCCCGGTGCGAGAAATGGGCGCCCGCAGCAGCGTGACGAGGGGAGCAGGACGTGGGCGGGAGCACCCTGGGCGAACGGGACCGGCCGGCCGGACCGCCCGCCGCCGAAGCCACCGCGGACCCGGCACCGCGGCCGACCGCACCGGCCCTCCGCGACCACCCGCCGGCCCCGCCCGGCCCCCGGCCGGTGCGGACCGCCACCCCCGTACTCCTCGCGGCGCTGCTGCCCGCGGCCCTCGGCCAGACGGCCGTCGTCCCCGCCCTCCCGGCGATCGCCGCGGAACTGCCCGGCCGCCCCGCGGCCTCCTGGGTCGTGACCGCCTACCTCCTGGCGTCGGCCCTCGGGCTCCCGCTCAACGGCAAGCTGGGCGACCGCTTCGGCCGCAAGACCGGCCTCCTCCTCGCGCTCCTGCTCTTCACCGCCGGCGCGGCACTGGCAGGCACGGCGCACACGCGGTCCGCACTGGTCGCGTTCCGCGCCGTCCAGGGCTTCGGCGCCGGCGGTCTGATCGCCGGCGTCCACGCGCTCCTCGCCGAGTCCGCGCCACCGGGGGCGCGCGGCCGCCGCACGGCCGCGGCCGGCGTCGCCTACGCCGGGGCCCTCCTGGCCGGCCCGCCGCTGGGCGGCTACTGCGCCGATCACGGCGCCTGGCGCTGGTGCCTCACCCTCACCGTCCCGTACGGCGTCCTGGTCCTCTTCGCCGCCGCCGTCACCCTCCGGCCGCCCCGGCCCGCCGCCCGCCCCCGACCGGACCTCTTCGGGGCGCTGCTGCTCACCGCGTTCGCCGGCTGCCTCGTGCTGCTGGCCGGTTGGGGCGGCACCCGCTACTCCTGGGGCGCGCCGGAGATCCTCGGGCCGGCCGCCGCAGCCCTGGCCGCCGCGGCGCTCTTCCCGTTCGCCGAACACCGCGCCGCCGCACCGCTGATCCCGCCGCGGCTGCTCCGCGACACCTTCTTCGGGCGCACCGGCCTCGTAGGCGCCGGCCTCGGCCTCGCCCTCTACGGGGCGGTGCGCCACCTCCCGGCCTTCCTCCACGCGGTCGGCGGCACCACGGCCACCGCGGCCGGACTGCTGATGCTGCCCCTGCCGGGCGCGCTGGTCCTGGCCGCGCTCGCCACCGGCCGGCTGATCCGCCGCACCGGCCACCGCACGGTCTTCCCGATCCTGGGCTGCGTGCTGGCTGCGGGGGGCATGTGGCTCCTGCACCACCTGCGGCCGGACGCCTCCCGCCCGGTCCTCGGCCTCGGGGCCGGCGCCCTCGGACTGGGCGTCGGGCTGGTGCTGCCGGCGCTGGTGGCGGCCGTCCGCGACGCCGTGCCGGACCCGGGCCCGGCCGGTGCCACCGCCTGCCTCCGACGGCTCGCCGGCAGCGTCGGCGCGGCCCTCGCCGGCGCGCTGCTCGCCGACCGCCTCGCCGCCCGGCTACCGGACCCCGGTCCGCTCGCCCCGCAGCTGGCCCGGGCCCTGCCCGGCGCGCTGCGGGACGGCTACGCCGCCTACGCACCGGCCGTGCCGGGGAGCCTCCCCTACCTCGCGCCGGTCCTCGTCCTGGGCTTCCTGCTCGCCATCTCCTGGAAAGAGAACCCCCTGGTGTCCCACGCTCCACAAGCCCCGCAGACCCCGCTCCCGCCGTACGGTGCCCCCGCGGACCCCGCCGCCGTACCGGCGGCCCGCCCCGCGGCCGACGCCACACCCAACTCCACCGCACACGAAGGGAGCTACCCCACGGGCCGCACGTTCCACGCGGGGGCGCCCGCGCCCGCGCCGGCCGGCGTCCCGGTGTGCGGCACCGTCCAGCACCACGACGGCAGCGTCGTGCCGCGCGCCGCGCTCACCCTCATCGACGTCTCCGGGCGGCAGATCGGCCGCGGCGCCACCGGAGCGGACGGCCGGTACGCGCTGAGCACCCCGGGGCCCGGGGCGTACGTCCTGATCGCCGCGGCCGGCGGGCATCAGCCCCAGGCCGTCACGGTGACCGTCGGGGAGCGCCCGGTGGAGCTGGACGTGGTGCTCGGCGGTGCCGGGCGCCTCGCCGGCACGGTCACCACCGCCGACGGCACGCCGGTCCGCGATGCCATGGTCACCCTCACCGACGTGCGCGGCGAGGTGGTCGCGACGGCCCGCAGCGGACGCGAAGGCGGCTATGCCATCGGGGAGTTGGTGGCGGGGGAGTACACCCTCGCCTCCAGCGCCCCGGCGTTCCGGCCGGCCGCTCTCCCGGTGACCGTCCAGGCGTCCCGCGAAACCCGCCAGGACGTCGAACTCGCCGGCGGCGCGGTGCTGCGCGGCACCGTACGGGCCGGCGGCGGGCGCCCCGTCGAGGACGCCCGGGTCACCCTCCTGGACGCGGCGGGCAACGTCGTCGACACCGCGACCACCGGCTCCGACGGGCTGTTCCGCTTCGTGGACCTCTCGGCCGGCGAGTACACCGTGGTCGCCGCCGGATACCCACCGGTCGCCACCGTCCTGAGGGTTGCGGGCGGCGGGCGCACCGAACGGGACCTGCAACTGGGGCACGAGGACTGACCCGTGGCGATGCCCTCTCCTGCACGGGTGCCCCAGGTGCCCGCGCCGCGGGCCGCGCGCCGCGCCGAGCGGAACGGCGCGGCCGCTCGGCGGTCCGGCCCCCGGCACTCCGTCGGATGAAGAGGGCCCGGCCCCTCTTGCCGGTGATCGCCGGGAGGCGTAGCAAGGGGCCATGAACGCTACGAGCCGCAATCTTCAGGCATGGGAAGGCTTCTGGCGCGATGCGCCGGCCGGCGCGGGACAGGTCATCTGGGATGCCGACCCGTCGGTGACCGCCGCGCTCCACCTCCCGCTGCTCGCCGGGCACGCCGACGCCGCCCTGCCGCTGGTCGACCTGGGCTGCGGCAACGGCACCCAGACCCGCTATCTGGCCGGCCACTTCGGGCGCGCCGTCGGCATCGACGCCTCCGCCGCGGCCGTTGCGCGGGCCCGGGCCGAGGACGCCGACGGGGTGGCGGAATTCCGTCAGGTGGACGCCGTCGACGGGGCGGCCATCGGGGCGCTCCACGCCGAACTGGGCGACAGCAACGTCTATGTGCGCGGCGTACTGCACCAGTGCGCCCCCGACGAACGGGCCCGGATCGTGGCGAACATCGTCCCGCTGCTGGGCACCCGCGGCTGGCTCTTCGTCTTCGAACCGGCCGCGGCCGCCAAGGAACTCCTGCGGGCCCTGGCGCAGGGCCCGGCCGGACCGCCCGCCAAGCTGCGCCCGGTCTTCTCCCACGGGCTCACCCCCGGGGAGATGCCCGACGTCGAGGTGCCCGGACTGCTGCGCGGCCACGGGCTGCGGATCGCCGCCTCCGGTCAACTTCCGCTGGTGACAACGGAATACGGGCCGGACGGGGCGCGCATCGAACTGCCCTCGCGCTGGGTGCTGGCGGGCCCGGAAGCGGGGGACGGCTGAGGGGCGGGGCCGGTCGGGGGCCGCTGCGCCCGGCCCCCGACCGGCCCCGCCCGTAGGGCCGTCCTGTTACTCCTGCTCCTGCTCCTGCCGGGCGGCGAGGATCGCGGCCACCGCCTCGCCGATGAACGCCTCGGCGGCCGCCTTCTCGATGCCGAGGCCGGTGAGCGGACCGGAACCGTTCTCCTGCTCCAGCAGGGCCAGCAGGAGGTGTTCGGTGCCGATGTAGTTGTGACCCAGCCGCAGGGCCTCGCGGTAGGTGAGCTCCAGCGCCTTGCGGGACTGGGCGTCGAACGGGGTGAGGGCGGGCAGTGCATCGACCGCGGGCGGCAGCGCCGCGGTCAGGGCCTCGCGGAGGGCCTCCGGCGTCACGCCCTGGGCGGCGATGGCCCGGACGGCGAGCGCCTCCGGTTCGCACAGCAGGCCGAGGGCGAGGTGCTCGGGGCGGATCTCGTCGTTCCGGGCCGCGTGGGCCTCGTTCTGCGCCCCTACCACCACGTTCCGGGCGCGCTCGGTGAAGCGGCTGAAGCCCTGGGAGGGGTTGAGGTCCGAGCCCGCGCCCGGTGCCTTGGGTACGAAGCGCTTCTGCGCGGCCTGCTTGGTGACCCCCATGCTCTTGCCGATGTCGGTCCAGGACGCGCCGGAGCGCCGGGCCTGGTCCACGAAGTGCCCGATGAGGTGGTCGGCCACCTCGCCGAGGTGGTCTGCGGCGATCACGGCGTCGGAGAGCTGCTCCAGCACGTCCGAGCGGTTGTTCTTGATGACCTCGATCAGATCGTCGAGGCGGACGGGATGCGTCATGCGGACGGAATCTGTCATGCGTCAACTATAGGTTGACGATCTTCTCGTCGTCAACCCTTAGTTGACGCTGCGGATGCGCCCTTGTCCGCGCGGTGGTGAGGTGTCATCCCGCCCCGTGCAGTGCGGCGCAACTGCCGCCGAGATGCCGGCGTCTAAGGTGGCATAGATCGTCTACAAGGCTGTAGACGGTCGCTGTCGCGAACGGAGGACGACGCCCCGGTGACGACCGCAGCACCACACCCCGACAGGGGACGACACCTGCTCGCCCGCGCCCAACGCCACCTCACCTGGGCCATGCCGCTCGCCTACGTCGCCGCGGCGGTGGTGCCCGGCGCCGGCCAGTGGGTCCGCAACCTCCCCTGCGGCACCCTGCCGCTGCCGGTCGGCCCGACGACCCTGACGCCACAGACCCTGCTGCTGGGCTACGTGCTCTTCACCGCGGCCCTCCAAGTGCGCACCCGGGAACTGACGGTCCTGCTGCGCCGCCCCGGCCTGCTGGCCGCCGGAACCGCCGCCAACACCGCCCTTCCGCTGCTCGTCCTGACCCTGCTCGCCGGGACCTTCCTGCTCCTCCCCGACGCCGACGGCGGCAGCGGCCTGCTCACCGGGCTCGCGCTGATCGCCGCGATGCCGGTCGCCGGCGGCGCCACCGTCTGGGGAACCCGGGCCGGCGGCAACCACACCCTGGTCGTCGGGCTGGTGATGTCCTCCACCCTGCTCAGCCCGCTCACCATCCCGCTCACCCTGGCCGGCGCCTCCGCCGTGACCAGCGGCGACTACTCCGCGGCGCTCGCCAGGATGGCCCAGGTCTCGGGCGGCGCACTGGCCGCCACCGGGGTGGTGGCGCCCTGCCTCGCCGGGCTGGCCGTCCGTGCCGCACTGCCCGAACGCCGGGCCGCCGCGGCCCTGCCCTGGCTGAAACTCCTCGCCCTGGCCGCCGCCCTCACGCTCACCTACCTCAACGCCTGCGGCGCCTTCGCCGACCTCATCGCCCGCCCCCGGCCCGCGCTGCTCACCCTCGCCACACTCGCCGCGGCGGTCATGTGCGTGGCGTCCTTCCTCCTCGGCTGGTGCCTGGCCCGCGCCCTGAAGGCCGCTCACGCCGACGCCGTCGCCCTGACGTTCACCTCGGGCATGAACAACAGCAGCGCCGGCGCGGTCCTGGCCACCACCCGCTTCCCCGACCACCCGCACGTCCTGCTGCCGATCCTGGCGTACAGCCTGTTGCAGAAGGTGCTCGCCGGCTACGCGGACTCCACCCTGGCCCGGCGCGGGCGGCGCACCGGCCCGCCGACGCGGCCGACCGGCCCGGAAGCCGCCGCTCCGTGCCCCGGAACCGGTCAGGAAGCGTTCAGGTGACCCCTGGCACCGTGCCCGACCGTGACCACCGAAGCGCGCACCTCCAGGACCGGACCGGGCACCCGGAGGCCCACGTCTCCTGCTGAACAAAGTCCCCCAGATCACCGTCCACTTCTGGGTGATCAAGGTCCTGTGCACCACCGTGGGCGAGACCGCGGCCGACCTGCTCAACGGCAACCTCGGCATGGGCCTGACCCGCACCTCCTACGTGATGGGCGCACTGCTGATCGCCGCCCTGGCCCTCCAGTTCCGGGCCCGCTCCTACAGCCCGGCCCGGTACTGGCTCGCCGTCGTCCTGATCAGCGTCGTCGGCACGCTGATCAGCGACAACCTCACCGACAACCTCGGCGTCCCGCTGGAGGTCAGCACCGCGGTCTTCGCCGTGGCGCTGGCACTGACCTTCGGCACCTGGTACCTGAGCGAACGCACCCTGTCGATCCACTCCATCCGCACCACCCGCCGCGAAGCCTTCTACTGGCTGGCGATCCTGTTCACCTTCGCGCTGGGCACCTCGGCCGGCGACCTGACCGCCGAGCGGCTGAGCCTGGGCTACTGGTTCTCCACGGTCGTCTTCGCCGTCCTCATCGGCGTGGTGGCACTGGCCCGCTTCGCCCTGGACCTCAACGCCGTCTGGGCGTTCTGGACCGCCTACGTCCTGACCCGACCGCTCGGCGCCTCGCTCGGCGACTACCTCTCCCAGCCGCCCGGCGACGGCGGGCTGGGCCTGGGCACCGTCGGCACCAGCGCCCTCTTCCTGGCCGTCATCCTCGCCCTGGTGGTGTACCTGACCCGGTCGAAGCGGGACGTCCTGCCGACCGGCCCGGAAACCGAGGTCAGCCCGTCGGCAGCGTGACCGCGAACCGCGCGCCCGGGCCGGCGCCGTCCAGCGCGATGTCGCCACCGGCCGCGCGGGCCAGCCGCCGGGCGAGCGCCAGCCCCAGGCCCGCGCCGTCGTGCCCGTCCTCCGGGCAGGCCCGCCGCCCGGGCTCGAAGAGCGCACCGGTGAACTCCGGCGGCACCCCCGGCCCGTCGTCGGTGACATGGAGGACGACGCCACCGGGCCGCACGGTGCACGTGAGGCCGATGGTGTGCCCCGAGTACCGGCGGGCGTTGTCCAGCAGCGGCATCAGGGTCCGCTCCACGACCGCCGCCGGAACACCCACGGCCGCCGCGTCGCCCGCCACCGCCACCGCGGGCGCACCGGGATGGTCCGCCGCGATCCGCCCCGCCAACTGGTGCGCGAAATCCGGGAAGTGACACCTGCCCGGCACCCCCGCGCCACGGGTCCGGACCTCGGACAGCAGCGACGCGCAGATCTGCCGCATGGTCGCCGCGGCACTCGCGATCGCCTCGTGCGAGGCGGCCCGCTCCGCGGCGCTCCGCGGCCGGCTGGTCAGCCATTCGGTCTCCGCGGTGATCCGCGCCAGGGGGGTGCGCAGCTCGTGGGAGAGCTCCGCGGCCTGCTGCTGCTCATGGCGCAGCACCGCGGCGAGCCGGTCCAGCAGACCGTCGAGGCTGGTGGCGAACGAGGCGAGTTCGGTGGGCCGCCCGGCCGCCCCGAACCGCTCCGCCGCCCCGGCCTCGCTCCACCGGGTGGCCTGGGCGCTCATCGAGGCCACCGGCCGGCCAGTTGGGCCGCGCGCTTCCCCAGGGCGCTGGGCGCCTCGGCCGGCCGCTCCCCGCACCCGGCCGCCCTCGAAGATCCACACACTGCTGTCCAGCGCCCCGTCCCGGGCCGGCTCGTGGACCGCCAGCCGCCCGTCCGGCCGGGCCTCCACGGTGGCGGCCACCGCCTCCGCCCGGGTCCGCAGGGTGTCGTCCGCCTCCTCGTGCAGCCGCTTCTCCAGGGCCAGGTTGAACGCCACCGTCAGCACCGCGACCCACAGCGCACTGGTGGCGAGCGCCACGAGGGCGAGCCGCCCCCGCAGCGTCCGCACCGCGAAGGGACGCGCCGCGCCCCGCAGCCACCGCACCACCCGCGCCCGCAGCCCCGGACGCCCCGGCCACCTCATGCGAAGCGGTACCCGACGCCGCGGACCGTGCCGATCCGGTGCGGGGTGCCGGCCTCGCGCAGCTTGCGGCGGAGCCGGGCCAGGTACTGGTCCAGGGTGTTGTCGCTGACCTGCGCGCCCTCCGGCCAGCCGGCCCGCAGCAGCGCCCGCCGGCGGACCACCGCCCCCGGCTCCGCCATCAGGCACGCCAGCAGCCGGAACTCGGTCGGCGTCAACGGGACCGTCCGGCCGGGCGCGGTCAGCGCGTGCCGTACCGGGTCCAACCGCAGCCCGTCGGCACGGTCGGCGGGCCCGGCGGTGTCGCCCCGGCGGCGCAGTACTGCCCGGATCCGGGCCGCCAGTTCGCTCAGTGGAACGGCTTGGCCAGGTAGTCGTCCCCGCCGGACGCGAAGCCGGACAGCCGGTCGGTGAGGTTGCCGCGGGCGGTCAGGAAGATCACCGGGGCGGTGATCCCCGCTCCGCGCAGGGCCTGGCACGCGTCCCGGCCGTCCGCGTCGGGCAGCCCGATGTCCAGCACCACCGCGTCCACCGCCGCATCGGCGGTGCGCAGCGCCGTGGCGCCGTCGGCGGCGGTGACGACGTCGAACTCCTCGTCGCGCAGTCCGCGGACGAGCACATCGCGCAGGCGGTGATCGTCCTCGACGACCAGAATGCGGGCAGCGGTCACCCGGCCAGTATTACCGGCGCCCACCCCGGTATCCGGGGCGGAGCCCGCAGACCGGACGGGACGTACAGGTTCCGTTCAGGTTCCGGACGCCGCCGCGGGCGCCGGCCCGGGGACCTGCCCGGTGTCCTGGCCACCCGCAGCACCCGCCAGGTCCCGGTGGATGACCTTGGCGGCCGCCTCCACGGTGGCCACCCCGTAGCCCATGGTGTCGCTGCCGGTGGAGAGGAGGGCCATCGCGTAGTCGTTGCCGCTGCCGCTGAACGAACCGACGCTGTTCACCCGCCAGCCCTGGTGGGCGCGCGGCAGCCAGCCGTTCTTGAGGTGGGCGGTCGTCGACAACGGTGCCCCCGCCGGCACGCCCCACCGCTGTTCGGGGACGACCTTCCGCATCAGGTCGAGGGCGTAGTCCCGGGACGCCGCGCCGAGCACCGTGTTGTCGGTGGTCAGCAGCCGCATCAGGGTGAGCTGGTCGGCGGCGGTGATCTGGGTGAGGCCCCAGGAGACGCCGGGGCCGGGCACGGTGTGCCGCATACCGGCCAGGTCCAGGAAGTGCTGGATGCCGGTCCGGCCGACCTGGCGCCACAGGGCATCGGTCGAGGCGTTGTCCGACTTGGTGATCATGGCGGTGGTCAGCGTGACCTCGTGCGGTGTCAGCACGCGGTGCGCCTCCTCGGCCTGCCGCAGCAGCGCCCCCAGGACCGTGACCTTGACCACGCTCGCGGAGTCGAACGACGTGCCCGCCTGGAACTCGCAGCTGGTCCCGGAGGGGCGGTCGTAGAGGGCGACCGCGGAAGTGCCCTGGCGCCCCTGGAGGGCGCCGGCGATGTCGTGGGACAGAGTGGAGGCCAGACCCGGCCGGTCGGAGGTGCAGACGACCTCGGCGTCGCCCACGCTGTCGCTGCCGGAGCTCGCCGAAGCGGGGGCCGCCGCGCTCCATACCGTGAGCGCGGCTCCGGCGGCCACCAGGGCGGCCAGTCCGCGACGGGTGCGGCGTGCAGTACTCCGGGGTGCCTTGCGTGATCCGTACATGAGGGTGGTGTGTCCTGTCCCACTGTGCGCGCCGCCCGCCTGGCATCCCCTGGGGAGCCCACCCGGTATCCCACCGGCTACGGCGATCAAGCGACGACCCGTGCCCTGGTAGCGGGCACCCCGTAAGAATGCGGGCCGATCGGCCGATGGGAAAAGAGCGAACGGGTGTGATATATGCCAAAGGGGCATTCGGGTCGACTAACGGGACATCGTGGTCATCGGGCGCGGCGCCCCCCCCGTATGGCGCCCGCTCCCGCCTGTCCCTGTCCGCCCCCGTGGTGGCCCGGTCGTCCCCCCCCAGCGACCCGCCATCGGGGCGCCGACCGACGCCACCGCCCCGACATCCACCGTTCCGACGTCCGGCGCCCGGATTCGACGCGACGCCCCGACGTCCGACGCCCCAGCACCGCGCCGAGCTGCCGTCCGCCGTCCGCCTACGGCAGCAGCGGCTGGGCCGGGTCCATCCACCACGCGGCGGTGGCCCCCGGAAGCGTCCCGGCCGGACAGGCGCCGCTGGCCAGCAGCGGCACACCGGCCACCGGCGCCGGTACCGGCTCGGTGCCGAAGTTCACCGCACAGACCAGCCCGTCGCCGCGGACGAACGCCAGCACCTGTGGCGGCGACTCCAGCCAGCGCAGCGGGCCGTCGCCGAGCTGCGGAAGGCCCCGGCGCAACTGGAGTGCCTCGCGGTAGAGGTGCCAGAACGACCCGGTGTCGGCCATCGCCCGGTCCGCGGTGTGCCCCGCGAACGACGCGGGCTGCGGGAGCCAGGTCGGCGCCGACCCGGCCGCGCTGAAGCCGTACGGGGCGGCCTCCCCCGACCAGGGCAGCGGCACCCGGCAGCCGTCCCGGATGTGCTGCCGGCTGCCCGTGCGGTGGAAGATCGGGTCGGTGAGCACCTCGTCCGGCAGGTCGTCGACCTCGGGCAGGCCCAACTCCTCGCCCTGGTAGACGTATGCGGCACCGGGCAGGGCCAGCATCAGCAGCGCCGCGGCGCGCGCCCGGGCCGGTCCCGACGCGCCCTCCGGGGTGTCCGGTTCGCCCGCGTAACGGGTCACGGTCCGGACCTGGTCGTGGTTGTTGAGCACCCAGGTGACGGTGGACCCGGTGTCCGCGATGTCGGTCAGCGCCTCGGAGATCACCTTGCGGAAGAGGTCGACGTCCCAGCGCGCGGTCAACAGGTGGAAGAAGAACGCCTGGTGCAGCTCGTCGGGTCGCACATACGCGGCCTGCTCGCCCGGGGTGCGCACCGACACCTCGCCCACCAGCAGCCGGTCGTGGCCGTCCCGGGCGGTGTACTCCTCGCACAGCGCCCGCCAGTCGCGCCACACCTGGTGCACCTCGGGCTGGTTCCAGGCCAGCGGGTTGACCGAGTCGCGGGTGCGCTCGTCGGCCGCCGGGTCGGGGGAGTCGGGGAGCTCGGGGTGCTTGAAGAGCCCCGCGGCCACGTCGATGCGGAAGCCGTCCACCCCGCGGTCCAGCCAGAACCGGAGCACCTTGTCGAAGTCGGCCGCCACGTCCGGGTTGCGCCAGTTCAGGTCGGGCTGCTCGGGCGTGAACATGTGGAGGTACCACTGCCCAGGGGTCCCGTCCTCTTCGGTGACGCGGGACCAGGCGGGCCCCCCGAACATCGCCCGCCAGTTGTTGGGCGGCAGCTCACCGTGCTCCCCGCGCCCCTCCGCGAAGTGGAAGAGCCTCCGCGCCGGACCGCCCGGACCCTCCTCCAACGCCGCCCGGAACCACGGGTGTTCGCTGGAGCAGTGGTTGGGAACGATGTCCAGCACCACCTTGAGGCCGAGCCGGTGGGCGTCGGCCATCAGCCGGTCGAACTCGTTGAGGTCGCCGTAGGCGGGATCCACGTCGCGGTAGTCCGCCACGTCGTAGCCGTGGTCGTGCTGCGGGGACGGGAAGAACGGACTGAGCCAAATCCCGTCCACACCAAGCTTCTTGAGGTACGGAAGTCCGCCGCGGACCCCGGCCAGGTCTCCCGTACCGTCTCCGGTGGAGTCGCGGAAGCTCCGGACGTAGACCTGGTAGATGACCGCGTCGCGCCACCAGCGCTGGGCCGTGTCCTGGGCGGGGGTCGGATGGCCGCGATCTGCGGTGGCTGTGAACATCTGCCGGATCCACTTCTTACGGTGCAAGTCGGCGTGGCGGCTTGCGAGTTGCTGTTATGCATGCATGTTAGGTAGCCCCGTCTTTTCGGTGTCAACTGAAAGACGGAAGTCGAACGGTACGTGCCCGGATTTGTGGGGTATGGCGTCCGGATCCTGTACGGAATGTCGCCCTCGGGTGTTCGACTGTATTTCAACTCCCCTATGAGATAAGGGAGTAGTGGAGCGGTGCATTGGTGGGGGATCGGCCGGTCGGGGAGGCGGGGAGGCGGGCAGCCGGGTGGTCGCGAGGTCGGGTGACCGATTGGCGGGTCCGGCCGTCGAGATGATGCGGGTGGTGCGGCATCCCTCCTGCGGAACGCGAGACGGGTCTGCCCCGACGTCCGCCCCGTTGCCGCGCTCCTGTATACCTGTTAGTCATTCCGGAGAGGGCTCGTCGGCAAGCCGCAGGAAGAGCTTCCGGACGAGGTCTTGAAGGCAAGGCTTCCCGGCGAAATCCTCCATCACGGGACAGTGACCGGCCGAACCCGCTCCGGGCCGGACGGCCACCGCGATGACCGCCACCGTGGAAACCGGACATCGAACAACAGGCATCGAGCAACACGCATCGAGCAACAGACAACGGCAACACGCATCGAGCACCGGGCGTCGCACCACGGGCGTCGAAGGCTCGGGGAGAGGGAGAGCGTGCGGCTGCCACTCCTGGCACTGCTGGTCAGCGGACCCGCGCACGGCTATGAACTCAAACAGGCCCTGGAGGCACTCCTGGGCGCGGCCTACCCCCGACCGAACGTCGGTCAGATATACGTGACCCTCGGCCGGCTGGAGAAGACGGGACTCATCGAGGGTGAGGAGGTCGAACAGCCGGACCGCCCGAACAAGCGGATCTACCGGATCACCACGGCCGGTCGCGAGGCGGTGGACGCGTGGTTCGAAGACGCCACCGTCGAACCGCGGGTCCGCGACGAGTTCTTCGTGAAACTGGCGCTCGTCTCGCGGTCCGGGACCGCCGACCAGGGCACCTTGATCAACAAGCAGCGCCGGCACTACCTCAAGCGCCTGCGGGAACTGTCCCGTCTGGCCGCCTCCGAAGACCGCGACAACCGGGTCGCGCACCTGCTGATAGAGGGCGCGATGCTGCACATCCAGGCGGACCTGGAGTGGCTGGAACGCTGCCAGGAGGAACTCGACTGAGGGCCTGGGCACGCGTGAGGGCATGAGGGCATGAGGGCGTGAGGGCGTGAGGGCGTGAGGGCGTGAGGGCGTGAGGGCGTGCAGTCGTGTGTAGGTGATGGGGCCCGCTTTCCCTCTCTGCCTTGCCCTCAACCTCCCTTGCCCTTACCCCCTCCTGCCCTTAACTCCCCCTGCCCTCCAGCCTTCTTGCCCTCAACCCCTTCTGGTTTTTCCCCGCCGCCCACCCCCTTCGGGGGGGTGGGCGGGTCTGGAGGGGAGGGTGGGCGGACTGGCCTAGGCATGTGAACGCGCACGGCGGGTGGCGTGTGTCGGCGGCGTAGATGATCTTCAGTGGTCTGGACCTCCGGAGTTATCCACAGCCCTGGTCGGTGTGTTCACGTCCGCGTAACGTGATCGGTCAAGGGCTGCGCATGTGCCCTCTCACCTGCGATGGGACTGATAGATGTGAAGATCCTGATCTCCGCGGACATGGAGGGTGCCACGGGCGTGACATGGCCCGCCGATGTGCTGCCGGGTACCCCGCAGTGGGAGCGCTGCCGCCATATGTTCACGTCCGATGTGAACGCGGCCATCGCCGGGTTCTTCGACGGCGGGGCGGACGAGGTGCTCGTCAACGAGGCCCATTGGACGATGCGCAACCTGCTGTTGGAGCAGCTCGACGAGCGCGCCGAGATGCTGACGGGCCGACACAAGGCCCTGAGCATGGTCGAGGGCGTGCAGCGCGGTGACGTCGACGGCATCGCGTTCATCGGCTACCACACCGGTGCCGGGACGGAGGGTGTGCTGGCGCACACATATCTCGCCAATACGCTCACCGGCGTCTGGGTCAACGGCACACGCGCCAGCGAGGGGTATCTCAACTCCCTCGTCGTGGCGGAGTACGGGGTGCCCGTGGTGCTGGTGACGGGCGACGACCGGACCTGCGAGGACGCGCAGGGATATGCCCCGCAGGCGCCCGGCGTGGCGGTGAAGGACTATGTCTCGCGCTATGCGGCGGTGTGCCGGCCGCCGACCCGCACGGCGGCCGAGATCCAGGCCGCGGCGCGCAAGGGCGCGGCGCTCGCGGTGCGTCACGAGCCGGTCCGTGGCGGCCCGTTCCGGTTCGAGTTGGAGTTCGATGCCGAGCATCTGGTGGGAGCGGCGACATGCGTGCCCGGCGTGGAGCGCTGCGGTGAGCGCCGCGTCGCGTATACCAGTCAGGACATGTACGAAGCCATCCGGTGTTTCAAGGCGGTCACCACGGTCGTCTCGTCCGCCGTGGAGGAACAATATGGCTGAGATCAAGCTGGCGGAACACACGTCCGACCTGAATGTCGAGACGGTCGATCAGCAGGCGCTCGACGAGGTGGTGCGGTTCACCTCGGAGCTGATCCGCATCGACACGAGCAATGCCGGAGACGGCAGTTGCCGGGAGCGCCCGGCCGCGGAGTACGTCGCGGAGCGGCTGGCAGAGGTGGGCATCGAGCCCGTCCTGCTGGAGCGCAGCCCGGGGCGCACCAATGTCGTCGCCCGCATCGAAGGCAGCGACCCGTCCGCCGACGCACTCCTGGTGCACGGGCACCTGGACGTGGTCCCGGCCGAGCCCGCCGACTGGCAGGTCCACCCCTTTTCGGGGGAGGTCCGCGACGGCGTGGTCTGGGGCCGGGGCGCCATCGACATGAAGAACATGGACGCGATGATGCTCGCCGTCGTCCGCCAGTGGGCGCGCAGCGGAGTGCGGCCCAGGCGCGACGTCGTGCTGGCGTTCACCGCCGATGAGGAGGCGAGCGCCGAGGACGGCTCGGGATTCCTCGCCGACCATCACGCCGAGCTCTTCGAGGGGTGCACCGAGGGCATCAGCGAATCGGGGGCCTTCACGTTCCACGCCGCTGGCGGGATGCGGATCTACCCGATCGCGGCGGGGGAGCGCGGCACCGCCTGGTTGAAGCTGACGGCCCGGGGCCGGGCCGGGCACGGCTCGAAGGTGAACCGCGACAACGCGGTCAGCCGGCTGGCCGACGCGGTGTCCCGGATCGGTGCGCACGAGTGGCCGGTGCGGCTCACCCCGACCGTCCGGGCGGCGCTGCGCGAGCTCGCCGCGCTGCACGCCATCGACGTCGATCCCGAGCGGCCCGACTTCGACGTCGACGCCCTGCTGGACCAGCTCGGTCCGGCCGCCAAGCTGGTCGAGCCGACGGTCCGCAACAGCGCCAACCCGACGATGCTGACGGCCGGTTACAAGGTCAACGTGATCCCTGGATCCGCCGTCGCCTATGTGGACGGCAGAGTCGTCCCGGGCGGCGAGGCGGAGTTCCGCGCGACGTTGGACGAGCTCACCGGACCCGATGTCACCTGGGACTACCACCACGGTGAGGTCGCGCTGCAGGCCCCCGTCGACTCCCCGTCGTTCGCCGCGATGCGGGCCGCGATCGAGCGGTTCGACCCGGACGGCCACGCCGTGCCGTACTGCATGTCCGGGGGCACGGACGCCAAGCAGTTCTCCCGACTGGGCATCGTCGGCTACGGCTTCTCCCCGCTGAAGCTGCCCGAGGGGTTCGACTACCAGGCGCTCTTCCACGGCGTGGACGAACGGGTCCCCGTGGAGGGCCTGCACTTCGGCGTCCGGGTCCTCGACCACTTCCTGCGCGGCGTGCCGGGGCATCGACGACCGGCCGTCCGACGAAGCGGTGCCGTACCCGGCCGACGGGGCACGGCCGGGTAGGGCCGGATACGGCAGGAACGAGCTCCGTGGAGGGGGAGGCGACAGCGTGGTGCGGCTGTGGACCGGAGGTATATGAGGCCGGTGGGTCGCCGAGTCGTGCCGGCGGTGGCGGTGGCGGTGGCGGTGGCGGTGGCGGTGTGCGGCGGTTCGCGGCGCGGCCGTCCACCCGGTCGGCGGTCCACGGCCCGCCGATCCGGTGATGTTGCACCGGGAAAGCGCTCGCGTCGGATGCCGCGTCCGTGCCCGTCGCCGTGGCCGTAACGGCGTTCTTCTCGCCGCTTGCGTGGCAGGTCATCGCTCCATTTCCCGGTCGGTTGCGATGAACTGACGTCCTATCACCGACTCGTGTCACGGGCGTTGACATGTCCGTTACCCGTGTCACAACATGAGCGCGCCGTTACCGACTGGTTGGTACGACGTGTCCTGTGGAGGTCCTGCGTGCCCAGCGTGTCCCGAGTCGTGTCCCGCCCCGTGCTCCGCATGTCCCTGGCCCTGCTGACCGGCACCGTCCTCACCGCACCCCTCGTCCTGAGCGCCCCCGCCACCGCCGCGGGATCCGCTGCCACGCAGTACACGGTCACCCCGTTGAAGGTGACCGTGCGGGCCGGCGGTCACCGCTGCGCGGTGGACGCGGACCTCTACCGCCCGTGGGGCGTCAACGCCGCGCATCCGGCGCCGGCCGTGCTGACCACCAACGGCTTCGGCGGCAGCAAGACGGACGGCTCGACCGACGCCACCGCCCAGTCGTTCGCCTCCCGCGGCTATGTGGCGCTCGCCTACTCCGGCCTCGGTTTCGGTAAGACCGGCTGTGCGATCTCCCTCGACGACCCCGAGATCGACGGCAGGGCGGCGAGCCGGCTGATCGACCTGCTGGCCGGGGTGCGCACCGCCGACGACGGCACCCGCGTCGACTTCGTCACCAAGGACCGCCCGGGCGATCCCCGGGTCGGCATGATCGGCGGATCGTACGGCGGGGCGATCCAGATGGCCACCGCCGCGGTCGACCACCGCGTCGACGCGCTGGTTCCGCTGATCACCTGGAACGACCTCTCCTACTCCCTCGACCCGAACAACACCGGTCGCACGGACGGCGTCAGCGGTCCGGTCCCCGGGGTGTACAAGTACCAGTGGACGAACGGGTTCTTCCTGATCGGTGAGGCGCAGGGCCTGCTCCACCCGGGGCTGGACTCGTCGCGGGCCGGCGGCGCGGGCTGCCTGCACTTCGTGGCAGCGGCCTGCCGCACCAAGCGACTGCTGGATTTCCGCGCGTACCCGGCCGACGAGACCCGGACGATGCTTCGGTACGCACGCAGCGTCTCCCCGGTCTCGTACCTGAAGTCCGTGAAGGCGCCCACTCTGCTCGTCCAGGGGCAGGCCGACACGCTCTTCAACCTCAACGAGGCCGCGGCCACCTACCGCACCCTCGCCGCCCAGGGCACGCCGGTCAAGATGATCTGGCAGTCCTGGGGCCACAGCGGAGGGATGAAGGACCCGGCGGAAGGCGAACTCGACCTGGGTAAGGGCAACTTGGATACGAGCTATGTGGGGAAGCGGATCCTCGCCTGGTTCGACCGCTATCTACGGCACCGGACGGGCACCGGTACCGGACCGGCCTTCGCGTACTACCGGGACTGGGTGACCAGCGGTCCCACCTACGCCACCGCGCCCTCCTTCCCGGCGGGCGGCAGTCGCCGGCTGTACCTGTCCGGGGACGGCAAGCTCGTCGACAACCGTGCCGAGGTGGCCCGCGGCAGCCGCGAATACCGCAATCTGCGGGTGCCCACCAGTCACTCCGAGAGTTCGCTGGCCGGCATGCTGGGGCTCCCCGATCCGCAGCCGTACGACATCAAGGGCACCTACCTGGACTGGACCTCGGCACCGGTGGCGGGCGGGCCGCTGGACGTGGTGGGCGCGCCCAAGGTGACGCTGCAGGTCGTCTCGCCGCGGGCCGAGCGGGTGCAGGACTCCTCGGACGCGGCCGACAAGCTGGTGCTCTTCGCCAAGCTCTACGACGTCGGCCCGGACGGCCGGAAGACGTTGGTGCACCGGTTGGTGGCCCCGGCCAGGGTGCCCGATGTGACGGGGAAGTTCACCGTGGAACTTCCGGGCATCGTGCATCGCTACCAGCCGGGGCACCGGCTGCGGCTGGTGATCGCCGCGAGCGACTCCGCCTATGTGGGCAATCGCGGCGTGAAGCGGGTGACGGTCACCAGCGCGCCCGAGGACACCGGGGTTCTCGAACTCCCGGTCACCCAGGGGGTCGTGCCGTAGCGGACGGGGTGGATGCCGTAGGGGGGAGAGCCCGGGGCGGTACGTGTCGTGCGTGCCGCGGTCGCCCGGTGCCGGTGGCCGGCCGGGGGCGGGCGTCGTCCGAGCCGTCCGCGGTGGGCCCGGCCGCCGTCAGTCCTCCGAGGCCTCGATGGCCTGTACGGGGCAGGCGCGGACGGCTTCCCGCACCAGCGGGTCGCCTCCGCCGTCCTCGCGGCCCGGCAGCAGCGCGCTGAACCCGTCGTCGTCCTGGGTGAAGACGGACGGCGCCGTCAGTGCGCACTGCCCGGAGCCGATACAGCGATTCGCGTCAATGGTGATCCGCATGTCCGGACCCCTTTCGTTGGCGTGCCGCCTCCGGTGGTGCCGATCGGCGCTACCAGGCCAGCGGCAGTTCGATCATTCCTTGGAGAGTGTCCCCCGGCTTGAACGGAATCGTGGCAGCCGGCACGGCGAGTCGTAGATCGGGGATGCGGCGGAACAGCGAGCGCAGCGCGATCTCCAACTCGGCGCGGGCCAGATTCTGGCCCAGGCACTGGTGGATGCCGAAGCCGAACGCGACGTGGTGGCGGGCCGAGCGGTCGAGGTCGAGTTCGTCCGGTGCCGGATAGGCCGTCTCGTCCCGATTGATCAGGGAGGTCGAGAACACCACGCCGTCGCCGGCGCGGATGGTGTGGCCGGCGATCTCGATGGTGTCGGTCGCCACCCGCAGCATCCCGTCGGCTATGGACAGGAACCGCAGCAACTCCTCGACGGCGGCGGGCATCAGATCCTCGTCGGACCTCAACTGGGCCAGCTGGTCGGGGTGTTCGAGCAGGGCGAAGGTGCCGAGCGAGATCATGTTGGCGGTGGTCTCGTGGCCCGCCACCAGCAGGATCATGGCCAGCCGGGCCAGTTCCTCGTGCTGCACCGTGCCGGCCCGGAGCCGCTCGGCGATCAGCTCGTCCAGCAGGCCGTCGCCGGGATCCTTCTGCTTTCGGGCTATCAACTCCGCCAGGTATCCCTCCAGTTCGCCCCGGGACTCCTCGCTCTCCTCGGCGGAACGCCCGCGGAGGAGGCGGCGGGACCGTTCCTCGAAGAACTCGTGGTCCGCGTACGGAACGCCGAGCAGTGAGCAGATCACCATCGAGGGGACCGGCAGGGCGAACGCGGAGACCAGGTCGGCGGGTGGGCCCTGCGCCAGCATCCGGTCCAGGAGGCCGTCCACGGTCTGCTGGATCTGCGGTCGGAGCGCGGCGATCCGCTTGACGCTGAAGCTGGGGATCAGCATGCGGCGCTGGGTGTTGTGCTCGGGGTCGTCCACGCCGATCAGTGGGGTCCGCACCCGCCGGATGTTTTCCAGCCGCCTCATCGGTATGGGGAACGCCGGATTCTGCCGGTTGGACGACAGTCGCCGGTCGACCAGCAGCGCCCGCGCCTCGGCGTGCCCGGTCACCACCCAGACCTTGCGGCCGTCGTAGAAGGTGACGTGCGAGAGCGGGCCGGACTCGCGCAGCGGCCGGTAGTTCGTCGGGGGGTGGTAGGGGCAGGTGCGGTCCCGGGGGAAGGAGATGGTCTCGGTCACGGTTCCTCCCGTGCGGGTGGGGTGAGTCGCTCGCCGGGAGGACGCCACCGCCGATCGCCGTGTGACGTGCCTGCCGCGAGGCGAGCCGTGCGCGCCGCGCTGATCTCCGTGGGTGTGGTGTACCGGGCACTGCTGCCGCCGGCCACCATGGCGCGGTGGCGGTCCTGTCGGGTGCCGCGCCGGGTGCCGTCACCCCCTCTCGGTGGTGGGTTCCGCTGCTCGGTGCCGCGGGTCCGATTGTCGAACGTCCGGAGTGGTCCCGGAGGTTCCCGCCGGATGTAGCAGAGTCTCCAGCACCGCGTCCAGGTGGCGTTCGCGGGCGGGGCCGGCCGGCAGGGACCGGGGGACCGAGTGGCTGAGCTGGGTGTGCCCCAGATAGGCGGTGTACGCGAGCAGGCCGCGGCGGTGCGCCTCGTCCTCCGGGAAGCCCAACTCGGCGAAGAGCGCGGCGATATGGCCGATCCGGCGGTCGGTCACCCGGGCGAGCGCGGCCGACACCCGGGGGTCGGCCGCGGAGGCCAGCAGCGAGACCTCCAGCGGATCCTCGGCGGCCCGGCGGGTGGCCCGCAGGAACAGTCGGCGGAGCCGCTCGCCGGGGTCGGGCTCGTCGGCCAGCTCGGTGATCACGGATTCGGTGCGGCTCTCCGCCCAGCGGTCCAGGGCGGCCTCGATCAGCGCGTCGCGGTTGGCGAAGTGCCAGTAGAAGCTGCCCTTCGTGGTGCCCAGCCGGGCCGCCAGCGGCTCCACGGCGACCGCCGCGAGGCCGCCCTCGCCCATGGCCGCCAGGGCCGCGTCGGCCCAGTCCTGCACGGTCAGCCGCTGCCGTGCGGCGGCGCCACCGGCACCTTTCACTCGCTCTCGCACCATGACCATACGCTACCGTACGGTAAAAACATACGCCACCGTATGGAGGTGCTCCGTGCACACGGTCCGCGACACCCATGCCCGCACCGTCCAGGCCCGCGCAGATGCCGTGGGCGCCCTGCTCGACCAAGTGGGCGGTGAGTCCGATCCGTTGTTCCCGGCGCCCGCCTGGCCGCCCCTCCGCCTCGACCGCCCCCTGGGAGTCGGCGCCGACGGCGGCCACGGACGGATCCGCTACCACGTCGCCGCCTACGAACCGGGCCGCCGCATCCGCTTCGCCTTCGCACCCGGCCCCTCCGGGCGGAGCGCCGGCTACCACGAACTCACCGTCCGCCCCCTGGGACCGGACCGCTGCCGGGTCGACCACGTGCTGGAGTCCCGGCTGCCCTTCGCCTGCCGGCTCGCCTGGCACCTGGCGATTCGCGCCGCCCACGCCACCGTCACCGAGGAACTCCTCGACAACCTCGAACGCGCGGCCACCGGACACCTCCGCGCCCCCACCCGCCGCTCGCCCCGGGTGCGGCTGCTCAACCGCCTCCAGTGGGACCGGCCGATAGCCGTCGCCCTCCCGGAGGAAGCCCACCTGGCACGCAGTGCCTTTCCTCGGGCGGACTTCGAGGACGCCTGGCGGATGCCGCTGCGCCCAGGTATGCCACGCGAACCCGAAGCGTGGGAGCGGGCGTTGCGGAAGGCGCAGTTCCCCGTCCTGGCCCGGCAGGGCGGGGAGACGCTGCTCGGCAAGAACGCCGGGCACCTGGACTTCCGCGCCTCACTCCTGGTCGCCGGCGACCAGGTCACGCTGGGGACCGTGGTCCGCACCCACCACCGCGGCGGGCGCCTCTACTTGGCCGCGATCCGCCGGATACACCCCTTCGTGGTCCGCGGGGTGCTGCGCCGCGCCCATCGCAAGCTGGCACTGGCCGCGCCCGGCGCCGGGGAGCGCTGGTCGGCGCGGCACCCCGAAGAGCGCTGACGATGACCAGAACCACTAGCCACAAATGGCACTCAGTGCCACACTCGCTTGATGATGCGACGAGATGACACGGAGCGGCGGCAGACCGCCGGTACGGACCAGGCATGGGCGGCCCTCGGCGGCGACCCCGCACTCGCGGAGCAGATCTCCTACGGCGGGCCGCCCGGCCTGCTGGCGGCCCGCCTCCCGGTCATGGCCCTGGCCCGCTCCACGGTGGCCGTCTGCGCCCTTGCCGCGGCCGAACTGGCCGCCCAGCGCGACGGTGGCCCACTGCCCGCCGTGCGCGTCGACGACGCCGCCGTGGCCACCGCCTTCGTCAGCGAACGGCACCTGCGGATCGACGGCCGCGCCCCCTCGTCCTTCGCACCGCTCTCCGGCTTCTGGCGCACCGCCGACGGCTGGCTGCGCACCCACGCCAACTACCCGCACCACCGCGCCCGTTTGCTCGGCGCACTGGGCCTCCCGGACACCGCCGGTCCCGCGGACGCCGAGGCCGCGATCGCCGGGCGGGGGTCCGAAGAGCTCCAGGAGGCCGTCTATGCGGCGGGCGGACTGGCCGTCGCCGCCCGCGCCCCCGAGCAGTGGTCCGCCCACGCGCAGGGCGCCACCGTCGCCCGCCACCCGCTGCTGACGAGGGAGGACCTCGGCGCCGGCACCGCACCGCGCCCGCTGCCGGCCCGCGCCGGCGACCCCGTGCTGCCCGCCGCCGGGCTGCGCGTCCTGGACCTGACCCGGGTGATCGCCGGCCCCGTCGCCACCCGGACGCTCGCCCTCCTGGGCGCTGACGTCCTGCGCGTCGACGCCCCGCAACTCCCCGAGAGCCAGGACGCCCACAGCGACACCGGGTTCGGCAAGCGCTCCACCACGCTGGACCTGGGGTCGCGCAGCGGCCGCGCGTCCTTCGAGGCGCTGCTGGCCGAGGCGGACGTCGTGGTGACCGGATACCGCCCCGGCGCCCTCGACCGCCTCGGGCTCGCCCCCGAGGCCCTCGTCGAACGCCGCCCCGGCCTGATCGTGGCCCGACTCTCCGCCTGGGGCGACGACGGCCCCTGGGGCGCCCGACGCGGATTCGACAGCCTCGTACAGGTCGCGACCGGTATTGCCGCCATCGAAGCGAACGAGGACGGCACCCCGGGCGCGCTGCCCGCACAGGCACTGGACCACGGCACCGGGTACCTGCTGGCCGCGTCGGTGCTGCGAGCGCTGACGGAGCAGTCCCGGACCGGCGGTTCGCGCCTGGCGACACTGGCACTCGCCCGTACAGCGCGCTGGCTGACGCACGACCTGAGGGACGAGCCCGCACCGACCACCCCCGAGGACACCGCAGATCCCACCCTCCCGACGGAGTACGACCCCGCCCGCCACCTCCGCGAAACCGACAGCCCCGTAGGGCGGCTGAGGCACGCGCTTCCCCCGGTGTCCTTCGCGGGCGGCCCGGTGAACTGGACGACACCGCCCGGCCGTTGCGGTACCGACGCACCCGTATGGCGCTGACCGCGCCCCCACCCTCCCGTCCGGAACCGGACGGAACCCGCTGCCTCCGGACCGGTCGACGGCCGCCCGGAGGCAGCGGGGCGGCACGCCGCCCGCAAGATCGGGACGGTTGGTCCGGTACCGCCAGCCCTCGTACGATCTGCTGATGACGAGCACCGACCGCTACCTTGCGCGTGGCCCCCGGGTGGGTATCCGGCACTTCACCGCCGACGACCGGGAGGAGTTCACCGCGCTCAGCCGGCAGAGCGCCGATCTGCACCGTCCCTGGCTCTTCCCCCCGGACAGCGACGCCGCGTTCGACGGCTACCTGGCGCGACTCCAGGAACCCCTCCGCGAGGGCTTCCTGATCTGCGAGCACGACAGCGGCCGCATCGCGGGCTACCTCACCATCAACAACATCGTGCACGGCGCCTTCTGCAGCGGCGCCGTCGGCTACGGCGCCTTCGCACCCGCCGCCGGACGCGGCCTCATGAGCGAGGGCCTGCGCCTGGTGCTCCGCCACGCCTTCGGCCCCCTGGGCCTGCACCGCCTGGAGGCCAACATCCAGCCGTCCAACAAGCAGTCCATCTCCCTGGTCGAGCGCGCGGGCTTCCGCCTGGAGGGCTTCTCCCCGGACTTCCTCTTCGTCGACGGCGCCTGGCGCGATCACGAACGCTGGGCCATCACCCGTGAGATGCTCCGGGCCGACGAGGAACACCGGACGGGCCGGGCGGACCAGGAGGGCAACTCGGCCGACCAGGACGTCCAGAGGGGCGGCGGGGCGGAATGAACGGTTCCCAGGACGCGGGGGACGTCGTCGTCCGACGCGCCGTACCGATCTTCCGGATCTTCGACGTGGCCAAGGCCCACGAGTTCTACGTCGACTACCTCGGCTGCACCATGGACTGGGAACACCGCTTCGCACCCGGTACGCCGCTCTACACCCAGGTCTCCCGGAGCGGCCTGGCCCTCCACCTCTCGGAACACCACGGCGACGCGACCCCCGGCTCCACGGTCTACGTCGAGTTGACGGGGGTGCGGGCACTGCACGCCGAACTGGCCGCCAAGGACTACCCGTACCTGCGGCCCGGCCTGGAGGAGGACGAGTTCGGCACCTGCCTCACCGTGACCGACCCCTTCGGCAACCGGATCCGCTTCAACGAGCCGCTCCCGGAGGAACCGGGGAACTGACCCCGCCAACAGGAGACGCACCCGCACGCCCCGCAGCAACAGGCGACGCGCCGACGGGAGGGCCGCTACCGGCCCTTCCGGTTGATCTTCATCGTGTCCATGTCGGTCGCGGTGGACCGCAGCTCCCGATAGCCCAGCCCCGCCGCCCGCAGCGCGCCCTCCGCCTTCTCCTCACCGAGCGCGGCGGCCATCTCCTCGCCGTACTCCGCGTCCGCGACGACGACGTAGCGGTAGCTGAACGCGTGCAGCGCGGCGTCGTAGGCCAGCGAGCCCTCGGCGGTGAACCGCATCTGCGCGAGCCCGTGGTCCTCCACCTCGGCGAGGAGCTTCGCCCGGGCCTCCTCCGTGAGGTGGTCCCACTTGCCGCGGACGATCACTCGGTAGGTGTGCTGCGTCGCCATCTCCAGCGCTTCCGTTCTGCTCGGCCGTACCCCGTGTGCAGCAGTAGAGGCTATGCGCTCACCACCCGCACCACCCGCGAATTTCGGTGCAACCCCCTGCAACGACAGGCCGTTTGCATGCCGCCCGTTACGATCGCCGCATGCGCCGGAACGTGCTGATCGATGCCCCTTCCAACCTCGGACTGCGACCGCCCGCACCCGGTGCGGTGCCCGGCTGCTACAAGCTCGCCGGAGCGCTGCGGGAACAGGGACTGCTGCGGCGGCTCGGGGCACTGGAGGGCGGGGTGGTGGTGCCGCCCCGCTACGGCCTGGGGGAGTGGCGCGAGGGGGACGGGGACTTCCACGCCCCGGCCATCGCCTCGTACAGTGCGCGGCTCGCCCGGCGCGTCCAGGGCCACGTGCGCAGCGGCGACTTCCCGGTCGTTCTCGGCGGCGACTGCAGCATCCTGCTCGGGGCGGTGCTCGCACTGCGGCGGTTGGGAAGGTACGGCGTCGCCTATCTGGACGGACACGGCGACTTCCGGCATCCGGGGAACACCGAAGTGTCCGGCCCCGTCGGCGCCGCCGCAGGCGAGGGCGTCGCACAGATCACCGGCCGCGGCCAGACCGACCTGACCGACATCGAGGGGCTGCGCCCGTACGTCCGCGACGAGGACGTGTGCCTCCTGGGGGTCCGCGATGCGGACGAGGACCAAGCGGAGCTGGCCCGGCTCGGCATCAGCTGCACCAACGTCGCCGAGATCCGGCGGCACGGCCCGGAAACGGTCGCGCGGAACGCGCTCCGGCACCTCCAGAACTCCCCACTGGACGGCTTCTGGATCCATCTCGACGCGGACGTGCTGGACCCCGCCGTCATGCCGGCGGTGGACAGCCCCGACCCCGACGGCCTGCTCACCGAGGAACTGCGGTCCCTGCTGGCCCCGTTGGCCGCCTCCCCGCGCTGCGTGGGCGTCACCGTGGCGATCTACGACCCGGACCGCGACCCCGACAGCTCCGGGGCGGTACTGCTGGCCGACCTCCTTGAGGGCGTCTTTGCGCAACCCTGACCCCACCTGGCCGGCAGGTGCCCTGTTCAGACGGGCCATCACGTTGTTCCATGGTCAACAGGGGGCCGCCGCAGCCGAGGCGGTCCGGTCCGACCTTGCGAGGCAGCCGTGGCCACGAGTGTGCGACGCACCACCCTGACCCTTCCCCTGGCCGCCCTCGGCCCGGACAACCCGCTGCCCGCACTGCACGACGCCGGCGACGTGCACCGCATCGAGATCCCCCAGGACACCGCCCTGCCCGCCGACATGGCGCGGCAGATCGGCTGCCAACCACTGCGTTCGATCCAGCCCACCCGGATGCGGGACGGCTACGGCCGCGACCGCCGGCCCGCCGACCTCGACGCGCTGGTGATCGAGAACGACCGGCTGCGCGCCACCGTCCTGCCCGGGCTCGGCGGCCGCGTGTACTCCCTCCACCACAAGCCCACCGGCCGCGAACTCCTCTACCGCAACCCGGTGTTGCAACCCGCCGCCTTCGCCCTCAACGGGGCGTGGTTCTCCGGCGGCATCGAGTGGAACATCGGCGCCACCGGGCACACCACCCTCGCGTGCGCCCCGCTGCACGCCGCCCGGGTGCCGGCCCCCGACGGCGGCGTGATGCTGCGGCTGTGGGAGTGGGAGCGGCTGCGCGATCTGCCGTTCCAGGTGGACCTGTGGCTGCCCGACGGCGCGGAGTTCCTCTACGTGGGCGTGCGGATCCGCAATCCGCACCACCACACCGTCCCGGTGTACTGGTGGTCCAACACCGCCGTCCCCGAGGACGCCCACACCCGCGTCCTGGCCCCGGCCGAGGCGGCCTGGCACTTCGGATACGAACGCACCCTGCGCCGCGTTCCGGTACCGGAGTCCGACGGGGACGACCGCACCTACCCGCTGCGCAGCGGGTACCCCGCGGACTACTTCTACGACCTGCCCGAAGGCGCACGCCCCTGGATCGCCTCCCTGGACCGCGACGGTCATGGCCTGGTGCAGACCTCCACCGACGCCCTGCGCGGCCGCAAGCTCTTCCTGTGGGGGGCCGGGCGCGCCGGCCGCCGCTGGCAGCGGTGGCTCACCGAACCCGGCACGCCCGGCTACGCGGAGATCCAGGCGGGCCTGGCCCGCACCCAGCTGGAGCACGTCCCGCTTGACGCCGGCGGCGAGTTCACCTGGCTGGAGGCGTACGGGCCGCTGGCCGCCGACTCCGCCGCGGTGCACGGCGCGGACTGGGCCGCGGCGCGCGACGCCGTCGAAACCCGGCTGTCGACGGTGCTGCCGCGGGCCGACATCGATGCCGCGTACGCCGCCTGGCTCCCGTACGCCGACCGGGACCCCAAGGAGCAACTGGCCACCGGCTCCGGCTGGGGCGCCCTCGAAGTGGCCCGCGCGGGCCTTGACCTCCCCGGCACGCCGTTCGACCCGGCCACCCTGGGCGCCGCGCAGCAGCCCTGGCTGACGCTGCTCCGGACGGGGGAACTGCCGGCCGCGGGCCCGGTCCCCGGACCGGCGCCGGTCTCCCCGGCCTGGCGCGACATCCTGGAATCCGCCCAGCCGGGACCGGCCGCCGAGTACCACCTCGGACTCGCCCAGTGGCACGCCGGGGACCGCGCCCAGGCCGTCCGCAGCTGGGAGCGCGCGCTGGCACACGGCGCCGGCTGCCTGCCGCTCTACTGCCTGGCCGTCGCCGAGTGCGCGGAGGGTGAGACGGCTCGCGCCGCCGACCGGTTCTCGGAAGCGTTCGCCTGCGCCTCCAGGTCGGCCGCGTCCGACGATCCGGCGACCGGCCGGGCTTGGCGGGAGATCCTGCCCGCCCTCGCCCGCACGGCGATTCCCCCGCTGCTCGCGGCGGGCCGGGCCGACGGTGCCGCCGCGATGCTGGCGGAACTTCCCCCGGGCAACCGCGCGGACGGCCGCTTCCGCCTGCTGGCGGCACAGGTCCTGCTCGCCCAGGGACAGCCGCGGGCGGCCCGCGAGATCTTCGATGCGGGCTTCGAGATCGCCGACCTACGGGAGGGCGCCGAGGAGCTGAGCGACACCTGGTACGCCATCGCCGAGCGGCTGGTGGCGGGGGACGGCCCGGTCACCGCGGAGAGCGCCGCGCGAGCCCGCACGGAGCATCCGCTGCCGGAGCGGTACGAGTTCCGGATGCGGCCGGTGGAGCCGGCGTAGCGGGCGCGGCGCGGGCCGCCCGGCCCGCGCCGACACTGCTCGCTGCGTGCCGCGCACAACTGGCATATGCCAGTTGGAAAAGATCGCAGAGACGCGGAATCCCCGCGGATCGTCACGCGTTGTGACGGTCATGAAAGCAATCACCACGAACAGTTACGGCGGCCCCGAAGTTCTCACGTACTCCGAGCAGCCCGACCCCAAAGTCGGACCCGACTCGGTGCTGATCCGGGTGAAGGCCGCCGGCGTCAATCCGGTCGACTGGAAAATCGTCGCGGGCTATCTGGACGGCATCATGCACGTCCACTTCCCCCTCATCCCCGGCTGGGATGTCGCGGGGGTGGTCGAAGCGGTGGGCGCCGACGCCACCGAGTACGCGGTCGGCGACGAGGTCATCGGCTACGTCCGCAAGGACGAGGTGCAACACGGCACCTACGCCGAACTCGTCGCCGCACCCGTGCGCACCCTGGCCCGCAAACCCGACTCGCTCAGCTGGCAGCAGGCCACCGAGCCTGCCCCTGGCCGGACTGACGGCCTATCAGTCGCTCAAGCGGGCCCGGACCAGGGCGGGCGACCTGGTGCTGGTGCACGCCGCCGCCGGCGGAGTCGGCTCCCTGGCCGTCCAGATCGCGGTCGCCGAAGGGGCCCGCGTGATCGGCACGGCCAGCGAGCGCAACCACGACTTCCTGAGATCCCTGGGCGCCGAACCGGTGACCTACGGCGACGGGCTCGCGGACCGGATCCGGACCCTGGCGCCCGAAGGCGTCGACGTCGCCCTGGACTTCGTCGGCGGCGGCGCCGTGGACGTCTCGCAGGAGGTGCTCAAGGACCGCAGTCGTGTGGTGTCGATCGCCGACGGCGAGGTCCGGGCCAAGGGCGGCCACATGGTGTGGGTCAGACCGGACAGCGCCGACCTGACCGCACTGGCCATCCTCGCGGACGCGGGAAAGCTGACCGTGCCGGTCGTCGCGGCGCTCCCCCTGCGAGAAGCCGCCGAGGCGTTCCGCCTCAGCATGGCCGGCCGCACCCGAGGCAAGATCATCCTGGAGGTGTGACCACCGTGGAGGTGACGGGAAGCACCGCGCCGTGCGCGACGACACTCGGGTGTGGTGCCAGCGGCGTAGCGGCAGTCGAGTCCGCCGGCGGGCAACATCCCCGCAGCCCGGACTTTCGAACTTGCCTCTATGTAGCTGGTGTTGGACCTAGGAGGCCGCGTTGCGGTCGACGTACTCGAAGACCGAACCGTCGGGGTGGCGGGCGATCAGATTGCGGCCGATGGGGGTGGCCAGTGGCCCGGCGATGATGTCCGCGCCGACCGCGGTGAGGTCGGCCACCGCCTCGTCGACGTCCTTCACGGCGATGGTCGCGGCGATCTTCCGCAGCACCGACAGCTCCGCCTCGGGGCCGCTCATCAGGAAGAAGCATCCGACCGCCGCGACCGCCACCCCGCCGCGCTGGAAGCGGATCGCCTCGGCACCGGTCAGCCGTTCGTAGACCTTGACCGCGGCATCGAGGTCGCCGACACATACCCGAAGTGAGGTCCCCAGAATGTCCATGAGAAACAGCCTAGTTGGGCTCCCCGCGGCTGCGCGAACCCTGGATGACGGTGTGACCGTGGTGTGCCCGCGCGATGGAGGCGGGGTGACAGAAATGCCGAACTGACGCGACGTCACACCCGGCACAGGATCTCGCCGTGCAGCATGGCGAACCAGCCGTCCTCCTGGGCTCCCCACTCCCGCCACGCCGCGGCGATGCGGTTCAGGTCGTCCGTGGTGGCATGTCCGCCGTCGACCGCGATCTTGGCGTAGGAGGAGCCGGTAGTGCGGTCCGCCCACAGCTCGGACCACCAGGCCCGCTCCTCCGGGGTCTGGTAACACCAGGCGCCGGCGGTCGCGGTGATGTTCTCCGGCGGGAAGCCGGCCTGGCGCGCCCAGGCGTGCAGCTTGCGTCCGGCGTCCGGTTCGCCGCCGTTGGCGCGGGCCACTCGGTGGTACAGGTCCAGCCAGTCGGCCATCCCCTCGACCTCCGGGTACCAGGTCATGGTTGCGTAGTCCGAATCGCGGACGGCGACGATGCCGCCAGGCTTGGTGACGCGACGCATCTCGCGCAGAGCCTGGACGGGATCGCCTACGTGCTGCAGGACTTGGTGGGCGTGGGTCACGCAGAAGGTGTCATCGGGGAAGTCCAGTGCGTGGACATCGCCGACCGTGAAGTGGACGTTCTCCACTCCGCGGGCGGCGGCCGTGGCGCGGGCCTGGTCCAGTACGGCGGGTGCGTGCTCCAGGCCGGTGACCTGGCCGTCCGGCACCAGGGTGGCCAGGTCGGCGGTGATGGTGCCGGGGCCGCAGCCGATGTCCAGGATCTGCATGTGGGGCAGCAGTGAATCCAGCAGGTATCCGGCCGAGTTGGCTGCGGTGCGCCAGGTGTGAGAGCGCAGTACGGACTCGTGGTGGCCGTGGGTGTATACGGCGGATTCCTGTGGCATGAGTCGGCTCCTTCGTGGACATCGGGGGCTGTCGCGCGAGGTCATGACGGGCCGTGGCCGGGTGCGGATGCCCTGCGGTGTGCTGCCCTCACACCGTACGCGGCTGTCTCGTATTGCGAGAGATGCGTCTTGCGATGTGGACGGAGAGGGGGGTGGGTGGATGAGTGTGGCTGGTTGGGCTGGCTGGGGTGGGAGGGTGGGAGGGGGGCGGGGGCGGGGGGGCTTGGACGATGAGGCGGGATTCGTGTTGGAGATGGGGTGGTCAGGTGGGGAGGAGGCGGTAGACGGTCAGGGCTTCGTTCTTCTTTTCCAAAGTCAACTTGCCTGTGGCTGTGGTGACTTCGCCGTCGTAGGCGAGTGGGGTGCCGTTCGGGAGGCCGCTGATGCGCAGTCGGGGCAGGCGGGCCTCGCCCAGGACCGGGGAGCTGCGCGGGGTGCCCAGGAGGGCGGCGGCGAGGAGTCGGGTGCGGGCCAGTCGGCCGCCGTGCACCACCCGAACGTCGAGTACGCCGTCGGCGAGGTCGTGCCGGCGTACGGGAGCCGTGCCCAGGCCGCGGTACTGGCAGTTGCCGACGAACAGCAGCCAGACGGTGCGCCGTTCACCGTTGATCTCCATGCTCAGTGGTGCGGCGGAGCGCAGTACTTCCCAGGCGGCGAGGATCCCGGCGGGCCAGGCACCGATCCGGTGCGCCCACCGCTCCCGGATCCGTACCAGCTCGGGATAGGCGCCGATGGAGAAGGTGTTGAGGAAGTACTGGCCCTCCTGGTGCGGTTCGGCCCGGAAGCGTGCCAGGTCCACGGCGACGGCCTCACCGCTTTCCACGGCGTGTGCCGCGTCTGCGTAGGTCTCGATGCCCAGGTCGTAGGCGAAGTGGTTGAGGGTGCCGCCCGGCAGGACCGCGAGCGGCAGGCCGTGCCGGGCGGCGACCGAGGCCGCCGCGTTCACGGTGCCGTCACCGCCGAGTACGCCCAGCGCACCGCCCTGCGACCTGGCCTGCTCCGCCGCTTCCTCCAGCGCCTTGTCCAGGGGCGGGCTGTCCGGATCGCCGCAGACCACCACCTCGGCGTGCGGGAGTACCCCGTGCACCTCCGCGGCCCGGTCGGGGCGTGGGCCCGAGCGTTGTCCGGAGCCGGCGTTCGCCACCACGAACAGCCCCTGTCCGCCGGGCAGTGCGGGGGCCTCGGCGCGCGGCCGGGCCGGCGGGGCCAGTTGGGCGCGGGTCGGCGCGAGACCGCGGACCGCGAACGCCGCGCCCACGCCGAGCGCGGCGCCCGCCAACACATCGCCCGGATAGTGGACGCCCGTATAGACCCGGGAGAACGCCACGGAGGCGGCGAGCGGGGCGAGAGCCAGACCCCACCACTTGTTCTCGAAGGCGACACCGGTGACGAAGGCGGCCGCCGAGGCCGCGTGCCCGGACGGGAAGGAGGAGGTGAAGGGTTGGCGGCCGAGCCGCCGCATCACCGGGACAGCGTCCAGCAGCGGCCTGGAGCGGCGCACGGAGCGCTTGCCGAGGGTGTTCACCGTCGCGGAGGCCACGGCCAACGAGGCCACGCCGCGCAGCGCGGCCCGGCGCGCGGGTCGCCCGCCGAGGGCTGCCGCTCCGGCCGCGACGCCGAACCACAGGAGCCCGTGATCGGCGCCTCGGGTCAGCCGGGGCAGTACGCGCTGGGCGCCGGGCCACTCGCGTGCGGCGATCCGGCCGAAGGCCCACCGGTCGAGGTTGGTGAGGAGCGTTCGCGTTCGCATGGGTCACCTGTACCCGCGGATGGGCGGGGCAGGCCCGGGCACCTGATGGGGCGTGGCGGGGCGGGCTGTTGGTCCGGGTTCCGGTTTGGGTTTCGGGGGTGTGTTCATCTGCGCGGATATGCGCGTGCGTGAATGTGCGCATGAGTGGGGTGCGGTGGGGGCGGGGTGGATGACCCTTGCCTGGACCGTGTTGCCGATGCGGGAGAAGGGATGAGGGATATGAGGGATGAAGGATGAGGGATGAGGGATGAGGGATCTGAGAGATGAGGGGCGGGGCGGCGATGGATGAGCGGGGGGCGGCTGTGAATGGGGCGTGGGGCGGCGCGGGAGGGGCGGATGCGCGGATGCCGTCGGTGGTCCGGAGGCGGGTCGATGCTGATCTCGGTGCCTGTGCGGCGGTCCTCGCCGAGGTGCATGCGCACAGCGGCTACCCCCACCACTGGCCCGAGGAACCGGTGCGGTGGCTCACTCCTGACGGATTGACCGCTGCCTGGGTGGCGGAGGCGGGCGGGGTGGTGCTCGGCCATGCCGCGCTGTGCGGGCGTGAGGTCAGCCGCCTCTACGTCTCGCCCGGCGCACGCGGCCTCGGCCTCGGCGCGCGGTTGCTGGCCGCTGTCGAGGCGGAGGCGGCGGCCCGCGGGGTGCGGCTCGTCCTGGAGGTGAAGACCTCCGACGTCTCGGCCGTCGCGTTGTACGAGCGCCGGGGCTGGGCGCGGCGCGGCACCGAGCGGCAGGAGTGGGGCGTGTCCGGTGCGACGGAAGAGGTGATGGTGCACCGGTACGAGGCGCCGGTGGGCGGCCGCGAGGCGGGCGCGTAGGCGGAGGAGGAAGGACGGGGGACGGGGGGCCTACCGGCGGCACGTACCGCCGTACCGCCGTACCGCCGTACCGCCGTGCCCCGTGCCCCGTGCCGCGACATGCGCTGCCGCGCGTGGCGCGATGGGTGACGCGGCGCCTGCTGGGCGCGTACTGGCGGGCGAGGCGATGCTCCATCTGGCGGTGGTCGGCCTCGTTTGGCCGTAGCCGTCCGTCCGCCCCAGTGGTCGTCCTCCGCTGACGTGTCGTCCCCGGTCGCCACCTTGTGATCTGCGAAGGTGGTCGGGGCCGTTCATCATGTGATGGGCCCACGATCGACCGGCCGCCGTGGAGTGGAGGTACGGATGCAGCGGACCGCACCGGATCCGCAGCGGGAGCCGGACCCGGCCCCGCCGGCGGGCCTGCCGGTCCTCCCGGAACTCGCCGCGCACCTCTCCGCCGCCGCCGGTCGCACCGCCCTCGAACCCCCCGGCGGCTCCGAGCCGCTGCGCACCGCCGCCTGCGGCTACTGGGAGCGGCGCGGCCTGTTCACCCCCGCCGACCGGGTGCTCGCCGCCCCCGGGGCGGCGGTCCTGCTCCTCGCCCTGTACGCCGCGGCCGATGGTGCGGTGCTGCTGCCGCGGCCGTGTGCCGAGTGGTACGCGCCGCCCGCCCGGCTGCTCGGCCGGTCGGTCCACCTGATGCCGGTGCCGGCCGAATCGGGCGGGCTGCCGGACCCGTTCGCGCTGCTGGAGACCGTACGACGGGCGCGGATGCACGGCGAAACCCCGCGCGTCCTGGTGCTCTCCGTCGCCGACGACCCGACCGGCACCTGCCCGCCGCCGGAGCAACTGCACGAGGTGTGCGAGGCGGCGGCCGAGGAGGGGCTGTGGGTCATCAGTGACGAGTCGCGGCGGGATCTGCTGCATGACCCGCACGACACCGTGGTGCTCAGCCCCGCCGAGATGCTGCCCGGTGAGGTCGTGGTGCTGACCGATCTGCGGGCCGCGCTGCTGCCCGTCTCCTGGACCGTTGCGCTGGCCCGTTTTCCGGGCACCCGCCGGGGCGCCGTCCTACGGGACGCGGTGTTGCAGACGCTCGCCCGGTTGGACACCCCGCTCCCCGGGCCGCTGGCCTGTGCGGTCACCCATGCGCTCGGGGAACCCGACGCCGTACGGGAGCGGACCGCAGCCGTCGCCCGGGTGTACGGGGCGCTCGCGGGGGCGCTGTACCGCACGCTCACCGGGGCCGGTGCGCTCTGCCGCCCGCCGCATGCGGGCAGCCACGTCTACGCCGACCTCGAACCGTTGCGGCGGCCGCTCGGTGCTCAGGGGATCGCCGGATCGGCCGCGCTGGAAAGGGAGTTGGCGCAGTGGGCGGCCCGCGGTGGGCATCGTTTCGAGGACGACCCGGACGCCCTGCGGGTGCGGCTGGGGGCGGCCGCCCTGCTCGGCGCCGACATGGAATTGCGGCAGCGGGTGCTGGACGCGGCGGACCCCCTGGTACTGCCGCATGTGCGGATGGGGTTGCGGAATCTGGAGCGGACGCTGGTCGAACTGGGCGGGCCGCTTCCGGACGGGCGGCGGTTCGCCGAGGGGCGGGGGCCGAGCGCGGAGGGGGGCGAGGACAGCTGATCTGCCGGGCGCGGCGGTGTCCGGGGCGGCGGCGCGGCGCCGTTGCGGCCCCGGTGCGGCTCCGGTTCCCCGGCGGCCTGTTGCCCGCCCGTGCCGCAGCCGCCTTGTCCGCCCGAGCCCCCGTCTTCATTTCTGTTTCCACCTCCGCATCTACCTCTACTTCCACCTCCGCCTCTGCTTCCGTCTCTGCCGCCGTCCCGGTCGTCGTGTTCCCGCCGCAGCTCACCCGCCCGCCTCGTGACTCCGGTTCCGCCCGGCCATCGAATGGAGCCCCTGGATGACCGAACAGACCGAGCGCTCTCCCGCCGGGCGCTCCCTGGACGAGCCCGCCCGTGCCGAGCAGCGTGCGGGCGCCGACGACCTTCACGACGACCTTCACGACGGCACCCGCCCGGCCGTCGACCGGCACGGAGTTGAGCGCCACGCCGACGTCCCGCATGCCGACGTCCCGCATGTCGATGTTCCACATGCCGACGTCCCCCACGCCGATGTCCCGCAGGCTGCCGACCGGCCCGCCGCTGATCTCAGCGGTGGCGACCGCGGACTCAACGCCCCGCCCGCCGACGACCGTAGCGTCGTCGCCGGTGACCGTAACGCTGTTACAGAAGGCATCGGCGCCGGAGAGGCCGCCGGTGCGGCCGGGCACACCGTCACCGCGGCGCTTCCGGACACCGCGCCGCCGCTCGCCGAGCCGCGCCCCCTGGGGGAGCCCCGCACCTGGCCCCGGGACTTCACCGACCGGCTGACCGCGCCGCTGCCCGGTGTCCGTGCACTGGCCCGGATTGCGCGCGAGGGCAAGCTCCGCCCGTCACCCGAGTCGCTCCGGCAGATCCAGCAACTCCCCTTCGAGCCCGGCCCGATGCCGGACGTCGGGTCCGCGACCATCGCGCTGACCTGGGCCGGGCACGCCAGTTGGGTCATCCGGATCGGTGGGCTGACCGTCCTCACCGATCCGGTCTGGTCCCGGAAGATCCTCGGTACGCCCGCCCGGGTCACCCCTGTAGGGGTCCGCTGGGAGGACCTGCCGCCGATCGACGCCGTCGTCATCAGCCACAACCACTACGACCACCTGGACGCGCCGACGCTGAAGCGTCTGCCGCGCGACGTCCCGTTGCTGCTCCCCGCGGGGCTGGCGGACTGGGCCCGACGGCGTGGCTTCACCCGCATCACCGACCTGGACTGGTGGGAGGCGGTGGAACTGCCCGGCCCCGAGGGCCCGCTGCGGATCGACTTCGTGCCCGCGCACCACTGGAGCAAGCGGACGCTGACCGACACCTGCCGCTCCCTCTGGGGCGGCTGGGTGCTCACCGCCCCCGACGGACGGCGGATCCACTTCGCGGGGGACACCGGTTACGGCCACTGGTTCGAGGAGATCGGCCGCCGCTACCGGGGCATCGATCTGGCGCTGCTGCCCATCGGGGCGTACGACCCGCGGTGGATGCTGCGGCCGGTGCACACCGACCCGGAGGAGGCCGTACGGGCCTGCCAGGACCTGGGCGCGCGGTTCCTGGCGCCGATGCACTGGTCGACGTTCCTGCTCTCCGCCGAACCGCCGCTGGAGCCGCTGCACCGCATCCGGGCCGCCTGGGCGGCGACCGGCCGCCCGCGGTCGGACCTGTGGGACCTCCCGGTGGGGGCGTCGCGGGTATTGGAGGAGCGCTGAGGGCCGGCGCGTTCAGCTCGCGGCGGCCCCGGCGAGGCGGCGGCTCGGCTGCCACCCCCGCCCCGCCCGGCGCCACCCCACCCCACCCCGCCTCGCGCCACCCCACCCCGCCTCGCGTCAGCCGTCCCCTTCCGCCGTCCGGCCCTCGCCGTCCGCCGGGGTCGGGCGGAGGCGGCGCCAGGCGGCCGGTGCGGCGCCGAACAGCACCGTGAGGCCGATCGCGGCGGCCACCCCCTGCCAGGGTTCGCGAAAGAGGGAGCCGCCCAGCAGGCCGATCAGCTGGTACGTCGCCGCCCAGGCCAGGCAGGCCGGGAGGTCGCCGCGGGCGAAGCGCCGGGGCGGCATCGCGGCGAGCAGACAGGCCAGCATGATCGGGATCCGGCCGGCCGGGACCAGGCGGGAGAGCACCAGTACCAGCACCCCGTGCTCCCGCAACCGGTGCTGTGCCTGCGCCAGGCGTTCCGGTGCGGCGCGGGCGCGCAGCCGGGCCAGCCAGCGCGAACCGTTGCGGGAGCGGACGCCGCGCCGCCCGAGCCAGTACAGGCCCAGGTCCCCGAGGAACGCGGCGCACGACGCGACCACGAAGACGTACAGCAGGGCCAACGGCGAGCTGTGGTGGAAGGCGACCGCCGCGGCCGAGCTGACCACCGCGCCGGTGGGGACGACGGGCACCAGCGAACCCAGCACCACCAGGAGGAACAGCGACGGGTAGCCCACCGCCTGCTGGGTCGCTTCCGGCGGGACGTGGGTGAGCACCTGGTGGAGGTCGTCAGCGAGCGTCCTGCCGGTCGGTGTCGTGCGGGTCAGTACGGTCCCGGTCAGTGTCGTCCCGGTCAGTGTCGTGCCGGTCAGCGCCGCGGCGGCCAGTGCGCTTCCGGTGGGCGTCATCGGGTGGTCCTCGGACGCACCGACTCGCCGTGCCCGAGCCGGTGCACCGTGACCTCCGGCGCGACCAGCCCGGCCTGCCGCTCGAACTCCTGGCCCGGCGCGTGGAACTCGTGCGGCCGTACGGCGTCCAGCCCGATCGGCCAGTACGTGCCGTAGTGCACCGGCACCGCGCTGCACGGTGCCAGCCGGGCGGCGGCCACCGCGGCCCGCCGGGCGTCCAGATGGCCGTGGCCGAGGAAGGGGCCCCAGCCGCCCACCGGCAGCAGCGCCACCTCGCACGGCCCGACCTCGTCCGGGAGTTCCGGGAACAGCCCGGTGTCGCCGGCGAAGTAGGTGCGGGCCGTGCCGTGGATGACGTAGCCGAGGGCGGGGACGCGGTGCGGCCCGTAGGGGAGCCGTCGGCCGTCGTGCTCGGCGCGCACCGCGCGGATGGTCAGGGCGCGGGGGGCGGTCGTGCCCTCGGGGCCCGTGGCGGTGGTGCTCGGACTCGCGACGCCGGTCGTCGGCCCCGCGGTCGGGGACTTCGGGGCCGGGCCGACGGCGCATTCCTCGCCCGGCCGCAGTTCGATGACCGGCAGGCCCCTGGCCGCCGCCACCCGACGCAGTCCCGGTACGACGGCCGGCGCACCGCACGGCACGATCAGCCGGGTGCCGGGGGCGAGCCGGGCCAGGGAGGCCGGGTGCAGATGGTCGGCGTGCAGGTGGGAGATGAGGACGGCGTCGGCGCGGGCCGCCTCGGGCGGCGGTAGTGCGCCCCGCCGGCGCCGCAGATGGGCGAGCCGGGCCACGAACAGCGGGTCGGTCAGCACCCGTACGCCGGAGTCCTCGACCGTCGCCGTGGCATGTCCCCACCAGGTGACCTCCACCGACACGCTCCGTCCACCTCCCGGTCGACTCCACCGGCCCTCGCCGACCCCACCGATCCTCCCTCATCGCCCGGGAAACGGGTGCGGTGCCACCACCGGCTCGCCGTCCCCGGCCGGTACCGCCCTCCGGACTCCCCTCGGGAACGCCCGCACCCCGCCGTCGGCTTCATGACGCCCGCCCCTTTTGATTCACTCATCACGTTTGTGACACCCAGTCGCTTTATGACACCCGGCAGCTTTGATGACACCCTTGGCCGGAATGCCCGCCCGGCCGGTGCGGTGGGCCCGAGCGTGGAGGACGGGACGGCGTGCGGACCGCGCGGTGGAAGGCCCTCGGCGGCGCCCTCCTGAGGGTGCTGGCCGTCTGGGCGGTCTCCAGCCTGACCCTGCTGGCCCTGACCGCGGTGCTGCCCGACTTCCGGCTCCAGGCCGCCGGCGGCGAGAGCCTCACCCGCACCGCGCTCACCGCGGCGCTGGCCGCCGGCGCGTTCGGCCTGCTCAGTGCCCTGGTGTGGCCGCTGCTGGTGCGTGCGCTGCTGCTGGTGCCGGCGTTGGTGCTCGGGTTGCTGGTGTTCTTCCTCAACGGTTCGCTGCTGCTGGTCGCGCTGGATCTGGTCCCGGCGGGGCGCGGGCAGACCACTCCGGAGACCGCGGTGATCGTCGCGGCCGTGATGTCCGCGGCGTCCTCGGCGACCTCCACCTTCCTGGCGGTGCGCAACGACGAGGCGTACCGGCGCCGGCTGGTCCGACTGGCCGGCCGGCGGGGGAGGCGGGCCGGTGCGGGCCGCGGGCCGGCCACGCCCGGGACGGTCTTCCTCCAGCTCGACGGCGTCGGCCATGACGTGCTGCGGGAGGCGACCCGCGGCGAGCGGCCGCTGATGCCGACCCTCGCCCGCTGGATCGACGCCGGGCACCGGCTCACCCCGTGGCACACCGACTGGTCCAGCCAGACCGGCGCCAGCCAACTCGCCATCCTGCACGGCAGCAACGAGGACCTGCCCGCCTTCCGCTGGTACGAGAAGGAGACCGGCGACCTCATCGTCAGCAACCGGCCCAGCAGCGCCGCCGAACTCCAGCGCCGGGCCGTCGCCCGCACCGGCGACGAGGGACTGCTCGCCGACGACGGCGCCAGCCGCGGCAACCTCTTCAGCGGCGGCGCCGACCAGGTCGCCCTGGTGATGTCGGTGGCCGCCCGGCGCGGCCGGTCCAACCGCTCCCGGGCCGGCTACTTCGCGTACTTCTCCGACCCGGCCAACGCCACCCGGACCGCGGTCTCGTTCGTCGCCGAGGTCCTCCGGGAGATCGGCCAGGCGCTGCGCAGCCGCTGCCGCCGGGAGCGCCCGCGGGTCAAGCGCGGCGGCCTCTACCCCGTGATCCGGGCCTTCGCGACCGTCGTCGAGCGCGACGTGGTGGTGGCGGCCGTCGTCGGCGACATGCTGGCCGGCCGCATGGCGGTCTACGCCGACCTGGTCGCCTACGACGAGGTGGCCCACCACTCGGGGCCCACGCACCGCGACACCCACCAGGTGCTGCGCCGACTCGACCGGTGCATCGCGCTGATCGCCGAGGCGGCCCGGTACGCGCCCCGGCCGTACCGCATCGTGCTGCTCTCCGACCACGGCCAGAGCCCCGGCGCGACCTTCCGGGACCGCTACGGGCTGAGCCTGGGGGACCTGGTCCGGGCCGGCTGCGGGCTGCCGGTCCGCCGGCGGGCCGGGCGTACTCCCAGCGGCGCCGAGGCCCGGGAGGCCGCGCGGGCGGCGCTGGGTCGGCCCGAGGGCGCGGCGGACGGGGACGGGCGCGGCGCGCACCCGGTCGTCCTGGCCTCCGGCAACCTCGGCCTGGTGTCCTTCCCGGACGTCCCCGGCCGGATCACCCGCGAGGAGCTGGACCGCCGCCACCCGGCGCTGCTCGGCACGCTCGCCGGCCACCCGGGCGTCGGCTTCGTCCTCGTCCGGTCGGCCGTGCACGGCGCGGTGGCGCTGGGCCCGGACGGCGGTGAGCACCACCTCGACACCGGGCGGGTCGTCGGCGCCGATCCGATGGCGCCCTTCGGGCCCGGTGCGGTCGACGCGGTCCGCCGCACCGACCGGTTCCCGCACGTCGCCGACCTCATGGTCAACTCCGCCTGCGATCCGGCGACCGGCGCGGTGCACGCCTTCGAGGAGCAGATCGGCTCGCACGGCGGACTGGGCGGTCCGCAGAGCCGGCCGTTCCTCCTCTGGCCGGCGGAGCTGACCGAGCCGGTCCCCGACGGGGCGCCGCTGACCGGCGCCGAGCAGGTCCACCAGGTGCTGCGGCGCTGGCTGCGGGAGGCCGACGGCCCGCAACTCCCCGTCGGCGCCGCGGCGGGGGAGCCGCACCGGCTGTCCGACCCGGAGCCGAACGGCGCGCGGCGCGACGCCGGACCGCCCGAAGGCGCCTGCGCGCCGTAGCGACGTCCCACGGACCGCGTCGCGCACGCTGCGCACCTCGTCCCCGCGCGGCTGAAAGTGAGCAGTGGGGAGACGGCGGACCTGCGGATACGGCACGATGGCCGGGCGTTCTGTAGGTCGTTGCGGTGGGGGTGCAAGTGGCGCGGCGGGGTCTTTCGCGGCAGGAGTTGATCCGGCGCCGGCGCCGGAGCGGACTGGTGGGACGCCAGGGGGAGCAGGCCGCGTTCAGCGAGGCGCTGCAGCAGTCGCCGGAGGACGCCACCCAGTTCCTCTTCCACATCCGCGGTCCGGCCGGCGTGGGCAAGTCCACCCTGATGCGGCAGCTGGAATCCGTCGCCCGCGAGGCGCAGGCGCTCACCGCCTACGTGGACGAGTCGGCGGCGGACGTGGTCGAGACGATGGAGGCCGTCAGCGCGCAGTTCGCCCAACAGGGCGTCGATCTCAAGGGGTTCGGCAGGCTGCTGACCACGTACCGGCAGCGCCGGCACGAGGCCGCCGCCGGTGGCGCCGCGGCCGAGGGGGCCGGCGAGGCGGCGGGCGCCGGCCGCGGAGCGGAGCCGCAGGGGCCGTCGCCGCTCAGCGTGATCGTGTCCCAACTCGGCCTGGCGGGGCTGGGAATGGTCCCCGGCGCCGGGGTGTTCACCGGCGCGGTCGACCCCAACCAGCTCGCGGCCGGGGCCGACCGGGTCAAGGCACTGCTCAGTGCGCGGTTGCGCAGTCACGAAGACGTCCAGCTCGTCATGTCCCCGTTGCAGGCCCTGGTGCCGGCGTTCCTCCAGGGCCTGGGGGAGGCCGCGGCCGGCCGGCCCTGGGTGGTGCTGTTCTTCGACACCTACGAGCGCACCGGGCCGCTGCTCGACGGGTGGCTGCGCGACATCCTGGTCACCGAGCGGTACGGGCAGCTGCCGGCCAACGTCCTGGTGGTCCTGGCGGGACAGCCCAGGCTCGACGCCCGGTGCTGGGGGGACTGGCTCGACCTGGTCACCGACCTGCCGCTGGACGTGTTCACCGATGCCGAGGCACGCCAACTCCTCGCGGCCAAGGGCATCATCGACGAGAAGGTCACCGAGGTGGTGATCGAGCTGTCGGGGCGGCTCCCGGTGCTGGTCTCCACGCTCGCCGAAGCCCGTCCCGCCAGCGTGGCGGAGGTGGGCGATCCCAGCGGCACCGCCGTCGAGCGGTTCCTCAAGTGGGAGGCCAACCCCGCCCGCCGCGCCGCCGCCCTGGCGTGTGCGCTGCCCCTGGAACTCGACGAGGACGTCTACCGCACCGTGGTGGACGACGAGGAAGCCGGCGAACAGTTCAGCTGGCTCCGGTCCATGCCCTTCGTCATCGACCGCGCCGGCCGCAGCCGCTACCACGACGTCGTACGCTCCGCGATGCTCCGCCTGCAACGCCAGCAGTCCCCCCTGCGCTGGCAGGAGCAGCACACCCGTCTGGCGGACGCCTTCCGGCAACGGCTCGACCGGCTCGAAGAGGGCACCGCGCCGGACGACGGCTGGTGGGCGGACGACCGATGGCGCACCTACCGGCTCCAGGAGACCTACCACCGGCTGTGCGCGGATCACCGCGCTGCGCTCCCGTCCGCCCTCAGGGACCTCCTGGACGCCCACGATCACGACATCACCACCCTGCGACGTTGGGTCCGGACCCTGATCCAGGCCGGCCACGACGTCGACGCGGGTGCGGTGCGCAAGTGGGGACAGGAGCTCCTGACCGCCTTGGACGGCCCCCGTCCCGGTATCTCCGCGCTCACCCTGCTCCTGTCCCGCGGCGGACTCGACAGCTCCGGACAGTGCCTGGGCCGCCTGCTCCGCGGCTGGGAGCACCGCCGGCTCGACGAGCACGAGCAAGCCCTGGCCGACTGCACCACGGCACTCGGACTCGACCGGACGGGCCGGGCCCTTCGCGGCCGGGGCGAGTCGTATCGCCGCCTCGGCCGGCACGCGGAGGCGCTGGCCGACTTCGACCAGGCCATCGAGAGGGAGCCCGGCATCGTGTGGGCCTTCGAAAGCCGCGGCGTGACCTACCACTCGATGGGCCGGTACGAGGAGGCGCTGGCCGATTACACCCGCGCCGTCGATCTCGACCCCGGGTCGGTGTGGGTCCTCGGCAGTCGCGGTCTGACCTACCACTCGATGGGCCGGTACGAGGAGGCGCTGGCCGACTACACCCGCGCCGTCGACCTCGACCCCGGCTCCGCGTGGACGCTGGGCAGCCGCGGTGTCAACTACCACTCGATGGGGCGCTACGACGAAGCCCTGGCCGACTTCGACCGCGCCCTCGCACTCGACCCCGACTCCGCGTGGATCCTCGCCAACCGCGGCGCGACCCATCGCCTCACCGGCCGGTACGCGGACGCCCTGGCCGACCTGACCCGCGCCGTCGACCTCGACCCCGACTCCGCCTGGCCCCTCGCCAACCGCGGCGAGACCCATCGCCTCACCGGCCGGTACGAGGAGGCGCTGGTCGACTTCACCCGTGCCGTCGACCTCGACCCCGGCTCCGCGTGGGTCCTGGGCAGCCGCGGCCAGACCTACCGCGCGACGGGTTGCTACGAGGAGGCGCTGGCCGACTTCGACCGGGCCCTCGCACTCAATCCGGAGGCCGCCTGGATCATCGCCGACCGCGGCGTGACCCGTCGCCTGGCGGGCCGGTACGACGACGCGCTGGCCGACTTCGACCGGGCCGTCGAGCTGACCCCCGATTCCTTGGGCCCCCTGGTCAACCGCGGCGTGACGCATCGCGTGGCGGGCCGCTACGAGGAGGCCCGCGCCGACCTCGACCGGGCCCTCGCGATCGACGGGAGCTCCGGTTGGGCGCACTACGAGAAGGCCGTGGTGCTCTATGCCGTGGACGACCCCGAGTACGAGGCGTACTGCGCCCGCGCCATCGAGAGGTGCACTCCCGCCCCGGGACATTCGACCGCCGATACCGCCTCGGACGTGGGCAACCTCGTTCTCGTCCACTGCCTGATGTCCGACTGGGCGACGGCGGAAGGCCATCTGGCCGCCTTCGTCGGCTGCGGTCCGGAGCGCGGGCAGCTCCGCGAACTGCTGGTGGTCCTGGAGACGCTGCGGAGCGTCGTACCGTCGGCGGAGGGACATCTGCCGTCGTTCCGCCGACGGCTGCAGACCGCGCTCGACGCGTCCCGGTGAAGGACCCGGCCCGCACCGTCCACCAGGGACGACGCTCGTGGGGACGGTGGGCCCGCGGGCCGCTCGCCGGCTCGCCCACCGTCCGTCCGGCGGCCACGCGCCGCCGCCGAAGATATTCGCCCGGCGAGCGGGCCCGACAGGATGATTCGCGGCGATTTTGAGCGGTGCGCGCCGCCGGTGACCATAGGCTCAGCCGGCACCCCGGCGAGCCAGCACGATGAGAGACGCGTCACACACCATGCACCGCGATCCCACCGCAGAGGCCACCCCCACCGCCTCTGACCTGCACGATTCATCAAAGCGTCCGTTCCGGATGAACTTGATGACCGCTACCGCCCTGGTGATGGGCAACATCATCGGCGGCGGGATCTTCCTGCTGCCGGCCTCGGTCGCCCCGTTCGGCACCATCAGCCTGGTCGCCTTCGGCGTCCTCACCCTCGGGGCGATCGCGCTCGCCCTGGTCTTCGGGCGGCTCGCCCAGCGCCATCCGGACACCGGCGGGCCCTACGTCTACGCCCGCGAGGCGTTCGGCGACTTCGCCGGGTTCCTCTCCGCCTGGTCGTACTGGACGATGACCTGGGTCAGCAACGCCGCGCTGGCGGTGGCCGCCGTCGGCTACGTCCATGTGCTCATCCCCGGCCACGCGTCCCGCGGCGTCGACCTGCTGGTGGCGCTGGCCGCACTGTGGCTGCCGGCCCTCGCCAACCTCGCGGGCACCCGGTACGTCGGCGCGGTCCAGCTGGTCTCCACGGTCCTGAAGTTCGTGCCGCTGCTGTTCATCGCGATCGTCGGACTGTTCTTCTTCGACCCGCACAAGCTCGGGGCCTTCCACGAGGGCGGCGGCAGCACCCTCGGCGGGCTGTCCGCGGCGGCCGCGATCCTCCTCTACAGCTACGTCGGCGTGGAGTCGGCCGCGATGAGCGCCGGCGAGGTCCGCAACCCCGAGCGCAACGTCGGCCGGGCCACCGTCCTGGGCACCATCGGCGCCGCCGTCGTCTACCTCCTGGGCACCGTGTCGGTCTTCGGCACCGTCCCCCACGACAAGCTGGTCAACTCCAAGGCGCCGTTCTCCGACGCCGTGGACGCGATGTTCGGCGGCCACTGGGGCGGTACGGTCATCGCGGCCGCCGCCGTGATCTCCATCGTCGGCGCGCTCAACGGCTGGACGCTGATGAGCGCCCAGTCCCCGTACGCCGCCGCCAAGGACGGTCTCTTCCCGGCCGCCTTCCTCAACAAGCGGCGCGGGGTGCCGACCTTCGGCGTGCTGGCCGCCGCCGTGCTGGCCAGCGCCCTCACGGTGATCAACTACTTCCTCGGTACCGGCGGCGTCTTCGAGATCCTGGTGCTGATCACCACCTTCTCGGCCACCGTCCCCTACCTCCTCGCCGCCGGCGCCCAGATCTACTTCCTGCTCACCGGCCGCCGCGACCGGGTCCGCCCCGGCCGCTTCGTCCGTGACCTGGCCCTCGCGCTGATCGCCTTCGGCTTCACCTTCTGGCTGGTGGCCGGCGCCGGCTACGCGGCGATCTACCAGGGCGTGCTGTTCCTCTTCGCCGGGATCCTGGTGTACGCGCTGATGGCGGCCCGCCGCTCGGCGGACCGCGCACGCCGGTCGGACGCGTCCGAGGACGCTGAGGCGACGGCGGAGGAGTCGCCCGAGGGCGCCCCGGCGGCCCCGGCCGTGCCCACCGGCGCCGCGGCGAACTAACCGCCCCGACCGGCCCGCCCGGACCGTACTGCCCCTGGCCGCACCGCTGCGACCAGGGGCATTACCTTGCACGTAATTCGAACCTGCGATGGAGCGAGTTCGTGGGTTGAGGGCACGTGCCGTCCCGACCACTGGCGTCCATAGAAGTCCATCTCGATTTACCCCCGGTGGCTCCCCCTCCGGCTCCCCAGGGTGCCGATCTGGCTCCTGGGGCTCCCGGAGCGTTCCTGAGCACCTGCCGTGAACTCCTTGATCGAGAGGAAGGCGAAACCATGCTCAAAAGCGTCCGTGCGAACCTTGTCCAGTACGACAGAAGCAGCGATTCAAGGAGACCGGATGCCCGGAGCCAGCGCGCGAGGTACGTATCTGCGGATCGCAGACGACCTGCGCCAGGACATCAGGGAAGGACGTATCACGAAGCGGCTGTCGTCCGAAGCTCAACTCATGCGTGACCACGGGGTATCTCGCACCACGATCCGGCGCGCCCTCATGACTCTCCAAGACGAAGGCTTGATCCACTCTGAACCGGGTGCAGGGTGGGCGGTGAGCGGCGCCGATGACAGGCGACCGCTCACGGAAAGGCTGATTGAGATCATCACGGCTACCCCCCTGGCTATCGGGGACGCCTTTCCCTCCGAGGCGAGCTTGTGCGAGAGCTTCGGGCTATCCCGCACGGCAGTCCGTTCTGCACTCGCCCAACTGGAAGGGCAAGGGCTGTTGGAGGCAGTACACGGTAAGGGGCGCACAGTACGTGCTCTCCCGTCGTCCACCACTACGACCTGAGGCGGCCATGGGATTGACCGAGCGTTCCTACACGCTTTCCGAATCGCTTCTCGCCAGCCCCCTGCCGCGCAGGTGGGCCCACTCACAGGGCGTTGCTCGCTGCGCTGCATCACTGAGTCCGATCCTGGGGGAGGACGCGGAACTCCTGGAGGCCGCTGCGATCCTTCATGACGTTGGCTATTCGCCGTCGATTGCCGCTACGGGATTTCACCCTCTGGACGGCGCTCGGTTCCTCCGGGATCAGGAAGGTGTGGACGAGCGGGTCGTCCGGCTGGTGGCTCACCACTCGTGCGCCCTGCTGGAGGCCGAAGAGAGGGGCTACCGCACCGAGTTGGAATCCGAATTCGAACTGGAGCGTCCGGAGTTGGTGGACGCCCTGATCTTCTGCGACATGACGACCACGCCGGATGGCCACCCGACCACGCCGGCGGAACGGCTCAACGAGATCGTGCGGCGATACGGGCCCGACACCATCGTCGGCCGCTTCATCCAGCGGGCCGCGCCGGAGATCTACGCCGCCGCGGCCCGCGTGGAGGCTCGGATGGACGGGCCCGCCGCCCATCATCCGATGTAGGGCGTGGTCCGGGATACGTCCAGACCGTGGGTGATGCGCAGCCTCATCGACGGGTGGATGTCGAGGTCGTCGAGGTCCGCTGGGGAGACCCAGCGGACCTCCTTCGATTCGCTGCTGGTCCGCAGGGAGCCACCGGTGGGGTGGGCGTGGAAACACACCGAGAACTGCTGCCGCACCTCTCCGTCGTCGTACGCCATGACGTGTTGTGGGTCGGTGTAGAGGCCGATGATGCCGTCTACCTCCACCTCGATGCCCGTCTCCTCCCGTACTTCGCGCATCACGGTGTCGGCGATGGCCTCCCCGATGTCGTGGCCACCGCCGGGGAGCGCCCACAGATTGTTGTCGGTCTTGTGGATGAGCAGTAGGTGACCATCCCGATTCCGGACCACCGCGGTGACGGACGGCACGACGGAATTGGCGCGGGGGGCGTTGGGGTCGCGGTAGTAATCGGTGCGGCTCATGCCTGGATACCTGTGCAATCAGTTGGTGCTGAGATCGGTCGGGCGCTCTGCCAGACGCGCTCGATGCTGTCGGCGTACGTATCGACCAGTTCGCCACCGGGCACGCGCTGCAGATGCAGGACGGGGGCCAAGTAGGCGCCGACGCCGAAGACGTGGCCGTTGACGAGAAGTTCGTCGTCCGCCCGGTAGAGCGAGTTGTAGAGCGTGGTGTGGTGAAGCCGGAACTCGACATTGGGTAGGCCGAAGATGCCCGCCCGGCCATAGTTGGACAGTGCGTTTCGGATCTTCGCGGCCATGGCGGTGCCGATGCCTTCGTCGTCACCGCGGACTGCGACGGCTGGACTGTCCGGGTCGCCGAGCATGAGCCGTACGGGAACGCCGGCGGACGCCTTCTCTTTGACGACGCGCAGGAACGCCGGATCCTCGCTTAGCCAGAAGCCCGAGTAGACGAGTACGTCGAAGTGCTGGCTGGCCTTCGAATAAAGGGCAGGCCAGAGGTCGTTCGGCACCACGTTCCGGTGCGGGTAGAGCTTCACCAACTCGGCACCGCCGGTAGCTACGACTTCCGCAGCCGTGCGTTCGTCGGGCCACAGGTAGGAGATCTCGTACCTGAGCAGCGAGGCGAGTGCGTGCTGGAACCGGCGGTAGGGCTTACGTCCCGGGCTGATCCAGCGCTCCACGGTCTTGGCAGCGACCCCCAGCTGTTCTGCGGATTCTTCGACGGTGAGTCCGCGCTCGACGAGAGCCGCGCGGAGACGCTCATTTGCCATGCGCCTTCCCCCCATAGACGTCTTGGGACGTTGTCGACATTAGTGAGACGACCTCAAGCCGTCCATGGGAGCGGTGGGGCGTCTGCTGATCTGGCGTCAATCTTTAGGCACACCGCGAGAGACCAGGTCCGACCAGGTCGCTTGACAGGTGGAGCGATAAAGGTATTACATGTATCGCATCCGCAGGGCGTAACGCAGTCTCGCGGACCGCACCACAGAACGACTGCAGTTGTCGCTGCTTACATGCAGCGGTCGGGGTCGATAGCACCATCAAATCCCCCGGCCGGCGACGGCTGTTGCACGTGGACATCGCTGATGCGCTGCCCGCTCGCCAGGACGCCGGGACATCCCGGTGCGCCTGCCAGGCGGAGAGCACACCCGCATCCCGCTCATCGCCAGCCGAGGAGTCCTCATGCCTGCTGCTGCCACCCGCCAGGGTCCGACCCGCACCCGCGCCGAGGGGGAGCGCCTGCGCCGCACCCGCACCAAGAACGTGTCCCACCTCCCCGCCCTTGAGGCCAGCGCCCTTCCCGCTCAGGAACTCGACCTGGAGCCGGGCCAGGAGCGCTTGCGCTGCCCCGACTGCCGGACCTGGTGCCCGATCACCGGCCTTCAGCTCCCGAAGCTCGTCCCTCACGGCCGTTGCCCAGGCCCCAACGCTCCGCGCTGCACGAGCACCAACCGACGTGTGGTGCTCGACGTGACCGTGGAGGACTGGCGCCTGGCGATGGACGGCATGGTCCGGGACGCCGCGTCCCGGCGCTCTGCCCGCCAGTTCCACAAGCCACTGCCGGCCCCGGCCACGCCGATCCACCGGATCAACCAGCCCCACCGGCCCACCGCCGACGAGGCGCTCGCCACCTACGGCGCCCACCGCAAGCACTGCTCGGCCTGCACCGTCAGCCGCACGAGCTGCGCGACCGGCACCCGCCTTGCCACCGCCTACGCCCGGCTGAAGCGCCAGGAGGAGGCCAAGCGGCTCCAGACCAAGTCGAAGGCGCAGCAGTGGGCGGCGGTCACTCCGGCTACGCAGGCCGCCGCGATCCGGCGGATCCGTGACGAACTCACCGCCACGCTCAAGCAGATCAGCGGCAAGCTTGACCGGTTCGAGCGGGCACAGCTGGACCTCCGCATCACCGAACTTGCCGAGACGCTGTGGTGGCGGATGTAGCACGCGCAGCACGAACGACCACGGCCCCGGCCACCCTCAGCTGAGTGTGGCCGGGGCCGTGGCGGCTCGTACCGAGCGCCAAGTAGGCGCGGGCCCCAGGGCTGCAACCCCTGAGGCCCGCCACAGGCACACCTAGTGAGAGGCACACCTGTGTTGACGCACATCTTCGCACCCCCGCCTGCCACTTCGCCGGACGGCCAGGAACAGCCGAGTCAGCCGGACGAGTTCCTGCGCCGTGCCCGGCAGGCCGACACGCAGCAGGCCGGGGGCGATTCCTGATGAAGGGTGAGATCGCAGAGCAGCAGGCCGCTGACGCGCTCGCCCAGCAGCGCATCGAGTCGGCCCGGCAGGCTGCCGAGGCAGCAGAAGACGCCCGGCAGCAAGCCGCGGCGCTGCGGGGCGAGGCCCAGTGAAGGAGCCCGAGCCGCAGTAGCCCCGGTCGTGCTCAGCCCGATAGCCAGGGCCCGCATCACGCACTTCGCGGCGATGCGGGCCTTGGCCCGTCACGGCGTCCACCACCCGGTGGCCCGCGCTCTGCTCTCCGCGGCGGCCGGTGCCGCCGCCGGCGCCTACGTCGCCGGTCACCGGGTCTTCGACATCCACACCGCACCCCGCCGAAAGGGGAACCACACGTGACCCTCACGATCGCCCCCCGCACGATCGAGGACCTGATCACAGCCCACTCCGTCGCTCTCTCCTGCCTGATCGACGCACCGATCGCCGAGCAGGACTGCGACTTCGTTGACCGTGTCCGCGTCGCCCGCGACATCTTCCACGCTTGCCACCTCCTCCACCTGACCCAAGGCGCTGCCGTTGTACGCGACCAGTTCGCCTACGCCGAGAACTACCTGCGGTACGCGCTCTGGGGCGGGGACCACGATGCGACCAGCCTCTTCTCCTGCTGCGATATCGACGTGAGCCGCCAGTTGGCCCTGGCACTCGCCGACGGGCACCTGCGGCGGGCCATCACGCTTTGCAGCTCTGACGCTGACGTGAGTCGTGAGGTAGCCCAGCAAGCCGCAGACGGCCGCCTGCAGCGTGCCCTCGAACGCATCTTCTGACGAGCACTGCACGTTTCGCCCTGATGGTCGCAAGGCCGGGTTCGACTCCCAGCCGGGGCACTCACCACCTCACCCGCGCCCATCCGGCGCGGGCCCATCTGACGGCGTGCGGCCCCGGGGCGCAATCCCGAGGCCGCTGAAGGGCCGTCTACCTGGAAGGAACCACGACCCATGAGCACCATCATCGCACTCGCCCCCGATCCGGACCGTGACCCGACGGCCGCGGAGTTGGAGGCCATCGCCGCCGAGACGCCGCTCATCGAGGCGAAGGTCGAGCTGCTGGACGCGCAGATCCAGGCCCTTGACGGTCCGGTGACGGAGCTGACCCAGCAGCGGATTCGGCGGGCCCGCCGCAAGATGCTTGCGGCCCGCCGTGACCTGACCAACCGCGCCGCCGGCCTGGCGCAGACGGGCGGTGCGGCATGACGCACCGCGCCCGCCTGACCAACACGTACTCCGGCACGTGGGAGATCTACGTCGTCACCGACAGCCCCTACCCCCGGGACTGGCCGACGCACCGGTTCGGCGCATCGGCGGCGATCCCGACGCTCGCCCAGCGAGACACGGCGCTCGCGGCCCTCGGCTACGAGGCGGACACGAGCGCCGAGTGGGACTGGCAGGAACTGCCCAGCGGCTACATGGACTACGTCGAACTGCTGGCCTCGCTCGATGTACGGCCCGCCGGAACGGAGGCGGCGGCATGACCTACACCACCGATTCCGCCCTGGCCGCCGCGCACGCGGACGTCAAAGCGGAGATCGCCCGTACCGACACCAAAGCTTCTCTGCTGCTGGCCTTTGACGGTGCGTTGCTCGCCGGTGTCTGGTCGGTCGCCAGCGGCGTCCACTTGCCGACCGCGGCCCGGATCGTCGGCGCGGCCGGCGTGGCGGTGCTGCTCGGCGCGGTCACCCTGCTGCTGCGCACCGTCCGCCCGAACCTGGGCGGCAGCAGGCCGGTGGGGTTCCCGCTGTGGGCGACGCTCACCGCCGGGGAAGTCCTGGACGTCCTGGCGGTCGATGACCGTGCCAAGCACATCGCGGCCCTGTCCCGTATCGCGGTCGCCAAGTACGGCCGCCTGCGGCGCTCGATCAACTGGACACTGACCGGCGGCGCGCTGCTGGTCGCCGCCGGGGTGCTGGCGTGGGGCGGTGCGGCATGAGCGAGCCCCTGAGCCCCGCCGAGCACCTGCAGGCCGCCTCCGAGGCAGTGCGCCAACACAACCACGCCGCCATGGCCGACGGGTACGACAGCACGCCCGAAGCCAGCCGCGCCGCGGTCGCCCTGGTGGAGATGTGCGCACGGTTGCAGCAGACGATCGACCACATCGACGGCCGCGTGCTGCGTGACCTGGCCGACGGAAGGCTCGCCCCGGACGACGGGACCGCGCCCGGGATCCACGCCTACGGCGCCCAGTTGGCGTTCACGGACGCACGCGTCGCCCTGGAGGACTTGCGCGGCTATCTCCAGGAGGCCAGCAGCCACTTGTGGCACCTGGGAATGGTCTACGAGCCCGAGGAGGACGACGCATGATCCGCATCGTGACCCGCTCCCGCCTTGCCGCCCTTGAGTGGGCAGTCGAGAGCGCGCAGAACCGCGTCGACGAAGTCCAGGGCGCCGCTGACGCCGCCGCTTCGTGCCACACGCGGTCGGTGCAGCGGCTGAGCACGGCGCTGGCCACGGCCCGCGCCGCCGCCGACGGCCACCAGGCCGACGCGGAGATCGTCCGAGACCTCCTGAAGCGCGCGGAGGCTGAGCTCGTCGACACTCAGGCGACGGTGGCCGAGCAGGCGGAGCAGACCAAGGCCCTGCAAGGCGAACTCGACCGCATCACCGGAGCCGTGGTCCTGCTGAACTACGGCCGCCTGGTGAGCATCCACCCCACCAACGAGGCGGCCCGGCGGCACGCCGAGTCCCTCGGTTGCCCCGGCGACGGTTGGAGGCCCGGTAGCGGCGGCCCCGCGTCCGAGGTCGCGTGGCGCATCTCCGCACTGTCCACCTTCGCGGTCCAGGACGGCGGTGGTGCCGGATGATCCCCCAGCTCACCGCGCTGCTCCCCACTGCTCCCGGGTGGGTGTCCTGGGCTATCCCGCTGGTCGCTGTGCTGCTCGCCCTGGCCCTGGTCGCCTGGGGTGTTGGGCGGTTGCGAAAGTCGGTGTGGCTGTCCGGCATCGGACCGCAGGCGATCGTGGCGCTGGGCGGCGTCGCCGTCTCAGTGTTCGGCCTGTGGGGTTTCGCCACCGAGACCGTCCACCTGCCGAAGATCCTGGCGGTGGCGTTCATCGGGGTGTTCGACGCGGCGGAGATGACGCTGCTGGTGATGCTCTACCGCACCGCCGACCCCGAGGTCGGCTGGACGCGTGAGCTGCACCTGATGCACCGCACCGCCTGGACCCTGGTCGCCTTCTCCGGCGCCATGAACGCCATCCACGCCCCGAACTGGTGGGCCCGGCCGGTCCTGGCCGCGGTCCCCGCACTCGCCGCATGGCTGATCGAACTCCAGCTACGCAGCAAGCTCCACACCCCCGATGTCGACGACACCGACGCACGGCCGGGGCCGGCACGGCTGGTGGCGCTGCTGTGGCAGCACGCCTGGTCCGCCCTGTTCGCCCTGTGGGGGCTCGACGCGAACACCTCGTCGTCCGCGATCGCGCGCTCCGCCATGGCGCAGCGCGCGGCCCGGCGCCTGTATCGCTTCCGCCTGGTCCTGGACGCCGAGGTCCCCGACCGGGAGCGCGCGAAGCGGCGGGCCGACCGCAAGCGGGAAGGGCTGCAGGGCCGGGCGCAGAAGGCCCTGGACCGCGCGGACATCGCCACCGACCGTCGCCAAGCGCTGGCGATGGCGCGCCGGATGGTCACCCTCACCGGCGTGGAAGACCTCGCGCGGCTCGACTACGCCGATCCGCGCGCCGTGCAGAAGAAGATCGAAGACCTGTCGGTCACCGCGTCCGTGGAACGGATCGACGCTTCGGAGCTGGCCGAGGAGGCGGAGGCTGCGCGGCAGCGCGCGGAAAGCGCGCGGCTCGAAGCCGAGGACGCGCGGCAGCGCGCGGAAGCCGCGCGGGACCGCGCGGCAGACGAACTGGCTGCCGCGCGGCAGGCGCTGGGGGAGGTCGAGGAGGCGCGCGACGCGATCCTTCAGGATCACGATGGGGTGGCCGGTGCGGTGGAGGCTGCGCGGCAGCGCGCGGCAGACGCGCGGCAGGCCGAGCAGGACGCGCGGCAGCGCGCGGAAGACATCATCACCGCCGCCACCACCGAAGCCGACCGTCTCACAACCGACGCCCAAAGCGCCTGGGAGCAGACCCAGGACGCTCTCTCCGAGCAGCGGGACCGGCTGGAGACCCTGACCGGGCAGTGCCGCACGGCTGAGGACCTGGCCGCAGGGCGCCAGAGCGCGTTGGAGGAGGTCAACCGGCAGATCGAGGAAGCCCGGCTCCTGCACGACCGGCTACGCGGCGACCTCGCCACCTTCGGCACCCAGGCCCCCGAAGCCGCCCTCACCGGCGACGGGACCGTCTTCCGCTCGGAGGCCAAACAGCAGGGCTGGGAGCACTACCTGCACACCGTGACCTCCACCGACGGCCGCGATGAGCCGACCGCCGCTGAACTGGCTACCCGCTTCAGCGTCGACGTTGGCAACGCCCGCAACTGGCTGCGGGACTTCCGTGCCGCGCGCGCCGCGCAGCTCGCCGCGCGCCAACCGCGCGCCGCCGCGCACCACGCACTCAACGGCCACCCCGCCACCGCCTAGGAGACCCGCATGAAGCGCTCCTCACACACCAACCCGCCGAAGCCCACCCACCTCCACCGCGCCTGAACGGCGCCCCCGGCCCGCTTCCTACGGCCCGGCCGGGGGCGCCTTGCACTCCCTGAGAGGAGCCCCACCATCATGTCGGAAACCACGGTTCACACCGTGACGGAAGTCCCCGTTCAAGTCGCCGCACCACCGGCCCCACCCGCTGCTTCGCCGCCAGCGCCGTTGCCGGGTCGGCCGTTGGCCGCTGCCGGAGCGAACGCCATAGGAGCCGTTGCCGCTGGTGCGATGGCGATCGGCGGGCCGGTTGGCCTGGCCGCCACCGGCGCCGCGGCCGGAGCCATCGGTGTCGGCGCTCTCGTTGCCCGTCGGCGCGCTGCGGGCCCGCGGCGCCGCACGCAGTCCACCCTGCGCACCCCCGCCGCCGCGGGCAGCCGCGGCGCGGCCGGTCAGCGGTCGCCCTTGGCGGCCGGCGTCGGTCGCATGGGGCGGTCGAGCGCGGGGGCGGTGCGTTCTGGAGGGCGCGGTGCTGCCGGTCGGGCCTCCTCGAATGTCGCCTCCGCCCCGCAGTCAGGAACCCGCCGTGCACCGGCAGGCTCCTCGATGGCCGGGGCCAGCGGTCCGCGCACCGGCCGCCGCGTTGGTCCCGTCCCGTCGTCGCGCTCGTCGTCCGGCAGGTCCGGCCGTGACGGTGGCGCGGGGGTGCAGTTGTCGAAGGCGCCCCGTGGGCCGCGGTCGGCCTCTGGTGGGCTGTCGCGTGCTGGACGGGCCGCCGCGGGCCGTGTCGCCGGTGGGGTGGCTCGCTGGCAGGCCGGTTCCCCGAAGCGGTCCGCGCGCGCCGAGCAGCGCTCGAACCGCCGCACCGACCGGGGCACTGCGAAGGCGTACAGGGACGCCGGGATGGTGCCCGGCGCCCAGCGTGGGCCGGGGAAGTCGCGTCGGGCTGAGACCGCTTCTGCTGGGCGGGGGCAGGTCAGTGCGGCGCAGGCAAAGGCGTTGCGTCGGTCCGCTGTCCGGCATGGGGCCCGGATGGGGGCGAGCGCGGTACTGGCCGGCGGTGTGGGGCTGGCGTCGGGCATCTGGAACTGGCGCCGCCCCGGCGTGGCGTCCCGGCACGTGAAGGCGGCGTGGCTGCGGTTGGCCAACCGCGCCCGCCGGATCCGGGAGATCCGCGATGCGGCGATCCTCGGCAAGGGCAAGCCCGGCCAGCCCCCGGTGCCCGGCGAGACCGTCAACGACCCCAAGCGCCCGAAGGACAAGCCGCGTTCGGCTCCGGGCAAGGGCCGCTCGGCCCGTCCCGTCACCCTCGATGCTCCCAAGGGAGGAACCGTGTCCGAGACCACTACCCCGGGCCTGACGCGTCTGTCGGACGCTGCTGAAGTCATGCTGCAGGCCGCCTCCACCTTCGACCCCGAGCAGATGCCCGAGTTCGAGGCGCTCATCGACGACCTGCCCGAAGCGATGGCGATGGTGCAGGAGACGCTGCGCGTCCTGGCGGAGCTGGCCGACGAGAAGCTGCCGGTCGAGCCCGTGGTCACCGAGGAGATCGGGGAGGGCTACCGGGCCATGACCCGCGTCATCGACGCCCTGACCGAGGTCGGCACCGTCTACCGCAAGGCCCACGCCGCCGACATCGAGCGGCACGAGAACCCCCGCAAGGGCTTCGAGGGCGAACGCAAGTGGAACGTCTGACCAACCCCTGACCCGCTCTGGACCGACGGCCCCCGCAACTGCGGGGGCCGTCCGCTTGGAAGGACACCATGACCAGCAAGAACACCAAGACGACTCAGGTGGATTGGAGCGCTGGGCACGGCATCATCTCCGGCACCCTGAACGCCACCGCCGGCACCCTGGTCACCACCGCCCTCGCCCACACCGCCCACCTCCCCGCCGGATGGATGCTCGCCGCCGGAGCGGCCGGGGCCGTGGGCACCACGATCTCCGGCATCCGCAAGCGCCTGACCCACGCCACCACCGGCTTTCGCTCCGCCTGCTGGCTGGCGGCCGGCACCTGGTCCTCCTGGGCCCTGACCTCCGCAGGCCCGACCACCTTGTCCGCACTCGGCTCCCTCGCGGTGGGCGGGATCACCGCCGGGACGCTGGCGGCCGGGTTCGCCGCGCACGAGGAGACCGAGCAGGCCCGCCGCATCACCCTCCTGGGCCTCGGTGTGCGCCGCGCGCTGGCCGAGGAGTGGATCGACCGCATCGCGCGGGTGTGCCGGGTCGAGAACATCGAGATCGTGGCGATCGAGCACTGGCCCACCGGCATGGGCTACACCGTCGAAGCCAAACTCCCCGAAGGCGGCGTCACCCGCAAAGCGATCGCGGATCGCACCGCCGCGCTCGCCTCCGACCTGGACCTGCCCACCGGCTGCGGCCTGGAGGTCCACGAAGGACTCTCCCGGCGCCTGGTGCTGCTGCGGGTGACCACCAAATCCATGGCCGGCACCGAAATGCCCTACCCGGCACAGGAGATGGCGCAGGTCACCACGGTGAACAACCCGGTGCCGCTCGCGCTGCTGTCGGACGGCGGGAAGGCGGAGCTGGACCTGCGGCAAGCGTCCACGATCGTGGCCGGCCCCACCGGCACCGGCAAGTCCAACTGGCTCCACACCCTCATCGCCCGGCTCAACCAGACCAACGACGTGCTGGTGTGGGTCATCGACCTCAACGGCGGCTCCCTCGGCCTGCCGTGGCTCCACGCCTGGCGCGAAGCCCAGCAGCACACCGAAGGCTCCCGCTGGGCAGGGGCCGACATCCCCGCCCCGGGCGTGGACTGGGTGGCCAGCACCCCCGCCGAAGCCACCCGCATGCTCAAGGCCGCGGTCCGCATCGCCAAGCAGCGCAAGGTCGCCTACCAGGACCACATGCGCGCCGAGGACGACGACAAACTCCCCGTCAGCCCCGACCTGCCCGAGATCATCATCCTCACCGACGAAGGCGCCGAAGTCGCCGCCACCCGCGAGGCACGCGAAGTCCTCAAGGGCATCTCCGAGGTGATCCGCATCGCCCGCGCGATGGCCATCCGCGCCGTCGTCTCCGCCCTGCGCGTCACCCAGGACGTCCTACCGGACCCGATGGTCCGCAAGATGGCCTCCAACCGCGTGTGCACCGGCGCCACCGAAGACAGCGAACTGGGCCACTTCTTCGGCTGGCGGGCGATGACGGTGGAGGACTCCTTCGACGGCCCCGGTTCCGTCCAGGTCGGCACCGACGGCAAGGCCCCGCAGAAGGGCCGGCAGTGGCGCATCACCCCCTCGGTCATCGAGGAGATCTGCGCCGCCACCGCCCACCGCCGTCCCGCCCTCGACGGCCCGTCTCTGCAGGCCGCCGGGGAGGACTACGAGCAGCGGTGGTCCCAGGAACGCTGCGGGCACCTCTTCGGCCTCCAGCCCGCCACCAGCACCACGGCCGCGGGCAGCGGGGGCGAGACGACCCAGCGCACCTGGCGGGCCACCGCCAACTGGGACACCCCCGCGCCCAAGGACGGGCCGCCGCAGGCCGAGGGCGCACCGCGGGACAAGGCGTTGGAGGCTCAGTTCCTCGACATCGTGGGCGCCGGCATCACTGACGAACCCGCCTCCGGGGCCGGCACCACCTGGTCCGACCCCTCCACCTGGGCCCCGGCCCACAAAAGCACCGACGCCAAGCCCGATGCCCGGCAGGCCGCCCTGAACCTCCTGATCGCCGCCGGCCCCGAGGGCACCGGCGCCTCCGCCATGGAACGGGAGCTGAAGGACACCTACGGCACCCGCCGCCCGGTCATTCAGCGCTGGCTCGGCGAATGGGCCGAGTCCGGCGAAGCCATCCGCGTCGGCGAGGGCAGCAAGGCCCGCTACGTCCACCACACCCACGCCCCCACGCCCCCCACAGAGGGCTAAGCACCCTCCTGTCTGTCACCTGTCACCCACCCCGCAAGAGGGGACTCCGGCGTGTCATCCGCGGCCTGTCCCCCACTCTGACCTGCGCGTTACAGGTGACAGACAGGTGACAGGTGACAGACAGATGACAGGCCGGATGACAGGCCCACACAGCACTTCCGGCCGCCCGCGAACGGGCGGCCGGAGTCTTCCTCCACACCCTTCAGGGAGTCGCCTCATGGCCGTCACGGTCTCCGCTGCCGTCCTCTTCGGACTCGTCAGCCTGGTCCTGATACGCACCCGCTACGTCCAGCTCGGCTCCGCGCTCGTGCTGTTCCTCTTCGGGTTCTTCATCGCCAGCACCGGCGCCAGCAAGCCCATCACCTCCGCCTGCCAAGCCATCGCCCAAGCCCTCACGCACCTCACCGCCTAACCCCGCCCGGACGCCGGGCGGAAGGAGGACCTGTGCACCCCCACCCGCACCCCACGCTGCCCCCGCAGGACATCCCGCCCGGCGTCCAGGAGGTCATCCTCCCGTCGGGGGAGCGGGCCCTGGCCTACAGCACCGGGCCCACCCAGCCCCCGCCCACGGCCCCGGTGCCGCCGGTCGCCCAGCCGATCCCGGCCTGGGCCAAGGCCACGGCGCTGCTCGTGCCGACCGTCGGCGGCGGCATCGCCATCGCCGCGGTGGGCCTGTCCGCCGCAGCTCCCGGGCTCGTCGCCGTCAGCCACGTCCTGTGGTCCACCGTGGCCGCCCTCGCCGCCGGCGGCGCCGCAGCCGCCGCCGTCATCAGCCGCGTCCGCGCCCGCATCACCGCCGCACAGCGCGAAATGCAGCGCCCGCACATCACCCAGCACATCACCGCCACCGGCCTCTTCAGCCGGGCTAACGGAACCATCAACCACCGCTAGGAGCACTGCATGAGTGAGCCCGACGCGTACGTCTCGCACGCCCCGTACATCGAGGCGGTCGCCGAGGCACTCGACGCGGCCGGCCTGACCGTCGCCGACTGCAACGCCGACGACAACGACCCCCGCGACGCCTACATCGAGTTCGATCGCGCCATCACCACCCCCGCCTACGGCGACGACACCGAGGTCAACCTCCTGTGGAGGGAGGACAGGGGCTGGATGGTCGGTTGGGGCGACGCCGACTCGGTATCGCAAAGCGGCCTGGACTGGATCGTCGACCTCTTCTGCGGCGTGCTGCCCACCCCCGACGAGATGGTCGCCGAGGCCCGCACGGTCGTCGCCAAGATCCCTGGACCCCAGGGCGGCCCGTACGGCCGGTACCGCGACAGCGGGGACGACGACGGCCTCGACGCCCAGCTCGCCACCTACCACCGCAACCACTGAACCGAGGAGACACCATGGCCATGGGCGAAACCCCGATCACCATCATCGGCAACCTCACCGCCGACCCCGAGCTGAAGTTCACCAACTCCGGCGCCGCGCTGGTGAAGTTCACCGTCGCCTCCACCCCGCGCACCTACGACAAGAACAGCGGCCAGTGGACGGACGGCACGGCCGCCTTCTTCCGCTGCGCGGCATGGCGCCAGCTGGCCGAGCACATCGCCGACAGCCTCACCAAGGGATCCCGCGTCGTTCTCTCCGGCCGCATCCGCCAGCACAACTGGAAGACCGACCAGGGCGAGAACCGCTCGATGCTGGCCGTCGAAGTCGATGACATCGGCCCCAGCCTCCAGTTCGCCACCGTCACCGTCCAGCCCACCCAGCGCCCCGCCCCGGCCTCAGCCGACAGCGACCCCTGGGCCGGAGGACTCGGCAAGCCCTCCGCCAACAGCCCGGCGCCCGCAGCGCCGTCCGGGCCCGACGACAAGCCGCCGTTCTGACGCCAGGACGCAGCGGGGCGGCCCGCGTCTCGCCAAAGCCTCGGGCCGCCCTTTCTCCTCATCTCCGCAAGAGACTCAGGAGGTCTCCAGCATGACGCATGACCCCCGGTCGACGCTGCTCTCCGCAGCACTGACCGCCGCTGAGCGCGGTTGGGCCGTGTTCCCTCTCCGCCCCGGTAACAAGCGCCCCGCCCTCCACGGCCAGTCCCGCTGCCCCCTCACCGGCCCATGCGCCGCCGGTCACCTGAAGTGGGAGCAGCGCGCCACCACGAGCCTGGCCCGGATCCGGGCTGCATGGTCCGCTGGTCCGTACAACATCGGCATCGCCACCGGCCCTTCCGGGCTGCTCGTCGTCGACCTCGACGTGCCGAAGGACAACAAGAAGGACGCGCCTTGCGGCGCGACGACCTTCACGGCGCTCTGCGAGCGCGCCGGCCAACCGGTGCCCGCCACCTACAGGGTGCGGACGGCAAGCGGCGGCCAACACCTGTACTTCACCGCCCCGGCCGGTGTCCGGCTGCCCAACACTGCCGGGACCCTGGGCCCGCTGGTGGACACTCGGGCCTGCGGCGGCTACGTCGTCGCGGCGGGCAGCACCACCGCGACCGGACAGTACGAAGCGACCAGCGATGTCCCGGCGGCCTCGCTGCCCGCGTGGCTGCTGCAGCTGCTCCAGCCTGCGCCCGCCCGTCCCGTGGCACCCCTGCATCTGCCTGCCGTGAGCGGGAGTCGGGCGGCGCTGGCCGCACTGGACGCGGAGTGCGCGGTGGTTGCCGCGGCGCCGGACAAGCAGCGCAACAACGTGCTCAACCGGTGCGCCTTCAAGGTGGGGCGGTTCGTCGCATGGGGCGACCTCCCCCGGCGCGTGGCCGAGGACGCCTTCCAAGCGGTTGGAGAGGCGCGGGGACTCACCGCTGCGGAGTGCCGCGCCACGATCCGCAGCGCCCTGGACAGCTCCATCCGCACAGCTCGGCCCCGGGATGCGGCATGAGCGCCTCGCCCCATCCCCCCTTGGAAGGCCACCTGGCCACGGCCCGGCCGCACCTCGCCGAACCGGCCCGCACCACGACCGGCCGTAGCGCGCCGAAGGACGTCGCCCGAAGGGCGTCCTTTCAAGGTTCTGACCCGCACCCGACCGGCGACGGACGCTACCCCGTCGCCTGGCTGCACATCACCGCACCCCGTGGTGCCGTGCCCACCGCCACCTCCAAGTGTTGCTGCGGCCGGGACAGAAGCGCGGTCGGCCGCACCAAGGTGCTCGCCCTGATCACCGAGCACCAGGCCCACCGTGACACCTGCACCTGGCGCCACCCCGCCGCTCACGAGACAAGGAAAGCCTCATGACCGACCACATCGATGGCGCCGCCCTCCTCGACGAAGTCGACGCCTTCCACCGCCGGTTCACCATCTTCCCGACCAACGCCGCCTACGTCGCCGTCGCATTGTGGGCCGCCCACACGCACCTGCTCGACGGCTTCACCTCCACCCCGCGCCTGGCCCTGCTCTCCGACGAGCCGTCCAGCGGAAAGAGCCGCGCCCTGCAGATCACGGCAACGCTCGTCCCGCGCCCAACCGCGGCCGTCAATCCCACCCCCAAGGCCCTCGTGCGCGCGGTATCGGCCAGGGACGGTCACCCGACGATCCTGCTTGACGAGGCCGACACCGTCTTCAGCTCCAGGACCAAAGGCAGCGAGGAACTGCGGGGGTTGCTCACCGCCGGCCACCGGCGATCCAGCACCATGCTGCGCTGCGCGGGAGAGGCCCCCAGCACCCGCAGGGTCCGGAAGTTCTCGCCCTACTGCGCCGTCGCCCTGGCTGGACTCGGCTCTCTGCCCGAGACGATCCTCGCCCGTTCCGTCGCCATCCGCATGCGCCGCCGGGCCACCAACGAGCGCGTCGAGCCCTACCGCCGGCGCATCCACGAGGCGGAAGGCCACGCGCTGCGCGACCGGCTCGCCGTCTGGGCCGACCAGGTCGGCAACCAGGTCACCGACGCATCACCCGAGCTGCCGGACAGCATCTTCGGCCGCCCCGCCGACGTGTGGGAGCCCCTCCTCGCCGTCGCCGAGGCGGCCGGCGGCACCTGGCCCCAGCGGGCCCGTGCCGCCTGCGCCGAACTTGCCGCAGTCGCCATGCAGGACGACGCCAACGAGACAAGGAAGAACGCATGACCGACCACATCGACGGCGCCACCCTCCTCGACGAGGTCGAAGCCTTCCACCGCCGCTTCAACCGCTTCCCACGCGAAGCTGCCTACACCGCAGTAGTCCTCTGGGACGCCCACGCCCACCTCTTCGACTGCTTCGACAGCACGCCGAGGCTGGCAGTCCTCTCCCCGGAACCTGGCAGCGGCAAGAGCCGGGTCCTGGAAATCACCGAGACCCTTACGCCCCGGCCCTTGATGACCGTCAACCCCTCTGCCAACGCGTTGTTCAGGGTCGTCTCCGCCGACGAGGGCCGACCGACCATCCTCTTCGACGAGATCGACACCATCTATGGCGCCAAGGCCAGCGGCAACGAGGAACTCCGCGCCTTCCTCAACTCCGGCTACCGCCGCGGCGCCAGCAGCCTGCGCTGCGTCGGCGACGGCTCCAACCAGACCGCCACCCCGTTCCCGAGCTTCTGCGCGGTCGCCCTGGCCGGCCTGGGCTCCCTGCCCGACACGATCCTGACCCGCTCGATCATCATCCGCATGCGCAAGCGGGCCCCCAACGAGAAGGTCGAGCCCTACCGCCAGCGCATCCATGAGAAGGAGGGCCACGCCCTGCGCGACCGGCTCGCCGTCTGGGCCGACCAGGTCCGCGACCAGGTCACCGACGCATGGCCCGAGCTGCCCGAAGGGATCTCCGACCGGCCCGCCGACGTGTGGGAGCCCCTCCTCGCCGTCGCCGAGGCGGCCGGCGGCACCTGGCCGGAGCGGGCCCGCGCCGCCTGCGTCGAGCTGGTCGCAGCTGCCAAGGACGACGACGCTGCTTCCATCGGCGTCCGGCTGCTCACCGACCTCCGCGACCACGTCCTCCGCGGAACCGACCGCATGCCCACCGCCGCCATCCTCGCGATCCTCCACGCCCTGGAGGACGCACCCTGGGGCGACATGAACGGCCGCCCCCTGACAAGCCGCGGCCTGGCGAAGATGCTCGGCGACTACGTCACCTCCGACAACAAGCCCATCAAACCCCGCTCCATCCGCACCTCCAGCGGCGTCCCCAAGGGCTACTACGCGGAAGACCTCGCCGACGCGTGGCTGCGCTACTGCCCGCCCCCTTCCCCCACGTCCGCTACATCCGCTACATCCGCTACACCCCAGGTCACAGACGGTTTCGATGTAGCGGATACGAGCCGTGTAGCGGATAGCTCCGCCACACCCCACTTGACCGTCGCCCGCACCGCGTAGCGGAACCTATCCGCTACATCCCACGAATCCGCTACACAAAACAGGCCCCTGACCTGCGGTGTAGCGGATGTAGCGGATGTAGCGGACTTCCCAGAAGGGGGCGGAGAGCCCCGCGGTCAAACAGAAGGGTCGCGTCCATGGCTACCGCTGCTGAGCTTGTGCAGCCGCGCCTCTACGAGATCAAGGAAGCCGCCAGGCTGTGCGGAATCGGACGCTCAACGGCGTGCGAGGAGATCCGGCTTGGCCGACTCCGCACCGTCCGCATCGGCCGGCGCCGACTCGTGCCGCTCCAGTACATCGACGACTACGTCGCCCTGCTGATGCGTGAATCCGAAGCTTCCGACTGAAAGCACGATGAGCCAAACGAGGCCACGCCCCGCCGGGGCGTGGCCTCGTTGAGTTCCTGAAGGAGACAGCTGCATGACCGAAGAGAAGCGTGGCCGGGCAGGAAACGGCGACGACTCCATCTACTGGGACAAGTCCAAGAACCGCTACATCGGGGCGATTTCACTCGGCTATACACCTGCCGGTAAAAGGAATCGATCGAAGGTGTCAGGGAAGACCAAAACCGAAGTGCGAGCAAAGCTGCGCGAGAAGCGTCGCGAGCTTGAAAATGGGGTAAAGACTTCCGCCGCGTATACGGTAGAGCAGGCAGTGACCGACTGGCTCTCTCGTGGATTGAAAGGACGGGAAGCTTCCAGCGTTAAGGCGTATACCAGCCTTGCCAAGAACCATGTGATTGCCGCTTTGGGGAAGGCGAAGTTGCATGAGCTTGAGGCGGATGACGTGGACGACTGGCTGGACGTCAGGGCTGAGACTCTCTCGCGCGAGAGCCTCCGTCGAGTTCTGTGGATTCTGCGACGCTCAATCGCTCACGCTCAGCGGCGCGGGCGGGTCGGGGTGAACGTAGCTGAGTTCGTCGACTTGCCTGATGGGCAGGATGGGCGGCCCAGTAAGTCGCTCAGTCTGCTGCAGGCGCAAGCCTTGCTTTCGACGCGTCAGGGAAGCTGGATCCACGCCTATGTGGTACTGGCCTTGCTAGTTGGAATTAGGACGGAGGAAGAAAGGGCTCTGGCTTGGAATCACGTTCACACGAAGGTCGGTGAAGATGGGCGGTCGCATGTCGACGTATGGCGTTCAGTGCGAAGGGATGGCGAGACTAAGACGCGGTTGAGCCGACGCTCGCTTGCGATGCCGCTGCAGGCGGCCAAGGTCTTGGAGGACTACCGGGCGCGCCAACAGGCGGAATTTCAGGAAGCGGGCGCCGAATGGAGCATGCAAGGTTTGGTTTTTCCGGGTCCCGGTGGAGGGCAGAGGAGCTCGACGAATGTCCGGAAGAACCTGCGTTCCCTGCTGAAGGAAGCTGGACTTAAGCATCCGGAAGCTGAATTTCATGAACCTCAGGAATGGACGACGCGCGAGCTTCGTACGAGCTTCGTCTCACTGCTGTCGGATACCGGCGTACCGATCGAGGTCATCGCCAAGCTGGTTGGCCACAGCACCACCGCGACGACCGAGCGCTTCTACCGCAAGCAACTCCGCCCCGTCATCGCGGAGGGAGCCGAAGCCATGGACGCTGTCTTCGAGTCGGACCGCAACGACGATCAGGGGGCGTCCACCGGCACGTAATTCCCATGGATGGCTCCCTCCTTGGCTCCCAAATGGCGGTCCCGTCAAGGCGCAGGCCGTTTGACCTGCAAGGGAGCGGGCCGAGTCGGCGCATCCCCATTACCTTGCACGTAATCGACCCGCGCCCGCCGCTCCGGCAGAGTCGAGGCATCGGTTCACGGACCGGCGCACTCCGGCCCGTGAACCGGTGCTGACACCTCGTCAGCCATGTGCCGGCCGGATCGGCACCGGACGTGATCCGGAGTCGGACCGGACACCCGACGGATACCACCAGGAGTTCGAGATGTCGCAGAACGTGCAGCAGGGCGCCACCGGGCAGGCCATCGACCACGCGGCCGCCGCCGAGCGGTACCTGGCGGCATGGAACGCCACCGAGGACGGCGCGCGGGACAAGGCCGTCGCCGCGGCCTTCGCCGAGGGGGCCACCTACACCGACCCGCTCGCCGACGTCGCCGGGCACGACGGGCTCGCGGCGTTGATCGCCGGGGCGCAGCAGCAGTTCCCGGGCTTCGTGTTCCGGCCGCTGGGCGCGGTGGACGGGCACCACGACATCGCGCGGTTCGGCTGGGAGCTGGTCGCGCCGGACGGGTCGGCGCCGGTCGCCGGGTTCGATGTGGTGCGACTGGCCGAGGATGGCCGGATCGTGTCGGTGCTGGGCTTCCTGGACCGCGTACCGGCGGCCTGAAACGCCCCTACCCGGCCACTTTCCGCAGATACGCGGCCGTTTCGGGGTCGGCGGGCAGGAACGCCTCCAGCGCCAGCTCCGAGACGGTCACGTCCATCGGTGTGTTGAAGGTGGCGATGGTGGAGAGGAAGGACAACACCGTGCCGCGGTGCTCGATCACCAGCGGCAGGGCGAACGGCGGGTGTTCGCCCGCGGCCGGGGCCTCCCGCTCGCGGTCCGGCAGCGGGTAGGAGCGGAGCTCGTCGTGCAGCGCGCGCAGCGGGGCCGACCGCATCAGCGCCAACTGCCGGTCCAGCTGGGCGAAGAGGTGCTCCCGCCACTCCGGGAAGTTGCGGATGCGGGGGGCCATACCGCGCGGGTGGAGGGTGAGCCGCAGGGCGTTGACCGGCGGGTGGAGGAGTTCCGGGTCGACGCCGTCCAGCAGCACGCCGAGGCCCTGGTTGGTCGCCTGTACGTGGTACATCCCGTCGACCACCAGGGCGGGGTACGGGTCGTAGCCGGCCAGCAGCCTCTCCATGCCGGCCCGGAGCGCGGACATCGACGGGTCGTCCAACGGGGTCTCCGGGAAGGCGGGGGCGTAACCGGCCGCGATCAGCAGGGCGTTGCGTTCACGGACCGGTACGTCGAGGTGTTCGGCCAGCCGCAGCACCATCTCCTGGCTCGGGCGGGAGCGGCCGGTCTCGACGAAGCTGATGTGGCGGGCCGAGGAGTCGGCGCGCAGTGCCAGCTCCAGCTGGCTGATCCGGCGCCGGTCGCGCCATTCCCGCAACAGGGTGCCCACACCCGTGGTTTCCGGCGCGGACGCCGTGGCAGTCGTCATGGGGGCGACGGTAGCCGACCTGCCAGGCATTACCGGTGGTAACTTCTCGGTTCGACGGCGGCCGGCGGCGCACCGGCCGCCCCGTCCGTTCCCGCCGGCCGGACGCGGAACCGCCCCCGGCGTGCCAGGCTGGAACTGCCGCAACCCCAGCGGCGGTGACCGGCACACGGCGGGAGGCGTTATGAACGCGCAGGTGGAACCACTCGGCGACGCGGAGATCGAGGACCGCCTCCTCGACCTCCCCGGCTGGACGGTCGAGAGCGAGCTGCTGAACCGCAGCTACCGCTTCGACCGGCACTTCCAGGCCGCCGCGATGGTCATCCACATCGCCCAGATCCAGGAGGAGTTGGGCCACCACGCCGATCTGACGCTCGGCTACAACCGGCTCGCCGTCGCGGTCAACACCCACAGCATCGGCGGCCGGATCACCCACCTCGACTTTGGCCTGGCCCGCCGCATCGAGGAGATCGCCGCGGGCCACGGCGCCCGCTGAACGGCCGCGGTCAGCTCGGGCGGCGCGGCCGGACGACCCGCCCGGCCCGCGCCAGCTCCACGTTGAACTGCGCACCGGACAGCAGCGACAGGTTGGAGAACCACAGCCAGATCAGGAACACCACCGGCCCGGCCAGCGACCCGTACAGCCGGTTGAAGGTGCCGACGTACGACGCGTAGAACGCGAAGCCCGCCGACGACACCAGCCACAGCAGCACCGCCAGCACCCCGCCCGGCCCGGCCCGCCGCACCCCGCGGAAATGCGGCGGCCCGGACCGGAACAGCACCATCGCCAGCACGGTCGCCAGCACCAGCAGCAGCGGCCACTGGAGCACGTTCCACAGCGTCTCGCCCGCCTCGCCGAGCCCCAGCGCCCGGCCCAGCGCGGTCGCCACCGGACCGCTCACCAGCAGCGCCACCGCACTGCAGATCAGCAGCGCCATCAGCAGCAGCGCGGTCACGATGATCCGCGGCGCCTTCCGCCACGGCGGCCGGTCGTCCTTCGTCCGGTGCATCGCGTGCAGCGCCCTCCGGAACACCGCCAGATAACTGCACGACGACCACAGCGCACTGACCGCCGCACCGCCCACCACCACCCAGGCGGCAGTGCGCTGGTGCGCCATCACCACCAGCGCGTGCCGGACCGTCACCCCCGACTCGGCCGGGGCGATCGAGCTGAGCCGGTTGATCAACTGCTCGGTACCGGCCGGATCGGCCAGCCCGATCAGCGAGATGGTGAGGATCGCCGACGGCAGCAGCGCCAGCACCGAGTAGTACGTCAGGCTCGCCGCGTAGTCCGTGACGTCGTCGTGCCAGACGGACAGCGGCGTCCGGCGCAGCGCCGTGCGGTACCGCCGCCAGCGCGACCGGCCGGCCGGGCGCTCCGGCCCGGTCCGCACCGGGGCCGTCGACGGTGCGGTCTCAGCCCCCATGCCGGACCCCCGCCGCCCCGGTCCGCAGCCGCGCGACGCACCCCATACCGCTCCCGCCCATGTCGCTTCCGTCCTCTGTGTCGTACTGGTCCGGCATCGTCCCGGTCCCCGGTCCTGCATCATGCCCCGGCGCGGCGACCGCAGGCGAGGCGCGGGCCGCCCGGGCACCCGGCGGGCGCCGCCGTGGCCCGTCAGCCGAACGGCAGGACCCGCCACGGGGACGCCGGATCCTGCGTCAGCGCCCGGTGGAGGTGCACCGCCTCGGCGTACGCCGGCCCGAACCAGCCGCCGTCGAACGCCAGCGCCCGCCCGAGCGCATAGCCGGCGGCGAACTCCTCCCACGAGCCGTAGACCTCCGCGGCCCGGCCCGCCACCCGCGTCACCGCCTGCTCGGCCTGCGGCGGCGCGCACAGCCGCGCGCCCAGGCCCCAGCGGACCAGGCCCACCGCGTGCACCAGGTCCAGCGCGGCCAGCGACCCCACCCGGCCCCCGGCCGGCAGCAGCCCGTCCGTCCGGAACCGCTCCTCGTACCGGTCCACCAGCTCCGGGACCGCGGGCGCCGCGGCACCGTCGGCCGGTGCGTCCCCGGTGGCCCCCGGACCGGGCGCCCCGGCGCGGGCGCGCAGCGCCGCCTCGGTCTCGGCCGGTACGAACCGCCCGCCGAGCAACTGGTCGAACCGCTGCTGCCAGCTCGTCGGATCGGCCACCGACCACTGCGCGCGCAGCGTCTCCGCGTCCGTCGAGTAGTCCAGGAACGCCGTCCCCAACTCGTTCCAGGGCACGCTGTGGTGCACCGCGAGCGGTGCCCCGCAGGCCAGCCCCTGCGCCACCGGACCGTGCAGCGGCCCGCCGTAGTGGGTGACCAGCAGCCCGCCCGGCCGCACCCCCAGCTGCGCCCGCATCCGCAGCCAGCCGGCGCGGTGGGCGGGCGTCGCGAACAGGTACGAGGCGAACGGAGTGCCCGGGTTGACCGCCAGCCGCCACTTGTCGTTCGGCCAGTCCTGGGCCAGCTCCTCGACCGAGACCCGGTCGAAAAACCGCTGCGGCTCCCAGGGCGGCAGCATGCCGCGCGTCAGCACGGGAATGCACTTACCGCCCGCCACCGGATCGTCGTAGACCGGCAGTGGCTCCTGCCCCTGCTGCGGCACCGCCAGATACAGATCCTCACCGGCGATCGCCGCGACCTGTCCGTCCCCGTCCCCACGTGCCGTTGCCTCGTACAGCCGCCGCTCGGTCTCCGTCGGCGGCATCCATCCCGGAGTACCCACAGGCCAAGACCCTACGGTGGCCCCGGCCCCGGCCGGTACCAGGGGCCGCGGCCGGACCGCCGGAGCGGCCGCGGCCGTTTGCCGGAGCCCACCCCGTAACGGAGGCTCGATGCCATGAGCAGTCACGACCACCCCGTACCCGGGCACCAGCACCGTGCCGCCGGCCAGGACGGCGCGGCCATCGACTGGGAAGTGCTCGGCCCGCACCTCGAACGGGGCGCCGACATCCAGACACCGCTCTACGAGCAGGCCGCCGCCTGGCTCCGCGCACTGCTCGCCCCCGACGGCGACCCGGCCGGCACGGTGGCCGTCCGCCGCATCCTGGACGTCGGCAGCGGCCCCGGCGTCGTCAGCTGCCTGCTGGCACGGGCCTTCCCGGACGCCGAGGTGTGCGCGGTGGACGCCACCGAGGCCCTGCTGGCCCGGGCCCGCGCCCGAGCCGGGCGGCTCGGGCTGGCCGACCGGATCCACACCCACTGTGCCGAGGTCCCGCACGGCCTCGATCCGCTCGGCGGCGCCGACCTCATCTGGTCGAGCAAGGCACTGCACCACGTCGGGGACCAGCGCGGTGCGGTGGCCGCGCTCGCCGGCCACCTGCGGCCCGGCGGACTGCTCGCGGTCTGCGAAGGCGGCCTCGCCCCGCGGTTCCTGCCGCGCGACATCGGCATCGGCCGCCCCGGACTCCAGGCCCGGCTGGACGCGGCCGCCGAGAAGTGGTTCACCGACATGCGGGCCGCCCTGCCCGACGTCACCGACACACTGGAGGACTGGCCCGCCTTCCTGGCCAACGCCGGTCTGCGCACGCCGCGCACCCGCAGCTTCCTGCTGGACCTGCCGGCGCCGCTCGCCGACGATGTCCGGCACTACATCCAGGCCAATCTCAGCCGCGCCACCGAGCACTACGCCGACCAACTGGACCCCGGCGACGTCAGCACCCTCACCCGACTCACCGACCCCCACGACCCCGCCGGCATCACCCGCCGCCCGGACGTCTTCCTGCTCTCCGCGCAGACCGTGCACACCGCCCGCGCGCAGGAGCCGTAGCCGGCGACTGGCGCCGCGCGGCCGTCACGCGGCCGGTGGCGGAGCGGCGATCGCCGGGCGGACCTTGGTGAGCATCAGGTCGAGGAACTGGTCCGGGTGCCGGAACCCGGCGAAGTGGCTGGCGTCGCGGATCAGTGCGAACTCCTTGTGGGGGGCGCTGACGTCGTCGAACAACCGGCGGGCGGGCCCCGGCGGGGTCAGCACGTCGCCGTCGCCCTGGAAGAGGAAGAACGGGATCGCGAACGCGGTCCCCTCGGCGCGTTCGTCGACGGTCGCGGCCTGCAGCTGGAGCCGCTCGGAGAAGTTCATGGCCGCCAGGTACGTCCGCAGACCGCGCAGGGTGTGCAGGGGCGAGAACCACAGCGAGCGGATCACGACGGTCTTCATGGTGTCGTAGGACAGCGGGTCGCTGGTGAGGACCAGCTTGTTGAACTCGGCGACCTGCCGGACCGTCCAGGCCGTCCGGTCGGCGCCCATCGCCAGCGCGGCGGCCAGCTCCTTCCGCTTCCCCGCCGTCCGCAGCCGGTCCACCACGGCGTCGTACGCGGAGCGCTCGCGACCGCCGTCGATGACGTTCTGGTCGGTGCCGACGTAGCCGGAGTACAGCTCGGGGTGGCTGCGCGCCAGGCGCAGGCCGAGCACGGTGCCGAAGGAGTTGGCGACCAGCAGCACCTTCGGCACGCCGAGCCGGGTCCGGACGTACTCGGTGACCTCCAGCGCATCGCGGTGGAGCCGTTCGAGGCTGAGTTCGCCCTGCCCGTCGGGGCCGCCGGCGGCGAAGGTGAAGCCGGCGCCGCGCATGTCCCAGCGCACGAGCGTGAAGTGCTTCTCCCAGACGTGGGTGCGCGGCAGGAACACCAGGTTGGACGCGCCCGGACCGCCCAGGATCTCCAGGACCACCGGATTGGCGAGGTCCTCGCCGCGGATCGAGACCCACTGGTCGATGCCGCCGATCCGCACGAACCCCGCCTCGTCGATGCCGTTCGGGCCGGTGATGCGGATCTTCCCGGCGTTCGCGGTGCGCTTGAGCTGCCGGTGGCCCAGCAGGCCGGCGAGGGGGGCGGCAAGGGCGGCGACGGTGGCGGCGACGGCGACAAGCATGGTTGATCCCCTAAACTGTTTAGCGCGTCAGCAGATGCGTTTAAGGTATATACAGTTCTTGGGCGCGTCAACAGGCCCGCCGACCGGGACGAGGAGGACAGTCGAGATGGCCAAGGACAAGGCCCGCGACCTGCGCGCGGGCGTCGCGCTGCTGTGGGGCGAGCAGGGCCGGCCGACCCGCGGGCCGAAGCCGAGCCTGACGCCCCCGCGGATCGCCGAGGCCGCGGTGGCCCTCGCGGACGCCGAGGGCCTGGCCGCGGTCTCCATGAGCAAGGTCGCCGCCACCTTCGACCTCTCCGCGATGGCGCTCTACCGCTACGTGCCCGGCAAGACCGAACTCGTCGAGCTCATGATCGAGTCCGTCCTCGCCCAGGTTCCGGACCTCTCCACGGTCGCGGGCGGCTGGCGGCCCCGCATCACCCGGTGGGCCCGCCTGTCCCAGCAGGTGCACCGCGCGCACCCCTGGCTGCTGGCCGCCACCGCACTGCGCCGACAGGCCATGGGGCCGAACCAACTCGGCTGGCTGGACGCCGCGTTCGCCGCCCTCGAACCCACCGGACTGCCCGCCGCCCAACAGCACCGGATCTTCGTCCTGGTCGCCGGCCTGGTCCGCACCGTGGCCCAGGAACAGGTCGACTTCGACCAGCAGCACGACCAGGAGTGGAACCGCCTCACCGGCGAGCTGATCACCCGCCATGCGGAACGGTTCCCGCACCTCACCCGTGCCATCGACGCCGGCGCCTTCGCCCCCGACCCCGCCGACCCTCTGGACTTCGCCCTGGCACGCGTCCTCGACGGCGTGGAGGCACTCGTCGAGCCCGCCTGACCGAGCGCCGGAGCGGGCCCGTGAACGGCCTCCTGCGGCCGTCACCCAGCACGCGCAAGGCGGCGACGGCGGCGGCCGAGGCGTCGGGGTCGGCGGTGTCGGCATCCGTGACCACGGCGTCGGTGTCGGCGGCGTGGACGCCAGAGGCACCGTCGGGGTCGGCGGCGTCGGCCCCAACGGCAACGAAGGCGTCGGCGTCGGCGGCGTGTGAGGTTCGCGCCGCCGTTCCGTCCCGGCCCCCGCCGCGTGCGAGGGCCGGGACGGCGCGACGGCATCCGGTGGCCCCGCCTCCATCGGCGAGGTGCCGGTGGAGGCGGGGCCACCGGTTCCGCTCACTCCATCGGCTTCGGGCGGATCAGCGCGAAGACCGCGCCCTGCGGGTCGGTGAGTACGGCCATCCGGCCGGCGACCATGTCGAACGGCTCCATGATCGCGTTGCCGCCGGCCGCGGCGACCTTGGCGACCGCCGCGTCCGGGTCCGCCACCGCGAAGTACGTCAGCCAGTGCGAGGGCGTATCGGCCGGCAGGTGTTCCGGCATCGGCTGCATGCCGCCCACGGCGCCCCCGCCCACCTGGAGCGCGTAGTAGTGCGCCATGCCCTCCAACGTGGCGGATTCGATGCCGAAGGCCGCGCGGTAGAAGGCGGAGGCGGCAGACCGGTCGGAGGTGTTGAGCTCGTTCCAGATCAGCGCGCCGGTCTCGTTGACGACACCGGCACCGGGGAAGTCGACCGCCTGCCAGACGCCGAAGACCGCTCCGGTGGGGTCGGCGGCGATGAACATCCGGCCCAACGACATCACGTCCATGGCGGGCATCAGCACGGTGCCGCCGGCGGACTCCACCGACCGCTGGCTGGCCTCCGCGTCGGCGCTGGCCAGGTAGGTGGTCCAGACGGTCGGCGGGGCGGGCTGGTCGCCCATCGCGACCGCGGCCATGATGCCGGCCACCGGCTTGCCGTTCAGTTGGCAGACCGCGTAACCGCCGGTCTCCGGAGGGCCGACCTCCCCCCGCCAGCCGAGGAGCTCGGAGTAGAAGTCGATGGCGGCCTTCTGGTCGGGGGCCGCCAGGTCGACCCAGCAGGGTGTCCCGGGTGCGTAGGGAGTGGTGACGTCGGGCATCGGTGCCTCCTCGGCGCGGAGTTTCAGCTGCCCAGCGGCAGCCCCCGGCGGCCGGTCGTGCTGCGGCCGCCCCCTCTCCACATTTGCCGCCACCCGCCGCACCCGCCACTCGGGGCGGCGTCCGGGCAGCTCACGCCGCCGCTTCCTCCCGCCGACCACCACCCGGGACCGCGGACGCGCGACGGCGCCGCCTGCCCCGGACGGGACGGACGGCGCCGCCGTACCTCGTGCGCTCCGCGGTGCGCGAGCGGGGCCTGGGCTTCAGGCCACGTCGAACTCGGCCGGGTCGGGGCCGAGGCGGTTGCCGGAGTCCAGGCCGGCCAGCGCCGCCAGGTCGGCGCCGTCCAGCTCGAAGCCGAAGACGTCGAAGTTCTCCCGGATCCGCGACGGGGTGGCGGACTTGGGGATGACCACGTTGCCGAGCTGGAGGTGCCAGCGCAGGACCACCTGGGCCGGGGTCTTGCCGTGCTTCTCGGCGATCTTGGCGATCGTGGCGTCCTCCAGCAGGCCCCGGCCCTGGCCCAGCGGCGACCAGGCTTCGGTCGCGATGCCGTGCCGGGCGTGGAAGGCGCGGGACTCGGCCTGCTGGAACTGCGGGTGCAGCTCGATCTGGTTGACCGCCGGGACGACGGAGGTCTCGCCGAGCAGCCGCTCCAGGTGGGCGGGGAGGAAGTTGGAGACGCCGATGGCCTTGGCGCGGCCCTCCGCGGAGATCTTCTCCAGCGCCTTGTACGTGTCGACGTAGGTGTCGCGGGACGGCAGCGGCCAGTGGATGAGGTACAGGTCGACGTAGTCCAGCCCGAGCTTGGCGAGCGAGGCGTCGAACGCGCGGAGGGTGGAGTCGTAGCCCTGCTCGGAGTTCCAGAGCTTGGTGGTGACGAAGAGTTCCTCGCGTGCGATGCCGGAGGAGGCCAGGGCCTTGCCGGTGCCTTCTTCGTTGCCGTAGATCGCCGCGGTGTCGATGCTGCGGTACCCGGCCTCAAGGGCGTGGCCGACGGAGGCGAACGCCTCGTCGTCGGGGATCTGCCAGACACCGAAACCGAGCTGGGGCATCGTGACGTCGTTGTTGAGCGTGATGGACGGAACCGTGCTCACGGGGGATTCGATCCTTACGTCGGTTTTCGTGTTCGGTAGGGAGAACGATCATCCGCCCCCGGACATTCCCGCGCACGCCGACGAAATCGCCCGCTCAACCGCCCGGTCGACGGTGCCGGAGGCGCCCGCTCACCCCCGGTACAGCGCGTCCACCTCCGCCGCGTATGCCGTCTCGATCGCCTTGCGCTTGAGCTTCAGCGAGGGCGTCAGCAGGCCCTGCTCCTCGGTGAACTGGTTGGCCAGTATCCGGAACGTGCGGATCGACTCGGCCTGCGAGACCAGGGTGTTCGCGGCGACCACGGCACGCCGGATCTCGGTCTCCAGATCGGGGTCGCGCACCAGGTCGCGCGGCGGCATCTCCGGCTTGCCGCGCATCGCCAGCCAGTGGGCTATCGCCTCCGGGTCCAGGGTGACCAGCGCCGAGATGAACGGCCGGTCGTTGCCCACGACGATGCACTGGGCGACCAGCGGATGCGCCCGCACCCGCTCCTCCAGCGGCACCGGCGAGACCGACTTGCCACCCGAGGTGACCAGGATTTCCTTCTTCCGGCCGGTGATCGTCAGATAGCCGTCCTCGTCCACCGAGCCGAGGTCCCCGGTGGCGAACCAGCCGTCGTGCAGCACCGCGTCGGTGGCCTTGGTGTCGTTGTGGTAGCCCTGGAAGATCTGGCCCCCGTAGAGCCAGATCTCGCCGTCCTCGGCGATGTGGACGGTGGTGCCGGGGACCGGGGTGCCGACGGTGCCGAAGCGGGTCCGCTCCGGGGGGTTCGCGGCGGCGGCCGCGGTGCTCTCCGTCAGGCCGTAGCCCTCGAAGATCCGCACGCCGGCGCCGGCGAAGAACAGGCCCAGCCGGCGTTCCATGGCCGAGCCGCCGGACATGGCGTGCCGCACCCGGCCGCCCATCGCCTCGCGGACCTTGCTGTAGACCAGCTTGTCGAACAGCTGGTGCTGCATGCGCAGCGCGGCGCCGGGGCCGGAGGCGGTGCCGAACGCCTTGTGTTCCTGTGCCTCCGCGTAGCGGACCGCGACCTCGACCGCCTTGTCGAACGGGCCGGCCTTGCCGTCGGCCTCCGCCCGCCGCCGGGCCCCCGCGAACACCTTCTCGAAGATGTACGGCACCGCCAGGATGAAGGTGGGGCGGAACGCCTGGAGGTCCGGGAGGAGCGCACGGGCCGAGAGCTCCGGCTGGTGGCCGAGCTTGACCCGGCCGCGGACCGCCGCGACCTGCACCATCCGGCCGAAGACGTGCGCCAGCGGCAGGAAGAGCAGGGTCGACGCCTCGTCGCCGGGCTTGGAGCGGAAGACCTTGTTGTACCGGAGCACGATGTTGTCGGCCTCGGCCATGAAGTTGGCGTGGGTGATCACGCAGCCCTTGGGGCGGCCGGTGGTGCCCGAGGTGTAGATGATCGTCGCGACGGCTTCCGGGGTGACCGCCATCCGGTGCCGGTGCACCACCTCGTCGTCGATGTGCGCGCCGGCCGCGGTCAGTTCGGCCACCGGGTCGGCGTCCAGCTGCCACAGTTTCCGCAGCTGGGGGAGCCTGCCGATGACCGAGCCGACGGTCATCGCGTGGTCCTCGTGCTCCACCAGGCAGGCCGACACCTCGGCGTTGTGCAGCATCCAGAAGACCTGCTCCGCCGACGAAGTGGGGTACAGCGGGACGGACTGGGCTCCGATCGACCACAGTGCGTAGTCGAAGAGCGTCCACTCGTAGCGGGTGCGGGACATGATGCCGACCCGGTCGCCGAACCGGACGCCCTGTGCGAGGAGGCCCTTGGCGAGCCCGAGGACCTCGTCGCGGAACTGCCCGGCGGTGACGTTCCGCCACTGCCCGGCGGCGTCCTTACGTGCCAGCGAGGTCCGTCCGGGGTCGGATTCCGCGTGGTCGTACACCGAGTCGGCCAGCCCGCCGACCCGGGGCGCGGTCGCCAATGGGGGGACGGTGAACTCGCGCAATGACCCAGCTCCTCGTGGTGCTCCTCACAAGGCCGCGACCGTACCCCACGGGGAAGACGGGCGGGAGTGCGGTACCACGCCGCGGCGCCGGGGCATCCGGAACCGGCCAGGCCGGGAAATCGGGTTACTTGGGGTAACCGCGGACATTATCCAGTCGATACGTGCTCGGACGAACACCGTGCCGGGACCGGATCTGCACCGAATCTCTGCATCCGTCACCACGTCAGAGCACGTCGGAGGGATATTCCGAGGTGCTGCGACGATCCGCTGGAGGTTCCCGGGAGATCCCGGTCAGGCGCCGTACGCCCCGCCGGTGCCGTCCGGGGAGGGGTGACGAGACCGGATAAGACGGCGGATTCCACCCCCGGTCCCGGCCGGGATCCGCCGGACCGGCCCTGGAACCGGGGCGCCTACGGGAGGTGCAGCCGGTCGCCGCCCGCCAGGATCGCCTCGGCCAGCGCCTCCGCCGGGCCGCGCGCCGCCCCCGTCCGCTCCCCGTGCAGCAGCGCGAAGTCCACCCCGCCCAGCTCCGGCAGCCCGGCCCGGGACGGTATCCGCACCAGGCCCGGCGGGATCATCCCGAGCGTGTGCGCCATCACGCCCAGCCCCGCCCGGGTCGCCGCGATCAGCCCGTTCAGGCTTCCGCTGGTGCAGGCGATCCGCCATTCCCGGCCCTGCCGCTCCAGTGCCTCCAGGGCCCGCGCCCGGGTCACCGCGGGTGGCGGGAAAACGACCAGCGGAACCGGCCGCTGCGGATCCAACCGCAGCCGCTCGCCCCCCACCCACACCAGCCGGTCCCGCCACACCAGCCGCCCCTGCCGTCCCTCCGGCCGCCGTTTGGCGAGGACGAGATCGAGCCGGCCGGCCGCCAGCAACTCGTGCAGGGTGCCGGACAGTTCCACGGTCAGCTCCAGGTCCACCTCCGGGTGGTCCCGCCGGAACCCCTCCAGCACCTCCGGCATCCGCGTCAGCACGAAGTCCTCGGACGCGCCGAAGCGCAGCCGCCCGCGCAGCCGGGTCCCGGCGAAGAAGCTCGCCGCCCGTTCGTTGGCCTCCAGGATGGTGCGCGCGAAACCGAGCATCGCCTCGCCGTCCTCGGTGAGCTCCACGGCATGGGTGTCCCGCGCGAACAGCCGCCGCCCGGCGGCCTCCTCCAGCTTCCGCACGTGCTGGCTCACCGTGGACTGGCGCAGCCCCAGCCGGTGCGCGGCCTGGGTGAAACTCAGCGTCTGCGCCACGGCCAGGAAGGTGCGCAGCTGCGCCGGCTCGAACACGGACGACCCCTCCTCATCTGCGGGTTATCGCTCTTCATGATGACAGTCACCACAGTAAGAGGGGTTCCCGATCGCCGTTCCGCCCGGCAGTCTGGAGAGGGCACCGTCCATGCCACCGTCCGTGAGCCGTCGAACCCGAAGAGAGACCATGCGCCGCCCTGTGTTCCGCCTGCCCTCCTGGCTCCCCGTGGACGGTTACATCCTCGCGTTGCTCGGCACGGTCGGGCTCGCCGCCCTGCTGCCGGCCCGCGGCGCCGCCGCCACCGTCGCGGACGGCGCCTCCACCGGGGCCGTCGCCCTGCTGTTCTTCCTCTACGGGGCCCGGCTCTCCACCCGGGAGGCGATGGACGGGCTGCGCCACTGGCGCCTCCACCTGACCACCCTGGCCTGCACGTTCCTGGTCTTCCCGGTGCTCGGCCTGGCCGCCCGCGGCCTGGTTCCCCTCGTGCTCCCGCCCGCCCTGTACACCGGCCTGCTGTTCCTGTGCCTGGTGCCGTCGACGGTCCAGTCCTCCATCGCCTTCACCTCCATCGCCCGCGGCAACGTGGCGGCGGCGATCTGCGCCGGCTCGTTCTCCAGCATCGTGGGCATCGTCCTCACCCCGCTGCTGGCGGGACTGGTGCTGCCCGGCAACGGCGGCGGCGGCTTCTCCGCGCACTCCCTGGTGTCGATCGTCTGCCAACTGCTGCTCCCGTTCCTCGCCGGGCAGCTGCTGCGGCGCTGGGTCGGCGGGTTCCTCACCCGGCACAAGAAGGTCCTCGGCTACGTCGACCGCGGCTCGATCCTGCTGGTCGTCTACGCCGCGTTCAGCGCCGGCATGGTGCAGGGCATCTGGCACCAGGTCTCCCCGCTGCGGCTGCTGTGCCTGCTGGGTGTGGAGGCGGTGCTGCTGGCGGTCATGCTGACGGCCACCTCGTACGGCTCGAAGAAGCTGGGCTTCCCGCGTGCCGACCGGATCGCGATCACCTTCGCCGGCTCCAAGAAGAGCCTGGCCGCCGGGCTCCCGATGGCAAGCGTCCTCTTCGGCGCCCAGGCGGGGCTGGCGGTGCTGCCGCTGATGGTGTTCCACCAGATGCAGCTGATGGTGTGTGCGGTGCTGGCCAAGCGGTATGCGGCGCAGCCGGACGCCGACGGGCAGCCGGTGGTCGGGCCCGGTGGCTCCGGACCCGACCGGTCCGGTCAGCGGCCGCCGTCCACCCGGTCCAGCGGGAGCCCGAGCACCAGCGGGCCGGCCACCGAGTTGCCGCCGACGCGCACCCGGGAGAGTTCGGCGTCGGTCAGGGCCCGGCGGTAGACGCGGACCTGGGCCAGCGCACCGGTGAACTGCGCCCGGCCGTCCGGCCGCTGGCCCAGGTGCACGCCGAACGTGGTGGTCCGGCTGACCGAGCCGGGGACGTCGGCGGCGCGCGTGGTCGCGGTGCCGTCCACGGTCAGCAGCAGCCGGCCGCCGACGCGGCGGAACGCGACGTGGTGCCAGTTCCCGTCGTTGTAGGCGCCGGCGCCGGTCACCTGGGCGGTGGCCGGCGGCCGGGCGCCGTCCACGGCCGTGAGGTGCGCGGTGATCCGGCCGTGCGCGGGGTCGCCCTCGATCGCGACCTGCGGGGAGCGGCTGCCCACCCCGCCCATCCACAGCAGCGGCTGTTCGCCGGTGGTGGCGCGGTAGCGGAACCACAGGGTGCAGGTGAAGTCCCCGCCGCCCAGCGGGAGGGAGTCCCGGTAGGGGAGGCGCACGGCGTCGTCGGTGCCGTCGAAGGCGAGCGCGTGGCCGAAGGGGCCGTCGGTGAGCTCGGCGCCGCCGAGGACCAGGGCGGGCCGGGCGCCGCGGGCCAGGTCGGGGGTGGTCGGATCCGGGCCGCGGCGCGGGCCGAGCCACCGCTCGGTGAAGCGCGCGAAGCGGATCTCGTCCCGGGCGTCGGCGGCACCGCCCTCGTAGAGCAGGCCGGTGACGGTGGGGGAGACGGCGACCAGGTCGGAGTAGCCGGACCAGTCGGCGGTGACCCGGGCGCCGCGGTCCACGCCCTCCCAGGTGCGGCCCTCGTCGTAGGAGGAGCGGATGGTCATGGAGCGGCGGCGGTCGGGGTCGGCGGGGGCGGCGAGCAGGGTGCGGCTGCGGCCGCCGGCGGCCGACGAGCGCGGCAGGCGCAGCGCCGACGCCTGCACCATCGGGGCGTAGAGGTCGGGGATCGCGCGGAACGGGGCGGCGAAGGAGTCCCCGCCGTCCCGGCTGACCGCGGCGGTGCGGTTGCCGAGGTCGGTGCCGTCCTGTTCGCGGCCGTTGACGTAGATCGAGCCGTCGCCGCGTTCCAGGAGCGTCATCTCGGACGGCTTCTGGCGGAAGGTGCCGTCCGGTGCGAGCGGCCAGCTGTCCAGCGCGCCCACCTTCCAGGTGGTGCCGCCGTCGTCGCTGTGCACGAGGGCGGCGTGGTTGGCGGTGATCCGGTTGCCCGCGTAGCTCTCGGCGTTGACGCCGAAGACCAGGCGCCCGGCGTGCCGCCCGCGGGTGAGCTGGATGCCGTGCACCGGGCCGGTGGCGTACCAGGAGTTCCACTGCCGGGGGCGGATGCTGCGGGTCAGGTCGCGGGGCGCGGACCAGGTGGCGCCGTCGTCGTCGCTGTACTGGAGGTGCGGGGTGCGGTCGCAGGGGACGTCGCAACTGAGGCCGTCGGCGCGGCCCTTGTTGTAGGTCTCGGCGAGGACGATCCGGCCGGTGCGGCGGTCCACGAGGGGCGCCGGGTTGCCGTGGGTGTCCCCGTCGCCGTGGTTGACGACCTGGAGGGGGCCCCAGGTCCGGCCGCCGTCGGTGGAGCGCTTGACGACGAGGTCGATGTCGCCGGCGTCCCCGCAGTCGTGCACCCGACCCTCGGCGAAGGCGAGGAGGGTGCCCCGGACGGTCCGCACGATGGCGGGTATACGGAAGCAGGAGTAGCCCTTCTCGTGGGCCGCCTTGAAGAGGACCTGCTGTTCGAAGCCGCTTGAGGGGGCGTCGGTGGCGGCCCGGGCGGGGGCGGTGGCCAGGGCGGCGAGCGCGGTGGCGGTCAGCGCGGCGGCGGCTGCCGGGGCGCGGCGGTGCCGGGGTCTGCGGCGGGGGAGGGGGTGCGCGCGGAGATCTGACGTCATGGTCCGGCCTGCCCTTCGAGGCATCGGGTCGGGTCATCAGGACATCCAACGTCCTATGTGCAGATGCGACGGAAGCTACTGCCGTGCGGGGGGTGCGACAAGGAGCCTGCGTCGGTTCTCCGCGCCCGGCCCCGAATTCACTCTCCCGGGCCGGGGGCGCTGCGCCGTGTGCGCCGCCCGGGGCCGGTGGGGCGACCGGGTGTGCCCGGCCGGAACGCCCTCCCGGCGCGTCACGGCCGCAGCACCACCTTCCCGAGGTTGGCCCGAGCCTCGATGATCTCGTGGGCCCGCGCGGCATCCGCCAACGGCAGTTCGGCGTGGACCACGGCCCGCAGCCGGCCGGCGCCGGCCAGCTCCCACAGCTCCGCCCGGTGCCGCTCGTACCGCTCGCGGTGGACGGTGGCGAAGCGCCGCATGGTCAGCCCGGTGATGGTTTTCGCGCCGGCCAGCAACTCGTACGCGGGGACCGTGCCGCCACCGGAGTTGAAGAAGATCAGCCGTCCGCCGGGCGCGAGGGCGGCCAGTGCGCGCGGCAGCAGCTCCCCGCCCACCCCGTCCAGCACGATGTCGACCGGCTCGCCCCAGGACTCCTGGTCGTAGGTGACCACCTCGTCCGCGCCCAGTCGGTACAGGAACTCCGCCTTGGCCGGCGAGCCGACCGCGGCCACCACCCGCGGTACGCCCCGGAGCTTGGCCAGTTGGACGGCGAGGTGCCCGGTGCCGCTGGCCGCGCCGGTGATCAGCACGGACTCGGTGCCGGACGGCGCGGCGGTGCTGAGCGCGGCCAGTGCGACGTGCCCGCTGCGCACCAGTGCCACCGCCTGTACCGCGCTCGCGCCGTCGGGGATGCGGCTGGCCAGGGAGGCGGGGGCGAGGGCGAGTTCGCCGTAGGAGCCGGTGAGGGTGAGCGAGGTGACCCGGTCGCCGACCGCGAAGCCGGTGACGTCCGGTCCCAGGGCGATGACCTCGCCCGCGATCTCGCCGCCGATGACGCCGGGCAGCGGATCGCCGCCGCCCTTGCCGTCGCCGCGCACCCGGCGCACCGACGGCAGGGTGACGCCGATCGCCTCGGTGCGGACGAGGAGTTCGCCGGGGCCGGCGGTCGGGTCCTCGGCCTCCTCCAGGCGCAGGACCTCGGGGCCGCCGTAGGCATGGAATCGGACACGGCGCACGGGCCGTCACCTCCGGGGGAACGGGCCGCGCTGCGGCCGGTTTCATTGGGTGCCCCAACGATAAGCAGAAGCCATTGGGGTTGCCAATGGTTTTTCGTGGGGAATCCCTACGTTGGTGGAACCCATGGATTTCTGGGTACGGTGCCCCCATGGCCGACAGCCCCGCCCCCTACGCCCCCAGCCGTATCCGCACCCTCCCCAGCTGGCTGCTGGGCCGCGCCGCCGCCCGCGGCCACCGGCTCGTCGCCGAGGCGCTCGCCGCCGAGGGCATGCGGATGACGCACCACGCCGTGCTCGCCGCGGTCGCCGAACTCGGCCCCGTCTCCCAGGCGGAACTCGGTCGGACCGTCGGCATCGACCCCAAGGACATCGTCGCGATCGTCAACGACCTCCAGAAGGACGGGCTGGTCACCCGCACCCCCGACCCCGAGGACCGGCGGAAGAACGCCATCGGGATCTCACCGGAGGGCGAGCGGCGACTGCGCCGCACCCAACGGCTCGGCGACGAGGCCAACGCCGAGCTGACCGCCGCACTCAGCGACGAGGAACGCGCGCAGCTGGTCGCGCTGCTGACCCGGATCGTGGCGCCGGGGGAGTGAGCGGGGGCGTGTGCCGGGCCGCCTCAGCCCGCGGCGCCCGCCTCGTCCAGCGCCAGCCGGTGCGCGCCCGCGTAGACGTTCATCGACCTCCCGCGCAGGAAGCCGACCAGCGTCAGCCCCGTTTCGGTGGCGAGGTCGACGGCCAGCGAGGACGGTGCGGAGACCGCGGCCAGCACCGGTATGCCGGCCATCACGGCCTTCTGCGCCAGCTCGAACGAGGCCCGTCCGGAGACCATCAGCACGCACGACGACAGCGGCAGTCGCCCGTCTTGGAGCGCCCGCCCGACGATCTTGTCCACCGCGTTGTGCCGCCCCACGTCCTCGCGGGCGTCGAGCAGCTCGCCGTCCGCCGTGAACAGCGCCGCCGCGTGCAGACCGCCGGTCCGGTCGAAGACCTGCTGGGCGCTCCGGAGTCGGTCGGGCAGGGCCGCCAGGGTCTCCGGGTCTATCCGGAGCGCCGGCTCCGGGGCGGTGTCCAGCGCCCAGCGGGCGGTCGTCCGCACCGCGTCCAGGCTGGCCTTGCCGCACAGCCCGCAGGACGACGTCGTGTAGAAGTTCCGCTCCAGCGTGAGGTCCGGGACGGCGACGCCCTCGGCCAGCCGGACGTCGACGACGTTGTAGGTGTTGGCGCCGTCCGCCGTCGCCCCCGCGCAGTACACGATGGTCGCCAGCTCGTCGGCGCGCGCCAGGACGCCCTCGCTGACCAGGAAGCCGGCGGCCAGCGCGAAGTCGTCACCGGGGGTGCGCATGGTGATCGCCAGCGGCTTGCCGTTCAGCCGGATCTCCAGCGGCTCCTCGGCGACCAGGGTGTCCGGCCGGCTGCTCACCGCACCGTCGCGGATCCGGATGACGCGGCGTCGCTCGGTGACCCGTCCCATGTCTGATCAGCCCCGGTTCTGTCTGCGGTGGTGGCCGCGCTCGCCGATGTCCATTGTCCGGTACGGGCGTTCACCGGCGCCGCCGGTGCGGACCGCCGCGGCGGTCTGTGGAGAAGCGGGCGCGCTCAGTAGACTGTAGACGATAGCCAATCAGGGAGGGGACCCGATGCTGTCCAGAGGACTGCCGCAGGGCGCCGTACCGAAGCTCGAACGCCCCGGCCCGCTGCGCGAGCGCGTCTACGAGACGCTGCTCGAACTCATCACCACCCGTGCGCTCCGCCCCGGCCAGCACCTGGTCGAGAGCGAACTGGCGGGCCACCTCGGGGTCTCCCGCCAGCCGGTCCGCGAGGCGCTCCAGCGGCTCGCCACCGACGGCTGGGTCGATCTGCGCCCCGCCCAGGGCGCCTTCGTCCATGAGCCCACCGAGGACGAGGCCGACCAGCTGCTGACGGTCCGTACGCTGCTGGAGGCCGAGGCCGCCCGGCTCGCCGCGGTCCACGCCGACCCGTCCGGCATCGCCGAGCTGGAGCGGCTCTGTACGCAGGGCGAGCGCGCCGTCCAGGACGACGACGTGGAGACCGCGGTGGCGCTCAACGCCGCGTTTCACGCCAAGGTGACCGAGCTGGCCGGCAACGCCGTGCTCGCCGAACTGGCCGCGCAGGTCGGGCGGCGGGTGCGCTGGTACTACACCCCGGTCGCCCGCAGGCGCGGCAGCCGGTCCTGGGCCGAGCACCGGGACCTGATCGCCGCGATCGCCGACGGCGACGAGGCCCGCGCCACCGCCGTGATGCGCGCACACACCGAGCACACCCGCCGGACATACCACGAACGCGACGGCGAGGACGCCTGATCCGGGCCGCGACCGCGGATGGCCGATCCTCGCCCCTGCCGTCCCGGGCCCGTCCGATCCGCGAGACCAGGGGAGATGACCGGCCCCCGGTTGGGTAGGGTGCAGGCGATCACGCACCAGCTGATCACGGACGAATCCCCTTGAACCCGACCAGAAACGGCGAGACGCACATGAGCGAAGGGACAGCACCGGCGGCCGGCGAAGCGGCCTCCGTCGCGGACGAGGCGGCCCGCGAGCGGCTGCTCTACCTGCGCAGCAGCATCGACAACCTCGATGCCGCGCTGGTGCATCTGCTCGCCGAGCGGTTCAAGTGCACCCAGCAGGTCGGCGAACTGAAGGCCCGGCACAGCCTGCCGCCCGCCGATCCGGCCCGCGAGGCCGCCCAGATCGCCCGCCTGCGCCGCCTGGCCGAAGACGCCCGCCTGGACCCGGCGTTCGCCGAGAAGTTCCTCAACTTCATCATCGGCGAGGTGGTCCAGCACCACCGCGCCATCGCCGACCGGGCCGTGACCGGCGGCGGACTGGAGCCGGAGGGGCGCCGGACGGCCGCCGAGTGAGCATTCGGTAGGTGCCCGGGAGGCGTTTGGGAGGGGCGTCGGGTGCTGGTAAGTGCTTTTGATACCACGGCACTTGTGCCCCATCTGCTCGCAAGCCGGCACCGGACGCACGCCGATCGAGGCGGGTTCAGGGTTTGTGGAACGACAGGTCGTGCTGCTCGCCGAGGACGGCTCGGCCGATGGTGGCCAGAACGTGGTCGTCGTTGTCATGCAGCTCGTAGAAGGTCAGATCGCGCAGGATGCGTTCCACCGGGCTCGGGCGGATCAGGCTGCGGGCACCGCACGCGCGGATGACGTGGTGCACCGTCTCTTCCGCGAGGTGCTCGATCACGTGCCAGGCCCGGTTGCCGGCGATCCGGGCCTCGTCCAGTCTGCCCTCGTCCCACAGCGCGGCGACGTGACGCAGCCAGAGGCGGGCGGTGTCGATGTTGACCGCCATGGCGCCCACCCGCTGCTGGACATGCGGGTCGCCGCCCTTGTCCTGCCGTTTCAGATACGCGAGTCCGTATGCGTACGCGGCCAGAGCGCCGCCGAGGAAGCTCGCCGCGTAGTGCGGGATGAACGCGGTCTGCCAGTGCCCTTCGAAGTAGCCGCCGGGACGGCCGATGAGGTGTTCACGCGGGACGAAGGTGTCCTCGAACCGCACCACGTGGCTGACCGTCGCGCGCATGCCGATCGGGTCCCACCACGAACTGTCCACCGTCACGCTCGGGTCGGACAGGTCGCATGCGAGCAGCAGGAGCTTCCGGTCGGCCCCCTGGGTGTGCCGGGCGCCACCGGGACCGGCCGGATCGACGAGCAGGATCGCCCACCGGGCCCCGGTGGCGCTGGTGGCGAACGCCTTGCTGCCGCGGAGGATCCAGCCGCCGGACACCGGGGTCGACGTGGTGCCGAAGCGATGGCTCTCGCCCGGCTTCGGTGCCTGGGGTTCGCCGCTCCAGGCACCCCAGATCTCGCCCTCTTCGACCACGCCGGCGAACCAGCGTCGTTTCTGCTCCGGAGGTGCCAGCGCGTCGATGAGGACGAGTGAGTTGGCGTGCCCTTCCCAGCAGCGGGCCAGGGACAGATCGGCCTTGGCCAGCGCGGTGGTCATCTCCCACAGCGGCAGGGTGTTGCGCTGCTGCGGGCCGTAGCCCAGGCCGCCGTATTCGCGGGGCACGGCGGCACCCAGGAAGCCCCCGGAGAACAGATCGTCGAAGTCCTCGGCGGGAAATACGGCCCTCCGGTCGTACTCCTCGGCACGGGGAGCGAAGCTGTCCTCGGCCAGCTTCGCCACGGCGTCGAGTACCGCCCCGTCGCCTTCGGACGCCGGAGCGCAGGCCGGACCGGTCGGGTGGTCCCGGTCGCCGGTCATCGCGGCTCGGCCCCTTCGGAGCGGTGGAAATGGGCGCGGTACATCACATTCGGCATCCGCGCGCCACCGGTGTGGACGGTGTGGACGTCGATGGTGAGCAGGCCGCGGTTGAGGTAGCCACAGAGGATGGCCTGGCGGGAACCGAGCGGGCCCTCGGCGAGGAAGGCCACGGCCTCGGTGGCGTCGATGTCGTCGGCCAGCGGGACGGCGGGCAGGGCGGCGCCGGTGACGGGCCCGTCGGCCAGTGCCTCCTGCGCGGCCTGAGGGGCGCCGCGCTCGGTGATCCGCAGCATGAGCCGGTTGCCGTCGACCCCGGCATCGACCAGGTGGATGCCGGTGGCCGCGGTGTCGAAGTTGATCCAGCTGCCGGCCAGCGGCGCCGGATCGACCGTCCGCGCAGTCATGGCCGCCCCTCCGCCCGGTGGTAGAACGAGCGGCCCCAATGGTCGGCGTGCCCGCCGCCGCTGAAGACGCTGGACGTGGTGGCCACCAGGATGCCCGTCTTGTGGTACGCGCACACGACGGTCCGCAGCGGGCCGAAGTCGTAGCTCGCCGAGAACGACCAGGAGACCGATGGTGCACCCGGCGCGCTGTATGCGACCGCCGGCACCTGGCCCCAGTCGCGTGGCTGCGGGCTGCCGGTGCCGAAGGCCCTCACCGCCAGGCCCTTGCCGTGCCGGGTCACGCTCAGTCGGAGGGGGCCCTGCGGACTGCGCTGTTCCGTGTTGACCCAGTCGCCCAGCAGCGGCGAGACATCGGGGGTGTCCGGCGGTCGCGGTGCGGCCGGACCTTCGTGGGACGCCGGACGGCTCGTCATGTCGCCTCCCTGCTCGCCGGTCGCAACGGGGACCGCGTCGGGGCCCGTCCCGCCGGTTCGGTGAGGTCGTGGACTTCGGCCGGCTCGGCGGAGTCGAAGCAGAGGGGGCGCAGGGGCAGCGCCGCGGGCAGCGGACGGCCGGTCAGCAGCCGGAACTGCTCGCTCACCTCGACGAACAGGACGTCCCAGCCGTCGATGCCGAGCAGCCCGCGGGCGCGGGTGGCGCTCATGAGCGCTGTCGGAGGATCGCGGTAGACCAGCTCCAGCACCACCGCGTCCCGATCGGCGGCGGTGATCGGAAACGGCGGCCGTTCCACCACGGGCGTGGCGTGGACGAGCACGGTGTGCCCGGCCGGGGAGAACCGGGACAGCGGCACGTAGGGGAGTCCGAGACGCGAGGAGGCGTCCCGGCCGCGCACATCCCCCCGGTTGACCAGGGTCACCCGGGCTCCGGCCTGGTCCAGGGCCAGCGCGACGGCCTGCCCGGCGCCGCCGCAACCGATGACGGCGGCCGTTCGGCCGCCCGGATCTACCCCGGCCCGAGCGAGGGTGCGCAGGGCGGCGACGGTGTCGGTGGTGGCCGCCCGCCAGCGCCCGGCGTCCAGCCACAGCACGTTGGCCGCGCCGCAGCGCAGCGCGTGCGGGTCGGCGATGTCGGCGACTTCCACCGCACTGCGCTTGTGGGGCGCGGTGACCGTGAGCCCGCGCAGCGGCAGCCGGGCCAGCGCACCGAAGCCGCAGGCCCAGCGCCAGAAGCGGGGGAACACGTCCACGGGGAAGGGCAGGTAGAGCGCGGGCAGCCCCAGGTGCCGCAGCGCCGCGTTGTGCAGCCTGGGCGCCAGCGAGCGTCCGGTGGCCTGGCCGGTGATGCCGAACAGGGCGTCGAGCGGGGGGAGCGCGGGCAGGCCGTAGTCGGTCCGCAGCTGTGCCACGCTGGGCATTCCGTCCGCCCCCGGGGCACCGGCCCGACCGAAGACGACTGGTGCGCCCAGCCACGGTGCCAGCACCCGGGTCCAGGTCCCGGCCGGACCGGAGGCGAACGCCGTCACGTCGGTGCGTCCGAGCCCGGTGAGCAGCAGCGGTGAGGCCGATCCGTACTGCGTGCCGGGCTGCGGCACGAGGAGGTACGCCGCCGCCGGTACGGACCGCATCGCGGCGAAACGGTGCCGCAGTGCCTCCGATGCCTCCCGCATGCCCGCCCCGAACCAGCGGTCGGCGCGGTTCTCCGGGCGGGTGGCCTCGGGCTGCTGCCAGGAGACCCGCCGCTGCCGGCTCGGGATGCCCGCCAGCAGCTCCGGCACCAGGTCGTCCATCGCCTCCAGATCGACGAGATCGTACTGTTCCGCCGCGCGCAGCAGCCTGGTGCGCCGTTCGACCGGGCCGAGCGCCGAGCGGCCGCCGTGGCGCCGGGAGCGCAGGCTGTAGGTCAGCGGCCCCCCGAAGTGCCTGCGCAGCCGGTGCGGATCGGGATCGCCGACCAGGTCGGCCCGGACCTCCAACGCGTCGGCCACTCCCGCCAGGCCGCGCAGGCGCGCGGCGCTGAGGTCCTCCGGTTCGGCGAGCACGGCGACCAGCTGGGCCCGCCGTCCGACGACGGACGCGCCGTAACCGCTCCTCAACAGCTCCACCGGACGTACTCCTCCAGACGGGACCGTTGCCGGACGAACGGATCGACCATGGCCACCACGTCCGCGTACCCGATGCCGCCGGCATCGACGTCGGGCAGCCACTCGGGCAACCGGCCACCAGTGCGAGCATCACCTTCCGCGGGACGACGCGCATCTCCGGAGCATCGCCCGACGCCGTCGGGGAGCGAGGGGGCCATCCGTGGCTCAGCCTCCCTCGAAGGGGGCCGCGAGCGGGCCGGCGCCGAGCAGCTCGCGCAGGCGGAGCCGGACGGACCGCTGGATGTGCCGGGCGCACCGGACGTAGACCTCCGGGGACTGCCCCTCGGGATCGGGGATGTCACCGCGCGGGTCCAGGCACAGGGTCCGTTCCTTCGCCTCGGGCGCCATCGCGATGACCTTGTCGCGATGGGCCCCGGTCATGCAGTAGATGATGAAGCTGACCCGGCACAGTTCCGGAGTGACCGGGCGCGCCCGGTGACGGCGGGGATCTCCGCGGCCCCGCACCCGGGGCAGCCCGAGCTCGACGAGCGCGGCGCGGGCTTCGGGGGCCATCGGATCCCCTGGACGCTTCGTCGCGACGCCCGCGCTGGAGAACCGGAAGGCATGTGCGACTCCCGCCTCCGCGACCTGGGCCCATGCGATGACCTCGGCCGTGGGCGAACGAGAGGTGTTCCCGCCGCAGACGAACAGCACCCGGTGCACCGGTCCGGTGGTGTGTGCCCGCCACCAGGAGGTGACCGACGGGTAGGCCAGCACCCCCGCCGCGCCGACGCCGAAGACGAGCGCGGCCAGCTGACCGGTCCCCGGCGCCTGGAGTCCGCTCAGCCAGGCAAGCGAGAAGGAGGCCACCAGACCGGACATCAGACTGGCGAACGCCCACGCCGGCACGCCCCAGGTGTACTCGCGCCGGTCGAGGTACATCAGCGAAGCGAAGACGAACAGCACCTCGTACGTCACGCCGATCCCCGCGGCCGCCAACGCGAGCGGGGTGCCGAGGAACGTGGTGAAGCCCGCGCGCAACTGCGGTTGCCCCGCCAGCGCCCCCGCCGCCAGCAGCAGTGTCAGCCAGACCGGTGCGGCGACATGCTCCTCCACGAAGAACCGACGGTCTGTCGCGGCCACCCCGGTCTTGGCGACCCGGCTCATGATGTCGAAGCGGCCGAGATAGCCGACGAGGTAGGTCAGCACGCTCAGCACGGCGGCCGATGTGAGGTAGTAGCTGTTCACATCACCGAGGGCCACCGAGACCGCGGTCAGACTGAGGCACAGTGCCGCCCACGAATATGGCGTCACCTGCCGTTTACGAGCCTTGTCCACCAAGGGGGAGAAACTCAGAACTCCCCCGCGCATCAACAGCAGCATAAAGAGGATGGAGACGCCGGAAAACGTGTAGTTCATCGTGGTGGTGCCGATGATGAGCGAGGTGAAGAATCCGGACGCCAGCGTTTCCCGACCGATGGTCGGAATGCGGATTCCGCCGACGGAACCGCGCCGCATCTGCCGCCACCAACCCGTCATCACCAGGAAGATCGGCATCACGACGAGCTGGCCGAGGACGCTTGCGGGAAGCAGCTCAAAGCCGCTGACCGGCCCGTGCGACAGCGGAGTCACACCACTGGCCAGTGCTTTCACGAGCATCGCATAGGGAATGTACGATATGAAATACCCGAAGGTGAGCCAACCCATACGCAGGCCCGTTGCTGATCGAACGTCAAGGTCTTCTTGCTGCCGGTGAAATAGTGCGGTCGGCGGTGACTGATTATTCGGCCGCTCGCATCCGGAGTGAAATCCGAGCCTTCGGTGACTCCAGTATCACCGCTTTGCGTGACCGGATATTGTAAAACCGCGCGCTCGGCGACCTTGGGGATCTGTTCCGGCGACGCGGCGGAAACCCGGAACCGCTTGCGGGAAGACAACGCGGCTCTACCGAAAAGGCTACGCCGCAGGCGGGCGCACGGCCACCGTATGCAGCACAGGCCGATCGGCCGCGGACCGCACGCGCAAGACGCCCGGACGCCCCGCCCCTGCCGTGGCAGGTGCGGGGCGTCCGTCGGTCGTTCGCCGATGGGCGTACGGCCGTCAGCGGTGCGTACGGGCGGTCCGGCCGACCGGGTGCTTGGCCGCGGTGCCCTGGGGCCCCTTCAGCTTGTCCGCGGTCTTGGCGACGGCGTTGACCACGGAGCCGATGTTGACGTGGGGCTTCTTGACGACGCCCTTGGAGACCGCGTCGCCGTTGAGCAGGTTGTCGGCCGCTGCCGCGACCCCCCGGTGGCCGTCGGCGAACGCGGGGGCGGCGACGCCCAGTGCCATCACCGCGCCGGCAACAACCGCAGCGGCCTTGGAGTACGTCATGGTGGACAGTCCCTTTCTGGTGCAGAGAACGAGCGGTGTCTTCCGCCGGCGCGACGGACGTACCGGCCGTGTGCTGTCGCGCACGGCACGCTCCCCGTCGGCACTCACCCAAACGGCCTTGCCGCCCCCAGGACACGGCACCGTTCCCAACTCCTTCGGAAAGCACCCGAACGTGTCGCCGTCCCGCTCAGGTGATCTCCCGGCTGAACGGACGGGGGTTGGGCGCCACATCGCGTAACCGGGTCCGCCCCGGCTGATGCAGCAGCAGGGTGAACGCCGCCGCCACCAGGGAGACGCCGCCGGCCAGCAGATACGCGCCGTCGTACCCCCAGGCACTGACCACCAGCGCGCCCAGCCCGCCGCCGAACAGGCCGCTGATCAGCTTCCCGCTGTACACCAGGCCGTAGTTGGTGGCGTTGTAGTTCTCGCCGAAGTAGTCGGGGGTCAGGGCCGCGAAGAGCGGGTAGAAGGCGCCGCCGCCGAAACCGGAGAGGAAGGCGAAGAACAGGAACAGCCACTGACTGTGCAGGTCCCCGGCCCACAGCACCCCGAACTGGGCCAGTCCCAGGACGACGATCACGAAGACCAGGGTCGTCTTCCGGCCCCACAGGTCCGACAGCCAGCCGACCACGGCCCGTCCGACGCCGTTGACGACGGACATCACCCCCATGGACGAGGCCGCGACCAGCGGACCGAACCCCGCCTCCTTCGCGAAGTCCACCTGGAACGAGATCCCGAAGATCGAGACGCCGGCGGTCAGCACCACGCTCACCCACATCAGCGGGAGCATGCCGCTGCGGACCGCTTCCATGGGCGTGAACTGCCGGACCGCCGGCGGGTTCTTCGCCAGGAATGCCGTGTGCCGCCCCGTCCCTCCGGAGTGCGAAGGATCGACCTCGGCGGGCCACCAGTTCTTCGGCGGGTCCTTGAAGAACCAGGCACAGCCCGCCACCACGAGCAGGACGTAGATCCCGATGCCGTCCAGCACCTCACGGAAATCCGAGGTGTCGAAGGCGTAGTTGAAGACGAAGATGAACGGCAGCGCGCCGTAGGCGAATCCGCCGTTGACGAATCCGGTCTTCGCGCCGCGCCGCTCCGGGAACCATTTGCCCACCATGTTGATGCAGGTGGCGTAGACGAGCCCGGAGCCGATGCCGCCGACGACCCCGAAACCGCAGATCGCCGCCGGCACATGGCGCAGATGTCCCAGGGACACGAAGCCCAGCAGGCTCAGCGCCGCCCCGACGAACATGGCCCGGCGCGCGGTCAGGATGCCGCGCTCCCGTAACCAGCCCGCCGGAAAGGCGATTCCGGCCTGGAAGAACACCCATACGCTCAGAATCCAGAAGGTGTCGCTCTGGGACCAGCCGTGTGCGTGCGACAGCGTGTCCTCGGCCGATCCGTAGGCGTATTCGGAGACGCTGATGGCCATCATCGCCAGCCACGGCAGATACACCATCAGTTTCCGCGAGTGGCCGCCGAGCAGTTCCCGGTCGGTCTCGCCGATCCGGTAGACCCGGCCCTTTGCGTCGGTGATTTCCCGATACGCGATCCTTGTTGTTCCCGTGCTGTCCCGTCCGCCGTGCTCCATACCGTTCACCTCGGAATCGAAAGAACCCGGTCAGCGCGCCCTCTGCTCCTTCTGCTCGATCTCTTCGTGCTCCGGGGAACGGCCTCAGGTGCCCAGCAGCCCCGCGGCCCGCGCCCAGCGGTACTTCGCGCCGAGCGCCGCCACCGGCTTCTCGGTCGTGTAGGGGTAGGCGACGACCCCGTGCGCGAAGAGCCGCGCGGCCGCCTCCTCGACCTCGGTGTCCCCGGCCAACGACGCCACCACCGGCTTCTCGACGCCGCGCGCCCGGAACTCCTCGACGACCCGCACGGTCAGCTCCGCGAAGACCGCGGGCGGGGTGACGAGGGTGTGCCAGTACCCCAGCACCAGCGCATGGATCCGCGGATCCGACAGCCCCAGCCGGAGCGCCGCCTCGTAGGTGGCCGGCGGTTCGCCGCCCGTGATGTCGATCGGGTTGCCGGCCGAGCCGAACGGCGGGATCAGCCGGCGGAACGCCGCGTCGAGATCGGCCGGGATGTCCATCAGGCGCAGCCCGTTGTCGACGAGCGCGTCCGACAGCAGCACCCCGGAGCCGCCGGCGCCGGTGATGACCACCACGTCGTCGCCCCGGGGGACGGGCAGCACGGGCAGCGCGCGGGCGTACTCCAGCAGGTCGGAAAGGCCCGGCGCCCGGATCACCCCGGCCTGCCGCAGGATGTCGTCGTAGACCGCGTCGTCGCCGGCCAGCGCGCCGGTGTGCGAGCCGGCGGCGCGCGCCCCGGCGCCGGTCCGGCCCGCCTTCAGCACCACCACCGGCTTCTTCGGCACGGTCTCGCGGGCCGCCGCGACGAACGCCCGACCGTCCTTGAGGTCCTCCAGGTGCATCGCGATGCAGTCGGTGTGCGGATCCTCGCCGAAGTACGTGAGCAGGTCGTCCTCGTCGACGTCCGCCTTGTTGCCGAGCCCGACGATCGCCGAGACACCGGTCCGGGTCGTCCGGGCGAAGCCCAGGATCGCCATCCCGATGCCGCCGGACTGCGAGGTCAGCGCCACCCCGCCCTTGACGTCGTACGGCGTGCAGAACGTGGCGCACAGGTCCTGCCAGGTGGAGTAGTAGCCGTAGATGTTCGGCCCGAGCAGCCGGACGCCCCACTCCGCGCCGATCGCCACGATCCTTTCCTGCAGGGCGTGTTCACCGGTCTCGGCGAAGCCGGACGGGATCAGCACGGCGTTCGGGACGCCCTTGCGGCCGGCCTCCTCCAGTGCCGCGGGGACGCGGGGCGCGGGAATGGCGAACACCGCCACGTCCACCTCGCCCGGCACGTCCAGCACCGACCGGTACGCCTTGCGGCCCAGGATGTCGTCGGCGGTGGGGTGCACCGGATGGATCTCGCCGGGGAACCCGCTGTCGAGCAGATTGCGCAGCACCGAGTGGCCGATCTTGCCGGGGGTGCCGGAGGCCCCGACGACCGCCACCGAACGGGGCCGCATCAGCCGCCGCATCGCGGCGAGGATCTCCTCCCGGGTGTGGCGCGGTCGCCGCGGCGGCGTTTCCGTGCTCAGCAGGATCCGCACGTCCGCGGCCGTCGCCCCGTCCGCCGCGGCGAACACCGGGTTGAGGTCGACCTCCGCTATCTCCGGGAAGTCCGCGGCCAGTCGGGAGGTGCGGACGATCAGGTCGGCGAGCGCCGCACGGTCCACCGCCGGGCCGCCGCGCACCCCCCGCAGCGCCTCGGCCGCCCGGATGCCGTCCAGCATCGACGCGGCGTCCTCGGCCGACGCCGGCGCGAGCCGGAAGGTGACGTCCTTCAGCACCTCGACCAGCACCCCGCCCAGCCCGAACGCCACGACCTTCCCGAACGTCGGATCGGTGACCGCCCCGACGATCACCTCCTGCCCCTCCGGCACCATCTGCTGCACCTGCACACCGACGATCCGCGCCTGCGGGGCGTACGCCCGTGCGTTCGCCACGATCGCGGTGAACGCGCCGCGCACCTCGGCCGCCGAGCCGAGACCGGTCCGCACCCCGCCCGCCTCGGTCTTGTGCGGAAGGTCCGGCGAAACGATCTTGAGTGCCACCGGGAGGCCGATCCGGTCGGCGAGCGCCACCGCGTCGTCGGCGGTCCGGGCCAGTCCCTCGGCCGGCACCGGGATCCCGTACGCCTCGGCGACCAGCCTGCCCTCGGGCGCGGTGAGCACGGTCCGCCCCTCGGCCCGCGCCGCCGCCAACACGCCGCGTACTGCGTCCTCTTGATACTCCATCAGATCACTCCCGCAGTCTTCAGCCGCTGCAGCTCCGCGTCGTCCAGTCCCAGTTCCGCGCCGTACACCTCCGCGTTGTGCTCACCCAGCAGCGGCGAACGGCGCACTTCGACGGGGGAGTCGGAGAGCTTCAGCGGCGAACCGACCGTGGTGAAGGTGCCGCGCTGCGGATGCGCGACCTCGACCACCATCCCGTCGGCGGCCAGCGAGGGGTCCTCGATGATCTCCTTGGTCGACAGGATCGGCCCGCAGGGGATGTCGTGGGCGGTCAGCCTCGCCAGCACCTCCCACTTGGGGAGCGTGCCGCTCCACTCCTCGATCAGCTGGAACATCTTCGACAGCTTGGGCAGCCGGGCCTCCGGCGTCGCCCATTCGGGGTCCCGCGCCAGCTCCGGCCGGCCGATCAGCTCGGTGAGCGGCTGCCAGCCGACCGGCTGCACGATCACGTAGACGTAGTCGTTGGGCCCGCCGGGCGCGCACTTCACCGCCCACCCCGGCTGGCCGCCGCCGCTGGCATTGCCGCTGCGCGGCACCTCGTCGCCGAAGTCCTCGTTCGGGTACTCCGCCAACGGTCCGTGCGCCAGCCGCTGTTGGTCCCGTAGCTTCACCCGGCACAGGTTGAGCACCGCGTGCTGCATGGCGACGTTGACCCGCTGGCCGCGGCCGGTCCGGGTGCGTTGGAAGAGCGCGGCGAGGATGCCCGCGACGCAGTGCACCCCCGTGCCGGAGTCGCCGATCTGCGCACCGGTCGCCAGCGGCGGCCCGTTCTCGAAGCCGGTGGTCGCCATCGCGCCGCCCATCGCCTGCGCCACCACTTCGTACGCCTTGAAGGCGGTGTACGGGCCGTCGCCGAAGCCCTTGATGCTGGCGTAGACGATCCGCGGGTTGATCTCCTGGATGCGCTCCCAGGTGAAGCCCATCCGGTCGACCGCGCCGGGGCCGAAGTTCTCCACCAGGACGTCGCTGCGGGCGATCAGCCCGGTCAGCAGCTCCTTGCCGCGCGGGGTCTTGGTGTTCAGGGTGATGCTGCGCTTGTTGCAGTTGAGCATCGTGAAGTAGAGCGAGTCGGCATCCGGGAGGTCCCGCAGCTGACGCCGCGTGATGTCCCCGCCCACCGCCTCCAGCTTGATCACATCAGCGCCGAGCCAGCCGAGCAACTGCGTTGCGGAGGGCCCGGACTGAACATGCGTCATATCGAGGACGCGAATGCCGTCGAGTGCCTTGGACACGGCGGACTCCCTCCTACTTGTACATGGTCTGGTTCATCGTTCCGGGGGCGTAGGCGTCCGGATCGATCCACACGTTGATCAGCGACGGCTTCCCCGACTCGCGGGCGCGCCGCAGGGCCGGGCCGATGTCGGCGGGGTCGCGGACCTCCTCGCCGTGACCGCCCAGCATCCGCGCGAACGCGTCGTAGGGGACGTCGCCGAGGGTGTTGCCGACCCGCTCCCGCTCCACGCCGTACTTGGCCCGCTGGCCGTAACGGATCTGGTTCATCGAGGAGTTGTTGCCGACGATGCCGACGAACGGCAGGTCGTAGCGGACCAGCGTCTCGAAGTCCCAACCGGTGAGGCTGAACGCGCCGTCCCCGAAGAGCGCCACCACCTCCTTCTCCGGCCGGGCCTGCTTGGCCGCGAGCACGAAGGGGACGCCGACGCCGAGCGTGCCGAGCGGCCCGGGATCCATCCAGTGGCCGGGGGACCTGGGCTGGACGACCTGACCGGAGAAGGTCACCACGTCGCCGCCGTCCCCGATGAAGATCGAGTCCTCGGTCAGGAAGTCGTTGATCTCGCTGACCAGCCGGTAGGGGTGGATGGGCGAGGCGTCCGACCGCAGCTGCGGCAACCGCTTCGCCAGCGCGGCCTGTTCGGCGGCCCGCAGCTCGTCCAGCCACTCCTTGCGCTTGGCGGCGCCCGCGTCGATCCGCCCGGACGCGGCCTCGGCGACCGCCTTCAGCACGAGGCCCGCGTCGCCCACGATCCCCAGATCGACGTCCCGGTTCCGCCCCACCGTCCGATAGTCCAGGTCGATCTGCACCACCGTCGCGTCCGCCGACAGGCGCTTGCCGTAGCCCATCCGGAAGTCGAACGGCGTCCCGACGATCACGATGACATCGGCGTTGGCGAACGCGTACCGCCGCGACAGCTGGAAGTGGTGCGGATCGCCGGGCGGCAGCGTCCCCCGCCCGGCCCCGTTCATGTACGCCGGCACGTTCAGCGCCCGGACGAGTTCCACCGCGGCCTCGGTCCCGCGCGTCGTCCACACCTGGCCGCCCAGCAGGATCGCCGGTTTCTCCGCCCGCACCAGCAGGTCGGCCAGCCGCTGGACGTCCTCGGGGTCGCCGGCCGAACGGGTCGAGGCCCGGTAGTGCCCGGCCCGCGGCACGCGGGCCGTCGCCGTCGGCACCTCGGCGTCCAGCACATCGCGCGGGATCTCCAGGAACGACGGGCCGGGCGCCCCGTGGAAGCACTCACGGAACGCCATCGAGACCATGTCGGCGGCGCGTGCGGTGTCCGGCACGGTGGCCGCGAACTTGGTGATCGGCGTCATCATCTCGACGTGCGGCAGGTCCTGGAGCGACCCCATCTTGTGCTGGGCGCGCGCCCCTTGGCCGCCGATCAGCAGCATCGGCGACTCGGCCCGGAAGGCGTTGGCGACACCGGTGACCGCGTCGGTGGTGCCCGGCCCGGCGGTGACCACCGCACAGCCGGGCCGGCCGGTGAGCCGGGCGTAGCCGTCCGCGGCATGGGCGGCGACCTGCTCGTGGCGTACGTCCACCACCTGGATGCCCTCGTCGACGCAGCCGTCGTAGATGTCGATGATGTGGCCGCCGCAGAGGGTGTAGACGACCTCGACCCCCTCCGCCTTGAGCGCCTTGGCGACCAAGTGCCCGCCGGAGATGAGGTTGTGGGCGTCCCGGGCGTCTTCGGGCATGTGCATCGCTTCCCTTCGGGCGGCGGTCGCTGTTCCGCCGCCTCGACCTAGTAGACGAATCGCAGATTGAAGACTGTATACAGTCGTCGGTCGACGAATACTGTATGGATCCCGTTATCCCGCATCCCCCAGCCGTTGTCCAGGGGAAGCGCGGGGGACCGCAGCGATCACGCCACCCACCCACCGGCCCGCGCTCGCCGTCTCCCGCCCCTCTCCCCGAGCGCCGCCGGCCGCCCCGAGTGACACTCGCCCTATCCGGCGCCGCGGCACCCCGCGCCCCACCACGCCCCACCGCCGACGAGCAACGCGGCTCCTACGGGAGCCGCGCCCCACCACCCCGTCCCCCGGCCCAGCCCCTCCGGCCGTGCACCGAGAGCGGAGTCACCCGATGGCACCCACCCCCGTTCCCGATCCCACCCCCGACCCCGCCGCCGACGAGGTCCCGCCCCTCGTCCGCAAGCCCGGTACCGCCTGGTCGGACGCCTGGCAGCGCAGCCGGGCCGTGGCCCCCGAGGCGTTCCACGGCGACCAGGTCGGCAACCTCTGGGCCGGCGCCTGGCACCCGGACGGCCACCCGCAGCCCGCGGCCAGCCCCGTCGACGGCACCCCGATCGCCGGCCCGCCCCGCCTCGACGCGGACGCCGCCCTCCGGGCCGTACGCGCCTCCCTCGACCAGCACCGCACCTGGCGCGAGGTCCCCCTGGCCGAGCGGAAGGCGCGGATCGCCGCCACCCTCGACGCCCTCACCGAACACCGCGAACTGCTCGCCCTGCTCCTGGTCTGGGAGATCGGCAAACCCTGGAAGCTCGCCCAGGCCGACGTCGACCGCGCCATCGACGGCGTCCGCTGGTACGTCGCCGAGATCGACCGGATGCTGGTCGGCCGGTCCCCGCTGCCCGGCCCGGTCAGCAACATCGCCAGCTGGAACTACCCGATGTCGGTCCTCGTCCACGCCATGCTCGTCCAGGCCCTGGCCGGAAACGCGGTGATCGCCAAGACCCCCACCGACGGCGGCCTGGTCTGCCTCACCCTCGCCGGCGCCCTGGCCGCCCGCGAAGGCGTCCCGATCACCCTGGTCAGCGGCAACGGAAGCACGCTCTCCCCGTCCCTCGTCCGTTCACCGGAGATCGGCTGCGTCTCCTTCGTCGGCGGCCGCGACACCGGTGCCCGGGTCGCCACCGCCGTCGCCGACCTCGGCAAACGCCACATCCTCGAACAGGAGGGCCTCAACACCTGGGCCGTCTGGAACTACACCGACTGGCCGTCCCTGACCCCGCAACTCCGCAAGACCTTCGACTACGCCAAGCAGCGCTGCACCGCCTACCCCCGCTTCGTCGTCCAGCGCGACGCCTTCGCCGACTTCCTCGCCGCCTACCTCCCCGCCGTACGCAGCGTCCGCTTCGGCCACCCGCTGGCCGTCCCCGACCCCGCCGCGCCCCTCCCCGACCTCGACTTCGGCCCCCTGATCAACGCCACCAAGGCCAAGGAACTCGCCGACCTCACCACCGAGGCGATCTCCCGCGGCGCCGTCCCGCTGCACCGCGGCACCCTCGCCGACGGCCATTTCCTCCCCGCCCAGGACACCTCCGCGTACCTCCCCCCGACCACCCTCCTGGCCCCGCCCCCGTCCTCCCCGCTCCACCACGCCGAACCCTTCGGCCCCGTCGACACCATCGTCCTCGTCGACACCGAGGCGGAACTCCTCGCCGCCATGAACGCCAGCAACGGCGCCCTGGTGGCCACCCTCTCCTGCGACAGCGAGGAGACCTTCGAACGCCTCGCCCCGCAGATCCGCGCCTTCAAGGTCGGCCACAACGCCCCCCGCTCACGCGGCGACCGCGCGGAACTCTTCGGCGGCTTCGGCAACTCCTGGCGCGGCGCCTTCGTCGGCGGCAACCTCCTCGCCCACGCCGTAACCCAGGGCCCCACCGACGAACGCCTCCCGGGGAACTTTCCGGAGTATCAGTTGATGCCGTGAGGGTGGGGGGATGGCTTGGGGGCGTGGCGGTGGGGTGCCGTGAGGGTGCCGGGCTTGGGGCGGGATGGCGTTGCGGCGTGATCGCCGATCGTCGTCGTGATCGCCTGTCCTCACCCGGCGGCACCTGCCGGCACTCGCGCCCACCCTCCCCTCGACCGCACCGGGCGACCTCGTACGCCGTGTCGCCGGATCCGCCCTCACTTCCGCTCTCCAACCCCATAAGTGCCGCTTATGCCCGGCGTGGATACGCAGGTGAAAGCCACTCCGAAACCTTGGTATTGTTGTCCATGTCGCCGCGGGGAACGCCCCGCGAAGATCACCTAAGTCCGGGTGGCGGAATGGCAGACGCGCTAGCTTGAGGTGCTAGTGCCCTTTATCGGGCGTGGGGGTTCAAGTCCCCCCTCGGACACTCCTGATATGCACATGCTTCAGAGGGTTGTGACTCTACGGTCACGACCCTCTTTTGCATGTCGAGGATCAGCTTCAGCCCGAAACCCTCATACAGGGGTCGTTTGCGTTCGGGGGAGGCGGCGAGGAGCCGGTCGGTGATGGCGCCGAGCACGGTGACCATGTGCTGAATGTGCTCTGTGGTGAGGATCTCGGGGTGGGTCGTCGTCGTGGCGAGGAGATCTTGCTGGGCTGAGGCTTTCTCGGTCTGGGCTTGGTTGATCCATGTGGTGACGAGTTGCGGGTTGGCTCCGGCGTCGAGCGCGGTCCTGTACTGGGTGATGCGCCGGTCGCATTCGGCGATCATGCGCCGCGCTGCCGCGGTGGCTGTCGTGTCGGGGGACTGTGTGGCCTGTTCTTGCAGTGCGCGCAGCGTGGTGGTCAGCCGCCCGGGGGCGAAGGTCGTGGCGATCCACTTGTCGAGTGCGGGGAGGATGAGTTCCTCGCGCACGTAGACGGTCAGGGGGTGGTCCAGGGCGGTGGTTTTGGCGTACTCGGCGGTGTAGCGGCAGCGGTAGTGCGGTTTTCCGTTGTTGAAGGTGCCTTGCATCTTGCGGTGGCACAGGGCGCAGTGGATCAGACCGCGTAGGGCGTAGCTGCGGTCGGTGGGGCGGGGCTTTCGCGCAAGGTGGGGCTGTGTGCGGCGGGCTTGGCGCTTGGCCTGAGCGCGAGTGAAAGCGGCCATGGAGATCAGTGGCTCATGGACCGGCTGTGCGGACCAGATCCACTGCTCGGGGGCGTTCCGGGCGAGTTTGGTGCGGTGGCCGAGGGTGACGTCGTCGATGTCGAGGAGGACTTCGTCCTTGCGCTTTGACCCGTCAGACCGAGAAGGTGATCACCTGCAAGGAAGGGCCGTTGAACGACCTGCGGGAACTGGCCCGGCCCACAGCTTCGGACACCGTCCGCAGGCCGACCGGCCTCACCACGGCACCCAAACCTGTCCCAGTGGTTGACCAGCAAGGTTGCCGCATCGGACTGTTCGATGCCAACCTGATCCACGTCACCCATTTCGGCCTGCCGGTACGCAGTAAAACGAGGTCATCATCGCCGACTTGCTGCAGCGCCACGTGCAAGGGCGCTTCACATACGAGCAGCCTCTGATCGGGCGTGATGGCAAGAGGAAGTTTCCCGACTTCACCGTCACCACCGACAACCCGGACAGACCCGTCTAATGGGAGCACTTGGGCATGCTCAAGAACCCGAAGTACGCGCGGGAGTGGAAAGAGAAGAAAGCCTGGTACGCCGAGCAGGGGCTAATCCCCGGCGGTGGGCCGCATGAGGTGCTACTGGGCACCGACGACCTGCACGGCGTGAAGGAGGACGAATGGGAGGCTGAGTTCAACCAGTATCCGACCGCGGCGGATCACCCGGAGGCCACGCCCGTAGCAGCGGGTCCGCGCTCGGAAGGAGCGATCCGCTCAGGGGTACAAGGCCCGGTGCGAGGGCCGTGTTTTGAACCACGGCCATGAGCTTGATTCTGGCTCGGCCGCCGCGGCGACACCGTTCTGGGTGCAGGAGCCCGCGGGTGGCTCTACCTCGCGCTCTGGTCGGCATCAGCGCGTGTGCGATGGCATGGCGCACCAGGACTCAAACGGGGCGGCTACGGCAGCCGCAACTCACCCCGCAACACCGGCATGTGCCTATGGTTCAAGTCCCGGACACACATCCTGTACATGTAGCTCGCTTCGCGGGCAGGCGTAACCGGCACCCGCCTCGGCCTCCGGCTGGGAGCGGGCGCTTGGTGGCGTCGATGACGCTATACATAGCATCTCATTGACTGCTCATTGCTATCTCTTGGTGTAAGTCTGATGCCCTGTAGTCGGCACGTTCCACCAAGGGGGATGTAAATGGAAGGGGGGATTCCGTATGGCGATCGAGCTGCCGGACGAGGTGGTGACGTTCCTTCAGTTCATCGGGGTGAACTGGCCGAGCGTCAACGAGGACAAGGTCCGTGAGTTCGCGTCCCATGTGCGGGACTTCGCGCAGAAGCTGGACGAGACCCACAAGGGCTCGACGTCGACGATCCACCAGTTGGCCGAGGTGTATCAGGGGGCGTCGTACGAGGCGTTGCTGACCAAGTGGGGGCAGCTGTCGGACGGGCATATGTCGGAGCTGGTCAATGCCTGTCACACGGTGGCCACCGCGCTGGATGTCGCGGCGGACACGATTGTGGCGATGAAGGTCGAGGCGATCGGTGAGCTGATCGTGCTGGCCATCACGTTCGTGGCCGACCAGGCCGCTGCCGTGGCCACGTTGGGGATCGCGGAGGCGGCCGAGGCGCTGGTGATAGCGGCGGGCAAGAAGCTCGTGAACTTCCTTGAGCAGCAGTTGGAGCAGTACATCATCGGCCAGGTCGTCGAGGCGGCGATCAACCCCTTGGTGGAGGTGGTCGGCAAGGCGGTGAGTGGCATGGCCTTCCAGGCTGCCGAGTCCGCGCTCGGCGTCTCCGGCGGTGGGGGCGGGGGCGGTGTGGGGGAGAGTTTCTCGATCCATCCGGAGGAGTTACACAAGCGCGCCGAGGCGTTGCGTGGGCATGCGCGGACGGTGGCGTCGCACGCCGCCGATTTCGAGTCGAAGGCTGCGGGGGTGAGCTTCGAATGAGCAATCGGATCGTCAAGGCGTTGGAGCACGGTGCGGAGAAGCTGGGCAAGACCCTGGCCAAGGACGCGAGCAAGGCCGTCCAGGACCTGTACCACGGGGCGGGCGACCGGCTGAAGAAGGTCGCCACCAACCACGCCGAGAACGACGCGAAGCACGCCGCCGAACTCGACAAGCTCCTCAAGGGCCGCAAGGACGATATGCCGCACGCCCCCCATGCCACGGGCAGCGGCAGGAAGGGGGCCGGCAGTCCCAAGAGCCCGGCTCGTGAGGCGACTGACGGGGATGTGCACGGCAATAGCCGGACGCAGGACAGCGTGTGTTCAAACGGTACCGACCCCATCGACCTGGCCACTGGGAAGATGTATCTGCCGCAGACCGATGTGGACCTGCCCGGTGCGCTCCCGCTGGTCTTCCGTCGGCGCGTCGAATCCGGATACCGCGCAGGGAAATGGTTCGGCCCTTCGTGGTCGAGTACCGCTGACCAGCGGCTGGAGATCGACTCCGAGGGTCTCATCTTCGTTCACGAGGACGGTCTGCTGCTGACCTACGCTCACCCCGAGTCCGGCGCGCCGGAACTCCCGTCGGCGGGACCACGTTGGCCCCTGGCACACGCCGGCGACGGTGGTTACACCATCACCGATCCTGTCAGCGGCATCACGTGGTATTTCAGCGTGCACAGTGACTCTGTTGCGCTATTGGACGAGATCTCCGACCGCAACGGAAACTGGATCACTTTCGAGCACGATGCTGACGGTGTCCCAACGGGTATCCAGCATGGGGGCGGCTATCACCTGAAGATCGCCACGGAGGAAGACCGTATCTGCGGTCTCCACCTTGTGGGAGCTGGCCCAGAGGGCGGTGACCAGCTGCTCGTCAGTTACAGCTACACCGACGGCAATCTCACCGCCGTGACCAATTCCTCCGGTCTGCCCCTTCGCTTCAGCTATGACCATGCCGGCAGGATCGAATCCTGGATCGATACCAACAACAGCAGCTACCACTACGTCTACGACGAACAGCACCGCTGCATCGCAGAGAGCGGCGAAGCCGGGCACATGAGCCTGCGCATCGACTACCGCGGATACGACGAGGCCGCCGGGACGCGGGTGACCACGACCACCAGCGGATCCGGCCACATCCAACGCTTCCACATCAACCGCGTGAACCAGGTAGTCGCAGAGGTCGACGCGCTCGGGGCTGTCACCCGCACCGAACGCGACCGCTACAACCGCCTGCTGAGCACGACCGATCCTCTTGGGCGCGTCACCAGCTTTACCTACGACGAGTCAGGCAACACCACGGCGGTGACACGCCCCGACGGACGGACCGCCACTGTTGCCTACAACGAACTCAACCTACCTGTACAGGTCGTTGGTCCCGATGGGGGTGTCTGGCGCTACACGTACGACGAACGCGGCAACCGCACCTCGGTGACCGATCCGAGTGGGGCTCGCACGAGTTATGTTCACGACGGCCGTGGCAACCTCGCGACGGTCACCGACCCCCTGGGCAATACCACCCGCATCGAATGCAATCAGGCTGGCTTGCCTGTCGTCGAGGTCAACCCGCAGGGTGCAACCACTCGCTACCAGCGCGATGCCTTCGGTCGCATCACGGCAGTCACCGATCCGCTCGGAGCCACCACGCAACTGGTCTGGACGGTGGAGAGCAAGCTTGCCGCCCGCATCAAGCCTGATGGCGCCTGCGAAACATGGACCTATGACGGCGAAGGAAATTGCGTTTCCCACACCGACGCCATCGGTGGGGTCACGCAGTACACGTACACACACTTCGACAAGCTGGCGTCAAGGACTGGTCCTGACGGAGCACGGTCCACGTACTCCTACGACCCTGAACTCCAGCTCGTCAAGGTCACCAATGCCCAAGGTCTGGAATGGTCCTACGCCTATGATCCGGCTGGCAGGCTCATATCGGAGACCGACTTCGACGGCAGCCCCCTTGGTTACACCTATGACGCCGCAGGACAGCTGACCAGCCGTACCAACGCGCTCGGTCAGAGCATCGTCTACGAGCACAACGGGCTCGGTCAGGTCACTGAGAAGGTCCTCGAAGGCTCTCGCACCACCTACTCCTATGATCCAGCCGGTCATCTCGTACATGCAGCCGGCACGGATGCCACGATGTCGTTGGAGCGCGACGCGATGGGACGCGTCCTCTCAGAGACCGTCAACGGCCGTACTCTCACTCATGCTTATGACCTCGTTGGGCGGCGTACCTATCGCCGCACCCCTATTGGGGCAGAGTCGCACTGGCGGTACGACACAGTCGGCAACCCCGCCGCGCTGACTGCCTCCGGCCACGGCATCGCCTTCCAGCACGACGCATCCGGCCGCGAAATCGGCCGCCGGCTTGGAGACGATCTCGCATTTTCCTACGCCTGGGGCCCCGCCGGCCGCCTTGTGAGCCAGATGGTGACCGCTGCGTCCTCGACGCTGCAGAGCCGCAGCTACACCTATCGGCCTGACGGCCATCTGACCGGGGTGGATGACCATCTGGCCGGCCCACGTCGCTTCGATGTCGACACGGTGGGGCGCGTCACTGGCGTCCGTGGCAACGACTGGACTGAGACTTACGCTTACGACGAGGCAGGCAATCAAACCAACGCCGACTGGCCGGCCAAACACCCCGGCGCGGAAGCACGCGGACCTCGCGTTGTCACCGGTACGCGGATCGGTCAAGCGGGCAATGTCCGCTATGAGCACGATGCCCAAGGCCGCGTCACCCTCAGGCAGAAGGTGCGTCTGTCGCGCCGCCCGGACACCTGGCGTTACGAATGGGACGGTGAAGACCGCCTTGTGGCCGTCACGACACCCGACGGCACACGGTGGCGCTACCTCTATGACCCCCTCGGCAGACGTGTCGCGAAGCAACGCCTGACCACCACCGGCGAAACCGCCGAAGAGACGCATTTCACCTGGGACGGTGCCAACCTCGCCGAACAGACCAGCACCTCGCCAGCGCATAAACACCCCGTCACCCTCACGTGGGACCACGACGGCCTGCGCCCCGTAGCGCAAACCGAGCGCATTACGGCTGCTCACGCGCCCCAGCACGAAATCGACCGGCGGTTCTTTGCGATCGTCACCGATTTGGTCGGTACACCGACCGAGCTCATCGGCACGCAAGGCGAGATCGCCTGGCGCACCCGCACCACGTTGTGGGGGGCCACGACGTGGACAAGCAGCAGCACTGCTTATACACCTCTGCGGTTCCCGGGGCAGTACTTCGACTCCGAGACAGGGCTTCACTACAACTTTCACCGCTACTACGACCCAGAGACAGCCCGCTACACGACGTCTGACCCGCTGGGCCTCAAACCTGCGCCTAACCCCTCCGCCTATGTCATCAATCCCCATACATGGGCTGACCCGCTGGGGCTAGCGCCCGAAGAAGGGTGTCCCTCCAGGCTCAAGCATGGCGAAATGTACATCTACCGTGCGGTCCAGCCTGGAGAACTCGAAGACATCATGGGGCCCGCGAACCGCCACTACCGTAATGGGCGCGGCCAGGAGATCAAGTATTTCTCGGAAACCCCGGAGGGAGCTGCGGCTTATGCGCGGGCCGCGTATCACGACTTCGGGGAGAAAGACGGCTATCAGCCTTACACTCTGACTCGGGCCGTGATCCGTCGTGACGCCATCCCGCCAGAAAACTATCTTCACCATCTGGCGGACGAAGGGGTCGAGAGCCCCTTCGTCCTCGACTCCGAACAGCTCAAGCGCGCAGGGCGCGTGAGAATCATCCCATCCATGCCGCACATATGATCCGGACGAACATGAACATCATCATCACCTCGGACAATGAATCGACGCTCGCACTGTGGCGGGCGCGACTCTCCCCGTTCCCACAGGTGCAGTTCACAAAAGAGCGGTCTGCTGATATCGAGGCCGATGCCGTGGCCATCTCCGGTATCTACGCATTCGAGCGATATGGCGGGCGTCCCAACTCCGCGATCGCGCAAGTCATCACCAATACGACGGGGGACGGGCTGCCCGGCTTGATTATTATTCCGCCAAGCCTACCCATGGTCTTGGGTCGGGAGAAGAAGCCTGTAGTTCACCCCGACTACAAGCAGACGAGCCCTGCTTATTATGCGATTTCGCATACGTTGCAGGCAATCGATGCCCTTAATTCACAGGGCGGGCGTACGGTCACGACCGTGATTTTTTCCCTTCCGCTGCTCGGAATGAACAGTCCACACGATGAGTCCACGCCAACTTCGGTAGGGCGGGCCATCGAAGAATACGGTCACAGTCGTTGATATCTGAGATCTTTGATCTCCGACACCTGATGCGTTTCAACCGATCATGAGCGCTCACTCGTACGAGTGACGTATCGGGTGTCTGCAGAGTAGTAACTTGTGGAGAGAGGGGGGTTTCCTGCGCGGGGGCGCGATAGGCGCGTGACGGTAGTGCGGAGCTACGGCAATCGCAGCTCGCCCCACATCACCGGCATGTGTGTAAGGTGCAAGTCCCCCCGGGCACGGAACTACGCACATGTTGGCGAGGCGTGTGACTCAACGGTTACGGCCCTCTTTTGCGTGTCCGCATGGAGGGTGAGTGCGAAACTCTGGCAACAGGAACGTTTGTGCTCGGGGAGCGGCGAGGAGTCATCGAGCCGAGCTCGGCGACCATGTGCTTGCACTTGCGGTCTTCTGAGCCTCGGGGGCTGCTGACGGTGGCCGGTACCGTAAAGGCGCTCTCGCCAGCATCGTGGCGCCGTGTGAACGCGACGTGATCACAATCGATCCAGGCGAGCTCGCCGTCCAGGACCGCCATGGATCTCCCCCATAACGGCTTCAATCGTGAGGAACTTGGCAACGACGTGCGGGGTGGGGCGCTATGAGGGTCGACGTACCACTTCGCGTGAGGTGACCTGGTGGATCATTGAGCGTTTTCCAACCTCACGCTGATGCGTGGTGAAGGACCAGGACGGCTTTCACGACGTCGGTGATGCGGTTCGTGCTGCAGCGAAGCTTCCGAAGGAGACGCCAGCCCTTGAGGGTGGCCATGGCCTGCTCACCGACGCAGTGGATCTTGGCGTGGGTGGTGTTGT
>NZ_NNBP01000018.1 GCF_002803155.1 Streptomyces sp. CB02959
CCCCCGGCACCGCGCCCCGAGGCCGCCTTGGCCAACGAGACCTCCGCGGCCGGCGCCCTCGGCACCGGGTCGTACCCGCACAGCGCCTCCTGGGCCGCCCCGGCCGCCAGACCGGTCAGCACGGCCCGGCCGTCGTCGCAGACCAGGACCGTCCGGGCGGTGATGTTGCGGTGGAGCCAGCCGTGCGCGTGCAGGGCGCGCAGGGCGGTGAGCAGATCGGCGGCGATCTCCGCGGCGCGGTGCGGGCTCAGCGTCCGCCCGGTGAGGACTGCGGACAGCGGGCGGGCCGGGAGCAGCTCCCCGACGATCCACAGGCTGCCGTCCTGCGCGAAGACGTCGAAGACCTGGTCGAGCAGCGGGTGGTCGGGGAGTTGGGCGGCGGCCGTCGCGGCCTGGAGGGCGCGCCGGACGACCGGGTCCCGGGGATCGCGCTCGGCGCCCGCCGCGGCCCGCCGGCCGTGGCCCGCCATCCGGCCGCCGCTGCCGAAACCATCCTGCGCACGCCCGTCCGCCGGATACCCGTCCGCCCCGCCGCCGTCGTCCGCCAGCACCTCGGCGTCCACCACCTCCGGCAGCGGCACCTGACGGATCAGCACTTCCTGCCCGCTGTAGGTGTCGAAGGCCCGGGTCTCGGCGGGCCGGTCGGCGAAAGGAACCTCGAAGCCGTCCGCCGCCGCGCCGGAACCGTCGGCGAACGGCCGCGCCGGCAGGCGGTAGCGCTCGGCGAGCACTCTCCCCGCGTACTCGTCCACGACGCGCCTCCCCTCAGCGTGCGCCGCGCCCGCCCGGGGCGGATGCGTACGACTGTGGACTTCTCACGATACGTGGCAGCGCCGACAGTTGAGCCTGTCGGACCGCGTCGCGCGCCGTGTCCGTCCCCAGCGGCCGTGGGGCGGTGCGCCACCGCGGCGGGTCGGGTCCGCCCGCCGGGGTGGGTCAGTCCTTCACCGCGAAGGTCCGGAAGGCGGTGTCCCGCAGCTCCCGGCACTCCTTGTCGTCCCAGGCGTCCGCCTTGCAGGTGATCATGATGGCGTAGCCGTGGTGGTCGTCGGCCCGGAAGCCGCGGTTGAGCACCCGCACGTCCTCGCCGCCCTGCCGGCGGGTGAACGACCAGTCCGCGACGGTCGGGTAGCCGCGCCAGTCGATGGCCTTGATGCCCAGCAGGTGGTAGTTGTCGCTGGAGCCGGCCACGCTGGGCTCCAGGCTCCGCCAGGACGCCGCGGCGTCCTGGCCGGGCGAGTCGTTGTAGTCGACCTGGATGCGCGGGAAGCCGCCGGAGGCGCTGTATATGGCGCCGGAGTTCTGCCCGGCCGTGTCGGTCTGCTTGAACCCCTTGGGCATCACCATGGCGAAGTGGAACCCGCCGTTGGTGACCTGCGCGAAGCCGTCCGGGACCGCCGCCCCGCCCTTCTTCCCGCCGTTCCCGCCGTTGGCGCCGTTGGCGCCGTTGGCGCCGCTGGCGTCCTTACCGCCCTTGCCGCCCGCCCCCGGCGTGCCGCCGCCCGGCTGCGCCCCGCCCGAGGCGGCGGCGCCGTCCGTGCCGGAGTCCTGGCTCGCGGAGGCCGACCGGGTCGCGTCCCGGCCCGCGGCCGTGCCCTTGCCGCCCTTGCCGCCGTTGGCCGCGGAGTCACCGGCGTCACCGTTGCTGAACACCAGGGCCAGCAGCGTCCCGAGGACGACGACGACCACGACCACCCCGATGATCAACGTGCGGCGCGGGACGACATCGGTCACCGAGGCGCGCGGCGGGGCGGGACGGCCGTCCCCGTCGCCGGGTCTGGAGTCCGACCGGGCCGCCGCGGCGGCGTTCCGCACGGACGTCAGGGCCGCCCGCACCCGCTCCTTGGCGGCGTCCGCGGCGAACCCCGGGCGGGCCGGGGAGCCACCGTCGGCGCCCTGGGCCGCGGCGGCACCCTTGCCGGGCCCGCCGGACTCCCGCACCGCCGCCGGCTTCGCCGCCGCGCCGCCCCCGGCCGCCTTCCCGGCCGCCTTCTGAGGCGCCTTGTCCGTCGCCTTCCGCTCCGGCTTCCGCGCCGTCCCGGCCGCCGCACCGGACGCGGCGGCAGCCCCGACGGCGGGCTTCGCCTTCGGCTTCTTCGGCACCCGGGGCTTGGCGGCGCTCTTGGCGGACTTGGCACCGGACCGCTCCGCGGGCGCCGGCTCCGCGGGAGCGGTGGGCAGCGTCATCGCCCGCGTCGCGTCCATCGGGGGCTCCGGCTCGGGCTCCGGGGCGTGGATGACCTCCTGCAGCAGCGCCCGCGCCCCGGCCTCGTCCAGCCGGGCCGCCGGGTCCTTCACCAGCAGGCCGTAGATGACGTCCTCCAGCGGCCCGGCGCTCTTGGGCGGCTCGACCGGTTCGGTCATCACGGCGGTCAGGGTGGCGATCGCCGAGCCCTTGTCGTACGGGGGAACGCCCTCGACACAGGCGTACAGCAGACCGCCCAGCGACCACAGGTCGGCGGGCGGGCCCGGCTTCTGGCCGCGGGCCCGCTCCGGCGAGATGTACGAGGGCGCGCCGACGAGCATGCCGGTCGAGGTCACCGACGGGTCGCCCTCGACCTGTGCGATGCCGAAGTCGGTGAGCACGACCCGGCCGTCGTCGGAGATCAGGACGTTGGACGGCTTCACATCGCGGTGCAGGATGCCCTGGCCGTGGGCGGCGCGCAGGACGTCGAGCACGGCGAGGCCGACCTCGGCGGCCCGGCGCGGGGTGAGCGGGCCGTCGTCGCGGACGGCCTCGGCCAGCGAGCGGCCCTCGACCAGTTCCATCACGATCCACGGCCGGTCGTCCTCGTCGACCACGTCGAAGACCGTCACCGCACCGTTGTTGCGGATCCGGGCGATCGCCTTGGCCTCGCGCAGGGTGCGGGTGATCAGCCGACGCTTCTCGTCCTCTTCGATACCGCCGGGGAAGCGCAGCTCCTTGACCGCGACCGTACGGCCCAGCACCTCGTCGCTGGCCCGCCAGACGGTGCCCATCCCGCCCCGGCCGAGAACATCGGCGAGCCGGTACCGGCCGGCGAGCAGCCTGCCCTCCTTGCCGTCCATCTCGACCTCGTCGCCCACTGAATCCCCTCTGCAATCCAGCCGAGTTGGCAGCCTCGATTCTCCATCGATCACCAAACTGGCCCAACTCGGACAACCCACCCTGGCAGAGCCTTCATTCTCTCTCATCCGCTGCCGTGCGGAAGGCCCGGGTGGATGCCGGAGGATGCCATACACCCGTCATGATGGCCCCGAAGACGGGAGATCTTTTTGCCGTTCCGCCCGCTCCGCCCGGCCTCGCCCGGCCCGCCGCGCTCCGCCGCCCGCACCGTCCTGGCCGTCCTGGCCGCCCTGGTTCTGACGGCGTGTACGGGCACTGCGCGCAGCTCCGTGCCGTCCTCGGGAGCGTCCCGGCCGGCGGCGACGGCGGCCGCGCTGCACCGCCTGGTGGCCGACGGCGCGCCCGGCGCGGCCGTGCTGGTCACCTGGGACGGCCGCCTGGCCGCCTCGCGGTTCTCCGCGGTCGGCGTGGCCGATCTGCGCAGCGGCCGGAAGATGGGCCGCCTGGACCGCTTCCGGGCCGGCAGTCTCACCAAGACCCTCGTCGCGACGGTGGTCCTGCAGCTCGTCGGGGAGGGCCGGCTCGGGCTGGACGACCGCGTCGCGGACCACCTGCCGCCCGGAGTGCCGCGCACCGGCGCGGGCGGCGCGAACGATCTGCGCCGGGTGACGATCCGCCAACTGCTCGACCATACGAGTGGCCTGTTCAACTACACTGCGGACGCGCACCTCGCCGAACAGCTGTCCGGCGCGGGCTTCCCGGCGCACCGCTACGACCGGTACACCCCGGTCGAGCTGCTGCGGATCGCACTCGGCCACCCGCCGACCGCCGCGCCCGGCGCCCGCTACGCCTACTCCAACACCAACTACCTGGTCCTCGGCCTGGTCATCCAAGGCGTCACCGGCCACCCGTACGCCGACGAGCTGCGGCGCCGCATCCTGGCCCCGTTCGGCCTGCGCGGCACCTCGTTCCCCGGCAACAGCCCGGCGCTGCCCGCACCGCACGGCCGCGGCTACTCGCGGATCGACGGCCACCGGGTGGACAGCACCGCCTTCAACCCCAGCCGGGCCGGCGCGGCCGGTGAGATGATCACCACTCTGGTCGACCTCAACCACTTCTTCGCCGCGCTGCTGGGCGGCGAACTCCTGGCACCCCGCCAGATGGCCCAGCTGCGCAGCGAGCGGGCCACCGGCGGCGCGTACGGCCTGGGCGTCTACGCCACCCGGCTGCCCTGCGGGGTGACGGTCTGGGGCCACAACGGCGACATCAACGGCTCGTACGCGCAGACCGCGGGCACCGCCGACGGCCGACACCTGGTCAGTTACCGGGTCAACACCGACACTCCGGCCGACCGGGCCGACGGCGCCGCCCTCCTGACCGCCGAGTTCTGCGCGCCCCGCGGCCGGCGGGGCTGACCCGGCGGACCGGGGGCCCGGGGCCCGGCCCGGCCTACGTCAGCGGCACGATGTCCGGTGCGCCCAGCCGGGCCGCGTCGGCCGTCAGGTCGTCGGGCTGGCGCTGCGATTCGCGCTCCGCCTCCACCCGCTTCTCGTAGTGCGTGATCTCCTTCTCGATCTGCGCGCTGTCCCAGCCCAGGGCCGGCGCCATCAACTCGGCGGCCTCCCGCGCGCTGCGGGTGCCGCGGTCGAAGGTCTCGATGGAGATCCGGGTGCGCCGGGTCAGCACGTCGTCGAGGTGCCGGGCGCCCTCGTGCGTGCAGGCGTAGACGACCTCGGCACGCAGGTAGTCCTCGGCGGCGGCGAGCGGCCGACCCAGCGAGGGATCGGCCACCACCAGCTCCAGCAGCTCCTCGGCCAGCGCCCCGTAGCGGTTCAGCAGATGCTCTATCCGGGCCACGTGCACACCGGTCCGGGCGGCGATCCGGGCCCGCGCGTTCCACAGCGCCCGGTAGCCCTCCGCGCCCGCCAGCGGCACGTCCTCGGTGACGCACTCGGCGACCCGGGCGTCCAGCCCGTGCACCGCCTCGTCCACCGCGTCCTTGGCCATCACCCGGTACGTGGTGTACTTGCCGCCGGCGACGACCACCAGGCCCGGCACCGGGTGGGCGACGGTGTGCTCCCGCGACAGCTTGCTGGTGGCGTCCGACTCGCCGGCCAGCAGCGGTCGCAGCCCGGCATAGACGCCCTCCACGTCGTCCCTGGTGAGCGGGGTGGCCAGGACCGAGTTCACATGCTCCAGCAGGTAGTCGATGTCGGCGCTGGAGGCCGCCGGGTGCGCCTTGTCCAGGTCCCAGTCGGTGTCCGTGGTGCCGATGATCCAGTGCCGCCCCCACGGGATGACGAAGAGCACGCTCTTCTCCGTCCGCAGGATCAACCCGGTGGTGGAGTGGATCCGGTCCTTGGGGACGACCAGGTGGATGCCCTTGGAGGCGCGGACGTGGAACTGGCCGCGCTCCCCGATCAGCGCCTGGGTGTCATCGGTCCACACGCCCGTCGCGTTGACGATCTGCCGGGCCCGGATCTCGTGCGCCACCCCGCTCTCGACGTCCTGCACCCGCGCGCCGACCACCCGCTCGCCCTCGCGCAGGAAGCCCACCACCCGCGCCCGGTTGGCGACGTGCGCCCCGTAGGCGGCCGAGGTCCGCACCAGCGTGGTGACGTACCGCGCGTCGTCCATCTGCGCGTCGTAGTACTGCAACGCGCCGACCAGCGCGTCCTTCCGCAGACAGGGCGCCACCCGCAGCGCTCGGCGGTGCGAGAGGTGGCGGTGCACGGGCAGCCCCCGGCCGTGGCCGGACGAGACCGACATCGCGTCGTAGAGCGCCACGCCGGAGCCGGCGTACCAGCGCTCCCAGCCCTTGTGCTGGAGCGGATAGAGGAACGGGACCGGTTTGACCAGATGGGGCGCCAGCCGCTGGATCAGCAGCCCGCGCTCCTTCAACGCCTCCCGCACCAGCGCGAAGTCCAGCATCTCCAGATACCGCAGGCCGCCGTGGATGAGCTTGCTCGACCGGCTGGAGGTGCCCGACGCCCAGTCACGGGCCTCGACCAGCCCGGTGTCCAGTCCGCGGGTCGCGGCGTCCAGGGCGGTGCCGGCGCCGACGACGCCGCCGCCGACCACCAGTACGTCGAGTTCCCGCTCCGCCATCTGGGTGAGTGCCTTGGCGCGCTGCGCCGGTCCGAGTGTCGCTGTCTTCACCACTGCCTCCCGCTGTGATTCGGAGCCGGACCCCCCGTCCGTCGATTCTGTCCGCGCCTGGTCCCGGCAACCGCCTTCCGCTCGCGGTGGCAACACCCGGCCACCTTGATCCGCCAATACCCATTCTGGGTCAAATATCCGCTTAGTCTACTTATGCCCCTTTGCTGGTCGGTGCGTCCGCACGACTCCCGACCACCACGAGGACACCGCGCAGGGCCCCACACACTCGCTCGGGAAGGACGGCCGCAGCATGCCCGCAGACCTCGCCGTCATCGGACTCGGCCACTTGGGCCTCCCCCTCGCCCAGGCAGCCACCGCCGCCGGCCTCACCACCATCGGCTACGACCCCGACCCCCGCGCGGCCGCCCTCCCCGGCACCGGCGGCCCGCTGTCCACCACCGAGGTCCGCCGGCTGCTCGCCGCCGGCTTCCGCACCACCACCGACCCCGGCGCCCTGGGCCGGGTCCGCACCGCCGTCCTCTGCGCCCCCACCCCGCTCAGCGAGGACCGCACCCTGGACCTGTCCGCCCTCGCCGACGCCGCCCGCACCCTGGCCACCCGGCTGCGCCCGCACACCACCGTCATCCTCGAATCCGCCGGCTACCCGGGCACCACCGAGAACGTCCTCCGCCCCCTCCTCGAAGCGGGCTCCGGCCTCACCGCCGGCCGCGACTTCCACCTCGCCTGCTCCCCCGCCCGCCACGACCCCGGCAACCGCACCCACCGCTACCGCAACACCCCCAAGGTCATCGGCGGCCTCACCCCCGCCTGCACCGAAGCGGCCGCCGCCTTCTACAGCCGGCTCACCGACAAGGTGGTCCGCGCCCGCGGCCCCCGCGAGGCGGAGACCGCCCACCTGCTGGAGACCAACTACCGGCACGTCAACATCGCCCTGATGAACGAGATGGCGGTCTACTGCCACGAGATCGGCGTCGACCTGTGGGACGTCATCCGCTGCGCCGAAACCAAGCCGTTCGGCTTCCAGTCCTTCCGCCCCGGCCCCGGCGTCGGCGGCCACGCCGCCCCCATCGACCCCAACCACCGCCCCCCGCGCAGCCGTTCGGCCGGCGCGCCGCTCCGGATGGTGGAACTAGCCCAGGAGATCAACGACCGGATGCCGGCCTACGTCATCCAGCGCTGCACCACCCTCCTCAACGAGCACGGCAAGTCCGCCCGCGGCGCCCGCATCCTGCTGCTCGGCGTCACCTACAAGCCCGACCTCGCCGACCTGGCCGGCACCCCGGCCCGCGAGGTCGCCGCCCGCCTACGCGACCTCGGCGCCCACCTCACGTACCACGACCCCTACGTCCCCCAGTGGGAAGTCGGCGGCCGCCCGGTCCCCCGCGCCGAATCCCTCTACGACGCCGCCTCCGCCGCCGACCTGACGGTGCTCCTCCAGCCCCACCGCACCTACGACCTCCAGGGCCTGGCCGTCAAGGCGCAACTCCTCCTGGACACCCGCGGCGCCACCCCCACCGGCGCCGCCCACCGCCTGTAGGCACGACGAAGCCCGGCCGCGCCGAAGCACGACCGGGCTTCACCCACCCCCACCGGGGTGCGGTGCCTGCACATACAGAAGGGGGCAGGGCCTCCGGGGCGGGGCGGCTACCGCCGCGGCGCCACCGTGACCTCCACCCGCTGGAACTCCTTCAACTCGGAGTAGCCCGTGGTGGCCATCGCCCGGCGCAGCGCGCCGAAGAAGTTCATCGAGCCGTCCGGCGTCGTCGAGGGCCCGCACAGGACCTCCTCGGTCGTGCCGACCACGCCGAGGTCCACCCGCTTGCCGCGCGGCACGTCCTCGTGGACCGCCTCCATGCCCCAGTGGTGGCCGCGGCCCGGCGCGTCCGTCGCCCGCGCCAGCGGCGAGCCCATCATCACCGCGTCCGCACCGCAGGCGATCGCCTTGGGCAGGTCGCCGGAGTAGCCCACCCCGCCGTCGGCGATCACGTGCACGTACCGGCCGCCGGACTCGTCCATGTAGTCCCGGCGGGCCGCCGCGACATCGGCCACTGCGGTCGCCATCGGCACCTGGATGCCCAGGACGTTGCGGGTGGTGTGCGCGGCCCCGCCGCCGAAGCCGACCAGCACGCCCGCCGCGCCGGTCCGCATCAGGTGCAGCGCCGCGGTGTACGTCGCGCAGCCGCCGACGATCACCGGCACGTCCAGCTCGTAGATGAACTGCTTGAGGTTCAGCGGCTCCGCGGCACTGGAGACGTGCTCGGCGGAGACCGTCGTGCCGCGGATCACGAAGATGTCCACCCCCGCGTCCACGACCGCCTTGGAGAACTGCGCGGTGCGCTGCGGGGAGAGCGCCGCGGCGGTGACCACACCGGCGTCGCGCACCTCCTTGATCCGCTGCCCGATCAGCTCTTCCTTGATCGGCGCGGCGTAGATCTCCTGGAGCCGCTTGGTGGCGGCGGCGCCGTCCAGCTCCGCGATCTCCGCCAGCAGCGGCTCCGGGTCCTCGTAGCGGGTCCACAGCCCTTCGAGGTTGAGCACCCCGAGACCGCCCAGCTCACCGATGCGGATCGCGGTCTGCGGCGAGACCACCGAGTCCATCGGGGCCGCCAGGAACGGCAGCTCGAAGCGGTAGGCGTCGATCTGCCAGGCGATCGAGACCTCCTTCGGGTCGCGAGTGCGCCGACTGGGTACCACGGCGATGTCGTCGAACGCGTATGCCCGGCGGCCGCGCTTGCCGCGCCCGATCTCGATCTCAGTCACTGGTTCTGCCTTCCTACGGATACGCCCCCAGTATCCCCGACGGGGAAGACTGGGGGCGCATCCGGCCGCCACTCGGCGAAGCGGGCGTCGAGGAGACCGTCAGCTGCGTGCGTAGTTCGGAGCCTCGGTGACCATCTGCACGTCGTGCGGGTGGCTCTCCTTCAGGCCCGCCGCGGTGATCCGCACGAACCGGCCCTTCTCCTTGAGCTCGGGGATGTCGGCCGAGCCGACGTAGCCCATGGAGGCGCGCAGACCGCCGACGAGCTGGTGCGCGACCGAGGCCAGCGGGCCGCGGTAGGGCACCTGGCCCTCGATGCCCTCGGGCACCAGCTTGTCCTCGGAGAGGACGTTGTCCTGGAAGTAGCGGTCCTTCGAGAACGACCGGGCCTGGCCGCGCGACTGCATCGCACCCAGCGAGCCCATGCCCCGGTAGGACTTGAACTGCTTGCCGTTGACGAAGACCATCTCGCCCGGCGACTCCTCGCAGCCGGCCAGCAGCGAGCCCAGCATGACGGTGTCCGCGCCGGCGGCGATCGCCTTGGCGATGTCACCGGAGTACTGGAGGCCGCCGTCGCCGATCAGCGGCACGCCGGCCGCGTGGCACGCCTGCGCGGCCTCGTAGATCGCGGTGACCTGCGGGACGCCGATGCCGGCGACCACCCGCGTGGTGCAGATGGAGCCGGGGCCGACGCCGACCTTCACGCCGTCCACGCCCGCATCGATCAGCGCCTGGGCGCCGTCGCGGGTGGCGACGTTGCCGCCGACGATGTCCACGCCGATGTTGGACTTGATCTTGGCGATCATGTCGAGGATGCCGCGGCTGTGGCCGTGCGCGCTGTCCACGACCAGGAAGTCCGCGCCGGCCTCGACCAGCGCCTGGGCCCGGTCGTAGGCCGCGTCGCCGACGCCCACCGCGGCACCGACGATCAGCCGGCCCTCGGCATCCTTGGCGGCGTTCGGGTACTTCTCCGCCTTGACGAAGTCCTTGACGGTGATCAGGCCCTTGAGCACGCCCGCGTCGTCGACCAGCGGCAGCTTCTCGATCTTGTGGCGGCGCAGCAGCTCGATGGCGTCCTCGCCCGAGATGCCGACCTTGCCGGTGACCAGCGGCATCGGCGTCATGACCTCGCGGACCTGACGGCTGCGGTCCATCTCGAAGGCCATGTCGCGGTTGGTCACGATGCCCAGCAGCTTGCCCGCGCCGTCGGTGACCGGCACCCCGCTGATCCGGAACTTGGCGCACAGGGCGTCCGCCTCGGTCAGCGGCGCGTCCGGCCGGACCGTGATCGGGTCGGTGACCATCCCGGACTCGGAGCGCTTGACCAGGTCGACCTGGTTGGCCTGGTCCTCGATCGACAGGTTGCGGTGCAGGACGCCCGCACCGCCCTGACGCGCCATGGCGATCGCCATCCGCGCCTCGGTGACCTTGTCCATCGCGGCCGAGAGCAGCGGGATGTTCACCCGGACGTTCCGCGAGACGCGGGACGCGGTGTTCACGGTGTTGGGCAGCACCTCCGACGCGCCGGGCAGCAGCAGCACGTCGTCGTAAGTCAGCCCGAGCATGGCGAATTTGGCGGGCATACCCTCGACGTTGTCACTCATGACACCTTCCCCAATGCTCTTGCCTCAGCGCGGACTCCCATGCTAACGGGCTTGTAGAGTGTCCCAACCCACGAGCAATGAGGGGCTCGTCACTCGTACTTTCCTACGGTGTTTTCCCGCCGATGACCGGGCGAAAAGGCACTCCATCGGACCCCGCACTCCGCGCGGACTACTGCTCGGCCAGCGCCCGCAGCCTGCTCAGGGCACGGTGCTGGGCCACCCGCACCGCACCGGGCGACATCCCCAGCATCTGCCCGGTCTCCTCGGCCGTCAGCCCCACCGCGACCCGCAGCAGGACCAGCTCCCGCTGGTTCTCCGGCAGGTTGGCCAGCAGCTTCTTGGCCCATTCGGCGTCGCTGCTCAGCAGCGCCCGCTCCTCGGGGCCCAGCGAATCGTCCGGCTGCTCGGGCATCTCGTCCGAGGGCACGGCCGTACTGCCGGGATGCCGCATCGCGGCCCGCTGGAGATCGGCGACCTTGTGACCGGCGATCGCGAAGACGAACGCCTCGAAGGGCTTCCCGGTGTCGCGGTAGCGGGGCAGCGCACACAGCACCGCGACACAGACCTCCTGCGCCAGGTCCTCGACGAAGTGCCGGGCATCGCCGGGCAGCCGGGAGAGCCGGGTGCGGCAGTAGCGCAGGGCCAGTGGGTGGACATGGGCCAGCAGGTCGTGCGTGGCCTGCCGATCCCCCTCGACGGCGCGTGCGACGAGAGCGCCGATCTCCTGCTTCCCGTCATCGCGCATCGGTCCATGGTGCCTTGACGGCGAACGATCCGCGGCATCAGGTCCACGCTTGTGCGCCGAAGCGTTATGCGCGGCAGGTGCGCCGGCTGTCATCTCCTGCGCCCTCCCCTCGTGCCCGAACGACCCGTCCCCGAGGAACTCCATGCCTCAAGCATGCGGCACCGCGCGGCGAATCGGGCCGCCGTGGCGCCTGGCGGCGTGCGGGGCATCATGCCGCCCCGCCCGCCACAGGGCGGGCGGGGATTTTCATTCCCCCGCATCGCTGCACGTCACAACGGTTCAGCGGACCAGGCCCCAGCGGAAACCGAGCGCCACCGCATGCGCCCGGTCGGAGGCGCCCAGCTTCTTGAAAAGCCGCCGCGCGTGCGTCTTGACGGTGTCCTCGGAGAGGAACAGCTCACGTCCGATCTCGGCGTTCGAGCGGCCGTGGCTCATGCCCTCCAGCACCTGGATCTCCCGGGCGGTGAGGGTCGGCGCGGCCCCCATCTCGGCCGACCGCAGCCGGCGCGGGGCGAGCCGCCACGTCGGGTCGGCCAGGGCCTGGGTCACCGTCGCGCGCAGTTCGGCGCGCGAGGCGTCTTTGTGCAGATATCCGCGGGCGCCGGCGGCGACCGCCAACGCGACCCCGTCCAGGTCCTCGGCCACCGTGAGCATGATGATCCGGGCGCCGGGGTCGGCGGACAGCAGCCGACGCACGGTCTCGACACCGCCGAGGCCGGGCATCCGCACGTCCATCAGAATCAGATCCGAGCGGTCGGCCCCCCAGCGGCGGAGGACCTCCTCGCCATTGGCCGCAGTGGTCACGCGCTCGACACCGGGCACGGTCGCAACCGCCCGTCGAAGCGCCTCTCGGGCAAGCGGGGAGTCGTCGCAGACGAGGACGGAAGTCATGACCGTCCTCCGCAGCTGATGCGCGTCACCTTGAGCCTCCAGGCTGGTACGTATCGTCACCTGGGCGATCGACGAACCCTTCGGACACCTGTCCGAGGACTACCTCTGTCAACCGCCTCCGCACACTCAACGACGGTCACTCGAAAGAGTTACGGCTTCGGCGACCGAGTTCAGCACGCTCCGTAAGGAGCCGGATACGCAGACGACTCACCGAGCAGTCGGCATCCGCGCGTGCACCCTATGCCCTATTTGGCTCTGTTTCTTCCATTTTCGCGTTGACTGCGACTAGATTCGCAATGAGTCATATTTACATCTACTTAGACAGTAGATGTACCGTCGTGAGCACCGAGCCCGACGCGCATCGCCTCCGAGGGGACAAGCAATGGCAGATTTCTCCCGCCTCCCGGGCCCTAACGCAGACCTCTGGGACTGGCAGCTGCTGGCCGCCTGCCGCGGCGTGGACAGCTCGCTCTTCTTCCATCCCGAGGGCGAGCGGGGGGCGGCCCGCAGCGCGCGGGAGGCGTCGGCGAAGGAGGTCTGCATGCGCTGCCCCGTGCGGGCCCAGTGCGCGGCGCATGCGCTGGCCGTCCGCGAGCCCTACGGCGTCTGGGGCGGCCTCACGGAGGACGAACGCGAAGAGCTGATGGGCCGGGCCCGCCACCGGATGGTCCCGGCCAGTTCGCTGCCCGGCCACGCGACCATCCCGGGCGCCTGACCGTCGCCACGGATCACCGTTCGAAGAAACGTTCCTGCACGCCTCGCGTCCCCAGCCCGCGGGCCCCGCCCCCCGGGTCCTCGGCGGTCACCGCCCCGCGGCGTCCGCCAGCTGGTCCAGCATCGCCCCGACCGCGGGCACATGCGCCAGGTCCGGCAGCGTGAGCGCGACGATCTCGCGGTGCACGGCCGGCTCCATCCGCACCGTCGCCGCCCCCTTGGGGCGCACCGACTCCAGGGTCAGCTCGGGCAGCGCCGCGACCCCCAGCCCCGCGCCGACCAGTCCGATCACCGCCGGATAGTCATCGGTGGCGAAGTCGATGCGCGGGGTGAACCCGGCGCGTTCGCAGACCTCGACCAGATGCGTGCGGCAGCGCGGGCAGCCGGCGATCCACGGCTCGTCCGCCAGGTCCGCGAAGCACGCGGTGCCGGCCTTCGCCAGCCGGTGCCCCTCCGGCACCAACCCGATCAGCCGGTCCGCCAGCACCGGCCGGACCACCAGGTCCGCCCACTCCGTCCCGGCCGACGGATCCGCGCCGCGCACCTCCGGATAGCGGAAGGCCAGCGCGATCTCGCAGTCGCCGTTGCGCAGCATGTCGATCGAGCGCGGCGGCTCGGCCTCGTCCAGCGACACCCGGACCCTCGGGTGCGCGGCCCGCATCCTGGCCAGCGCGGTCGGCACCAGCGTCGAACTCCCCGACGGGAACGACACCAGCCGCACCCGCCCCGCGCGCAGGCCCGCGATCGCCGCGACCTCGTCCTCGGCCGCGGTGAGCCCCGCCAGGATCCCGGCCGCGTGCCGGACCAGCGCCTCGCCCGCCTGCGTCAGGCGCATCTCGCGCCCGGCGCGCACCAGCAGCGGGGTGCCGACGGACTGCTCCAGGGCCTTCATCTGCTGGCTGACCGCGGGCTGGGTGCACCCCAGCTCCCGCGCGGCGGCGGAGAAGGAACCGGTCCGGGCGACGGCGCGCAGCACCCGCAGATGACGAGCTTCGATCACCCCTCAAGCATAAGCGAATCTTGGACAGACCGTGAAAAATCGAATGACGGCTTTTGCCGGGTGTCCTACCGTACGGCCATGAACGCGAAGCTGCTGACCGTGAACGTGGGGCGGGCCTTCTCCGCTCCGTACACCTCCGCCGAGGGCGGCACCGGTATCGACAAGCGCCCGGTGGACGGGCCCGTGGCGGTGACCGCCCCCGGCCCCAAGGGCATCGGCGGCAGCGGTCTCGCGGGCGACGCGGTGGTGGACCGGCGGTACCACGGCGGCGACGACCAGGCCGTCTACGCCTACGCCCGCGAGGACCTCGACGACTGGCAGCGGGAGTTGGACCGCGAACTGGCCAACGGCACCTTCGGCGAGAACCTCACCACCGCCGGCCTGGAGGTCACCCGCGCCCGTATCGGCGAACGCTGGCGCGTCGGCGACGGCGTGCTGCTGGAGGTCACCTCGCCCCGGATCCCCTGCCGCACGTTCCAGGGCTGGCTGGACGAACACGGCTGGCTGAAGCGGTTCACGGCGGCCGCGGTGCCCGGCGCGTACCTGCGGGTCCTGGAAGCCGGCGAGATCCGCGCTGGCGACCCGGTACGCGTCGAGCACCGGCCCGGGCACGACATCACCATCGCGCTGATGTTCCACGCCCTGACCACCCGGCGTGCACTGCTGCCGCGCCTGCTGGAGGCGGGCGACGCCCTGCCGGCGGAGGCCCGGGCGAAAGCGGTGAAGTACCTGGAGCGCACGGCGGACTGACGGCACGGGGCCCCGGGGCCGAACGCCCCGGGGCGGGCTTTCGCCAACTCCCCTACCTGGGGCCGTACTTCCGCCCCGTGCGGGAGGTGACGCCGCCGAGGAGGCCGCGCGGCGCCAGCTTCACGGCGCCCATCAGGGCCTTGTAGCGGGGATCCGGGATGGACAGCGACTTGCCGCGCGCCAGGTCCTTCATGGCCGCGTCCACGAGCTTGTCCGCGTCGAGCCACATCCAGCCCGGGATGTTGTCCGTCCCCATCCCGGCCCGCTGGTGGAACTCGGTCCGCACGAAGCCCGGGCACAGCGCCATCAGGCGCACCCCGCTGCCGGCCAGGTCGCGGGCGGCGCCCTGGGTGAACTGCACGACCCACGCCTTGCTCGCGCCGTACGTACCGCGCGGGACGAACGCCGCGACCGACGCCACGTTCACCACGGCACCGCGCCGGCGCTCGCGCATCCCGCGCACCGCCGCCGTGGTGAGCCGCAGCACCGCCTCGCAGTGCACCTTGAGCATCGCCAACTCGTCGGCCATCGGGACTTCGAGGTACTCGCCCTTGTTGCCGAAGCCGGCGTTGTTGACCAACAGGTCCACCGGGTGCTTGGTGTCCGCCAGGCGCGCCTCGACGGCGGCGATCCCCTCCTCGGTCGCCAGGTCGGCGCTCAGCACCTCCGCCTCGATCCCGTGCCGGTCGTGCAGTTCGGTGGCCTGCTCCCGGAGCCGCTTCTCGTCCCGGGCCACCAGCACCACGCTGTGCCCGTCGCCCGCGAGTCGGCGGGCGAACGCGGCGCCGATGCCGGCCGTTGCTCCTGTGATCAGTGCAGTCGTCATACCGGAACGGTAGCTGGGCGGCGGGGCTTCCCCACGTGGTGGCCGGGGTGGCGCGTGGCTTGCGTGGGATTGCCCGCCGTCGCGGCGGGCAGTCAGCAACCGCCGGGGCCGCGGCCCTCCGCCGCCCGCACCACCACGTACGAGGAGTCGAGAGATGCGCCCAGCTCTTCTCCTGGCCATGGGGCCAGGCATCGCCGAGCGGTTGCTCGGGGAGTCGCAGCGGGTCCGGTTGGCACGCCTGGCCCGTACGGACCTAGGGCTCGTCGCACACGAGTTGGCCGCGCCGGGACCCGGGATAGCAGAGGCCCTGGCCGCGGCGGAGGTGCTGCTGACCTGCTGGGGCGCGCCGCCGCTCACCGCGGAGGTGCTCGCCGCGGCGCCCCGGCTGCGCGCCGTCGTGCACGCCGCCGGTTCCGTCAAACAGCACGTCACCGACGCCTGCTGGGACCGGGGCATCGTCGTCAGCTCGGCCGCCGCGGTCAACGCGCAGCCGGTCGCCGAGTACACCCTGGCCGCCATCCTGTTCGCCAACAAGCGCGTGCTGCCCGCCGCCCACCGCTACCGCACCCTGCGCGCCCCCCACGACTGGCTGCGCGAGCTGGACGGCGCCGGCAATTACGGCCGCACCGTGGGCATCGTCGGCGCCTCCCGCATCGGCCGTCGCGTCATCGAACTGCTGCGCCCGTTCGCGCTGCGGGTGCTGCTGTACGACCCGTTCGTGGACGAGGAGGAGGCGGGGCGGCTGGGGGTGCGGAAGGTTCCGTTGGCGCAGCTGTGCGCGGAGAGCGACGTGGTGAGCGTGCACGCCCCGGAGGTGCCCGCCACCCGGCACCTGATCGGCGCCCGCGAGCTGGCCCTGATGCCGGACGGAGCGACGCTGGTCAACACGTCCCGCGGCTCCCTGGTCGACGAGGCGGCGCTGGTCGCCGAGGTGCGCAGCGGCCGGCTCGGCGCGGTGCTGGACGTCACCGAGCCCGAACTCCCGCCCGCTCACTCCCCGTTGTACGAGCTGCCGAACGTGCTGCTCACCCCGCACCTCGCCGGCTCCCTGGGCACCGAGCTGCACCGGATGGCCGACCACGCCCTCGACGAGCTGGAGCGGTACGCGCGGGGGCTGCCGTTCGCGGAGCCGGTGCGGCGGGAGGGGTTGGGGCACTCGGCCTGACGGCAGGTCGGAAGGGGGCTTTCGGGTACGGGCGAGGCCCGGTCCCGCAGTGGAGCGGGACCGGGCCTCGTCGGGTGCCGGCGGATACCCGGCCGGCGGGTGCGCGTGGCGCGTCAGTGCGCGTGGCCGTGGCCGTGACCGGCGGCGGCGGGCTCTTCCTCTTCCTTCTTCTCGACGACCAGGGTCTCGGTCGTCAGGAGGAGGGAGGCGATGGAGGCGGCGTTCTCCAGGGCGGAGCGGGTGACCTTGACCGGGTCGATGACGCCGGCCTTGACCAGGTCGCCGTACTCGCCGGTGGCCGCGTTGAAGCCGTTGCCCTTGTCGAGCTCGGCCACCTTGGCGGTGATCACGTAGCCCTCGAGGCCGGCGTTCTCGGCGATCCAGCGCAGCGGCTCGACGGCGGCGCGGCGGACCACGGCGACACCGGTGGCCTCGTCGCCGTCCTTGCCGAGGTTGCCCTCCAGGACCTTCACGGCGTGGACCAGCGCGGAGCCACCACCGGAGACGATGCCCTCCTCGACCGCGGCGCGGGTCGCGGAGATGGCGTCCTCCAGACGGTGCTTCTTCTCCTTGAGCTCGACCTCGGTGGCCGCGCCGACGCGGATCACGCAGACGCCGCCGGCGAGCTTGGCGAGGCGCTCCTGGAGCTTCTCGCGGTCCCAGTCGGAGTCGGTGGTCTCGATCTCGGCCTTGATCTGGCCGACGCGGCCCGCGACGTCCTCGGAGTTGCCGCCACCGTCGACGAGGGTGGTGTCGTCCTTGGTGACGGTCACGCGGCGGGCGGTGCCCAGCACGTCCAGACCGGCCTGGTCGAGCTTGAGGCCGACCTCCTCGGCGATGACGGTGGCACCGGTGAGGGTGGCCATGTCGCCGAGCATCGCCTTGCGGCGGTCACCGAAGCCGGGGGCCTTGACGGCCACCGCGTTGAAAGTGCCGCGGATCTTGTTGACGACGAGGGTGGAGAGGGCCTCGCCCTCGACGTCCTCGGCGATGATCAGCAGCGGCTTGGAGGCACCGCCCTGGATGATCTTCTCCAGCAGCGGCAGCAGGTCCTGGATGGAGGAGATCTTGCCCTGGTGGATCAGGATGTACGGGTCGTCGAGGACGGCCTCCATACGCTCCTGGTCGGTGACCATGTACGGCGAGAGGTAGCCCTTGTCGAAGGCCATGCCCTCGGTGAAGTCCAGCTCCAGGCCGAAGGTGTTGGACTCCTCGACGGTGATCACGCCGTCCTTGCCGACCTTGTCCATCGCCTCGGCGATCAGCTCGCCGACCTGCGGGTCCTGGGCGGACAGCGCGGCCACGGCAGCGATGTCGGACTTGTCGTCGATCGGGCGGGCGGTCGCCAGCAGCTCGTCGGAGACGGCCTTGACGGCGGCGTCGATGCCCTTCTTCAGGGCGGCCGGGGAAGCACCCGCGGCGACGTTGCGCAGACCCTCGCGGACCAGGGCCTGGGCCAGCACGGTGGCGGTGGTGGTGCCGTCGCCCGCGATGTCGTTGGTCTTGGTCGCCACCTCCTTGACGAGCTGGGCGCCCAGGTTCTCGTACGGGTCCTCGACCTCGACCTCGCGGGCGATGGTGACACCGTCGTTGGTGATGGTCGGCGCGCCGAACTTCTTGTCGATGACGACGTTGCGGCCCTTGGGGCCGATGGTCACCTTGACCGTGTCGGCCAGCTTGTTGACGCCGCGCTCAAGGGCGCGACGGGCGTCCTCGTCGAACTTCAGGATCTTCGCCATGGGTGCTTCAAGTCCTCTCGTCGCGATCGTCGGCCTCGCCGCCGTGACCGCTCTCGCTCAAACGAACTGCGCCCCTGCCCCGGTCGGTAAGAACACGGGAACCAGGGGCGCAGATCAGGGCAAAACTGGGTGACTTACTTCTCGACGATCGCGAGCACGTCGCGAGCCGAGAGGACGAGGTACTCCTCGCCGTTGTACTTCACCTCGGTGCCGCCGTACTTGCTGTAGAGCACGACGTCACCGACCTTGACGTCGAGCTCGACGCGCTTACCGTCCTCGAAGCGGCCCGGACCGATCGCCAGGACGACGCCCTCCTGGGGCTTCTCCTTCGCGGTGTCCGGAATGACCAGGCCCGAGGCCGTGGTCTGCTCGGCGTCGAGCGGCTGGACCACGATGCGGTCCTCAAGCGGCTTGATGGCAACCTTGGAGCTGGCGGTCGTCACGATCCGACCTCCCCCTTCGGAGATCTCACGGGGTTAACTGTCTGAGGTGGCGACCAGGTCGATCCGTCGTCGCGGGTGCCGGACCTGCCTGTCGCTGTGTTGGCACTCCCATAGGGAGAGTGCCAACGCTGAGACTATGACGCGGTTAGCACTCGGTCAAGCGGAGTGCCAGCGCGCCGGAGACGCGTACCGTGTCTGCTGCCGGTGGCCGGGCGTGCGGTCGGACACACCTTCCGCCCGGCTGCAACCCGGCCCGCGGCCGCCCCGTCTTCTCCCTGGGACCGCTGACACCGGGCCACGACCCGGCCGCCCCGCGGCCCTGACCCATCGATGGCGGAGGAACCGTGCGTGGACTGACCAGCGCTCCCCGGGATTCCGGGGGACCGGAGAGCGACGCCGAACGCACCATGACGTTCGCCGCGCTGGCCCAGGCCCCGAACCGCCGGCGCACCGAAGCCTGGCTGCTCGGCTTCGTCGTATTCATCACCGTCTTCGGCTACGCCTACACCGAGCTGTCCATGAAGGGGGAGCTTCCCGGTGGGCTGGCCGGCTTCGCGATCAGCATGTTCTTCATCGCGCTGGTCCCGCACCTGGTCGTCCGGCGCTTCGCGCCGCGCGCCGATCCGCTGATCCTGCCGTTGGCGACGATGCTCACCGGCATCGGCCTGGTGCTGCTGCACCGGCTGGACATCACCTACGCGGAGAAGCCGCGGCTGAAGATCGGGCAGGCGGCCACCGGGCAGCTGGTGTGGACGGTCATCGGGGTCGCGGTCTGCATCGGCATCCTGCTGGTGCTGCGCGACCACCGGATCCTCCAGCGCTACATCTACCTGACGATGGCCGTCGCGCTGGTGATGCTGATGGCACCGGCGTTCTTCGGCGCGGACCAGTTCGGCGCCAAGCGTTGGATCATGCTCGGGCCGCTGTCGATGCAGCCCGGCGAGTTCGTGAAGATCATGATCGTGGTGTTCTTCGCGGGCTATCTCACCCACAACCGCGACGCCCTGGCACTGTCCGGGCGCCGGGTGCTGGGCATGCAGCTGCCGCCGGGCCGACAGCTCGGACCGATCTTCACGATCTGGGTGATCAGCCTGCTGGTGCTGGTCTTCGAACGCGACCTGGGCACCTCGCTGATCTTCTTCGGCGTCTTCGTGATCATGCTCTACATGGCCACCGAGCGCACCAGCTGGGTGGTCTGCGGTCTGCTCATGGCCGTGGTCGGCGCCGGCGTCGTCGGCTCCACCGAACCGCACGTCAAGGGCCGAGTGATGGCCTGGCTGCACCCGATGGACATCTTCCTGCCGGCGGACAAGCGCCCGCCGGGCCTGATCTCCGACCAGGCCGCACAGGCGCTGTTCAGTTTCGGGAGCGGCGGGATAGGCGGCTCCGGCCTGGGCCAGGGCCACCCCGAGCTGATCGGCTTCGCCGGCAACAGCGACTTCATCCTCACCACCGTCGGCGAGGAACTGGGACTGGCCGGAGTGATGGCCGTCCTGCTGCTGTACGCACTGCTGGCCCAGCGCGGGCTGCGGGTGGGGCTGACCGCCCGCGACCCGTTCGGCAAGCTGCTGGCGGTCGGCCTCTCCGGGGCGCTGCTGCTCCAGGTCTTCGTCGTCACCGGCGGCGTCACCGGCCTGATCCCGCTCACCGGCAAGGCGCTGCCGTTCCTCGCCAAGGGCGGTTCGTCGCTGGTCGCGAACTGGGTGATGGTGGCGGTACTGCTGCGGGTCAGCGACAGCGCCCAGCGGCGGCGGGAGCCGGTCCGTCCGGCCCCGGAGCGGCCGGACGCCGACGCCACCCAGCGGGTGCCGCGGATCTCCGGGCCCACGCCCGGGGCCACTCCCGGGGCCTGACCGGCGGCCCCGGGCGGGACCGTCCGGGGCCGGCCCGCGGCTGGCCCACAATGGTGCGGGTGACCGACCTCGACACCTTCTCCGCACTGCTCGCCCCCGAGGGACAGCAGCTGCTGGCCGCCCTGCGGGACTACGACCCGGCGGACGAGCTCGCGGCCGCCACCCGGCTGCGCCGCGACCACCCCGCGCCGCTGGTCTCCGCCGCCCTCGGACAGGCCCGGCTGCGGCAGCGGGCCGCCGCGAAGTTCGGCCCGGACGCGGCGCGGATGTACTTCACCCCGCACGGCGTCGAGCAGTCCACCCGCGCCCCGGTCGCCGCCCACCGCGCCGCCCGGCTCGCCGCGCTCGGCGTACGGACCCTGGCCGACCTGTGCTGCGGGATCGGCGGCGACGCGCTCGCGCTGGCCCGGGCCGGGATCCGGGTGCTGGCCGTCGACCGCGATCCGCTGACCTGCGCGGCGGCCCGGGCGAACGCAGAGGCGCTGGGGCTGGCGGACCGGATCGAGGTGCGGTGCGCGGACGTCACGGAGGTCGACACCGCCGGATACGACGCGGTGTTCGTGGATCCGGCGCGGCGCAGCAAGGTCCGCGGGGGCCGGATCTTCGACCCCGAGGCGTACTCGCCGCCGCTGTCCTGGGCGGTCGAGGCGGCCCGGACGGCACCGCACGCGGCCCTGAAGATCGCGCCGGGGGTGCCGCACGAGGCGCTGCCCGAGGACGTCGAGACGGAGTGGATCTCCGACGCCGGGGACGTGAAGGAGGCCGTCCTGTGGTTCGGCACCGGCCGGGGCGGCGCCCGCCGGGCCACCCTGCTGCCCGCCGGGGACTCCCTGCTCGGCGCCGGCCTGCCGGACCCCGAGCCGGGCCCGGTCGGCGGCTGGCTCTACGAACCGGACGGCGCGGTGATCCGCGCCCACCTGGTCGCGGACGTCGCCGAGCAGGTCGGCGGGCGGCTGATCGACCCGACGATCGCGTACGTGACGGCCGACCAGCTGGTGCCGACGCCGTATGCGACCGCGTACGCGATCACCGACGTGCTGCCCTTCAACGTCAAGAAGCTCAAGGCGCTGCTGCGGGAGCGCGAGGTGGGCATCGCGGTGATCAAGAAGCGCGGGTCCGCGGTGGAGCCCGAGGAGCTGCGCAAGAAGCTCAAGCTCGGCGGCGGGCGGCGGTCCTGCACGATCTTCCTGTCCCGGGTCGCCGGGGCGCCCACGATGCTGCTGGGGCACCCCGCCGGGCAGGACGCCTGACGGCGGATCAGGCCAGGTCGGTCAGGTCCTCGGCGTAGACCCGGGAGAGCGGCTCCGGGCCCACGTACTGCTGGCAGGCGCACTGCCGGGCCTCGTACCGGACGGGCTGGTGGTCCGCGTCCCAGACGACCGCGGTCCGCACCGTCTCATGGCACTTGCCCTGCTTGTCGTGCTTGGCCAGGTGGTGCTCGCAGCCGCACACCGGGACGGGCGGCCGGTCCGCGGCCTCCAGGGCCAGGCTCCCCCGGACTCCGTCCGGGGGGACCCCCATCTCGCGGCGGGCCTCGATCAGGGCCAGCTTGCGCTTGTGCCGCGTCTTCAGCGCCTTGCGGACCACGCCGCGCGCCGCGGATCCGGCGTAGAGCACCGGCCCGGTCAGGAAGAAGAGATACCACCAGTCCATCGCGCGTCCCCCGCTAGGCGAACGGGGCGGCTCCCCCGCGCCCCGGCCACCAGGATAGGGCGACGCGCCGGGACCGGTACGGGTCCGGGGCCGCTACGAGTACAGGTTGTCCTTGCTCAGCTCGTGGAAGTGGTCGTGGTCGTGCGGATGACCGTGGTCGTGGTCGTCGCCGGCGTGGGAGTGGGCGTGCGGGTCCGGGACGTGGGGCTCGGTGACCGGCAGCGAGGAGTCCGCGGAGAGGTCCCAGGCGGACGCCGGGCGGTTGCGGGCCACCATCTCGGCGCCCAGGGCCGCGACCATCGCCCCGTTGTCGGTGCACAGCTTGGGGCGCGGCACCCGCAGGCGGATACCGGCGTCCTCGCAGCGTCGCGCGGCCATCGCCCGCAGCCGGGAGTTGGCCGCCACCCCGCCGCCGATCATCAGGTGGTCCACACCGTTGTCCTTGCAGGCCCGGACGGCCTTGCGGGTCAGGACGTCGACGACCGCCTCCTGGAAGGACGCCGAGACGTCCGCCACCGGCACCTCTTCACCGGCCGCCCGCTTGGCCTCGATCCAGCGGGCCACCGCGGTCTTCAGGCCGGAGAAGGAGAAGTCGTAGGCGGCGTCGCGGGGGCCGGTCAGCCCGCGCGGGAAGCGGATCGCCTCCGGGTCGCCCTCGCGGGCGTAGCGGTCGATGACCGGACCGCCCGGGAAGCCCAGGTTGAGCACCCGCGCCACCTTGTCGAACGCCTCGCCCGCCGCGTCGTCGATGGTCGCGCCCAGGGGCCGGACGTCGGAGGTGATGTCCGGGGCCAGCAGCAGCGAGGAGTGGCCGCCGCTGACCAGCAGCGCCATCGTGGGCTCCGGCAGCGGGCCGTGCTCCAGCTGGTCGACGCAGATGTGCGAGGCGAGGTGGTTGACGCCGTAGAGCGGCTTGCCGAGGGCGTAGGCGTACGCCTTGGCGGCCGAGACGCCCACCAGCAGGGCGCCCGCCAGGCCGGGGCCCGCGGTGACCGCGATGCCGTCCAGGTCGGAGGCGGCGACCCCGGCCTCCTTCAGCGCGCGCCGGATGGTGGGGACCATCGCTTCCAGGTGGGCGCGGGAGGCCACCTCGGGCACCACCCCGCCGAAGCGGGCGTGCTCGTCGACGCTGGAGGCGACCGCGTCGGCGAGAAGGGTGTGGCCGTGGACGATGCCGACGCCGGTCTCGTCGCAGGAGGTCTCGATACCGAGGACGAGCGGTCCGCCGCGGGAGTCAGCCATGTTCACGTTCCTTGTACGGAGGGTGCTTCGGAGGAGGTCTGGGTGGGGCGGCGCATCACCAGCGCGTCGACGTTGCCGGGCTGGTAGTAGCCGCGGCGGAAGCCGATCGGCTCGAAGCCGAAGCGCTCGTAGAGGCGCTGGGCGCGGATGTTGTCGACCCGCACCTCCAGCAGCACCTCGTGGCACTCGAAGTCGGTGGCGGCGGCCAGCAGCTCGGTCAGCAGCCGGGCGCCGAGGCCGGTGCCCCACTGGTCGCGGGCGGTGGCGATGGTCTGGATGTCGCCGGTGCCGTCGATCGCGGCCAGTCCGCCGTAGCCGACGATCCGGCCGGCCCGCCCGTCGCCCGGCCCCGGCCCCTCGACGGCGCCTGTGCGCGGCGGCGCCGCCAGCTCGGCGACGAGATAGCGGCGGGTGGCCAGCGGGCCGCGGGCGTGCGCGAGTTCGGACCAGAACATCCCCGGCGACCAGGCGTCCTCGGGGAAGAGGTCGCGCTCCAGCACCAGCACCGGGTCCAGGTCCCACCAGCGCATCTCCCGCAGCTCGGCGCGTGTGGAGGGGCCGCCGCGCAGCGGTGCCGTCGAGGGGCGGCGGTCGGGCGACGGGCGGGAGGTCGCGTCGGCTCGGCCGCTCACTTCGGAGTGACCACCTTGTAGTTGGCCGGCACCTGGGCGTCGGGGCGGCGCAGGTACAGCGGGCGCGGCGGCAGCAGTTCCTCGCCGGCGGCCAGCTTGCGCACGGCCAGTCCGGCCAGCGCGGCGGCGGACTGGTGCTCGGGCCCGTCGCGCCGCACGCCGGTGAAGACGGTGTCGTAGAGCAGCGCTCCGGCGCCCACCGCCGGGACCCCGGCGACCTGGTCGGCGAGGTCGGCGGGGCGGTCCACGGCGGGTTCGGTCAGCCGGGTCTGCGCGTCGCCGTAGCGGGCCCAGTAGACCTCCTTGCGGCGGGCGTCGGTGGCCACGACGAAGGGTTCGGTCAGTCCGGAGGCGTAGGCGATGCCGTCCAGCGAGCACAGGCCGTGGACGGGGACGTCCAGTGCCGCGCCGAAGGTGGCGGCGGTCACCAGGCCCACCCGCAGTCCGGTGTACGGGCCGGGGCCGACGCCGACCACGAGGTCGGTGACCTCGGCGAGCTTGCGCCCGGCCTCGGCCAGCACCCGGTCGACGGCGGGCAGCAGCAGTTCGCCGTGCCGGCGCGCGTCCACCTCGCCGGCGGCGGCGAGGACGCGGGAGCCGTCGTGGAGCGCGACGGTGACGGCGGGGGTGGCGGTGTCAAGAGCTAGCAGCAGCACGCCTTAAAGACTACGGCGCGGCCGGCGGTGCCCGTTCCGGTGCTACCGTCGAGCCCCAGTCAGCCCAGTCAGCATCCTCCCCGCCCGCGGCCGGGAGCGGACGGAAAGGTGGCACCGCGGTGCCCGCTAAGAGCAGCACGATCGTCACCGGTCTCACCGCGGCCGCCCTGGTCGCGATCGGCCTGCTCGGCTTCCAGGCGTCCGCCTCCGCCTCCGGCCCGCTGACCCCGGTCCGGGGTGACGCCCCGGCTGCCGCCGAGAAGCCCGCCGCCGGCGACCAGCACGACAAGAAGGACAAGCCGCCGGCCCCGGCGCCGGTCCCGGCGCAGTCCGGCAGCGGCAAGCGCGTGGTGTACGCGCTGGGCGCCAAGCGGGTCTGGCTGGTCGGCGCGGACGGTGCGGCGCAGCGGACGTTCGCGGTGGCGCCGAGCACGGTGTCCCCGGTGCCGGGGTCGTACCCGGTGAGCTCGCGGTCGGTGAGCGTGACCGGCTCGGACGGGGTGGCGATCGAGCACGTGGTGCGGTTCGCCAGCGTGGACGGGGTGGTCGTCGGCTTCAGTTCGGCGGTCGACGGGTCCACGCCCGCACCGGGCGGGGCGAACACGAAGAAGACCGGCGGCATCCGGGAGTCGCGCGAGGACGGCGCGGCGCTGTGGGACTTCGCGGTGCGCGGCGTGAAGGTCGTCGTCGTCCCCTGAGCCGGCGGCGCGGGCCGGTCCGCGCCCCGCTGCTTCGCCCCTGTGGGTTACGCGGCGTCGCGCCCCGGAGTGGACGTCCGTCCGCCGGGCCCGGCGCTTTTCCCCACCTCGCCCGACTCGCCTGATTCGTCCCGTCTTCCCGCGCGGGACTCCTCCGCGGCGTCCGGCGGCGTGGAGACGGCGGTGGCCGCGGCGCAGGCCGCGAGCAGTTCGTTCATGGTCGGCGGGGTCTTCCGCGCGTCCTGTTCGGTGCGCCCGGCCGCCTCGACGGGGGCGCCGCCGCGCCGTTCGGACGCGGAAGAGGGCTGGTGGGGGGACATGGACGCCTCCCGGGCTCCTGGGGCAAGCGACAGGGGTCAGGCTCTACTTAGGTACACCTAACCAGGGCTCTTCCACCCATGTGACCACGCCTGACACCGCGGGCGCAACATCTTGCCGACGGCTTGTCGGAAACTACCGGCACGCATGGCCCGATAAGAGCCTTCACGACCCTTTTGTCAGCAGATCTCCAGCTCCGGAAGCCCGGCGTCCGCCCAGCGCGCGCCGACCCCGGTGACCGTCACCTCGCGGACGTCGTCCACGTCCTCCTCCGGGTGCCCGCCCAGCCCACCGGGCGCGTCCGCGCCCACGGCCCGCCCGATGACGACGTGCAGCCGGTCCTCCGACAGCTCCTCGACCTTGCCGTCGCCCCACTCGACGACCACCACCGACTCCGGGAGCGAGACGTCGAGGTCCAGGTCCTCCATCTCGCCCAGTCCGCCGCCGAGCCGGTACGCGTCGACGTGCACCAGCGCCGGGCCGCCGGTGAGCGACGGGTGCACCCGGGCGATGACGAAGGTCGGCGAGGTCACGGCGCCCCGCACGCCCAGGGCCTCGCCCAGGCCGCGGGTCAGCGTCGTCTTCCCCGCGCCCAGCTCACCGGTGAGCAGCACCAGGTCACCGGGGCGCAGCAGCGGCGCCAGCCGGCGACCCAACTCCTGCATCTGATCGGGGGACTTGATGGTTACGCGGGCGGTCACGCCAGTGGTGCTCATGCCGCAAATGGTACGGCCCGGACGGGGCGGCGGTCCCGCGCCGGGCCCGGGACCGCCGCCGCGGGCCGGGCTCAGGCCCGCGCGGTACGCGACCGGCGGGCCGCCGCGCTCGCCCGCTCCACCAGCCCCACCAGGTGGTCGTTGACCAGCTCGGGCCGCTCCAGCATCACCAGGTGCCCGGCGTCCGGAACGCACACCAGCTCGGCGTCGGGCAGCACCTCCGCGATGGTCCGGCTGTGCTCGGCCGGGGTGATCAGGTCCTCCTCCCCGGCGAGCACCAGCGCGGGCACCGCGTCGTACGCCACCAGCGCCTCGGTCTTGTCATGCACCGCGAACGCCGGGAAGAACTCGGCGACCACATCGATCGGGGTCGCCTCGATCAGCCGCTCCCCGAACCGCGCGATCGCCGGATCCACGTCCTGGGTGCCGAACGAATAGCGCTTGATCAGGCCCGCGAACAGATCGGCGGTGGCCCGCCGGCCCCGCTCGACGATCTCGCTCTGCCGCCCCAGCGCCTTGAGCACCCCCGGCGCCAGCCAGTGGAACGCCTTCGAGCCCATCGACGGCAGCCCGAAGCCCACCTCGCTCAGCCGGCCCGCCGACGTCCCGATCAGCGCCACACCGACCACCCGCTCCGCCACGTACTCGGGGAACTGGTCGGCCAGCGCCATCACCGTCATCCCGCCCATGGAGTGCCCGATCAGCACGATCGGCCCCTCGGGCACCGTGGCGTCCAGCACCGCCTTCAGGTCCCGGCCCAGCAGGTCGATGGTGACCGGTTCGGTCCCGTCGATCTGCCCGTGGCCGCGCGCCGAACGGCCGTGGCTGCGCTGGTCCCAGTGGACGGTGCGGACCGCGCCGCGCAGCGCGGCGCGCTGGAAGTGCCAGGAGTCCTGGCTCAGGCAGTACCCGTGGCTGAAGACGACCGTGGGCGCCGGGGACCGCCGCCCCAGGGCCGCCCTCAGCCGCTTATGCAGCCCGCTCCGGGCCTCCTGGGCGGCCCGGACCTCCTTGCCGGCCCGGCCGCCCTTGGGGCCCTTGGCCGCCGGGCCGTCCACGACCTCGTCGACCTCGTAGTACAGCTCGGTCCCGTCCTCGGCGATCGCCGCTCCCGAGGTGCCGCGCAGCGTGCCGTACGGGCCCTCCGCGTCCAGCGCCAGCCGGGCCCGGCGGCGCATCCCGCGGCCGACCGTCAGCCGCTCTATGGCCACCCCGGCCGCCGCGCCCGCCGCGACCACACCGATCGCCAGGCCCGCGAAGCCCGCCTGGCGCCCCGCCTTGGCCCAGTTGCCCGCCGCCTCCGCGGCCGTCTCGACCGCCTGCGCGGCGACCTCCGTACCGTCGGTCATGCCACGCCCCCCGTCAGCGCCGTGTCGCCCTCGCTCCGGTCCCCGGCCTGCGCCGGCACCTCGCTGTCCACATAGACCCGCGGTACCCGCTTCCCGATCCGCGTGACGATCTCGTAGCCGATCGTCCCGGCCGCCCGCGCCCAGTCCTCCGCGCTCGGCTCGCCGCGGTCCCCGGGCCCGAACAGCACCGCCGGCGCACCGGCCTCGGCGCGGTCCCCGCCCAGGTCGACCACGAACTGGTCCATCGCGATGCGCCCCGCGACCGTCCGCCACTTCCCGGCGACCAGCACCGGTCCGGCGCCCGAGGCGTGCCGCGGGACCCCGTCGGCGTACCCCAGCGGGACCAGCGCCAGGGTCGTCTCCCCCGGCGTCGTGTAGTGGTGCCCGTACGACACCCCGTGCCCGGCCGGCACCCGCTTGACCGACGCCAGCGACGCCTCCAGCGTCATCGCCGGCCGCAGCCCGAAGTCCTCCGGCGTGCCGAGCTCGGGGCTGGGCGAGACGCCGTAGACGCCGATGCCGGTGCGGACCAGGTCGAAGTGGGCCTCGGGGAGGGTGAGCAGCGCCGGGGTGTTGGCGAGGTGCCGCACCTCCGGGCGCAGCCCGGCCGCCTCGGCGACCGCCAGCGCCCGGTGGAACTCCGCCAGCTGGGCGGCGATCGACGGGTGCCCTGGCTCGTCGGCGCAGGCGAAGTGCGACCAGACACCGGCGACCGTGAGCACGCCCTCGGCCTCGGCGGCGCGGGCCGCGGTGGTCAGCTCGGTCCACTCCTCGGGCGGGCAGCCGTTGCGGCCGAGACCGGTGTCGATCTTGAGGTGCACCCGCGCGGCACGCCCGACGCCGCGCGCCGCGGCCACCACCTCCCGGAGCGCCCACATGCCGCTCACCGAGACGTCTACGTCCTGCTCGATCGCTCTGCCCCAGGGCCCGCCCGGCGTCCACAGCCAGCACAGCAGCCGGCCGGTGTCACCGGCCGCGCGCAGTGCCAGCGCCTCCTCGGGCAGCGCCGCGCCCAACCAGGGCGCGCCGGCCTCACGGGCGGCGCGGCCGCAGCGGACCGCGCCGTGTCCGTAGGCATCGGACTTGACGACGGCCATCAGCTGCGCCCCTGGGGCACGCTTCCGCAGCGCACGGACGTTCGCCCGCACGGCGGCGAGGTCAATGACGGCACGGGCTCGCATCGCTGTCTCGTTCATCCCCCTCAGTGTCGCAGGCGAGGCGCCGCGCCGACCGCGTTCCCACGTTGTGGTCGGGGTGGCTTCGCATTCCGCCGGTCCCCGCGGGGGCCGGCGGGCCCGCCGCGGGGGCGTTCCGGCCGCCGCCGCGGCCCCCGCACAGGCCGTCAGGACAGCACGTTCTCCCAGGCCGCCCCCAACGCACCCGCCACGTCCGACGCCACGATCGGCTCCCCGTGCCGCCCGGCCGCCCGCCGCCCCGCGAGGCCGTGCAGATAGGCGCCCACCGAGCCCGCGTCGCGCGGGGCGAGGCCCGCGGCCAGCAGCGCCCCGGTCAGGCCGGAGAGCACGTCCCCGCTGCCGGCCGTCGCCAGCCAGCCCGTCCCGGTGGGATTGACCCGTACCGGAACGCTTGCGTCCGGATCAGCCACCACCGTCGTCGAACCCTTCAGCAGCACCGTCGCCCCGTACCGCCCCGCCAACTCCCGCACCGACTCCAGCCGCGCCGCCTCGACCTCCGCGCGCCCGCGCCCCAGCAGCGCCGCCGCCTCCCCGGCGTGCGGCGTCAGCAGGGTCCCGGCCGCCCGCCGCCGCACCTGATCGGGCGTCAGGAAACGCAGCCCGTCCGCGTCCACCAGCACCGGGACGTCCGCCGCCAGCACCTCGTCCAGCGCCCCCGCCTCGTCGCCGATCCCCGGCCCGATCACCCACGACTGGACCCGGCCGGCCTTCCCCGGCGGACCGGTGTGCACCAGCGTCTCCGGGAACCGCGCCAGCACCGCGTCCACCGCCGGCCCCACGTACCGCACCGCCCCGGCGCCGCCCCGCAGCGCGCCGGCCACCGCCAGCACCGCCGCCCCCGGATAGCGCGCCGACCCGGCGACCACCCCGACCACGCCCCGCCGGTACTTGTCGCTCTCCGCGGCCGGCCGCGGCAACAGCTCCGCCACGTCCGCGTGCTGGAGTGCCTCCACGACGGCGGTGGCCGGCGGGCGCAGGCCGATGTCGACCAGCCGGAGCGCCCCGGCCCGCTCGCGCGCCGGATCGATCAGCAGCCCCGGCTTGTACGCGCCGAACGTGACGGTCGCGTCCGCCCGTACGGCGTCGCCGGGCACCTCGCCGGTGTCCGCGTCCACCCCGCTCGGCAGGTCGACCGCCACCACGATCGCCGCGTCCCGGGCCGCGCGGGCGAGCCGGGCGGCCTCCGGGCGCAGCCCGCCGCGGCCGCCGATGCCGACGATGCCGTCCATCACCAGATCGGTCCGCCCGAGGTCGCGGAGCGGGTCGGCCGACACCCGGCCGCCGGCCGCGCGCAGCGCCGCCAGGCCGCCGGCGTGGGCCCGCTCGGGCGCGAGCAGCACCGCGGCCACCCCGGCGCCGCGGCGCGCCAGCCGGGCACCGGCGTACAGCGCGTCCCCGCCGTTGTCGCCGCTGCCCACCAGCAGCACCACCCGGGAGCCGTACACCCGGCCCAGCAACTCCGCGCAGGCGACGGCCAGTCCGGCCGCCGCCCGCTGCATCAGGGCCCCCTCGGGCAACCGGGCCATCAGCTCCTGCTCGGCGGCCCGCACGGTCTTCACGCTGTAGGCAGTCCTCATGCGGCCAGTGTCACACCGGGGCGCGGCGGGAGCGGGAGCGCACGCCCTCCGCGGGCCGCCCGTACACCGGATGACACCGGCTCAGCACCCGGCCGCCGCGCGGGGACGCCGGGGCGGCTACCCCTCCGCGACCACCACCGCCGAGGCGACCCCGGCATCGTGACTGAGCGACACGTGCCAGGACCGCACGCCGAGTTCCGCGGCGCGGGCCGCGACCGTGCCGCGGACCCGCAGCCGCGGCTGCCCGGTGTCCTCGACGTACACCTCGGCGTCCGTCCAGCGCAGACCGCCCGGCGCGCCCAGCGCCTTGGCCACCGCCTCCTTGGCGGCGAACCGGGCCGCCAAGGAGGCGATCCCCCTCCGTTCACCGCTCGACAGGTTCAACTCCGTCTCGCTGAACAGCCGGTGCGCCAGCTCCGGCGTCCGCCGCAGCGCCGCGTCGAACCGGTCGATCTCCGCCACGTCGATCCCAACCCCGATGATCACCAGCTCACTCCACCGTGACCGACTTGGCGAGGTTGCGCGGCTGGTCGACCTCGTTGCCCCGGGCGGTCGCCAGCTCGCACGCGAACACCTGGAGCGGTACGGAGGACACCAGCGGCTGCAGCAGCACCGGAGTGCGCGGGATCCGCACGAGGTGGTCGGCGTACGGCACCACCGTCTCGTCGCCCTCCTCGGCGATCACGATGGTGCGGGCGCCCCGGGCCCGGATCTCCTGGATGTTGGAGACGATCTTGTCGTGGAGGACGGACCGGCCGCGCGGCGAGGGGACGACCACGACCACCGGCAGGTCCTCCTCGATGAGCGCGATCGGGCCGTGCTTGAGCTCGCCCGCCGCGAAGCCCTCGGCGTGCATGTACGCCAGCTCCTTGAGCTTGAGCGCGCCCTCCAGCGCGACCGGGTAGCCGACGTGCCGCCCCAGGAACAGCACGGTGTTCTTGTCCGCCAGCGAACGGGCCAGCTCGCGCACCGGCTCCATGGTGCCCAGCACCTGCTGCACCTGCGTGCCGATGGCCGCCAGTTCGCGCACCACGTCCCGGATCTCGTCGCCCCACTTGGTCCCGCGGACCTGCCCGAGGTACAGCGCGACCAGGTAGACCGCAACCAGCTGGGTCAGGAACGCCTTGGTGGACGCCACCGCGACCTCCGGACCGGCGTGCGTGTACAGCACCGCGTCCGACTCGCGGGGGATCGTCGACCCGTTGGTGTTGCAGATGGCCAGCACCCGCGCGCCCTGCTCGCGGGCGTGCCGCAGCGCCATCAGGGTGTCCATGGTCTCGCCGGACTGGCTGATGGCGATCACCAGCGTGCGGTGGTCCAGGATCGGGTCCCGGTAGCGGAACTCGCTGGCCAGCTCGGCCTCGCAGGGGATCCGCGTCCAGTGCTCGATGGCGTACTTGGCGATCATCCCGGCGTGGTAGGCGGTCCCGCACGCCACGATGACGACCTTGGAGACCTCCCGCAGCACCGCCGGCGGGATCCGCACCTCGTCCAGCGACAGCACCCCGGCCGCGTCGACCCGGCCCAGCAGGGTGTCCGCGACCGCCTTCGGCTGCTCGGCGATCTCCTTGAGCATGAAGTAGTCGTAGCCGCCCTTCTCGGCGGCCGAGACGTCCCAGTCCACGTGGTACGACCGCACCTGCGCGGGCGCCCCGTCGAAGTCGGTGACCGTCACCCCCTCCCGGCGCAGCTCCACGACCTGGTCCTGGCCCAGCTCGACGGCCTCCCGGGTGTACGCGATGAACGCCGCCACGTCCGAGGCCAGGAACGCCTCGTCCTCGCCGATGCCCACCACCAGCGGGGAGTTGCGGCGCGCCCCGACGACCACGTCCGGCGCGTCGGCGTGCACCGCGACGAGGGTGAACGCCCCCTCCAGCCGCCGGCACACCTGCCGCATCGCCTCGGCCAGCTCCCCGCACGAGGAGTACTCCTCGGCCAGCAGGTGCGCGACCACCTCGGTGTCCGTCTCGGAGGCCAACGCGTGGCCCCGCTCGGCGAGTTCGGCGCGCAGCGCGGCGAAGTTCTCGATGATGCCGTTGTGGACGACGCTGACCCGGCCGGCGTTGTCCAGGTGCGGGTGGGCGTTGCCGTCCGTCGGGCCGCCGTGCGTCGCCCAGCGGGTGTGGCCGATCCCCACCGTGCCCGTGGGCAGCGGCCGGTCGGCCAACTCCTTCTCCAGATTGGCCAGCTTGCCGGCCTTCTTGGCCGCCGCCAGCCCGCCGTCCGCCAGCACCGCGACCCCGGCCGAGTCGTAGCCGCGGTACTCCAACCGCCTCAGCCCGGCCAGCACGACATCAAGGGCACTCTGCCCGCCCACGTATCCCACGATTCCGCACATGGGGGCAGCCTACGCCGGGGCCTTCTCAATACCCGCGAGCTATCCGGTCCCGCGCCTCCCGGACCCGTTCGAGGAGTTCCTCGTCGGCCTCCGGGTCGGCGCCCGGCTCGTAGCGGTCCAGGAAGTCCGCCAGGTCCTCCCCGAGGTCCTCGTCGGGCAGCTCCTCGGCGAGTTCGGCGTGGACCCGGGCCTCGAAGCCGTCCGCCGCGGACCGCGCGCCCGCCGCCCGGAGGCGCCGTTCCCCGGCCCGCCCGCGCAGCAGTTCCACCAGGCGTGCTCGCACGCCACCCCCCTGTGTCCACACGGCGCACCCCTGGCGCCGCCCCCGGTCACCGACCGTACCGGGCACCGCCCCGCGGGGTACAGAGGCGCAGGTCCGGCCGGACCCGGCCGCCGCACCGCCACCCCGCCGCGGACCGCCCGCACCCACCCCGGAGAATGACCCCGTGCCCCTGACGACGGATCCGCAGCAACGACGCCGCTCCGACAGTTCGCCGTACGTCGACCTGACGCGCGCCGAGTGGAGCGCCCTACGGGAGAAGACCCCGCTGCCGCTCACCGCCGAGGAGGTCGAACGGCTCCGCGGCCTGGGCGACGTCATCGACCTCGACGAGGTCCGCGACGTCTACCTCCCGCTCTCCCGGCTGCTCAACCTCTACGTCGGCGCCACCAGCAACCTGCGCGGCGCCCTCAACACCTTCCTCGACGACACCGGCAACGGCCACGGCTCCCAGCCCGGCACCCCGTTCGTCATAGGCGTCGCGGGCAGCGTCGCGGTCGGCAAGTCCACCACCGCCCGGCTCCTCAAGGCGCTGCTGGCCCGCTGGCCCGAGCACCCGCGCGTCGAGCGGGTCACCACCGACGGCTTCCTCTTCCCCAACGCCGAACTCCACCGCCGCGGGCTGATGTCCCGCAAGGGCTTCCCGGAGTCCTACGACCGCCGGGCGCTGACCCGCTTCGTCGCGGACGTGAAGTCCGGCAAGGCGAAGGTCACCGCGCCCGTCTACTCGCACCTGATCTACGACATCGTGCCCGGCGAGCAGCTGACCGTGCACCGCCCCGACATCCTCATCGTCGAGGGCCTCAACGTCCTCCAGCCGGCCCTGCCCGGCAAGGACGGCCGCACCCGGCTGGGCCTCGCCGACTTCTTCGACTTCTCGGTCTACGTGGACGCCCGCACCGAGGACATCGAGCGCTGGTACCTCAGCCGGTTCCGCAAGCTGCGCGAGACCGCCTTCCAGGACCCGTCCTCGTACTTCCGCAAGTACACCCAGGTCTCCGAGGAGGAGGCACTGGACTACGCCCGCACGATGTGGCGCACCATCAACCGGCCCAACCTGGAGCAGAACGTGGCCCCCAACCGCGGCCGCGCCAACCTGGTCCTCCGCAAGGGCCCGGACCACAAGGTGCAGCGGCTGTCGCTGCGGAAGCTCTAGACACCGCGGCGGGGCCGCCCCGGACGGCAGTCGCACTGCCGTCCACGGGCGGCCCCGCCGCCGTGGACTCCGTTAGCCCAGCGCGGACTTGACCGCGTCGGCGAGCCGCTGCGCGACCGCCCGCGCCTGCTCGATGTCGGCCGCCTCGACCATCACCCGGACCAGCGGCTCGGTGCCGGAGGGCCGCAGCAGCACCCGCCCGGTCGCGCCCAGCTCCCGCTCCGCCTCGGCGACCGCCGAGGCCACCTCGGCGGAGCTGCCCACCCGCGCCTTGTCGACGTCGGGGACGTTGATGAGGATCTGCGGCAGCCGCTCCATCACGCCCGCCAGCTCGGCCAGCGACCGGCCGGTCGCCGCGACCCGGGCCGCCAGCATCAGACCGGTGAGCGTCCCGTCACCGGTCGTGGCGTGGTCCAGCACGATGACGTGCCCGGACTGCTCGCCGCCCAGCGCGTAGCCGTGCGCCTTCATCTCCTCCAGGACGTACCGGTCGCCGACCCCGGTCTGCACGAAGCCGATGCCCTCGCGCTCCATCGCCAGCTTGAAGCCCAGGTTGGACATGACGGTGGCGACGACGGTGTTCTTGCGCAGCGTCCCGGCCTCGCGCATCCCGAGCGCCAGGACGGCCAGGATCTGGTCGCCGTCGACCTCGTTGCCGGCGTGGTCCACGGCCAGGCAGCGGTCCGCGTCGCCGTCGTGGGCGACACCCAGGGCGGCGCCGTGCTCGACGACGGCGGCCCGGAGCTTTTCGAGGTGCGTGGAGCCGCAGCCGTCGTTGATGTTCAGCCCGTCCGGCTCGGTGCCGATGGTGACGACCTCGGCACCGGCCCGCGCGAACGCCTCCGGCGAGACCCGGGCGGCCGCACCGTGCGCCCCGTCGATGACGATGGTCAGCCCGTCCAGGCGGTTGGGCAGCACGCCGACCAGGTGCGCGACGTACTTGTCGAAGCCCTCGTCGTAGTCGGTGACCCGGCCCACGCCGGCACCGGTCGGCCGCTCCCACGGCTCACCGGCGCTGTGCCCGCGGTAGGTCTCCTCGATCCGGTCCTCCAGCTCGTCGGCGAGCTTGTGCCCGCCGCGGGCGAAGAACTTGATGCCGTTGTCGGGCATCGGGTTGTGGCTGGCGGACAGCATCACACCCAGGTCGGCGCCGAGCGCCCCGGTCAGGTAGGCCACCGCCGGGGTCGGCAGCACGCCCACCCGGAGCACGTCCACACCGGCACTGGCCAGGCCGGCGACCACCGCAGCCTCCAGGAACTCCCCCGACGCCCGCGGATCGCGTCCGACCACGGCCACCGGCCGGTGTCCTTCGAACGTCCCCGCCTCGGCCAGCACGTGAGCCGCCGCGACCGACAGGCCGAGCGCCAGCTCCGCCGTCAAGTCCGCGTTGGCGACGCCGCGCACACCGTCTGTGCCGAAGAGTCGTGCCACTGGTGTCCTCCGAAGTAGATGAGCTGTGACCGGGGCTTGGATTCCAGGTATACGCCGCCGGTCCCCGAAAGCCGAACGCCCCGGCAGCACGGAAGTGCCACCGGGGCGTTCGACAAGGGCTGCCTGCGTGCAGCGCGCGATTAGCGCTTGCTGTACTGCGGAGCCTTGCGGGCCTTCTTGAGACCGGCCTTCTTGCGCTCGACCGCACGGTCGTCACGCTTGAGGAACCCGGCCTTCTTCAGGGCGGGACGGTTCGCGTCCACGTCCGCCTCGTTCAGCGCACGGGCCACGCCCAGGCGCAGCGCACCGGCCTGGCCGGAGATGCCGCCGCCGGAGATGCGGGCGATGACGTCGTAGCGGTTGTCCAGCTCGAGCACCTTGAAGGGCTCGTTGACTTCCTGCTGGTGCACCTTGTTGGGGAAGTAGCCCTCAAGGGTGCGGCCGTTGATCTTCCACTGGCCGGTGCCCGGGACGATCCGGACGCGGGCGATGGCGTTCTTGCGACGGCCCAGGCCGGCGGCCGGCTGCGGCTCGCCGAAGCGGGACGCGAGGGACTCGGAGGTGTACTCACCCTCCAGCGGAACCTCGGTCTCGGTGGTGTACTCCTCGACCTCAACCTCGTCCAGCGGGGTCTCGGGGGTGGTCTCAGCCACGATGCTCCTTAAGAATTCTCTGTCGTCTTAGGGGGTGGCCGGACTTACTGCGCGACCTGGGTGATCTCGAACGGGACCGGCTGCTGCGCAGCGTGCGGGTGCTCGGCGCCCGCGTAGACCTTCAGCTTCGAGAGCATCTGACGGCCGAGGGTGTTCTTGGGGAGCATGCCCTTGATGGCCTTCTCGACGGCCTTCTCGGGGTTCTTGGCCAGCAGCTCGTCGTAACGGACGGAGCGCAGACCACCCGGGTAGCCGGAGTGGCGGTAGGCCATCTTCTGGGTGCGCTTGTTGCCGGAGAGGTGCACCTTGTCGGCGTTGATGATGATGACGAAGTCACCGGTGTCAACGTGAGGGGCGTAAACCGGCTTGTGCTTACCCCGGAGGAGGGATGCAGTCTGGCTGGCCAGACGGCCCAGGACGACGTCCTGCGCGTCAATGATGTGCCACTGGCGCTGAACATCGCCGGGCTTGGGGCTGAACGTACGCACGTCTTAGCCTTCGCTTCGTGAGTTGGGGTATCCCCAGGTCCATGGGACCACGGGGAAGGGTCCTGTACTGGCACCGCGACTGCTCACACAGTGAGGTGGCACTACGGGCGACGCAACCCGATCGTCCACCGCTGGTCAGCGACTCGGCTAGCCGGCGTAAGGCCCCTCACGTGAGATAGAGCAAGCCCATACGCATAACGAACCAGCAGGATACTGACCCAACCCCGTACGGGTCAAAACGCGCCCCGGACAGGCGTGCGGGCGCGTCCCCGCCACCGCACCGACGATCACGGTTCCGCACCGGCCCCGACGGGATCCGCTCCCCCCGCCACACCGCAGGCTCCGCCCATTAGGATGCGCGGCATGAGCTTTGGGCAAGGGGGGCCGTTCGACGGCCCGGGGGGTTCCACTCCGAACTGGGAGGCACTGGCCGACGAGAGCCAGGCACGTTCCCGCCGCAAGCGCTGGATGGTGATCGGCGGTGGCGCGGTCGCCGTGCTCGCGGTCGCCGGCATCGTCGCCGCCGCCGTGATGAACAGCAACAGCTCCTCCAACGACAACCCCTCGGCCCACCCCAGCACCTCCGGGCAGTCCGCCCTCCCGGACGACAAGCCGTCCTTCCCCGACGTCTCGGTCCCGCCCCCGCCCAACCCGCAGGACTACATCTCCGACCCCAAGAAGGACACCGCGCCGCTCACCCCCGCCACCCTCTTCCCGCAGAAGAGCATGGTCGTCGGCGAGCACAGCTACGCCCAGACCAGCACCGACAGCACCGCGGACTGCACCGCCGGCGCCCAGGGAGCCCTGGTCTCCTCGCTCAGCCACAACGGCTGCAAGCAGCTGCTGCGCGCCACCTACTCCCAGGGCGGGGTCGCGGTCACCATCGGCGTCGCGGTCTTCGACTCGCCCGCCAAGGCCGCCGCGGTGATGAACGAGAACAAGCCCAACCTCATGCCGCTGTCCGGCGGCGGCGTCCCGGCCGACTTCTGCCAGGGCAGCAAGTGCCTGATGACCACCAACGCCACCGGCCGCTACGCGTACTTCACCATCGCCGGCCTCACCAACGGCAAGGACGTCGCCGGCGGCGCGACCCCGGCCCAGCAGATCGGCCGGGACGGCGGCGCCTACGCCTTCACCCAGATCGCCCAGCGCGGCAAGGACCAGGCCGCCAAGGCCGCCGAGCAGCAGCTCAAGGAAGCCCAGCGGAGGGCCGGCCAGACCTCCTGACCGGCCCGGTGGTGCCCGCCCCCGACCGCGCGGCCCGGGGCCGGCACCGCCTCAGCAGCAGCCGTCGCCCGACGGCAGCGACCGCTTGTTGCGCGCTTCCTTGTTCCGGGCCATCAGCAGCTCGTCGGCCGGGTACCCGACCTCCTCCAGCGTCAGCCCGTGCGGCCGGACGACATGGACGGCGGAGTCCCGCACCCCGGCGGCCAGCACCTTCCCCGGCCAGTCCACCGGCCGGTGCCCGTCGCCCACGAACAGCAGCGCCCCCACCAGCGACCGCACCATGTTGTGACAGAACGCGTCCGCCCGCACCGTCGCCGTGATGATCCCGGCCGCGTCCCGCTCCCAGCTCAGCTCCTGCAGCGTGCGGATGGTGGTCGCACCGTCCCGCCGCTTGCAGTACGCCGCGAAGTCGTGCTCCCCCAGCAGCGGCCGCGAGGCGGCGTTCATCGCCTCCACGTCCAGGTCCCAGTCGTGCCACAGCACGTGTCCGCGCAGCAGCGGATCGACACCGCCGTGGTGATCGGTGACCCGGTACGCGTACCGCCGCCAGATCGCCGAGAACCGCGCGTTGAAGCCGTACGGCGCCTCGGAGATCCGCCAGACCCGGACGTCCTTGGACAGCCGCCCGGCCAGCCGCCGCAGCAGCTTGTCGTGATGCTCGGCCCACAGCTCCGCCGGCAGGTCCACGTGCGCCACCTGCCCACGGGCGTGCACCCCAGCATCCGTCCGCCCCGCGACGGTGAGCTCGTACGTCTCCCCCGACCGCGTCACGGTCCGGATCGCGTCCTCCAACTCACCCTGGACCGTGCGCCGTTCACGCTGCTTGGCCCACCCGGAGAACTCCGCGCCGTCGTACGACAGGTCCAGCCGCACCCGGACGAAACCGGGCTCCACTTCGTCACTCACACCAGCAATCCTCTCAGGCCCAGCGCAGACGAAAGCGGGCCCGCCCCCAAGGGGACGGACCCGCTCACCGCTCAGCGACGGACTCAGGCGTCCTTCGACTCCTCGGCCGGAGCCTCGGCGGCAGCCTCGGACTCCTTGACCGCGCGCTTGGTCGCGGCCTCGGCCTCGGCGACGGTCGCCTTCTTGGCGATCTCACCCTCGACCAGCTCGATGACGGCCATGGGCGCGTTGTCACCGCGGCGGTTGCCGATCTTGGTGATACGGGTGTAGCCACCCGGACGCTCCGAGAACCGCGGCGCGATCTCGGTGAAGAGCGTGTGCACGACGCTCTTGTTCGTGATCAGCTCCATGACCTGGCGGCGGTTGTGAAGGTCACCCTTCTTCGCCTTGGTCACCAGGCGCTCCGCGAACGGGCGCAGACGACGGGCCTTGGCCTCGGTCGTCGTGATGCGGCCGTGCTCGAAGAGGCTGGTCGCCAGGTTGCGCAGGAGCGCCTTCTCGTGCGAAGCGCTGCCGCCCAGACGGGCACCCTTGGTGGGCTTCGGCATGGTGTTTCTCCTCAACGTCTGCCCCGGCCGTATCAGGTACCGGAGTCAGTATCCGAGCAGGCGGTCGCCTGTCGGAAATCCGGACCCCTTGCGGGGCCAGGAGGGCCCGCGCCCCCAGAAGGGACGCGGAGAACCGCGGACCGGCCCAGGGCCGGTCCGCGGCCAGGATCGAACAGCGGATCCCGAGCTCTTAGTACTGCTCGGTCTCCACGAACCCGGCGTCCGCGTCGTCGTCGGCACCGAAGGCGTCGGCGGCGGCGGTCGGGTCGAATCCGGGCGGGCTGTCCTTGAGCGCCAGGCCCATGCCGGCCAGCTTCGCCTTGACCTCGTCGATCGACTTCGCACCGAAGTTGCGGATGTCGAGGAGGTCGGCCTCGGAGCGCGCCACGAGCTCACCCACGGAGTGGATGCCCTCACGCTTGAGGCAGTTGTAGGAGCGGACCGTGAGCTCCAGCTCCTCGATCGGCAGCGCCAGGTCGGCGGCGAGTGCGGCGTCCGTCGGGGACGGGCCCATGTCGATGCCCTCGGCGTCGATGTTCAGCTCGCGGGCGAGACCGAACAGCTCCACCAGGGTCTTGCCGGCCGAGGCCATGGCGTCACGCGGACGCATCGCCTGCTTGGTCTCGACGTCGACGATCAGCTTGTCGAAGTCGGTGCGCTGCTCGACACGGGTCGCCTCGACCTTGTAGGTGACCTTCAGCACGGGGCTGTAGATGGAGTCGACCGGGATCCGGCCGATCTCCTGGCCGACCTGCTTGTTCTGCACGGCGGAGACGTAGCCGCGACCGCGCTCGACGGTCAGCTCCATCTCCAGCTTGCCCTTGCCGTTCAGCGTGGCCAGGACCAGGTCGGGGTTGTGCACCTCGACACCGGCCGGCGGCGCGATGTCGGCGGCGGTGACCAGACCCGGACCCTGCTTGCGCAGGTACATCACGACCGGCTCGTCGTGCTCCGAGGAGACGACCAGCTGCTTGATGTTGAGGATCAGGTCGGTGACGTCTTCCTTGACGCCGGGCACGGTGGTGAACTCGTGCAGCACGCCGTCGATGCGGATGGACGTGACCGCCGCACCCGGGATCGAGGAGAGCAGGGTCCGGCGCAGGGAGTTGCCGAGGGTGTAACCGAAGCCCGGCTCCAGCGGCTCGATCACGAACCGGGAGCGGTACTCGTCGACGACCTCTTCGGTCAACGAGGGACGCTGAGCAATCAGCATGGTGTCTTTCCTTCAGTCGTGGACGCCCGCTATTTGACGCCCGCTGTACTTCAAAGGGTACGGGCGGTACGACGCCAAAGGCTCCGTACCGCCCGGACCAATCCGCTGAGCTCTTACTTGGAGTAGAGCTCGACGATCAGCTGCTCCTGCACCTGGGTGTCGATCACCTGGCGCTCGGGCAGGCTGTGCACGAGGATCCGCAGCTGCGAGGGGATCGCCTCCAGCCACGCCGGGACGGTCTTCTCGCCGGCCTCCGCCTTGGCCACCTCGAAGGGGGTCAGGGTCTTGGAGCCCGTGCGGACCTCGATGATGTCGTTCACGGCCACGCGGGACGACGGGATGTCGGTCTTGCGGCCGTTGACCTGGATGTGTCCGTGACGCACCAGCTGACGGGCGTGGTCGCGGGACTTGGCGAAGCCGGCCCGGTAGACCACGTTGTCGAGGCGGGTCTCAAGGATGCGCAGAAGGTTCTCACCGGTCTTGCCGGTCTTCTGGTTCGCTTCCTTGTAGTAGTTCACGAACTGCTTCTCAAGGACACCGTAGATACGGCTGCACTTCTGCTTCTCACGAAGCTGGAGCAGGTACTCGCTGTCCTTGGTGCGCCCGCGACCGTGCTCACCCGGGGGGTAAGGACGGATCTCGATCGGGCACTTCGCGCTCTCGCACTTGCTCCCCTTGAGGAAGAGCTTCTGCTTCTCCCGACGGCAACGCTTGCAGTCGGCCCCGGTGTAACGCGCCATTGTCTAGTTGTCTCCTACTTCAGTGGGTCAGACGCGGCGACGCTTGGGCGGGCGGCATCCGTTGTGCGGGGTGGGGGTGACGTCCTGGATCGAACCCACCTCGAGGCCGGTGGCCTGGAGGGAGCGGATCGCGGTCTCACGGCCGGAGCCCGGACCCTTGACGAAGACGTCGACCTTGCGCATGCCGTGCTCCTGCGCGCGACGGGCAGCCGACTCGGCGGCCATCTGCGCGGCGAAGGGAGTCGACTTGCGCGAGCCCTTGAAGCCGACATGGCCGGCGGAGGCCCAAGAGATCACGTTCCCGGTCGGGTCGGTGATCGAAACGATCGTGTTGTTGAACGTGCTCTTGATGTGAGCGTGCCCGTGGGCGACGTTCTTCTTCTCCTTGCGGCGCACCTTCTTGGCGCCGGCCGTACGGCCCTTCGGAGGCATTCAATATCTCCCGTGGAGGTGGTCGGTCCTACAGCGAAGACCGCTGACGTGGTCCTGCTGAGGACTACTTCTTGCCCGGCTTCTTCTTGCCGGCGATCGCGCGACGCGGACCCTTGCGGGTACGGGCGTTCGTGCTGGTGCGCTGACCGTGCACCGGCAGGCCGCGGCGGTGACGCAGACCCTGGTAGCAGCCGATCTCGACCTTGCGGCGGATGTCGGCCTGGATCTCGCGACGGAGGTCACCCTCGGTCTTGAGGTTGTTGTCCACGTACTCGCGGATCTTGACCAGGTCTTCCTCGGCCAGGTCGCGAACCCGGGTGTTCGGGTCCACGCCGGTGGCGGCGAGGGTCTGCTGCGAGAGCGTCCGCCCGATACCGAAGACGTAGGTGAGGGCGACCTCCACACGCTTTTCGCGCGGGAGGTCAACGCCTGCGAGGCGTGCCATTGATGTGGCTCCTGATGGCTATTCGGAGGTCTTCCGCAGCACCGTTCCCGTAAGACTCTGCAGAATTACGAGCCGGGTCCCCGGCCTCCGAGCCGAGGGTGTCGTCCCCACGCGACAGATGCGGGGGTCGGGTGACTGCGTATGTACGTGTTGTGCTTGCGTCGCGCGAAAACTGCGAAATGCAGGTTGGTCGGCGTGCGTCAGCCCTGGCGCTGCTTGTGGCGCAGGTTGTCGCAGATGACCATGACCCGGCCGTGGCGGCGGATCACCTTGCACTTGTCGCAGATCTTCTTGACGCTCGGCTTGACCTTCATGGGATGTGAGGTTCTCCGGGTCAGTGCCGCTGCCCCACGGGAGCGGGGCTTCGGCAAGATCTACTTGTACCGGTAGACGATACGGCCACGCGTCAGGTCGTAGGGAGAGAGCTCCACGACGACCCGGTCATCCGGGAGGATACGGATGTAGTGCATCCGCATCTTGCCGCTGATGTGCGCGAGGACCTTGTGACCGTTCTGGAGCTCTACCTTGAACATTGCGTTCGGCAGAGACTCGATCACGGTGCCCTCGATCTCGATGGCACCTTGCTTCTTGGCCACGCTTCGCCTTTCGGATCGGCTACCTTGATCAACTCACTTGCACTGCCGCACCCGACGTGCGGGCACACGGGTGCACGAGAGCCGACGCGTCAGTCTACGTCAGTGCCTGAGAAAAGACGAATCCAGGGTTATTGCCCGCCCGCGGAGATCGTTATGCACCCGAGCCCGGTCCGGGCGATCGGGACCGCCCCGATCCGGACGGGCTCGGGGCGGGATCCGGACTAGGCCAGGGGGTCCGGCGCCGCGGTGATGCCGAGGGTGGCGAGCTTGGCCTTGCCGCCATCAGGAGCGGTGAGCACCAGCGGGCCGTCCTCGGTCAGCGCGACCGAGTGCTCCCAGTGCGAGGACCAGCTGCCGTCGTTGGACTTGACCGTCCAGTCGTCTTCGAGGACGTGCGTCTTGGCGGTGCCGAGGTTGACCATCGGCTCGATGGCGATGCAGAAGCCGGGCACCAGCTTCGGGCCGCGGCCGCGCTTGCGGTCGACGTAGTTCAGCAGGTGCGGGTCCATGTGCATCTGCGAGCCGATGCCGTGGCCGCCGTAGTCCTCGACGATGCCGTACTTGCCGCTGGCCGGCCGGGGCTGGCGACGGATGTAACCCTCGATCGCCTTGGAGATGTCCACCAGCCGGTTGCCCTTGGCGACCGCGGCGATCCCCGCCCACATCGACTCCTCGGTGACCCGGCTGAGCTCGACCAGCTCCGTGGAGTGACCGGACCCGACGAAGGCGGTGTACGCGGCGTCGCCGTGCCAGCCCTCGATGATCGCGCCGCAGTCGATGGAGATGATGTCGCCGTCCTGCAGCACCGTGTCGGCGGACGGGATGCCGTGCACCACGACCTCGTTCACGGAGGTGCAGATCGTGGCGGGGAAGCCGCCGTACCCGAGGAAGTTCGACTTCGCGCCGTGCTCGGCGAGCACCTTGCGCGCCACGTCGTCCAGGTCCTTGGTGGTGGCGCCCGGCACCGCGGCCTCACGGGTGGCCGCGTGGATGGCGGCGACCACCAGCCCCGCCTCGCGCATCTTCGCGATCTGCGCGGGGTTCTTGATCTCCAGCATGCCGGTGCCTTCCGCCTTCACTCTCGTCCGCGGGCCGTTCCCGCCGACCCAACACTACGGCCGCGGCGCCCGTCCCGGGCACCGCGGCCGTACAGAGCCACCGTTTTACTCGCCGCGACCCAGGGCGTTCATCGCCCGCTGGGTGACCTCCGCGACCTTGCCGAGGGCCGGGATCGTGACGACCAGGTCCTGGGCCTTGTAGTAGTCGATGATCGGCTCGGTCTCCGAGTGGTAGACCTCCAGCCGCTTGCGCACGGTGTCCTCGCGGTCGTCCTCGCGCTGGTACAGCTCGCCGCCGCAGGCGTCGCAGACACCCTCGACCTGCGAGGTGTTGTACTCGACGTGGAAGACGTGGCTGGAGTCCTTGCGGCAGATCCGCCGGCCGGCGATCCGCTTGACGACCTCGTCCTCCGGGACCTCCAGGTCCAGGACGGCGTCGAGCTTGAGGCCCTTGTCCCGGAGGTACACGTCCAGCGCCTCGGCCTGGCCGAGGTTGCGCGGGAAGCCGTCCAGCAGGAAGCCCTCGGCCGCGTCGGCCTGCTCCATGCGGTCCTCGGCCATTCCGATGGTGACCGAGTCCGGCACGAGGTTTCCGGCGTCCATGTAGGACTTCGCCTCGACCCCCAGGGGCGTGCCCTGCGAGATGTTGGCCCGGAACAGGTCCCCCGTGGAGATGTGCGGGATCGCGAGGTTCTTGGCAAGGTACGCGGCCTGCGTACCCTTGCCGGCCCCCGGGGGTCCGACGAGGACGATTCGCATCAGCGGAGGAACCCTTCGTAGTTGCGCTGCTGAAGCTGGCTCTCGATCTGCTTCACGGTCTCCAGGCCCACACCCACGATGATGAGGATGCTCGTCCCGCCGAACGGGAAGTTCTGGTTCGCGTTGAACAGCACCAACGCCACTGTTGGTACGAGCGCGATCAGCCCCAGGTACAGCGAGCCCGGCCACGTGATCCGGTTGAGCACGTAGCTGAGGTACTCGGCCGTCGGGCGACCAGCCCGGATGCCCGGGATGAAGCCACCATACTTCTTCATGTTGTCGGCAACTTCTTCGGGGTTGAAGCTGATGGCCACGTAGAAGAAGGCGAAGAAAACGATCAACAAGAAGTACGTAATGATGTAAACGGGGTGATTTCCCTTGGTGAAGTTGGTGGCGATCCAGGTCGCCCACCCCGCCTTCGACCCGCTGAACTGTGCGATCAGCGCCGGAATATAGAGCAGCGACGACGCGAAGATGACGGGAATCACACCTGCCTGGTTCACCTTCAGCGGGATGTAAGTGGACGTACCCCCATAGGACCGGCGACCGATCATCCGCTTCGCGTACTGGACCGGAATGCGCCGCTGCGCCTGCTCGACGAAGACGACCAGGGCGACCATCGCCAGGCCCACCAGGATCACCGAGAAGAACTCGATCCAGCCGTCGGCCAGCTTGCCGGTCAGCTTGATCTGCCACAGCGCGCCCGGGAAGCCGGCGGCGATCGAGATGAACATCAGGATCGACATGCCGTTGCCGATACCGCGGTCGGTGACGAGCTCACCGAGCCACATGATCAGGCAGGTGCCGGCGGTCATCGTGATCACCATCGTGATGGTGGTGAAGATCGAGTCGTTGGGCACGATCTGGCTGGCGACCGGGCAGCTCTGGAAGAGCGCGCCGCTGCGGGCCGTGGCCACCAGGCCGGTGCCCTGCAACACGGCCAGCGCCACGGTCAGATAGCGGGTGTACTGGGTGATCTTCGACTGGCCGGACTGCCCCTCCTTCTTGAGGGCCTCCAGCCGGGGGATCACCACGGTCAGCAGCTGGAGGATGATGCTCGCCGTGATGTACGGCATGATCCCCAGCGCGAAGATCGTGATCTGCAGCAGCGCTCCACCGCTGAACATGTTCACCAGGGCGAACAACCCGCTGTTGCCGCCGGCCTGCTTCATGCAGGTCTCGACGTTCGCGTAGTTCACCCCGGGGACCGGAACATGCGCCCCGATCCGGTAGAGCACGATGATGCCCAATGTGAACAGCAGCTTCTTGCGCAGGTCGGGCGTCTTGAACGCTCGGGCGAACGCGGTGAGCACGGTGCCTCCTGCGCCTCCCGCCTTTGTGGGCCAGGAGGTGACGGTCTTGAGGATCGACGAATGAGTAGCGGCTGTACCGCGCGGAGCTGGCCCGCACGGCGGGTTCCGAGGCGAACCCCGGACAAGACAAACAGTGCAGGCCACCTTACCGGCGACCGTACCCCCGTGGAACGACCAACCGGGGATGCCCCAAACGATGGGCATCCCCGGTCAGTTGAACCAACGAACTCAGAGGAGTTCGGTGACGCTGCCGCCAGCGGCAGCAATCTTCTCCTTGGCGGAGCCGGAGACGGCGTCCACCGTCACCTGCACTGCCACGGAGATCTCGCCGGTGCCGAGCACCTTGACGAGCTCGTTGTTGCGCACCGCGCCCTTGGCGACCAGGTCGGCCACCGTGACCTCGCCACCCTGCGGGTAGAGCGCGGCCAGCCGGTCCAGGTTCACGACCTGGAACTGCTTGTGGGCGGGGTTCTTGAAGCCCTTCAGCTTCGGGAGGCGCATGTGGAGGGGCATCTGCCCACCCTCGAAGCGCTCCGGAACCTGGTAACGGGCCTTGGTGCCCTTGGTACCACGACCAGCGGTCTTACCCTTGGACGCCTCACCACGACCGACACGGGTCTTGGCGGTCTTGGCGCCCGGGGCGGGCCGGAGGTTGTGGACCTTCAGCGGGTTGCTCTCCGCCATGTCAGTCGACCTCCTTGACCGAAACGAGGTGGCGGACGGTGTGCACCATGCCGCGGTACTCGGGACGGTCGTCCTTGACAACCACGTCGTTGATCCGCTTCAGACCAAGCGAACGCAGGGTGTCGCGGTGGTTCTGCTTGCTACCGATCACGGACTTGACCTGCGTGATTTCGAGGCGAGCCATTACGCACTCACCCCTGCACGCGCCCGCAGCAGAGCGGCGGGAGCCACGTCCTCCAGCGGCAGGCCACGACGGGCGGCGATCTCCTCGGGCCGCTGCAGGCCCTTGAGCGCCGTCACCGTGGCGTGCACGATGTTGATCGGGTTGGACGAGCCGAGCGACTTGCTCAGCACGTCGTGGATGCCCGCGCACTCCAGGACGGCGCGCACCGGGCCACCGGCGATCACACCGGTACCGGGGGAAGCCGGCTTGAGCAGGACGACGCCCGCAGCCTTCTCGCCCTGGATCGGGTGCGGGACGGTACCGGCGATACGGGGGACCTTGAAGAAGTTCTTCTTGGCCTCTTCCACGCCCTTGGCGATGGCAGCCGGAACTTCCTTGGCCTTGCCGTAACCGACACCTACGGTGCCGTCACCGTCGCCCACCACGACCAGCGCGGTGAAGCTGAAGCGACGACCACCCTTGACAACCTTGGCGACGCGGTTGATCGCGACAACGCGCTCAACGTACGCGGTCTTCTCGGCGGCAGCGCCACCGTCGCGACCCTTCCGGTCCCGCCGCTCGCCGCCACCGGCACCGCTGCCGCGGCGCTGGGGTCCAGCCATTGGATTTACCTCTCTCTGTTACGTCCGCTAGCTCCGGAACCGGGGCTTAGAACTTCAGCCCGGCTTCGCGGGCGGCGTCGGCCAGAGCGGCAATCCGCCCGGCGTACTGCTTGCCACCGCGGTCGAACACGACGGCCTCGACACCGGCGGCCTTGGCACGCTCGGCGACCAGGGCGCCCACCTTCTGGGCCTGGGCGCTCTTGTCGCCCTCGCCACCACGGATCGACGCGTCCAGGGTCGACGCCGAGGCCACAGTGTGGCCCGCGATGTCGTCGATCACCTGGGCGAAGATGCCGCGGTTGGACCGCGTCACGACCAGACGCGGACGCTCCGAAGTACCCGAAATCCGCTTGCGGATGCGGATGTGGCGACGCTTGGCGGCAGCGCGCTTGTAGGCGTTGCCCTTAGCGATCTTCACACCGTATGCCATGGCTTACTTACCCGCCTTTCCGACCTTGCGGCGGATGACTTCGCCCTCGTACTTGACACCCTTGGCCTTGTACGGGTCGGGCTTCCGCAGCTTGCGGATGTTCGCGGCGACCTCGCCGACCTTCTGCTTGTCGATGCCCTCGACGCTGAACCTCGTCGGCGACTCGACCTTGAACGAGATGCCCTCGGGGGCCTCGATCAGGATCGGGTGGCTGTAGCCCAGGGCGAACTCCAGGTTGGAGCCCTTGGCCTGGACGCGGTAGCCGACACCGCTGATCTCGAGCTTCTTCACGTAGCCCTGGGTCACGCCGGTGATCATGTTCGCCACCAGCGTGCGGGACAGGCCGTGGAGGGCCTTGTTCTGACGCTCGTCGTTCGGACGGGAGACGGCGATGACGCCGTCCTCACCCTTGGCGACCTCGATGGGCGCCGCGACGGTGTGCGAAAGGGAACCCTTGGGGCCCTTCACGTTGACCGTGCGGCCCTCGATGGTGACGTCCACACCAGCGGGAACCTGGATGGGCAGCTTGCCAATTCGCGACATTAGCTATTCCTCCGTTCCCTGTTACCAGACGTAGGCGAGGACTTCCCCACCCACGCCCTTCTTCTGCGCCTGCTGGCCGGTCAGGAGACCGTGAGACGTGGAGATGATCGCCACGCCCAGGCCGCCGAGGACCTTCGGCAGGTTGGTGGACTTGGCGTAGACCCGCAGACCCGGCTTCGAGATCCGCTTGATGCCGGCGATCGAGCGCTCGCGGTTCGGCCCGAACTTCAGCTCGAGGACGAGGTTCTTGCCGACCTCGGCGTCCTCGACGCTCCAGCCGGTGATGTAACCCTCCTGCTGGAGGATCTCCGCGATGTGCGACTTGATCTTGCTGTGCGGCATCGCCACGGTGTCGTGGTACGCCGAGTTCGCGTTCCGCAGACGGGTCAGCATGTCTGCGATGGGATCAGTCATGGTCATGAATTGGCCTTCGGCCTCTCTCGCCGGGGTTTCCTATATGCGCCATCCCTCTCCCCGAACATGGTCGGGACGGGTGCGGCACGGGGACCTACGGCGTAGTAAGCGACGTTATGCGGGCGGAGCCCGCGGTCGGTCTCGGGCGGCGGGACGCCCAAACCCTTCTACCCTACGGGAAAAGGGTCCGGGCGCCCGCCGGCCGGTTGCTTACCGAGAGCCTCTGGTAATGCCCAACTAGGGGATTACCAGGAGCTCTTGGTCACGCCCGGCAGCTCGCCACGGTGAGCCATCTCACGAAGGCACACGCGGCAGAGGCCGAACTTGCGGTACACGGAGTGCGGGCGGCCACAGCGCTGGCAGCGGGTGTAGGCACGCACACCGAACTTCGGCTTGCGAGCAGCCTTGGCAATAAGAGCCTTCTTCGCCATCTCGCTCACGCCTCCTTGAACGGGAAGCCGAGGTGACGAAGCAGGGCGCGGCCCTCGTCGTCGTTGGTCGCCGTGGTGACCACGGTGATGTCCATACCCCGGGTACGGTCGATCTTGTCCTGGTCGATCTCGTGGAACATGACCTGCTCCGTGAGACCGAAGGTGTAGTTGCCCCGACCGTCGAACTGCTTCGGGGACAGACCACGGAAGTCGCGGATGCGCGGCAGCGCCAGCGACAGCAGGCGGTCCAGGAACTCCCACATGCGGTCACCGCGGAGGGTGACGTGGGCACCGATCGGCTGGCCCTCGCGCAGCTTGAACTGCGCGATGGACTTACGGGCCTTGGTGACGGCCGGCTTCTGGCCGGTGATCGTGGTGAGGTCGCGGATGGCGCCCTCGATCAGCTTGGAGTCGCGGGCGGCGTCGCCCACACCCATGTTGACCACGATCTTGGTCAGACCGGGGATCTGCATGACGTTCTCGTAGGAGAACTCGTCCTTCAGCTTCCCGGCGATCTCTTCGCGGTAGCGCGTCTTGAGACGCGGCGCGTTGGTGGTGGCAGTCATCAGATGTCCTCACCGGTCCGCTTGGCAACGCGGATCTTGTTGCCCTCGTCGTCAAAGCGGTACCCGACGCGGGTAACGACCTTCTTGCCGTCCTGCTCCACAACCAGCTGAACATTGCTGATGTGGACGGGGGCCTCGGTCGTCACGATGCCGCCGGTCTGCGAACCACGAGCGGTCTGTCCGGCCTTGGTGTGCTTCTTGACCCGGTTGACACCCTCGACCAGAACACGGTCCTCGCGGGGGTAGGCCGCGATGACCTTGCCCTGCTTGCCCTTGTCCTTGCCGGTGATGACCTGGACCAGGTCGCCCTTCTTGATCTTCATCGGTTACAGCACCTCCGGCGCGAGCGAGATGATCTTCATGAACTTCTTCTCGCGCAGCTCACGGCCCACGGGGCCGAAGATACGGGTGCCGCGGGGGTCGCCATCGTTCTTGAGGATGACGGCCGCGTTCTCGTCGAAGCGGATGTACGAGCCGTCCGGACGGCGGCGCTCCTTGACGGTGCGAACGATGACGGCCTTGACGACGTCACCCTTCTTCACGTTGCCACCGGGGATCGCGTCCTTGACGGTGGCGACGATGACGTCACCGATGCCCGCGTAGCGGCGACCGGAACCACCGAGAACACGGATGCAAAGGATTTCCTTCGCACCAGTGTTGTCGGCGACGCGCAGTCGCGACTCCTGCTGGATCACGTCTATCTCCTGAATGTCTGCCGGTTCCCGGCAGGGGCCGGTCCCTTACGGGACGTCAGCCCCTGCCGAGCCTGGCGGAACTGTTCCTAGGGGGTCCCCCCAGGAGGGATGTGCTTGCCTGTCGAAATCCCCGCGAGGGAATTACTTGGCCTTCTCGAGGATCTCGACGATGCGCCAGCGCTTGGTGGCGGACAGCGGCCGGGTCTCCATCAGGAGGACGCGGTCGCCGACACCGGCAGCGTTCTGCTCGTCGTGCGCCTTGAGCTTGTTGGTACGGCGGATGACCTTGCCGTACAGCGCGTGCTTGACGCGGTCCTCGACGGCGACGACGACGGTCTTGTCCATCTTGTCGCTGACGACCAGACCCTCACGGGTCTTGCGGAAACCGCGCTCGTTCGTCTCAGTCACATTCTTCTCGCTCATCAGGCGCTCTCCACCGTCTCGATGCCGAGCTCGCGCTCCCGCATCAGGGTGTAGATCCGGGCGATGTCCTTCCGGACGGCCTTCAGCCGGCCGTGGTTTTCGAGCTGTCCCGTCGCCGCCTGGAAGCGGAGGTTGAACAGCTCCTCCTTGGCCTCACGCAGCTTGGCAACGAGGTCCTCGTTGTTCAGCTCGCGCAGCTCGGTCGCCTTGGTACCGGCCGCCATCACGACTCACCTGCCTCGCGCCGCACGATGCGGCACTTCATCGGAAGCTTGTGGGCGGCGCGGGTCAGCGCCTCCTTGGCAACCTTTTCGTTCGGGAAAGACAGCTCGAACATCACCCGACCGGGCTTGACGTTCGCGATCCACCACTCCGGAGAACCCTTACCGGAACCCATGCGGGTCTCGGCCGGCTTCTTCGTCAGCGGGCGGTCGGGGTAGATGTTGATCCACACCTTGCCGCCACGCTTGATGTGACGGGTCATGGCGATACGAGCGGACTCGATCTGCCGGTTCGTCACGTAGGCCGCGGTCACAGCCTGAATGCCGTACTCACCGAAGGCCAGCTCGGTACCGCCCTTGGCCATACCGTTCCGCTTCGGGTGGTGCTGCTTGCGGTGCTTGACCCTGCGAGGGATCAGCATGTCGGTCAGCCCTCCGTTCCAGGGTTCTCCGCCGGAGCAGCGGCAGCGGCCTCGGCCTTGGGGGCCTCGGCAGCGGCAGCCTGCTGCGGCTTGCGGCCGCGACCGCCACGCTCGCCACCGCGGCGCGGGCGCTCGTTGCCACCGCGGGCCGGGCGGTTACCCGCACGGGCGGCAGCGTTCTCGGCACGCACCTCGGCGATGTTCTTGACGTCGCCCTTGTAGATCCAGACCTTCACGCCGATGCGGCCGAAGGTGGTCTTGGCCTCGAAGAAGCCGTAGTCGACGTTCGCGCGGAGCGTGTGCAGGGGCACACGGCCCTCGCGGTAGAACTCCGAGCGGGACATCTCGGCGCCGCCGAGACGGCCACCACACTGGATCTTGATGCCCTTGGCGCCGGCCTTCATCGTCGACTGCATGCTCTTACGCATGGCGCGACGGAAGGAGACACGGGAGGACAGCTGCTCGGCGACGGCCTGGGCCACCAGCTGAGCGTCGGTCTCGGGGTTCTTGACCTCGAGGATGTTCAGCTGGACCTGCTTGCCGGTCAGCTTCTCCAGCTCACCGCGGATGCGGTCGGCCTCGGCGCCGCGGCGGCCGATGACGATGCCCGGACGAGCGGTGTGGATGTCAACGCGGACGCGCTCACGGGTGCGCTCGATCTCCACCTTGGAGATACCAGCGCGCTCCATGCCCTTCGTCATCATGCGACGAATGGCGACGTCTTCCTTGACGTAGTCCTTGTACAGCTTGTCGGCGTACCAGCGGGACTTGAAGTCCGTCGTGACGCCGAGCCGGAACCCGTGCGGGTTTACCTTCTGGCCCATTACCGGGTTCCTTCCTTGCTGCTGACGACCACGGTGATGTGGCTGGTCCGCTTGCGGATCCGGTAGGCACGGCCCTGGGCACGCGGACGGAACCGCTTCAGGGTCGGGCCCTCGTCGACGTAAGCCTCGCTGATGACCAGCGTGGAGGCGTCCGTGTGGTCGTAGTTGTGCGCGGCGTTGGCAATGGCGCTGTCCAGCACCTTGCCCACGGGCACGCTCGCGGCCTGCGGGGCGAAACGCAGGACCGCCTGAGCCTCCGTGGCATCCATGCCACGGATAAGGTCCACCACGCGGCGGGCCTTCATGGGCGTGACGCGGATGTACCGCGCCTGGGCCCTGGCTTCCATGGTTGTCCCTTCGGTGTCAGTCATAGTCTTCGCACTCCGGTCGATCAGCGACGACGCGACTTGCGGTCGTCCTTCTCGTGGCCGCGGAAGGTGCGGGTCGGCGCAAACTCGCCGAGCTTGTGGCCGACCATCGACTCGGTGACGAACACCGGGACGTGCTTGCGGCCGTCGTGCACCGCGATCGTGTGGCCGAGCATGGCCGGGACGATCATGGAGCGGCGGGACCAGGTCTTGATGACGTTCTTGGTGCCTGCATCGTTCTGTACGTCCACCTTCTTGGCGAGGTGGTCGTCGACGAAGGGCCCCTTCTTGAGACTGCGCGGCATCTAAACCCGCTCCTAGCGCTTCTTGTTCGTCTTGCGGCGGCGGACGATGTACTTGTTGCTGGCCTTCTTCGGCGAGCGAGTACGACCCTCCTTCTTGCCCCAGGGCGAGACCGGGTGGCGACCACCGGAAGTCTTGCCCTCACCACCACCGTGCGGGTGGTCAACCGGGTTCATCACGACACCACGCACGGTCGGGCGGACGCCCTTCCAGCGCATGCGGCCGGCCTTGCCCCAGTTGATGTTCGACTGCTCGGCGTTGCCGACCTCGCCGACAGTGGCGCGGCAGCGGACGTCGACCAGGCGAATCTCGCCGGACGGCATACGCAGGTGGGCCATGGAGCCCTCCCGCGCCAGCAGCTGCACGGAGGCACCCGCGGAGCGGGCGAACTTCGCGCCGCCGCCGGGCCGCAGCTCGATGGCGTGGATGGTCGTACCGACCGGGATGTTGCGCAGCGGCAGGTTGTTGCCCGGCTTGATGTCGGCGCCAGCGCCGTTCTCAATCCGGTCACCCTGCTGCAGGCCGCGCGGCGCGACGATGTAGCGCTTCTCGCCGTCCGCGTAGTGCAGCAGCGCGATGCGCGCGGTGCGGTTGGGGTCGTACTCGATGTGCGCGACCTTGGCCGGCACGCCGTCCTTGTCGTGACGACGGAAGTCGATCACGCGGTAGGCGCGCTTGTGGCCACCGCCCTGGTGGCGAACGGTCACACGACCGGCGTTGTTACGGCCGCCCTTGCTGTGCAGCGGGCGGACCAGCGACTTCTCCGGCGTGGACCGCGTGATCTCGACAAAGTCGGCGACGCTGGAGCCACGACGGCCCGGGGTCGTCGGCTTGTACTTGCGGATACCCATTTCTCAGTCCTCGTCCGATTCCGGACGACTCGGACTCCGTTAGGAGACCGGGCCGCCGAAGATGTCGATACGGTCGCCCTCGGCGAGGGTCACGATGGCGCGCTTGGTGTTGGCGCGCTTACCGAAACCGGTCTTGGTGCGCTTGCGCTTACCCTGACGGTTAATCGTGTTGACCCCGGTGACCTTGACCGAGAAGACCGCCTCGACGGCCTGCTTGATCTGGGTCTTGTTCGCGCCGGGCGCGACGATGAACGTGTACTTGTTCTCGTCCAGCAGCGCGTAGCTCTTCTCGGAAACAACCGGCTTGACGAGGACGTCGCGCGGGTCCGTGAAGGTCTTGCTGGTGACGACGGCCTCAGTCATCAGGCGTCGCTCCCTTCGGTCTCAACGGCCTTGGGGCCAGACACGAAGGACTCGAAAGCGGCCTTGGTGAAGACCACGTCGTCGGAGACGAGCACGTCGTACGTGTTCAGCTGGCCCGGCTCCAGGATGTGGACCTGGGGCAGGTTGCGGGCGGACAGCCACGCGGCCTCGTCGGAGCGCTCGGCGACCAGCAGGACGTTCTTACGGTCGCTGACCTTGCCGAGCAGGCCCTTGGCGGCCTTGGTGGACACCGCACCGTCGACCACGTCGGAGACGACGTGGATACGGCTGTGGCGGGCCCGGTCCGAGAGGGCACCGCGCAGGGCGGCGGCCTTCATCTTCTTCGGGGTCCGCTGGCTGTAGTCACGCGGCTGAGGGCCGTGGACGACGCCACCACCGGCGAACTGCGGCGCACGGGTAGAACCCTGGCGCGCGCGGCCGGTGCCCTTCTGGCGGTACGGCTTCCTGCCACCGCCGCGGACCTCGCCACGGGTCTTGGTCTTGTGCGTGCCCTGACGGGCAGCGGCCAGCTGCGCGACGACGACCTGGTGGATCAGCGGAACGCTGACCTTCGCGTCGAAGATCTCCGCGGGGAGCTCGACGGTCCCGGCCTTGTCGCCTGCCGGCGAAAGGATGTCAATGGTGCTCATCGGTTACCTCAGGCCCCCTTGGCCGCGGTACGGACCAGGACGAGGCCGCCGTTCGGACCAGGAACTGCGCCCTTGATGAGCAGCAGACCCTTCTCCGCGTCAACGGCGTGGACGGTCAGGTTCTGGGTGGTGACCCGCTCATTGCCCATACGGCCGGCCATCCGCATGCCCTTGAACACGCGGCCCGGGGTGGCGCAGCCACCGATGGAACCAGGCTTACGGTGCACGCGGTGGGCGCCGTGCGAGGCCTTGCCGCCGTGGAAGCCGTGACGCTTCATGACGCCGGCGAAGCCCTTGCCCTTGCTCTTGCCGGTCACGTCCACCTTGACGCCGGACTCGAAGGTCTCAGCGGTCAGCTCCTGGCCGAGGGTGTACTCGCCGGCATCGACGGTACGGACCTCGACGAGGTGGCGACGGGGGGTGACGTCGGCCTTCGCGAAGTGGCCCTTGAGGGGCTTGTTCACCTTGCGCGGGTCGATCTCGCCGAAGGCGATCTGGACGGAGTCGTAGCCGTCCTGGTCATTGGTGCGCACCTGGGTAACGACGCAAGGACCGGCCTTCACCACGGTCACCGGGACGACACGGTTGTTCTCGTCCCAGACCTGGGTCATGCCGAGCTTCTCGCCCAGGAGCCCCTTGATCTGCTTAGCCATCTCTTCCGCGCCTCTCAGAGCTTGATCTCGATGTCAACGCCGGCCGGAAGGTCCAGGCGCATCAGCGAGTCAACGGTCTTGGGCGTCGGGTCGAGGATGTCGATCAGGCGCTTGTGCGTGCGCATCTCGAAGTGCTCGCGCGAGTCCTTGTACTTGTGCGGCGACTTGATGACGCAGTACACGTTCTTCTCAGTGGGCAGCGGCACCGGGCCCGCGACCGACGCACCAGTACGGGTCACCGTCTCGACGATCTTCTTCGCCGAGGAGTCGATGACCTCGTGGTCGTAGGCCTTGAGCCGAATGCGGATCTTCTGTCCCGCCATGGCTACTTCGTAGTCCTGTCTCTCGTAACGCTCTGGGACCCGGGAGGTCACCGTTCTTCTCCGACCCACGCGGTCGGGCGTGTCGCACCCCTTCTCGTAAATCTCCACATGGAAGATCCCTCAAGGAGGAGAACGTGGGGGAAGAACACCCACCGGGCGCCTGGAAGAGGCACCCCGCTGACGCTTCCCGGAAGATTCCCGTACTTCCGTCCCTGAGAAGGGACGACGAATACCTGGGACTCGCTTCCAGTCCTCCCGGCGGGAGGCGCGCAGCATCGGCACTCAACCGAGCAACCTGGACAGTGTGCCATACCCGGGTTGCGTAAGGCCAATCGAGGCCCAACTGTCAAGAAGCCCCGCCCACCTGGCGGCGGGCGGGGCTTCCCGAACTACTACCGGATCAACCGGAGACCGTCTTACTTGACGATCTTGGTGACCTGGCCGGCGCCGACGGTCCGACCACCCTCACGGATGGCGAACTTCAGGCCCTCCTCCATGGCGACAGGCTGGATGAGGTCCACCTTCATCTCGGTGTTGTCACCCGGCATGACCATCTCGGTGCCCTCGGGGAGGGTCACAACACCGGTCACGTCAGTCGTACGGAAGTAGAACTGCGGACGGTAGTTGTTGAAGAACGGCGTGTGGCGGCCACCCTCGTCCTTGGACAGGATGTAGGCCTGCGCCTCGAACTCGGTGTGCGGGGTGACCGAGCCCGGCTTGATGATGACCTGGCCGCGCTCGACGTCCTCGCGCTTGATGCCGCGGAGCAGCAGACCGACGTTCTCACCGGCCTGGCCCTCGTCGAGCAGCTTGCGGAACATCTCGATACCGGTGACCGTGGTGGAGGTCTTCTCGGTCTTGATGCCGATGATGTCGACGGTCTCGTTGACCTTGAGGATGCCGCGCTCGATACGACCGGTGACGACGGTGCCACGACCGGTGATCGTGAAGACGTCCTCGATCGGCATCAGGAACGGCTTGTCGACGTCGCGCTCGGGCTGCGGGATCGACTCGTCGACGGCCTTCATCAGCTCGAGGACGGTGTTGCCCCACTCCTTGTCGCCCTCGAGGGCCTTCAGAGCGGAGACCTTGACGACCGGAACGTCGTCGCCGGGGAACTCGTACTCGGAGAGGAGCTCACGGACCTCGAGCTCGACGAGCTCCAGGATCTCCTCGTCGTCCACCATGTCGGCCTTGTTCAGGGCGACAACGATGTACGGAACGCCGACCTGGCGGGCCAGGAGCACGTGCTCCTTGGTCTGCGGCATCGGGCCGTCGGTGGCGGCGACCACGAGGATGGCGCCGTCCATCTGCGCGGCACCGGTGATCATGTTCTTGATGTAGTCCGCGTGACCGGGGCAGTCGACGTGGGCGTAGTGACGCGTCTCGGTCTGGTACTCGACGTGCGCGATCGAGATGGTGATACCGCGCTGGCGCTCCTCAGGAGCCTTGTCGATCTGGTCGAAGGCCGAGGCCTCGTTCAGGTCCGGGTACGCGTCGTGCAGCACCTTGGTAATGGCGGCCGTGAGGGTCGTCTTACCGTGGTCGATGTGACCGATGGTGCCGATGTTGACGTGCGGCTTAGTCCGCTCGAACTTCGCCTTCGCCACTGGGTTCCTCCTGGAGTGGTTCTGTACGCCTTACTCATCGGCGCCAGGTGATCTTTGCTGGATAGCCCGGGGCCCGGGGGCATTCCTCCGCTGTTGCGGCGGAATGCCCCGGCAGGCTCCGGAGTCAAGCCTAGAGCGTGAACTCGAGGGGTGAGTTACTCGCCCTTGGCCTTGGCGATGATCTCCTCGGCGACGTTCTTGGGAACCTCGGCGTAGGAGTCGAACTGCATCGAGTAGCTCGCGCGACCCGACGTCTTGCTGCGGAGGTCTCCGACGTAGCCGAACATCTCCGAGAGCGGAACCAGGCCCGTGACGAGCTTGGCGCCGGCGCGGTCGTCCATGGACTGGATCTGACCACGGCGGGAGTTGATGTCGCCGATCACGTCGCCCATGTAGTCCTCGGGCGTGGTGACCTCGACCTTCATCATCGGCTCGAGCAGGGCCGGGCTGGCCTTGCGGGCGGCCTCCTTGAAGGCCATCGAGCCGGCGATCTTGAACGCCATTTCCGACGAGTCGACCTCGTGGAACGCGCCGTCGAGGAGCGTGACCTTGACACCGGTCAGCGGGTAGCCGGCGAGAACACCGAACTCCATGGCCTCCTGGCAGCCCGCGTCCACGGACGGGATGTACTCCCGCGGGATGCGGCCACCGGTGACCTTGTTCTCGAACTCGTACCCGTCGCCCTCGAGCGGAGCGATGGCGATCTGCACCTTCGCGAACTGGCCGGAACCACCAGTCTGCTTCTTGTGCGTGTAGTCGAGACGCTCGACCGGCTTGCGCAGGGTCTCGCGGTACGCGACCTGCGGCTTGCCGACGTTGGCCTCGACCCGGAACTCACGCTTCATACGGTCGACCAGCACGTCGAGGTGCAGCTCGCCCATACCCGCGATGATGGTCTGGCCGGTCTCCTCGTCGGTGTGCACCTGGAACGAGGGGTCCTCTTCGGCGAGGCGCTGGATGGCGACACCCAGCTTCTCCTGGTCGCCCTTGGACTTGGGCTCGATGGCGACCTGGATGACCGGGGCCGGGAACTCCATCGACTCCAGGATCACCGGGGAAGCCGCGTCGCAGAGGGTCTCACCGGTGGTGGTCTGCTTCAGACCCATGACGGCGACGATGTCGCCGGCACCCACCGCGTCGATCTCCTCACGCTTGTTCGCGTGCATCCGGTAGATCTTGCCGATGCGCTCCTTCTTGCCCTTCACCGAGTTCTGCACCTGCGTGCCGGCCTCGAGGCGGCCCGAGTACACCCGGATGAAGGTGAGCTTGCCCAGGTGGGGGTCGCTCGCAATCTTGAACGCAAGGGCGGCCAGCGGCTCGTCCACGGACGGCTTGCGCTTGACGACCTCGTCCGGGTTGTTGACCGCGTGGCCCTCGATGGCCTCGACGTCCAACGGGGAGGGGAGGTAGCGCACGACCGCGTCGAGCAGGGGCTGCACGCCCTTGTTCTTGAACGCGGTACCGCAGAACACCGGGGTGACGGTGGTGACGTCAGCCTTGCCGGAGGCGATGGTGATACGACGGATCGCGGCGTAGAGCTGCTCCTCGGTGGGCTCCTGGCCCTCCAGGTACAGCTCCATGACCTCTTCGTCGTTCTCGGCCACGGCCTCGAGGAGCTTGCCGCGCCATTCGTCGGCAGCCTCGATGTGCGTGTCCGGGATGTCGACGATGTCGTACATCTCGCCCTTGGCGGCCTCGGCCGACCAGACCAGGGCCTTCATCGTCACGAGGTCGACGACGCCCTTGAAGTCCATCTCGGTGCCGATCGGCAGCTGCATCACGATCGGGGTCGCGCCCAGGCGATCCGAGATCATGTCGACGCAGCGGTGGAACTCGGCACCCGTACGGTCGAGCTTGTTGACGAAGCAGATACGCGGAACGCCGTAGCGGTCCGCCTGACGCCAAACGGTCTCGGACTGGGGCTCGACACCGGCAACGCCGTCGAACACCGTCACGGCACCGTCGAGCACGCGCAGCGAACGCTCCACCTCGACGGTGAAGTCGACGTGGCCCGGCGTGTCGATGATGTTGATGGTGTTGTCGACGTTGTCCAGCGGCCAGTGGCAGGTCGTCGCGGCAGACGTGATCGTGATGCCGCGCTCCTGCTCCTGCTCCATCCAGTCCATCGTGGCAGCGCCGTCGTGGACTTCACCGATCTTGTAAGAAACACCGGTGTAGAACAGGATCCGCTCGGTGGTGGTCGTCTTGCCCGCGTCGATGTGGGCCATGATCCCGATGTTGCGGACCTTGGCCAGGTCAAGCGAAGTGGTAGCCATAGTGGCTCAGTCTTCTCTCGGTCTCGATGTGGGTTGCGACTACCAGCGGTAGTGCGCGAAGGCCTTGTTGGACTCGGCCATCTTGTGCGTGTCCTCACGCTTCTTGACCGAAGCGCCGAGGCCGTTCGAGGCGTCGAGCAGTTCGTTCATGAGGCGCTCGGTCATGGTCTTCTCGCGGCGGGCGCGGGAGTAGCCCACGAGCCAGCGGAGCGAGAGCGTGGCGGCGCGGCCCGGCTTGACCTCGATCGGAACCTGGTAGGTCGCACCACCGACACGGCGGGACTTGACCTCAAGGGTCGGCTTGATGTTCTCCAGCGCGCGCTTCAGCGTGATGACCGGGTCGTTGCCGGTCTTCTCACGCAGACCCTCCATGGCGCCGTAAACGATGCGCTCGGCGGTGGAGCGCTTTCCGTTCAGCAGCACCTTGTTGATGAGGGAGGTCACCAGAGGAGAGCCGTAGACCGGGTCGATGATGACCGGGCGCTTCGGGGCGGGGCCCTTACGAGGCATTCTTACTTCTCCTTCTTGGCGCCGTAGCGGCTGCGAGCCTGCTTGCGGTTCTTGACGCCCTGCGTGTCGAGGGAGCCGCGGATGATCTTGTACCGAACACCCGGCAGGTCCTTCACACGGCCGCCGCGCACGAGCACGATCGAGTGCTCCTGCAGGTTGTGGCCCTCACCCGGAATGTAAGCGGTGACCTCGATCCCACTGGTCAGACGCACACGCGCGACCTTACGCAGGGCCGAGTTCGGCTTCTTCGGGGTGGTCGTGAACACACGCGTGCAGACGCCACGACGCTGGGGCGAACCCTCAAGTGCGGGCGTCTTGTTCTTCTCGACCTTGTCCTGCCGGCCCTTACGGACCAGCTGCTGGATCGTAGGCACTACTTCTCCGGTTTCTGTGTGCCAGTCTCGGTAAAGCTAACCTGGAACATTCCCCGACCCACGCGGTCGGGTGTGTCGAATACTGCAGACCTGTCCTCGCTGGGACGAGGGCGGCGGCAGATTACGGTGTCAAAACCCGGCTTCCGCGCTGCCGGGACTCTCCGGCCGAAACTGGCGGGAGAAGGCGCGCACGGCAGCCCAGGGACACCCCAGGCACAAGGTCAGAGCGTACCTAGCGCATTGGCTGCGGTCAAAACAAATGCACACGCGAAGGACACGCCGGACTCCCTAGGCGCTGCGGCCACGGTAGTGGGAACCCCGACGCTACGGAAGAAGGCGCCCGCCCCTCAGGCGTGGGCCACCGCGATCAACGCCATCACCAGGAAGAACAGCGCCCAGGCGCCGATCCCGAGCCAGCCGAGCACCAGCCCGGCGACCGCCTGGCCGTCCCCGCGCTCCCCCGTCCGCCGGATCTCGGCCCGCGCCTTGTGTCCCAAGATCACTGCGGGGATCGACGTCAGCCCCCAGGTGAACGGCGCTATCAGCCCGCACACCAGCGCCCCCGTGGCCGAACCGTTGGTGGTCGGCGGCATGGGCATCTGCATCGGGAGAAACGTGGCGGGCACCGCCGGCTGCGGCGCGAACTGCGCCTGCGGCACCGGGCCTTGCGGAAGATCGGCGACGAGCATCTGCAACTCGGCGTGGGTCTGCGCCTGATAGGCCCGGGAGATCCGCTGCTCGTACTCGGACTGCCCGAGCCGCCCCTCGGCGAAGCCCGCCTTCAGCACGTCCACCGCTCGCTCGCGATCGGCGTGCGAGGCCCGCATGGCAGGCACCTGATACGGGTTCTGCGCGGGCTGCCCACCCTGCCATGGCTGGAATGCCATGTCGCGAACCTCCCCCCGCTCAACAGTTGTCCCCATCCTCTCATCACAGACGCGGCAATGGGAGGACAAGTTCCCACGGTGGAGCCCCCGAACGCCGCAGGGCGGCCACCCCCTGTGGGGTGACCGCCCTGTCGCTGCCCTGCCGGCCGGAACCGGCCGGGGTCGGGCTTACTGGTTGTACGGACCGTAGTCGTAGTCCTCCAGCGGGACCGCCTGGCCGGAGCCGGTGCCGAAGGGCGAGTAGTCGATGTCGTCGTAACCGACGGCCGAGTACATCGCGGCCTTGGCCTCCTCGGTGGGCTCGACCCGGATGTTGCGGTAGCGGGACAGGCCCGTACCGGCCGGGATGAGCTTACCGATGATGACGTTCTCCTTGAGGCCGATCAGGGAGTCGGACTTGGCGTTGATCGCCGCGTCCGTCAGAACCCTGGTCGTCTCCTGGAAGGACGCCGCCGACAGCCACGACTCGGTGGCCAGCGAAGCCTTGGTGATACCCATCAGCTGCGGACGGCCGGAGGCCGGGTGGCCGCCTTCCGCCACCACGCGACGGTTCTCGCCCTCGAACTTCGAACGCTCCACCAGCTCGCCCGGCAGCAGCTCCGCGTCGCCGGACTCGATGATCGTCACGCGGCGCAGCATCTGCCGGATGATGATCTCGATGTGCTTGTCGTGGATCGCCACGCCCTGGCTGTTGTAGACCTTCTGGACCTCGCCGACCAGGTGGACCTGGACGGCACGCTGACCCAGGATCCGCAGCACGTCGTGCGGGTTGATCGCACCGACGGTCAGCGGCTGGCCGACCTGCACGTGGTCACCCTCGGTCACCAGCATGCGGGCACGCTTGGAGACCGGGTAGGCCGTCTCGTCGCTGCCGTCGTCCGGCGTGACGACGACCTTCTTGGTCTTCTCGGTCTCCTCGATCCGGACGCGGCCGGCCGCCTCCGAGATCGGGGCGACACCCTTGGGCGTACGGGCCTCGAAGAGCTCGACGACACGCGGCAGACCCAGGGTGATGTCGTCACCGGCCACACCACCGGTGTGGAAGGTACGCATCGTCAGCTGGGTGCCGGGCTCACCGATGGACTGGGCGGCGATGATGCCGACCGCCTCACCGATGTCGACCAGCTTGCCGGTGGCCAGCGAACGGCCGTAGCAGAAGGCGCAGGTGCCGACGGCGGACTCACAGGTCAGGACCGAGCGGGTCTTGACCTCCTCCACGCCGTGCGCGATCAGCTGGTCGATCAGCACGTCACCGAGGTCGACGTTGGCCGGGGCGACGACCTTGCCGTCGACCACGACGTCCTCGGCGAGCATCCGCGCGTACACGGAGGACTCGACGTCATCCGCCTTGCGCAGGATGCCGTCGGCGCCCTTCGAACCGATCCGCAGCTTCAGGCCGCGCTCGGTGCCGCAGTCCTCCTCGCGAATGATGACGTCCTGGGAGACGTCGACCAGACGACGGGTGAGGTAACCGGAGTCGGCGGTACGGAGGGCGGTGTCGGCCAGACCCTTACGGGCACCGTGGGTGGAGATGAAGTACTCCAGCACGGACAGACCCTCGCGGAACGACGCCTTGATCGGACGCGGGATCGTCTCGTTCTTGGCGTTCGACACCAGACCACGCATACCCGCGATCTGACGCATCTGCATCATGTTTCCGCGCGCACCCGAGTCCACCATCATGAAGATGGGGTTGGTCTTCGGGAAGTTCTCATTCATCGCCTCGGCAACCTCGTTGGTCGCCTTGGTCCAGATGTTGATGAGCTCCTGCGTGCGCTCGTCCTTGGTGATCAGACCGCGCTCGTACTGCTTCTGGACCTTCTCGTCCTGGGCCTCGTAGCCCGAGACGATCCCCTTCTTGGCCTCCGGCACGACGATGTCGGAGACGGCGACGGTGACGCCGGAACGGGTGGCCCAGTAGAAGCCGGACGCCTTCAGGTTGTCGAGCGTCGCCGCCACGATGACCTTCGGGTAGCGCTCGGCCAGGTCGTTGACGATCGCGGAGAGCTGCTTCTTGCCCACCGAGTAGTCGACGAACGGGTAGTCCTCGGGCAGCAGCTCGTTGAAGAGCGCGCGGCCCAGGGTCGTCCGCAGCCGGAAGCTGTCGCCCTGCTGCCACTCCGGCTCGCCCTCGACCGGGGCGGGCGGGGTCCAGCCGCGCGGCGGCACGGTGCCGATCGGGAAGCGGATGTCGACCTTCGCCTGGAGCGAGAGCTCGCGGGCGTCGAAGGCCATGATCGCCTCGGAGACCGAGGAGAACGAACGGCCCTCACCCTTGACCTCGCGCTCCTCCTCGTCCGTGGTGAGGAAGAAGAGGCCCAGCACCATGTCCTGGGTCGGCATGGTGACCGGACGGCCGTCGGCCGGCTTGAGGATGTTGTTCGAGGACAGCATCAGGATGCGGGCCTCGGCCTGCGCCTCCGCGGAGAGCGGCAGGTGCACGGCCATCTGGTCACCGTCGAAGTCCGCGTTGAACGCGGTGCAGACGAGCGGGTGGATCTGGATGGCCTTGCCCTCGACCAGCTGCGGCTCGAAGGCCTGGATGCCGAGGCGGTGCAGGGTGGGTGCACGGTTCAGCAGCACCGGGTGCTCGGCGATGACCTCTTCGAGGACGTCGTACACGACGGTGCGGCCACGCTCGACCATGCGCTTCGCGCTCTTGATGTTCTGCGCGTGGTTGAGGTCCACCAGGCGCTTCATCACGAACGGCTTGAAGAGCTCCAGCGCCATGGCCTTGGGCAGACCGCACTGGTGCAGCTTGAGCTGCGGGCCGACGACGATGACGGAACGCGCGGAGTAGTCCACACGCTTACCGAGCAGGTTCTGACGGAATCGACCCTGCTTGCCCTTCAGCATGTCGCTGAGGGACTTCAGCGGACGGTTGCCGGGGCCCGTCACCGGGCGGCCGCGGCGGCCGTTGTCGAAGAGCGCGTCGACGGCCTCCTGGAGCATCCGCTTCTCGTTGTTCACGATGATCTCGGGCGCGCCGAGGTCGAGAAGCCGCTTCAGGCGGTTGTTGCGGTTGATCACACGGCGGTACAGGTCGTTCAGGTCGGAGGTCGCGAAGCGGCCACCGTCCAGCTGCACCATCGGACGCAGGTCCGGCGGGATCACCGGGATGCAGTCCAGCACCATGCCCTTGGGGCTGTTGCGGGTCTGCAGGAAGGCGGAGACGACCTTGAGGCGCTTGAGCGCACGGGTCTTCTTCTGGCCCTTGCCGGTCCGGATGATCTCGCGGAGGCGCTCGGCCTCCTCCTCCAGGTCGAAGGTCTCCAGGCGCTTCTGCAGCGCGGCCGCGCCCATGGAGCCGTCGAAGTACGTGCCGAAGCGGTCACGCAGCTCGCGGTAGAGGAGCTCGTCGCCCTCCAGGTCCTGGACCTTGAGGTTCTTGAAGCGGTTCCAGACCTCGTCGAGACGGTCGATCTCGCGCTGCGCGCGGTCGCGCAGCTGCTTCATCTCGCGCTCGGCACCCTCGCGCACCTTGCGGCGGACATCCGCCTTGGCGCCCTCGGCCTCCAGCTCAGCCAGGTCGGTCTCGAGCTTCTTGGCGCGGGCCTCCAGGTCGGAGTCGCGGCGCTGCTCGATCTGCTGACGCTCGACGGAGACGTGCGCCTCCAGCGAGGGAAGGTCGCGCGTACGGCGCTCGTCGTCCACCCACGTGATCATGTAGGCGGCGAAGTAGATGACCTTCTCAAGGTCCTTGGGCGCGAGGTCCAGCAGGTAGCCCAGCCGGCTCGGCACACCCTTGAAGTACCAGATGTGGGTAACGGGAGCGGCCAGCTCGATGTGGCCCATCCGCTCACGGCGCACCTTGGCGCGAGTGACCTCGACGCCGCAGCGCTCGCAGATGATGCCCTTGAAGCGGACACGCTTGTACTTACCGCAGTAGCACTCCCAGTCCCGGGTCGGACCGAAGATCTTCTCGCAGAAGAGTCCGTCCTTTTCGGGCTTGAGGGTGCGGTAGTTGATGGTCTCGGGCTTCTTGACCTCGCCGTGGCTCCACTGACGGATGTCGTCAGCGGTGGCCAGACCGATCCGGAGCTCATCGAAGAAGTTGACGTCGAGCACTATGCGTCAATCCCTCTCAGGGTTGTAAGTCTTGGGGTCTGAAACGGGGGTCCTGGGGCCGGCCGGGGAACCATCACTGGCTCCCCGGCCGAACTCCCGTCAGACCTCTTCGACGCTGCTCGGCTCGCGCCGGGACAGGTCGATGCCGAGCTCCTCCGCAGCGCGGAAGACGTCCTCGTCGGTGTCGCGCATCTCGATGGACATGCCGTCCGAGGACAGCACCTCCACGTTGAGGCACAGGGACTGCATCTCCTTGATGAGCACCTTGAAGGACTCGGGGATGCCGGGCTCGGGGATGTTCTCGCCCTTGACGATGGCCTCGTAGACCTTCACGCGGCCGGTGACGTCGTCGGACTTGATCGTCAGCAGCTCCTGGAGGGCGTACGCGGCGCCGTAAGCCTCCAGCGCCCACACCTCCATCTCACCGAAGCGCTGGCCACCGAACTGAGCCTTACCGCCCAGCGGCTGCTGGGTGATCATCGAGTACGGGCCGGTCGACCGGGCGTGCAGCTTGTCGTCGACCAGGTGGTGGAGCTTGAGGATGTACATGTACCCGACGGAGATCGGGTCCGGGAACGGCTCACCGGAACGGCCGTCGAACATCCGCGCCTTGCCGGACGGGAGGACCATGCGGTCGCCGTCGCGGTTGGGGCGGGTGTTCTCCAGCAGACCGGCCAGCTCGTCCTCACGGGCGCCGTCGAAGACCGGGGTCGCGACGTTGGTGCGCGGGTCGACCTGGTCGGCGCCGATGGACTGCAGGCGCTGGGCCCACTCCTCACCGAGGCTGGAGACGTCCCAGCCCTGGCTGGCGAGCCAGCCGAGGTGGATCTCCAGGACCTGTCCCGGGTTCATTCGGGACGGGACACCCAGCGGGTTGAGGATGATGTCGACCGGGGTGCCGTCCTCCATGAACGGCATGTCCTCGACCGGCAGGATCTTCGAGATGACGCCCTTGTTGCCGTGACGGCCGGCGAGCTTGTCACCATCGGTGATCTTGCGCTTCTGCGCGACGTAGACGCGAACCAGCTGGTTCACGCCCGGGGGCAGCTCGTCGCCCTCCTCGCGGTCGAAGACGCGGACGCCGATGACCTTGCCGATCTCGCCGTGCGGCACCTTCAGCGAGGTGTCACGGACCTCGCGCGCCTTCTCACCGAAGATCGCGCGGAGCAGGCGCTCCTCGGGGGTCAGCTCGGTCTCGCCCTTGGGCGTGACCTTGCCGACGAGGATGTCGCCGGCGACGACCTCGGCACCGATACGGATGATGCCGCGCTCGTCGAGATCGGAGAGGACCTCCTCGGAGACGTTCGGGATGTCCCGGGTGATCTCCTCGGGGCCGAGCTTGGTGTCACGGGCGTCGACCTCGTGCTCCTCGATGTGGATCGAGGAGAGGACGTCGTCCTGCACGAGGCGCTGCGACAGGATGATCGCGTCCTCGTAGTTGTGACCCTCCCACGGCATGAACGCCACGAGCAGGTTCTTGCCGAGCGCCATCTCGCCCTCGTCCGTGGACGGACCGTCGGCGAGGACCTGGCCCTCGATGACCCGCGCGCCCTCGTCGACGACGACCTTCTGGTTGAAGGAGGTGCCCTGGTTGGAGCGGGTGAACTTGGCGACGCGGTACGTGGTGTACGTGCCGTCGTCGTTGGCGACGGTGATGTAGTCCGCGGAGACCTCCTGGACCACACCGTTCTTCTCGGCCTTGATGACGTCGCCGGCGTCGACCGCGCAGCGGTACTCCATGCCGGTGCCGACCAGCGGCGACTCCGCCTTGATCAGCGGAACGGCCTGGCGCATCATGTTCGATCCCATGAGCGCGCGGTTGGCGTCGTCGTGCTCGAGGAACGGGATCATGGCGGTCGCGGCCGACACCATCTGGCGCGGCGAGACGTCCATGTAGTGCACCTCGTCGGCGGGGACGAGGTCGACCTCGCCGCCACGGCGACGGACCAGCACACGGTTCTCGGCGAACCGCAGGTCGTCGGAGAGCTTCGCGTTCGCCTGGGCGATCAGGTAGCGGTCTTCCTCATCAGCGGTGAGGTAGTCCACCTCCTCCGTGACCTGACCGTCGACGACCTTGCGGTACGGCGTCTCGATGAAGCCGAAGACGTTCACCCGGCCGTAGGACGCGAGCGAACCGATCAGACCGATGTTCGGGCCTTCGGGCGTCTCGATCGGGCACATGCGGCCGTAGTGCGACGGGTGCACGTCACGGACGTCCAGACCGGCCCGCTCACGGGAGAGACCACCCGGGCCCAGCGCCGACAGACGGCGCTTGTGGGTCAGACCCGACAGCGGGTTGGTCTGGTCCATGAACTGGGACAGCTGGCTGGTGCCGAAGAACTCCTTGATGGAGGCGACGACCGGCCGGATGTTGATCAGGGTCTGCGGCGTGATCGCCTCGACGTCCTGGGTGGTCATGCGCTCGCGCACGACGCGCTCCATACGGGCGAGACCCGTACGGACCTGGTTCTGGATCAGCTCGCCGACGTTGCGCAGGCGGCGGTTGCCGAAGTGGTCGATGTCGTCGGTCTCGACAACGATGCTGTTGCCGTTCTCGCCGATCGTCTCGGTCTCGCCGGCGTGCAGCTTGACCAGGTACTTGATCGTGGCGATGACGTCATCGGTGGTCAGCACACCGGCGTCCAGCGGCTCGTCGCCGCCGAGCTTCTTGTTGACCTTGTAGCGGCCGACCTTCGCGAGGTCGTAGCGCTTGGGGTTGAAGTAGAGGTTCTCCAGCAGCGTCTGCGCGGCCTCGCGGGTCGGCGGCTCGCCCGGACGCAGCTTGCGGTAGATGTCGAGCAGCGCGTCGTCCTGGCCCTGGGTGTGGTCCTTCTCCAAGGTGGCGCGCATCGACTCGTACTCGCCGAACTCCTCCAGGATCTGCTCGGTCGTCCAACCGAGCGCCTTGAGCAGGACGGTCACGGACTGCTTGCGCTTGCGGTCGATGCGCACACCGACCATGTCGCGCTTGTCGATCTCCATCTCCAGCCAGGCACCCCGGGACGGGATGATCTTGGCGGAGAAGATGTCCTTGTCGGACGTCTTGTCGATCGAACTGTCGAAGTACACACCCGGCGAGCGGACCAGCTGCGACACCACGACACGCTCGGTGCCGTTGATGACGAAGGTGCCCTTGTTGGTCATGAGCGGGAAGTCGCCCATGAAGACCGTCTGGGACTTGATCTCGCCGGTCTCGTTGTTGGTGAACTCCGCGGTGACGAACAGCGGAGCCGCGAACGTGAAGTCGCGCTCCTTGCACTCGTCGATGGAGTTCTTCGGAGGCTCGAAGCGGTGGTCGCGGAACGTCAGCGACATCGACCCGGAGAAGTCCTCGATCGGGGAGATCTCTTCGAAGATCTCTTCCAGACCGGACTTGGTGGGAACTTCCTGCCCACTCTCCAGCGCAGCCTCGACGCGACCCTTCCATGCGGCATTGCCGAGCAGCCAGTCGAAGCTTTCGGTCTGCAGCGCAAGGAGGTTCGGAACCCCGAGGGGCTCCTTGATCTTCGCAAAAGAGATGCGCAGCGGGGCGGTGCTGTCGCCGTTGTTCGTATTGGCAGTCGAGGCGTTGCGCGAGGCGGCCAAGAGGGGGTCCTTCCGAGGGCTCGGACTCACTACGCGCGTACCGGTCCCGAATCCAGCAAAGCGGTGGATAAGCCCAGGTCAGGGCGGGTCAATCAGCTTTGCTCGGGCTCGGGTATGCCCCTGGTGACGGGCAGGGAGCAGCTAACAGGCAGCGCAAAGGGTCAGTGTAGCCACATGGCCCACTGATGTCCAGAGCGAGTTTCCGGAGACCGGTACCGCACCGTGTGCCGATCTTCTCCCTCCGGGAGGTGATGCCCTCCGCAACGGAGGAGCGCCTCGTTGTTCTTCTCTACGCCCAATGCCCTGCGCCTGCCGAAAGCCCTGCGCCAGTGGCGCACACCGATGCTTCCCTCTTCGTCGGCGATCCATGCCTCGAACCCTGGACCGCTTCTGCGTCGCGTCCCGAGAATTGCGCGCCGCGTCCGGTTCGTCAAGGCCCCCCGCCTCTGGGAGATCGTCACATGGAGGTGCGTCCGGACAACGAAGATCACCATACTCGCACTCCGGCGATGGGCAGTGCAGCCGGGGCGGGTACACGGAAGGGCGACCACCCGTATGGGTGATCGCCCTTCGCGGTGTCCGCGTTACAGCCTCAGAGGCAGCGGACGGGAGTCAGAGACTCACCAAGGTCACTTGACCTCGACGGAGGCACCGGCGCCCTTGAGGGCCTCGGCGGCCTTCTCCGCGGCGTCCTTGGCGACCTTCTCCAGGACCGGCTTCGGGGTGCCGTCGACCAGGTCCTTGGCCTCCTTCAGGCCGAGGGAGGTCAGCTCGCGCACGACCTTGATGACCTGGATCTTCTTGTCGCCGGCACCGGTGAGGATGACGTCGAACTCGTCCTTCTCCTCCTCGACCTCGGCAGCGGCGCCACCAGCGGCACCGGCGACGACGACCGGCGCGGCAGCGGCGGCGGTGACGTCGAACTTCTCCTCGAAGGCCTTCACGAACTCGGAGAGCTCGATGAGGGTCATGCCTTCGAACTGCTCGAGCAGCTCGTCCTGGGTGAGCTTCGCCATGATGGCGGTCCTTCCACTAAATCGGCTGGTGCCGGATGTACATTTCGGCGGGCGTGCGGCCCGCTGTAACCCGCGCCGGGACGGCGCGGATCATGACGCGAGCCGAGTTACTCGGCACCGCCCTGCTCAGCCTGCTTGGCGCGCAGCGCGTCCACGGTGCGGACGAGCTTCGACGGCAGCGCCTGGAAGACGGAGGCAGCCTGGGACTGCTTCGCCTTGAAGGCACCGGCCAGCTTGCTGAGCAGAACCTCGCGGGACTCGAGGTCCGCAAGCTTCTTGATCTCGTCGGCGGAGAGCGCCTTGCCGTCAAGGACACCGCCCTTGATGACGAGGTTCTGGTTCTCCTTGGCGAAGTCACGAAGACCCTTCGCCGCCTCGACCGGGTCACCGGTCACGAAGACGACGGCCGTCGAGCCACTGAGGTGCTCGTCCAGCACAGTGATCCCGGCCTCCTGGGCCGCGATCTTGGTCAGCGTGTTCTTCACCACACGGTACTGAGCGTTGTCACCGAGCGAACGGCGCAGCTGCTTGAGCTGCGCAACGGTAAGTCCGGTGTACGCGGTCACAACAGCTGCGTTGGAGTTACGGAACTCGTCCGCAATCTCCTCGACGGCTGCGACCTTGTCGGGCCTCGCCATGAGCCTCGGCCTCCTTCCGGGTGATGAGGACCGCGCAGAAGGGGCTGGGCAAAACAAACGCCCCGGCGCAGGGCACGGGGCGTTACTCGACCGAACAGAAAACTGCCCGGGAGTCTCTCCACATAACCTGCGCAGGCCGTCCGCAGCTAGCGGATCCTTCGGCCACCACACGTCCAGGACCGGACGCGCAGAGACAACCAGCGGTCTTTGGCTTCCGGGACACCGTACGGGAACGGGCTGGGCCAGAGCAAATCGGCTGAGCGGGGGCACCGGGAACGCGCCCCGGGCCCCCGCTCACCAGTGGACCGCTAACTCAGCGGACTCACTTGTACTCGGTGGTGTCGCTCGCCGGCGGCGGCGTCACCGAGACCTTGGTGCCGTAGTCCGAGTAGTAGACCGTCGAGTCGTACGGCGACTTCTTGCTGTCCATCTGCTCGCGCTTCTTGACCAGCAGGTTGTCCGAGCTGACCCACAGGTCGATGGTCTCGGTCGTGGCGCCCGTGTTCTTCAGCTGCTGCTCCAGGGCCTTGAGGTCCGCCTCGCTGACGTTCTTCGTCTGCATGCGGGTCAGCTCGCTCACCGAGAGCGTGCCGTTGTAGTGGGTCGCCTGGACGCCGCGGACGTCTTCCTTGCCGACTTCCTTGACCTTGCCCGAGGCGACCAGCAGGTCCACCGACCGGCCCGGGTTGTTGTTGTTCATCATGTCCTTCATCAGGGCACCGGCCGGGCCCAGCTTCTTGGCCATGACGTCGTAGTCGTACTTGATCCAGTTCTTGCCGCCCAGGGGCATGCCCATGTTCATGTACATCGCGTCCGGCGTGTACAGCGCCTTCATGGGCTTGCCGGAGCCGCCCATCGGACCACCGGCCTGGGTGATGTCGACGGACATGTGCATGCCGGACGACCAGTCCATCGCGCCCTTCATGGTCTGGGTCACCGCACCGTTCTTGGTGGTGCCCTCGACCTTGGCGGAGCTCTTGCCGTTCGTCTGCTGCGAGGCCGTCTTCAGCGAGGCCAGAGCGGCCTCCAGCGGAGACTTCGCCCCTGCCGCGTCGTTGCTGCCTCCGCCGGAGCTGCCACCGCCGGTGCCGTTGCTCTTGTCGCCACCGCTGTTACAGGCGGTCAGACCGGCCATCATGACAACTCCCGCCGCAACGGCGGCGGCGATACGCGTGGTACGCACTGAGGCTCCCCCTTTAGATCTCCATTTGGACCTCGGAGGCGACTGTAGTGCAGCCCACTGACAGCACATGCGTCAGGCCCCGCCCTCCGTACGGAGGGCGGGGCCTGACGGTAACGCGTCACGCGCTACGAGGCATCGATCGGCGAGATCAGACGGCCTCGTCCTCGACGAGGAGGTTGCGGGTGCGGTTGGAGTCCAGCGGGATGCTGGGGCCCATCGTGGTGGTGATCGTCGCCTTCTTGATGTACCGGCCCTTGGCGGCGGACGGCTTCAGACGGGTGATCTCCTCCAGCGCCGCGGCGTAGTTCTCCACCAGCTTGGCGTCGTCGAAGGACACCTTGCCGATGATGAAGTGGAGGTTGGAGTGCTTGTCGACGCGGAACTCGATCTTGCCGCCCTTGATGTCCGTGACAGCCTTGGCGACATCCGGGGTGACGGTGCCGGTCTTCGGGTTCGGCATCAGACCACGCGGACCGAGCACGCGGCCGAGGCGGCCGACCTTGCCCATGAGGTCCGGGGTGGCGACGACGGCGTCGAAGTCCAGACGGCCCTTGGAGACCTCGTCGATCAGTTCGTCCGAGCCGACGATGTCGGCGCCGGCGGCTTCCGCGGCCGCAGCACGGTCACCGGTCGCGAAGACCAGGACCCGGGCGGTCTTACCAGTGCCGTGCGGGAGGTTCACGGTGCCACGGACCATCTGGTCGGCCTTGCGCGGGTCGACACCCAGACGCATGGCGACCTCGACGGTCGCGTCGAACTTGGCGGACGTGGTGTCCTTGGCGAGACGGACGGCCTCGAGCGGGGCGTACAGACGCTCCCGGTCGATCTTCGCGTCCGCGTTGCGAAGAGACTTGCTGCGCTTCACTTCTGCTCCTGATGCAGTGGGGTGGAGTCGTGGTACGGACCAGCGCCTGGTCCTTCCACGGAGGTGCCTAGGGGGCTGAGGTTCAGCCCTCGACCGTGATGCCCATGGAACGGGCGGTGCCGGCGATGATCTTCGACGCGGCGTCCAGGTCGTTGGCGTTCAGGTCGGGCATCTTGGTGGTGGCGATCTCGCGGACCTGCGCCTCGGTGATCTTGGCGACCTTGGTCTTGTGCGGCTCGCCGGAGCCCTTCTCCACGCCCGCAGCCTTCAGGATGAGCTTCGCGGCCGGCGGGGTCTTGGTGACGAAGGTGAAGGAACGGTCTTCGTAGACCGTGATCTCCACCGGCACGACCATGCCACGCTGCGACTCGGTCGCGGCGTTGTAGGCCTTGCAGAACTCCATGATGTTGACGCCGTGCTGACCCAGCGCGGGGCCGACCGGCGGAGCCGGGTTCGCGGCACCGGCCTGGATCTGGAGCTTGATAAGCCCCGTGACCTTCTTCTTCTTGGGAGGCATGCTCTCTCCGGGTCCTAGTGAGAGGTGGTTCGCCTCGCAATCCGGTCATCCGGATGGAGGCATACCGCACCACGATAACGGGTACTGTCGTGCGGCCAAAAACCGCGCAGGTCAGACCGGCTCTGCGCCGGTCTGACCTGGTCGGTGGCTGGAGGTCCGGAAGAACCTAGTTCTTCTGGATCTGGTCGAAGCTCAGCTCGACCGGGGTCTCGCGACCGAAGATCTCCACCAGACCCTTGACCTTCTTCGAGTCGGCGTTGATCTCGTTGATCGTGGCCTGCAGCGTCGCGAACGGACCGTCGGTGACGGTGACGGAGTCGCCCACCTCGAAGTCCAGGACCTGGACCTCGACCTTGCGGGACGGCGCCGGCCTGCCCTCGGCCGCGGCGGCCTCCTTGGCCGCCTTCTCCTCCGCCTCCGGCGCGAGCATCTTGACGATCTCGTCCAGGGTCAGCGGGTACGGGTCGTAGGCGTTGCCGACGAAGCCGGTGACACCGGGGGTGTTGCGGACGACGCCCCAGGACTCGTTCGTCAGGTCCATGCGCACCAGGACGTAGCCCGGGAGCTTGTTCTGGCGAACCGTACGGCGGTCACCGTTCTTGATCTGCACTACCTCTTCCTGCGGCACCTCGGCCTGGAAGATGTAGTCCTCGACGTTCAGCGAGACGGCGCGCTGCTCGAGGTTGGTCTTCACGCGGTTCTCGTAGCCCGCGTAGGTGTGGATGACGTACCACTCGCCGGGGAGCCCGCGCAGCTCGTCACGGAGGGCGGCCACCGGGTCGACCGGCTCCTGCTCCTCGGCATCCTCGGAGACCTCCTCGTCCTCGACGTGCACGGCGGCCGCCTCGGCGGGCTCGCCGGCGTCGGCGTCCTCGGCGTCCAGCTCGTCGACGTCGTCGGCGCCCGCGACGATCTCCGCGGCGGCCTCCTCGTCAGCGATGGCCGCAGCGTCCCCCTCGACCTCGGCCGAGACGGCCTCGTCAACCTCGGCCTCTGCAGCCGCGACGGGCTTGGCGGCGTCGTTCAGGTTCGGGTCAGACACGTGGCTGCTTCTTCCTTGCTTCAAGGGGTTGAACGTGCGAAGGGCCGCCCGCAGAGGCACCCTCCGCGGGATCAGCCGAAGACGTACCCGACGACTCGGTTGATTCCCAAGTCAATCACGGTTACGAGACCGATGATGACGGCCACGAAGACGATCACCACGGTGGTGTACGACGACAGCTGGCCGCGCGACGGCCAGACGACCTTGCGGAGTTCCGCAATGACCTGACGGTAGAAGAGCGCGAGCCGCGCGAAGGGCCCCTTCTTGCCGCGCTTGCCGCCGCGGCGGGGCTTCTTCTGGGACTCCGTGGTGTCGTCCTCAGAACGACCACGCTCAGGCATGTCGATGGAGCCCAGGGCGTCCGTCACTCGTCCTCACCTGAATCCGGGTCGTGGCCGTGCCGCGTCCGGCCCGGCCGCACGGCGGTGCATTTCGTACGTACGCGTGCACGCACTTGGTGATGAAAGTGCGTGTAGCAGGGCCGGAGGGACTTGAACCCCCAACCGCTGGTTTTGGAGACCAGTGCTCTACCAATTGAGCTACGACCCTTTGTGGTTCCCCCAACCTACCGCATCCGGACGACTGCACTTTGTCGTGCAGCGTGCGCCACGGTGACCCGGTGGGAGCCAACGGTCAGCGAGTGTACGTGGTTCAGGGCCGGGCGTCGAACAGGAACCTCCCGTACCACCCCGCAAACCCGTGCAACGGGGCCGACCGCGGTCTGCGACGATGCCCCTATGAGCGCTGCCACTCCCTCTGCATCGTCCCCCGCCGACCGCCGGGTCTCCGTCCGCGTCGGTTCGATCTCCGAGTCCGCCACCCTCGCCGTCGACGCCAAGGCCAAGGCCCTCAAGGCCGCCGGGCGCCCGGTGATCGGCTTCGGCGCCGGCGAGCCCGACTTCCCCACGCCCGGCTACATCGTCGAGGCGGCGGTCGAGGCCTGCCGCAACCCGAAGTTCCACCGCTACACCCCCGCGGGCGGCCTCCCCGAGCTGAAGTCCGCGATCGTCGCGAAGACGCTGCGCGACTCCGGCTACGAGATCGAGGCCGCGAACGTCCTGGTCACCAACGGTGGCAAGCAGGCCATCTACGAGGCCTTCGCGGCCATCCTGGACCCGGGTGACGAGGTCATCGTCCCGGCGCCGTACTGGACCACCTACCCCGAGTCGATCCGGCTCGCGGGCGGCGTGCCGGTCGACGTGGTCGCCGACGAGACCACCGGCTACCGGGTGACCGTGGAGCAGCTGGAGGCGGCCCGCACCGAGCACACCAAGGTGCTGCTGTTCGTCTCCCCGTCGAACCCGACCGGTGCGGTCTACCCCCGCGAGCAGGTCGAGGCCATCGGCCGCTGGGCCGCCGAGCACGGCCTGTGGGTGCTGACCGACGAGATCTACGAGCACCTGGTCTACGGCGACGCGGAGTTCTCGTCGCTGCCGGTCGTGGTACCGGAGCTGCGCGACAAGTGCATCGTCGTCAACGGCGTGGCGAAGACGTACGCGATGACCGGCTGGCGGGTCGGCTGGGCGATCGGCCCCAAGGACGTCATCAAGGCGGCCACCAACCTCCAGTCGCACGCCACCTCCAACGTCTCCAACGTGGCGCAGGCCGCGGCCATCGCGGCGGTCAGCGGCGACCTGACGGCCGTCGAGGAGATGAAGGTGGCCTTCGACCGGCGCCGCAAGACCATCGTGCGGATGCTCAACGAGATCGACGGCGTGCTGTGCCCGGAGCCGGAGGGCGCGTTCTACGCGTACCCGTCGGTCAAGGGGCTGCTGGGCAAGGAGATCCGCGGCAAGCGCCCGCAGTCCAGCGTCGAGCTGGCCGAGCTGATCCTGGAGGAGGCAGAGGTCGCCGTCGTCCCGGGTGAGGCCTTCGGTACCCCCGGCTACCTGCGGCTTTCGTACGCGCTGGGCGACGAGGACCTGGTCGAGGGCGTCTCCCGGATCCAGAAGCTGCTGGCGGAGGCCAAGTAGTCGGCGTGGCGGCGTAGGCGGCGCAGCCTGCGCAGGCGGCCATTCGGCGTGCGGGGTCGGACCGTTGTCCGGCCCCGCACGCTTTTTTGGTGGCCCCTCCGTTCGGGGCGGGGCCTATGCCCGCGGCGGGCGGGTGCGGCAGTATCTGCGGATGGAGCGTGTTCGTGATCTGCGTCAACTGCCGAAGGCCCACCTGCACCTGCACTTCACCGGCTCGATGCGGCCGGCGACGCTGCTGGACCTCGCCGACAAGTACGGCGTCCACCTGCCGGACGCGCTCACGAGCGGGAAACCGCCCCGGCTCAGCGCCACCGACGAGCGCGGTTGGTTCCGTTTCCAGCGGCTCTACGACATCGCCCGGTCCTGCCTGCGGTCGCCCGAGGACATCCAGCGACTGGTGCGGGAGGCCGCGGAGGAGGACGTCCGGGACGGCTCCCGCTGGCTGGAGATCCAGGTCGACCCGACCTCGTACGCACCGCGGCTGGGCGGGCTGATCCCGGCCCTGGAGATCATCCTGGACGCGGTGGACCGGGCCGCCCGGGACACCGGGCTGGGCATCCGCGTCCTGGTCGCCGCGAACCGGATGAAGCACCCGCTGGACGCCCGCACGCTGGCCCGGCTGGCGGTGCGCTACGCCGACCGCGGGGTGGTCGGCTTCGGGCTCTCCAACGACGAACGCCGGGGTTTCGCCCGGGACTTCGACCGGGCCTTCGCCATCGCCCGGGACGGCGGCCTGCTGTCGGCGCCGCACGGCGGCGAGTTGTCCGGGCCGGCGAGCGTCCGGGACTGCCTGGACGATCTGCACGCCGCGCGGATCGGGCACGGGGTGCGGGCCGCGGAGGACCCGGTGCTGCTGCGCCGGCTGGCGTCCCGCGGGGTGACCTGCGAGGTGTGCCCGACGTCCAATGTGGCGCTGGGCGTCTACGGGAAGCCGGAGGACGTGCCGTTGCGGACGTTCTACGAGGCCGGCGTCCCGATGGCGCTGGGCGCCGACGACCCCCTGCTGTTCGGCGCGCGGCTGGCCGCCCAGTACGAGATCGCGCGCACCGCGCACGCCTTCACCGACACCGAGTTGGCCGAGCTGGCCCGGCAGTCCGTACGGGCCTCCCGCGCGCCCCAGGAGGTGCAGCGGGCGATGCTGGCGGACATCGACGCCTGGCTGGCCGCCCCGGTGCCGTAGCGGACCCGGGGCGGCCCGGCCCCTACAGGCTGACGCCGACCGTCACCGGTTCGTTGACGAGGGTGACCCCGAAGGCGTCGCGGACGCCGTCGCGGACCTCGCGGGCCAGGGCGAGCAGGTCCTCGGTGGTGGCCTGGCCGCGGTTGGTGAGGGCCAGGGTGTGCTTGGTGGAGATCCGGGCCGGGCCGCTGCCGTAGCCCTTGGTGAAGCCGGCCCGGTCGATGAGCCAGGCGGCGGAGGTCTTCACCCGTCCGTCGCCGTCCGGGAAGGCGGGTGGTGCGGTGTCGGGGCCGAGGCGGTCGTGGACCCGCCGGACGAAATCGGCGTGCTCGGCCTCGGTCAGGACGGGATTGGTGAAGAAGGAACCGGCCGACCAGGTGTCGTGGTCGTCGGCGTCCAGCACCATGCCCTTGCTCGCCCGAAGCGCCAGGACGGTCTTGCGGGCGACGGTGAGCGGCACCCGGTCCCCGGTGCCGACCCCGAGGGCGCGGGCCGTCTGGTCGTACCGCAGGGGCGCGGAGAGCCCGTCGGCGTCCTCCAGGGCGAACCGGACCCGCAGCACGACGAACCGCTCGGGGTGCTCCTTGAAACGGCTGTGGCGGTACGAGAAACCGCACTCCGCGCTGGAGAGGGTGACCGTCTCGCCGGTCCGGCGGTCGTAGGCGACGACCTCGGTGAGGGTCTCGGAGACGTCCTGGCCGTAGGCGCCGACGTTCTGGATCGGGGTGGCGCCGGCCGAGCCGGGGATGCCGGCCAGGCACTCGACGCCGGCCAGTCCGGCCTCGACGGTGCGGGCGACGGCGTCGGACCAGTTCTCGCCCGCGGCGAGTTCCAGGGCGGTGCCGTCGAGGGTGAAGCCGCGGGTGGCGATGCGCAGGGCCGTGCCTTCGAAGCCCTTGTCGCCGATGACGAGGTTGCTGCCGCCGCCGATGACCAGCAGCGGGGTGCCGGCGTCGTCCGCCGCACGGACGGCCGCGATCACCTCGTCGTCGGTGGTGGCCGTGACGAGCCGGGTCGCGGGGCCGCCGAGCCGGAAGGTGGTCAGCGGGGCGAGGGGGGCGTTGTTCTCTACGTGGCGTTCCTGCACCCGGCCAAGGGTACGGGGGCGGTCCGGCGGTACCGGGCCGGCCGCCCCGCGCGGCTGCCTCAGGCGAGCCGGACCACGGCGCGGGACATGCCCAGCACCTTCTGGTCGGCGCTCTTGGCGGTGAGGTCGACCCGGACGGTCCGCTCCTCGTCGTCGAGCTTGGCCGCGACCGTGCCGCTGACCTCGATCAGCGCGCCGGCCTCGTCGTTGGGCACGACGACGGGCTTGGTGAAGCGCACGCCGTACTCGGCGACGGCACCCGGGTCACCGACCCAGTCCGTGACCACCCGGACGGCCGAGGCCATGGTGAACATGCCGTGCGCGATGACGTCCGGCAGTCCGACCTCCTTGGCGAACTTCTCGTTCCAGTGGATCGGGTTGAAGTCCCCGGAGGCACCCGCGTACTGCACGAGTGTGGCGCGGGTCACGGGGAAGGCCTGCGCGGGGAGTTCGGCGCCGACCTCGACGTCGTCGTAGGAAATCTTCGCGGTCATCTCAGGCCTCCTCAGCACGTCGGGCGACGAGTTTCGTGATTGCCGTCACAACGTGCTCGCCGGCCTCGTCGTGCACCTCGCCCCGGATGTCGATGACTTCGTTGCCGGCCATGGACCTGATCGCCTCGATGGTGGAGGTCACGGTCAGCCGGTCACCGGCGCGCACCGGCCGCCGGTAGGCGAATTTCTGGTCGCCGTGCACCACCCGGCTGTAGTCCAGACCGAGTTGCGGGTCGGCGACGACCATTCCTGCGGCCTTGAATGTGATGGCAAACACAAAAGTCGGCGGCGCGATCACATCGGAGTGACCGAGCGCCTTGGCGGCTTCGGTGTCGGTGTAGGCGGGGTTGGTGTCACCGATCGCCTCGGCGAATTCGCGGATCTTTTCCCGGCCGACCTCGTACGGGTCAGTGGGCGGGTACGTGCGTCCGACGAATGACTGGTCGAGCGCCATGGGCTCGCAACCTCCCTGTACTGATGGTGCTAAAGCCGCGAGGCCGCCCCCAGGGAATGGGGACGGCCTCACAGACGAGCCTGAGTTATCGCGTCTCGCGGTGCGCGGTGTGCGCGTTGCAGCGCGGGCAGTGCTTCTTCATCTCCAGGCGGTCCGGGTCATTACGCCGGTTCTTCTTGGTGATGTAGTTCCGCTCCTTGCACTCCACGCAGGCCAGCGTGATCTTCGGGCGGACGTCGGTGGCAGCCACGTGAGTGCTCCTTGACGGACGGATAGTCGATTTGAACGCATACAAGAGTAGCCGACCGGAGGACCGACCCCACAATCGGCTACTGTAAGTAGCGGTGACCGGACTTGAACCGGTGACACAGCGATTATGAGCCGCTTGCTCTACCGACTGAGCTACACCGCTGTGATGCGAGAGTTCCTCGTCCGAAGACGAGGTCCCCCACACATCAGAGCCCCAATACGGAATCGAACCGTAGACCTTCTCCTTACCATGGAGACGCTCTGCCGACTGAGCTATTGGGGCGAGCGATGAAGACATTACACGGCCCGCCGCCAAACGTGAAATCCGTATCCGCGTCGCGTCCCAACGGCCCCCCGCACCACACCGGTACGACTATTTCGCGCCTGCACCATGTGCTCCGGGCCGCGCCCTAGGCTCGGATCCACCCCGCGTGATCTTGCACGCCGTGGCTTCGAGGAGCGCGATGTCCGACAGCAGTTCGCCGCAGCCGGGGAAGCCCGGGGGTGCCGGTCGGTACGCCCGGCCGGAATCCGGCGCACTGGTCCTGTGCGGCGCCCGGCTCGCCGACGGCCGCACCGTGGACGTCCGGCTCGGCGGCGGGCGCATCGAGGCGGTCGGCACGGCCGGCAGCCTCGCCCCGCAGGGAGCCCGGGTGGACCTCGCCGGCTACCTGCTGCTCCCGGCCCCCGCCGAACCCCACGCGCACTGCGACACCGCCCTGACGGCGGACGCCGACGGGCCCGCCTCCGACTCCGCCGAGGACGTCCAGCGCCGCACGACCGAGGCGGCGCTGCTCCAGCTCGGGCACGGCGCCACCGCCTCCCGGAGCCATGTCCGGATCGGCGGCGTCCAGGGGCTGCGGGCGCTGGAGTCGGTGCTCCAGGCCCGGCGGGCACTGCGCGGGCTGGCGGATCTGGCGGCGGTGGCGGTGCCGCGGGTGCTGACCGGGGCGGCCGGCGCGAACGGGGTGGCGATGCTGCGGGACGCGGTCAAGATGGGCGCCACGGTCATCGGCGGCTGTCCGGACCTGGACCCCGACCCGGCCGGCTACGTGGAGACCGTCCTGGAGGTGGCCGGCGAACACGGCTGCCCGGTGGACCTGCACACCGACGGTGACGATCCGGCGCGGCTGGCCCGGTTCGCGGCGATGTGCGGTGGGCTGCGGCCCGGGGTGGCGATCGGGCCGTGCGCCGGGATGGCGCGGATGCCGCGGAGCGTGGCGGCCCGGGTCGCGGAGCAGTTGGCGGCCGCCGACGTCACCGTGGTCTGCCTGCCGCAGGGCGACTGCACCGGCCTGGAGCGGAACGGCACCCGGGTGTCGCGGCCTGCACCGGTGCGGCTGCTGCGGGCGGCCGGGGTGCGGGTGGCGGCGGGCAGTGGGGCGCTGCGGGACGCGGCGAACCCGGTGGGGCGGGGGGACCCGTTGGAGGCCGCGTACCTGCTGGCCTCTCTGGGGGAGGCCACGCCGGAGGCGGCCTACGAGACGGTGAGTTCGGCGGCGCGGGCGACGCTGGGGCTGCCGGAGGTGCGGGTCGAGGCGGGTTTCCCGGCGGAGTTGCTGGCGGTGCGCGGGGAGCGGATCGCCGGGGTGCTCTCGTTGGCGTACAGCCGGATCGTGGTGCACCGGGGGCGGGTGGTGGCGCGCACCAGCGCGGTGCGCGAGTACTGCGACTCGGTGGATGTGGCGCTGGAACTGCCCCGCCAGTCGCAGCGCTGAGCGCCGCACCGGCCGGTCCTCCGGTGTGCCGGGGCGGTTCGGCGTACGGTCGGCAGCATGCGCATTGTCATCGCAGGTGGACATGGTCAGATCGCGCTGCGGCTGGAGCGGTTGCTGCATGCGCGCGGGGACGAGGTCGCGGGGATCGTCCGGCGGCCGGAACAGGCCGGCGATCTGCTGGCCGCGGGTGCCGAACCGGTGGTCTGCGACCTGGAGTCGGCGTCGGTGGGCGATGTCGCCCGGCACCTTGAGGGCGCGGACGCGGCCGTCTTCGCGGCGGGAGCCGGGCCGGGCAGCGGCGCCGCGCGCAAGGACACGGTGGACCGCGGCGCGGCGACGCTGTTCGCGGACGCGACCGAGGCGGCCGGCGTACGGCGTTTCGTGGTCGTCTCGTCGATGGGCGCGGACCGGGAGCCCCCGAAGGGCACCGATCCGGTCTTCGCGGCCTATCTGCGGGCGAAGGGCGCCGCGGACGCCGACGTACGGGCCCGGGCCGGGCTGGACTGGACGATCCTGCGGCCCGGCCGGCTCACCGACGACCCCGGCGTCGGCCAGGTGACGCTGGCCGACGCGACCGGGCGCGGGGCGGTCTCGCGGGACGACGTGGCGGCCGTACTGGCGGCGCTGCTGGACGAGCCGGGCACGGCCGGGCGGACGCTGGAGCTGATCGGCGGGGACGTGCCGGTGGCGGACGCGGTGCGGAACGCGGCGTCGCACTGAGGCCCCCCGCGGCGGACGCGCCCTCGCGGCCCTGAGGGCGCGTCTGCCGCCCTGTGGCGGCCGCGTGCCTCTTCCCGGACGCCGGGGCGGCGGCGGACGCCCCAGCGCCGGCTGGGGCCCGTGCCGGCCGCTACGGGAGGACGAGGATCCGGCCGAGGTGGGACCGCTCCTCGATGAGCCGGTGCACGGCGGGCGCCTCGGCGAGCGGGAACCGTGCGTGGACGGCGGTCCGCAGCCGTCCGGACACGGCGTGGCCGGCCAGCTCGGCCATCTCCGCGCGGGCCTGCTCCGGGGCGGCCGCGCGCCAGGCCAGCAGGGAGAACCCGGCGACCGCCTTCAGGGCGAAGAGGCTGGTCACGGGGACGTCGAGCAGGTCGTTGCCGGCGGCGCCGTAGACCACGACGCGGCCGAACGGCGCCAGCAGGTCCAGGCTCTGCCGCAGGATCCCGCCGCCGACGGAGTCCAGGACCAGGTCCACGCCCTCGGGTGCGAGCTCGCGGACCCGCTCCGGCCAGTCGTCGGCCGAGTAGTCGACGGCGGCGTCGGCGCCGAAGGACCGGACGAAGTCGAACTTGGCCGGCGAGCCGACCGCGGCGATCACCTTCCCGGCCCCCAGCAACCTGGCGAGCTGCACCGCGAGGTGGCCGATGCCGCCGGCCGCGGAGTGCACCAGGACGGTCTCCCCCGCGGCGAGCCGGCCGGTGCGCAGCACCCGTAGGGCGACCGGGGCGCCCATGGGGAGCATGCTGGCCACGCCGAGGTCCGCCCCGTCGGGTACCGGGGCGAGCCACTGGGCGTCGGCGACGACGTGCTCGGCGAAGGCGTCCTCGCCGAGCGCCGCGACCCGCTGCCCGATCAGCCCGCGGTCGGCACCGGGGCCGGCGGCCTCGACGGTGCCGACCACGTCGCCGGTGAGCTTGCCGGGCAAGGGGCGCTGGAAGAGCGGTCCGGCGGCCGGCCCGCGCCGCAGCTTGGTGTCGACGAAGTTGGCCCCGATCGCCTCGGTCCGGAGGAGCACCTCGCCGGGGCCCGGGGCGGGGACCTCGGCCTCCTCGATCGTCAGGACGTCGGGGCCGCCGTACTCGTAGTAGCGAACGCGTCGCATTCCAGCTCTCCTCGGTGGTCGACGAACGCAGCGGTGGGTCAGCCCGGACCGGCGCGACCAAGTTAACTGGACTGGCGGTCAGTTTATGTAGCGACGACCGTAGCCGTTACTGGACCGTCGGTCCACTTGCTTTGCGAAATGATGTCCTCCCGGCACGGGCCGGACCGTGGAGCCGTACGACGAGTGGGTGAGGACCGATGGCAGCAGGTCGCCGCGAACGCGCCGACGCGGTACGGAACCGGCGCGCCATCCTGCTGGCGACCGAGGACCTCCTCGCGCACCACCCACCGGAGAAGATCTCGATGGAGCAGGTCGCCGCCGCGGCCGGGGTCGGCAAGGGCACGGTCTTCCACCGCTTCGGCAGCCGCATGGGCCTGATGCAGGCCCTGATGGAGGAGCGGGCGGTGGCGCTGCGCGAAGCGGTCACCGACGGCCCGCCGCCGCTGGGGCCGGGCGCCGCCCCCCGTGAACGACTGCTGGCCTTCCTGGACGGCGTCGTCGAGATGGTCGCCCGCAACAAGGGGCTGCTGGCCGCGCTCTGCCACGCCAGCACGACCGCCCAGCGCCCCGCCGCCGAGGACGGCGAACCGCAGGGCGAGCACCCGTTCCACGCCTTCTGGCACGACCACGTCAGCGCGCTGCTCGCCGCGCAGCGCCCCGATCTGGACGCCGGACTCCTGTCGGACTTCCTCATCGGGGCACTGCAGAACGAGCGCGTCCTGCGACTGCTGGAGCGCGGCGAGACCGAGCGGGTGGCCGGGATGCTGCGCGCGCTGGTCACCGGGCTGCTGGACGCCGCACCGCCGGCCGACGAGGACACGCCCCGGGCGCCGTGAGGCACGCCGACACGCAGAGAATCCCCCGGCCCGGATCCGGGCCGGGACACCACCCGAAAGGCGGCACAACGAAAGACCCCTGAACCGCATTTCTACGATTCAGGGGTCCTTCTTGGCTGTGGCGGCGCCAGGATTCGAACCTGGGAAGGCGAAGCCGGCAGATTTACAGTCTGCTCCCTTTGGCCGCTCGGGCACACCGCCGGGTTGTGTCGTCCGGATTCCCGCTGTGGGGCGGTGCTCCGTGGCAACGTCGTAAACCATACCCGATGACAGGGGGTGGTTTGCCACTCGATTCGGGAGCGCTGGATCTTGGCCGGGTGGCTAGGCTTGGCAGGCGGTCCGGGAAGGGCCGCACCTCTGATGGATCTACGTACGAGGAGCCAACCCACAATGGCCGACTCCAGTTTCGACATCGTCTCGAAGGTCGAGCGGCAGGAGGTCGACAACGCCCTCAACCAGGCCGCCAAGGAGATCTCGCAGCGCTACGACTTCAAGGGCGTGGACGCGTCGATCCAGTGGTCGGGCGAGAAGATCGAGATGCGGGCCAACGCCGAGGAGCGGGTGAAGGCCGTCCTGGACATCTTCCAGTCCAAGCTGGTCAAGCGCGGGATCTCGCTCAAGGCGCTGGAGGCCGGCGAACCGCAGGCGTCGGGCAAGGAGTACCGGATCTCCGCCTCGATGCAGGAGGGGATCTCGCAGGACAACGCGAAGAAGGTCGCCAAGATCATCCGCGACGAGGGGCCGAAGGGCGTCAAGGCGCAGGTGCAGGGCGACGAGCTGCGGGTCACCTCCAAGAGCCGGGACGACCTGCAGGCCGTTCAGCAGCTGCTGCGCGGCAAGGACCTGGACTTCGCGGTCCAGTTCGTCAACTACCGCTGAGCGTCCCCGAAAGGGGCGTGCGGCACGCAGGAAGCCGGTGGGGCGGCGCGACACGGGAGCGCGCCGCCCCATCGGCGTTCCGGAACGCGGGAGTTGGCCTCGGCCGCGCGGGCGCGGGCCGTCGCGGACGGAACGGTCAGCGGGTGGCGAACGGCTGGTCGGTGGGGACGATCTCGCGGCCCAGCGGCAGCAGGGAGAGCGGGATCATCTTGAAGTTGGCGATGCCGAACGGGATGCCGATGATCGTCACGCACTGGGCGATGCCGGTGACGATGTGGCCCAGGGCCAGCCACCAGCCCGCGAAGACGATCCAGATGATGTTGCCGATCGTCGAGCCGGCGCCGGCGTCGCGGCGCTCGACGGTGGTCCGGCCGAAGGGCCACAGGGCGTAGCCGGCGATCCGGAACGAGGCGATGCCGAACGGGATCGTGACGATCAGGATGCAGCAGATCACGCCCGCGGCGACGTAGCCGAGCGCCAACCAGAAGCCGCTGAGGACCAGCCAGAGGATGTTGAGGATGAACTTCATGATTGGCAGCCTTCCAGGGGCAGGTCGGGAAGTGGTTCCGCCGTCCTAGACGCGGCCGACCGCGGGGAACGTTGCGTCCTTGCGGCACATGAGCGAAAGACGCGGTCGGCGGCCGGTCTCAGGGGCGGTGGTGGCCGGCCATCTGTTCCAGGCGGGCGATGCGCTCGGGCATCGGCGGGTGGGTGGAGAAGAGCCGGGAGAGGCCCTCGCCGGGGCGGAACGGGTTGGCGATCATCATGTGGCCGGCGGTCTCCAGGCGGGGCTCCGGCGGCAGCGGGAGCTGCTGGGTGCCGAGCTCCAGTTTGCGGAGGGCGGAGGCCAGGGCGAGCGGATCGCCGGTGAGCCGGGCGCCGGAGGCGTCGGCCTGGTACTCGCGGGAGCGGCTGACGGCGAGCTGGATCAGCGAGGCCGCGATCGGGCCGAGAATCATGATCAGCAGCGTGCCGACGATGCCGGGGCCCTCGTCATCTTCGTCGGAGCGGCCTATGGGGATCAGCCAGGCGAAGTTGACCAGGAACATCACGACCGAGGCCAGTGCGCCGGCGACGGAGGAGATGAGGATGTCGCGGTTGTAGACGTGGCTGAGCTCGTGGCCGATGACGCCGCGGAGCTCGCGCTCGTCGAGGATCTGGAGGATGCCGTCGGTGCAGCAGACGGCGGCGTTGCGGGGGTTGCGGCCGGTGGCGAAGGCGTTGGGCGCCTGGGTCGGGGAGATGTACAGGCGGGGCATGGGCTGGCGGGCCGCGGTCGAGAGTTCGCGGACCATGCGGTAGAGCTGGGGCGCCTCGAACTCGCTGACCGGGCGGGCCCGCATCGCGCGCAGGGCGAGTTTGTCGCTGTTCCAGTACGCGTAGGCGTTGGTGCCCACGGCGATCAGGACCGCGACGATCAGGCCCGTACGGCCGAAGAAGCTGCCGATGACGATGATGAGTGCGGACAGTCCCCCGAGGAGTACGGCGGTCCTGAGCCCGTTGTGCCGGCGGTGCACGGTACGCCCTCCAAGTGGTGCGGCAGGGGAACCCTTTGCTTCGTTTCTCCACTCTCCAGTGGACCCTTACTCACTGGTCAACGCGAGATGAGCAGGGGTGGTTCCCCAGGCCGTGCCTGGTGGGGGCGGGGTGGGGTGCGGCCGGCGGGGTGACCGGGGGACCGCAGGGCCGGGCGGGGGTGCCGGGCGGCCCTACGGCGGGAGCCGCCGGCCCTAGAGGAGGGCGCCGGCGGCGAAGCGGAGCACCAGCTGGGGGGCGCCGGAGAGGACGACACCCACGAGGGCGGCGAGGGCCAGGGCGGTGGACAGCGCCGCCGGGATCGGGGCGCGGGGCTGCCCGGCGGGCTCGCCGGCCGGGGCCTTCGCGGGCCGGAAGAGGAGCGCGGTCCACTGGAGGTAGTAGTAGAGCGCGATCACGACGTTCACGGCCATGACGACGGCGAGCCAGCCCAGTCCGGCGTCGACCGCGGCCGAGAAGACCGTCACCTTGGCGAACAGCCCGATGATGCCCGGCGGGAGGCCCGCCAGGCACAGCAGGAAGAAGCCGAGGGCGAGCGCCACCAGGGGGCGGCGGTGGTAGAGGCCCTGGTAGTCGGCGAGGCGGTTGGCGGGGCGGGTGCGGGCCACCAGGGCGGCGACGGCGAAGGCCCCGAGGTTCACCGCGGCGTACATCAGGGCGTAGGCGACGGTCGCGCCGACGGCGTGCGCGGGGTCGTGGGCGTAGCCGGCGGCGGCGATCGGGACCAGCAGGTAGCCGGCCTGGCCGACGGAGGACCAGGCGAGCAGGCGGACCGCGCTGTGGGTGCGGGCCGGGTCCTGGCGGAGCGCGGCGGCGTTGCCGACGGTCATGGTCAGCGCGGCGAGCACGGCCAGCGCCGGGCCCCAGACGTCCGCGTACGCGGGGAAACCCTGGACGGTGACGAGGATCAGGCCGGAGAAGCCGACGGCCTTGCCGACCACGGAGAGGTACGCGGCGATCGGCAGCGGCGCGCCGACGTAGGTGTCCGGCACCCAGAAGTGGAACGGGGCGGCGGCGGTCTTGAAGGCGAAGCCGACGAGGGTGAGCGCGACGCCGGCGCCGGCCAGGGTGGCCAGGCGGGGGTCCGGGAGGGCGGACAGGGCGTGCGCCACCCGGGAGAGGTGGAGGCTCCCGGTGGCCGCGTAGACGAAGCTCACGCCGAGCAGCATCACGGCGGTGGCGGCCACCGAGGAGAGGAAGAACTTCAGCGCCGCCTCGGAGGAGAGCCGGTCGCCGCGGCGCAGCCCGACCAGGGCGAAGGCCGGCAGCGAGGCGACCTCCAGGGCGATGACCAGGGTGGCCAGGTCCCGGGAGGCGGGCAGGAGGGCGGCGCCGGCGGCCGAGGAGAGCAGCAGGAACCAGTACTCCCCCGCGGGCAGGTCGTGGTCCTTGATGGTGTCGATGGAGAGCAGCGCGGTCAGCAGGGCGCCGCCCAGCACCAGGAACTGGACGATCAGGGTGAAGTGGTCGGCCACGTAGCTGCAGGTGTCGGGGTGGCCGGTGAGGCAGAAGGTGCGGCGGCCGCCGTCCAGGAGGGGCAGCAGCAGGAGCGCGGAGGCGGCCAGGCCGGCGGTCGCGAGCCAGCCCAGCAGCGGCTTCCGGGCGGCGGGCAGGAAGAGGTCGGCGACCAGCACCACCAGGGCGACGGCCGCGGTGAGGGTGGGCGGGGCGATGGCGAGCCAGTCGACGGACTGGACCAGCGAGGTGACCTGACTCATCACTTACCGCCTCCGAGGAGCTGCTGGACGGCCGGGTTCGTGAGGCCGAGGAGGGCCGCGGGCCACAGTCCGGCGAGGACGGTGAGGACGGCGAGGGGGCTCCAGGCCGCGTATTCGTAGCGCGCGAGGTCGGGGAGGGCGGGGGCGGTGGCCGGCCCGCCGGCTTCCGTCGGGGACGCCGGGGCCTTCAGGGTGCCGCCCATGCAGATCCGGCGGACGACCAGCAGCAGGTACGCGGCGGTCAGCAGGGTGCCGAGGCCGGCCAGCGCCATGAACGTCAGGAACGCGGGGCGGCTCAGGCCGGCGGCCGGGTGGAACGCGCCGAACATCGCCAGCATCTCGCCCCAGAAGCCGGCCAGTCCGGGCAGGCCCAGGGAGGCCACGGCGCCGAAGGCCAGCAGGCCGCCGAAGCGCGGCGCGCGGCCGTAGAGGGCGGCGCCGGTGGTGCCCGCCAGGGTGTCCAGGTCGGTGCTGCCCAGCCGGTCCTTGAGGCCGCCGACGAGGAAGAAGAGCAGGCCGGTGATCAGGCCGTGCGCGACGTTGGCGAACAGCGCGCCGTTGACGCCGGTGGGGGTCATGCTGGCGATGCCGAGCAGGACGAAGCCCATGTGGCCGACGGAGCTGTAGGCGATCAGGCGCTTGAGGTCGCCCTTGGCGCCGGTGCGGACCAGGGCGAGGCAGGCCAGCGAGCCGTAGACGATGCCGACGGCGGCGAGCGCGGCGAGGTACGGCGCGAAGGTGTGCATGCCGTCGGGGGTGATCGGCAGCGCGATCCGGACGAAGCCGTAGGTGCCCATCTTCAGCAGGACGCCGGCCAGCAGCACCGAGCCGGCGGTGGGGGCGGCGGTGTGCGCGTCGGGCAGCCAGCTGTGCAGCGGCCACATCGGGGACTTGACGGCCAGTCCGATGCCGACGGCGAGCACCGCGATGACCTGGACGGTGTGGCTGAGCTGGGCTTTCGGGCCGTTGTCAGTGGCGAGTGCGACCATGTCGAAAGTGCCGGATTTCAGCCCGATGAGGAGGAGGCCGAGCAGCATGACGACGGAGCCGAGCAGCGTGTAGAGGATGAACTTCCAGGCGGCCGCTTGGCGCCGGGCACCGCCCCAGCGGGCGATGAGGAAGTACATCGGGATGAGGACCATCTCGAACGCGAGGAAGAAGAGCATCAGGTCCAGGACGGCGAAGGTCGCGAGGGTGCCGGATTCCAGGACGAGGATCAGCGCCACGAATGCCTTGGGTGACGGGCCCGTTGGCATGTTGAAGTAGCTGTAGAGGGCGCAGAGGAAGGTCAGCAGGGCGGTCAGGACCAGGAGGGGGAGCGAGATGCCGTCGACGCCGAGGTGGATGCGGATGCCGAGCGCCGGGATCCAGCTGAGGTCGGTGGTGGCCTGCATACGCGCCGGGTGACCGTGGTCGAAGCCGACGGCCAGCGCGATCGTCGCGGCGAGCACCACGCCGGTGACGGTCACGCCGTGGCGCAGCACGGCCTGGTCGGGGTTCTTCCCCTTCAGGCCGGGCGGGGCCGGCAGCAGTGCGGCGAGCGCGCCGACGAGCGGGAGGACGACGGAGCCCGCGAGGAGGATCTGCAGGGCGGTGTGGTTCACGGGTCAGGCCCTCCTCAGGGTTTCGGCTCCGGCGAGGCAGGCCACGAGGACTGTCGACTGGGGGTGCGGGGGTCGGCCCGCGGGGGATGGCGGCACGGTCAGGCTCCCGTGCCCGTGGCGACGAGGACGGCGGCGATGACCAGTACGAGCGCGCCGGCCAGCAGCGCCCCGAGGTAGGTCTGCACGTTCCCGGTCTGGGCGCGGCGGACCGCGGCGCCCAGCCAGCGGGGGGCGGTGCCGGCGCCGCTGACGTAGGTGTCGACGACCGCGCGGTCCAGGAAGCGGACCAGGGTCGCGGCCGCGCGGGTGGGTCGGACGAACAGCGCGGAGTAGACCGCGTCGAGGTGGAAGCCGGCGGCCGCGTGGCGGTGCAGCGGGCCGAGCAGGAGCCGGCCGGGGTCGGCCGGGTCCGGGGCGCCGGCGGCGTCGCCGTAGGCCGGGGGGTGGGTGACGATGGCCAGTTCCTCGGCGAGCGCGGGGGTGGCGTCCTCCGCCACGGCGACGGCGCCGAGCGGGGTGCGGGTGGCGAGGGCGCTGGTGTGGCGCCAGGCGGCGTAGGTGATCAGGCCGCCGACGAGGGCGACACCGGTGCCCAGCACGGAGGTGGTGAGGGTCGGGGTGAGCGAGCGCCCGTCGAACCAGGCGGGCAGGAAGGGGGCGGTCAGGCCGAAGCCGACGGTGGGGATGAAGAGCACCCACAGCACGGCGGTCATCGCTCGCGGCTGCGGGCCGTGGTCGGGTGCCTCGGGGCCGGTCCCGCAGAACGTCAGCAGCCACAGCCGGGTGGCGTAGGCGGCGGTCAGGAGGGCGGTGAGCAGACCGGAGACCAGGACGGTCCAGCCGGCGGCGCCGGGGATGCCGGCCGCGTGGCCGGTGGCGGCGTGCTCGGCGGCGCCCAGGACGGCTTCCTTGGAGAAGAAGCCGGCGAACGGTGGGATCGCGGCGAGCGCGAGCAGGGCGACGGCCAGCGTCCAGGCGGCGTCCGGGATGCGGCGGGACAGGCCGCCCATCCGGGACATGGCGGCGAGCGAGTTGGTGCCCGCGGCGTGGATGACCACGCCCGCGCCGAGGAAGAGGAGGGCCTTGAACGCACCGTGCGACAGGAGGTGGAAGACGGCGGCGCCGCGGTCGCCGACGGCCAGCGCACCGGTCATGTAGCCGAGTTGGCCGACGGTCGAATAGGCCAGCACGCGCTTGATGTCGTCCTGGGCGAGCGCGGCCAGGCCGGAGCCGACCATGGTCACCGCGGCCAGCACGGCGAGCACCACCAGCGCCGCCGCGGAGGCGGCGAAGACCGGGAGGAGGCGGGCGACGACGTACACACCGGCGGCGACCATCGTCGCGGCGTGGATGAGCGCCGAGACCGGGGTCGGGCCGGCCATCGCGTCCGGGAGCCAGGTGTGCAGCGGGAACTGCGCGGACTTGCCCGCGACGCCGGCCAGCAGCAGCAGCGCGATCAGCGTCGGGTGGTGCAGGCCGTCGCGGGCGACGTGGCCGAGGATGCCGGTGATCCGGAAGGTCCCGGTGTCGGCGGCCAGCGCGAAGATGCCGAAGAGGAAGGGGACGTCGCCGAGCTTGGTGACGAGGAACGCCTTGAGGGAGGCGGCGCGGGCGGCCTCGGTCTCCCAGTAGTGGCCGACGAGGAAGTACGAGCAGATGCCCATGACTTCCCAGCCGACCAGCAGCACCATCAGGTCGCCGGTGTAGACGACCAGCAGCATCGCGGAGGTGAAGAGCGAGACCAGCGCGGCGTAGGACGGGTAGCGCGGGTCGTCGCGCAGATACGCCGTGGAGTAGATCTGCACGCAGGTCGCCACGACGCCGACGAGGACGGCGATCAGCGCGGCGAAGCCGTCGATGTGGAGCGCCAGGTCGATGGGGAGCGAGCCGGTCGGGGTGAGCCGGGTGGCGACGTCGGTGGCCGGGCCGCCGCCCTGGCCGACGGCGACGGCGACGGTAAGCACCGCCGCGGCGAGCGTCGGCAGCACCGCCAGCGGCCGGACGAAACCGGGCGCATGGAAAACAGGGCGAAGCTCGTCGGGGCGGTGGCGGGAGACGGGCGAGCGCCCCAGGAGGAGGCCGGTGACGGCCCCGAGGAAGGGCAGGAGGGGAACGAGTACGGCGGTGGTCGTGAGAGTCACGCGGTGGCCTCCGCCCCGGTGTCCGGCTGCGGCTGCCGCGGCCCGTCCGCGCCGTCGGGGCCGGCCGGCCGTTCGGCGAGGTCGCGGAGCCGGTCGATGTCGGAGCTGCCGCGGTTGCGGTAGACGAGCAGCACGATCGCCAGTCCGATGCCGATCTCGGCGGCCGCGACGGCGATGGTGAAGAGGGTGAGCGCCTGGCCGGCGTGCAGGGTGTCGCGCAGCCAGACGTCGAAGGCGACGAGGTTGAGGTTGACGGCGTTGAGCATCAGCTCGACGGACATCAGCACCAGGATCGCGTTGCGGCGGGCGAGCACGCCGTACAGGCCGGTGCAGAAGAGGAGGACGGCCAGGACCGCCGGGTACGCGAGATGCATCAGTGCCGCTCCTCCCCCGCGGTGGGGGCCGAGGTCTCGGCGGCGCCCTTGGCGTCGCCGCCCCGGCGGGACAGCACGATCGCGCCGACGAGCGCGGCGAGCAGCAGGACGGAGAGCGCCTCGAAGGGCAGCACCCAGAAGCGGAACAGGCTGCGCCCGGAGACCTCGGCGGAGCCCTGTGCGGTCCCGTCGAGGTCGATCCAGGTGGCGCGGAAGGCGTCGACGACGACCCAGACCAGGGCCGCGGCCGAGGCGCCGGCCACCGTGAGCGCGGCCCAGCGGTTGCCCGAGTCGGCGTCCGGGGACGGGCCGATGGGCGCCTTGGTGAGCATCAGCCCGAAGAGCAGCAGCACGACCACCGAACCGACGTAGATCAGCACCTGCACCCAGGCGATGAACTCGGCGGTGAGCAGGAGGTACGCCACGGCGACCCCGCCGAGGGCGACCACCAGCCACAGCGCGGCGTGCACCAGCTGCCGGGAGGTGACGGTCATCAGCGCCGCGCCGAGGGTGGCGATGCCGACGAGGACGAAGGCGATCTCGACGCCGGTGGGCGAGAGGAAGCCGTGGCTTGCGGCGGCGAGCGTCACGTTCCCTCCTGGGTGGTGTCGGTGGCGTTGTCGGCGGGCGGCGGCTCCGCTGCCGCGGCGGCCTGCTGGGCGGCGAGCTTGTCCGCGGCCTTGCGGGCGGCGGCGATCTCCTTGGGCTCCTCGGCCGCCGGGTCCAGCGCGGGCGGCTCGGGCACCGTCCACATCCACTCGCGCAACGTGTCGCGCTCGTGGGTCAGGTCGCGGATGTCGGTCTCGGCGTACTCGAACTCCGGCGACCAGAACAGCGCGTCGAAGGGGCAGACCTCGATGCAGATCCCGCAGTACATGCACAGCGCGAAGTCGATCGCGAAGCGGTCCAGTACGTTGCGGCTGCGTTCGCGGCCCCCAGGGGCGGCCGGCGGCACCGTCTCCTTGTGGGAGTCGATGTAGATGCACCAGTCGGGGCACTCACGGGCGCACAGCATGCAGACCGTGCAGTTCTCCTCGAACAGCCCGATGACGCCGCGGGTGCGCGGCGGGAGCTCGGGCTGGACGTCCGGGTACTGCGCGGTGACGGACTTCCGCGTCATCGTGCGGAGGGTGACGGCCAGGCCCTTGGCCAGACCGGAACCGGGAATACCCATCTAGGAGATCACCACCTTGACTACGCCGGTGAGGGCGATCTGGGCGAGCGCGAGCGGGATCAGGACCGTCCAGGCGAGCTTCTGCAGCTGGTCCTCGCGCAGCCGCGGGTAGGTGACCCGCAGCCAGATGACGACGAAGCAGAGCGCCACGGTCTTCACCAGCGTCCACACCCAGCCCAGGCCGTCGGCGCCGAACGGGCCGTGCCAGCCGCCCAGGAAGAGGACCGTGGTCAGGGCGCTGAGCACGACGATGCCGGCGTACTCGGCGAGCAGGAAGAGCGCGAAGCGCAGTCCGGTGTACTCGGTGTACGCGCCGAAGATGATCTCCGAGTCGGCGACCGGCATGTCGAACGGCGGCCGCTGGAGCTCGGCGAGCCCGGCGACGAAGAACACCACGCCGCCGACGAGCTGCCACGGCACCCACCACCAGTGGAAGGCGTCGAGGATGCCGGGCAGCGAGAGGGTGCCGGCGGCCATCGCCACCGACGCGGCGGTCAGCAGCATCGGCAGTTCGTAGGCGAGCAGCTGCGCGGCCGTGCGCACGCCGCCGAGCAGGGAGAACTTGTTGGCCGAGGCCCAGCCCGCCATCAGGGAGCCGAGCACGCCGACGCCCATCACGGCCAGCACGTAGAAGACACCGGCGTCGAGGGCCTGCCCGACGGCGTTGTGCGGCCCGACCGGTATGGCGACCATGACCAGGAGGTACGGCAGCAGCGCGACCGCGGGCGCGAGTTGGAAGATCCGCCGGTCGGCGCCGGCCGGGACCACGTCCTCCTTCTGCACGAACTTCACACCGTCGGCGACCAGCTGCGCCCAGCCGTGGAAGCCACCGGCGTACATGGGGCCGAGGCGGCCCTGCATGTGGGCCATGACCTTGTGCTCGGTCTGGCCGATGACCAGCGGGAACACCAGGAACACGACGAAGACGGCGAGCAGGCGCAGCACCAGGGCGAGGGTGTCGCTCATGGGGTGTCGCCTCCTTCGGGTCGGGCGTCGGGCCGGGCGTCGGGGCCGTCGGACGGTTCGTCGGACGGTTGCGGGGTGGACTCCGGGGTCGGGGTCGGGGCCTCTTCTGCTTCGGGCTTCGGCTTCGGCTTCGGCTCGTCGGCCGGTGCGGCGGACGGTCCGGGCTCGGGCGCCGTTTCCGGTGCGTCGAAGGCCGGGCGGGCGTGGTGCCAGGGCGCGTCGGCGGAGCGCGGGGGCGCCGTGTCCTTGGGCGCGGCGGCCTCGGGCGCGGCGGCCTCGGGCGCGGTGTCTTCAGGTGTAGTGGCCTTGGGCGCGGCGTCCTCGGTGGCGGCCGGCTGCTGGCTGGCCGAGCCCTCGCTCGCCGAGCGGGTGCGGCGGGCGGGCCGGTCCGGGCGCGCGGCGCGGGCCGGACGCTCGGCCGGGGTGCCGGCGGGCGCCTCGGCATCCGCCGCCTGCTGGCTCGCCGAGCCCGCGCTCGCGGTCCGGGTCCGCCGGGCCGGGCGCTCGCCGGTGGCACCCGCCGCCCGCGCACCGCGGGCCGGGCGCGCCGGGGCGGGCGGCAGCTGGCCCTTGAGCGGGCCCCACTCGTTGGGGTCGGGCACGCCCGGGGGCAGCATCTGCCGCCGCTTGGGCCCGCCGTGCTCGGACTCCCCCGGTTCCTTGGCGCCGGGCCACGCCTTCGCGACCCGGGCCGCCAGGACGAAGTCCTTGCGCAGCGGATGGCCCTCGAAGGTGTCCGGCAGGAGCAGCGGCACCAGGTGCGGGTGGCCGGTGAAGTCCACGCCGAACATCTCGTGGGTCTCCCGCTCGTGCCAGCCGGCGCCCGCGAACACACCCACGGCGGTGGGCAGTACGGGCGCGTCGTGCGGCACGGTGGTCCGGACGATCAGCCGGCGGACGGTGCCGGGGCGCGCCACGTCGGCGAGGTGGGCGCAGACCCGGAAGCCGGTGCCGGGCTCGTCGACGGCGCTCAGCCAGTCGAAGTAGGTGCAGCCGAGGTCGTCGCGGGCGGTGGTCAGCGCGGTGAGCCAGGCGTCCGCCGGGACGTCGACGGTCAGCAGGTCGTACGCCAGCTCCGCGGTGGCGCCGGCGCCGAAGAGTTCGCCGGCGGCACGCGGCAGCCAGCCGACGAGCGGCTCGGCGGCCGCCGCGGCGGTCGGTTCCTCCGGCCGCTGCTCGGACTGTTCGGGCTGCTGAGGCTGCTCGGTCATCAGGAACCCTCCCCCGCGGTCCCGGACACGTCGGGCCCCGGGGCGGCCGGCGGGGTCACCAGGCCGCTGCGGAGGGCCGCGGCGGACGGCCGGGCGGCATGCCGGTAGCGCTCGGCGAGCGACTCGCGGGCGATCTTCTCCTGGAGCTTGAGGATGCCCTGGAGCAGCGCCTCCGGGCGGGGCGGGCAGCCGGGGACGTAGACGTCCACCGGGATGATCTGGTCGACGCCCTTGGTGACCGCGTACGAGTCCCAGTAGGGGCCGCCGCAGTTGGAGCAGGCACCGAAGGAGATGACGTACTTCGGCTCGGGCATCTGCTCGTAGAGCCGCTTGACCGCGGGTGCCATCTTGTCGGTGACGGTGCCGGAGACGACCATCAGGTCGGCCTGGCGCGGGCCGGGCGCGAACGGGATCACGCCGAGCCGGATGAAGTCGTGCCGGGCCATGGACGCGGCGATGAACTCGATGGCGCAGCAGGCCAGGCCGAAGTTGAAGACCCACAGGCTGTAGCGGCGGCCCCAGTTCAGGACCACCTTCATGGGTTCGGGCGCGAGCCGGGCCAGCGCGCCGAGGCGCCGCGGCTCCGGCAGGTACTCGGGGGCGGCGCTCCGGGGCGCGGCCTCGGAGCCGGCGGAGGCGGGGGTCACGTCCATTCCAGGACGCCCTTCTTGTACGCGTAGAGGAGGCCGATGGCGAGGAAGCCGAGGAAGATGAACATCTCCACCAGTGTGACCCCGCCGAATCCCGGTGCGGCGAAGACCGTCGCCCAGGGGAAGAGGAAGATCGAGTCGACGGCGAAGATGACGTAGAGGAACGCGTAGACGTAGTAGCGGATCTGGGTGTGCGCCCAGCCCTCGCCGACCGGGTCCACGCCGCACTCGTAGGTCAGCAGCTTCTCGGGCGTGGGCACGACAGGCCGCAGCAGCCGCCCGGCCCCGAAGGCCACGGCGACGAACAGCACTCCGACCACGGCGATGATCCCGACGGCCGAATAGCCCTGGAAATAGTCCGCGGCGACGGTGGTGCGTACGGTCGCGTCCGGCACGTCCGCCCCTCGCTCCCTGACTGCGCTTCTTGAAACGACTTTTACACGATCTCTACGGACGGGAGTCTAGGCCCTGCCCCGGCCGGGGTGAGCAGCCGCATGATCGCGGATGGCGGGGTTGTCCCCACTTCGCCCTACCTGGGTGGCCGGCAGCGTAGACGGCCGGTCCGGTCGTCTCACGAGATGTCTCACAGACCGGACGGCGGCCGTCCGGTTGGCGGGATCGGGGGAGAAAAGCGGGTGGCGCGTCCCCGGCCGGGGCTCGGGCCCCGGGCTCGGGACGGCGTCTCGTCAGCGCGGGGTGCCGCCGCCGTACGGGTTCCGGGGGTCGGTGGGCGGCAGCGGCGGCTGGGGGTGCATCTGGGATTGGGGGTGTGGCTGGGATTGGGGGTGTGGCTGGGGCTGAGGGGGAAGTGGGGGGCCGGTGGGGGCCTGGGGCTGGGGGTAGCCCTGCGGGCCCGGCGCCGGGTGCGGTCGGGGTGCCGGGGCCGGCGGCCGGGACACGGGGGCCGGAGCCGGTCGCTCCGCTCGGGGCGTCCCCTGGGAGGACGGCTGCGGGGGCTCCTGGTGCGGCGGGCGGCGCCGGGACCCGTCGCGGGAGACCGCGCGGTCCATGACCTCGGCCGCGATCCGCGCCGCCGCCTCCCGCGTTCGGGCGCCCAGCAACTCGCTGCGGATGGCGCCGCCCGCCGCCAGATGGCGGTCGTAGGGCAGTGGCAGCACCGCCGCGCCGCCGGCGCCCAGATGCGCGGCGGCCTTGCGGACGTCGACGCCGCTGTCCGGTGAGGAGTGGGTGAGGACCACGACCGTGGTCGGCAGCAGGCCGGGGTGCAGCCCGCCGATCCAGTCCAGTACGGAACGGGTGGCGGCCACGCCCTCCGGGGTCGCCGGGGTGACCAGGACCCGGGCCTGGGTCGTCACCAGCGCGGTACGGGCCACTTCGGCGGGCAGCGTCTCGCAGTCCACCACCGTGGCGGCGAAGTGGCGGCGCAGCGAGGTCATCACCACCCGGTAGGTGTCGATGTCCAGCCGGGTGCCGATGGCGCCCTGGCTGCCGGGCAGCAACCAGCCGCCGCCGGAGAACGGGAGGAGGTAGCCGGTCAGGTCGGTGATCAGCATCGACGGGTCGAGGATCTGCGCGAGGTCGCTGCCCGACCAGCGGACCTCGCGGGCGCCGAGCCGGTGCGGGAGTGTGCCCAGCGCCGGGTCGGCCTCGACGGCGAGGACCGGGTCGGAGCGGTAGTGCGCGAAGGTCAGCGCGAGCAGGGCGGCGACGGTGGACTTGCCCGCACCGCCGCGAATGCTGGACACCGCGATCTGCCGGCCGCTGGAGACCGGCTGCTGGATGGCGTACGCGGCCTGGGTGACGGCGGCCGTCTCGGCGGCGGGCGAGGACGCGAACACCCGGCGCAGGGCCCGGCCCGCGCGCCGCGCCAGCGGGTCGCCGCGGCGCGGCCGGGGCTGCCCGTCGGCCAGCTCGGGCGGCAGCAGCGGTACGGAGACAGGCGTCCGCGCGGGCAGCCCGGCATGTCCGTAGCGCCCGGGGGCGGGGGCCGGCTGGGCGGGGGGCGCGGCAGCCGGTGGCACGGGGCCGGCGGCCGGGGCGGGGCCCGAGGTGGGGCCCGGGGTGGGCGGGGCCGGAGCGGCGGGGGGAACTGAGGGGGCCTGAGGAGCTTGGGGGGTTGGCATGGCCTGGGGGGTTGGCGCTGCCTGAGGGGCTGGTGGGATCGGAGCGGCTGGTGCGGCTGGTGCGGCTGGTGCGGCTGTACGGGCCGGAGGGGTGGCCGGGTACGTGGGGGCAGCCGGGACGGCCAGGGCTGTGGGGGCGGCCGCGGGCGCGGGCGCAGGCATCGGTGCGGGCACAGGCGTCGGGGCGGGGGCCGGTACCCGGGCAGGGGCCGGGTCGAACGGGGACGGCTCGGCCACCGCGGGCATCGGGCGGGTCGGGGCGGGCGCCGGCGCGGCCGGTGGCATCGGCACCGCGGCGGGCAGCGCGCCCGGCGCACCACCGGCCACCGCCGCACCACTCGAACCGACAGCACCGCCAGCGCCGCCCGTCGCGCCGCCGTTCACCGCATTCACCGCATCCACCCCCGGACCGCCCACACCTTCCGCACTCACCGCACTGGTTGCACTGGTCGCACTGGTCGCACTGGCCGCACCCGGCATACCCGCCGCGGCCGTCGGCTGCGCCGCGCTCTCCGTCGTCACCCGGTCCTCACCTCCTCCCCGGCATTGCGCCCCCGCGCTCCGAACTCCCCGGGCCGACCGGAACGTTCCAGCGGCCACGCGTCTTCACAGGATGTCCCCGTCGGCCCCAGCTTCCCCGGCGGCATCGGCCCTCCCCTTCTACCGGCTCTACCGGCTCTACCGGCTCTTCCGGCTCTTCCGGACCGTCCCCGTCCGCACCGTCTCCGTCAGGACCCGCCCAGCAGCAGCCCGTAGAGCCCGAACGCGCCGAGGGCCGCGGGGATCAGCGCCACCATGCTCACCGACTCCACCAGGTCCAGCCAGCGCCGCAGCCGGTTCCGCAGCGGTTCCGGCAGCCGGACCGCGAGCGCCGCCACCGGGAGGACGGCCAGCAGGCCCAATACGGCCAGCGCGGGCCCCGGCGCCCCGCCGTCCGTCGCGCAGAGCAGAACCAGCCGTACGCAGACGGCCGTTCCGGCGGCGAGCAGGGCGACCACCTCCACGGCCAGGGGGTAGGCGCGGGCCCGGGAGAACAGGACGACGGCGAGCAGCAGGGCGGTGAGCACCGTCCAGAGCCCGGGCTCGCCCGCCGCCAGGACACCGGCCGCGCCGGCCGAGGCCGCCATCGCCACGGTGGCCGGGGCCAGCCCCCGGTGAGTGGCGGCCAGCGCGGCGGCCACCCGGTGGCGGCTGACCGGGGTGCCGCCCGAGTGCCGGTCGTCCAGCCCGGTCAGTCCGGCCGCGCGCAGGGCCAGCCAGGGCAGCGCGCCCAGGGCCAGCACGGAGAGGAAACCGAGCGTGACGCCGGTGCGGACCGGGTCGGTCAGCGCCAGCAGCAGCTCCCAGACGCCCACCGCCGAGGCGACCGCGGCCGCGCCGGTGAGGCCCCCGCGCCCCAGGCCGGTGCGCAGGCCGAGCAGGGCCAGGGCGGCCGCGGCGGCGAGTCCGGTGGCGGCGAGCCGGGCGGCGCCGCCGGGGGCCGCCTGCCAGGCGGCGAGGACGCCGAGGGTGCCGCCGGCGAGCAGCAGGGCGGTGCCGGCGACCCGTCGTCCGGGCGACGTGGTGAGCGCCGCACCGCCGCCCGCGGCCAGTACGGCCGCGACGCCCGTCCACAGGGCGGCACCGGGGCCGTACCAGGTGGCGGCGCAGATTCCGGCGACGGCGGCGAGCAGTCCGCTCGCGGTCACCGCGGTCCGGTCGCGGCTGCGGTCGTCCCAGCGCGGGCCGCCGGTGTCCTGGGGATCGGGCGCCGCGGTGGGCGCCGCCGGGGCCGTGTTCCGGCCGCTGCCGCCGCGCGGTCCGGGGCCCGCGTCCGCACCCGTCGTCGCACTCGTCATGTCCACGCGGCCGTTCTGCACCGCAACACCATACGGGCCCGGCGCCGCGCCCTGTCCACAGCGTCCCGCGCCAATTCGGTCCGCGCGGGCGGGGGGTGGGGCAAACCCCCCGCCCACCACCCGACGAACCCCATGGCAGAGCGGTGCGGAGCCCGGCAAGCTGGGGTGTATGACGGAAAGTTCCCAGCTCGCTGCCGACACCGACGCCCCCGACGGGGTGGCGCTCCCACCGCCGCGGCCGCCGCTCGACGGCTGGACCTGGCGGGAGATCGGCTATCTGCTGGCCAACCTCCCGCTGGGCGTCGCGGCGTTCGTGGTGCTGGTGGTGTGGCTGGTGCTGGGGCTCGGGCTCTCCATCACGGTCGTCGGACTGCCGCTGCTGGCCACGGGCCTGACGGCCTGCCGGTTCTACGGAAAGCTGGAACGGGCCCGGGCGCGGGCCTGGCTCGGGGTGACGGTGGCCGAACCGAGCCCGCCGCGGCCCCGGGAGCGCGGGTTCTTCGGATGGCTGTGGGCGCGCCTGAAGGACCCGGTGGCCTGGCGGCACGCGCTGTTCGCGGTCATCCGGCTGCCGTGGTCCGTCCTCACCTTCGCGGTGGTCCTCACCGCGCTGCTCGTGGGCTGGCCGGTGCTGCCGTGGTTGGCCCGCTGGCTGTCCAACGTGGACCGGGCGATGGTGCAGGGGCTGCTGTCGCCCTCCGACGAGCTGGAGCGGCGGATCGCCGAGCTGGAGTCGGACCGGATGGTGGTCACCGACACCGCGGCCGCCGACCTGCGGCGGATCGAACGGGATCTGCACGACGGCGCGCAGGCCCGGCTGGTGGCCCTCGCCATGGGCCTCGGCCTGGCCAAGGAGAAGCTTGCGGAGGGGCAGGCCGACGACAGCGTGGCACGGATGGTGAGCGAGGCGCACGGCGAGGTGAAGCTGGCACTCCAGGAGCTGCGGGACCTCGCCCGCGGCATCCACCCGGCGATCCTCACCGACCGCGGCCTGGGCCCGGCGCTGGCGTCGCTGGCCGGACGCTGCACGGTGCCGGTCACCAGCTCCGTGGACCTGGCCGAGCGGCCCGCGCCGGCCATCGAGGGGATCGTCTACTTCACCGTCTCCGAACTGCTCCAGAACGTCTCCAAGCACAGCGCGGCGCGGCAGGCGACGGTCGAGGTGTGGCGGTCCCGGGACCGGCTGCTGCTCCAGGTGCAGGACGACGGGAAGGGCGGGGCGCGGCTCGACGGCGGCAGCGGGATCGCCGGGCTGGCGGACCGACTGGGCGCGGTGGACGGGCTGTTCGTGCTGGATTCGCCGGTGGGCGGGCCGACCCGGGTCACGGCCGAGGTGCCGTGGCGGCCGCGACCGTAGGCGGGCCCGAGGGCGCGTAGCGGGCGCGGCGCCGAGCGCGCCGCGGGCCGGGCGCCGGGGGCGAGTGGTGGGGATAACCCCCGGCGGAAGACTGCGAGCAGCCACATGGCCCGGACGGCACCGATCGCCGACCCTGGACGGAGCCGGCCGGGGCCGGCCGGAACCCACCCGGATCGCCACGGGAACCACCGACGGAACCACCGGCGGACCCACCGACGGAACCACCGACAGACCCGCCGAAGACCTCACCGACGGACCCGGCACCGGACGCCACGTCAGAACGGACGGACAACGAGACATGGACACCGCGTACTCCGCGCATTCCGCGTACCCCGCCCACCCCGCGCGGCCCGGCGGCCACCGGGTGCCCGCGGGCCTGCGCGCCCCCTTCTCGGGTCGCACCTGGCGGGAGTTCCTCCACCTCTGCCTGAGCCTGCCGGTGGCCTGCGTGATGTTCGCCTACGCGGTCGCCCTGGTCTCGCTGAGCGCCGGACTGCTGATCACGTTCCTGGGCATCCCGGTACTGGCCGGCGGGCTGGTCGGCAGCCGGGGGCTGGGCGCCCTGGAGCGGGCCCGGGCGCGGGCGCTGCTCCGGCTGGACGTGGCCGCCCCGGAGCCGCTGCGCCCCTCGAAGCCCGGCCTGGTGGCGTGGGTCGGGGCGGTACTCAAGAGCGGGGCGTCCTGGCGGCACCTGCTCTACGCGTTCCTGCACTTCCCGTGGGCGCTGTTCGCCTTCGTCTTCGCGGTGACGTTCTGGTCGGTGGGCTGGGCGCTGCTCAGCTTCCCGTTCTGGTACTGGCTGGTCCGCCCGTACGCCTCCCTGCCCGGCATCCAGCTGTGGGGGGACGGGGGCACCGCCCTCTATGTGAGCCCGACGGTGACGGCCGTGGTGTCCGGCGTGTTCGGGCTGCTGATGGTGCTGGCCGGGCCGTGGGTGTTCCGCGGGCTGACGCAGGTGGACCGGCTGCTGGTGCGCGGGCTGCTGGGGCCGTCGCCGCTGGCCACCCGGGTCATCGAGCTGGAGTCGGACCGCGGCGCGGTGGTCGACACCGCCGCCGCCGACCTGCGGCGCATCGAGCGGGACCTGCACGACGGGGCGCAGGCCCGGCTGGTGGCGCTGGCGATGGACCTCGGCCTGGCCAAGGAGAAGCTGGCGGAGGGCCGGATCGACGAGAGCGTGGCGCGGATGGTGGACGAGGCGCACGGCGAGGTGAAGATCGCGCTCCAGGAGCTGCGGGACCTCGCCCGCGGCATCCACCCGGCGATCCTCACCGACCGCGGCCTGGGCCCGGCGCTGTCCGCACTGGCCGGACGCTGCACGGTGCCGGTCACCGTCCAGGTGGACCTGGCCCGCCGCCCTGCCCCGGCCATCGAGGGCATCGCCTACTTCACCGTCTCGGAACTGCTCCAGAACGTCGCCAAGCACAGCGCGGCGGACCACGCGACGGTGGACGTCTGGCACGACGAGGGGTGCGGGCCCGCAGGGCCCTCGGACAAGGGCGGTGGTGGGCGACGGGCGGGCCGGCTGATGCTGCTGGTGTCCGACGACGGCCGGGGCGGCGCAGGCGCCGAGGCCGGCGGCGGACTGGCCGGGCTCGCCGAGCGGCTGGACTCCGTCGACGGCCTGCTCGTCGTGGACTCCCCCGCCGGCGGCCCGACCACCGTCACCGCCGAGCTGCCCTGGCGCGGCTGACCGACGACCGGCGCCGGGCCGGGCCGCGACGATCACGGGTGGGGTCGGGACGGGGGTCCGGCCCCACCCGCCCGGCGTCCCCCCCTCGTCCACCCGCACAGCTCTCTCCCACCCACCCCCGCAGCTCTCTCCCACCCACCCGCACAGCTCTCTCCCACCCACCCGCCCTGCGGTCCCCCTCACCCACCCGCCCCGTTCCGGATGCTGGAATGCTGGGGAACGTCAGGCTGGATCGTGTGGAATATGGGGGGAATGTCATCGTGGCGGACGTGGAGGACAGTGTGCGGGTGGTCATCGCCGAGGACTCGGTGCTGCTGCGGGAGGGCCTGACCCGGTTGCTGACCGACCGCGGGCACGAGGTCGTGGCGGGCGTGGGGGACGGCGAGGCGCTGGTGAAGACGGTCGCCGACCTGGCCGGCACGGGCACCCCGCCGGACGTGGTGGTGGCGGACGTGCGGATGCCGCCGACCCACACCGATGAGGGCGTGCGGGCCGCGCTCCGGTTGCGCCGGGACCACCCCGAGGTCGGGGTGCTGGTGCTGTCGCAGTACGTCGAGGAGCAGTACGCCACCGAACTGCTGGCCGGATCGAGCCGGGGCATCGGCTACCTGCTCAAGGACCGGGTCGCCGAGGTGCGGGAGTTCGTGGACGCGGTGGTCCGGGTGGCCCGCGGCGGCACCGCGCTGGACCCGGAGGTGGTGGCGCAGCTGCTGGGCCGCAGCCGCAAGCAGGACGCGCTGGCGCATCTGACGCCGCGGGAGCGCGAGGTGCTGGGGCTGATGGCCGAGGGCCGGACCAACTCCGCGGTCGCCCGGCAGCTGGTGGTCAGCGACGGCGCGGTCGAGAAGCACGTCAGCAACATCTTCCTGAAGCTCGGCCTGACGCCGAGTGACGGGGATCACCGTCGGGTGCTGGCGGTCCTCACTTACCTCAACTCCTGACCGCCTGACAACCTGTCGGGGCAGCACTGATGCACGAATCCACCAGCGGCCGAGGGGCGGGACCTAGAACCATGGCCCTAGCACCAATGGACGAAGCCGGTGCGACATGGAGACAGGGGTGACGGGGGCATTGATTCGATGACAAACCATGCCAGAACGGTGTCTCATCCTGGCGTCCACGATGTGGCCGAGCCAGGGAAGGGCACCCTTACCCAAGTACGATGGTTATGGGACAACCGGTCGGTACGACCCGTCCTACGCCCTGCGTCCGGCGGGGATGCCGCACCCCTTGAGGGAGGTCCGAAGCAGTGACCAGCCAGGTCAGTAGCACAGCCGAACAGGCCGACGGAGCGCTAGTCGGGGAACAGCGCACGTCGGGCGACGGCGGCCCGGGCAAGGAAGTCCGGCGCCTGGACCGGGTGATCATCCGGTTCGCCGGCGACTCCGGTGACGGAATGCAGCTCACCGGTGACCGTTTCACGTCCGAGACGGCGTCGTTCGGCAACGACCTGTCGACGCTGCCGAACTTCCCCGCCGAGATCCGGGCCCCCGCCGGAACCCTCCCGGGCGTCTCCAGCTTCCAGCTGCACTTCGCCGACCACGACATCCTCACCCCCGGCGACGCGCCGAACGTCCTGGTGGCGATGAACCCCGCCGCACTGAAGGCGAACATCGGCGACGTGCCGCGCGGCGCGGAGATCATCGTCAACACCGACGAGTTCACCAAGCGCCCGATGGCGAAGGTCGGCTACGAGACCAACCCGCTGGAGGACGGCTCGCTGTCGGCGTACCACGTCCACCCGGTGCCGCTGACGACGCTGACCATCGAGGCGCTCAAGGAGTTCGGGCTCTCCCGCAAGGAGGCCGAGCGCAGCAAGAACATGTTCGCGCTGGGCCTGCTGTCGTGGATGTACCACCGGCCGACCGAGGGCACCGAGAAGTTCCTGCGGGCCAAGTTCGCGAAGAAGCCGAACATCGCCGAGGCGAACGTCACCGCCTTCCGGGCCGGCTGGAACTTCGGCGAGACCACCGAGGACTTCGCCACGTCCTACGAGGTCGCGCCGGCCACCACCGCGTTCCCGACCGGCACCTACCGCAACATCTCCGGCAACCTCGCGCTGTCCTACGGCCTGGTCGCGGCCGCCCGCCAGGCCGATCTGCCGCTGTACCTCGGCTCGTACCCGATCACCCCGGCCTCCGACATCCTGCACGAGCTGTCCCGGCACAAGAACTTCGGCGTGCGGACGTTCCAGGCGGAGGACGAGATCGCCGGCATCGGCGCGGCGCTGGGCGCGGCGTTCGGCGGTTCGCTGGCCGTGACCACCACCTCGGGCCCCGGCGTGGCGCTGAAGTCGGAGACCATCGGCCTCGCGGTCAGCCTCGAACTCCCGCTGCTGATCGTCGACATCCAGCGCGGCGGCCCCTCGACCGGTCTGCCCACCAAGACCGAGCAGGCCGACCTGCTGCAGGCGATGTACGGCCGCAACGGCGAGGCCCCGGTGCCGATCGTGGCGCCGAAGACGCCCGCCGACTGCTTCGACGCGGCGCTGGACGCGGCCCGGATCGCGCTCACCTACCGCACCCCGGTCTTCCTGCTCTCCGACGGCTACCTGGCCAACGGCTCGGAGCCCTGGCGGATCCCCGAGGTCGACCAACTCCCCGACCTGCGGGTGCAGTTCGCCACCGGCCCCAACCACGAGCTGGCGGACGGCACCGAGGTGTTCTGGCCGTACAAGCGCGACCCGGAGAGCCTGGCCCGCCCGTGGGCCGTCCCCGGCACGCCCGGCCTGGAGCACCGCATCGGCGGCATCGAGAAGCAGGACGGCACCGGCAACATCTCCTACGACCCCGCCAACCACGACTTCATGGTGCGCACCCGCCAGGCGAAGGTGGACGGCATCGACGTCCCCGACGTCGAGGTCGACGACCCGGCGGACGAGACCGGCGAGGGCGCGCGCACCCTCGTCCTGGGCTGGGGTTCCACCTACGGGCCGATCACCGCGGCGGTCCGGCGGGTCCGGGGCGCGGGGCAGCGCATCGCCCAGGCGCACCTGCGGCACCTCAACCCCTTCCCGGGGAATCTGGGCGAGGTCCTCGCGCGTTACGACACGGTGATCGTGCCGGAGATGAACCTCGGCCAGCTCGCCACCCTGCTGCGCGCCAGGTACCTCGTCGACGCGCGCTCGCACACCCAGGTCAGCGGGATGCCGTTCAAGGCGGAGCAGCTCGCGGAGGTCCTTAAGGAGGCCATCAATGACTGACACGGTCTCGGAGCCGCCCGCTCAGATCGAGGCGCTCTCCCTGGTGCCCAAGGCCACGGCGAAGCAGTCCATGAAGGACTTCAAGTCGGACCAGGAAGTGCGCTGGTGCCCCGGCTGCGGCGACTACGCCGTCCTCGCCGCCGTCCAGGGCTTCATGCCGGAGCTGGGCCTCGCCAAGGAGAACGTCGTCTTCGTCTCCGGCATCGGCTGCTCCTCCCGCTTCCCGTACTACATGAACACCTACGGGATGCACTCCATCCACGGCCGCGCCCCGGCCATCGCCACCGGGCTCGCGTCCTCGCGCCGCGACCTGTCGGTCTGGGTGGTCACCGGTGACGGCGACGCGCTGTCCATCGGCGGCAACCACCTCATCCACGCCCTGCGGCGGAACGTCAACCTCAAGATCCTGCTGTTCAACAACCGGATCTACGGGCTGACCAAGGGCCAGTACAGCCCCACCTCCGAGGTCGGCAAGATCACCAAGTCGACGCCGATGGGCTCGCTCGACGCGCCGTTCAACCCGGTCTCGCTGGCGCTCGGCGCCGAGGCGACCTTCGTGGCCCGCACCGTCGACTCCGACCGCAAGCACCTCACCTCGGTGCTGCGCGAGGCCGCCGCCCACCCGGGCACCGCACTGGTGGAGATCTACCAGAACTGCAACATCTTCAACGACGGCGCCTTCGAGGCCCTCAAGGACAAGGAGCAGGCCCAGGAAGCGGTGATCCGGCTGGAGCACGGGCAGCCGATCCGGTTCGGCGCCCCGGCGCCGGACGGCCTCGGCTCCAAGGGCGTGGTCCGCGACGCGGCCACCGGCGACCTCAAGGTCGTCGACGTCACCGAGGAGGGCACCGACGGGGTCCTGGTGCACGACGCCCACAACCCCTCCCCCACCACGGCGTTCGCCCTCTCCCGGCTCGCCGACCCCGACACCCTGCACCACACCCCGATCGGTGTGCTGCGCAACGTCGAGCGGCCGGTCTACGACACGCTGATGTCCGAGCAGTTGGACACCGCCGTCGAGCAGAAGGGCAAGGGCGACCTGGCGGCCCTGCTGGCCGGCAACGACACCTGGACGGTGGTCGGCTAGCCGGTCCGGGCCGGCGGTCCGGCCGAACCCTCCGCGGGTGCCCGCGGGGAGCGCACAGCGTTCTCCGCGGGCACCCGCTCGGGTTTTCCGGGACCCGGGAGCGGGCGCGGTCCGGCCCCTTCTGCGAACGGGACGCGACTGCCATGCTGGCGGCCTTCCGGACCGATCCAGCAGACCGCCAGGGGGTACAGGGCATGAGCATCGTCGTCACCGGCGCCACGGGCGCGCTCGGCCGACTCGTCATCGCAGCGCTCCTGGAGCGCACCGCACCGGACGGCATCGTCGCGCTCGCCCGCGACCGGGGCCGGGCCGCGGACCTCGCGGCCCGGGGCGTCGAGGTCCGCATCGCCGACTACAGCCGCCCCGACACGCTCCGGGGCGCCTTCGGGGCCGGCGACCGGGTGCTGTTCATCTCCGGCAACGAGGCCGGGCGGCGGCTGCCCCAGCACCGGGCCGTCGTCGACGCCGCCCGGGAAGCCGGTGTGGCGCTGCTCGCCTACACCAGCGTGCTGGGCGGACCGGCCGCCACCTTCGCCATCGCCGAGGAGCACGTCGGCACCGAACAGGCCCTGCTGGCCTCCGGGGTGCCGTACTGCCTGCTGCGCAACGGCTGGTACCACGAGAACTACACGGGGGCGCTGGCCACCACCCTGAAGGCCGGCGCGGTCCTCGGCAGCGCGGCCGGCGGCCGGGTGGCCAGCGCGGCGCGCCGGGACTACGCCGAGGCGGCCGCCGTGGTGCTCACCGGCGGCGGCCCGGACCCGGCCGGGCACACCGACGCGGTGTACGAGCTGAGCGGGGACACCGCCTGGACGATGGCCGAGTACGCGGCCGAGGTGTCCCGGCAGACCGGCCGGGCGATCCCCTCCCGCGATCTGCCCGCGGAGCAGTACGTGGCGCTGATGACCGGGGCGGGGGTGCCGGCGGCCGCCGCGGAGCTGGTCGCCGACGCGGACGCCGGGATCGCCCGCGGGGAGTTGGCGGCCACCCCCGGCGACCTCTCCCGGCTGATCGGGCGGCCGACCACCCCGCTCGCCGAGGCGATCGCGCAGGCGCTGAAGGAGCTTCCGGACGGCGTCTGAGCGGGCGGTGGGCGCGTCGGGCGGGGCCGGCCGTCCGCCCGACGCGCCCACCGTTCCCGGCACTTCACGCCCCTGTCATGACCGTCACGCCATACGGACATGACAGGAGGCGCGGACGGCGGTACCTTGCACAGGATCGACTCCGCGCGACCGGATCGACTCCGCGCGACCAGGAGGACCCCTTGCCGTCTCGAACCGACCAACGCGCCGGCCTCGCGTACGGGCTCGCCGCCTACACCATGTGGGGCCTGCTGCCGCTGTACTGGCACCTGTTGGACGCCGCCTCGCCGTCCGAGATCCTGGCCCACCGCATGATGTGGTCGCTGCCGGTCGCGCTGATCATCCTGGCCGCGCTGCGCCGCTGGTCCTGGATACGCCCGCTGCTGCGGCAACCCAAGCGGCTGGCGCTGGTCCTGGTCGGCGCCGTGGTGATCTCGCTGAACTGGTTCCTCTACATCTGGGCGGTCAACGCCGGACACGTGCTCGAAGCCTCACTGGGGTACTTCATCAACCCCCTGGTGAGCATCGCGTTCGGCGTGCTGGTGCTGCGCGAGCGGCTGCGGCCGCTGCAGTGGGCCGCGGTGGCCGTCGGCACCCTGGCCGTCGTGGTGATGACCGTCGCCTACGGCCGGATGCCGTGGATCGCGCTCGGGCTGGCCCTGTCGTTCGCCACCTACGGGCTGGTGAAGAAGGGCGTCAAGCTCGACGGCATCGAGGGCTTCAGCGCCGAGACCGCCCTCCAGGTACTGCCGGCGCTGGGCTATCTGGTCTTCCTCGGGGTCCGCGGGGAATCCGTCTTCGTCACCGGCGGGACCGGGCAGGCGCTGCTGCTCTCGGCGTGCGGCATCGCGACCGCGGTGCCGCTGATCTGCTTCGGCGCCTCCGCGATGCGGCTGCCGCTGACCACGATCGGGATGCTCCAGTACCTCGCGCCGACCTTCCAGTTCCTGCTGGGGCTGACGGTCTTCGGCGAGGAGATGCCGCCGGAGCGCTGGGCCGGCTTCGCCCTGGTGTGGGCGGCGCTGGTGATGCTGACCTGGGACGCGCTGCGGACCGCCCGGCGGGCGCGCACCGCGCTGGCCGCCGCCGGGGCGCGGGCCCGCGAGACGGCCGCGGCCGAGGCGGCACGGGTCGCCCCCGCCGCGGGCCCGCCGTCGGCCGAGCCGGGCCCAAAGGTGGCGCCCGACCGCGTCACACCGTGATGTCGCGGGTGGTGAACCGCGCCCAGGCCGCCGAGCCGAACACCGCCGCGTAGAGCGCCTGGAGGCCCAGGTCCCGCTGGATCCCGTCCCAGTAGACCGGGTCGCGGAGCAGGTCCGCGAAGGCCAGCCAGTAGTGCGGGAAGAGATACGGCCCGATGGCCTGGAGCTGCGGTATGCCGTCCAGGATCTGGGCGGTGAGCACCAGGCCGACCGTCGTGGCCATGGCGGCGACGCCGCTGTCGGTGAGCGTGGAGACGAACAGCCCGAGGGCCGCCACCCCGAGGAGGGAGAGCGCCACCACGCCCGCCACGGCCAGCGCCCGCAGCAGCCCCTCGCCGAGGGATATGGACGTCCCCGACAGCAGCGTCACCTTGCCCAGCGGGAACAGCAACGCGCCGGTGGCCAGCGCGGACAGCGCCACCACCAGCGTGCCCGCCAGGCAGAACGCCACGACCGTGGCGAACTTGGCGCGCAGCAGGCGGCCGCGGCCGGCGGGGGCGACGAGGAGGTAGCGCAGCGTCCCGGTGTGCGCCTCGCCGGCGACGGCGTCCCCCGCGATCACCCCGACCGCCATCGGCAGGAACACCGGCAGCGTCACCGCGAGGGCGGTGAAGACCAGGAAGAGGCCGTTGCCGGCGATCTCGGCGAGGAACGCCGGCCCCCGGCCGTCGCCACCGCCCCCGCCGGACCGCCCGACCTGGATCCGGACGGCGACACCGACCAGGACGGGGACCGCCGCCAGGACCGCCAGCAGCACCAGGGTGCGCCAGCGCCGGAAGGTGGTGGCGAGCTCACTGCGCAGCAGGTCCGGCGACCAGCGCGGCCGGAACGCCCGCGGCGCCGCCCCGGCCTGTGGTGCCGCCCCGGTCTGTGGTGCCGCCCCGGTCTGTGGTGCCCGGCTCTCAGCCCGCGACATCGAATCCCTCCCCGGTGAGTCGGACGAAGACGTCCTCCAGGGACGGCCGTTCGGTGCCGAAGGCCCGGACCCGGACGCCGGCGCGGACCAGTGCGGCGTTCAGCTCCGCCGGGTCCGGCGGGGGCGCGCCGTCCGGCGGCGTGTCGGGCAGCTCGCCGGTGACCCGGTCGCCGTCGGCCCGCAGGCCGGTCAGTCCGTGCTCCTTCAGGACCCGGACCGCGTCGGCCGGATCGGGGGTGGTCACCGTCAGCCGGCCGTGGCCGCCGGGGCCGAGGACGGCGGTGGTGAGGCCGGCGACCGGGCCCTGGGTGACCAGGCGGCCCCGGGCCATCACCGCGGCGTGCGTGCAGACCTGCTCGATCTCGTCGAGGAGGTGGGAGGAGAGGAAGACGGTGGTGCCGTCCGCCGCCAGCTCCCGCACCAGGGTGCGGATCTCCCGCATGCCCTGCGGGTCCAGGCCGTTGGTCGGCTCGTCCAGCACCAGCAGCTCACGGGGCTGGAGGAGGGCGGCGGCCAGCCCCAGGCGCTGCTTCATGCCGAGGGAGTAGGTGCGCGCCTTCTTGCCGGCCGCGGCGGACAGTCCCACCCGCTCCAGCGCCTCGCCGACCCGCCGGGTGCGGGTGCGGGGATCGGCGGCCGGGTCGGCGGCGTCGAACCGCCGCAGGTTGTCCCGGCCGCTGAGGAAGCCGTAGAGCGCGGGGCCCTCGATGAGCGCCCCGACCCTGGGGAGCACCTCGCGGACCGCCCGCGGCATCGGCCGGCCGAGCACCCGGGCGGTGCCGGCGGTCGGCTCGATCAGGCCCATCAGCATCCGGATGGTGGTGGTCTTGCCGGAGCCGTTGGGCCCGAGGAAGCCGAAGACGCTGCCGCGCGGCACGGCGAGGTCCAGCCCGTCGACGGCGGGCCGGTCGCCACGATAGGTCTTGGTCAGCCCCCGGGTCGCGATCACCCGGTGCTCGTCGTGCGGTGCCGCGCGCCCCTGGTCCGCGGCGGGTGGTGGTGACACGGTCTCCCCAACTCCTCATGTGCGGTGGCCCCTCGGGCCGCCGGCCGGGCGCGCGGATCGCGGACGGGCCGCGCCGCTCCTCCGGGCGGGAGGTGCGGCGCGGCCCGGCCGCGGGCCGTGGCCCGTTACTTCTTCGCGGCGTCGGCCGCGGCGATCAGGGCCTGCTTGTCGACGGCGCCGACGTAGACCGTGCCGTCGTCGGTCATCAGGGCGTTGACCAGGCGGGTGCTGAAGACGTGCCCGGAGCCGAACGAGCCGGTCACCTTGGTGCCCAGGCTGTCCAGGAACTTCCCGGCGTCGCCCTTGGCGAGCTGGTCCTTGCCGGCGTGGCCGCCGGCGCCCTTGACGGTGGCGATGGACGTCCAGCCCTTGCCGATGACGTCGAGCCCGCCGAAGTCCTTCGGGCCCTTGTGGTCCTTGAGGGCCTTCCCGTGCTGGCGGGCGGCCTGCTCCCCGGCCTTGTCGCCGTTGACGACCTTGGCGCCCTTCGGCGGCGTGAAGCTGAAGGTGTCCGCGGCCGGGCGGGCGAAGTCGACGCGGGTGTAGCCGACGTCGATCGCGGCCGGGCCGCCGCTCTTCGGGGTGAGGGTGAACTTCAGCGGGACGCCGTTGGCGGCGTCCACCGCGACCCGGATCGAGCCGACCGTGGAGGCGGTCTGCTTGGGCTTGATGACGAGCTGGTACGCGTCCCGCCCGGCGACCTTGGCGGTGTCGCCGACCGTCACCGAGGTGGTGTCGCCGGCCTTCTCCAGGGCCGCCTTGGCGAGCTCCTGCGGGGTGGCGCTCTGCAGGCCCTTGGGGAGGCCCTCGGGCGCGCCGCGGTGCGTGCCGCGGTGGCCGTCCCGGGGGGCGGTGTGGTGCACGGCGCTGTTGCTGCCGCTGTCGTACGCCCAGACGTCCGCGCCGTTGTGGACGAGGGTGTAGTCGGCGGAGTTGCCGACGATCGACACCCGCTGCTTCTCCGGGCCGTCGACGGCGACCCGCAGGGTGTGCGTACCGGACGCCAGCTCGGTCAGCTTGCTCTGCGGCGACGCGGCACCGTCCGCACCGCCCCGGCCCTGCTCGGCGCCGCCGAAGCCACCGGCGCCGCCGGCGCCCATGCCACCCGGCAGGGAGGGCAGGCCGAGGTCCGTGGTGACCTGGACGGTGCCGGACAGCTGCTGGACATCGGACTTGGTGATCTTCGCTATCAGGTCCTGGGCGGAGATCTTCGGCAGGTCCGGAGAACCGGATCCGGCGAACGCCGGGACCAGCCCGATCGTCGCGGCCGCCACCCCCGCCACCGCGACCGGCACGCCGTACCGGACCGCCTTACGGCGCTTCGCGGAGCGCTCCCCGTCCCATTCCCCGGTGACCTCAGTCGGTTCGTTCCGTGGCATCTGGCCTACCTCCGTCGTGTGCGGCGGTGCTGTGTCGTCCACTCGTCCACCCGCCGGGCCATGATGACCCGCCCCGCCGCCTCGTGATGCTCTCCATCTCACCAAAAGCCGCGGACCTTGGCGTCAACCCGCAGGGCCAACTCCACGTACTGCTGAGGGATGACATCCGGTCACCGTCCGGCGGAACCCGTACTCCGCCGGTCGCACCGCCCGGCGGGGATGCCTTAGGGGAAGACGTCCGGGACGCCCGGGATGTCAGGGACGAACGGGACGTCAGAGGCGAACGGGGAAGCCCCGCGGCGCCGGGAACGCGACGCGCGGCGCACATCCGCCCCGCGGGACTCAGCCCGCCCGGTGCACCACGGTGTCGCAGAGCCCCACCAGGGCGGCCTTCGCCGTGCACTCGGGCAGCGGCGCCAGCGTGTCGCGGGCCTGCTCGGCGTAGCGCACGGTGTCCCGGCGGGCCTGCTCCAGGGCCGGGTGGGCGCGCAGTCCGGCCAGCGCCTCGGCGTGCCGGGCGTCGTCGGTGAGGTCGCCGGCCAGCAGCTCGCACAGCGCACGGTCCTCGGCGGTGCCGGCGCTGCTCTCGGCCAGCGCCCGCAGCCGCAGGACGGGCAGCGTCGCGATGCCCTCGCGCAGGTCCGTACCGGGCGTCTTGCCGGACTCGTGCGAGTCGCTGGCGATGTCCAGGACGTCGTCGGCCAGCTGGAAGGCGGTGCCCAGCCGCTCGCCGTACTGGGTGAGGATGTTGGCCGTCGACTCCTCGGCGCCCGACATCATGGCGCCGAAGCGGCAGGCCACGGCGACCAGCGAACCGGTCTTGCCCGCGAGGACGTCCAGGTAGTGGTCGATCGGGTCGCGGCCGTCGCGCGGTCCCGCGGTCTCCAGGATCTGGCCGGTCACCAGGCGCTCGAACGCCTCGGCCTGGATCCGGACGGCCTCGGGCCCGAGGTCGGCGAGGATGTGCGAGGCGCGGGCGAAGAGGAAGTCGCCGGTCAGGACCGCGACGGAGTTGCCCCAGCGGGCGTTGGCGCTGGCCACCCCGCGGCGCACGTCGGCCTCGTCCATCACGTCGTCGTGGTACAGCGTCGCCAGGTGCGTCAGCTCCACGACGACGGCGGAGGGCACCACGCCCGGGCTGTGGGGGTCGCCGAACTGGGCGGCCAGCATCACCAGCAGCGGCCGGAACCGCTTGCCGCCCGCGCGCACGAGATGCTGCGCGGCTTCGGTGATGAACGGCACGTCGCTCTTGGTGGCCTCCAGCAGGCCCTCCTCGACAGCCGCCAACCCGGCCTGGACACCGGCCTCAAGAGCCTGGTCCCGCACGCTCAGCCCGAAGGGCCCGACGACGGTCACGAGGGGTACTCCTGTCTGCTGACGATCAAACTGAATGTCGATCTGTCGCTGTCTCCACCATTGGCCAGCGTATCCGGTCACGGTTGGATCACCGCGAGCGCCCGCCCCCCGAACCACTCGCCCAGCACAGAAGCCGTCCCGTGAGTACGTTTCCGAGCGTCGCCCGACGCGGCTTTTCCGTGGGAGGAATGGGGCAGCAGGGGCGTGAAACGACTCAAGAACCTCTGGTGTCACAGCGGTAACAGGCAGACCGGACACCGGCGGGCCGCGGACGCCCCGTCGGCCGCATATCGCCGTTCACTCTCCCCGGTAGGGAGCGGAGTGAGCAATGTCCGTATATCGCTCCCGGCCGCCACTTCCACCGCCCCGGACACCGCGCCCCCGCTCCCCCCACGACCACTTCGACCACCGCGACCGCTCCGACCACTTCCACCACCAGGCGCAGCGTGACCGAATTGCACAGTACGGCAAGGTATTTCCCGGCTTCGGCGGCCCGCTGCGCCCCGGCCCCGCCGCCCCGCCCGGCACTTCCCGGCCCGGGACCGCCCGTTCCCGGCCGAGGACCACCCCACTGATCGCCACCGGCCGTACCCTGATCGCGGACCCACCGGTCCACGGGGCACCTCTCCCCAGGCTCTCCACGCGGTTCGAGCAGGGGACACCCCATCGGCCGGCCGCCCACCGGCGACGACGAACGCGAGGAGCAGACTCCATGCCCGAGCAGAGCCCGTTCGATCTGGCGGAAGGCGACCCCTTCGGCCCGCACACCCTCCCCTACGGCGTCTTCAGCACCGCCGACGCGCCCGGCCTGCGCCGGCTCGGCGTCCGCTACGGCCGCCACGTCCTGGACCTGGCCGCCCTGCCCGACGCCCTGCCCGACGTCGTCCCCGCGCCGCACGCCGCACTGCTCACCGCCGCCACCCTCAACCCGCTGCTGGCCGCCGGCCGCCCCGTCTGGCAGAAGGTCCACGCGGCGGTCCGCACCGCCCTGACCGACCCCGCGCACCGCACCGCGGTGGCCCCGCTGCTGCGCCCGTTGGACGACGGCCTCACCCTCCACCTGCCCTTCGAGGTCGCCGACTACGTCGACTTCTACTCCAGCGAGCACCACGCCACCAACGTCGGCCGGATCTTCCGCCCCGACGGCGCCGCCCTGCCGCCCAACTGGAAGCACCTGCCGATCGGTTACCACGGCCGGGCCGGCACCGTCGTCGTCTCCGGCACCCCGGTGGTGCGGCCGCACGGCCAGCGCAAGACCCCGGCCGACGCCGCGCCGCTCTTCGGCCCGTCCACCCGCCTGGACATCGAGGCCGAGGTCGGCTTCGTCGTCGGCACGCCCTCCGCGCTCCACGCGCCGGTCGGCCTGGACGCCTTCCGGGACCACGTCTTCGGCGTCTGCCTGGTCAACGACTGGTCCGCACGCGACATCCAGGCCTGGGAGTACGTGCCGCTCGGCCCGTTCCTCGGCAAGTCCTTCGCGACCTCCGTCTCCGCCTGGATCACCCCGCTCGACGCCTTCGACGCGGCCCGCACCGCGCCGCCCGCCCGGGACGTACCGGCGCTGCCGTACCTGGACGACACCGCCGCCGAGCCGGGCGGCCTCGACCTGCGGATCGAGGTGCGGCTCAACGGCGAGGTGATCTCCCGCCCGCCGTTCGCCGCGATGTACTGGACGGCCGCCCAGCAGTTGGCCCACATGACCGTCAACGGCGCCTCGCTGCGCACCGGCGACCTCTACGCCTCCGGCACCGTCTCCGGGCCCGAACCCGACCAGCTCGGCTGCCTGCTGGAGCTCACCCAGGGCAAGGGCCCCTACCTCCAGGACGGCGACGAGATCACCCTCACCGCCTGGGCACCCGGCCCGGACGGCGCCCGGATCGGGCTCGGCGAGGTCACCGGCCGGGTGCTGCCCGCCCGGGAGTTCCCGGCGTGACCCCCCGCCCGGCGCCTCCGCTCGCCCTCCCCGAGGAGCTGCCGCCGGGCAACGGACACCGCGCGGCCCGCCGCGAGCCGCGGCGGGCCGGCTGACCGCGTCGCTCACCCGCCGGCCGCCCCGGCCCGCTGCTAGCCTCACGTCTCCCTGTCCCACAACGGAGGAGACGTACGTGCGCAAGGCAGCGCAGTTCGCCGGGGCGGCCACCATCGCCGCGCTGCTGCTCAGCGGTTGCGGAAGCAGCGGCGGCAGCGGCAAGGACGCGAGCGCCCCGAGCAAGGCTCCGGAGGCCACCCCGACGGCCGCGGGCGGCGGCGACGGCAAGGCCGCGGACCCCACCGCCGTCGAGGGCGCCTGGAAGGGCGGCACGCCCGCCAGCCCGCTGGTCCTGGTGGTGGCCCAGGGCACCGTCGCGTTCAGCAACGGGCACAAGGCCGCGTGCATGGGCAAGGTCGAGAAGATGGCCGGGATGGCCATGGCCGTCCTCAAGTGCACCGACGGCGACACCACCCGCACCATGGGCACCCTCAAGCCCGGCGCGGACGGCAAGACCCTGACCGTCCGCTGGAAGGGCGGCCCGACCGACGAGTACACCAAGACCGACGACGGCAGCATCAAGATCCCGGACCTGCCGAAGATCCCGGATATGCCCAAGAGCTGACCGCGGCCCCGTACCGCGGCGCAACGGCCGCCGCCCGGCGCCCCCTTCCGGGGCACCGGGCGGCGGCCGTGCGCCTGGCGGGCGGATCAGCGGATGAAGACCCCCGCGTGCCCGGCCAGGTCGAGGAAGTACTGCGGTGCCACACCCAGCACCAGCGTGGCCGCGACACCGACCGCGATGGCGGTGGACGTCAGCACGCTGGGCACCGCGACCGTCGGACCGTCCGCCTTCGGCTCGCTGAAGAACATCAGCACGATCACCCGGATGTAGAAGAACGCCGCGATCGCCGAGGAGATCACACCGACCACCACCAGCCAGCCCGCGCCGCTCTCCGCCGCCGCCTTGAACACCGCGAACTTCCCGGCGAAGCCGGACGTCAGCGGGATGCCCGCGAAGGCCAGCAGGAAGACCGCGAAGACCGCGGCCACCAGGGGCGAACGCCGCCCGAGCCCGGCCCACTTGGACAGGTGGGTGGCCTCGCCGCCGGCGTCCCGGACCAGCGTCACCACGGCGAACGCGCCGAGCGTGACGAAGGAGTACGCCGCCAGATAGAAGAGCACCGAGGAGATGCCGTCCTGGCTGGCGGCGATGACACCGGCGAGGATGAACCCGGCGTGCGCGATGGAGGAGTAGGCCAGCAGCCGCTTGATGTCGGTCTGGGTGATGGCCAGGACCGCACCGCCCAGCATCGTCAGGATCGCCACGCCCCACATCACCGGCCGCCAGTCCCAGCGCATGCCGGGCAGGGCCACGTACAGTAGCCGCAGCAGCGCGCCGAACGCGGCGACCTTGGTGGCGGCCGCCATGAAGCCCGTCACCGGGGTGGGGGCGCCCTGGTAGACGTCCGGCGTCCACATGTGGAAGGGCACCGCGCCGACCTTGAACAGCAGGCCCATCAGCACCAGCGCCCCACCGATCAGCAGCAGCGCGTCATTGCCCATCGTGCCGGCCAGCGCCGGGTCGACCTGCCGGGCGCCGTCCGAGATCACCTCGGCGATCCCGGCGTACGTCACGGTGCCGGCGTAGCCGTAGAGCAGGGCCACGCCGAACAGCAGGAAGGCCGAGGAGAAGGCCCCGAGGAGGAAGTACTTCACCGCGGACTCCTGCGAGAGCAGCCGCTGGCGGCGGGCCAGCGCGCACAGGATGTACAGCGGGAGGGAGAAGACCTCCAGAGCGATGAAGAGGGTCAGCAGGTCGTTGGCGGCCGGGAAGACCAGCATGCCGCCGACCGCGAAGAGCAGGATCGGGAAGACCTCGGTGGTGGTGAACCCGGCCTTGACCGCGGTCTGTTCGGCCTCCCCGCCGGGGACCGCCGCGGCCTGCGCGGCGAAGGAGTCCACCCGCTTGCCGTGTGCCGCCGGGTCCAGCCGCCGCTCGGCGAAGGTGAAGACCGCGATCAGCGACACCAGCAGGATCGTGCCCTGAAGGAACAGCGCCGGGCCGTCCACCGCGATCGCGCCCATCGCGGCCAGATGCGCCTTGGACGAGCCGAAGCCGCCCGCCGCCAGGCCGATCACCGCGGCGAACGCGGCGGCCAGCGCCACCACGGACAGCAGCAGCTGCGCGTAGTAGCGGCCGCGGCGCGGCAGGAACGCCTCGATCAGGACGCCGACGACCGCGGCGCCCAGGATGATGAGCGTCGGCGACAGCTGTACGTACTCGATCTGCGGGGCCGGGATCTTGCCCGGCGTCCCGGCCGCCGCTGTCCACAGGCTGTGGACACTCGCCACGGAACTCACTTCGCGGCCTCCGCGTCTTGGGAGTGCGCGGTCTGGCCGTGCCGGCCTCCACCGGGCACGGCGTCCACCTGCACGCTGGGCTTGGGATCCTGCTTGTCCACGACGGACAGGGTGTGCTGGACCGCCGGATTGACGATGTCGGTGAGCGGCTTGGGATACACCCCGAGGAAGAGCAGCAGCGCGATCAGCGGCACGACCACCACCAGCTCCCGCGCCTTCAGGTCGGGCATCTTCCCGACCTCCGCCTTGACCGGGCCGGTCATCGTCCGCTGGTACAGCACGAGGACGTAGAGCGCGGCCAGGACGATGCCGAAGGTGGCGATGATCCCGACCGCCGGATAGCGGCTGAACGTGCCGACCAGGACCAGGAATTCACTGACGAACGGGGCCAGGCCGGGCAGCGACAGGGTGGCCAGACCGCCGACCAGGAAGGTGCCGGCGAGGACCGGGGCGACCTTCTGGACGCCGCCGTAGTCCGCGATCAGCCGCGAGCCACGGCGGCTGATCAGGAAGCCGGCCACCAGCATCAGCGCGGCGGTCGAGATGCCGTGGTTGACCATGTAGAGCGTCGCGCCGCCCTGGCCCTGGGAGGTCATCGCGAAGATGCCCAGGATGATGAAGCCGAAGTGCGAGATCGAGGCGTAGGCGATCAGCCGCTTGATGTCCCGCTGGCCGACCGCGAGCAGCGCGCCGTAGACGATGCTGATCAGCGCCAGCGCCAGGATCACCGGAGTGGCCCAGCTGCTGGCCTCCGGGAAGAGCTGGAGGCAGAAGCGGAGCATCGCGAAGGTGCCGACCTTGTCGACGACCGCGGTGATCAGCACCGCGACCGGGGAGGTCGCCTCGCCCATGGCGTTGGGCAGCCAGGTGTGCAGCGGCCACAGCGGGGCCTTCACCGCGAAGGCGAAGAAGAAGCCGAGGAAGAGCAGCCGCTCGGTGCCGGTGCCGATGCTCAGCGCGCCGGACGCCCGGGCGTCGACGATCTGCTGGAGCGAGAAGGTGCCGGTGCCCAACTGGTGGGCGGTGACGGCGTACAGCCCGATCACCGCGGCCAGCATGATCAGACCGCCGACGAGGTTGTAGAGCAGGAACTTCACCGCGGCGTACGAACGCTGGGCGGCGGCCTGCTGCTCGCCCCGTCCGCCGGCCCGGTCCCCGAAGCCGCCGATGAGGAAGTACATCGGGATCAGCATGGCTTCGAAGAAGACGTAGAAGAGGAAGACGTCGGTGGCCTCGAAGGAGAGCACCACCATCGCCTCGACGGCCAGGATCAGCGCGAAGAAGCCCTGGGTGGGCCGCCAGCGGCGATTGGGCTCCGCGCCCTCCAGCGGGTCGGCGTCGTGCCAGCCGGCCAGGATGACGAACGGGATCAGCAGCGCGGTCAGCGCGATCAGGGCGACCGCGATGCCGTCCACGCCGAGGTCGTACCGGACCCCGAAGTCCCGGATCCAGGCATGGGATTCGGTGAGCTGGAACGGCCCCTTGGCACCGGGGTCGAAGCGCACCGCGATCACCAGCGCCAGCGCCAGCGTGGCCAGCGAGAACAGCAGCGCCAGCCACTTGGCGGCGGTGCGCTTGGCGGCGGGCACCGCGGCGGTGGCGATCGCACCGATCGCCGGTACCGCGGCGGTCGCCGTCAGCAGGGGAAACGACATGGCTCAGACACCCCTCATCAGCAGGGTCGCGGCGACGAGAACGGCGGCCCCGCCCAGCATCTGGACCGCGTAGGAGCGGACGAAGCCGGTCTGCAACTGGCGCAGCCGGCTGGAGAGTCCGCCCATCGAGGCCGCCGTGCCGTTGACCGCGCCGTCCACCAGGGAGTGGTCGAGATAGACCAGCGTGCGGGTCAGATGCTCGCCGCCGCGCACCAGGACCACGTGGTTGAAGTCGTCCTGGAGCAGATCGCGGCGGGCCGCCCGGGTGAGCAGCGAACCGCGCGGGGCGGTGGCCGGGACCGGCTTGCGGCCGTACATCAGCCAGGCGATGCCTACGCCGATGAGCAGCACCACCATGGTGGCTCCGGTGACCACCCCGGCGCTCACCGGGGAGTGGCCGTGCGCGAAGGAGGTGACCGGCTCCAGCCAGCGGACGAAGGAGTCGCCCGCGCTGAACAGCCCGCCCGCGAAGACCGAGCCGATGGCCAGCACGATCATCGGGATCGTCATCACCTTCGGCGACTCGTGCGGGTGGAACTCCTGCGGGTCCCAGCGCTTCTCGCCGAAGAACGTCATCAGCATCACCCGCGTCATGTAGAACGCGGTGATCGCGGCGCCCAGCAGGGCCGCGCCGCCGAGGATCCAGCCCTCGGTGCCGCCGCGGGCGAACGCCGCCTCGATGATCTTGTCCTTGGAGAAGAAGCCGGACAGCCCGGGGAAGCCGATGATGGCCAGGTACCCGAGCCCGAAGGTGACGAAGGTGACCGGCATGTACTTTCGCAGTCCGCCGTAACGGCGCATGTCCACCTCGTCGTTCATCCCGTGCATCACGGAACCTGCGCCGAGGAAGAGGCCCGCCTTGAAGAAGCCGTGGGTGACCAGGTGCATGATCGCGAAGGCGTAGCCGATCGGGCCCAGACCGGCGGCCAGGACCATGTAGCCGATCTGCGACATCGTCGAACCGGCCAGCGCCTTCTTGATGTCGTCCTTGGCGCAACCGACGATCGCACCGAACAGCAGGGTGACCGCGCCGACCGCGACCACGGCGGTCTGCGCGTCCGGCGCGGCGTTGAAGATCGCGCCGGAGCGGGTGATCAGGTACACCCCGGCGGTGACCATCGTGGCGGCGTGGATCAGCGCCGACACCGGGGTCGGGCCCTCCATCGCATCGCCCAGCCAGGACTGCAGCGGCACCTGCGCCGACTTGCCGCAGGCGGCCAGCAGCAGCACCAGCCCGATGGCGGTCAGCTTCCCCTCGGAGCCCGGCGCGGCAGCGCCCGATGTCACAGCGCCGGTCGCGGAGAGCACCGGCCCGAAGGCGAACGTGCCGAACGTCGTGAACATCAGCATGATCGCGATGGACAGGCCCATGTCGCCGACGCGGTTGACCAGGAACGCCTTCTTCGCGGCGGTGGCCGCACTGGGCTTGTGCTGCCAGAACCCGATGAGCAGGTACGAGGCCAGGCCCACGCCCTCCCAACCGACGTACAGCAGGAGGTAGTTGTCGGCGAGGACGAGCAGCAGCATCGCCGCCAGGAAGAGATTGAGGTAGCCGAAGAAGCGGCGGCGCCGCTCGTCGTGCTCCATGTAGCCGATCGAATAGATGTGGATCAGTGAGCCGACACCCGTGATCAGCAGGACGAAGGTCATCGACAGCTGGTCGAGCTGGAAGGCGAGATCGGCCCGGAATCCACCGACCGGGATCCAGCTGAACAGGTGCTGGTGCAGCGCCCGGTGCTCGGCGCCCTTGCCGAGCATGTCGACGAAGAGCACCACCGCGACGGCGAACGAGGCCACCGCGAGGAGCGAGCCGATCCAGTGGCCGGTGCGGTCCAGGCGTTTACCGCCGCACAGCAGCAGGGCCGCACCGACCAGCGGTGCCGCGACGAGCAGCGCGATCAAGTTCTCCACTTTGTGCGACCCCTTACAGCTTCATCAGGCTGGCGTCGTCGACCGAGGCCGAATGACGGGTGCGGAAGATCGACACGATGATGGCCAGGCCGACCACGACCTCCGCCGCGGCGACGACCATCGTGAAGAAGGCGATGATCTGGCCGTCCAGATTCCCGTGCATCCGCGAGAAGGTGACAAAGGCGAGGTTGCAGGCGTTCAGCATCAGCTCGATGCACATGAACACCACGATGGCGTTCCGCCTGATCAGCACGCCGGCCGCACCGATGGTGAACAGCAGGGCGGCGAGGTAGAGGTAGTAGACCGGGCTCATTTCTGGGCGCCCTCCTTCGGTGCCGCGGGGCCGGGCCGCTTCTTGCCCGGGCGGCCGGACTCCCGCCCCAGCCACTCCTCGGACCGCTGCTCCAGCGCCTTGAGTTCGGCCAGCGACTGGCCGGAGACGTCCCGGACCTGGCCGCGCTCCCGCAGCGTCGGACTGACCGTCAGCTCGGACGGGGTGCCGTCCGGCAGCAGACCGGGGATGTCGACGGCGTTGTGCCGGGCGTAGACACCCGGTGCGGGCAGCGGCGTCACCTGCTTGCCCTCGCGGATGCGGGCCTCGGACAGCTCCCGCTGGGTCTTGGCGCGCTCGGTGCGCTCCCGGTGGGTGAGCACCATCGCGCCGACCACCGCGCTGATCAGCAGCGCGCCGGTGAGCTCGAAGGCGAAGACGTACTTGGTGAAGATCAGCGCGGCCAGGCCCTGCACATTGCCGCCGGCGTTGGCGTCGCCCAGGCCGTTGAACTCCTTGAGCGAGGCGTTGCCGATCCCGGCGATCAGCAGGATGCCGAAGCCGACGCCCAGTCCGGCGGCGAGCCAGCGCTGGCCCTTGAGGGTCTCCTTGAGGGAGTCCGCCGCGGTGACGCCGACCAGCATCACGACGAACAGGAACAGCATCATGATCGCGCCGGTGTAGACCACGATCTGCACGATGCCGAGGAAGTACGCGCCGTTGGCCAGATAGAAGACCGCCAGGACGATCATGGTCCCGGCGAGCGAAAGGGCGCTGTGCACCGCCCGCTTCATCAGGATCGTGCACAGCGCGCCGGCCACGGCGACGATCCCCAGGATCCAGAACTGCACGGCCTCCCCCGAGGAGGCCGCGGCGGCGAGGCCCGTCATGCGTGCGCCTCCTTGCCCGCGGCGTTCTGCTCTTGTGCGGGCTCGGCCGGGGCGTCCTCGGGCCGCTCGCCCTTGGACACCGCGACCTGCCGGACCGTGCCCGGCGCGGCCTCCGTCACCAGCCCGCTGTAGTAGTCCCGGTCGGTCATGCCCGGGTGGATCGCGTGCGGGGAGTCGACCATCCCCTCCGACAGGCCCACGAGCAGCTCTTCCTTGGTGTAGATGAGCGATTCCCGGGACCGGTCGGCGAGTTCGTACTCGTTGGTCATGGTGAGCGCGCGGGTCGGGCAGGCCTCCACGCACAGGCCGCACAGGATGCAGCGGAGGTAGTTGATCTGGTAGACCGCGCCGTACCGCTCGCCCGGGGAGTAGCGCTCCTCGTCGGTGTTGTCGGCACCCTCGACGTAGATCGCGTCCGCCGGACAGGCCCAGGCGCACAGCTCGCAGCCGATGCACTTCTCCAGCCCGTCCGGATGCCGGTTGAGCTGGTGCCGGCCGTGGAAGCGCGGCGCCGTCGGCTTCTTCTCCTCGGGGTACTGCTCGGTCAGCCGCTTCTTGAACATGGCCTTGAAGGTCACGCCGAAGCCGGCCACCGGGTTCTGGAACTCAGGCACCGTCGCCCCCCTTTCCGTCGCTCTCATCTCCGTCACTCACAGTGTCCACCCGACCACTGACAATCAACTCCCCGTCACGGCGGGGACGCCTGCGCGGCACCGGTGGCAGGGTCTGCCCGGGCAGCGGCGGAACGGGGAACCCGCCGGCCATCGGGTCGAAGGCGGTGTCGCCGTCGGTCTCCTCCTCCGGCTCCACGCGCCGGAAGAAGTCCACGACCAGCGAGATCAGCAGCAGCCCCACCGCGCTGCCGCCCACGTACAGCACGATCTGGGAGAAGTCGTAGCCCTCGTTCTTCAGCGCCCGGACGGTGGCGACGAGCAGCAGCCACACCATCGACACCGGGATGAGGACCTTCCAGCCCAGCCGCATCAGCTGGTCGTAGCGGACCCGTGGAAGGGTGCCGCGCAGCCAGATGAAGAAGAACAGCAGCAGCTGCACCTTGAGGACGAACCAGAGCATCGGCCACCAGCCGTGGTTCGCGCCCTCCCAGAACGTCGAGATCGGCCAGGGCGCCCGCCAACCGCCGAGGAAGAGGGTGACCGCCACCGACGAGACGGTGACCATGTTGACGTACTCGGCGAGCATGAACATCGCGAACTTGATGGACGAGTACTCGGTGTTGAAGCCGCCGACGAGGTCGCCCTCGGACTCCGGCATGTCGAACGGCGCGCGGTTGGTCTCCCCCACCATCGTCACGATGTAGATGAGGAACGACACCGGCAGCAGCAGCACGTACCACTTGTTCTGCTGCGACTCCACGATCGTCGACGTCGACATCGACCCGGAGTAGAGGAAGACCGACGCGAACGCCGCGCCCATCGCGATCTCGTACGAGATCATCTGCGCGCACGAGCGCAGACCGCCCAGCAGCGGGTACGTCGAACCGGACGACCAACCCGCCAGCACGATGCCGTAGATGCCGACCGAGGCCGTGGCCAGGATGTAGAGGACGCCGATCGGGAGGTCGGTGAGCTGCATCGGGGTGCGGTGGCCGAAGATCGAGATCTCGTTGCCCGACGGGCCGAAGGGGATCACCGCGATCGCCATGAAGGCCGGGATCGCCGCCACGATCGGCGCCAGGATGTACACCGCCTTGTCGGCGCGCCGGACGATCAGGTCCTCCTTCAGCATCAACTTGATGCCGTCGGCCAGGGACTGGAGCATCCCCCAGGGCCCGTGCCGGTTGGGGCCGATCCGCAGCTGCATCCAGGCGACGACCTTTCGTTCCCAGACGATCGAGAACAGCACCGTCAGCATCAGGAACGCGAAGCAGAACACCGCCTTGATGACGACCAGCCACCACGGGTCGCGCCCGAACATCGACAGGTCCTCCTGGGCGGCCAGCGCGGCCACCGGAAAACCGGGATGCTGCATCATGCGTCCACCTCCTTGGCCGGCACCGGCGTACCGGGGACTGCGGAGACCTTCACCAGCTCACCGGGGTGCGCCCCGGTGTCGGCGGCGACGCCCCCGCCCACGGAATTCAGCGGCAGCCACACCACGCGGTCGGGCATCGGCGTGACCTGGAGCGGCAGCCGGACCGAACCGGCCGGCCCGGTGACCACCAGCGGGTCGCCGTCCCGCACTCCGGTCTCCTGGGCGGTGGCCGGCGACAGGCGGGCGACCGCCGCGTGCCGGGTGCCGGCCAGCGCCTCGTCGCCTTCCTGAAGCAGCCCCTGGTCCAACAGCAGGCGGTGCCCGGCCAGGACGGCCTCACCGGCGGTCGGGCGGGGCAACGGCCGCCCCGTCTCGACCGGTTCGCCGCCGTACGGGCCGCGCCAGCCGCCGATCCGGTCCACCTCCCGCCGCACGGCGTGGACGTCCGGCAGGTCCAGGGCGCCCGCGGCGGAGCCGCCGGCGCCCTCCGTCATCGCGTCGGCGAGCATCTGGAGGACCCGGGCGTCCGGCGGCAGCTGCCGCCGGGTCATCTGGTCCGGCTTGAGCGCGGCCTCGAACGACCGGGCCCGGCCCTCCCAGTTGAGGAACGTGCCGGCCTTCTCCACCACCGCCGCCACCGGGAGGACCACGTCCGCCCGCTCGGTGACCCGGGAGGGCCGCAGCTCCAGGCTGACCAGGAATCCGACCTCGTCCAGCGCGGTCAGCGCCCGCGCCGGATCGGGCAGGTCGGCCACCTCCACGCCCGCCACCAGCAGGGCGCCCAGCTCACCGGTGGCCGCGGCCTCGATGATCTGGCCGGTGTCCCGGCCGTGCCGGTGCGGCAGCGCGGCCACACCCCAGGCGGCGGCGACCTCGTCCCGGGCCACCGGGTCGGTGGCCGGTCGGCCACCGGGCAGCAGCCCGGGCAGCGCACCGGCCTCGACGGCACCGCGCTCACCCGCCCGGCGCGGAATCCACACCAGGTGGGCGCCGGTGGCGGTGGCGGTGCGGAGCGCGGCGGTCAGCGCCCCGGGCACCGTCGCCAGCCGCTCGCCGACGACGATCACCGCGCCGTCCGCGCGCAACGCCTCGGCCGCGGCGCGCCCTTCACCGTCCAGGCCGACCCCACCCGCCAAGGCGTCCAGCCATTCGGTCTCCGTACCGGGCGCCGCGGGCAGCAGCGTCCCGCCGGCCTTGATCAACCCGCGGGTGGCGTGGCCGGCCAGCCCCCAGGTGCGCTGGCCGTGCCGGCGGTGTGCCTTGCGCAGCCGCAGGAAGACGCCGGGCGCCTCCTCCTCCGCCTCGATCCCGGCCAGCAGGACCGCGGGCGCCTGCTCCAGCGAGGTGTAGGTGACGCCGCTGCCGTCCAGGTCCCGGCCGCGGCCGGCGACCCGGGCCGCCAGGAAGTCGGCCTCCTCGGCGCTGTGCGGCCGGGCCCGGAAGTCGATGTCGTTGGTGTGCAGCGCGACCCGGGCGAACTTGGCGTAGGCGTAGGCGTCCTCGACGGTCAGCCGGCCGCCGGTCAGCACGCCGGCCCGGCCCCGGGCGGCGGCCAGGCCGCGCGCCGCGGCGTCCAGCGCGGCGGGCCAGCTCGCCGGCTCCAGTTCACCGGACTCGGCATTGCGCACCAGGGGGTGCGTCAGCCGGTCGCGCGCCTGCGCGTACCGGAAGGCGAACCGCCCCTTGTCGCAGATCCACTCCTCGTTGACCTCGGGGTCGTCCGCCGCCAGCCGCCGCAGCACCTTGCCGCGCCGGTGGTCGGTCCGGGTCGCGCAGCCGCCCGCGCAGTGCTCGCACACCGACGGCGAGGAGACCAGGTCGAAGGGGCGGGAGCGGAAGCGGTACGCGGCGGAGGTGAGCGCGCCCACCGGGCAGATCTGGATGGTGTTCCCGGAGAAGTACGACTCGAAGGGGTCGCCCTCACCGGTGCCGACCTGCTGGAGGGCGCCGCGCTCGATCAGTTCGATCATCGGGTCGCCGGCGATCTGGTTGCTGAAGCGGGTGCACCGCGCGCACAGCACGCACCGCTCGCGGTCCAGCAGCACCTGCGTGGAGATCGGCACCGGCTTCTCGTAGGTACGCTTCCTGCCCTCGAAGCGGGAGTCGGGGTCACCGACCTGCATCGCCTGGTTCTGCAGCGGGCACTCGCCGCCCTTGTCGCAGACCGGGCAGTCGAGCGGGTGGTTGATCAGCAGCAGCTCCATCACACCGCGCTGCGCCTTCTCGGCCACCGGGGAGGTCAGCTGGGTGCGGACCACCATCCCGTCGGTGCAGGTGATGGTGCAGGAGGCCATCGGCTTGCGCTGGCCCTCGACCTCGACGATGCACTGCCGGCAGGCGCCCGCCGGGTCCAGCAGCGGGTGGTCGCAGAAGCGCGGGATCTCGATGCCGAGGAGTTCGGCGGCCCGGATGACCAGCGTCCCCTTGGGGACGGAGATCTCGATGCCGTCGATCGTCAGGGTGACGAGGTCCTCCGGTGGCACCGCCGCCGCACCGCCCCCGTCGGGGCGCTGGCCCGCGGCAGGGCCGCTGCTTGGCTGGAGCATGGTCATGCGTTCACCCCCAGGTGAGCGTCGTTGCCGGCCCAGAGGGTCGACTTGGCGGGGTCGAAGGGGCAGCCCTTGCCGGTGACGTGCTCCTCGTACTCCGCGCGGAAGTACTTGAGCGAGGAGAAGATCGGCGAGGCGGCGCCGTCGCCGAGGGCGCAGAAGGACTTGCCGTTGATGTTGTCGGCGATGTCGGCGAGCTTGTCGAGGTCGGTCAGCCGGCCGCGGCCCGCTTCGAGGTCCCGGAGCAACTGCACCAGCCAGTACGTCCCTTCACGGCACGGAGTGCACTTGCCGCAGGACTCGTGGGCGTAGAACTCGGTCCAGCGGGTGACCGCCCGGACCACGCAGGTGGTCTCGTCGAAGCACTGCAGCGCCTTGGTGCCGAGCATCGAGCCGGCCGCGCCGACGCCCTCGTAGTCGAGCGGGACGTCGAGGTGCTCCTCGGTGAACATCGGGGTGGAGGAGCCGCCCGGCGTCCAGAACTTCAGCCGGTGGCCGGGGCGCATCCCGCCGCTGATGTCGAGCAGCTGGCGCAGGGTGATGCCCAACGGGCCTTCGTACTGGCCGGGGTTGGCGACGTGGCCGCTGAGCGAGTAGAGCGTGAAGCCCGGGGACTTCTCGCTGCCCATCGACCTGAACCACTCCTTGCCCCGGTTGAGGATCGCGGGAACCGAGGCGATGGATTCGACGTTGTTCACCACAGTGGGGCAGGCGTAGAGGCCGGCCACGGCGGGGAAGGGGGGTCGCAGACGGGGTTGGCCGCGACGACCTTCCAGGGAATCCAGCAGCGCGGTCTCCTCACCGCAGATGTACGCGCCGGCGCCCGCGTGCACCGTGACGTCCAGGTCGAGGCCCGAGCCGAGGACGCCCTTGCCGAGGAAGCCCGCCACGTACGCCTCGCGCACGGCCTCGTGCAGCCGGCGCAGCACGGGCACGACCTCACCGCGCAGATAGATGAAGGCGTGGTTCGAGCGGATCGCGTGAGCGGCGATCACGATCCCCTCGATGAGGGAGTGCGGGTTGGCGAAGAGGAGCGGGATGTCCTTGCAGGTCCCGGGCTCCGACTCGTCGGCGTTGACCACGAGGTAGTGCGGTTTGCCGTCGCCCTGCGGGATGAACTGCCACTTCATGCCGGTCGGGAAGCCGGCGCCGCCGCGGCCGCGGAGCCCGGAGTCCTTGACGTAGGCGATGACGTCGTCCGGGGCCATCGCGAGGGCCTTGCGGGCGCCTTCGTAGCCGTCGTGGCGCAGGTAGGTCTCCAGCGTCCAGGACTCGGGGGCGTCCCAGAAGGCGGACAGGACGGGGGCGAGGACCTTCTCCGGACTGGTCGTTCCTCCGGCGTGCGGCCCGGGGGCCCCGCCGAACTCGGCTGCCACGGTCATCACTCCCCCTCCTCGGATGCAGGACCGGCCGGGTGGCCGGGGTCGGCGGCCGAGGTCTGCTGCGGTGCGTCGTCGGGCCGCCCGGACGGCGGCTCACCGGACGGGCCGTCCGCGGTGCCGCGCGGGGCGACGACGTGACCGGCGTGACCGGGCGGGGTCTCGCCCCGGGCCAGCCGCAGTCCGACCAGGGAGGCGGGTCCGGCACCGCCGGTCGCCCCGACGGCACCGGACCGGCCGTCGGGGAAGCCGGCGAGGATCCGGGCGGTCTCCTTGAAGGAGCAGAGCGGGGCGCCGCGGGTGGGTTCGACGGTCCGGCCGGCCCGCAGGTCGTCGACGAGCTGCCGGGCGGAGCGGGGCGTCTGGTTGTCGAAGAACTCCCAGTTGACCATCACGACGGGGGCGAAGTCGCAGGCGGCGTTGCACTCGATGTGTTCGAGGGTGACCGTGCCGTCCTCGGTGGTCTCGCCGTTGCCGACGCCGAGGTGCTCCTGGAGTTCCTCGAAGATGGCGTCGCCGCCCATCACCGCGCACAGGGTGTTGGTGCAGACCCCGACCTGGTAGTCGCCGCCGGGCTTGCGGCGGTACATGGAGTAGAAGGTCGAGACCGCGGTGACCTCGGCGGTGGTCAGGTCGAGCTGCTCGGCGCAGAAGCGGACGCCGGTGCGGGTGACACAGCCTTCCTCGGCCTGGACGAGGTGGAGCAGCGGCAGCAGCGCCGAGCGGGAGTCGGGGTAGCGGGCGATCACCTCCTTCGCGTCCGCGGCGAGCCGGGCCTTGACGTCGGCCGGGTAGTCGGGTGCCGGAAGCCGGGGCATGCCCAGCTGGACGTCCTTGGGTGCCGGAGTGGCGTTCACCGGTCGACGCCTCCCATCACGGGGTCGATGGACGCGACGGCGACGATGACGTCGGCGACCTGGCCGCCCTCGCACATCGCTGCCATGGCCTGCAGGTTGGTGAACGAGGGGTCGCGGAAGTGCACCCGGTAGGGGCGGGTGCCGCCGTCGCTGACCACGTGCACGCCCAGCTCGCCCTTGGGCGACTCGACGGCGGTGTACGCCTGTCCCGGTGGGACCCGGAAGCCCTCCGTCACCAGCTTGAAGTGGTGGATCAGGGCCTCCATCGAGGTGCCCATGATCTTCTTGATGTGGTCCAGGGAATTGCCGAGGCCGTCGGGGCCGAGGGCCAACTGGGCGGGCCAGGCGATCTTCTTGTCGGCGACCATCACCGGCCCCGGCTCCAGCCGGTCCAGGCACTGTTCGACGATCCTCAGCGACTGGCGCATCTCCTCCAGCCGGATCAGGAACCGGCCGTAGGCATCGCAGGTGTCGGCTGTCGGCACCTCGAAGTCGTAGTTCTCGTATCCACAGTACGGCTGCGTCTTGCGCAGGTCATGGGGCAGTCCGGCGGACCGGACGAGGGGCCCGGTGGCTCCGGTGGCCATACAGCCGGCCAGGTCGAGGTAGCCGATGCCCTCCATGCGCGCCTTGAAGACCGGGTTGCCGGTGGCGAGCTTGTCGTACTCGGCCATGTTCTTGTGCATCTTCTTGACGAAGGCGCGGACCTGGTCGACGGCGCCGGCCGGCAGGTCCTGGGCGAGGCCGCCGGGGCGGATGTAGGCGTGGTTCATCCGCAGGCCGGTGATCAGCTCGTAGATGTCCAGGATCAGCTCCCGGTCGCGGAAGCCGTAGATCATGATCGTGGTGGCGCCGAGCTCCATGCCGCCGGTGGCGATGCACACCAGGTGGGAGGAGAGCCGGTTGAGCTCCATCAGCAGCACGCGGATCACCGAGGCCCGGTCCGGGACGTCGTCGGTGATGCCGAGCAGCTTCTCCACGGCCAGGCAGTACGCCGTCTCGTTGAAGAACGGCGTGAGGTAGTCCATCCGCGTCACGAACGTCGTGCCCTGCGTCCAGGTGCGGAATTCGAGGTTCTTCTCGATGCCGGTGTGGAGGTAGCCGATGCCGCAGCGGGCCTCGGTGACGGTCTCGCCGTCGATCTCCAGGATCAGCCGGAGCACGCCGTGGGTGGAGGGGTGCTGCGGCCCCATGTTGACGATGATCCGCTCGTCGTCGGACTTGGCGGCGGCCGCGGCGATCTCGTCCCAGTCGCCACCGGTGACGGTGTAGACGGGGCCCTCGGTGGTCTCGCGGGGGGTGGCCCGGGACGTCTCGCTGGGAGTGCTCATCAGGTGTACGACCTCCGCTGGTCGGGAGCCGGGATCTGCGCGCCCTTGTACTCGACGGGGATGCCGCCGAGGGGGTAGTCCTTGCGCTGCGGGAAGCCCTGCCAGTCGTCCGGCATCATGATCCGGGTGAGCGCCGGGTGCCCGTCGAAGATCAGGCCGAAGAAGTCGTAGGTCTCGCGCTCGTGCCAGTCGTTGGTCGGGTAGACGTCGACGATCGACGGCAGGTGCGGGTCGGTGTCCGGGGCGGCGACCTCCAGCCGGATCAGCCGGTTGTGGGTGATCGAGCGCAGGTGGTAGACGGCGTGCAGCTCGCGGCCCTTGTCGTCGGGGTAGTGGACGCCGCTGACCCCGGTGCACAGCTCGAAGCGGAGCGCGGGGTCGTCGCGCAGGGTGCGCGCGGTGACCGGCAGGAACTCCCGGTGGATGTGGAAGGTCAGCTCGCCGCGGTCGACGACGGTCTTCTCGATGACGTTCTCGGGCACCAGACCCTGTTCGTCGAGGGCGCCCTCCAGCTCGTCGGCGATCTCGTCGAAGAGGCCGGCTCCCTCGGTGCCGCCCGGTCCGCCGTAGGGGCGGGAGCTGGCGCCGGGCAGCCGGACGGTGCGGACCAGGCCGCCGTAACCGGTGGTGTCACCGCCGTTGGCGGCGCCGAACATCCCGCGGCGGGTCCCGATCACCTCGCCGGTGTCCGCGCGCTGCGCCGGGACGGCCTCGTCGGGGGCGCCCTGGGCGTCGGGGTTCGTCGGCTCGCTCACCGCAGCAGCCCTTTCTTCTCTGACGAGCGGTCCATCTCGATCAGCGGGAGTGCCCTGAGCGCCGCCGCCTCCTCCTCGTGGGCCGCCTGCACGGCGTTGACCCCGAGCTTGCTGCTCTGGATCTTCTTGTGGAGCTTGAGGATGGCGTCCATGAGCATCTCGGGGCGGGGCGGGCAGCCCGGCAGGTAGATGTCGACGGGGACGATGTGGTCGACGCCCTGCACGATCGCGTAGTTGTTGAACATGCCGCCCGAGGAGGCGCAAACCCCCATGGAGATCACCCACTTCGGGTTCGGCATCTGGTCGTAGACCTGCCGCAGCACGGGCGCCATCTTCTGGCTCACCCGGCCGGCCACGATCATCAGGTCGGCCTGCCGCGGGGAGCCGCGGAAGACCTCCATGCCGAAGCGGGCCAGGTCGTAGCGCCCGGCGCCGGTGGTCATCATCTCGATGGCGCAGCAGGCCAGCCCGAAGGTCGCGGGGAAGACCGATGACTTGCGCACCCAGCCCGCGGCCTGCTCGACGGTGGTCAGCAAAAAGCCGCTGGGCAGCTTCTCTTCCAGTCCCATTGGTGCCCCCTAGTCCCATTCCAGGCCGCCGCGACGCCAGACGTAGGCGTAGGCGACGAAGACGGTGAGCGCGAAGAGGAGCATCTCGACGAGCCCGAACAGTCCCAGGGCGTCGAAGCTGACCGCCCAGGGGTAGAGGAAGACGATCTCGATGTCGAAGACGATGAAGAGCATCGCCGTCAGGTAGTACTTGATCGGGAAGCGACCACCGCCGGACGGAAGCGGCGTGGGCTCGATTCCGCATTCGTACGCTTCGAGCTTGGCCCGGTTGTAGCGCCTGGGGCCGATGAGCGTGGCCATGACCACGGAGAAGATCGCAAAGCCTGCCCCGAGGGCTCCCAGTACGAGGATGGGCGCGTAAGCGTTCACCGTCCTCGCTCCCTTCAGTCGACGATGACTGGATGGCGGTCCGCTCGGGCTCGGCTGCCACACGGTGATCGTGGATATGTGAGGCAGTTCACAAGCCCGATGCCCGCATCTTATGCCCGTCGGTCTGTGATCTGCGACACGGGGTGAGCCAACGCCTTTGTGATCTTCACCACCTGACGAAGGATCATGAAGTCGGATGACCGGTGATCTCCGCACACGAAGCGCGCGAGTGATCACCAGAGGTGACATTCGCCGGGGTTACCGCTGGTCAGCGCGTTGGTTTCACTATCAAGGAGTGGGCCGGGCAGGCAAATTGGCGCTGGACGCGCTTCAACTGCTATATGCGCGGCGGCCGTAGACGTGATGCTCTCGTGACCCTCTCGTGATCGTCGGTACGTGCTCCCGTTCACGAGCGGAGGGTGGATCCGCGGAACTCCGGGACGGCGCGAGGCCGGCCGGCGGCCGACGGTCGGTCACGGGAACATAACGGACACTCACGAGTGACCTATCCCACGCGCCTTGGAGCCATAAGACCTTGACGTCCGGGAAGCCTTGGCGTGGCGGATCAAGAAGTGATAAGCGCCCCCGGAGGCCGCGCCGGACATCAAATGCCGTGCGTAGGAACATGATCGCGAAATTCGGACATCGCGTCAGCGGCGCGGCAGCTGACGAAAAGTCCGTTTTATTCGCCGTGAACACGACAAGTGTGGCGCACTCCACCTTTGTTGGCAGCAACCTGCGGCTCCTGATAGCCGTGGTGGCATGTCCCCGAACGCACTCATACCCAGCCACCGGAAGCCCCGCCGCTCCGCGTCCTCGCGGGCCCTGCGTGCGGGCGTGACCGGTGGCTTCCTCACCCTCGCGGTGACCGGCGCGACCGTGCCGGCCAATGCCGCCGAGAAGCCCGTCTCCGAGACCCAGGAGATGCCTACCATCACGACGGCGCTGGCCACCAGTGCCGCCAAGAGCGCCGACGCCGCCCAGCAGGCCGCTTTCAGCTACGAGCGGCAGGCGCTCCAGGACGCGGCCGCCGCCAAGGCCGACAAGGACGCGGGCAAGGCGAAGGCCGCCGCGGAGAAGAAGGCCAAGGCCGAGGCCGAGGCGAAGAAGGCCGCCGACGAGGCCCGCAAGGCCAAGGAAGCCGCGCAGGCCCGCGCCTCCCGCTCCGACGCGCGCACCGCGCTCTCCGCCGTCTCCGACGCCCCCTCCACCGGCAGCAGCAGCGGCAGCGTCTCCACCCTCGTCTCCTTCCTGAAGGCGCAGCTCGGCAAGGCGTACGTGCTCGGCTCCAGCGGCCCGTCCTCGTACGACTGCTCCGGCCTGACCCAGGCCGCGTTCTCCCAGATCGGCATCGACCTGCCGCGCGTCTCGCAGAGCCAGTCGACCACCGGCACCCAGGTCGGCCTCGGCAACCTCCAGGTCGGCGACATCCTCTACTGGGGCAGCGCCGGCAGCGCCTACCACGTCGCCGTCTACGTCGGGAACGGCAACTTCATCGGCGCCCAGAACCCGAGCACCGGCATCGTCGAGCGCCCCCTCAGCTACGACATGCCCACCGGCGCGGTGCGCGTCCTGTAAAGGACCGCGCCCCCGGACCGCTCTACGGAACCGCCCCTTCCCCCGCTCGGGAGGGGCGGTTCCGCGTTGTCCGGGCCGAGCGGGACCACCCGGCGTCCGTCTCGCGCCGCCCGGCGCACCGCCCCCTGCCGACCGCGCCGGTGCCGCGCGCCCGCGCCGCTCTTCGGCCGGGCCGCCACCGCCCGACCCCGGACCCGGCCGCCGGCCGTCAGTCCTTGAGGAACTCCGACAGGTCCGCGTTGAGCCGGGCGTGGTGGCTGGCGTAGAGGCCGTGGCCGGCGTCCGGGTACTCCTTGTAGACGGCGCCCGGGATCAGTTCCGCGGTCCGCCGGCCGGTGACGTCGATCGGCGCGGAGAAGTCGGCCGCGCCGTGCACGACCAGGGTCGGGACGTCGATCTCGCGCAGCCCCGCCCGGTGGTCGGTGTGGAAGACCGCCCGCTGCACCTGCTGGGTCGCGTACGGCGCGCAGGCCATCACCTGCTGGATGGTGAAGTCGACCATGAGGGGGTGGACGTCGTTGCCCAGGTGGGTGGCGAAGAAGACCTGCGCCTGTTGGGCCATCCACCGGGGCCGGTCGGTCCGCAGCAGCGCCATCGACTCCTCGAAGGCGGACTCCGGCAGCCCCTCGGGGTTGTCCTCGGTCCGCTTCATGAACGGCAGGGTCGCCGCGAGGAACACGGCCCGGCGGACCCGCCCGGAACCGTGCCGGGCCAGATAGCGGGCGACCTCCGCACCGCCCAGCGAATGCCCGATCAAGGTCACCCCGTCCAGCCCGAGGTGGTCCAGCAGGGCGGCCAGGTCGTCCGAGGTCGCATCGGTGTCGTAGCCGCCGGAGGGCCGGTCCGAGCGGCCGTGTCCGCGCCGGTCGAACGCGACGCAGCGAAAGCCCCGCTCGACGAAGTAGGGGATCTGGTACTCCCACATGTCGGTGGTGAGCATGGCGCTCGCCACGAACACCAGCGGCTCGCCCTGGCCGTACTCCTCGTACCAGAGCCGGGTCCCGTCGTGGCCTTCGAAGAACATGGCGTTTCCTCCCGTTGCGGTGCGTTCCGTCGCGTCCGCCTGCGACGCGTCCCACGATGCCGGGACGGGAGGAGTGCCTCAATTACCTCCCATGTCATGGGAGGTGGGCCGAGGACCCGAGACCGCCCGCATCCCCTGCGGGCGGCCCGGGGCGGGTCACGCCTTCGGCGCGACCTTGCTCAGGCCGTTGATGATCCGGTCCATCGCGTCGCCGCCCGACGGGTCGGTGAGGTTGGCGAGCATCTTCAGCGTGAAGCGCATCAGCAGCGGGTGGGTCAGGCCGCGCTGGGTGGCGATCTGCATCACCTTGGGGTTGCCGATCAGCTTCACGAACGCCCGGCCGAGGGAGTAGTAGCCGCCGTAGGTGTCCTTGAGGATCTTCGGATAGCGGTGCAGCGCCAGCTCGCGCTGGGCGTACGTGGCACGGGCCTGCGCCTGCACGATCACCTCGGCGGCGAGGGCGCCGGACTCCATGGCGTACGCGATGCCCTCGCCGTTGAACGGGTTGACCAGGCCGCCGGCGTCGCCGACCAGCAGGAGGCCCTTGGTGTAGTGCGGCTGGCGGTTGAAGGCCATCGGGAGGGCCGCGCCGCGGATCGGACCGGTCATGTTCTCCGGGGTGTAGCCCCAGTCGGCGGGCATCGACGCGCACCACGCCTTGAGGATCTCCCGCCAGTCCAGCTCCCGGAAGGCGGAGCTGGAGTTGAGGATCCCGAGGCCGACGTTGCTCGTGCCGTCGCCCATGCCGAAGATCCAGCCGTAGCCCGGCAGCAGCCGGTCCTGGGCGCCCCGGCGGTCCCACAGCTCCAGCCAGGACTCCAGGTAGTCGTCGTCGTGCCGCGGCGAGGTGAAGTACGTCCGCACCGCGACGCCCATCGGCCGGTCCTCGCGCCGGTGCAGCCCCATCGCCAGCGACAGCCGGGTGGAGTTGCCGTCGGCGGCGACCACGATCGGGGCGTGGAAGGTCACCGGCGCCTTCTCCTCGCCGAGCTTGGCGTGCACGCCGGTGATGTGCCCGGTCAGCTCGTTGACGATCGGCGCGCCCACGTTGCACCGCTCGTAGAGCCGGGCGCCGGCCTTCTGCGCCTGCCGGGCCAGCTGCTCGTCGAAGTCGTCCCGCTTGCGGACCAGTCCGTAGTCCGGGAAGGAGGCGAGTTCCGGCCAGTCGAGCTGGAGCCGGGAGCCGCCGCCGATGATGCGCAGACCCTTGTTGCGCAGCCAGCCGGCCTCCTCGGAGATGTCGATGCCCATCGCGATCAGCTGCTTGGTGGCGCGCGGGGTGAGCCCGTCACCGCAGACCTTCTCGCGCGGGAACGCCGTCTTCTCCAGGAGCAGTACGTCCAGGCCGGACTTGGCGAGGTGGTAGGCGGTGGCCGAGCCGGCCGGTCCGGCGCCGACGACGATCACGTCCGCGCGGTGCTCCGATCGGGGCGTGGTCACGGACTCGGTCACGGACGCGGACTCGGTCACGGCGTTTTCTCCCGAAAGTCGATATCTGGATATCCGCGGCGGATATCTGGGTGCCGACCGGCACTGGGCAGGTGCAGTCTATGGGGGCCTTGATGATCGGAAACTGAAGGGTTGTCCCATGACGCCTGCGCCCGCTCCCCGGCCCGCGCGCCCCCTCCCCGCCGTCGAACTGCGGATACCCACCGACGAGGACGCACTGCACTGGCACCGGGTCTTCAACGACCCCGCGGTGATGGAGTTCCACGGCGGCGCCCCCGCCGAACTCTCGGTCTACGAGGAGTTCACCGCCCGCCAGCGCCGCCACCACGCCGAACGGGGCTTCTGCCTCTACACCCTGCTGGACCCGTCGGACGGCGCGGTCATCGGCTTCACCGGCGCCCAGCCCTGGCCGTCGGAGTGGGGCCCGGTCGGCGAGATCGAGATCGGCTGGCGGCTGGGCCGGGCGTACTGGGGCAAGGGGTACGCCACGACGGCCGCGCAGCGGGCGCTGGACGCCGTACGGGCGGCCGGGGTCCGCGAGGTGGTGGCGATGGTGGATTCCCGCAACACCCGGTCGCTCGCGGTGACCCGGCGCCTGGGGATGCGCCTGGACGAGACGTTCCCGACGCCGACCGGCGAGCGGACGGCGCACTGCCACCGGCTGGCCCTCTGACCCGGGTACGGGAGCTCCGGCCCGGCCCGGGAGGAATCCTGGGCCGGCACCGGAAATGACCGAAAGAAAAGCAACGGCGACACATCCATTGCCGCACCCCGAGTGTCTGACCAGAGAGCGGCACTCTCATGTGACCGCACTGCAGGGGCATTTGGAGCATCCACTTGAAAATCGGCATCAAAGGCATCAGGCGCATCAAGGGCATGCGGCGCGCATCCGCGGTGGCCGTCACCACCGGAGCCGTCCTGACCGCCGGGGCGTTCGGCTCCCAGGCGCAGGCCGCGACCCTCCCCACGCCCAGCATCAGCGCCGCCGGCGGCTTCGTGATGAACAACGGCACCGGCTCGACGCTCTTCGCCAAGGCCGCGGACACCCGCCGGTCCACCGGCTCCACCACCAAGATCATGACGGCCCGGGTGGTGCTGGCCCAGAAGAACCTCGACCTGGATTCCAAGGTCACGGTCCAGAAGGCGTACAGCGACTACATCGTCAACAACAACTGGGCCTCGTCGGCCCATCTGATCGTCGGCGACAAGGTGACGGTCCGCCAGCTGCTGTACGGGCTGATGCTCCCGTCCGGCTGCGACGCCGCCTACGCGCTGGCCGACAAGTTCGGCACCGGCTCGACCCGGGACGCCCGGGTGAAGTCGTTCATCGGCCAGATGAACACCACCGCCAAGAGCCTGGGCATGAAGAACAGCCACTTCGACTCGTTCGACGGCATAGGGCGTGGCACGAACTACTCGACGCCGCGCGACCTGACCAAGCTCGCCTCGAACGCGATGAAGTTCTCCACGTTCCGCACGGTCGTGGGCACCAAGTCCACCAAGCAGAAGGTCACGACGAAGAGCGGCGGCTACCGCTACATGTCGTGGACCAACACCAACAACCTGCTCGGCAGCTACCAGGGCACCATCGGTGTGAAGACCGGCTCGGGCCCGGAGGCCAAGTACTGCCTGGTCTTCGCCGCCACCCGCGGCGGCAAGACCGTCATCGGCGCGGTCCTGGCCTCCTCGTCCCTGGACAACCGCACCGCGGACGCCAAGAAGCTGATGGACTACGCGTTCAAGAAGTAGCCGGCGACGGCGGCAGCCCGGGAAGCCGCAGCGCGCCCCGGGGCCGCCGCACTCCGGTCGAAGAAGCCGCCCCCGGCCGTGGGAACACGGTCGGGGGCGGCTTCTTCGCGCGTCGGCGTGCGCCGGCGCCGGGCTCCGGCTCCCGGCTCAGCCCTCGGCCGGCTTGGTGCCCCGGTGCAGCGCCACGATCCCACCGGTCAGGTTGCGCCAGGCGACCCCGGTCCAGCCCGCGCCCTGGAGCCGGGCGGCCAGCTCGGGCTGGTTGGGCCAGGTGCGGATGGACTCCGCGAGGTAGACGTACGCGTCCGGGTTGCTGCTGACCGCACGGGCCACCGGCGGCAGCGCCCGCATCAGGTACTCGGTGTAGACGGTCCGGAACGGCGCCCAGGTCGGCTCGCTGAACTCGCAGATCACCACCCGCCCACCGGGCTTGGTGACGCGGTACAGCTCGGCCAGCGCGGCATCGGTGTCCTGGATGTTGCGCAGTCCGAAGGAGATGGTGACGGCGTCGAACACCCCGTCCGCGAACGGCAGCCGGGTCCCGTCCCCCGCCGCGAACGGCAACCACGGGTGGCGCTTCTTGCCCTCCCGCAGCATTCCCACCGAGAAGTCGCACGGCACGACGTACGCCCCGGTCCGCGCGAACGGCAGCGAGGAGGTGCCGGTCCCGGCCGCGAGGTCGAGTACCCGCTCGGCGGGCCGCGCGGCCACCGCACGCTCCACCTCCTTGCGCCAGAGCCGCGCCTGGCCCAGGGAGAGCACGTCGTTGGTGAGGTCGTACCGTGCCGCCACGTCGTCGAACATCGCGGCGACTTCGTGCGGCTGCTTGTCCAGGGATGCTCGGGTCACCCGGCCATTGTCCACCGTGCGGAACCGGCCCCCGGCACCGGGCGGCCCGACGGGCCCGCGGCGCGGCGGGGCCGGGCGGCGCGGTTGGTCGGGGACGGCCGTCATGCCCCCCTCTGACATTCCGGGCGGTCGAGCGGTGCGTGGCGCATCGTGAGCGGCCGGGCGACGGCCGTCCCCGCGATCAAGATCCTGCCGGGCTGAATCACCCGCTCCGCTTCCGTTGACACCGCCCTGACGTGCGGGCGGCGGGCCCTGACGGGTTCTTGACGGGGACCCGCCGGCGACCGGGAGCGGGACGCGGCCGCAGGTCAGCGGCGGCGGTGGACGAGACGGCCGGCGAGGACGGTGGCCAGGCAGGTGCCGTCCGGGGCGAAGACGGCGAAGTCGGCCGGGGCGCCGGGGGCGAGGACGGTGACCGGGTGGGGCGGGCCCCCGGGGGCCGCGGTCCGGCCCGCGGTCTGCCGGAGGCCGGACCGCTGCACCGCCGTGCGGACCGCGGGGCGGGTGAACGGGCCGGCCAGCGTGGTGGTGCCGGCGGCCAGCAGGCGCTGGAGGCCGCGCCGGGCACTGGCGCCCCAGCGGGTCTCGCTCATGGGGAGGGCGGCCAGCGCCGCGCCGGTCAGCGGTTCGGTGCCGAGTTCGGCGGCCTCGCGCGGATCGGGGTGGTAGGCGCCCTCCAGCAGCGCCGTGCCGTCCGGTTCGTGGCGGCCCGGGGTCAGCGTCCCGTCCCACTCCCGGACCCGGACCCCCGTGCCGTACGCCGCCAGCAGTTCCTCGTACGGGCCGACGGCGGCCAGCCGGTCGCCGTCGACGACGACCGCGTATCCGGGGAGCGGCTCGGCGTCCTCGGTGGAGCCGAGCCGGACGGCCCGTGCCTTGTGGAGCGTCAGCATCCGTTCGACCGCTGCTCGGTGGCGTTCCGGTGGTCAGTTGGCGTCGATGAGCTTCAGTTCCGGGTGGGCGGTGCCGCCCTCGATGGCCGTCGAGGAGAGGTGCGAGACGACCCGGTCGTCGACCGGGTCGTCGGCCGGGTCGACGTGCACGACGAGGTGCTCGTAGGTCGTCGCGCGCTGCGCCGGGACGCGGCCCGCCTTGCGGATCAGGTCGATGATCTCCTGGCGGTTGGAGCGGTGCTTGGCACCGGCCGAGGAGACCACGTTCTCCTCCAGCATGATCGAGCCGAGGTCGTCCGCGCCGTAGTGCAGCGACAGCTGGCCGACCTCCTTGCCGGTGGTCAGCCACGAGCCCTGGATGTGGGCGACGTTGTCGAGGAAGATCCGGGCGATGGCGATCATGCGCAGGTACTCGAAGAGGGTGGCCTGCGTCTGGCCCTTCAGGTGGTTGTTCTCCGGCTGGTAGGTGTACGGGATGAAGGCGCGGAAGCCGCCCGTACGGTCCTGGACGTCGCGGATCATCCGGAGGTGCTCGATGCGCTCGGCGTTGGTCTCGCCGGTGCCCATCAGCATCGTGGAGGTGGACTCGACGCCCAGCTTGTGCGCCGCCTCCATGATCTCCAGCCAGCGCTCGCCGGACTCCTTCAGCGGGGCGATGGCCTTGCGGGGGCGGGCCGGGAGGAGTTCGGCACCGGCGCCGGCGAAGGAGTCCAGGCCCGCGGCGTGGATCCGGGAGATCGCCTCCTCGACGGAGACCTTGGAGATCCGCGCCATGTGCTCGACCTCGGAGGCGCCGAGGGAGTGGATGACCAGCTGCGGGAACGCCTTCTTGATGGCGGAGAAGTGCTCTTCGTAGTACTCGACGCCGTAGTCCGGGTGGTGGCCGCCCTGGAACATGATCTGGGTGCCGCCCAGTTCGACGGTCTCCGCGCAGCGCCGCAGGATGTCGTCGAGGTCGCGGGTCCAGCCCTTGGCGGTGTCCTTGGGCGCGGCGTAGAAGGCGCAGAACTTGCAGGCCGTCACACAGACGTTGGTGTAGTTGATGTTGCGCTCGATGATGTACGTCGCGATGTGCTCCGTACCGGCGTAACGGCGGCGGCGGACGGCGTCGGCGGCCTGGCCCAGTGCGTGCAGCGGCGCGGAGCGGTAGAGGTCGAGCGCCTCCTCCGGCGTGATGCGGCCGCCCTGCGCGGCGCGGTCGAGTACGGACTGGAGGTCGGCGTTCTCGGTCACCGGGGCGTCCCTTTCGGAGGCGGACAGACAGCAAGTACTGCAGAAAAGCAGGACTGAACCAGCGTACGCCAGGGGTCCGACGGCGCGGGTGGGGGTTGGCCCGCGGGCGGAGCGGCCCGTCAGCCGCCGCTCCTCGTCAGGGTCGCCTTCGGGTTGCCGCCCCGCTTGTCGTCCGAGGAGAAGGCGAGCGCGCCGTCCTTGCCGAGGGCGTACGTGACGGTGGAGGTGTTGCCCGTGCAGCCCGGGCCCTGCCTGCCGTCGGGGCTCTCCCGCAGGACCAGCTTGCCGCCGGCGGCCGACACCAGCTTCGCCTCGGCCCGGCAGCTCACCAGCACCACGTCGTACGTGGTCCGTACGACCACGTCGCCCGCGCCGCCGGCCTTGATGACGCTGGTCATGGTGCCGTTGGGGATCCCGTTCGCCATGGTGACGGTGCCGCGCCAGGTGCCCAGGAAGCCCTTGGGGACGCCGGTGGCGGCGGTGGGCGCCGGCCCGGCCGTCGGGGTGTGCCCGGACGGCGGTGTGGCGGTCGAGCCGCCGCCTCCCGGCCCCTTGAGCACGGCGAAGAACACCGCGGTGGTGGTGGCGACCGCCAGCGCGCCGGCCACCGAGAGCACCAGCGTGCAGCTTGTCCGCCGGGGCCGGTCCTTGCCGCCGAGCACGCCGCTGAGCGTGATCCGCCGCTCCTTGGGGACGACGGCCGGGGACACCGCGGAGCCGGTCGGCAGATCGGCGAGACGGGACGAGGACGGGGACGGGGGCGAGGACGGGGGCGGGGGTGTGGCCGCGGGCGGGGGCGTGGGCGGCGGCGGGGGCGCGGCGTACGGGGCACCGGCCACCGGCCAAGCGGACGGTGGCGCTCCGCCGCTCTGCGCCCGCGGATCGAACGGGATCAGCCCGGACACCGCCTCGAAGCCGCCCCCGCCCTCCTCCGCGTCCAGATCCAGCAGCGCCACCACCTGGCGGCTGACCTGCTCGACCAGCGGGCCCGGCAGCCAGCCCGCGCGCACCAGCCCGGCCGCGCCGCCGCCCTCCCCCGCGAGTCGTGCCGCGACCGCGCCGGGAGCGGGCCGCCGGGCGGGGTCCTTGGCCAGGCAGGCGGCCACCAGTTCGCGCAGCTCGCCGCCGAGTTCCGGACCCAGTTCGGGTTCCTCGTGCACCACCTTGTAGAGCAGCGCGGCGGACGAGTCCCCGGAGAACGGGCCGGCCCCGGTTGCCGCGAACGCCAGCACCGCCCCCAGGGAGAAGACGTCGGCGGCGCCCTCCGCGTCCTTGCCGAGGATCTGCTCGGGCGCCATGTAGCCGGGCGAGCCGACCGAGACCCCGGTGGAGGTCAGTGCGGCGGTGCCCTCCGTGGCCCGGGCGATCCCGAAGTCGATCAGCCGGGGTCCGTCGAGCGTCAGCAGCACGTTGGAGGGCTTGACGTCCCGGTGGACGAGCCCGCGCGCATGCACCGCGGTCAGCGCCTCGGCCAGTCCGGCGCCGAGGGCCCGGACGGAGTGTGCGGCGAGCGGGCCGTGGTCGGCGACCGCCCGGGCCAGGGAGGGGCCGGCGACGTAGCCGGTGGCGACCCAGGGGACGGGGGCGTCGGGGTCGGCGTCCAGGACGGGCGCGGTCCAGGCCCCGCCGACCCGCCGCGCCGAGGCGACCTCGCGCCGGAAGCGGGCCCGGAACTGTTCGTCGGCGGCGTACTGGGCGTGCACGGCCTTCACCGCGACGGTCCGCCCGCCGGCGCTGCGCCCCAGGTAGACGCGGCCCATCCCGCCCGCGCCCAGGCGGCCGAGCAGCCGGTATCCGCCCAGGGCCCGTGGGTCCTCGTCGGCCAGCGGTTCCATGGCGCCTCCCCCTCCAAGACGGCGGCCCCAGCTTATGACCCAGTTCATGGCGCGTTCCCGAAACCTCGGTCCCGCTTTCCGCATCAAACAGGGCGCAAGCCGACCATCCGCCCCGCGACTCCTTGCTCAGGGCGCGTCCATCGGGAGATCGGGAGAACGCCCATGCACCGCACCCCCGGTGACCACCCGCACGACCCGCGCCAGGAGCACCGCAGCGGGCGCCGCGGCCTGTTGAGGCACTCCCGCTTCCTCGGGCGCGGCCGTTCCGCCCGGCGTACCGGGGAGGGCCGGCCGGTCGCGCGCCTCCAGTGGCGCGCGTCCTTCCTCACCGGCCTGGTGGCCGTGGTCGGCCTCTGCGCCTATCCGACCGTCAAGTACCTGGACGTGCTGAACGACACCGGTGAGCCGATGTCGTTCAGCCGGGCGCTGCCCGACGGCGTGCCCGGCCCGGTGCGGGCGTCCGCGGCCGATCCGACCGTCCGGATGCCGACCGGCCCGCAGGCCGTGTTCCGTACCACCGCCACGCTCGGCGACGGCACGAAGATCGGCGTCACCACCCTGCACGGCAAGAAGTCCGGGTTCACCGGCAAGGTGTGGGTCTGGGCGCCCAAGGAGTACTACGAGGACCGCTACCGGAACAGCGCCTTCCCGGTCCTGATCGCCCTGCCGGGCAGTTACGGCCACCCCGCCAACTACTGGGCGGCGACCGGCCACAAGCTCCAGCAGACCGTCAGCGACCTGGCGGCCCTGGGCCGCAGCCGGCCGTTCCTCGTCGTGATGCCGGTCCTCAACCCCGACAGGCACTACTACGACGGCAGCGACATCCCGGGGCAGCCGAAGATGGGCACCTGGATGTCCGACGACGTCCCCGACCTGGTCAAGGCGAACTTCCGGACGTTCACCAGCCGCGACGGCTGGGCGTTCATGGGGTCCTCGTCCGGTGGTTTCGTCGCCCTGAAGCAGGTCCTCCAGCACCCGGACCGCTTCAAGGCGGTGATCGCCAGCGGCCCGGACATCCGCCCGGACTCGCCCCTGTGGCGCGGCCACCGGGCGGAGATGCGGGCCAACGACCCGGAGCGGCTGGCGCGGCGCCTGGCCGCCCGCCCCGGCGCCCCCGATGTGTACGTGCAGTTCCAGATCGGCACGAAGGAGGGCGGCCGGGCCAACCTGGAGCGCTTCATGGAGCGGTACGCCAAGGGGCCGGTCCATGCCCGGCTGCACGTCATCGAGGACGGCGGCCACAACGCCCGCAGCTATCTCCGCGGGATGCGGGACGCGAGCCTGGAGGCCGTCAGCCGGGTCCTCCTCGGCCCGACACCGGCGCCGTAGCCGCGCGGGGGCCCGCGGGTGCCCGGTGGGGCCGGCGGGCACCCGTCCGCCGGCCGCGCGGCGAGTCGCCCTAGCCGGCGTCGGCCCCCGCCGGCAGCAGCTCCACCTTCACGTCGGCCGGGAACCCGGTGGTCGGCCCCACCCGCCGGGCGAACTCGGTGACGCCGCGCAGCTGGTCCGGCCCGAACCGGAAGTCCAGGGTGGTGAAGTACCGCTCCAGCAGCGCCTCGTCGAAGTACTCCCAGCGGGCCGCCTGCTCGGCGACCTTGCCGACCTCCTCCAGCGAGAGGTCCCGCGAGGCCAGGAACGCCTCGTGCACCTTCTGGACCACCTGCGGCTCGCGCTCCAGGTAGTCGCGCCGGGCCGCCCAGACGGCGAAGACGAACGGGAGCCCCGTCCAGTCCTTCCACATCTGGCCCAGGTCGTGGACCTCCAGGCCGAGCTTGGGTGCGTCGTGCAGGTTGGCCCGGAGCGCCGCGTCGCCGATCAGCACCGCGGCCTCGGCCTCCTGCATCATCAGCCCGAGGTCCGGCGGGCAGGTGAAGTAGTCGGGCTGCACCCCGATCTTCTCGGCGAGCAGCAGCTGAGCCAGCCGGACGGAGGTCCGCGAGGTCGACCCGAGGGCGACCCGGGCGCCGTCCAGCTTCTCCAGCGGCTTCTGCGAGACGATCACGCAGGACATGACCGGCCCGTCGCAGCCGACCGCGAGGTCGGGGAAGGCCACGAGGTCGTCGGCGGCCCGCAGGAACTCGACGAGCGTGATCGGCGCGATGTCGAGCTCCCCGCGCACCAGCCGCTCGCTGAGCTTCTCGGGGGTGTCCTTGGTGAGGTCCAGGTCGAGGAGGGTGCCCGTACGGGCCAGGCCCCAGTAAAGGGGCAGGCAGTTCAGGAACTGGATGTGGCCCACTCGCGGCCGGCTGCGACGGTGGTCTGCGTCGGCTCCCGCGAGTGCGTCTCCAAAGGTTGAATTGTCCACATGCGGAGGCTAGACCCGGCGCTTCCGGCACCGTACGCCGGGGGCCCGGTGTGGCCTTTTCCACTCCCGGCCAAACGTGATCTTTAGCTCTTCCACCTCCGGAGCTCACCGTGCTAGGCTCAGGCCAAGTTGCAGTTTGGTTTCCCTTGCAGTACAGAGCCTGCGGAGCATGTAACCCGCGGGCTTTTGTAGTTTTCAGACTTCTTTGCAGGTTCTGGAGCAGGGCAACCCTTTGGCCCAAGGAGGGCTCATGGCTACCGGAACCGTCAAGTGGTTCAACGCTGAAAAGGGCTTCGGCTTCATCGCCCAGGACGGCGGCGGCCCGGATGTCTTCGTCCACTACTCCGCGATCAACGCCACTGGTTTCCGCTCCCTGGAGGAGAACCAGCAGGTCAGCTTCGACGTCACCCAGGGCCCGAAGGGCCCGCAGGCGGAGAACGTCACCCCGGCCTGACTCAACCGCTCCGGTCGTTCTCATCTGATCGACCAGTAGCACCCAAGGAGCCCCCCTCCGCCTTCGGGCGGAGGGGGGCTCCTGCCTTTTGTACACCCTTTCGTACACCCTGGCCGCCGCCCGCTTTCCCCGCGCGCCCGCGCGCCGGAAAATGAATACCAGGTGAATAACCCCGCGCGGCGGCCGCGCGGCCGCGCGGCGCACGGATCGCCCGCCGCCGGCGCCGCCCCCTTCCGGTCCGGCACCCGCCCCCGAAGGCCCGCCGGCGATCGCCCTCCGCCGGATACGGAATGAAGAATTCCCCGCACCGGAACGCCCGGAAATACGCATCGGCAGGAAGGCCGGGAAGAGTGGCCGGGGAGATCGGATTGTGCAATTCCGGGATTCCCGCGGCACGGGAAATCCACCCCAATTCCCACCGGAGTCCGCGCCGGGGCCGCCGCACCCACGCCCCGGCACCGGCCCTGGCCTGCGGACTCCCCGCGCCCCTCGGCCCGTCGCGCTCCTCGGCCGGAGACCGCCGCCCGAATTCGGGCGGGCCCGGAAAAACCGGACCACCGGTCGCACCGGAAGGCCGTTCCCGGTGATTGCGGTACCGGTCGATGCGATCACGGAAAGTGGTCGCATGGCCACATGACAAGTCCTACCGTGGGCAGAATGAGCGAGAGCATGCCCCCGCAGAAGCCCTGCCCGGACTGCGGTGGCGCGGGCACCGTCGAGTGGGAGACCCCCGGCGGCCACACGGTCACCACGCAGTGCTCCGGCTGCGCCGGCACCGGAACCGTCCTGGCATAGGGGAGGGAGACCATGGCGGCCTTCAGCAGAAACGGCAAGCCGGTCGGCCTGGACGCGCAGTACGTCGGCAGACTCCCGTGCGCCGTCTGCGGATTGCGGCCCATGAAGCTGCCCGGCCGGGAGGGCGGCGTGTGCATCCCCTGCTACGCCGAGGAGCGGGCGGCGGCGGGGCGGCGGGCCGCGTCGGCCGGGGCGTGGGTGGCCGCGAGTTTCGTCGGCGACCCGTGTCTGGCGTGCGGTTCGCGGTCCGTGGACGCCAACGGGTGGGCGTTCTGGTGCAACTCGTGCCAGATGCAGACGGCGGTGGCGTTGCCCCCGAGGTGAGGCCGGGGAGGCGACGGGCCTTCCGCGGCCGCGGGCGACGCGGGACCGTTCCGGGTGAGTCCGCGGCACGGCAGGGAAGACCCCGTGCCACCTCCCCCACAGAGGTGACACGGGGGTTCCAGTTTGACGCGCGGAGGGCCGTGGCTCCAGAGCCGGGCCACTCACTTTCGCAAACCCCGCCCCTCCCTTTCACTCCCTTTGGTAAAGCCGGGCAATCTCGTGGGCGAAGTCACGTGCGACGACGGCGCGGCGGAGTTTGAGGGACGGGGTGAGGTGTCCGGTCTGCTCGGTGAACTCCGCCGGGAGGACGGCGAAGCGGCGGATGGACTCGGCGCGGGAGACCAGTTCGTTGGCGTCGTCGACGGCGTGCTGGAGGTCGGCGAGGAGCCGCTCGTCGTGGACGAGTTCGGCGAGCGGTACGTCGCGTTTCCGGGTCATCTGGCGCCAGTGGGAGAGGCCGTCGGGTTCCAGGGTGATCAGCGCGGTGACGTACGGGCGGTTGTCGCCGACGACCATGCACTGGCCCACCAGGGGGTGCGCGCGGAGGCGGTCCTCCAGGGGAGCGGGGGCGACGTTCTTGCCGCCGCTGGTCACGATGATCTCTTTCTTGCGGCCGGTGAGGGTGAGGTAGCCGTCGGCGTCGAGGGCACCGAGGTCGCCGGTGGCCAGCCAGCCGTCCTGGTCGGTGGCCGGGCGGACGGCGCTGCGGGCGGCGTCCCAGTAGCCGGCGAAGACGTGGGCGCCGCGGAGGAGGACCTCGCCGTCGTCGGCGATGCGGACGGAGCTGCCGGGCAGCGGCCAGCCGACCGTGCCGATGCGCGGGCGGAGCGGTGGGGTGACGGTGCTCGCGGCGGTGGTCTCCGTCAGGCCGTAGCCCTCGAAGACCTCGATGCCGGCGCCGGAGTAGAAGGCGGCGAGGCGGTGGCCCAGCGGGGAGCCGCCGCAGATCGCGTAGCGGACCCTGCCTCCGAGGGCGGTGCGGATCCGGCGGTAGACGAGCGGGTCGTAGAGCTTGCGGGCGGCCTTGAGGGCGACGCCGGGGCCGGGCCCCGTCCCGTGCTCCCTGGCCTCGACGGCCTCTCCGTAGGCGCGGGCGACGCGGGCCGCGCGGTCGAAGGAGGTGGCCCGGCCCATCTTCTCGGCGGTGGCGCGGCCGGTGTTGAAGACCTTCTCCAGGACGTACGGGATGGCGAGGAGGAAGGTGGGCCGGAAGGCGGCGAGGTCGGCGAGGAGTTCGTCGGTCTGGAGGCTGGCGGCGTGGCCGAGGCGGACCCGGGCGCGCAGGCAGCCGATGGCGACCATGCGGCCGAAGACGTGCGAGAGGGGGAGGAACAGGAGTGTCGCGGCGGGCTCCTCGCTGACCGACGTGAAGACGGGGTGCAGGAGGGCGATGGCGTTGTCGACCTCGGCGAAGAAGTTGGCGTGGGTGAGGGCGCAGCCCTTGGGGTTGCCGGTGGTGCCGGAGGTGTAGACGAGGGTGGCCAGGACGTGGGGGGTGAGGGTGGCGCGGCGTTCTTCCACCACCTCGTCGGGAAGGTCCCGACCGGCGTCGACGAGCTGGGCGATCGCGCCGGTGCTGAGCTGCCAGAGGTGGTCGAGGGCGGGGAGCCGGCCGCGGATCTGGCTGATCAGGCGGGCCTCGTCGACGGTCTCGACGACGCAGGCGCGGGCCGTCGCGTCGTGCAGGATCCACTGCGCCTGATGGGCGGAGGAGGTGGGGTAGAGGGGGACGGTGACCAGGCCGGCGGCCCAGGCGGCGAAGTCGACGAGGGTCCACTCGTAGGTCGTCCGGGCCATGATCGCGAGCCGGTCGCCCGGGCGGAGGCCGTGCGCGATCAGACCCTTGGCGACGGCGCGGACCTCCGCGGCGAACTCGGCGGAGGTGAGGTCGCGCCAGGCGCCGTCGGGCTGCTTGCGGGAGAGGACGGTGGCGTGCGGGGCCTCGGTGGCGTTGGTGAAGGGGATGTCGCCGAGCGAGCCGGTGCGGACGGGCGGGGCGAGGGCGGGTACGGAGACCTCGCGGACGGTGCCGTCGAGCAACGTCTTGTGGGGGGAGGTGAGTTGGGGTGCGGGGGTGAGTGGGGGTGCACTGTCCTGGTTGAACACGAGCGGCTCCTCGGTGTTGCGCGCTGGTGTTGCGGGGTGCGGGTACGGGTGCGGAGGTGTTGGGGGGGAAGTGGGTGGGTGGGTGAGGTGTGCGCGGCGCCCCATATGTACGGGCGCCTGACGCGTGCGGCCGCCCGCGTATGCGGCTGTCCCGCCGTGGTCGCCGCGGGGTCGCCTGCGGGGTGGTTCGCCCCCGGCTGACGGGTGGAGGCCGGCGGAGCTGCCGCGGGATCCTTCCTCGGTGCCGGTCGGCCACGCGGGCGCGTCCCGCGGTGGGCGTGGCCGGGTGCGGGTGGCCCACCTGTGCGGCGGCGGAACGCGGCGGATGCAGCAAGGCACCGGCCCCTTTCAGCGCTGACCCGAAGGTAACCTTACTGCGCGGTAAATTTACGCCCGGTGCCGACTTCCAGCCAATGCCCTTGCAGGGCATTGGTCTGCGGCCGCGGGATTTCGACGCGCCCCGCCCCCGCCCGGGACGCGTCCGGACGGGGGCGGGGCGGGGGCAAGCGCCGTCGGTGGCGTCAGGCCGGGGTCCAGCGCTCGCCGCGCATGAGGCGGCCGAGACCGGACCAGGCGAAGTTCATCAGGGTGTCGGCGGCCTCCTCGGCCGTCGGCCGTGCGCCTTCGCCGGAGGGCCCGAAGGCCGACGCGCCGTCGGCGGTGCGGGCGTTGGCCCACTCGGCGAGCGATTCGGCGGCGCCGACGAGGGCGTGGGCCAGGCCCGCCACCTCGCGGTCGGCCAGTTCGCCGGCGCAGCCCGCCTCCTTCGCGGCGGCCGCGATCAGCCCGGTGACGAACCGGACGATCTCCGCCCGCATCGCGGCCACTTCGACCGCGAACGACTCCCCCTGGGTCCGCGCCTGCTGGTGCAGTACCGCCCAGCCGTCGGGGTGTTCGGCGGTGTGGGCGAAGAAGCCGGTCAGGCCGCTCCAGAGTTGGCGGTCGGCGGCGGCGTCCCGCTCCACGGCGGCGGTCACGGCCGCCACCAGGGCCACGGACTCGCGCCGGATGACCGCGTTGAAGAGGTCTTCCTTGGAGTTGAGGTAGAGGTAGACCAGGGGCTTGGAGACGCCGGCGAGTTCGGCGATCTCGTCCATGGAGGCCGCCCGGTACCCGCGCCGTGCGAACGTCCGCACCGCGGCGTCCATCATCTGCCGCTCCCGGACCGCCCGCGGCACCCGCTTGCTCTTGGCAGCTCCCACCCTGAAGACCCTCCATCATCCCGCCCGTTTACGGCATTTACCGCAAAGTAAGTTTACGATCTTCACCCTCCCCGCCGGCCCACTTGACGAGCGGCGGGCATGGCGAGACGATACGGTTCGTTGCGTTGATGGATATCGGGATTTCAGGAGGTCTGCGCATGTCACAGCGGGGTTCGGCGGGTGCGCCGGTGGTCGAGGAGCACTTCGTCCAGGCCGCTCCGGGGGTCCGGTTGTGGACCGAGCAGCGGGGGCCGCTCGACGCGCCCCCGCTGCTGCTGGTCATGGGCGCGCAGGCCACCGGTGTCGGCTGGCCGGAGCCGCTGGTGGACGCGCTGGCCGCGCACCACCGGGTGATCCGTTACGACCACCGGGACACCGGCCGCTCCACCTGGTCGTTCGAGGACCGGCCGTACCGGATCGCCGACCTCGCCGCCGACGTGGTCGCCGTGCTGGACGGGCTCGGTGTCGACCGCGCGCATCTCGTCGGGCTGTCGCTGGGCGGCATGCTGGCCCAGATGGTCCTCGCCGACCATCCGGACCGGCTGCTCAGCGCCACCCTGATGGGCACCGGCGCGCTCAGCACCGTCCCGTACACCCGGCCCGACGGCTCCACCGTCCCGGTGGACGAGCTGCCGGGCATCGCGCCGGAGGTGCTGGAGATGTGGGCCCGGCCGGTCGTCGACCACGGTGAAGAGGCCGAGATCGAGCGCCGGATCGCGCACTGGCGGGTGCTCGCCGGTGGGCTGCTGCCGTTCGACGCGGCGTACTACCGCGATCTGGAGCGCCGGGTCGTCGCGCACACCGGGCACTACCGCGTGGGCACCGCCCACGGGCGCGCCGACGACGGCGGGATGCTCCGCACCGAGGAGCTGGCGCGGAACACGGTGCCGACGCTGGTGGTCTGCGCCCCGGCCGAGCCGGTGTTCCCGCCGCCGCATCCGCAGCACCTCGCACAGGCGGTCGGGGGCGCGGAGCTGGTGGAGGTCCCGGGGATGGGGCATGCGCTGCCGCCGGCGGTCCACCGGCCGCTGGTGGACGCGATCCTGGCGCACACCGGGGCGGTCCGGGGGCGGTGACGGCCGCCCGCCCGGCCCGCGGCCCCGCGGGTGCACACGGCGGCGCCCCCGCGGCCTCGTACGGGCTGCGGGGGCGCTGTCGGGTGCGGCGGCGGGGCCGGACGGCCCCGGTGGGCGGCGTCAGGCCGCGGCGGTGGCCGGCTCGCGCTCGGTGACGGGCTCGGCGGCGGCGGTGTCGGCGCCGGAGTCGCCGATGCGGATGCTGGTGGCGCTGGCGTAGGCGTCGCGGTCCAGGATCTTCTCCCGGGCGGAGACCAGGATCGGGATGACGGACTGGCCGGCCACGTTGGTGGCGGTCCGCATCATGTCCAGGATCGGGTCGATGGCCATGAGCAGGCCGACGCCCTCCAGGGGGAGGCCCAGCGTGGACAGGGTCAGGGTCAGCATGACCGTGGCGCCGGTGAGGCCGGCGGTGGCGGCGGAGCCGATGACCGAGACGAAGGCGATCAGGACGTAGTCGGCGATGCTCAGGTGGACGTTGAAGATCTGCGCGATGAAGATCGCGGCGATCGCCGGGTAGATCGAGGCGCAGCCGTCCATCTTGGTCGTCGAGCCGAACGGCACCGCGAAGGAGGCGTACTCCTTCGGCACACCGAGGCGCTCGGTGACCTTCTGGGTGACCGGCATGGTGCCGACCGAGGAGCGGGAGACGAAGGCCAGCTGGATGGCGGGCCAGGCACCGCGGAAGAACTGGAGCGGGTTGACCTTGGCGACGGTCGAGAGCAGCAGCGGGTAGACGACGAAGAGGACCAGCGCGCAGCCGACGTAGATGTCGACGGTGAAGGTCGCGTACTTGCCGATGAGGTTCCAGCCGTAGGTGGCGATGGCGTGGCCGATGAGGCCGACGGTGCCGATCGGGGCCAGGCGGATGACCCACCACAGGGCCTTCTGGAGCAGTTCCAGGACGGCGCGGCTGAGCTTGAGGACCGGTTCGGCCTTGTCGCCGAGCTGGAGCGCGGCGATGCCGGCGACGGCCGCGATGAAGACGATCTGCAGGACGTTGAGCTCGGTGAACGGCGTGATGACGTCGGTGGGGACGATGCCGGTGAGGAAGTCGATCCAGGAGCCGGTGTGCTGGGGGAGCTTGCCGTCCTTGGGGGTCAGCCCGGTGCCCGCGCCGGGGTGCGTCAGCAGGCCGATGGCCAGGCCGATCGCGACCGCGATGAGCGAGGTGACCATGAACCACAGCAGGGTGCGGGTGGCCAGTCGCGCGGCGTTGTTGACCTGCCGCAGGTTGGTGATCGAGACCAGGATCGCGAAGAAGACCAGGGGGGCGACGGCCAGCTTCAGCAGCTGGACGAAGAGGTCGCCGATGTGCTCCAGGGTGGAGCCGAGCCAGCCGACGTCACCGCTCTTGGCGACCCAGCCGAGCACCACGCCGAGGACGAGGCCGGCCAGGATCTGCACCCAGAACGGGATCTTGGGTATTCGGGAGGTCTTCGGGGTCTGGGGCGCCTCGGCGGGCGCGGGGGTCTGGGCAGACGTGGACAACGGACACACTCCGGGAACGGGAAGGCGTGGAGACGCGAGGCGTCGGGAACGGCATGACGTGGCGCCAGGAGGTCCGTGCGTAGAGACAGGATCTCCGGCCGCTGGGGAACGGGTCAGCGGCGGCAACAGGCCGCGGACATACAGCGGCAAAGATCGACGTGCAGGCGCACCACGAGCGGGACGCTCATGGGATTCGCGGGCGCGGCTGCGGTCTTCATGACAAGCACGTTAACACTTGAACTTTGAGGAACCCAAAGAAAATCTTTGAGTCGTGATGAGGGTGGACGGGACGGGGCAATATCGGCGGGACCGCGCAAAACGGCGCCCGGTGTGCGGAGTTGGGACTCCGCGCACCGGGCGCCGGACGGGGGTGGGGAACGGACGGCGCGCCGACGTGACGCGTCTTACAGTCCGGAGGGAGCGGGGGTCGGGCCTACAGCCCGTCCTCCATGCGCTGGTTGGCCGCGAGGCGCTCCTTCTGGCGGTCCACCTTGGCCACGATCTGCTCGGACATCGCGTCCCGCTGCTTGCGCAGCAGCACGAAGCTGAGCGGCGCGGAGATCACGATGGCGAGGAGGAGCATCCAGACGAGGTTGGAGTTGCCGACGCCGATCGGGATGATCTGGAAGTACGCCAGCACCCACACGACGGCGAAGCTGGCGGCGAACAGGCCGATGCGAAGGGCGGTGTAGCGGAGCGTCGCGAACTGGGGGCTACTCACGGTCGGGACCTTCTTCTCAACGGCAACCGAAAGGGTCTCCGTCCAGTCAAGCACAGGACGCTGGGCGATCTTCCGGGCCCCCGCCCGAGGGCGGTTCAGGCCAGGTCCAGCCACATCGTGACGTCGTCCCGGAAGTCGCCGTCGGCGAGCTTGATCGCGCGGGGAGCACGGCCGATCTCCTGGTAGCCGCAGGCTTCGTAGAAGCGGGACAGACCGGTGCCGCCGCGGCAGGTGAGGCGCAGTCCGATGATGCCGTCGATGCCGCGGGCGGCGTCGGCGACCGCGGCCATCAGGGCGCGGCCGACGCCCCGGCCCTGGAGGGCGGGGCGGACCATCACGGTGTAGACCCACAGCCAGTGGGTGGACATCCCGTGCCAGTTGAAGGTGAGGAACGCGGTGGCCGCGACCCGGCCGCCGCCGTCCCGGCCGACGAGCAGCCGCTCGCGGCCGTCGGCCATCGCCGCGAGGTGGCGGACGAGGCCGGCGCGGGTGTCCTTCGGGGCCACCGGCGGAACGAAACCGACCGCGCCGCCCGCGTTGGCGACCTCCGCCCACAACGCGCAGATCCCGTCGCGGACCTCCGGGGTGACGGCCGGGTCCAGCTCGAAGCGCACGCTCATGGAGCGGGACCCTACCGGGGCCCCGCGGGGCCCCGGGACATGATCAGAGCCGCATCGGCTGCGGGGACTCGCGGCGCTCCGCGTCGGGGCCGGGGTACTCGCGGATGGTCTCGTAGCGGGTGTTGCGCTCGACGGGGCGGAAGCCGGCGTCGCGGATCAGGTCCAGCAGGTCGTCGCGGGTGAGCTTGTTCGGCGTGCCGTAGTTGTCCGCGTCGTGCGTGATCTTGTACTCGACGACCGAGCCGTCCATGTCGTCCGCGCCGTGCTGAAGGGCGAGCTGGGCGGTCTGGACGCCGTGCATCACCCAGAAGACCTTGACGTGCGGGACGTTGTCGAAGAGGAGCCGGGAGACCGCGAAGGTCTTCAGGGCCTCGGCGCCGCTGGCCATCGTGGTCCGGGCCTGGAGCTTGTTGCGGACCTTGCCGTCCTGCATGTCCACGAAGTCGTGCTGGTACCGCAGCGGGATGAAGACCTGGAAGCCCCCGGTCTCGTCCTGGAGTTCACGCAGCCGCAGGACGTGGTCGACGCGGTGGCGGGGCTCCTCGATGTGCCCGTAGAGCATGGTGCAGGGGGTCTTGAGGCCCTTTTCGTGGGCGAGGCGGTGGATCCGCGACCAGTCCTCCCAGTGGGTGGCGTGGTCGACGATGTGCTGCCGGACCTCCCAGTCGAAGATCTCGGCGCCGCCGCCGGTCAGCGACTCCAGGCCGGCGTCGATCAGCTCGTCGAGGATCTCGGAGGCGGACAGCCCGGAGATGGTCTCGAAGTGGTGGATCTCGGTGGCGGTGAACGCCTTGAGGGAGACGTTCGGCAGCGCGTTCTTCAGCTCCCGCAGCGAGCGCGGGTAGTAGCGCCACGGCAGGGTCGGGTGCAGGCCGTTGACGATGTGCAGCTCGGTGAGGTTGTCGTTCTCCATCGCCTTGGCGAGGCGGACGGCCTCCTCGATGCGCATGGTGTACGCGTCCTTCTCGCCCGGCTTGCGCTGGAACGAGCAGTACGCGCAGGACGCGGTGCACACGTTCGTCATGTTGAGGTGGCGGTTGACGTTGAAGTGGACGGCGTCGCCGTTCTTCCGGGTCCGCACCTCATGGGCGAGGCCGCCCAGCCAGGCCAGGTCGTCGGACTCGTAGAGGGCGATTCCGTCCTCGCGGGTCAGCCGCTCGCCGGCGTGGACCTTCGCCTCCAGCTCGCGCTTGAGGCCGGCATCCATCGACGCAGCCATCGGGTCGCCTCCCACCATCTCTGTCTGTCACCGGCCGTTTCACGTGAAACGCTGGCCTTTTCCTGCGAAAAACGGGCTTCGCCGAGCCTACTCCCCCGGTTCCGCGGCGGGCGGAGGCCCCTTGGCAGTGACCCGGGCCCCCGTCCGCCGTCGGTGCGCACCCTGCTCAGTCGACCTCTTCGGGGAGTTCGCCGACGCGGTTCTCCCACTTGGTGGAGAGCACGATCGTGGTCCGCGTACGGGAGACGCCCTTGGTGCCGGACAGCCGCCGGATGGTGCGCTCCAGCCCGTCGACGTCGCCGACCCGGACCTTGAGCATGTAGGAGTCGTCGCCGGCGATGAACCAGCAGTCCTCGATCTCCTCCAGGTCCTTGAGCCGGCGGGCGACGTCCTCGTGGTCGGCGGCGTCCGACAGGGAGATGCCGACCAGGGCCGTGACGCCGAGTCCGAGCGCGGCGGCGTTGACCGTCGCGCGGTAACCGGTGATCACTCCGGCCGCTTCGAGGCGGTTGATCCGGTCCGTGACGCTGGGGCCGGAGAGGCCGACGAGCCGGCCGAGCTCCGCGTACGAGGCCCTGCCGTTCTCGCGAAGTGCCTGAATGAGCTGCCTATCCACCGCGTCCATGCCCTCAAGCCTTCCAATCTTTCCGCTTTTCTGCGTTCTGCATGTAGAATCTAAGGCATACAGGGTCCGAGCCCTGTGATTCATTTAGAACGATCAAGGACGATCTTTCAACAGGAGTTGTCACCGTGTACTCGATCGAGATGGCCTACGCCCGCATGCGTGAGCTGCAGGACCAGGCCAATCGTTCACGTGCCGCCCAGCTGCCCGCGACCTCGCGGGAGCGGCGCCGCCTGGGCCGCGCCGCCGCCAAGAAGCGCTAACGAGCCTTCGGGGCCTCCCCCTTGGAGCCGCCCCCCAGCTCCCCTTCCCACCGCCGGTACAGCCCGTGCGGCACCTGTGCCGCATCGAGCACCCGGCCCGCGACGAAGTCCACCAGATCCTGGATGTGCGTCGCACCCGCGTAGAACGCCGGCGAGGCGGGCAGCACCACGGCGCCCGCCTCGTCCAGCGCGACCAGATGCTTCAGCGTCGGCCCGTTCAGCGGGGTCTCCCGCACCGCGACGACCAGCGGCCGCCGCTCCTTGAGCGTCACGCTCGCCACCCGCTGCAACAGGTCCTTCGACAGCCCCAGCGCCACGCCGGCCACACACGCCGTGCTCGCCGGGACGATCAACATCCCCTTCGCCGGATACGAACCCGACGACGGCCCCGCCGCCAGGTCCCCGGCCGGCCAGTGCCTGACCCCCGCCAGCGCCTCCTCGGTCACCCGGAAGGCGTCCGGCTTGCCGTCCGCGCCGCGCTCCAGCCACTCCCGCAGGTCGCTGCGCCAGTGCGCGTCCCGGAAGGCGATCCCGGTCTCGTCCATCAGGGTCAGCCGCGACGCCCGGCTGACGACGAGGTCCACCGCCTCCCCGGCCGTGAGCAACCCGCGCAGCACGGATGCGGCATACGGCGTCCCGGACGCACCGGAGACCCCGACGACCCACGGCCGACGGCCCGGATCCTGCTGACCGGTGGCGTTCTTGCTGGTGTTGTTGTGCGGCGGCTCCACGGATCGAGCCTATCCGGCGGAACCACCGGGGCCGTCACGACCGTTACTACCTGTGCGCCGGCACGACGCCGGGGAGCCGGCCGGACACGCCGACGACGAGGGGGCGGACGATGACACCTCGCACCGCACGGGCCGGACCCGCGCTCCTGCTGATGCTGGGCTGGGTCGCGCTGCTGTGGGTCCTGGAGGGCGTCGACACCCTCAGCGGCAACGCCCTCGACGCCTTCGGCATCCAGCCCCGCGATCCGGCCGAGCTGGTCGACGTGATCCCCGCCGCCTTCCTCCACTTCGGCTTCGGCCATCTGGCGGCCAACACCCTCCCGCTGCTGGTGCTCGGCTTCGTCGCCGCGCTGCGCAGCGGGATCCGCCGGTTCCTCGCCGCGGCCCTGCTGATCATCCTCGTCAGCGGCCTGGGCGTGTGGCTGACCGCCGCACCGCACAGCAACACCGCGGGCGCCTCCGGGGTGGTCTTCGGGCTCTTCGGCTATCTCCTCGTCCGCGGCTTCATCGAGCGCAAGCCACTGGACATCGGGATCGGGGTGGGCGTCGCCCTCGTCTACGGCTCGATCCTGTGGGGCGCGCTGCCCACCACCAGCGGGATCAGCTGGCAGGGCCATCTGTTCGGGCTGCTCGGCGGGGTGCTGGCGGCGTTCGTCCTGCGCGAGCGTGGGCGGTCGGTGCGGGCGGCCGACGCCGTTGTCGGACCCGTCCCGTAATCTCGACACACGAGGTTCGGAGCGGTCGCCGGGCGGGTGCGACACCCGCCGCGCGGCCGGCGGAGAGCACCGCCCGCGGGGGCGCGGCGGGACGACGACTCAGTGATTCGGGGGAATACACCATGTCCGACCACCACCAGCCGGGATACGGCCCGTCGGGCTGGCAGCAGCCCACCCCGCCGCCCGCCGGCTACGGCTATCCCGGCGCGCCCGGCTACGGCTACCCCGCCGGCTACGGCGCCCCGTCCCCCTCGCCCTCGACGACCCCGGCGATGTGGTCCCACCTCGGTGCGCTGCTGACCATCACCGCGGGCTCGATGCTCTGCGGTCTGGGCGGTTTCCTCGGCTGGATCGGCCCGCTGTCGATCCGCGGCAACGCCCGCCACAAGCACGACCCGTACGTCCGGCACCACGCCACCCAGGCGCTGAACTTCGGCATCACCCAGGCCATCGTCGCGGCGTTCGGCCTGATCCTCTACTTCGGCAGCGCGATCATCTTCGCCGCGGCCGACGACAGCGGACGCTCCGACGCCCCGCCGGGGCTGGCCGTTCCGCTGGTGACGGTCATGGTGGTCATGCTGGCCTACGCGCTGTCCGGCATGGTCTGCGCCATCATCGGCACGATCAAGGCGACCAAGGGCGAGCTGTGGAGCTATCCGCGGCTGATCGCCTGGCCGCTCAGCAAGGGCTGACCGGCCAGGCGCCAGGGCGTCAGGGCGTCAGGCCGCGGACGAACAGGTCGAGCAGCGCGCAGACGAACAGCGCGATCCCGATGAAGCTGTTGACCTGGAAGAACGCCCGGTTGAGCCGAGAGGTGTCGTGCGGGCGCACGATCGCGTGCTCGTAGCAGAAGGCCACCGCCACGATCACCAGCCCGATCCAGAAGAAGATCCCGGCGCCGATGGCGGCGCCGTACCACGCCAGCAGCGCGGTGGTGGCGACATGGCACCAGCGGGCGCCCCAGAGCGCGCCCGGCACACCGAACCGGGCCGGTACGGACATCACGCCGTGGTGGCGGTCCGCCTCGACGTCCTGGCAGGCGTAGATCAGGTCGAAGCCGCCGATCCAGATGCCGACCGCGAGGCCGAGGATCACCGACTCCCAGGACCACTCGCCGGTGATCGCGATCCAGGCGCCGACCGGGGCCATCGCCTGGGCCAGGCCGAGGATCGCGTGCGGGAAGTTGGTGAAGCGCTTCCCGTAGGGATAGACCACCATCGGGACCACGGCGACCGGCGCCAGCGCCAGGCACAGCGGGTTGAGCAGCGCGGCCGCGCCCAGGAAGACCACCACGGCGACCAGCGCGCCGGTCCAGGCGGACCGGACCGACACCGCGCCGGTGACCAGCTCGCGCCCGGCCGTCCGCGGGTTACGGGCGTCGATCTCCCGGTCGATGATGCGGTTGACGGCCATCGCGAAGGTGCGCAGGCCGACCATGGCGACGGTGACGAGCAGCAGCCGGACCCAGTGGACGCTCTTGTCCAGCTGGTGCATCGCGGTGAAGGCCGCGATGTAGGCGAAGGGCAGCGCGAAGACCGAGTGCTCGATGACGACGAGGCGGAGGAACGCCCGCACCTTGCTGTCCGGTTGCGCGGGCCCCGGCCCGCCGATGACTCCTTCTGCCGCGCTCACAGCCCGTACTCCGGTTCGCCCCCGCGGACGCGGGGAAACCCCGACTCCGCGCTGCCGAGAGTCATCTTCGTACGGAGATTCACAGCCCGTACTCCTTCCAACGCTTCGTCACCCGGTCGGCGACGGCCGGGTCCGACTCGACCATGTCCGGCCAGCCGCCGTCGCGGGTGTAGCCCTCCTCGGGCCACTTCTTCGTGGCGTCGATGCCCGCCTTGCCGCCCCAGAACTGCTGGTAGGAGGCGTGGTCGAGATGGTCGACGGGGCCTTCGACGACGGTCAGGTCGCGGGCGTAGTCGGTGTTGCCCAGCGCCCGCCAGGAGACCTCGTGGAGGTCGTGCACGTCGCAGTCCGCGTCGACCACGACGATCAGCTTGGTCAGCGACATCATGTGGGCGCCCCAGATGGCGTGCATGACCTTCTGGGCGTGCTTGGGGTACTTCTTGTCGATCGAGACGATCGCGCAGTTGTGGAAGCCGCCGGACTCGGGGAGGTGGTAGTCCACGATGTCCGGGACGATGATCTTGAGGAGCGGGAGGAAGAACCGCTCGGTGGCCCGGCCCAGCGGCCCGTCCTCGGTCGGCGGGCGGCCCACGACGATCGACTGGAGCAGCGGGCGCTTCCGCATCGTCACGCAGTCGATCTTCAGCGCCGGGAACGGCTCCTGCGGCGTGTAGAAGCCGGTGTGGTCGCCGAACGGGCCCTCCGGCAGCATCTCGCCGGGCTCCAGCCAGCCCTCGATGACGACCTCGGCATGCGCCGGGACCTGCAGCGGGACGGTCTTGCAGTCCACCATCTCGATCCGCTTGCCCTGGAGGAAGCCGGCGAAGAGGTACTCGTCGATGTCGCCGGGGAGCGGTGCGGTCGAGGCGTAGGTCACCGCCGGCGGGCAGCCGAAGGCGATGGCGACCGGCAGCCGCTCACCGCGCTTGGCGGCGACCTGGTAGTGGTTGCGGCTGTCCTTGTGGATCTGCCAGTGCATCCCGATGGTGCGCTTGTCGTGGCGCTGGAGGCGGTACAGGCCGAGGTTGCGGACGCCGGTCTCGGGGTGCTTGGTGTGGGTCAGGCCGAGGTTGAAGAAGGAGCCGCCGTCCTTCGGCCAGGTGAACAGCGCCGGCAGCTTCTCCAGGTCGACGTCGTCACCGGTGAGCACGACCTCCTGGACGGGCGCCTCGCCCTTGACCTTCTTCGGCGGGACGTGCGTCATGTTCGCGAGCTTGCCGAACGCCTCGCGGACGCCGACGAAGCCGTGTGGGAGCTCGGGCTTGAGCAGCCCGCCGATCTTCCCGCTGATCTCCTCGTACGCGGTGAGGCCGAGGGCCTTCAGGAGCCGGCGGTCGGTGCCGTAGACGTTCATGGCCAGCGGCATCGACGAGCCCTTGACGTTCTCGAAGAGCAGCGCCGGCCCGCCGGCCTTCTGCACCCGGTCCACGATCTCGCCGACCTCCAGGTACGGGTCGACCTCGGCCTTGATGCGCGTCAGGTCGCCCTCGCGCTCCAGGGCCCGCAGCAGGGAGCGAAGATCGTCGTAAGCCATGCGCTCCAGTATCCGGTACGCACTACCCTGTACGGGTCACGGGGCCCCGCCGAGGGCCCGCTCGCACGCGCAGGGGGACCGTCCGCAATGCTCAGGTATCTGCCGTTCCTACTGGTGCTGGCACTGTGGATCTACGCGTTCATCGACTGCCTCAACACCCCCGAGTCGCAGGTGCGCGGCCTGCCCAAGGTGGTGTGGGTGCTGATCATCCTGCTGTTCGGCGAGGTGCTGATCGGGCCGATCGCCTGGCTGGTGGCCGGGAAGCAGCGGTACCGGGTCGCGGGCGGCGGCGGCAGCACGCCCGCCGAGTGGCACCGCAACCGCAGCACCCAGTGGGTGGCGCCGGACGACAATCCCGAGTTCCTGCGGTCCCTGCGCGAGGAGAACAAGAAGGACGAGGCGCTGCTGAAGGACTGGGAGGCCGATCTGCGGCGCCGCGAGGAGGAACTGCGGCGCAAGGAGTCCGGGACCGCCGAGAGCGGGACCGGCACGGACGGCACGGGCAGCTCCGACGGCGGCGACGGGACGCGCGGGAAGAACGGCCGGAAGGGCCCCGAGGACACCCCGCCCACCACCGCCTGAGCGTCCCTCACGGCCGTCCGGCCCAGCCCGCGTTGCCGCGGCCCGGCCGGGCGGGGAGAGTGACCGGCATGGACCAGGCACCGGATCAGGACCGGACGCCGGAGTGGGGGCAGGACCGCGACGCCGCCCGCCGCTACGGCCGCGTCGACGGCCACGACGACCCGTGCGGGCACCCCGACCACCTCCAGGAGCAGGCCCGGGCCATGCTCGCCACGGCGGTCGCCGAGGCACGGGTGGGGCTGGCCGAGGGCGGCATCCCCGTCGGGGCGGCGCTGTACGGGCCGGACGGCGCGCTGCTGGGGCGCGGCCGCAACCGCCGCGTCCAGGACGGCGATCCGTCGCTGCACGCCGAGGTCGCGGCGTTCCGGGCGGCCGGGCGGCAGCGCGACTACCGCGGCACGACGCTGGTCACCACGCTCTCGCCGTGCTGGTTGTGCAGCGGGCTGGTCCGGCAGTTCGGCATCTCCCGGGTCGTCATCGGCGAGGCCCGGACGTTCCACGGCGGCCACGACTGGCTGGCCCGGCACGGCGTGCGGATCGTGCTGCTGGACGATCCCGGGTGCGCGGCGATGATGCGGGACTTCATCGGGGCGCGGCCGGAGCTGTGGCAGGAGGACATCGGCGGCGTCTGAGGCCGGGCCCGCCTTCGGCCGGTAATCCGGTGGCCCGCGGCGTGCGGGCTCGGCAGGATGAGCCGGCATGAGCACCGGCACCACCACCGCCCGTGAGCCGTCCTGCCGCATCCGGGCGCTGCACACCGCGGACACCGTCACCGTCTACCAGGCGTACGCGCCGTCCCTGGGCCTGCCCGCCGCGCGGGACGGCCGGTTCCCCGCCGCCTGGAAGCGCGACCGGATGACGTGGATCAAGCCGTCGTTCCTGTGGATGATGTACCGCTGCGGCTGGGCCACCAAGGCCGATCAGGAGACGGTGCTGGCCGTCGAGATCACCCGCGAGGGCTTCGACCGGGCGCTGGACCACGCGTGCCTGTCGCACTACGTCCCCGGGCTCCACCCGGACCGCGCCGCCTGGCAGCGCGAGCTGCGCCGTTCGCCGGCCCGGGTCCAGTGGGACCCCGAGCGCGATCTGCGTCTGAAGCCGCTCGGCCACCGCTCCCTCCAGCTCGGCCTGTCCGGCGAGATGTCCCGGGCGTACGCGGACGAGTGGACCGTGGCGATCCGCGACGTGACGCCGCTGGCCCGGAAGGTCCACGCGCTGGTGCGCGCGGGCGAGGGCCGGGCCGCGCGGGCGCTGCTCCCCGACGAGCGCCCGTATCCCGCGCCGGAGGCCGCCCTGGCGCGTCTGCGGTGACCGGCCGGCGTCCCCGGCACCACCCTTGATCCGCTTGCCGGGCGTCCGCTACCGTTCGCCGTTTCCCGCAGTGTCAAGAGAAGGTAAAACAGGGGGTTCTGATGCGGAGACGGCTACGAGGGGTCCGGGGCCTGCTGGGCGCCGTACTGCTGACGGGGACGGTGGCCGGGTGCGGGGGCGGCGCCGCGTCGGACGGCGACGGGGTCGTGTCGGTCGGCGCCCAGGGGTCGGGCTGTGCGCTGCCGATGACCTTCGAGGCGGAGAAGCGGTGGACGCGGAAGTCGGTCATGCCGACGTACCAGCCCTCGAAGTCTCCGCCGTTCTCCGTGGTGTGCGAGATCGACGCGGGGGGCGGGAAGAAGGGCACCCCGCCGCTCACCGTCTACCTTGCGGACCGGCCGATCGACGGCGGCCCGAAGCAGATGATGGCCGCCTTCAGGGGCGAGGGCATGGCCAACTACGGCGAGTACCAGAGCGAGGAGCAGGTCAAGGAGACCACGGTCGGGTTCAGTTCCGCCGTGGAAGTGACGTACCGGCTGAGCCCTCCGGACGACCAGAAGCCCTGGAAGGTCACGCTCCTCCTGGTGCTGACACCCAAGGGGCCCATGGTGTTGGAGGTGCGGGGACCCGGCGACCAGGGGCCCGCCCTGAAGGCGTACCAGCGCGCCAGGTCCACCATGCAGCAGGTGCACACCTGACACCCGCCGCCGCCCCTGCCCGGCACACGGGGGAACTCCGAGCCTGAGCGGCGTGTCCCCGTCAACCGCCACACAGGCGTAGCCGGGGTGGTGCACAAGCCGTCGGGCGCTACCTCACGTGACGTACGAGGCGTAGGGCCGGTCGGCCAACTCTGGTCTGTTCATGGCCATTTGACGCGACGTTCAGCAACCTCCCCCTGCCCGGGAAACTGCGCCACCGCCACAGTCGGGACGGCCCACCGAGGGCTTCCGCGACTCAGGGAGAGTGGCACATATGCCGAATATGACCCGACGCAGACTCCTCGGCTCGGCGGCCGGAGCGATCGGCGGCACCGCTGCGCTGTCGTTGCTGCCGCCCAGCGTCCAGAAGGCCGTCGCGGCCGGCCCGCCGCGGCACGGATCGCTGCGCGACATCGAGCACGTCGTTCTCCTGATGCAGGAGAACCGTTCTTTCGATCACTACTTCGGCACCCTGCGCGGCGTCCGCGGCTTCAACGACCCGGACGCGCTCACCCTCTCCACCGGCCGGTCCGTCTTCTACCAGCCGGACGCGGAGAACCCCGACGGCTACCTGCTGCCGTTCCGCCTCGACACCCACGCCACCAGCGCCCAGGCCATCCCCTCCACCAGCCACGCCTGGTCGGTCCAGCACGAGGCGTGGAACGGCGGCCGGATGGACTGCTGGCTGCCCGCGCACCGCAAGGCCGACGGCGTCAACGGCCCGTACGTGATGGGCTACCACACCCGCGCGGACATCCCCTTCCAGTTCGCCCTCGCCGAGGCGTTCACCCTCTGCGACAACTACTTCTGCTCGGTCTTCGGGCCCACCTGGCCCAACCGGCTGTACTGGATGACCGGCACCCTCGACCCGGGCGGCACCCGCGGCGGCCCGGTCCTCAACAACACCGCGCCCAAGCCGTACGGCTGGACGACGTACGCGGAGCGGCTGGAGGCGGCCGGCATCAGCTGGAAGGTGTACCAGGAGGAGGACGACTACGGCTGCAACCTGCTGGAGCAGTTCCAGACGTTCCGGGACGCCAAGCCGGGCAGCCCGCTGTACGAGAAGGGGGTGCGGCCGGGGCCGGCGGGCGCCTTCGAGGAGGACGCCCGCAACGACCGGCTGCCGGCGGTCTCCTGGATCATCCCCACCAGCTACCAGTCGGAGCACCCGGACTACCTGCCGGCCGCCGGCGCGGACTTCGTGGCCAAGAAGATCGAGGCGATCGCCGCCAACCCCAAGGTGTGGGCCAAGACCGCCTTCATCCTGAACTACGACGAGAACGACGGCCTCTTCGACCACGTGCCGCCGCCGGTACCGCCCGCGGGCACCAAGGACGAGTTCGTCGGCGGCCTGCCGATCGGGGCCGGGTTCCGGGTCCCCTGCCTGATCGTCTCGCCCTGGACGGTGGGCGGCTGGGCGGCCGGCGACGCCTTCGACCACACCTCGGTGCTGCAGTTCCTGGAGCGGTTCACCGGCGTGACGGAGCCCAACATCAGCGACTGGCGGCGGGCCGCGTTCGGCGATCTGACCTCGGCGTTCGGCTTCCGCTCGGCGGCGCACCACCCGCCGCGGCTGCCGCGGGACACCGCCGAGAAGCTGGCCGAGGCGCAGTGGGAGGTGGCGCACCTGCCCAAGCCGACGCTGCCGGGGGCGGACCAGAAGCCGCCGCGGCAGGAGCACGGCCGGCGCAAGCGGCGCTGAGGTGCGGCCGCGGCTCCCGTAGGAGCGGCGCGGAGCGTTCCCCTCCACACGACGGTGCCGTAGGGACCGGCCTCCTTGCGGGCGAGGCCGGGTCCCTACGGCACCGGGGTGTTGCGGGTCGGGCGGGGCTTCAGACGCCGGCGTAGGAGTGCAGGCCGGTGACGAAGATGTTCACGCCGTAGTAGTTGAAGAGGTAGCAGGCGAAGGCGATCAGGCCCAGCCAGGCGGCCTTGCGGCCCTTCCAGCCGACGGTCGCGCGGGCGTGCAGGTAGCAGGCGTAGGCGACCCAGGTGATGAAGGACCAGACCTCCTTGGGGTCCCAGCCCCAGTAGCGGCCCCAGGCGGCCTCGGCCCAGATGGCGCCCGCGATGATGGTGAACGTCCACAGCGGGAAGACGGTGGCGTTGACGCGGTAGGCGAACTTGTCGAGCGAGGCGGCCGAGGGCAGCCGCTCCAGCACCGAGGTGGCGAAGTTGCCGGGCTGCGGGCCGTCCGGGTCGGCGAGCTTGGCCTCGTAGCGGTCGCGGAAGAGGAAGAGCAGGGTGGCGACCGCGCCGAGGTAGAGCACCGCGCCGGAGAGGATCGCGCAGGAGACGTGGATCCACAGCCAGTACGAGTGCAGCGCGGGCACCAGCTGGTCGCTGGCGGTGTACAGGACGCTGACGGCCAGGCCCAGGGTGAGCAGGACGGTGGTGACCAGCGGCAGGCCGATCCAGCGGACGTTCTTCTTCAGGAGCAGCAGGACCAGGTAGGCGCCCACCGCGACCGCGGCGAAGGTCGTGGAGAACTCGTACATGTTGCCCCAGGGGGCGCGCTGTACGGACAGGGCGCGGGTGACGATGCCGCCGACGTGCAGTCCCCAGGCCAGGACGGACAGCGAGATCGCGATCCGGCCGTAGAGGTCGCCCTTCTCGGTGCCGCCGTGCGCGCCGGGGCCGTCGGGGACGTCCCGGCTGTCGGTCGCGGACCGGGTGACGACCTTGGGGCGCTCCAGGACGGCGGTGCCGCCCTGCTGCCTGGTCTGGACGGGGGCCGCGGCGGGGGCGGCGGCCTGGGTGGTCAGGGCGGCGGCGGTCCGGCCGACCTTGCTGCGGCTGCCGAACACCCACTCGGCCATGTGGGCGATGAAGGCGAGGGTGTAGACGGCCATCGCCGAATAGACCAGCACATTGCTGTTGTGAGCCAGTGTCTCGTTGGCTGCGGCAGCGAGATTCACGCGCGCGCTCCTTCGGAGGGGTCAGCAGGATCGGCAGAGTCGGTAGGCTCCGTCGGGTCTTCGGCGGACGGGGCGGAGTCCTCCGCGGTGTCCGGGGAGGGCGCGGCGGCGAGCGGGGCGCTGGGCGTCAGCTCGGCCGCGAGGGCGGCGAGTTCCTCCGCCACCCGGGCCGATTCGCTGCGGCCGAGGCCGGCCATCTCGACGACGGTGACGCCGTTCGCGCTGGTCGCGCCGTTCGCGTCGGATCGCTCCGCGCGGATCCAGACCCGTCGCCGCTGGATGAACAGCGAGCCGGCGAGGCCGAGCAGCGCGCAGACCGCGCCGGTCAGGGCGAGGCCGTTGCCGGGCTGGTGGGTGATCTTGAAGCTGGCCCAGGTCTTGATGCCCTCGAAGGTGATGGAGCCCTGGCCGCCCGGGAGGTTCATCGTGGACTCGGCGGCGATCTCCTGGGGCGTCAGCTCGGCGCCGGCGTGGCCGAGCATCTGCGCCGCCCGGTCCTTGGGCAGCAGCATCTTCTTGAAGATGTCGCCGCCGGCGTCCTTGTACTGCTTCAGCCGCTTGGTGTCGAGCTGGTAGACGTTCTGCGGCAGACCGGAGTCCAGGCCGAGGTCGCCGTGCCAGGCGTTGACCGACAGGACGGGGAAGTCCGGGGCGGGGAACTGGGAGAACATCGACCCGGAGTTCTTGCCGCCGAAGGTCGGGACGAACAGCGCCTGGAAGCCGAGCTGGTTGCGCGCGCCGTCCTTGGTCTGCGCGCCCGGGACCTTCACCACGCCGGAGGAGGTGAAGTTCTTCGGGTCCTGCGGGAGGAACGGCACCGCACCGTGGTAGACGACCTTGCCGCGGCCGTCCTTGACGGTGACGACCGGCGCGTAGCCGTGCGAGAGCAGGTAGACCTTGTTGCCGGCGATGTCGAGCGGGGTGTTCACCTCGATCGACTTCTTGTGCTCGGTGCCGTCCGCGCCGGAGAAGTAGGTGATGTTGGCGCGGAAGGTGCGGGGCGTGCCCTTCTGCGGGCCGGTCCGCTCGTAGGTCGCGTCGAACGAGTCCATGGTGAAGCCGAACGGCTCCATGGTGTCGGTGTCGAAGAACGGGCCGGAGGAGAAGTCGTCGTACTGGGTGAGGCTGTTGGAGAAGCCGTCGCCCTCGGTGACCAGCTTGCCGCCCTCGGACTTCCACAGGCCGCCGACGGCGAACGCCACCAGCATCACGATCAGCGCGACGTGGAAGAGGAGGTTGCCGGCCTCGCGCAGGTAGCCCTTCTCGGAGGCCACCGAGGTGTCCTCCCGGCGGACCCGGAAGCGCCGCTTCTTCAGCAGCCGCTCGGCCGCCGCGAGGACCTCCTCCGGCGCCGCCTCGGTACGCCAGGTGGTGTACGCGGGCAGCCGGGTCAGGCGGCGGGGGGCCACCGGCGGGCGGCCGCGGAGCTGGCCGATGAACTGCCAGGCGCGCGGCACGATGCAGCCGATCAGCGAGATGAACAGCAGCAGGTAGATCGCCGAGAACCAGACCGAGCTGTAGACGTGGAACATCCCCAGCTTGTCGTAGACCTCGCCGAGGGTTTCGTGCTTGGCCTTGAACGCGTCGACCTTGACCGGGTCGATGCTGGTCTGCGGGATCAGCGAGCCGGGGATCGCGCCGATGGACAGCAGGAAGAGCAGCAGCAGCGCCACCCGCATGGACGTCAGCTGGCGCCAGAACCAGCGCACCCAGCCGATCGGGCCGAGCGAGGGGAACGAGACGTCCTCTTTGGGGGCGGTGGAGAGCTGGGATCCGGCGGTGCCGAGATCACCGCCCTGGTCGGCGGTGGCGCCCGGCTCGTCCGTGGTGTCGGTCTTGGTGGACATCAATCAGATCCCAACGGTGATGCTTTGCGTCCAGCTCTGTAGCTGGGACATCAGAATGTCCCAGACGCCTGTGAGGAGGAGGACGCCGAGGGCGATCATCATGCCGCCGCCGGCCCTCATCACCCAGACGTAGTGCCGCTTGACCCAGCCGAAGGCGCCCAGCATCCGCCGGAAGGCGACCGCCACCGCGATGAACGGCAGTCCCAGGCCCAGGCAGTACGCCACGGTCAGCAGCGCGCCGCGGCCGGCGCTGGCGTCGTAGAAGGAGAGGGTGTTGACCGCGGTGAGGGTGGGGCCGAGGCAGGGCGTCCAGCCGACGCCGAAGAGCACACCGAGCACCGGCGCGCCGGCCAGCCCCATCGCGGGCTTCTTGTGGAACCGCAGTTCGCGCTGGCCGAACCGCTTCAGGACGCCGGCGAAGGCCAGCCCGAGCAGGATCATCAGCACGCCCAGGACGCGCGAGATGACGTCCTTGTAGTCCTGGAGGGTCTTGCCGAAGAAGCCGAAGAGGGCGCCGCCGGAGACGAAGACGGCGGTGAAGCCGAGGACGAAGAGCAGGGCACCGGCCAGCATCCGGCCGCGCCGGGCCTCGGCGAGGTCGGTGCCGGTGACCCCGGTGACGTACGACATGTAGCCGGGGACGAGGGGCAGGACGCAGGGCGAGAAGAACGAGACCAGGCCGGCGAAGAGGGCGACCGGGACGGCCGCGATCAGGGCGCCGCTGAGGATGGTCTGGTTCTCCGCGGCGTTGGCGGCGAGCGCGATCACGCGATCACTTCTCGGCGATCAGCGGGTCGACCATCTTGCGCAGGTCGTCCTCGGCGAGCGGGCCGATCGAGCGCGCGGCGATCCGGCCGTGCCGGTCGATGGCGATCGTGGACGGGATCGACTGCGGGTTGAGGCTGCCCTTGGGGAAGCGCAGCATCAGCTTGCCGGTGGGGTCGTACAGGCTCGGGTAGGGCACCTTGTGCTGTTCCTCGAACTCGGTGGCCTGCGACTTCTCGGCGTCGCGGGTGTTGATCCCGACGAACTGGACGCCCTTGTCCTTGTCCTCGTTCGCGACCTTGGCGAAGTTGGGGGCCTCGGCGATGCAGGGGCCGCACCACGATCCCCACACGTTGACGATGACGACCTTGCCCTTGTAGTCGGCCACGTCCAGCTTCTTGCCGGTGGTGGTCTCCCCGGACAGGTCGGGGGCCGGCTGTCGCTCGTCGGGCTTGACGGTGTCGACGCCGTTCTTGCCCTGGACGAAGCGGGTCTGCGCCGAGCCGCCGGAGGCACCGTCGCCGCAGGCGCTCAGCGTCAGCGAGGCGGCCGCCGCTCCCGCGGCGAACAGGGCGAGACGGCGGCGGCTGGTGAGGCGGCGGGGGGCGCGGCTGTCACTCATGTGAAAAGTTTCGCATGGGCCATTTGCGGATCTTCCGCGCCCCCCTCGCCCCGCCGTGCCGCTGACGAAGGACCATGTCAGACCCTACGGAACGAGAGCTTCCGGCGCGTCACCCGGGGCCGCGCCCCTGAGGCGCCGGGCGGTCAGACCTCGGAGAGGTACGTCTTCCAGCCGCCGGCCGGCCGCTGTCCGACGCCCATCCCCTGGAGCTTGCGGACGATGCGGGGGTCCTGGGCGTCGAGCCAGTCGGTGAACTGCCGGAAGGAGACCAGCCGGACGTCCGTGCGCTTGTCGTCGGCGATGTGCTTGAGGGCTTCCTCGACGGCGTCCATGTAGATGCCGCCGTTCCACTGCTCGAAGTGGTTGCCTATGAAGAACGGCGCGCGGTTGGTCTCGTAGGCCCGGCGGAATCCGGAGATGTAGGCGTCGGCGGCCTGTCGGCGCCAGCCCGGGTAGTTGGCCGGCGGCGCCTTGGTGGAGTTCTTGGACTGGTTGGCCAGGATGTTGTAGTCCATCGAGAGCACCTCGAAGGAGTGGCCGGGGAAAGGTATCTGCTGGAGCGGGTAGTCCCAGATCCCCTGCTTCTTGCGGGGCCACATCTGCAGGCCGCCGGGCGAGCTCGCGTCGTAGCGCCAGCCCAGTTGGCGGGCGGTGGGGAGCAGGTTCTCCTGGCCGAGCAGGCAGGGCGTCCGGCTGCCGACCAGTTCCTTGCCGTAGTCGAAGGGCAGCGGTTCGGCGTCGGTGAACCCGGTGTGCGTCCGCCACTTCGTGACGAAGCCCATGGCCTGGTCTATCTCGGACCGCCACTGGGCGGGCGTCCAGTGCTTCACGCTGCCCCGGCCGGAGCAGAAGTGGCCGTTGAAGTGGGTGCCTATCTCGTGGCCGTCGAGCCACGCCTGGCGCACGTTGCCGAGGGTCTCCCGTATGTGCGCGTCGCTGAGGTAGCCGATGTCGGAGGCGCCGGGCCGGTTGTTCGGCGGGAGGTAGAGGCGCTTCTTCTCCTCGGGCAGCAGGTACAGCCCGGAGAGGAAGAAGGTCATGGCCGCGCCGTGGTCCTTGGCGAGCTTGCGGAACCGGGGGAAGAGGCCGTTGCCGACCTCTCCCGCCCCGTCCCAGGAGAAGATCACGAACTGCGGCGGGGTCTGCCCCGGCTCCAGCCGCTCGGGCGCGCCGGGCTGGTGGGGCTGCTTGCCGTAGTTCGCGGTCGAGCCGTCGCCTATGAGCTTGGGGCGGGCCGGCGCCGCGTTCTTGACCCGCTGCCCCTCCCCGGCGCCCTCCCCCGAGGCTGAGCACCCGGCGACACCCAGAGCCGCGGCGGCCCCCACTCCCATCCCCAGCAGGCTCCGCCGACTCATCCCGCCCATAGCGCCGTTCCCCATCCGTGCTCACCGAACTCGATATCCATACCAACGGACATCGTTGTAGAGGGCATGCCGGACGATGAGGTTCCGCGTTATTCGCTCATACTTTGCATTTCCGGCGAGTTTGACATTCCGTCATGTGACGGATTATCAGGCCCCGAAAGCCTTGGACTTGCCCTTCGCGGGTTTGGCGCCGGCCAGCAGGTGGGAGGGAACCAGGTCGCGCGCCGGCTCGCTGTACCCCACCGAGATGATCTTGTCGCCGTGGAAGGTGAACGAGGTCAGGGAGGCCAGGGTGCACTGCCGCTTCCGCGGATCGTGCCACAGCCGCCGCCGCTCGGCGAAGCTGCGCACGATCCAGATCGGCAGCTGGTGGCTGACCGCCACCGCCTCGTGTCCGCGGGCCGCGTCCCGGGCCGCGCCGAGCGCCGCCATCATCCGGACGACCTGCTCGATGTACGGCTCGCCCCACGAGGGCCGGAACGGGTTGGTCAGGTACTTCCAGTTGCCCGGCTTCTTCAGCGCGCCGTCGCCCACTCCGAAGGTCTTGCCCTCGAAGACGTTGGCCGCCTCGATCAGCCGCTGGTCGGTGGCGATCTCCAGACCGTGCGCCCCGGCGATCGGCGCCGCGGTCTCCTGCGCGCGCTCCAGCGGCGAGGCCACCACGTGCGTGATGTCCCGCTCCGCGAGGTGCTCGGCGACCCGGTCGGCCATCTTCCGGCCCAGGTCGGAGAGGTGGTAGCCGGGCCGGCGCCCGTAGAGCACGCCCTCCGGGTTGTGGACCTCGCCGTGCCGCATCAGATGCACGACGGTGATCTCGTCGCCGTTCTTCTCGCTGCCGCTCATGTCACCCGTCTTCCGGTCCGTCCCACTCGTGCCGGTCATGCGGTGGCCTCGGCCGCGGCCCGGGCGGCGGCCGGCAGCGCGGCCGCGATCCGCTCGACGGCCGCGTCGTCGTGCGCGGCCGAGACGAACCAGGACTCGAACGCGGACGGCGGGAGGTAGACGCCCTGCGCCAGCATCGAGTGGAAGAAGGCGGTGAAGCGGAACGACTCCTGCGCCTTGGCCTGCTCGTAGTCCGTCACCTCGGCGTCCGTGAAGAACACCGAGAACATGTTCCCGGCGACCTGGAGCCGGTGCGCCACGCCCTCCTTGGCCAGCGCCGCGGTGACCAGCCCGCGGACCTCCGCGGAGACCGCGTCGACCTTCGCGTACGCGGCGTCGTCCAGCAGCCGCAGCTGCGCGACACCGGCGGCGGTGGCGATCGGGTTCCCGGAGAGCGTGCCCGCCTGGTAGACCGGCCCGGCCGGGGCGAGGTGCGCCATGACGTCCGCGCGCCCACCGAAGGCCGCGGCCGGGAAGCCGCCGCCCATGACCTTGCCGAAGGTCATCAGGTCCGGGCGCACCCCGTCGATGCCGTACCAGCCGGCCTTGCTGACCCGGAATCCGGTCATGACCTCGTCGGAGATGTACAGCGCGCCGTTGCGCGAACACAGGTCCGCGAGCCCCTGGTTGAAGCCCGGCAGCGGCGGGACCACACCCATGTTGCCCGGCGACGCCTCGGTGATCACACAGGCGATCTCGCCCTCGTGCGCGGCGAACGCGGCGCGGACGGCAGCCAGGTCGTTGTACGGCAGCACGATCGTGTCGCCGGCCTGCGCACCGGTCACCCCGGGGGTGTCCGGCAGCCCGAACGTCGCGACGCCCGAACCGGCCGCGGCCAGCAGCGCGTCCACGTGCCCGTGGTAGCAGCCGGCGAACTTGACCACCTTGGCCCGGCCGGTGAAGCCGCGCGCCAGCCGGATCGCCGACATCGTCGCCTCGGTGCCGCTGGAGACCAGCCGCACCTGCTCGACCGGCGCGATCCGCGCCACGATCTCCTCGGCCAGCTCGACCTCGCCCGCACCGGGCGTCCCGAAGGACGTCCCGCGGGCGACCGCCTCCTGGACCGCGGCGATCACCTCGGGGTGCGAGTGGCCGAGGATCATCGGCCCCCACGAGCACACCAGGTCGACGTATTCCCGGCCGTCGGCATCAGTGAGGTAAGGACCGGTACCGGACACCATGAACCGGGGCGTACCGCCCACGGCCCGGAAGGCCCGCACCGGAGAATTCACGCCGCCCGGCGTCACCACGGACGCACGGTCGAACAGCGACTGCGAAACAGGGGCTTCATACGGAAAAGACACTGTGATCCTGACCTGCATATACGGGGGGGGGAGGGGCGGCGGCGCGCGGTCACGGCCCGGCTGACTGCGGTACGGGAATCACCCCGCGGACCACCCGGCCCGCCACGCGATTCCTCTTCATTCCCTCTTGGTTTCTTTTTCGTTCCTCTCGCTCGCGACCGGGCCTCAGCCCCCGCGCGTCTGCAAAACTGGGCCGTCGTACGAGTAAGTCACGCAAGCAATGGTCTCAGAGGCGCACGGGGGCGTGCGGCCGGGCGTTTCACGCGCCGGTGACGGGGGAGTCTCTGAGACGATGATCGGGTTGCGCGGCTGGGGCTGCGAGTGGTCGGGTGGAGATATGCATCGCGGTGGCGAACTGGGCGAGGGAACCGATGACCGGGGTCCCGAGCGCGCCCAGCGCGGCCGTCACCGGCGCGAGGGCTCCGAGCACACCGGGGACGACCGGCACAAAAGCACCGAGAGCATTACGGGCGGGGAAAACAGGGGCGGCCGCATGGGGGTGACGTACAAATACTTCGGCGCGCCCAATGGCGCCACGGCCGCCCGGGTCCCGATCTCGATGCGCCCCGAGGAACTCGGCGGTGACGAACTCGGCATGGGCGGCATGTTCACCAAGATCAAGCCGGAGACGATGGCCGCCATGGTCCTCACCGGTATAGAGGGGATACCGCTGCACAAGGTTCCCCCGCTGGAGCTGGTCGTGCTCCACCCCGACTACGCCGTCGTCAAGCTCCCCATGACCGTGGTCGACCCGCTGCGCGGCGTCGGCGAGGAGTCCGTGGGCGCGGCCGCCTTCATCTGGTCCACCGTTCCCGACCGCGGCGGCCCGCAGGACGCCTTCAGCGTCTACCAGCTCCTCCACGAGTGGCAGGACTTCTCCCACCGCCTCCACGAGGCGGGACACCAGGCGTACTGCCTGGTGTGGCCGTAGGGCGCCGGACCGTCCCGGCCCGGGCGGGCCACCGCCGCGGGCCGACGCCGCGCCGTCGGGCCGGCTCACCAGGTGGGCCGGGCCGAGACGCCGCCGTCCACGACCAGGTCGTGGCCGGTGATCCAGGAGGCCATCGGCGAGGCGAGGAAGACGCAGGCGTCGCCGATGTCCTCGGGCCGCCCCAACCGCCCGGTGGGCGCGGCCCGTTGCCAGCGGCGCACCCCCTCCGGCCAGTCGGCCGCCAGTCCGGGCCGCTCGACCAGCCCCGGTGAGACGCTGTTGACGCGGATCCCGTACGGCCCGTACTCCAGCGCCGCCGCCCGGGCATGCATCACCACCGCCGCCTTGGCCGCGCAGTAGTGGGCGTGACCCGGCGCCGGACGGTCCGCCTCGATCGAGGCGATGTGGGTCACCGACCCGCCGCCGCCCGCGCGCAGCACCGGCACCGCGGCCTGGGTGCAGGCGAAGACGCTGTGCACATCGGGGTCGGCGACGGCCCGCCAGTCGGCGAGCGACATCCCGGCCAGCTCCTGGACGGGCTGCACCCCCGCGTTGTTGACCAGCGCGGTCAGCCGCCCCCGCCATCCGGCGGCCGCCGCCACCAGCCGGTGGCACTCCTCCTCCACCCCCAGCTCGGCACGGAGCGCGAGCGCGCTCCCGCCGCCCCGCTCGATCTCCCCGACCAGCGCCCGCGCGGCCTCACCACCCGCCCGGTAGTGCGCCACCACCGCCGCCCCGGCAGCGGCGAACCGCAACGCGATGCCCCGCCCGATCCCACCCGACGCCCCGGTGACCAGGACGACGTGCCCACTGAGGTCGGGGAGGGAGGGGGTGGTGGAGGGGATAGCGGAAGGGCCGGAAGGGCGGGAGGCAGCAGGGGGAGCCGGGCGGGCGGGGGTGGTGCCCGTCGGCTCCGGCGGGCGCTCGGCGGGCCCCGTCAGGCGCTCGGATGGCTCCGTAGGGCGCCGGGGCTGGCCGAATCGGCCCTGGTCGGCGGCCACTTCGGGAGTACCCACCACCCCTGCGCCGTTCGACTCATGAGGGGTCCGCACCACTGTCATGCCCGGCTCAGCGCCCCGATCCGCACCGCTTCCCCGGGAAACCGCGCGGCCAGCCGCCCGGCGTCCCCGTGTTCGTAGTCCGCGAAGGTGAAACCGGGCGCCATCGTGCAGCCGAAGAGCGTCCAGGAACCGCCCGCGGCGACCTCGGCGGCCATCCAGGTGCCGGCCGGAACCGTGAACTGCACGTGCTGGCCGCCCAGTACGTCCGGGCCGAGGACGACCGTACGGGCGAAACCGGCGCCGTCCGCACGGTCGTCCCCGGGCAGCAGGAGCAGGGCGAGCGGGTCGCCCCGGTAGAAGTGCCAGATCTCGTCGGTCGGCAGCCGGTGCAGCGCGGAGAAGACGCCGGGCTCGGCGGTCAGCAGCATCACGATCGCCGACCCCTCGGGCCGGCCGTCCGGGCGCTCCGGCCCGGCCCAGGTCCGCCGGTACCAGCCGCCCTCCCGGGGCAGCCGGTTCAACCCGTAGAACGCGATCAGCTCCTGCGGGAAGCTGTCCCGCGGCATCGCGGGGTGCTCGTCCATCCGTCTGGCCGCCTTCCGCTCGTCCGCCGCGCCGATGCGGTGGTCGCCGGTCTGCCGGGCACTGCCTCTTGGCCGGTTGTCGCCTCACCCTAGGGGCGGAGGGGGCACGGGTCGCGGAACGAGCGGCAGAATCGGGCCATGTCTGATCCCGTCGCCGCCTCCTCGGATCACCTTCCGGACGCCAACTCCCCTTCTCCTGCCGGGCCTTCTGCCGCCGCTCCCATGGATGCGGCCCCGTGGGACACCATCGACGCGCTCGTCGGCTGGCTCGACCGGGAGAGTGTGCTGCCGGAGGAACAGGAACGGCTGCTCCGCGTCCTGAAGCTCTCGGAGGAGGTGGGCGAGGCGGCCCAGGCCGTCATCGGGGCCACCGGCCAGAACCCGCGCAAGGGGCACAGTCACACCTGGGACGACGTGCACGCCGAACTGTGCGATGTGATCGTGACGGCGATGGTGGCCCTGCGGACGCTGACGCCCGAGGCACGGCAGGTCTTCGAGGGGCACCTGCGGCGGATCGCGGGGCGGGGGCCGGGGGCGGGGCAGGGGTAGGCGGTGGGGCAGGGGTAGGCGGTGGGCGGTGGACGGTGGGGACACGGGTAAGGGCCCGGCCGCGGCTCCGGACTGAGGCGCCGGCCGTATTGGCGCATGGCCGCCGGTCGCGTTGCGGCGGTCGTCCGCGTTGCCGCCGCCGGCACTGCCGTCGGCCACGACCGTGCCGTCCGTGCTCTCGCCCGGCACGGTCGTTCGGCCCTGCCGTTCGGCCGCCATCCGGCCCTTACGGTCGCTCCGCCGTCAGATAGCGCTGGATGGTGGGGGCCAGCCAGGCGACGAGTTCGTCATGGCTGAGGTCGACGGCGGGCGTGACGCGCAGGACGTAGCGGCACAGCGCCATGCCCAGGATCTGCGACGCGACCAGGGCGGCGCGGGCCGGCACCTCCTCCGGCACCGTGCAGACCGCGTCGATCATCGGCTGCGTCTGCGCGGCGAAGACCTGCCGCATGCGCTCCGCGCCCGCCTCATTGGTGACGCCGACGCGCATCATCCCGGTCAGCCTCTCGTCGCCCTCCCAGAGCTCGATGAAGTGGCGCACGAGCCGGGCGCCCCGCTCCTCGGGCGGCACCACCGTCAGGTCCGGGGGGCGCAGGTCGATCTCCGAGGCCGCCGCGAAGAGGCCCTCCTTGTTGCCGTAGTAGCGCATCACCATCGACGGGTCGATGCCCGCGTCCCGCGCGATGGCGCGGATGGTGGCGCGGTCGTAGCCTTCGGCGGCGAAGCGGTCCCGGGCGGCGGCGAGGATCGCGGCGCGGGTGGCGTCGGAGCGGCGGGGGCGGGAGTGGGCGCCGACGTCGGGGGCCTCGGTTGCGACGGGCGGCGGACCGGCGTCGATCTCGGGGCTGACGACCGGGGCGGGACTGCCTGGACGAGCACCGGAGGGGGTGGTGGAGGGATCACATTCGGCCATGTCAACAACTGTAGGCCAACGAGCGTTGACTTGCGAGTTGCGAGCGCCGTACGCTTGCCAACAAGCGTTGACCAACACGTGTTGGCAGGAGGCGGCGAAAATGGATGCCCTCAACCGCAAGCCAGGGGACACCGGCAGCGACATCGACAGCAGCGGCACGGCCCACCGGCCGCCTGCCGGTGCCGGCATCGACAGCGGCACCGGCACCCCTGCACAGGCCGGCACTGCCACCCGGACCGGGGTGGACAAGATCGACACCAGAGCGTCCGAGAATGCCGGCACCACGTCCGCCGGTCATGACGCCGACGTGATCGTCGTCGGCGCCGGCCCGACCGGTCTGCTGCTCGCCGGGGATCTCGCCGAGGCCGGTCTCGCCGTCACGCTCCTGGAGCGCCGCGACGGCACGACCAGCAATCTCAGCCGGGCAATGGCCGTGCACGCCCGTTCGCTGGAGCAGTTGGACGCCCGCGGACTCGCCGACGAGCTGATCGGCAGCGGCCACCGGCTGCCCGGCTTCCAGGCGTTCGGGGGCGCGGTGCTCCCCGCGGCCCGGCTCCGCTCCCGTTTCCCCTTCGTCCTGATAACGCCGCAGTACGAGGTCGAGCGGCTACTGGCGCGGCGCGCCCGGCGGGCCGGCGTCACCTTCCGGTACGGGTCCGAGGTGCTGGGACTCGCCCAGGACGCGGACGGCGTGACGGTGCACTTCCGGGCGGCCGAAGGCGCGGCCGAGGATGCGGCCGAGGGCGTCGGGAGCCTGCGCACCGCCTATGCGGTCGGCGCCGACGGGGCCCGCAGTTCCATCCGTGAGGCGGTCGGCCTGCCCTTCCCCGGCAAGGCGGTGGTCCGTTCCGTGGTCCTCGCCGACGTCCGGGTGGCCCAGGCACCCGACTCCCCCTTCGCGCTCCGCGCCACCCGCGACGCCTTCGCGGTGATCGCCTCGTTCGGCGACGGCTGGTACCGCGCCATCGGCTGGAACCGCCATGTGCAGGTCCCCGATGACACGCCCGCCGATCTCGACGAGATCCGCGAGGTCACCCGGCTCGCCTTCGGCACCGACTACGGCATGCACGACGCCCGCTGGATCTCGCGCTTCCGCAGCGACGAGCGGCAGGCCCCGGCCTATCGCGTCGGCCGGGTCCTCCTCGCCGGTGACGCCGCGCACGTCCACTCCCCGGCCGGCGGCCAGGGGATGAACGTCGGCCTCCAGGACGCGGCCAACCTCAGCTGGAAGCTGGCGGCCGTGGTGCGGGGCCACTCCCCCGACAGCCTGCTCGACAGCTATCAGAAGGAGCGGCATCCGGTCGGCGAAGCGGTGCTGCGCAGCAGCGGCGCGCTGATCCGGCTCGCGCTGCTGCGCTCCCCGGCGGGCCGGGCGCTGCGCGATCTCGGCGCGCCGCTCTTGGTGCGCCTGCGGCCTCTGTCCCGGCGGGCGATCGGCGGGGTCTCGGGTATCGACATCGCCTATCCGGCCGGGCCCGGTGCCCATCGGCTGGCCGGCCGGCGCGCCCCCGACATCCGCCTCGCCGGCGGCGGACGGCTCTATGACGTCCTGCGGCAGGGCAAGTTCGTCCTGATCACCCCTGAGGGCGAGTTGCCGCAGGACACACCCCTGGCACCCGCACTCGACCGGGTCGTCACCGCCTCCTGGTCGAGCGGCCGCCGGACGGCCCTCCTGGTGCGCCCCGACGGCTATATCGCCTGGGCCACGGATGCCACCGCCCCCGTCGAGCGCGCCACGGCGCTCCGCACCGCCCTCGACCGCTGGACCGGCACACCCACCGCCCGCACCACCGCACGGGCCCGGCACTCCTCCGGACAGATATGAAGCGCCGGGCGGCCTGGGACCGGTAGGCCGAATCGCCGCGCGCCGAGGCATCACGCCCGGGATCGCCATGCCCCGCACCGGCACGCCCGGAATCACCCCGCCGCGCACCACCACGCCCGGAATCCCCGCGCCCCGAACCGACGGACACCGAGCCGCGAGGCACCGAGCCACAGGCACCGCATCGCCGGACACCTGGACCACCAGGCGCCGCATCGCCCGGCGCCGAGACGTCGGACATCGAAGCACCGGACACGGAGACATTGGGCACCGAGGCACCGATCTCCGAGACGCTGGGCACCGGGACGCCGGAGTGCTGGCGGCGAGGTGCGGCAGCGGGGCGCCGGCGGCCGGGGCGCTGACTTCGAGGCGCCGATGCGCTGTGGGAGCAGGCGCGGTGGCGTGATCGGCTCCGCCCACGGCAGGGCGGACGAGGCCCCGTCCTCGCCCGGCCCGGGTCGGCTCCTTACGCTGAACGGCATGCTCATCGCCCGTTCCGCAGCCCTGTTCGTCGTCGCCGCGCTCTTCGAGATCGGCGGTGCCTGGCTGGTGTGGCAAGGGGTGCGGGAGCACCGGGGATGGGCCTGGATCGGCGCCGGGGTGGTCGCCCTGGGCGTGTACGGCTTCGTGGCCACGCTCCAGCCGGACGCCCAGTTCGGCCGGATCCTCGCCGCGTACGGCGGGGTGTTCGTCGCCGGGTCGCTGGTCTGGGGCATGGTCGCGGACGGTTACCGTCCCGACCGCTGGGACGTGATCGGCGCACTGGTCTGCCTGGTCGGCATGGCCGTGATCATGTACGCGCCCCGCGGCCGCTGAACCGGGGCGGCCACGGGCCACGCCCCCGGCCAGGGCCTAACGGTCGACCCACCCTCCGGCCGCCGACCTGCCGCTCCCCCTCCATATCCTGACCACACACCCCTGACCCGCACCACCGCGCACGAACCAGCTCACCCCTCACCCGCACACAACTCACGAGCCGCATCACAACTCACAAACCGCTCCACCGCTCAGGCACCCCACCACAACTCACAAGCCGCTCCACAACTCGCAAGGCCCACCACCGCTCACGAGCCCCGCCACCGCCCGTGAAGCGCAACACAGTTCAAAAACCACATCGCGGTCCACGAGATACACCTGCACTATGGCTCACGAGCCACACCATGACCCATGGGTTGCACCATGACTCGCGAGTCACACCACAGCCCCACCGGCCACGTCGTAGCCCACCAGCCGCGTCACAGCTCACCAGCCTCACCACGGCTCACTGTCCACTCACGCACCGCGTATAGGGAGAGCAGCATGACCGCCGACACCCCCGGCGTCCGTACCGCCGTCGTCACCGGAGCGAGCAGCGGCATCGGTGCCGCGACCGCACGGGCCCTGGCCGCCGCCGGCTACCGCGTCGTGCTCACCGCCCGCCGCAAGGACCGCATCGAGGCACTCGCCGCCGAGTTGCCGCACGCCGAGGCGTACGCGCTCGACGTCACCGACCGTGCCGCGGTCGACGCGTTCGCGCGCTCCCTCGACCGCTTCCCCTCCGTCGACGTCCTGGTCAACAACGCCGGCGGCGCGGTCGGCGCGGAGCCGGTGGCCACCGGTGATCCGGCCGACTGGCGCGCGATGTACGAGGTCAACGTGCTCGGCGTGCTCCACATGACCCAGGCGATACTGCCCGCGCTGACCGCCTCCGGCGACGGCACCGTCGTCGTCCTCTCCTCCACCGCCGGCCACGGGACGTACGAGGGCGGCGGCGGGTACGTCGCCGCCAAGCACGGCGCCCATGTCATCGCCGAGACGCTCCGCCTGGAGCTGTGCGGCGAGCCGGTACGGGTCATCGAGGTGGCCCCGGGGATGGTCAAGACCGAGGAGTTCGCGACCACCCGCTTCCGCGGTGACGCCGACAAGGCCGCCAAGGTCTACCAGGGCGTGGACGCACCGCTCACCGCGGAGGACGTCGCCGACACCATCGCCTGGGCGGTCACCCGTCCCCCGCACGTCAACATCGACCTGCTCGTCGTCCGCCCCCGGGCGCAGGCGTCCAACACCAAGGTGCACCGCGACAGTTGAGAGGTCGGGGGGGCGGCGGGCCGGTCGCGACGGCCGGCCCGCCGCTCGCCCGCCCGCCAGGACGCCTCCGCCCCGCCTCGCCTCGCCTCGCCTCCGGATGGCCACCGCCGAGACAGGGGGCTTACGTACACCCCCTACCGGGTGTTCGGGCCCCGTGTCCCGGCCTCCCCACGCCGCGACAGTGGACGCATGCCCACCACACCGAGGCCCGCGCCCACACCACCGGCCGCCTCCGCACCCACGCCCGAGCCCACGCCCGAGCCCGTTCCCGCGCCGGCGCCCACACCCGCACCCGCTCCCACACCCGTCGGCACGCGGCGCCGACGCCCCCGTACCGCCCTGTGGCTGGTGCCGCTCGCCGCGATATCGCTGCTCATCACGGCACAGGCGGTCAGCGCCTACCTCCCGCCCGATCTGCACACCAGCCGCGTCCCGCCGCGCAGCGAACTGCACTACGCGCTGCTGGTGGCGCACATCTTCACCGCGGCCGTCGCCGTGGTGACCGGCCTCGCCCAGTGCTGGCCCTGGCTGCGCCGCCGGCATCCCGCCGTCCACCGCCGGACCGGCCGGGTCTACTTCTTCGGCGGCGTCTTCCCGTCCGCCCTGATCGGTATCCCGGTCGTCTACTTCGTCCCGCTGGGGCTGAGCAACCAGCTGTCCCTAGGGGTGCTCGACGCGCTGTGGATCGTCACCGGTGTCGCCGGCTACCGCGCCGCACGCCACCGCCGGTACGCCGACCACCGGGTGTGGATGATCCGCAATGTCGCACTGACTCTGGTCGCGCTCACCTCGCGGATCATCCAACCCGTGGTCGAGCACCTCGTGGCGGCCCAGCTCACCGACCCGGTCGCGTACGCGGGCGACCCGCTCGCGGCCGGCCATGACATCGCCAGCACCTCGTCGTGGTGCGCGCTGCTCCTGAACCTGATCGCCGCCGAGTACCTGATCCAACGCCGGCGACCGGCCCGCCGCCGCCCCACGGAAAGCGGCAGGCGGACCGGCCACGGCAACCACCACGGCAGCCACCACGGCAATCAAGAGGGGCACGTCCGGCGGACACAGAGCGCCTGACGAACGGGAAGCCCCCGGCGGACGCAGAGCACCCAGCCCCACCCCACCCCGAAGCCACCCCGCCCGGCCTCGAAGGCACCCCCGTCCCGAAGGCCCCCGCCCCGGTCCGGCGCACCCCCGCCCCGGTCGCCCCGCCCCGCTCACCCCTTCACGCACACCACCTGCTTGAGCTTGGCGACGACCTCCACGAGGTCCCGCTGCTGCTCCATGACCTTCTCGATCGGCTTGTACGCGCCGGGGATCTCGTCGACGACCCCGGAGTCCTTGCGGCACTCCACGCCCCGCGTCTGCTCCTCCAGATCGCGCGTGGAGAAGCGCTTCTTCGCGGCGTTCCGGCTCATCTTGCGGCCGGCGCCGTGCGAGGCGGAGTTGAAGGACGCCGGGTTCCCCAGCCCGCGGACGATGTACGAGCCGGTGCCCATCGAGCCGGGGATGATCCCGTAGTCGCCGCTGCCGGCCCGGATGGCGCCCTTACGGGTCACCAGCAGGTCCATGCCCTCGTAGGTCTCCTCCGCCACGTAGTTGTGGTGGCAGGAGATCACCGGCTCGAAGGACGGCCGGGCCTTGCGGAACTCCTTGCGGACGACGTCCTGGAACAGGGCCATCATCACTTCGCGGTTGTGCCGGGCGTACTCCTGCGCCCAGAAGAGGTCGTTGCGGTACGCCGCCATCTGCGGGGTGTCCGCGATGAAGACGGCGAGGTCGCGGTCGACCAGCCCCTGGTTGTGCGGCAGCTTCCGGGCCTGCTCGATGTGGTACTCGGCCAGCTCCTTGCCGATGTTGCGGGAGCCGGAGTGCAGCATCAGCCAGACCGCGCCGGTCTCGTCGAGGCAGAACTCGATGAAGTGGTTGCCGGACCCCAGCGAACCCATCTGCTTGACGGCCCGCTCGTGCCGGAACCTGACCGCCTCGGCCACCCCGTCGAAGCGCGCCCAGAAGTCGTCCCAGCCCGCGGCGCGGAATCCGTGCATCCGGCGCGGGTCGACCGGGTCGTCGTGCATCCCCCGGCCCACCGGAATCGCCTGCTCGATCCGGGAGCGCAGCCGGGAAAGGTCACCGGGCAGGTCCTCGGCGGTGAGCGAGGTCCGGACCGCGCTCATTCCGCAGCCGATGTCCACGCCGACGGCGGCCGGGCAGACCGCACCGCGCATCGCGATGACCGAACCGACGGTGGCCCCCTTGCCGAAATGCACGTCCGGCATCACGGCCAGTCCCTTGATCCACGGAAGCGTGGCGACGTTGCGCAGCTGCTGCATCGCGACGCCCTCGACCGTGGCCGGGTCGGCCCACATCCGGATCGGCACCTGGGCGCCGGGCACTTCGGTGTACGACATGTCTTTCTCTTTCCCCCGGAAAACCTAAAAACGCAAAAGCCGGACAATACGCCTGATCTTGGACAGCGGACCGGCGGTCACGGCAAGACGTGCGGTAGACATTGTGTCCATCGGCCGCCACTCGGCGGCAACCGCATTTCCGCAGGGAAGGAGCCGCGAACGATGCCGCGCAAATCGTTCGTACCCGGTGCCGCACTGCTGGTCACCGCGGCCCTGGCCGCCGGCCTGACCGGCTGCTCCGGCGGTTCCGCCACGGGCACCGGCGGCGGCGACGGCAAGGACGGCAACACCACCGCCGCCAGCCAGTCCGCCCAGCCCGGGCGGTACCAGACCCTGCCGGAAGCCTGCGGCCTCCCGGCGCGCGGCACCCTCCGCGACATGCTGCCCGGCGACGGCCAGCCGCTGTCGCAGGCGGACGCGCAGAAGATCTACGGCGGCCGGGCCGACATCACCTACGACACCGACCGCCGGGTCGGCTGCCAGTGGACGCGGGAGACCACCGCGGGCACCCGCCACCTCACGCTCGACATCCAGCGCGTGGTCTCGTACAGCTCTGCGGTGAGCGACGACGACCGGGCGCAGGAGCTCTACCTCGGCAAGGAGCAGGCCGCCAAGATCCCGTCCGCGGGCTCCGGCGCCCCCTCGGCCTCGGCCAGCCCGAAGGACGACCCCAAGGGCCAGCAGAAGCCGACGGACGGCGCCACGGGCAAGGGCGGCGGCAAGGGCGACGCCGCGGGCGGGGCGAAGCCGGACGGCGCCACGGCCGCGACCACCCCGCCGGCCACCCCGTCCCCGAGCCCCTCCGCCCCCACGAGCGACCCCGCGTCCGGCCCCGGCAGCCCGCTCGCCCCGCGCGTCCTGGACGGCCTCGGCGACACGGCCTTCCTCAACGACCAGCTGGTCACCGCGGACTCCGGAGTGCACCGCGACATCACTGTGGTCTTTCGCACGTCGAACGTCATCGTGACGATCACCTACGACCAGTGGTCCACGGACAAGACGCGGCTGCCGGAAAGCCAGGAACTGCAGGACAAGGCCCGTTCCCTGGCGAGCGAACTGGCCGACAGCCTCAGCGAATAGCCCCATAGGCACCGATCACCCCAAACTCGACTTTCGCCAGAGAAACGCCCGATTCGCCCTGCCGTTCACTTGTGAGGAACCGGCCACCCGCCTCGCTCCGCCGCGTACCGTGCCCTAGGACCCGCCCCGACCCCGGGCCGGGCCGAAACGCTCGACAAGGGTCCGCACCGACTCGACGACGACGAACAGCGAAGGAACCATGCACCGATCAGCCAAGCGACTCGCCGGCCTCCTCACCTGCGCAGCAGTACCGGTGCTGCTCGTCGCCGGGTGCTCCGGCTCGGACGGCAAGAGCTCCGGTGACAGCACTCCCTCCGGCTCGTCCAGCGCCACCGCCGCCGGCAGCCCGTCGCCGACCGTCGCCGCCGCCAAGTTCAAGAAGCTGCCGAACCCCTGCGAGGCGTTCTCCAAGGGCACCCTCGACAAGCTGCTGCCCAAGGTGAAGGACGCGGCCGGCAGCCAGGGCAAGTCCACCGACACCAACGCCCGCGGCGCCTGCTCCTGGAGCAGCTCGGACGACCAGGGCGTGGACGGCACCCAGTTCCGCTGGCTGGACGTCGCCTTCCAGCGCTACGACTCCGACCCGACCCTCGGCTCGGGCGAGAAGCGCGCCACGGACTTCTACACCCAGCAGATCAACGACGCCAAGGGCACCAAGGGCGCCAAGAAGGTCGCCGCGGTGCCGACCGCGGGCACCGGTGACGCGGCCACCGCGATCACCTACGACATCGCCAAGGAAGACAACGACTTCAAGAACACGACGATCGTGGCGCGCACCGCCAACATCGTCGTCACCGTCAACTACAACGGCGCGGGCATGGCCGGCGCCGACACCCCCAACGCCAACGACCTCCTGAAGGCCGCCCAGGCCGCCGCCAAGGAAGCCGTCACCGCCGCGACCAAGGCCAACAAGGCCTGACCTCCCGGGGGCCCTCCCCCGCCCGGCCCTCCCCGCCCCGGCAGGAACAGGTGTGCAACGCTATGCGCGCCGATTCGCCGAGTCCGGGGAGGGACCGCGGGTGTCCGCGACACAGACCGCGCAGTTGACCCGTACGCACCGCATCCTGATCGGGGTGGTGATCGCCGGCGCGATCCTGATCGCGGCGATCGGCTTCACCGGCTCCTACGCGGCGGTCCGCGCCCTGGCCGAGAAGAAGGGCTTCGGCGCCTTCGCGGTGGTCTTCCCCATCGGCATCGACGCCGGCATCGTGGTCCTGCTCGCCCTGGACCTGCTGCTCACCTGGACCCGCATCCCGTTCCCGCTGCTGCGCCAGACCGCCTGGCTGCTGACCGCCGCGACCATCGCCTTCAACGGGGCCGCCGCCTGGCCCGACGCGCTGGGCGTGGGGATGCACGCGGTCATCCCGGTGCTGTTCGTCGTCGCCGTGGAGGCCGCCCGGCACGCCGTCGGCCGGATCGCCGACCTCACCGCCGACAAGCACATGGAGGGCGTCCGGCTCGCCCGCTGGCTGCTCGCCTTCCCCTCCACCTTCCGGTTGTGGCGCCGGATGAAACTGTGGGAACTGCGCTCCTACGAGCAGGTCATCCAGCTCGAACAGGACCGCCTCATCTACCAGGCGCGGCTCCGGGCCCGCTACGGACGGGCCTGGCGCCGCCGCGCCCCCGTCGAATCGCTGATGCCGCTGCGGCTGGCCCGGTACGGCGTCCCGCTGGCGAAGACCGCACCGGCCGGGCTGGCCGCGGCCGGGATCGAACTGCCGGCGGACCGGCCGCTCCCGCCCGCCCTTTCCCTTCCCACGGGCCCGGAGGCCCTGCCGGCCGTTCCGGACCCCCGCCCGGCCGCCGCACCCGAGCCGCCGGCCCCGGATCCGGCGGGATCGGAGCCTGCGCCGCGCGGCGAGGAACCGGCGCGGCACGACGGCCGGCCGGACGCCCCGCAGCCCCAGCCGCAGCCCCGGCCCCAACCGCACCCGGAACCCGTGACGGAATCCCCTGCTCCGGTACCCGCACCCGCACCCGCCCCCGTGGAGAACACCGCGGCCGAGGGCGAACCCCCCTCTCCCGCACCCGAGTTGACCGTCCCGGTCGGCCCGGGCCGCCGCCGCCCGCTGGGCACCGCGGGTGCCGCGCTCCCCCACGAAGAACCGGACGCCGACGTCCCGGACCCCGACGTCCCGGACGACGGCCCCGCCGACGACGCGCCCCGGGACGAGAAGTACTTCGCCGCGTACCGCTCCTACGTGGCGGAGAAGAACGACTTCCCCGACTCCCGCCAATTCGGCCGCTACCTGCTGGAGTTCTACGGGTACCAGGGCCGCGACGGCGGCCCGCTCAGCGAGAGCTATCTGCGCGGCTTCCTCCGCGACTTCCGCGCCCGCTTCCGGATGGAGCTGGAGGCGGAACACATCCCGTAGGGCACGAGCCCGGCGGCCGGTGAACGGGCGGGCCCCGCGCCCCTGTTGTGCGGCCGGCCCCGCGCCCTTCCGCCTGCGGTCCCGCTCCCCCACACCACCGCGACGGGTTCGGCCCCGGGAACCCTCGTCCCCGGGGCCGAACCCGTTCTCGCTCTCAGGCGGGGGGGGAAGACCCCGCCGGGCCTCCGCCCTCAGCCGGCCAGCAGCTTGCGGACCCGGTCCGCACCCACCGCGAGCAGCAGCGTGGGCAGCCGGGGGCCGGTGTCCCGGCCGACCAGGAGGTTGTAGAGCAGCGCGAAGAAGGAGCGCTGGGCGACCTTCAGCTCCGGGGTCGGCTTGGCCTCCGGCTTCAGGCCCGCCTGGACCTTCGGGACGCCGTATACCAGGGTGGTCAGGCCGTCCAGCGACCAGTGGTCGTCCAGGCCGTCGAGCAGCAGCCGCAGCGCGCCCCGGGACTGGTCGTCCAGGGTGCCCAGCAGCTCCGCGTCGGGCTCGTCGCGGACGACGGTGCGCTGGTCGGCGGGGACCTGGGTGGTGATCCAGTGCTCGGCCTTGTCGAGCCGCGGCCGGGTCTCGTCCAGGGACGTGACCGGGTTCTCCGGGTCGAGCTCGCTCAGGATGCGCAGGGTCTGCTCGTCGTGGCCCGCGGTGATGTCCGCGACGGAGGCCAGCGTGCGGTACGGCAGCGGGCGCGGCGTCCGCGGGAGTTCGCCGGCGGCGGTGCCGACGGCCCGGGTGTAGGCCGCGGCGTCCGCGGGCTGCACGGTGCCGTCCGCGACCTTGGCCGCGAGCTTGTCCCACTCGTCGTAGAGCCGCTGGATCTCCTGGTCGAAGGCGATCTTGAAGGACTGGTTGGGCTTGCGGCGGGCGTACAGCCAGCGCAGCAGCGGCGCCTCCATGATCTTCAGCGCGTCGCCCGGGGTGGGCACGCCGCCCTTGGAGGAGGACATCTTCGCCATGCCGCTGATGCCGACGAAGGCGTACATCGGGCCGATCGGCTGGTCGGCGCCGAACACCTCGCGGACGATCTGGCCGCCGACGACGAACGACGAGCCGGGCGAGGAGTGGTCCACGCCGGACGGCTCGAAGACCACGCCCTCGTAGGCCCAGCGCATCGGCCAGTCGACCTTCCAGACCAGCTTGCCGTGGTCGAACTCGCGCAGCGCCACGGTCTCGGTGTGGCCGCAGGCGACGCACTCGTAGGCCATCTCCGTGGTCGCGTCGTCATAGGCGATGACCTTGGTGAAGTCCTTGTTGCAGACCGTGCAGTACGGCTTGTACGGGAAGTAGCCCGCACCGCCGGCGCTGCCGTCGTCCTCGGCGGCCGCGCCGGAGCCCTCGGCCGCCTCCAGCTCCGCCTCGTCCACCGGCTTCTGCTGCTGCTTCTTCGGCTTGCCGGTGGCCTTGTCCTTGGTGCGGTAGCGGCCCAGGACGCCGTCGATCTCGGCGCGGTGCTTCATCGCGTGCAGGATCTGCTCGCGGTAGGCACCGGAGGTGTACTGGGCGGTCTGGCTGACGCCGTGGTACTCGATGCCCAGCTCCGCCAGGGACTCCTCCATGGCCGCCTTGAAGTGCTCGGCCCAGGTGGCGTACGCACTGCCGGGCGGGGCGGGCACGGCGGTCAGCGGCTTGCCGATGTGCTCCTCCCAGGACGGGTCGACGCCGGCCGGGACCTTGCGGTACCGGTCGTAGTCGTCCCAGCTCAGAACGTGCACGCAGGCGATGCCGCGGCGGCGGATCTCGTCGGCGACCAGGTGCGGGGTCATCACCTCGCGGAGGTTGCCGAGGTGGATCGGGCCGGACGGGCTCAGGCCCGAGGCGACGACGACAGGTTTGCCGGGGGCGCGGCGCTCCGCCTCGGCAATGACCTCGTCCGCGAACCTGGAGACCCAGTCGGTCTCGGTGCTCTGCTGAGCCACGATCGGCCCTCTCTCTTGCTGGTGTCCCGGTGCTTCTACGGTGCGCCCCGTCGCGCCCTCCGGTACCGCTCCGTCACCCGCGGCACGGGCGGAACGGTCCGGACGGGCAAAAGCCTGGCAGAGCCCATTCTCCCAGACGCCCGCCGCACAGAAATTCAGTGGTAGTGCCGTGGGATACTCGGGGCAAACCCTTTCCACCTCAACGGAACGGCAGTTCAATGGCCTCGGTCCCCTCCCTCGCAGCTACGGTCAACCAGCGCGTCGCGGACGCCCTCTCGGCAGCCCTGCCGGAGGCCGGCGCCGCGGACCCGCTGCTGCGACGTAGCGACCGGGCCGACTTCCAGGCCAACGGCCTGCTCGCGCTGGCCAAGAAGCTGGGGGGCAACCCGCGGGAGCTGGCCGGCAAGGTCGTCGAGACGCTCGGCACCGACGACCTCCTCGCCGACGTCGAGGTCTCCGGCCCCGGCTTCCTCAACATCACCGTCGCCGACCGGGCGATCCTCACCACGCTCGCCGCACGCGCCGCCGACGACCGCCTGGGCGTGCCCCAGGCGGCCACGACCGGTACGACGGTCATCGACTACGCGCAGCCGAACGTCGCCAAGGAGATGCACGTCGGCCACCTGCGGTCGGCGGTGATCGGCGACGCCCTGCGCAACATGCTGGACTTCACCGGCGAGAAGACGATCGGCCGCCACCACATCGGCGACTGGGGCACGCAGTTCGGCATGCTCATCCAGTACCTGATCGAGAACCCGGACCAGCTGGCCCCGGCGACCGACGTGGACGGCGAGCAGGCCATGTCGAACCTCAACCGCGTCTACAAGGCGTCGCGCGCCGTCTTCGACGCCGACGAGGAGTTCAAGGAGCGGGCCCGCAAGCGGGTCGTCGCCCTCCAGTCCGGCGACACCGAGACCCTCGACCTGTGGCAGCGGTTCGTGGACGAGTCGAAGGTCTACTTCTACTCGGTCTTCGAGAAGCTCGACATGGAGATCCGCGACGAGGAGATCGTCGGCGAGTCCGCGTACAACGACATGATGGCCGAGACGGCCCGGATGCTGGAGGAGTCGGGCGTCGCCGTCCGCTCCGAGGGCGCGCTGGTGGTCTTCTTCGACGACATCAAGGGCAAGGACGACAAGCCGGTCCCGCTGATCGTGCAGAAGGCGGACGGCGGCTTCGGCTACGCGGCGTCCGACCTGTCCGCGATCCGCAACCGCGTCTTCGACCTGGCGGCGACGACGCTGCTCTACGTCGTGGACGTCCGCCAGTCGCTGCACTTCCGGATGGTCTTCGAGACGGCCCGCCGGGCGGGCTGGCTGAACGACCAGGTCAAGGCCCACAACATGGGCTACGGCACGGTCCTCGGCGCGGACGGCAAGCCGTTCAAGACCCGGGAGGGCGAGACGGTCCGCCTGGAGGACCTGCTCGACGAGGCCGTGCAGCGCGCCGCCGAGGTGGTGCGCGAGAAGGCGCAGGACCTCACCGAGGACGAGATCCAGGAGCGGGCTGCGCAGGTCGGCATCGGCGCGGTGAAGTACGCGGACCTGTCGACGTCGCCGAGCCGGGACTACAAGTTCGACCTGGACCAGATGGTCTCGCTCAACGGCGACACCAGCGTGTACCTCCAGTACGCGTACGCCCGGATCCAGTCGATCCTGCGCAAGGCCGGCGAGACCGGGCCGGTCGCCCACCCGGAGCTCGAACTCGCCCCGGCGGAGCGGGCGCTGGGCCTGCACGTGGACGCGTTCGGCGGCACCGTCGCCGAGGCCGCGGCGGAGTACGCCCCGCACAAGCTGGCCGCGTACCTCTACCAGCTGGCGTCGCTGTACACGACCTTCTACGACCAGTGCCCGGTCCTGAAGGCGGACACCCCGCAGCAGGTGGAGAACCGCCTCTTCCTCTGCGACCTGACCGCCCGCACCCTGCACAAGGGCATGGCGCTGCTGGGCATCCGCACCCCCGAGCGGCTGTAGGGCCCACCGCTTTGCGACACCCGGGCCCCCTACCGCACCGCGCGGTACGGGGCCCGGTCGTTCACGTGCCCTCCGGCAGCTCGGTCACCGTCCCGTTCGGCTCGCGCCGGATCGGCACCCACCGCTTCTTGTCGAGGGAGTACCCGTACTGCGGCCGGCCCTGCTCGCCGCTGGTGCGGAACGGCCGGCCGGTGTCGTCGATCCGCACCGTCCCGTGCCGGTTGCCGCTGGACCACTGCAGCTCCAGGTACCAGCGCACATGGTGGTCCTTGACGTCCGCGTTCACGTAGAAGGTCTCGGGGTCGTCGGCGCTCACCGTGTAGGGGAAGTCGTCGTTCGTCCCCTCCTCGGGGGTCAGGCGGGGCACCGAGGCGTCGAGGTTCACGTCGAAGGAGTGCTTGGGCACGTTGCCGCCGCAGCCCACCCCGATGTACCCCATCGCGTAGTCGTTCCAGGGCAGCGGCGCGTCGGTGCCGGCGACGCGGACGTGCAGGGCCTCCAGGACGACGGTGCCCCCGCCGATGCCCTGGACGGTCAGCCGGACGCTCTGCCGGCCCGCGGACACCGCGCCGTTGGCGGACACCCAGCCGGGGGCGTCCTGCTCGTTGGGCGGTGGCGCGATGCCGGCCGGGGCCCGGTCGATGAGGTAGGGCGAACCGCAGGGGCTGTCCCAGTACTGCGGCTGGGTGGACACCGTCACCGGCGTACCGGTGGCCGGCGTGCCGCCGTCCTGCCGCGTACTCCCGGGGGACGCGGTGCCGCCGGCGTCCCCGGCCGCGCCGTCCGCGCCCTTGCCGGTGTCGTGCTTGCCGGCCCCGTGCCCGGAGCCGGGCCCGGCCGTGCCGCCCGGGGACCGGTTCGGGCCGCCGCCCGCGCCCTGCTTCCCGGGCACCGACGGCCCGGCCCCGTCCGGCGAGGCTTCCGCGACCGCCCCGGCGCGGTCGTCCTTCGGCGCCAGGAACCCGCCCTGCACGGCGAGGACGGTGGCCCCGAGCGCCAGGGCGACCCCGGCGCCCACCAGTGCGGCGGTCCGCCGCGCACGGTTCGCGGGCCGGGCGGGCCCGGCCGGCGGCGCGGTGCCGTCCGGCGCGGCGGACGGTGCGGTCGCCGCCGCTCCTGCCGCCGCCTCCGCTGCCGGTAACGGCTGCGACCCCGACCCGGACTCCGCCTCCGGCCCGTCCGGAGGCACCCGCTCCGCCCCGGGCACCGGCTGGGGCGCCGGCCTCTGCGGCGCCCGTTCCGCGCCGCGGCGCCCCCGTGCCGCGTCCGCCACGATCCACCGCCGGTGGACCTCCACCAGCTCCTCCGGAGTCGCCCGGCACGCCCGGGCGAACCGCTCCACCGGCGCGAACTCCGTGGGCACCGCGGTCCCGTTCACATACCGGTGCAGTGTCGACGTACTCATGTGCAGCCGCTTGGCGAGCGCCCCGTAGCTCAGCCCCGACCGCCCCTTCAACTCCCGCAGCAATGCGGCGAGATCCCCCGCCCCCACGTGCTCCTCCATTCCCCCCGCCGTTCGGTGCCGCCGTTCCAGCCCGCCGTTCCAGGCACTTCCCCTTCGCGCAGTTCAGCGCCGGTACGGCCGTTCCAGCGTCCCGGATTGCCGGGCGACGCTGGCGACCGGGACGGAACGGGCCGCAAGCTGGGGCCATCCAAACACGCCGCCCCCCTCGAACGGGGAGAGCGCCGCGCGCCTGCCCGGCCAACCGGGCCGCCCATGGTTCAATCCCCGCCGCACAGACAGCGAGATCCAGCCATGCCCACCCCGAGCCTCCGCCGCCCCCGTACCCGGCTGTTCGCCGCCACCACGCTCGCACTCGCCGCGCTCTCGCTCACGGCCTGCGACAGCAGCGCCTCGGGCGTACGGGACGCGGGCGCCGCCCCCTCACGCGACGCCTCGTCCGCCACGGACGCGGCCCCCGGACCGACGACCGGGCCCCGCGGCGGCCCCCCGGACTCGAAGGGCTCCGCCGGCGGCAGCTCCACGCCGACCGCCGCCAAGAAGCACACCACGACCGGCGACCCCTACGCCCCGGACCGCCGCGTGCCCTGCACCGCCGCCAACACCCGGATCAGCGCCGCCCCCGTACAGCGCCCCCTCAACCACATGCTCCTCACGGTCACCAACACCGGCTCCAAGATGTGCGACCTGCCGGGCCACCCGATCGTCCGGTTCGAGCACGCCCAGTCCGTACCGCCGGTCATCGAGGACACCAAGCCCCAGGCGGCCGTCTCGCTCAAGCCCGGCGCGAAGGGCTACGCGGGCGTCGTCCTCTCCGCCGGCGACGGCAGCGGCGGCGAGGGCTACTCGGCACGGAGCCTGCAGGTCGGTTTCCCGGGCACCGACGCGATGGCCGACGCCGCGCTCCAGGCCCGCGAGGTGCACGTCGACGCGGCACTGCGCGTCACCTACTGGCAGTCCGACCCGGCCGACGCGCTCAACTGACCCGCGCCACGGGCACGAACGACCGCGTCGCCCGCGGCACCACCCACGAAAAGCCGTGCCGCGGCACACCCGCGGCACATCGAGGAAGGCAGACCCACCCCATGCAGATCCGCCACCGCCGCAGTGCCGCCCGCGTCCGGGCCGCCGCCGCGACCCTGACCACCGCACTCTCCCTCACCGCGCTCGGCGCCGTCCCGGCCGCCGCCGGCACCCCGACCGCGAAGCCGGTCACCTGCACCGCCGCCACCACCAAGGTGACCGTCCAGAAGGTGCAGCGCCCGCTCAACCACCTGCTCCTGACCGCCACCAACACGGGCAGCAAGCCCTGTTACGCCTACAACGCCCCCTTCCTCCGCTTCGACGAGGACCAGTCCTCCACCACCGTGCTCCGCGACAGCGTGCCGCAGGCCGTCGTCACCCTGGAGCCGGGCCAGAGCGCGTACGCCGCCATCGGCACGGAGTCCCCGGAGGGCACCCACGGGTACCGGGCCCACCGGCTCGGCGTCCTGTTCTCCAACCGCGCGATGGACGGCAGCGTGGGCGGCTGGGCCCGTCCGACGCTGCCGGCGGGCGGTGTGTACGTGGACAGTTCGGCGTTCGTCACCTACTGGCAGACGAACCCGGCCGACGCCCTGATGTGGTGACCCGGCGCCCACCGGGCCCGCCACCGGCCGAGGAACCGCCATGACGAGGCCCCGGGCACCGCGATCCGCTCGCGGCACCCGGGGCCCTCTCGCCGCGGGGCGGCTAGCCCAGCTTCCGCGCGACCTCCGTCGCCCAGTAGGTGAGGATCATGTGGGCACCGGCCCGCTTGATCCCCGTGAGGGTCTCCAGGATCGCCTTGTCCCGGTCGATCCAGCCCTTCTCGGCAGCCGCCTCGACCATCGCGTACTCACCGGAGATCTGGTACGCCGCGACCGGCACGTCCACCTCGTCCGCGATCTTCGCCAGGACGTCCAGGTAGGGCAGCGCCGGCTTGACCATCACCATGTCGGCGCCCTCCTGGAGGTCGAGCGCCAGCTCGCGCAGCGACTCGCGGAGGTTCGCCGGGTCCTGCTGGTAGGTCTTGCGGTCGCCCTTGAGCGACGAGCCGACCGCTTCGCGGAACGGCCCGTAGAACGCCGACGAGTACTTCGCGGTGTACGCCAGGATCGAGACGTCCTCGTGGCCGGTCTGGTCCAGCGCGTCCCGGACGACGCCGACCTGACCGTCCATCATGCCGCTGGGGCCCACCACGTGGACGCCCGCGTCGGCCTGCACCTGCGCCATCTCGGCGTACCGGTCCAGCGTCGCGTCGTTGTCGACCCGCCCGTCGGCGTCCAGCACCCCGCAGTGGCCGTGGTCGGTGTACTCGTCCAGGCACAGGTCCGACATGATCACCAGGTCGTCGCCGACCTCGGACCGCACGTCCCGGATGGCCAGCTGGAGGATGCCGTCCGGGTCGGTGCCCGCCGTACCCGCCGCGTCCTTCTTCTCGTCCTCCGGCACGCCGAACAGCATGATTCCGGCGACCCCGGCCTCGACCGCCTCGACGGCCGCCTTGCGCAGCGTGTCACGCGTGTGCTGGACGACGCCCGGCATGGCGGCGAGGGGCACCGGCTCGGCGATGCCCTCCCGCACGAACGCCGGGAGGATGAGGTCGGCCGGATGCAGGCGGTACTCCGCGACCATCCGCCGCATGGCGGGGGTGGTGCGCAGCCGTCGCGGCCGCGCCCCCGGGAAGCTTCCGTACTTCGTCATGGCGTCCACGCTACGCCCGCCCCGCACCCGCCTTTGCCGACGCAACGTCGGCCGGGCGGGCCCGGACAGCACCGCGGACAAGCCGAAGGGCGCCCCGGGAAGAGGCGCCCTTCAGAGCCGTACGTGCCGCCGCTCAGCTACGCGCCCGCCGGCGCGAGCCGGGCCGGCGCTCACTGGGGCGGGTGACCGGGTCCCCGGCCTCGACGGCGCTGTCGCGCCGCGCCGCCCCGAAGTCCGCGAGCGCCTCGGCCAGCTTGTGCACCGACGGCTCGGGCGACATCACGTCCACCCGCAGCCCGTGCTCCTCGGCCGTCTTGGCGGTGGCCGGGCCGATACAGGCGATCACGGTCACGTTGTGCGGCTTGCCGGCGATCCCGACGAGGTTCCGCACCGTCGAGGACGAGGTGAACAGGACCGCGTCGAAGCCGCCGCCCTTGATCGCCTCGCGGGTGTCGGCCGGCGGCGGCGAGGCGCGCACGGTCCGGTAGGCGGTGACGTCGTCGACCTCCCAGCCCAGCTCGATCAGCCCGGCCACCAGCGTCTCGGTGGCGATGTCGGCGCGCGGCAGGAACACCCGGTCGATCGGGTCGAAGACCGGGTCGTAGGGCGGCCAGTCCTCCAGCAGCCCGGCCGCGGACTGCTCGCCGCTGGGCACCAGGTCCGGCTTCACACCGAAGGCGACCAGCGCCCTGGCGGTCTGCTCGCCGACCGCCGCGACCTTGATCCCGGCGAACGCCCGCGCGTCCAGCCCGTACTCCTCGAACTTCTCCCGGACGGCCTTGACGGCGTTCACCGAAGTGAAGGCGATCCACTCGTAGCGGCCGGTGACCAGGCCCTTGACCGCGCGCTCCATCTGCTGCGGGGTGCGCGGCGGCTCGACGGCGATGGTCGGGACCTCGTGCGGCACCGCGCCGTACGAGACGAGCTGGTCGGAGAGCGACGCGGCCTGCTCCTTGGTCCGCGGGACCAGTACCCGCCAGCCGAACAGCGGCTTGTTCTCGAACCACGAGAGCTGGTCGCGCTGCGCCGCCGCGCTGCGCTCGCCGACCACGGCTATGACCGGCTGGCCGCCGTCCGGCGACGGCAGCACCTTGGCGGCCTTGAGCACCTGGGCGACGCTCCCGAGGGTGGCGGTCCAGGTGCGCTGCCGGGTGGTGGTGCCGGCGACCGTGACGGTCATCGGGGTGTCCGGCTTGCGGCCGGCCGCCACCAACTCCCCGGCGGCCGCGGCCACCGAGTCCAAGGTGGTGGAGACCACCGCGGTGGCGTCGCTGGTGCCCAGCTCGGACCAGCAGCGGTCGTCGGCGCTGCGGGCGTCGATGAAGCGCACGTCGGTGCCCTGGGCGTCGCGCAGCGGCACACCGGCGTACGCGGGCACGCCGACCGCGGCGGCGATACCGGGGATGACCTCGAAGACGATGCCCTCGGCGGCGCACGCCAGCATCTCCTCGGCGACATAGCCGTCGAGCCCGGGGTCACCGGTCACCGCACGGACGACCCGCTTGCCCCCACGGGCGGCCGCCATGACAAGATTGGCGGTGTCCCGAAGGGCGGAAACGCCATGGGGACTGCCGAGGATTGACGCCTCGTCAGCTGACATCTGCAACGGAATGTCCACCTGTGCGCGTGCGTGCACACGCACGACGTCCAGGACTTGCGGATCGGCGACGAGGACGTCCGCGGAGGCCAGTGCCTCCACGGCCCGCAACGTCAGCAGACCCGGGTCTCCCGGCCCGGCACCCAGGAAGGTGACCTGACCGGAGGCGGAGTGGTTTGGGGCGGTGGGGTTCAAAGTGCTCGCTCCCCCATAAGACCGGCCGCACCCTTTGCGAGCATCTCGACGGCGAGTTCCCGGCCCATACGAAGTGGGACCGACTCATCGTCAAGAGAGGCAGGTACGTGCCCGGTGGTGGACAGCTGCACCAGCGTGCTGCCGTCGAGCGTGCCGACGACTCCGCGCAGGTGCATTTCGGTGACAGCCTGCTCGTCAGCCTGCAAGTCGGCCAAGGCCGCCACGGGGGCGGAACAGCCGGCCTCCAGGGCGGCGAGCAGGGAACGCTCGGCGGTCACGGCGGCCCGGGTGACCGGGTCGTCGAGCTCGGCGAGCGCGGCGACGAGGTGCGCGTTGGCCGCGACACACTCGATCGCCAGTGCCCCCTGGCCGGGGGCGGGCAAAACCATGTCGGGCGACAGCAGCTGCGTCGCCTCGTCGATCCGGCCGATCCGGGTCAGGCCGGCGGCGGCCAGTACGACCCCGTCCAACTCGCCCTTCTCGACGAAGCCGATCCGGGTGTCGACGTTGCCGCGGACCGGGACGGTCTCGATGCGCTTACCCAGCGTCCGGGCCCAGGCGTTGAGCTGCGCCATCCGCCGGGGCGAACCGGTGCCCACGCGGGCGCCGTCGGGAAGCTCCTCGAAGGTGAGGCCGTCCCGGGCGATCAGCGCGTCCCGGGGGTCCTCGCGCACCGGTATCGCCGCCAGGGCCAGCTCCGCGGGCTGCGCGGTCGGCAGGTCCTTCAGCGAGTGGACGGCGAAGTCGATCTCGCCGGCCAGCAGCGCGTCGCGCAGCGCCGAGACGAAGACGCCGGTGCCGCCGATCTGCGCCAGGTGCTCACGGGAGGTGTCGCCGAAGGTGGTGATCTCCACCAGGTCGACGGGGCGGCCGGTCAGCTCGCGCACCGCCTCGGCCACCTGCCCGGACTGGGCCATGGCGAGCTTGCTGCGCCTGGTGCCCAGTCGCAGGGGGCTCATCGTGCTGTCGGTCATGCCCGCTCCCGTGCTGCGTCGTGCTGGTCGGCTCGGGTGTCGGCCCTGCTGACGGCGGCGACCGTCTGGGGGTCGAGGTCGAAGAGCTCCCGCAGGGCGTCCGCGTATCCGGCACCGCCGGGCTCGCTGGCGAGCTGCTTGACCCGCACCGTAGGCGCGTGCAGGAGCTTGTCGACGACCCGGCGGACGGTCTGGGTGATCTCCGCCCGCTGCTTGTCGTCGAGGTCGGGGAGGCGGCCGTCGAGCCGGGCGATCTCGCTGCTGACGACGTCCGCGGCCATGGTGCGCAGGGCGACCACGGTGGGGGTGATGTGCGCGGCCCGCTGGGCGGCGCCGAACGCGGCGACCTCGTCGGCGACGATGCCGCGCACCGTGTCCACGTCGGCGGCCATCGGCGCGTCGGCGGACGCCTCGGCCAGCGACTCGATGTCGACCAGGCGGGCCCCGTCGATCCGGTGCGCCGCGGCGTCGATGTCGCGCGGCATGGCCAGGTCGAGCAGCCACATCCGGTCACTGCGCCCGGCCAGCGCGGCGGCGATCCGCTCACCGCTCAGCACCAGTCCGGCCGCCCCGGTACAGGAGATGACGATCTCCGCGCGGGCCAGCTCCGCCTCGACGGCGTCCATGGCGATCGCGCGGGCGCTCAGCCCGGCGACGGCGCCCGGCCCGCCCGGCTCGGTGAGGATCTCGACCAGCCGCTCGGCGCGCGCCACCGTCCGGTTGGCCACGGCCAGCTCGCCGATGCCGTTCCGTACGAGGGTGGTGGCGGCCAGCGAGGACATCGAGCCGGCGCCGATCACCAGCGCCCGCTTGCCGCGCGCCCAGCCGGCCACGTCCGCGCCGCCGGCCAGCTGCTCCAGGCCGAAGGTGACCAGCGACTGGCCGGCCTTGTCGATGCCGGTCTCGCTGTGCGCGCGCTTGCCGACCCGCAGGGCCTGCTGGAAGAGGTCGTTGAGCAGCCGCCCGGCGGTGTGCTGCTCCTGGGCGACGGCCAGCGCGTCCTTGATCTGCCCGAGGATCTGGCCCTCGCCGACCACCATGGAGTCCAGGCCGCAGGCCACCGAGAAGAGGTGGTGGACGGCGCGGTCCTCGTAGTGGACGTAGAGATAAGGGGTCAGCTCCTCCAGGTCGACGCCGCAGTGGCGGACCAGGAGGGTGGACAGCTCGGCGACACCGGCGTGGAACTTGTCCACGTCGGCATAGAGCTCGATGCGGTTGCAGGTGGAGAGCACCGCGGACTCGGTGGCCGGCTCGGCCGACACCACGTCCTGCAGCAGCTTGCCGCGGCTCTCCGGGGCGAGCGCGGCCCGCTCCAGCACGCTCACCGGCGCGCTGCGATGACTCAGTCCGACGACGAGGAGACTCATGCTGGCATCACGGCGGGAACGTCCCCGTCAGGTCCCTTGCGGTCGGTCGCGGCGGTCACGGCACGGTCCGGGGGCGTCGTGGCGCCCGCCGGGCCCTCCGTCGCCTCCGGACCGGTCTGCCCGGTCTCCTCGCCCGCCTTGCGCTGCTCGTGGAAGGCGAGGATCTGCAGCTCTATGGAGAGGTCGACCTTGCGGACGTCCACCCCGTCCGGGACGGTCAGCACGGTCGGCGCGAAGTTGAGGATCGAGGTGACACCGGCGGCGACCAGGCGGTCGCAGACCTGCTGGGCGGCGCCGGCCGGCGTGGCGATCACGCCGATCGAGACGCCGTTGTCCTGGATGATCTGCTCCAGCTCGTCGGTGTGCTGGACCGGGATGCCGGCGACCGGCTTGCCGGCCATGGCCGGGTCGGCGTCGATCAGCGCGGCGACCCGGAAGCCGCGGGAGGCGAAACCGCCGTAGTTGGCGAGTGCGGCGCCGAGGTTGCCGATACCGACGATGACCACGGGCCAGTCCTGGGTGAGGCCGAGTTCCCGCGAGATCTGGTAGACGAGGTACTCCACGTCGTAGCCGACGCCCCGGGTCCCGTAGGAGCCGAGGTAGGAGAAGTCCTTGCGCAGCTTCGCGGAGTTGACTCCCGCGGCGGCCGCGAGCTCTTCGGAGGACACCGTGGGGACCGAACGCTCGGAGAGCGCGGTCAGGGCACGCAGATACAGCGGTAGCCGGGCGACGGTGGCCTCGGGGATGCCTCGGCTTCGGGTCGCCGGTCGGTGAGTTCGGCCAGTTGCCACGGTGCTCCTGCGGGTAGAGCGGGGCTGCGGGCGACCGCCAGAAACCCGACCGCCCTGTCTCTTGCAGGCTATGTCTTTGTGAACGCGTGCACAAAGATGGTGTCCGCTTTGTCCGGCCAAAGTGATGGGGCTCACGCAGCTTTTACGGGGGTCCGCGGAACCAACTCCCACGTCACACCGTTCACGCGCGCCACCGGCGACTCTCGGCAGCACTGACGGGAGCACGCGCCCTCACTCCTCACCGCCATACCCCCGGAAACCTACAAATCGCCCATTGATGGTAAGCGAAACCATCCGGTGGGAGTGCCGCCCCGAACCGGCACAATGACCCCATGGCCCCCTTGTTCAGCCGCACCCCCCGCAAGAGCCCCGCCGACCGCATGGTCACCCTCGTCGGAAAGCCGGGCTGCCACCTGTGCGACGACGCGCAGGCGGTGATCGAGAAGGTGTGCGCGGAGACCGGCGCCTCCTGGGAGAGGAAGGACATCACCGAGGACGCCGAGCTGCACCGCAAGTACTGGGAGCAGATTCCGGTCGTCCTCGTGGACGGCGCCCAGCACGACTTCTGGCGGGTCGACCCCCGGCGCCTGCGCACCGCACTGGGCGCCTGAGCGCCTCCACCCGGCGGGAACCGCCCTCCCCCGGGCGCCCTTCGAGTGGCCGTAACACAGCCGTCGGCGGCCCCGGTGCCTCCGGACACGCGCCCGTAACCGGCTGCACCGAACAAACTGGCTACGCTAGCCGCATGGCCTGCCCGTCGCCCGCTCACCGCCCCGACCGGAGCCCCGCCGGGGCGCTTTTCCCCACGGGGTGGTTCACCCGCCGCAGACGGCCCGCCACGGCACGCAGCGTGCTCGCCGGCGAGGCCGCGGCCGAGGCCGCCCGGAAGTCCTCCCAGGAGGCGCCACCCGCCGAGGCCCCGGCCGAACCGGAGTTCCCGGTCGCCGGGGACACCAGCGCGGCCGCCTTCTTCGACCTCGACAACACCGTCATGCAGGGCGCCGCCCTCTTCCACTTCGGCCGCGGCCTGTACAAGCGGCACTTCTTCCACAAGCGCGACCTGGCCCGCTTCGCCTGGCAGCAGGTCTACTTCCGGCTGGCCGGCTCGGAGAACCCCGAGCACATGGCGGACGTCCGCAACAGCGCGCTCTCCATCGTCCAGGGCCACCGCGTCGCCGAGCTCATGACGATCGGCGAGGAGATCTACGACGAGTACATGGCCGAGCGCGTCTGGCCCGGCACCCGCGCGCTGGCCCAGGCCCACCTCGACGCCGGCCAGAAGGTCTGGCTGGTGACCGCCGCCCCCGTCGAGACCGCGACGATCATCGCCCGCCGGCTGGGCCTGACCGGTGCCCTCGGCACGGTCGCCGAGTCCGTCGGCGGGGTCTACACCGGCAAGCTGGTGGGCGAGCCGCTGCACGGCCCGGCGAAGGCCGAGGCGGTGCGCGCCCTGGCCGGCGCCGAGGGCCTGGACCTGTCGCACTGCGCCGCCTACAGCGACTCGGCCAACGACATCCCGATGCTCTCGCTCGTCGGCCACCCCTACGCGATCAACCCCGACGCCCGGCTGCGCAAGCACGCCCGCGAGCACGGCTGGCGTTTGCGTGACTACCGGACCGGGCGCAAGGCGGTCCGGATCGGCATCCCGGCGGCCGCCGCCGTGGGCGCCCTCGCCGGCGGAGCGGCGGCCGCCGCCGCCCTCCAGCGCCGCCGCCGCTGACCACCCTTGATCACCGGGCCCGGCGGCGGGCCATCCGCACTCCCTACCCCCGCCGTCGCCCCGTCAGTCCCTTTCCTGGTGGTTAACCACAACACGCCCTCCAACCAGGCAGATTGCGCTCCCTTCCGATCAAAAGTTGCTCAGTATTCGATACTTGATCCGCCACCAACCGGACACGGACCGTAAGTAATCGATGATTTGAGCAACTGGGTGTAGCGCTGCCTGTACGAAGCGTTATTCTCCTCAGACGCATTCCGGAACCCACACGTCCCTACGACGAGTGAACGGTCCCGCACTGCACGTGATGGAAGCTCTGCCTCTGGGAGTCCCGTGTACCCACACGTCGGGGTTGACGCCTCGGGCCTGGCTACGCTGCGTACGACACTCGTCGACCACCTGCGCAGTTTTGTCCCCACCGCGTACGCCGTCCCCGCATTCGCCACAGCCGTCCCCACCGGCCCCTGCTACGCACTGGCCGACGGGAGCGCTACGGTCGGCAAGGCCGCCACCGCCGGCAGAACCCGCCGCGCCGGCGCCGGCACCACCACCGCACGGCGCCCCGCGGACAGCGACAGCCGCCGCATGATGGACCTCGTCGAACGCGCACAGGCCGGCGAGGCCGACGCCTTCGGCCGCCTCTACGACCAGTACGCCGACACCGTCTACCGCTACATCTACTACCGCGTGGGCGGCCGCGCCACGGCCGAGGACCTCACCAGTGAGACCTTCCTCCGGGCCCTGCGCCGCATCGGTACGTTCACCTGGCAGGGGCGGGACTTCGGCGCCTGGCTGGTGACCATCGCCCGCAACCTCGTCGCCGACCACTTCAAGTCCTCCCGCTTCCGCCTGGAAGTCACCACCGGAGAGATGCTCGACGCCAACGAGGTCGAGCGCAGCCCCGAGGACTCGGTCCTCGAATCCCTCTCCAACGCCGCCCTGTTGGAGGCGGTACGCAAGCTCAACCCCCAACAGCAGGAATGCGTCACCCTTCGCTTCCTCCAGGGCCTCTCGGTAGCCGAGACCGCCCGCGTCATGGGCAAGAACGAGGGCGCCATCAAGACCCTCCAGTACCGAGCCGTCCGCACCCTGGCGCGGCTCCTCCCCGAAGACGCGCGCTGACACCGCCCGGCCCCTCCGCCCCCAACACCCCGTCCACCGCTCACCGTTGGTGACCAGGCATGCCCTGACGGTCAGATCATCGTGAGTGCGTAACCCGAGTGCCGCGCCGCTCGTTGTGCGGGATGCAGGCTCCACGCGGTCACGCCATGTCCGCTGCCACTCACTCCTTCGAGTGGCCACGGACAACGGCGTGCAACCATCCGGTCCGTCTGGATAGTCAATGCCAGTCCGGGGAGTCGAGCGGGATGACGAGAGGAGGTGCCGCCCGTGATCACGAATGTGTCGGTGCACCGGCGGGCCAACGCCTTCGCCCAGGCCCTGGAGGAGCAGGTGCTCAGGGGCGCGGCGGCCGAGGACCAGGTCGACAGTCCGGCGCAGGCGCCGGTGGACGCACGGCTGTTGGCGGTCGCCGACGGCCTCGGGGAACTCCCGAAGCCGGAGATGGCCGCCGAGGTCAAAACCGTCCAACGTGCCCAACTCATCGCCGCGATGGAGGCCGCCTTCGCCGAAGGCGCCCCGTCCGGCGACGCCCGGGTGCCAGACCAACGCGAAGCCAAGGGCGCGCACCGCGCCACGAAATCACTCGGCCGCCTGCGCCCGCGCTCGCGGCTCTCCAAGGGGCTGGCGGCCGGCGGCCTGACAGTCGGCGTCGCCGCCGGCGCCTTCAGCGGCGTCGCCGCGGCCAGCACCGACGCCCTCCCCGGCGACTCCCTCTACGGCCTCAAGCGCGGCATGGAGGACCTCCAGCTCACCATGGCCGACGACGACTCCGATCGCGGTCGGCTCTACCTCGACCAGGCGTCGACCCGCATGCTGGAGGCCCGTCGCCTGATGGAGCGGGGCCGGTCCGCGCACCTCGACCACGAGGCGCTCGGCGAGGTCCGCAGAGCGCTGGCCGGCGTCCGCCACGACGCGGGCGAGGGACACCGCCTGCTGCACGCGGCCTACAAGCGCGACGGCTCGCTCGGCCCCATCCAGGCGCTGAACTCCTTCACCAGGTCGCACCGCGACACCTGGACGCAGCTGCGCGACCGGCTCCCGGTGCAGCTCACCGACGTGCGCGACGAGGTCAGTTCGGTCTTCGACGCCATAGACGATGAGGTCGGTCCGCTGCGGTCGCTGCTCCCGCAGGGCCCGGACGCCGCCCGCAACCGTCACCGCGAAACACCGGCCGACGGGAGCACCACCGGCAGCGGCCACCGCCCGTCCCCCGCCGGCGACGACTCCGCGTCCGACGCCCACGGCACCGCCGAGCAGGCCCCGCGCCCCTCGGCCTCGCCGTCCCAGCAGCAGGACGGCCTGCTCGGCGGCAGTACGGGCGGTCTGCTCGGCACGCCCGGCAAGGGCAGCGCCTCACCGCACGACGGCAGCCACGGCAAGGAGGGCACCGGTCACCCCGACGTCACGCTGCCGCCGCTACTGCCGGGGCTCCTCCCCGACCTGGGGATCGACGGCGACAACCTGTCCAAGTAGCAGCCGGCCGCCGCGCGGCGGCCGGCGCACCCACCCACCGGCGCTCGGTGTTCTTCCGGTCCTCCCTCAGAAGAACACCGAGCGCCGCTGCACGAGCAGCTTGTAGAGGGTGTGCTGGATGGTCTCCCGGACCTGATCGGTCAGGTTGAACATCAGCATCGGATCGTCGGCCGCCTCCGCCGGATAGCCATCGGTCGGGATGGGCTCGCCGAACTGGATCGTCCACTTCGTCGGCAGCGGCACCCCGCCGAGCGGACCCAGCCACGGGAAGGTCGGCGTGACCGGGAAGTACGGCAGCCCCAGCACCCGCGCCAGGGTCTTGGCGTTCCCGATCATCGGGTAGATCTCCTCGGCGCCCACGATCGAGCACGGCACGATCGGCACCCCGGCCTTCAGCGCCGTGGAGACGAAGCCGCCCCGCCCGAAGCGCTGGAGCTTGTAGCGGTCCGCGAACGGCTTCCCGATGCCCTTGAAGCCCTCCGGCATCACCCCGACGATCTCCCCGCGCTCCAGCAGCCGCTGGGCGTCCTCCGCGCAGGCGAGGGTGTGCCCGGCCTTGCGGGCCAACTCGTTCATCACCGGCAGGACGAACACCAGATCGGCCGCGAGCAGCCGCAGGTGCCGCTGCGCCGGGTGGTTGTCGTGCACCGCGACCTGGAGCATCAGGCCGTCCAGCGGGAGCGTCCCGGAGTGGTTGGCGACGATCAGCGCGCCGCCCTCGGCGGGGATGTTCTCCATCCCCTTCACCTCGACCCGGAAGTACTTCTCGTACAGCGGCCGCAGCAGCGACATCAGGACCTGGTCGGTCAGCTCCTTGTCGTAGCCGAAGTCGTCGACCTCGTAGTCGCCGGTGATCCGCCGGCGAAGGAAGGCCAGCCCGCCCGCGATCCGCTCGTCCAGGGTCCGGCCGCCGGCCGGTCGCGGGGCCGGCGCCTGCTCCGGGCCGGTGCGGGCCTCCGGTACGGGCGCCAGCGCCGTGCCACGCCCGCTGTGCCCGGCCCGCCGGGCCTTGCGGCGCGCCCGCGGTTCCTCGCCGAAGGGAATGACCTTGGCGTCCGCCATCGTGGCTGAACTCCTCACTGGCTCGCGCCGCGACGTGCGGGCAGCACGCCGGCGAGCCGGTCGACGGTGCGGGCGAGGGACTCGGGCGGCAGCAGCCCGGATCCTCGGCTGCGGGCGAATTCCTCGAAGGTCTCCGCCGTCGTGTACGTAGGACGGAAACCCAGTGTCTCGCGCATCTGCGTGGTCTCCACGACCCGGCCGTGGGTCAGCATCCGGATCTGCTCGGGGGAGAAGTCGGTGATGCCGAGGGACCGCAGGACGGTGCCGGCCCAGGTCACGGTGGGCAGGAAGAGCGGGAGCGTGGGCCGCCCCAGGCGCCGGGAGACCTGCGAGAGCAGCAGGACGCCGTCCCCCGCGATGTTGAACGTGCCGCTGTTGAGGGTGCCGCGGCGGGGCTCGGCGGCGGCGATCCGCAGCACGTCGATCGCGTCGTCCTCGTGGACGAACTGCAGCCGCGGGTCGTAACCGAGGACGGTGGGCAGGACGGGCAGCGCGAAGTACTCGGCGAGCGGGGAGTCCGCACACGGGCCGAGGATGTTGGCGAACCGCAGGACGCAGACCGCCACGTCGGGGCGGCGCCGGGCGAAACCGCGGACGTACCCCTCGACCTCGACGGTGTCCTTCGCGAAGCCGCCGCTGGGCAGCGACTTGGGCGGGGTGTTCTCGGTGAAGACGGCCGGGTCGCGGGGTGCGGAGCCGTAGACGCTGGTGCTGGACTTGATCACCACGCGCTGGACGTTCGGCGCCTTCTGGCAGGCGCCGAGCAGTTGCATGGTGCCGATGACGTTGGTCTCCTTGACGGAGGCCCGGCCGCCGCGGCTGCCCAGGGGCGTGCCGTTGATGTCCATGTGGACCACGGTGTCGACGCCCGTCTCGGCCAGGACCCGGGCGATCGCCGGATGCCGGATGTCGGCCTTGAGGAATTCGGCACCACCGAGATGGTGCTCCGGTGCCACGGCATCGACCCCGATCACCCGGTCGACGTCGGGATCGCGCTGGATCCGGCGGACGAACCGGCCCCCCAGCTGCCGTGCGGCGCCCGTGACGAGCACGACGTTGCCCAAGATCGGCCCTCCTTACCGCCGCGGCTTCCGCCTGCGCCGAGTTGTGCAGCTCACGCTATCGGGTCGGTGTTGCGCAGTGATGACCGCACGATGCCCGTAACGACATTTGCGTACCACCACCGTCCATACGGCCCACAAAAGCACCGCGGCCCCTCATCACCCGGGGGCGATGAGGGGCCGCGAAATCGCGATCAGCGTCGCTTACTTCTTGTTACGACGCTGGACGCGGGTGCGCTTGAGCAGCTTGCGGTGCTTCTTCTTAGCCATCCGCTTGCGCCGCTTCTTGATAACAGAGCCCACGACTACCCTCGCTCACTTCGTATCACTCGGTGCGGGGCGTCCGAGCCCACACTACCTACATCGGGCCAGGGTACCCGGCGCCGGCCGTACCGCGTAATCCGAGGGCCCTCGAACGAGCCGTCAGGCCGACTCCACCCCCACATACGATTCGCGAAGATAGTCGTGGACCGCCTGCTCCGGCACCCGGAAGGACCGCCCCACGCGGATCGCGGGCAGATGACCGCTGTGCACCAGGCGGTACACGGTCATCTTCGACACTCGCATCACCGTGGCGACTTCCGCCACTGTCAGAAACACAACCTCGTTCAACGGCCTCTGGTCCGCAGCCATCACACACCTGCACCTTCCGCATAAGACGGGCACCGGCTTCCCCTCCGGTGACTCTTCGTCGCCATGCGTTCACTCCCCAGATTAGGGGCGGGTGATGCGAGTGGGGAAGAGGAGCAGCGAACGACCGTCTATCTGGACAGACTCGCCCTATTGATGACATAGCGCGTCAGAGGGAGGTAGTCCACGGACCGGGCGGCATCATCGAGCGGCACCACCGCGGACAGCCGCCCCTCGGCCTCCCCGACGAACAGCGCGGGGTCGTCGGTGTCCGCCAGCCCGATCGCCTCGATGCCCAGCTGACCTGCCCCGCAGACCCAACCGTGGTCCCCGATGACCAGCCCCGGAAGCGGCCCGGCGGACGTCGCGGCGACCCCCAGAGCGGTCCGCACCGGGAGCGGCGAATGGGTGTGCACGCCCCCCTCCGCGGGTGCGCCCCGCACGCCGGGTTCACGCATCAGCGCGACTCCCCGTACGTAGTCGAGGACCCGGGTGCGTACCCCGAACCGGGTCGCTATGTCGACACGGCAGCCATGCGCGGGGGTGAGGACGGGGCAGCCCGCCGACGAGAGAGCGTCTGCGAGGGCGGCGTAGAACTCCAGCAACCGGTGCGGATGGCCGGTGCCGAGCAGCACCGGGACCCGCCGGCCGACCGCCGCGGCGACCCGGTCGGCGAAAGCGTCCAGTCCGGCGACCGTCCGGTCCGGATCGATCACATCCAGACCGGAAGTATGCGCGGGGTCGGCCGAAATCCCGCACTTCTGCCCCATCAGCCGCAGAACGTCGCCATAGGACCAGTCCCGTTCGGGATCCAGCCCCAGCAGGGCCCGCGGATCGCGGGCCGCGAAGAGCCGGTAGCGCCGCAGGCTCTGCTCCCGCGTCGTCGCGATCGTCCCCGCGAGCCGCGCCTCGATCAGGTGCGCCCGCAGCGCGCCGGTGCCCAACACGGCTCCCATGCTGACCGGTTGACCGGACAGCGGATGCCCTAACCGACGGGTAGTCACACATCTGGGGCAGCGCCTCTTCCTCTGGGCGGGCCCCTCAGAGCGGGCGGGCATCCCTTGGGGAAGGCTCTGGTCGAGCGGGTTCGGCCCTCCTCAGAAAGGCCCAGGGCTTCCCGGAGCGGCCCGCGCCCGGGGGCAGCGGATCGCCGCACGACCGGGTGCCGAGGACGGAATACCCCTCGCCCCGGCCACGTTGTGGCCCCGCAGGGGGCTCCGCCACCCCCTAGGGGATCTGTTCCCCCACCCCCTACGGCACCCGCCACCGCCTCACGGCAACAGACCGTGGGACGGGAACACCGCCCGCCGGGTCGCCAGCACCGCCTGGTCGAGCCGGTCGGCCGGGTCGTAACCGCCGTCGGCGAAATCCCGCCAGCGCGGGGTCCGCCCGTCCGTCATCCGGAGCGGCGCCAACTGCCGCGTCCTACGGAACACTTCGTGCCGCCACGACTCCGGCACCGACGACGTCGGGTCGATCGGCCGGTGCCCGGCGATCGCCGCCAGATGCGTCCAACTGCGCGGCACCACCTCCACCACCGCGTAGCCGCCGCCCCCGAGCGCGACCCAGCGGCCCTCCGTGTGCTCGTGGGCCAGCGCATGGCAGGACTCGGCCACCGCCCGCTGCGCGTCCAGGCTCACCGCCAGATGCGCGAGCGGGTCCTCGAAGTGGGTGTCTGCGCCGTGCTGGGTGACCAGGACCTGCGGACGGAACGCGGTCAGCAGTTCCGGCACCACCGCGTGGAAAGCCCGCAACCAGCCTGCGTCACCGGTCCCGGCCGGCAGCGCCACGTTCACCGCACTGCCCTCCGCGCCCTCCCCACCGGTCTCCTCCGGCCAGCCGGTCTGCGGGAAAAGCGTCCTCGGATGCTCGTGCAGCGAGATCGTCAGCACCCGCGGGTCCTCCCAGAACGCCGCCTGGACGCCGTCGCCGTGATGCACGTCCACATCCACGTACACCACCCGTTCGGCCCCCAGTTCCAGCAGCCGGGCGATCGCCAGCGCCGCGTCGTTGTAGACGCAGAACCCCGCCGCACCGCCGGGCATCGCGTGGTGCAACCCGCCCGCGAAGTTCACCGCATGCTGCGCGTCGCCGCGCCAGACGGCCTCCGCGGCACCCACCGACTGCCCGGCGATCAGCGCCGACGCCTCGTGCATGCCCGCGAACGCCGGGTCGTCCTCGGTCCCCAGCCCGTACGCGAGATCCGCGGAATCCGGGTCGGCGGAGGCCCGGCGGACCGCCTCGATGTAGTCCTCGCGGTGCACCAGGCGCAACGTGGAGTCGCCGGCCGGCTTGGCGGCCACCACCTCCAGCGGCCCGCGGTGGAGCTCGTACGCCTCCACCAGACGCATCGTCAGGGCGAGCCGGACGGGGTCCATCGGATGCCCCGGCCCGAAGTCATAGCCCGTTACTGCCTCGTCCCACATCAGCTGTGCGCGGCCGCTCATGGTCGTCACCGTATCTGGCCGGAGACGACCCGAACGAGCGGGCGTACACCAATGTCACCAGCACCATGGCCATCGGTACGAGCATCGCGCCGCGGTAACTCCAGGCGTCCCCCAGCGCGCCCACCAGCGGAGAACCGATCAGGAACCCGACATAGTTGAAGATGTTCAGCCGCGCGATGGTCGGGTCCGAAGCACCCGGGCCGTGTCGCTCCTCCGCGTACCGCCCGGCCGCCGCGAAGGTCTGCGGCACGATCACACACAGCCCGAGCCCCAGCAGGGTGAATCCCGCCATCCCCACCCAGGCGCCCGGCGCCGCCGCCACCACCACGAAGCCGGCCGCCGCGACCACCGTCCCGGTCCGCACCACCTGGACCGGCCCGAAGCGCCGCACCCCCAGGTCACCGACGGTCCGCCCGAGCAGCGTCATCACCATGTAGACGTTGTACGGAACGGTCGCCAGCTGCTCCGAGCTGCCCAGGACGTCCTGGAGGTACTTCGCACTCCAGTTGGAGACCGTCGAGTCCCCGATGTACACGAACGCCATCACCAGACACAGCGGCAACAGCAGCCGCATGGCAACCGGCGCTGCGGCCGCCCCCCGGCCGCCGCCGTCCCCGTCCGACGCGTCCCGCTGGTCCCGCCCGACGAACCACCGGCCGATGACCAGCACCAACGGAACGAAGACCGCCACCGCCGGCCCGTACAGCACCATCAGCGACAGCCGCCAATGCGCTCCCGCCCAGGCCAGCGAGGCCCCGACGATCCCGCCGAGGCTGTACGCGGCGTGGAAGCCGAGCATGATGCTGCGCCCGTACGCCCGTTGGAGGCTCACCCCGAGCATGTTCATCGACGCATCCAGGGCGCCCACCGTCAGCCCGAACGCCGCCAGCGCCACCGCCACCTGCACCAACGAGCCCACCGCTCCGACGGCCAGCAGCGCCAGGCACACCACCGGCTGGACGCAGCGCAGCACGGTGCTGGGCGAGACCCGCTTCACCAGGTGCTCGGTGCCGACGCTGCCGACCCCGGCGAGCACCGGCACGGCCGCCAGGAAGGCCGGCAGCAGGCTGTCCGAGATCCCGTAGCGCACCTGGATCGCCGGTATCCGGGTCACGAGCAGGGCGAAGACCGCCCCCTGGACGAAGAAGCTCAGGGTGAGCGAGACCCGGCCGTGCCGGAGCCGCGCTCCCGGTACCTGTGGGGGCGTCATGGCGGGTCAGCCTAGAACTCCGGGCTACCACTGGGTAGATGGATCACTGACCCAATTCCGACTGGCGTACGAGGAGTTACACCCGCACGGTGCGCGACCGCCCCGCACCCACCCCCCTACTGCAACAACTGCAGCAGTTCCGCCATATCGGTGAACAGTTCGGTCGCCCCGGCCTCCGCCAGCTTCGCCGTCGGCGTCATCGCCGTGAACCCGTACACGTCCATCCCGGCGGCCACCGCCGCCTGCACTCCGAGCGGACTGTCCTCGACCACGGCACACCGCCCGGGCTCGACACCCATCTCCTTCGCCGCGTGCAGGAACAGATCGGGCGCCGGCTTTCCCCGTCCCACGTCCTGCGACGAGAAGATCCGCCCCTCGCCGAACCGCTCGAACAGCCCGGTCTTCGTCAGCGCCACCCGGATCCGCTCATGGCTCCCCGACGAACCGACGCAGTGCGGCACACCGCCCGCGGCCAGCTTCTCCAGCACCGTCTCCACACCCGGTACCGGCTGCAGCCGCCGGCGGAACTCGTCAAAAACCCTCGTGTGGAAACTGGCATCGAAGTCCACCGGCAGCGCCCGCCCGGACTTCTCCCGCACCACATCGTGAATACGCTGCACCGACCCGCCCATGAAGTCGCGCAACGACTCCTCGTACGTGGTCGGCTGCCCCAGTTCAGTGAGGTAGTCGGCGAGGATCTGGTTGGAGATCGGCTCACTGTCCACCAGGACGCCGTCATTGTCGAAAATGATCAGGTCATAGCGCATTCGTCGAGCCTACCTACGCATTCCGGAAGCACAACGCAAAAAAGCCTCGTTCCCCGAGTCGAAACTCGGGGAACGAGGCTTCATCAAAAACAGACAGACCCCGCACCATCACGGTACGGGGCCCATCCCACAATTAGTTCGGCGGTGTCCTACTCTCCCACAGGGTC
>NZ_NNBP01000019.1 GCF_002803155.1 Streptomyces sp. CB02959
GGTGCGGGGCCTGTCTGTTTTGGGCTTCGTTTCCCAAGCCAGTGTGATCTGGGCTTGGGGACGGGGCCCTTTTTGTTTTTGTTGTGACATGGTCGGCCGGCGGACCGACCCGTGTCCATGGACATAGGCATAGGCAGTGCCATGGCCAGCGGGTGCGGCGGGGCTTGGCCTTGGGCTGTACGGGGGTTGTTTCGTGAGCCATGCGGGTGTGCCCGGATGGCATGTAGGAGTTGTGAGCGTCCGCGTGGAGAGGGACAGGGACGGCGCGGGGAGTCCGTATGAAGTCTCGGCGTCTTGGAGGGCGCGGCCGGCTCTGCCGCCTGAGGGGCATGGCTGCTTCCTCGTAGATGCTGGCGTGGCCCGGTGCTTGCGCTGGTCTTTGCAGCCTGAAGTCTGTCCGGATGGGCTTTTACAGCCGACCGGCGGACTTCAGGGAGAGGTAGGCGTCGGCGAGGTCGGGGGCCAGGTGGGCCGGCGTGGAGTCGATGACCGTGATGCCGTGGCGGCGGAGGCGGTCGGCGGTGCGGCGGCGGGCGGCGCGGGTCTGCTCCGCGGCGGCGGCCGCGTATACGGCCTGCGGGGTGTGGCGGCCGTCGGCCAGTTTGTCGATGCGGGGATCGGCGACCGCCGCGACGATCAGTTCGTTCCGCTGAGTGAGGGTGGGGAGGAGGGGCAGCAGTGCTTCCTCCATGGGGGCCGTGTCGAGGCCGGTGAAGAGCACGATGAGGGAACGGCGTCCGGTGTGGCGGTGGATTGTCGCCGCCAGGCTGCGGGCGTCCGCTTCGACCAGCTCGGGTTCGAGGGGGGCGAGGGCGTCGGTGAGGGCCGGAAGGAGGTCGCGGGCGGTGCGGCCTTGTACGGAGGCGCGTACCCGGCGGTCGTAGGCGAGCAGGTCGACGTGATCGCCGGCGCGGGCGGCGAGAGCGGCGAGGAGCAGCGCGGCGTCCATGGAGGCGTCGAGGCGAGGGGTGTCGCCGACGCGGCCGGCAGAGGTGCGGCCGGTTTCCAGGACGAGGAGGATGCGCCGGTCGCGCTCGGGGCGCCAGGTGCGGACTGCGACGGTCTGCCGTCGGGCGGTGGCGCGCCAGTCGATGGAGCGGGTGTCGTCGCCCGGGGTGTAGTCGCGGAGGCTGTCGAATTCGGTGCCTTCGCCGCGGGTCAGGATGCTGGTGCGGCCGTCGAGTTCGCGGAGTCGGGCGAGCTTTGCGGGGAGGTGCTTGCGGCTGGTGAAGGGGGGCAGGACGCGCAGGGTCCAGGGGACGTGATGGCTGCCTTGGCGGGCGGCCAGGCCGAGGGGGCCGTAGGAGCGGACCGTGACGCGGACGGCGTGGTGGTCGCCGCGGCGGGTGGGGTGGAGGGTGGTGGTCAGGCGGCGGCGTTCACCACTGGGGACGCGGAGGGTGTGGCGGGAGGAGGGGATGTCGTTGCCGGGCTGGAACGAACTGGGGGGCCAGGCGTCGCGGATCTGGGCGCGCAGGGGACGGCGGTTGGGGTTGGTGAGGGTGAGGTGGATGTGGGCTTCGCCCGTTAGTCGAACGCTTGTGTCACCGGTTCGGGTGAAATGAAGCTTTCGCACTGGCGCGGCGAGCGCCAGATCGCACAAGATTGCTATCAGCAAGGCGAGTTGAACGGTGAGGATCCCGAGCCAGCTGGGCAGTACGAAGCCCACGACCAGGGCTCCGAGCGCGGAGACGAGAGCGGTGCGTCCGGTGAGGGCCACGGTCTTGCCTCAGCGGGGGACGGGGAGATGAGCGAGCACGGCGTTGATCACGGAGTCAGCGGTGACTCCTTCCATCTCGGCCTCGGGCCGAAGGTGCACGCGGTGCCGGAGCGTGGGGAGGGCCAGGGCCTTGACGTCGTCGGGCGTGACGTAGTCACGGCCGGTGAGCCAGGCCCAGGCACGTGAGGTGGAGAGCAGGGCGGTGGCTCCTCGGGGGGAGACGCCGAGAGACAGCGAGGGGGATTCGCGAGTGGCACGGCAGATATCGACGATGTAGCCGGTGACTTCGGGAGAGACGGCGGTCTTGGCGACCGCGGTCCGGGCGGCTTCGAGGTCGGCGGCGGAAGCGACCGGGCGGAGACCTGCCGCGTTCAGGTCGCGCGGGCTGAAGCCGGCCGCGTGACGGTTGAGGATGTCGATCTCGTCCTGCCGGGCGGGCAGGGGCACCGTCAGCTTCAGGAGGAAGCGGTCGAGCTGGGCTTCGGGGAGAGGGTAAGTGCCCTCGTATTCCATGGGGTTCTGCGTGGCGGCGACGAGGAACGGCTCGGGGAGCGGACGGGGAGTGCCGTCGACGGTCACCTGGCGTTCTTCCATCGCCTCGAGCAGGGACGCCTGGGTCTTGGGTGGCGTGCGGTTGATTTCGTCGGCGAGCAGGAGGTTGGTGAAGACCGGGCCGGGCTGGAAGGAGAACTCGGCGTTGCGGGTGTCGTAGACCAGCGAGCCGGTGACGTCACTGGGCATCAGGTCGGGGGTGAACTGGACGCGCTTGGTGTCGAGTTCGAGGACCGTGGACAGGGCGCGTACGAGCAGGGTCTTGGCGACGCCGGGGACTCCTTCGAGGAGTACGTGACCGCGGCAGAGCAGCGCGACGACCAGACCGGTGACGGCGGGGTCCTGACCTACCACGGCCTTGGCTATCTCGGTGCGCAGTTCTTCAAGTGAGGCTCGGGCGCTGTCAGCGGTCGGGGTGCTCACGGGGTGCGTGCCTCTCATGGGAAACGATCGAGTTCTCAAGTGTGTCGAGTTGGTCGGCCAGGTGCACCAGGGCTTTGTCGTCCGCCGGGGTGGGACCGAAGAGCAGAGCGTGGAGGTCGGTCGTGGCCAGGGGGGCGGCGGCCAAGTGGGTGCGGATGGCCGGGAGAAGGAGGTCGGGGGTGTGGGCGTGCGTGGGGGGCACGCCGATGAGGGGGGCGAGCCGGGTGCGGGTTGCGGAGCGCAGGACGGCTGAGGCCCGGTCGCGGGCGTGGGCCTGTTCGTAGAGACGGGCATGGCCCTCGGTGGTCTCGGCGGCCGGGACGGTGACCGGGAGACGCTCCGGCACCAGCGGGCCGAGCCGGCGGGCACGCCACAGGGCCGCGCAGCCGGCGGCGAGGGCGAGCTGGAGAAGGGCCCAGCGCCAGCCGGAGGGAATGAGGCCGAAGAAGCCCGGCTGCGCGTCCGGGGCGGCGGAGGACGGATCGCTGACGGAGGGGAGGTACCAGACCAGATGCTTGTGCGCACCGAGGAGTTGGAGGGCCAGCGAGGCGTTGCCTCGCTCGGCGAGGCGGTAGTTGTAGAGGAAATCGGCGGAGCCGAGGAGGACGGTGTCGCGAGCCTTGTGGGCGGCCGGGAGGCGCAGCAGGGAGGGGTAGCCGCCGGCGTCGTAGCAGCGGTCGGCGGCGGTGGCGGATGTGGTGTAGCGGATGCCGCCCAGGAGGACGTCGCCCGCGCGACGGGCGGCGGGCAGCGAACAGGCCGGCTCCCGTGGCGCGTTGCCGATCTGGGGCTCGGATCGGACGCCGGGCGCGAAGACCTGGAGCGACGCGAAGCCGGGCGAGAGGAGGATGGTGCGGCCGGGGGTGTGCGTAGTCGCCGCGTGGAGACCAGTCAGCTGATCGGAGGTCAGCACGTCGGGGGCGGTGACGAGGAGTGTGGAGTGCGGGCCGGCTGCGGCTGCGGCCTCCTCGGCGGTGGTCACGACCTGGGTGGTGATGCCGTGGGCGGTGAGGAGTTGGGCGAGCGCCCGGCTTCCGGTCCGGTCCGCGGAGCGCGGGTCGAGCCGGCCGTTGTGCTCGCCGGACTGCAGGGCGGCGAGGGTCAGTCCGCCGATGACGAGCAGCAGCAGTCCCAGCAGCACGCCCCGGGAGCGGGCCCACAGGCGGCGTGCGCTGCGACCGGGGACGGCGGTGGTGGTGGCCGTGGTCATCCGCGGCTCCTGGTCGGGGTGGCGGCCAGTTGGGGCTTGGCGCGCTGCAGCTCGGTGTCGAGGTCGGCCAGGAGGGCGTATGCCCGTTCGGTGCCGGGGCGGCCGCCGTATGCGACGTCGTCGAAGGTGCGGGCCGCTGTGCGGAGTTGTCCGGCGTTCGCGGGGAGGACCAGGCCGGCTTCGGTGGCGGCCTCGTCGGCGGTGCGGCCGGGGCCGGGCGTGAGCAGGGCGCGCTCTTCGAGGGCCAGGACGATGGCGCGCATCCGGTCCTGGATCGCCTCGTTCCAGTGGCCCTCGGTCGCGTGCCGGTCGGCGGCCGCACGGTGTTCGGCGGCGGTGCGGGGCGTATCGGTGAAGAGGGTGCTCCGTGTGGTCGGAGTGCGGCGTACCGCACCGAGCCGCAGCCGGAGGGCGACGATCAGTAGCAGCACGAACACGGCGATGGCGATGAGACCGGCCCAGCCGCCCGGGGTGGCCCCGGAGGCCTCATTGAAGAGCTCGCCGATGCGGTCCCAGAGCCAATCCAGGGCGCGCTGGAGCAGATTGGGGTCGTGCTGGTGGTACCGGGGATCGGACAGCTCGCGTTCCGCCGCCTCACGGGCGGCGTCGCGCGAGATCCCTACGGGTATGCCGTCGTCGGAGCGTGCGATGAGGCCGGCGAGCGCGGTGATCTTCCCCCCTGTGGTCACCGCATCAGCTTCCCGGTGCGGTGTCGGTCGGGCGCGGTCCGGGGATGCCGGGAGTGGCCTCCGTGGGCGTGCCAGGAGTGTCGGGCTTCTCGGTGGTGGCAGGCTCGGTCTTGTCCGGCGCTGCGCTCTCCGCCTCGGCGTCCTGGGTCTTCGTCAGCTGAATCTTCGTCGACTGAAGGTCTGTCGGCTGAGCGTCCGTCGGCTCTGCCGGCTCGGCGGGGGGCTGGGTGGACGGGGCGTCGGCGGCGGGCTGAGCGGCAGAGGCTGCGTCAGGAGCGGTCCTGGGGGCCGGGGTGCCGCCGGCGGCCGGGGGTGTGGCGGGCGCTTCGGGGGTGTAGCCGGGGAGGCCGGCGGCGCGGGCGAGTTCGAGGTCGAGTGCCTCGCGGCGGATGCGCTGGTCGACGTAGAGAAGCGCGGTGACGCCGGCGCTGATCGGGAAGGTGACCGCCGAGCTGATGACCGCGCCGATGCCCAGCACGATGAGGAACGGCCAGCCGGTGGAGTCGCTGGTGCCGTTCGCCCAGTCCATGAGGTTCTCGCCGCCTATCAGGAAGGCGATGAAGGTGGCCGGGATCTGGACGATGAACTCGACGATGACGATCAGCAGGTAGGCGAGGAGCTGGATGCCCAGCACCCGCCACCAGGCGCCGCGGACGAGCTTGGCGGAGCGCCGCATGGAGGCCGCGACGCCCTGCTTCTCCAGCATCAGGGCCGGGGAGGCGAGGCTGTAGCGGACCCACAGCCAGATGCTCACGACGGTGGCGGTGAGCACGCCGAGCATGGTGAGGAGGAGACCGACGTTGCTCGAGCCGTAGCTGGTGACGATGAGGCCCGGGGCCAGAGCGGCCGCGAAGACGGCGAAGACGATCAGAGGAAGCAGGACGAGCAGGCCGAGCAGGCGCGGGAGTTGGCCGCGGGCATCGCTCCAAGCTTCTCCGGCGGTCACCGAGCGGCCCAGGACCGCCCGGCTGATGATCATGGTCAGCATGCCGGTGGCGATGATCGTGGCGAGCAGTCCGATGAGCGTGGTGATGGCGGAGCCCGTGAGGGAGTCGGCCAATTCGCCCATGACCTGGCGCAACGGGGGTGCGGCACCGTCTTCGGGACTCAGTTGACGGTTGGAGCCGGGGAGCCACAGGCCGGTGACGAGCGTGATCGCGGTCTGCGAGACGAGTGCGACGACCAGCGAGATGCCGAGCACGGTGCGCCAGTGGGCGCGCATGGTGGTGATGGCGCCGTCGAGGATCTCACCCACGCCGAGCGGGCGGAGCGGAATGACGCCCGGCTTGGCGGCGGCCGGTATGCCGCCCCAACTGGGGCCGTTGCCCCAGGCACCCTGATTGCCGGGCCCCGGCGGGGTGGCCCAGCCGCCCGGGGCGGAGCCGGACGAGGCGCGGGTGCGGTCCCCGGCGCCCTGGGCGCCCGGTCCGCCCTGGCCGGGGATGCCGGCGGGGGCCGTCCACTGGCCGGCAGGCGGCTGGTTGCTGGACCAGTTCGGCGGGGCCGGCTGCTGGGCCGCGTCGGGGCGGTCTTCCGGGGCGGGCGGCTGGGTGGGCTGCTCCGAGGTGCCGCGGCCCGGCTCGTCGGAGGGAGAGGATCCGGGCGAGGCCCAGCCCGGAGAGTTGTTCATCGTCGCTCCTTCTTGCTGCCCGTCCGCCGGGGCGGGCGGGGTCCGGGGTCCGCGGTGTCGTTCATCGTGTCATGGCCGGTGGCGCTCTGTACCCGTGCCCTTCGAGGAAGGGGACCTTCTGTTCGGTGGGTGGTCGGCGGCAGACTGAGGGGATGGCTGATCGGCACGAGGTATCGGAGGCGGGCGTCGAGTCGCTCGCGGTCCCGTCGTTGCGCTGGGGGGAGTTGCCCGAGGGTCCGGTGGTGGTCTTGCTCGACCAGACCCGGCTCCCGGCGGAGGAGGTCGAGCTGGTTTGTACGGACGTACCGGCGTTGGTGCGGGCTATCCAGACGCTGGCCGTGCGCGGGGCGCCGCTGTTGGGCATCGCGGGTGCGTACGGCGTTGCGCTGGCCGCGGCGCGTGGATTCGACGTCGAGGAGGCGGCGGACGCACTGGCCAATGCCCGGCCGACCGCGGTCAACCTCGGCTACGGCGTCCGGCGCGCGGCCGAGGCGTACCGCAGGGCTGCGGCCGCCGGTGCCGGCGCGCAGGATGCGGCGGCGGCCGCGCTGGCCGAGGCGCGGGCCGTCCACGCTGAGGACATCGAGGCCAGTGCGCGCATGGCGGAGCACGGTCTGGAACTTCTGGGTGAGCTGCTGCCAGGCGGCGGGCACCGCATTCTCACGCACTGCAACACGGGCGCCCTGGTCTCCGGGGGAGAGGGGACCGCCCTGGCCGTGGCGCTGGCGGCGCACCGGGCCGGTGAGCTGCGGCGACTGTGGGTGGACGAGACCCGGCCACTGTTGCAGGGGGCGCGGCTGACCGCTTACGAGGCGGCGCGGGCCGGAATGGCGTACACGGTGCTGGCGGACGGCGCCGCGGGCTCGCTGTTCGCGGCCGGTGAGGTGGATGCGGTGCTCATCGGGGCGGACCGGATCGCGGCGGACGGCGCGGTCGCCAACAAGATCGGCAGCTATCCGCTGGCGGTGCTCGCCCGTCACCACCACGTTCCGTTCGTGGTGGTGGCCCCGACCAGCACGGTGGACCTGGAGACGGTGGACGGGGCCGGTATCGAGGTGGAGCAGCGGCCGGGCCATGAAGTGACGGAGTTCTCGTTGCCGCATCTGCAGGGCACCGGGGCGGTGGCAGGCGCCGGGATTCCGGTGGCCCCGCTGGGCTCGCTGGCCTACAACCCGGCCTTCGACGTCACGCCCGCCGAGTTGGTGACGGCGATCGTGACGGAGGCCGGAGTGGTGTCGCCGGTGAACCGCGAGCGGCTGGCGGACGTGTGTTCCGCCTCACGATGGAGAAAGTCACGATCAGGTAATGGGATGATGGCCGAATGAAGGGACGCGTCCTGGTCGTCGACGACGACACCGCACTGGCAGAGATGCTCGGCATCGTGCTGCGCGGCGAGGGCTTTGAACCGTCGTTCGTGTCGGACGGCGACAAGGCGCTCGCTGCGTTCCGCGAGACCAAGCCCGATCTTGTACTGCTCGACCTGATGCTGCCCGGACGGGACGGTATCGAGGTGTGTCGGCTGATCCGTGCCGAGTCGGGTGTGCCGATCGTCATGCTGACCGCCAAAAGCGACACGGTGGACGTCGTGGTCGGCCTCGAATCGGGCGCGGACGACTACGTCGTCAAGCCGTTCAAGCCCAAGGAACTGGTGGCCCGGATCCGGGCCAGGCTGCGGCGCTCGGAGGAGCCGGCCCCCGAGCAGCTGGCGATCGGGGACCTGGTCATCGACGTGGCGGGGCACTCCGTGAAGCGGGACGGTCAGTCGATCGCGCTGACCCCGCTGGAGTTCGACCTGCTGGTGGCGCTGGCGCGCAAACCGTGGCAGGTGTTCACCCGCGAGGTGCTCCTGGAGCAGGTCTGGGGCTACCGGCACGCCGCGGACACCCGGCTCGTCAACGTCCACGTGCAGCGGCTGCGCTCCAAGGTCGAGCGGGACCCGGAGCGGCCGGAGATCGTGGTGACCGTACGCGGCGTCGGCTACAAGGCCGGGCCCAGCTGAGATGCCCCGGGACGGTTCGGCCCCCGAGGGACAGCGGGGGCGCACCGTCGGCCCGGCGAGCGAAATGTCCTTTTCGGATCGTGTAGCGGCACGCTTGCTGCGCGGCGGGCAGCTGCTGCCCGACGGCGCGGTGAGCGGGCCGGTCCATCCCCTGCTGCGGCTCTTCAGCCGGTGGGTGCGGCGGCCGCTGCTGCCCGCGCTGCGCCTGTGGCGACGCAACATCCAGCTGCGGGTGGTCGCCACCACCCTGCTGATGTCGCTGGCCGTGGTGCTGCTGCTCGGCGTCGTGGTCGTCGGGCAGGTCCGCAACGGCCTGCTCACCGCCAAGGCACAGGCCGCCCAGAGCCAGGCCGTCGGCGGCTTCGAGGTCGCCCGGAAACTGGCCGACGGCGGCGACGACAACCACACCGACGACAACAGCCGCACCGCCAGTCGCGGCACCCAGGACTCGGCGACCTGGCTGACCGGCCTGGTCGAGCAGCTCGCCAGCGGCGGGCAGGGCGTGTTCTCGGTCGTCGCGCTCAGCTCCGACACCGACGAACCGTTCGGCGACTCCACCCCCGGCACCCGCGGACCCCGCGCCTCCGGGGACGTCGATCCCGAACGCAGCGTCCCCGTCGAACTGCGGCGGAAGCTGGACAGCAAGTCCGGCACGTTCCGCCAGTACACCCAGATCAAACGCATCGGGTCCAACGACGGCCTCCCCGCGTTGATCATCGGCAAGCGGCTCAACGACCTCAACGGCAACCAGTACCAGCTCTACTACCTCTTCCCGTTCAGCCAGGAAGAGGAGTCCCTCAAGCTCGTCACCGGGACGCTGGCGACCGCCGGAGTGTTCGTCGTGATCCTGCTCGGCGCCATCGCCTGGCTGGTGGTGCGGCAGGTCGTCACGCCCGTACGGATGGCCGCCGGGATCTCCGAGCGGCTGGCCGCCGGCCTCCTCCAGGAGCGGATGAAGGTCACCGGCGAGGACGACATCGCCCGGCTCGGCGAGTCCTTCAACAAGATGGCCCAGAACCTCCAGGTCAAGATCCAGCAGTTGGAGGAGCTGTCCCGGATGCAGCGGCGGTTCGTCTCCGACGTCTCGCACGAGCTCCGCACCCCGCTCACGACCGTACGGATGGCCGCCGACGTCATCCACGAGGTGCGGGACGAGTTCGACCCCGCCACCGCGCGCTCCGCGGAACTGCTGCGCGGCCAGCTCGACCGCTTCGAGTCGCTCCTCGCCGAGCTGCTGGAGATCAGCCGGTTCGACGCGGGTGCCGCGGCCCTGGAAGCCGAACCGGTCGACCTGCGCGACGTGGTCCACCGCGTCATCGAAGGCGCCGAACCGCTCGCCGAACGCAAGGGCGGCCGCATAGTGGTGCGCGGCGCCGAACACCCCGTCATGGCCGAGGCCGACCCCCGGCGGGTGGAGCGGATCCTGCGCAACCTCGTCGTCAACGCCGTCGAGCACGGCGAGGGCCGCGACGTCGTGGTCCGGCTCGCGTCCGCCGGCGGCCGCAGCGACGGCGCGGTCGCCGTCGCGGTGCGGGACTACGGCGTCGGCCTCAAGCCCGGCGAGGCGACCCGGGTCTTCAACCGCTTCTGGCGCGCGGACCCGGCCCGGGCCCGTACGACCGGCGGCACCGGACTCGGCCTGTCCATCGCCATCGAGGACGCCCGGCTGCACGGCGGCTGGCTGCAGGCGTGGGGCGAGCCGGGCGGCGGCTCCCAGTTCCGGCTGACGCTGCCCCGTACGGCCGGCGAAACGCTGCGCGGCTCCCCGATCCCCCTGGAGCCCGAGGACTCACGGCGCAACCGCGGCCTGGACGAGCACGGACGGCCCCGCCCCGGTACGGGCCGCGCGGCGTCCACCATCCCGGCACAGCCCCGCCCCGGCGCACAGCCCGCCGCGGCCCGATCCACGACACCCCCGGCGGCGCTGCCCCCCGGCGACAGTCCCCGTGCGGTGCCCCAGCAGGCCACCGCGCGCAAGTCCGCGCGCACGGGCGGCGACAGCGTCCACGACGACGCCACCCCGGACGCGGGTACGCCCGCTGCCCCCGGCGCGCACGGCGGTGCGGCCCCCGACAGCACGGAGCAGAAGAACGAACGCGGCGCGGAGCGGGAAGGCGGACGGCGTGGGCGCTGAGCACGGAGACGAGCGCGCGGCGCGCACCCCGCGGTTCCACCGGCGCGCGCCCCGGGGCACCCGCGCCGCACTCACGGGACGCAACACCGTCCTGCTGGGCTGCGCCGGGGCGCTGCTGGCCGGCTGCGCGTCCATGCCGGACAGCGGCGACGTCACGGCCGCCGACCCGTCCCCGCGCGCCGACGGCGACTCGCAGGTGCGGGTCTACGGCGTGCCCCCGCAGGACGGCGCCCAGCCCACCAACATCGTGCGCAGCTTCCTCGACGCGACCACCAGCGACGAGGCGGACTTCCGCACCGCCAGGATGTACCTGGCCAAATCGGCGAAGCAGACTTGGCGCCCGTTCCTGGCCACCAATGTGCTCCAGGAGCGGCCGAAGTCCGAGCCGGAGACCCAGTCCAGCCGCGAGGACGCCAACGGCTACACCGTCACGCTCGCCGGCAGCCAGGTGGCGAAGGTGGACGCCAACCACGCCTACACCCCCGAGGAGAAGCCGTACCGCGAGACGATCCACCTCATCAAGGAGGGGGACCAGTGGCGCATCGACCGGCTGCCCGACGGGCTGGTGCTGGGGCAGTCCGACTTCCAGCGCATCTATCGCTCCGTCAACAAGTACTACTTCGCGTCCTACAAGTCCGAGTCGGACGACCCCAAGGCGGGCAAGAACGTGCTCGTCGCCGACCCGGTCTACCTGCGGCAGCGGATAAAGCCGATCACGTCCAGTGTGGAGGCGCTGCTCACCGGGCCCACCGACTGGCTGGACCGGGTGACGACTTCGGCGTTCCCGCCCGGCACCCGGCTCGCCGCCCGTGACCTGTCGCTGGACGACGCCAACGCACTGCAGGTCAAGCTCAGCAAGCAGGCGGTCAACACCGACACCGCCCAGTGCAAGCGGATGGCGGCTCAGCTCTTCTTCACCGTCCAGGACATGACGCGGGCCTCCAGGATCAGCCAGGTGGAGCTCCAGGATCCGAACGGCAACTCGCTGTGCGCGCTGACCCAGGACCAGGCCGAGCAGGACTTCGCCGCACCCGGCCACTCCGGCCGCTCCGGCAAGGAGTACTTCATCGACGCGGAACACCGCGTCGTCGCGATGTCGGACACTGCCGGCGAACCGACGCCGGTGCGCGGGCCGTTCGGCACCGGGAAGACCCCGCTGCGCTCGGTCGCCATCTCGCGCGGGGAGACCACCGCGGCCGGGGTGTCGGGCGACGGCCGGTATCTGTACGTGTCCGGGCTGGAGGACGGCGTCGAACGCGCGGGGCCGCTGCTGACCAGCGCCAGTACGGCCAAGAGCGCCGACGAGGGGCTGACCGCGCCGAGTTGGGACGGGCTGGGCGACCTGTGGATCGCCGACCGTGACGCGCACCGCTCGCGGCTGCTGCGGATGCGCGAGGGCAAGGGCGACCCCGAGGAGGTCTCGGTGCCCGGCCTCGGCGGGCGGCGGATCAAGGCGATCAAGGTGGCCGCGGACGGCATACGGATCGCGATCCTGGTGGAGGACAAGGGCCGGACGACGCTCCAGCTTGGCCGGGTCGAGCGGGACGGCACCTCCGTGCATCCGACGCTGTCGGTGCAGGAACTGCGGCCGATCGCACCCCAGTTGGAGGACGTGGTGGCGGCGTCCTGGGCGGGCGGCAGCCGGCTGGTGGTCGTCGGCCGGGAAGCCGGCGGGGTGCAGCAGATGCAGTACATGGAGACCGACGGCTCGGCGTCCGACGCACAGACCCTGCCCGGGGTCAACGGCGTCAAGGCGGTGGCGGCCTCGGAGGACGAGACCCGCCCGCTGATCGCGGACGCCGCGGAGGGCATAGTCCGGCTGCCGCAGGACTCCAACTGGAAGACGGTGGCCAAGGACGGGACGGCGCCGGTCTATCCGGGGTGAGCGCGGGTGTGGCGACGGCCTGTACGGGGACGGGCGCGGGGCGGCGTTGGTTCGTCCGTCGGCCCCGGCGAGGGCCGGGGCGGTGGCCGAGCGCCTGGTGGGGCGCGGATCGGGACGGCCTCGGGTGTCGGGCTCCTGGACGGCCCTAGGTGCCGGGTTCCGGGACGGCGCTGTGTCGGCTTGTCCGGGAGGGCGGGTGTGGACCGTTCGTCGGGATTCGGATCCAGCACGAGCCGGGTGCGGGCGCGGGTGCCGCTGGTTCGTTCGGGAGGGGCGCGGGGCAGGCCCGGGTGTGCCCGGGTGAGGCGTGTGCCGGGGCGAGGGCGCGCGGGTGCGGTGTCTCCGGCCGCGGGGTCGGCTGCTTCGGCGTAGTTATCCACAGGGGTGGTGGCCGGGCTCCCACGACGCGACAGTGGAGTCATGAGGGGGGTGTGGCGAGAGCTCGCGGGCCTGGTGCTGCCGGTCGACTGTGCGGGGTGTGGCCGGCCGCGTACGGAGCTGTGTACGGGGTGTCGTCGGGCGCTGTGGCGCGATGGGCGTGGCGCGGGGGAGGTAAGGCCGAGGCCGGTGCCGGCGGGGCTGCCGCGGGTGTGGGCCGGTGCGCCGTACGCCGATGAGGTTCGCGCCGTGCTGCTGGCCCACAAGGAGCGCGGCGCGCTGCGGCTGGCCGCGCCACTGGGGGCAGTGCTGGCGGGGGCGGTGCGGGGGGTGGGGGGAGGGGGTGGCCCCCTCCTGCTGGTGCCGGTGCCGTCCGCGCGGAGGGCGGTGGCCGGTCGTGGCCATGATCCCGTGCGCAGGATCGCGTTGGCGGCCTCCGGCGAGCTGCGGCGGGTGGGTGCCGGCGCACGGGTGGTCGGCGTGCTGCGGCAGCGTCGTGCGGTGGTCGATCAAGCGGGGCTGGATGCCCGGCAGCGCCTCGCGAACGTCGACGGTGCCCTGGAGGTGCCGGGTGCGGTCGGGAGGCTGCTGACGGGGCTGCCGGTGGTGCTGGTGGACGATCTGGTGACGACGGGGGCCACGCTCGCCGAGGCGGCACGGGCGGTCCGGGCTGCCGGTGGCCGGGTGTCGGGTGCCGCGGTGGTGGCCGCCTCCCGCAGTTCTTTCCTTTTCAACAGAAGCTGAGGGGGCCTGAGTCCGGCCAAAGAAGCGACGGTGGTCGGCCACAAGACAGGCAGAGGGTCGCAGGGCGCAAGGGTGCCCGTGCCTCTTGTGGATGGGGCAGGCCGCCGTGTTCCGCTCCGGGCGGGTGGCCGCCCGCCTTCCGGGCCGTCGCGGTCCACCCTGACGTGTCGATCGTTCGACCGGCCTGTCGTGACGGGGGCCCGGATGCATGGATCGATCGACCGGCCGGACCGCCCCCCCTGGCGCGCCAGGGGGGCCGTGGCGGCGGCCGGTGCCGCCGTCCGAGGGAAAGGACGTCCCGGGGCGTTGACCGGCGGAGAGGGGCCTCGGGCGGCCGTCTGGGCGCCCCTGCGGGAAGCGGGCGAAGGGGAACCGGGTGGGGTGGCAAGTCGTTGCTGGTAGTGAGCGCCGAATTTCACTCAAATGGAGCTGGTCGTGGCGAGGGGGTGCCGACACCCGTCCAGTAGAGCTATGTTCGGTTGTGAGGACTTGGCGGACGCTTTGCCTCCGATGTCGTGTTGCATGCTTTTCAGGGTTTTTCGGCGATTCTGAAAACGTGGGAATGGAGATCTCGTCCCTGGGGGAGGAGGAGGTGAAAGTCGCCAGTCCGAGGCTTCGGCACCCACCGGAGCCTGGTGCAAGAAGGAGCTGCTCCGCTTGCTGAGCGGGGCGATCCGGGAACGGAGTTCTGCGTGGACATCGTCGTCAAGGGCCGCAAGACCGAGGTGCCCGAGCGGTTCCGCAAGCACGTGGCCGAGAAGCTGAAGCTGGACAAAGTCCAGAAGCTCGACGGCAAGGTGATCAGCCTGGACGTCGAGGTGTCCAAGGAGCCCAACCCGCGGCAGGCCGACCGTTCCGACCGAGTGGAGATCACGCTCCGCTCCCGTGGCCCGGTGGTCCGGGCCGAGGCGGCCGCAGCCGACCCGTACGCCGCGCTGGATCTGGCAACAGCCAAGCTGGAGGCGCGCCTGCGGAAGCAGCACGACAAGCGTCATTCGCGCCGTGGCAACGGCCGTATCCCGGCGAGTGAGGTCGCGATGACCGTCCCCGACGCGGCACGACTGAACGGCCACGGCCTGACGGCCGCGGAGGAGGCCGCTCAGCAGGACAAGGTGCCGACCACCCGGATGGGATCGCTGGAGATCCAGGGCGAAGGGCCCGTGGTCGTCCGCGAGAAGACCCACTCGGCCGCGCCGATGGCGCTTGACCAGGCGCTCTACGAGATGGAGTTGGTCGGACACGACTTCTATCTCTTCGTCGACGCCGAGACCAAGCAACCGAGTGTCGTCTACCGGCGGCACGCTTACGACTACGGCGTCATCCACTTGAATTCCGACGCGTTCGGAGAGGAATCACCCGGCGGCGCAGGCGGCGCGCTGGGTGGCTGACCCCCACCCGTTCGGTGCCCCCGGCGCACGCCCGGGGGCACCATCGTGCCTGCAGGAGGCTGGAGTTGAAGCCGTATAGTGTTTGTGCCAGCCGGGGAGTATGTGGACGCGAAACGGCGACATACCGGGGAGACGGTCGTATGGCATTGATCGGGCCGGCCGAAATGGGCTGTTGTCAACCAGCCTTATATCCAAACTCTGGCCCTTCGGCCGAGTAGTTGACGGGGAGGAAGCATGGGGGAGAGTTTCGGGCCCACGCGGGGTGACGCGGACGGCGACGTCTGCGGTGTGGGGGCCGACGACGGGGGCGGTGCCGCGCGGGTGCCGCGCAAGGAGCCGATTCGGGTCCTCGTCGTGGACGATCATGCGCTCTTCCGTCGCGGTCTGGAGATCGTGCTGGCGCAGGAGGAGGACATCCAGGTCGTCGGCGAGGCGGGCGACGGTGCGGAGGCGGTCGACAAGGCCGCCGACCTGCTGCCCGACATCGTGCTGATGGACGTCCGGATGCCCCGGCGCGGTGGGATCGAGGCGTGTACCTCCATCAAGGAGGTGGCCCCCAGCGCGAAGATCATCATGCTGACGATCAGTGACGAAGAGGCCGATCTCTACGACGCGATCAAGGCGGGTGCCACCGGCTACCTCCTCAAGGAGATCTCCACCGACGAGGTGGCCACCGCGATCCGGGCCGTCGCGGACGGGCAGTCGCAGATCAGCCCGTCGATGGCGTCCAAGCTCCTGACGGAGTTCAAGTCGATGATCCAGCGCACCGACGAGCGTCGTCTGGTGCCGGCGCCCCGGCTCACCGATCGGGAGCTGGAGGTCCTCAAACTCGTTGCCACGGGCATGAACAACCGCGATATCGCCAAGGAGTTGTTCATCTCCGAGAACACCGTCAAGAACCACGTGCGCAACATCCTGGAGAAGCTCCAGTTGCATTCCCGGATGGAAGCCGTGGTGTATGCGATGCGGGAGAAGATTCTCGAAATCCGGTGAAGCCGGGGGCCGGGTGCCCCCGGATTGGCGTCGGATTGTCGGTGGTTTGCGGCCGGTGCCGGGGCTTGCGGGTCAGGCCGTGGTGTCCTCCTCGGGGCCGGTCTCGTCGGTGCGGGTGAGTTCGGCGCGCAGGGCGGTGACCAGTCGCGGGTCGTCGCAGCGCTCGACGCGGACGCTGTCGCAGCCCACCCAGGCGGCGGCCTCGCGCAGTGCCTCGGCCATGGGGCGGACGGCCTTGGAACTCTGGAGCGAGAGCTGGCGGGCGACCAGGGTGCCGCCCTCGCGGGCCGGGTCGACGCGGCCGACCAGCTTGCCGCCGGCCAGCAGGGGCATGGCGAAGTAGCCGTGTATCCGCCGGGGCTTGGGGACGTAGGCCTCCAGGCGGTGGGTGAAGCCGAAGATCCGTTCCGTCCGCGGGCGGTCCCAGATGAGGGAGTCGAACGGGGAGAGCAGGGTCGTGCGGTGCCGGCCGCGGGGCGCTGCGGCGAGCGCCTCCGGGTCCGCCCAGGCGGGCTTGGCCCAGCCCTCGACCGTCACCGGCACCAGCCCGGTGTCCTCGATGACGGCGTCCACCTGCTCGCCCTTGAGGCGGTGGTAGTCGGCGAGGTCCGCGCGGGTGGCCACACCCATCGCGGCGCCGGCCTGGGCGACCAGGCGCCGTATGCACGCGGTGTCGTCGAGGTCGTCGTGGAGCAGCGGATCGGGGACGGCGCGCTCGGCGAGGTCGTAGATCCGCTTCCAGCCGCGGCGTTCGGTGCAGACCACGTCGCCGGTGTCCAGCAGCCATTCCACGGCGATCTTGGTTTCGGACCAGTCCCACCACTCCCCGCCGTTCCGGCCGCCGCCCAGCTGGGAGGTGGTGAGCGGGCCGTCGGCCTTGAGGCGGTCCAGGACGGCGGCGCAGGAGCGCGCGGAGTCCTTCATGACGTGCCAGCGGTGGCCCTTGGCGCGCCGGGCGCGGCGGCGGAAGGCGAAGTGCGGCCACTCCTCGATGGGCAGGATGCAGGCCGCGTGCGACCAGTACTCGAAGCTGTGCGGCCGGGCCGGGGCGTCGGCCTCGGGGCTCGCCGACCAGTAGGCGCTCTCCACGGCGGAGCGGCCGACCGCGCCGAGCCGGGCGTAGGGGACCAGCTCGTGGGAGCGGGCGAGCACGGAGATCGTGTCGAGCTGGACCGCGCCCAGGCGGCGCAGCGTCCCGCGGACGCCGGCCCGGCGGTCCGGGGCGCCGAGCAGGCCCTGGGCCCGCAGTGCCATCCGCCGGGCCTCGTCGGCGGACAGGGCGGTCACGGGGCGTGGTGCGGGCTGTCGCTGCGTCACTGCGGTCATGTCGCACAGCGTAGGGGCGGGTACTGACAATGCCCCGGTGTTCGGTTGTTCCCGCAGGTCAGGGCTGTTGGTGGGGTCAGTGGGGGTGGGGGAGGTAGGGGGTGGGTTCCCGGGCCGGGAGGGTGGCTGAGCCGGTGGGGCCGGCGGGGGCGGGCTCGCGGGGGAGGTCGGACGGGAGGAGGGAGCCGATCCAGAGGTCGCGGCGGGTGCCGTCGTGCACCAGCTTGGCGCGCAGGGTGCCCTCCCGGTGGAAGCCGACCTTGCGGGCGACCGCCCAGGAGCCTTCGTTGCCGGCCTCGGCGAGCCATTCCAGGCGTTCCACGCCCAGTTCGTGGAAGGCCCAGCGGGCCACGGCGCCGGCGGCTTCCGCGGTGTAGCCCCGGCCGCGCTGCTCCTTCGCCGTCCAGTAGCCGAGCTCGGCCTGCCGCTCCAGGGTGCGCAGCTGGTCGAGGCGGAGCAGCGCCATGGAACCGACCAGGGAGCCGCCGGCCCGGGTGACGACGGCGAAGGTGTAGGAGGTGTCGTTCCGCCAGCCCTCCGCGGCGACGGTGCCGACGAACCCCTCCGCGTCGGCGAGGCCGTACGGCGAGGGGACGGCGGTCCAGCGGGGGATGTCGGGGTCCTGACAGGCGGCGTGTACCGCGGGCACGTCCGAGGGCTCGAAGGGGCGCAGCAGGAGGCGGTCGGTGGTGAGGGCGACGGGCTTCATGCGGTGAGTCTGCTGTGGTGTGCACCGCATCGCGAGCCGTTTTCGTCATGATTCCGGGCACTGCGGTGAAGGAGTGCCGGGAGTGGTTCCGGGAGTATGCGCGGGAAGTTTCCGGCGGTTCGGCGGAAACTTCCCCGGCACCTTCTCCCGGGCTCGTGCGTTGACGAGGCGAGGGGTCGGCGGGCTCGACTGCGTCGGACCTCCCGGCCGGACAGCGTCCTCCTTTACGATGGCCGTTGCGGCGGGGCCTGCCCCCTTGGAAACATGCCGCGCCCGCGCACTCGACCGTGCAGGCCCGACCGGCAAGGAGACCAGCCCAAGTGTCCGTCTTGACGAAGATCATGCGTGCAGGCGAAGGAAAGATCCTGCGCAAGCTGCACCGCATCGCGGGCCAGGTGAACTCCATCGAGGAGGACTTCGCGGCCCTCTCCGACGCCGAGCTGCGGGCGCTCACCGACGAGTACAAGCAGCGCTACGCGGACGGTGAGAGCCTCGACGACCTGCTGCCCGAGGCGTTCGCCACGGTCCGGGAGGGCGCCAAGCGGGTGCTCGGCCAGCGGCACTACGACGTCCAGCTGATGGGCGGTGCCGCCCTGCACCTCGGCTACGTCGCGGAGATGAAGACCGGTGAGGGCAAGACCCTGGTGGGTACCCTCCCGGCGTATCTGAACGCGCTGTCCGGCAAGGGCGTGCACCTGATCACGGTCAACGACTACCTCGCCGAGCGCGACTCCGAGATGATGGGCCGGGTCCACAAGTTCCTGGGCCTGACCGTGGGCTGCATCCTGGCCGACATGACGCCGGCTCAGCGCCGCGAGCAGTACGGCTGCGACATCACCTACGGCACCAACAACGAGTTCGGCTTCGACTACCTGCGCGACAACATGGCGTGGTCGCAGGACGAACTGGTCCAGCGGGGCCACAACTTCGCGATCGTCGACGAGGTCGACTCGATCCTGGTGGACGAGGCCCGTACGCCGCTGATCATCTCCGGTCCGGCGGACTCGGCCACCAAGTGGTACGGCGACTTCGCCAAGTTGGTGCAGCGCCTCAAGCGGGGCGAGGCGGCCAACCCGCAGCGCGGTGTCGAGGAGACCGGCGACTACGACGTCGACGAGAAGAAGCGCACCGTCGGCATCCACGAGTCCGGTGTCGGCAAGGTCGAGGACTGGCTGGGCATCGACAACCTCTACGAGTCGGTCAACACGCCGCTGGTCGGGTACCTCAACAACGCGATCAAGGCCAAGGAGCTGTTCAAGCTCGACAAGGACTACGTCGTCATCGACGGCGAGGTCATGATCGTCGACGAGCACACCGGCCGTATCCTCGCCGGCCGCCGCTACAACGAGGGCATGCACCAGGCCATCGAGGCGAAGGAGGGTGTGGAGATCAAGGACGAGAACCAGACGCTCGCCACGATCACCCTCCAGAACTTCTTCCGCCTCTACGGCAAGCTCTCCGGCATGACCGGTACGGCCATGACCGAGGCCGCGGAGTTCCACCAGATCTACAAGCTCGGCGTCGTCCCGATCCCGACGAACCGGCCGATGGTCCGCAAGGACCAGGCGGACCTGATCTACCGCACCGAGCCCGCGAAGTTCGACGCGGTCGTCGAGGACATCGCCGAGAAGCACGAGAAGGGCCAGCCGATCCTGGTCGGCACCACCTCGGTCGAGAAGTCCGAGTACCTCTCGCAGCAGCTCAAGAAGCGCGGCATCGCCCACGAGGTGCTCAACGCCAAGCAGCACGACCGGGAGGCGTCGATCGTCGCCCAGGCGGGCCGCAAGGGCGCGGTGACGGTCGCCACCAACATGGCCGGCCGCGGTACGGACATCAAGCTCGGCGGCAACCCCGACACCCTCGCCGAGGCCGAGCTGCGCCAGGCGGGCCTGGACCCGGTCGAGCACGTGGAGGAGTGGGCGGCCGCGCTGCCCGCCGCCCTGGAGCGCGCCGAGGCGGCCGTCAAGGCGGAGTTCGAGGAGGTCAAGGAGCTCGGCGGGCTCTACGTCCTGGGCACCGAGCGGCACGAGTCGCGGCGCATCGACAACCAGCTGCGCGGTCGTTCCGGCCGGCAGGGCGACCCGGGCGAGTCGCGGTTCTACCTCTCCCTGGGCGATGACCTGATGCGGCTGTTCAAGGCGCAGATGGTCGAGCGGGTCATGGCGATGGCCAACGTGCCCGACGACGTGCCGATCGAGAACAAGATGGTGACCCGGGCGATCGCCTCCGCCCAGTCGCAGGTCGAGCAGCAGAACTTCGAGACCCGCAAGAACGTCCTGAAGTACGACGAGGTCCTCAACCGTCAGCGCGAGGTCATCTACGGCGAGCGGCGCCGCGTCCTGGAGGGCGAGGACCTCCAGGAGCAGATCAAGCACTTCATGGAAGGCACGATCGACGCCTACATCCAGGCGGAGACCGTCGAGGGCTTCGCCGAGGAGTGGGACCTGGACCGCCTGTGGGGCGCGTTCAAGCAGCTCTACCCGGTCAAGGCGACCATCGACGAGCTGGAGGAGGAGGTCGGCGACCGCGCGGGCCTGACCGCCGAGTTCATCGCCGACGCCATCAAGGACGACATCCACGAGCAGTACGCCGCCCGCGAGGAGCAGCTGGGCTCGGAGATCATGCGGGAGTTGGAGCGCCGCGTGGTGCTGTCCGTCCTGGACCGCAAGTGGCGTGAGCACCTCTACGAGATGGACTACCTCCAGGAGGGCATCGGCCTGCGGGCGATGGCCCAGAAGGACCCGCTGGTCGAGTACCAGCGCGAGGGCTTCGACATGTTCACCGCGATGATGGAGGGCATCAAGGAGGAGTCCGTCGGCTACCTGTTCAACCTGGAGGTCCAGGTGGAGCAGCAGGTCGAGGAGGTCCCGGTGGAGGAGGCCGCCGAGCGCGCCCCGCTGGACCAGGGCGGCGAGGTGGCCGTCCCGGCGGCGGCCGGCACGGGGCGTCCGGAGATCCACGCCAAGGGCCTGGAGGCGCCGCAGCGGCCCGACCGGCTGCACTTCACCGCGCCCAAGGTCGACGGTGACGGAAGTGTCATCGAGGGTGACTTCGTCAGCGATGCGGAGGGCGACGGTCCGGCCCGGTCCGAGGCCGACGGGCTGACGCGTGCGGAGCGGCGCAAGGCGCAGAAGAGCGGGGGCCGCCGCCGCAAGAAGTGAGCCGCAGGCCGCGCGGCGGAAACTGCAGCGGAGGGCGCTCTGGCCGTGGTCGGCCGGGGCGCCCTTCGTGCTGCCCGGGCCCGGCCCGTCGGGCGGGCTCTAGGGGAGGGGGCCGATGTCGAGGGCGGCGCAGCGCCAGCGGGCGTCGGTGCCGCGTTCCAGGCGGAACGCCAGGGCGCGCAGGCGGGCGCCGGTGGTGATGCGGGCGAACGCCTCGATGACGCCGTCGCGGGGGCGGCACAGGCCGCATGCGTGGAGGGCCGGGACGGGGGCGCGCAGGCCCGGGGCGACGTAGGGGCGCAGGGGTGAGCGCGGGGCGAGTTCGGCGAGCTGGTCGTAGGCGGCGGGCAGGGCGTGCCCGAGGAGGGCGTGGACGGGCCGCTGGGCGCTCAGGGTGAGCAGGAGCTGGTGGGCGAACCAGAGGTGGGGCCGGTTCTCGTGGGCGCTGCGCCGGGCACCAGGGGTGGGCAGTGGGGTGCCCCGGCTGGCGGTCGGGTCGGCGGGGCGGCATTCGGTGGTGGTGCGGGTGAGGTGTGGGGTGCGGGTGGGGCCGCGGTTGCCGGGGGAGCCGGGGCCGCGGCCCGCGGGGCCGGTGGGGCGGCGGGTGCCGCGGCGGGTCGGGGGAGCGGTGCGGCGCGGTGCGGCGGGCGCCGGCGCCGGTTCGGGCGGGGTGCCGGGGGCGCTCGGGGCGTCGGGGACGCGGTCGGTGGGGGAGCGGCGGGGGCGGGGGACGGTCGGGGCGGGCGCCGGGCCGCCGGCGGTGGGCGTGGCCGGTGTCGGGGCGCCGGGGTGCGGGCCTTGGGGGGCCGGGCCTGCCGGGGCCGGGCGGGTGTCCGTCGTGGCGCCGGTCGCTGCGGTGTTCTCGCTGGTCGTGTCGGTCATCGCGGTGCCCCCTCGTGCCGGATCCGGAGTGATTACCGGTCGGTAGCTTGTGGTGTGGGATCTTGTCGGCGGGGCGCCGGGGGCGGCAAGGCGCGCGGCCGTCCGGGGTACGGCGGCGGATTTTCACCCGTCCGTGGCGCGGGCCCGGGATCATGCGGCGGGGCCGGGTCGCCGGAGAGTCACGGGCCGGGTGTGGCGGGAGGTGCGGGGGCGGCACGATGGGGGACGCACGGCCGTATGCTGGCGGGGCATTGTTCTGGATCTAGCGAGAGCGGCTGTTATGCGTGTCTACGTTCCCCTGACGCTTTCCGGGCTCGCTGCGGCACACCGGAGCGGTGAGCTGGGGGCCGGCCCGCTGCTCGCGTACGCCGTCACGCCCGCACTGCGGGAGTGGTACGTGTCGGACGACATCGAGGAGCTGGAGTACGCGGCGCTGAACCGCGCGGCGCAGGCGTCGCTGCGGCTGCTGGCCGGGCACCCGGAGACGCCCCGGCGGCGGGTCGTGGTGGCGGTGGACGTGCCGGACCGGAACGCGGCCGTGGACCCGGACCGGGGGCTGGACCAGTCCGCGCTGGGCGAGGTGCGGATCACCGGGCCGGTGCCGCTGTCGAAGGCGGCGGCGGTGCACGTGGACGCCGCGGACGCGGTGGAGGACGTGGCGGCGGCCGCGGCGGCGCTGGGCGCGGCCGACCTCGGCGACGACGACGCGCAGTTCACGGTGGACGGCGCGGAGGACCACGACCTGATGTGGTTCGGGGTGCAGGAGATTCCGCAGTTGCTGGGGTGATGCCCCGGCGCGGCGGCCCGGCCGTCGGCCCGACGCCGTTGTCAGTGGCGGCGGGTACGGTTTTCCCCATGGCAATCGCGTGGGGGAAGGACCGGGGGGACGGCATGGGGAAGCCAGCAGCGCACATCGTGTGGGACTGGAACGGCACCCTGTTCCACGACATCGACGCCGTGATCGCGGCGACCAACTCCGCCTTCGCGGAGATCGGCCTGGAGCCGATCACGCTGGAGCGGTACCGCGAGCTGTACTGCGTACCGGTGCCGCGGTTCTACGAGCGGCTGATGGGCCGCCTGCCGACCGAGGCCGAGTGGCTGGTGATGGACGCCACCTTCCACCGGTACTACACCGAGCACCGGGCGGGGTGCGGCCTCGCCGAGGGCGCGGAGACGCTGCTGGCTTCCTGGCAGGCGGCCGGCCGGAGCCAGTCGATCCTCAGCATGTTCGGCCACGACGAGCTGATACCGCTGGTCAGCGGCCTGGGCATCGCCTCGCGGTTCGTCCGGGTCGAGGGCCGCATGGGGCCGTCCGGGGGATCGAAGAGCGCGCAGATGGTCGGTCATCTGGCGGCTCTGGAGAGCATCGACCCGGGGCGTACGGTGGTGATCGGGGACGCCGTGGACGATGCGGTGGCCGCGCGTGACGCGGGAGCCCTCGCGGTGCTGTACACCGGCGGTTCGCACAGCCGGAGCAGTCTGACGGCCGCCGGAGTGCCGGTGGTGGACAGCCTCGCCGAGGCCGTGCAGGTCGCGGAGGACATCGTCGCCTAGGCCGGGTCCGCGAAGTCCCGTCGTTCCCCGGAGGGCGGGTCGGCCCGCCGCGCAGCGGCCTGCGGCGCCCCGGCCGCCACACCTACACATACGCCACCCCGGCTCCCCATTGTCCAGAAGGGCCAAGTTAAGGGTCTGGTTTTACGTGCACGGCGCATAACGGGGCACTTGCCGGGAGAGATAGCCTTGCACCGTGATCAGCGCGATAGTCCGCGGGGGTGGCAAGGCCCCCGGCGTGCGCCCGGGACACCACCGTGACCGGGCGACTGCTGATCGTTGCGGCCGCCAATCCATGTCGACTTCGTCAAAACTCGTCGACGGCGGCGCGGCCTTCCCCCATCGCGGCATAGCGTCGACAGCGACAGGACACCCCGCGTCGCGGTGGCGTTGTGCGGCTTCCACAGCCCTTCCCACGTTTTTCCACAACGTCACGCAACGGCGCGCGACAGGAGCCAGAGGACATGCAGACCAAGCTGGACGAAGCCAAGAACGAGCTGCTTGCAAGGGCCGCCCGGGTAGGTGAGAGCAGCCCGGCCGGGGCGAAGACCCCGGTGCGCGGACTGGACCCGGACACCCTTGCGGGATACCTCCAGCGCTACTACCTGCACACCGCCCCGGAGGACCTCGCCGACCGCGACCCGGTCGATGTCTTCGGTGCCGCGCTTTCCCACTTCCGCCTCGCCGAGCACCGGCCCCAGGGCACCGCGAATGTGCGGGTGCACACCCCGACCGTCGAGGAGAACGGCTGGACGTGCAGCCACTCCGTCGTCGAGGTGGTCACCGACGACATGCCCTTCCTGGTCGACTCGGTCACCAACGAGCTCTCGCGGCAGGGGCGCGGCATCCATGTCGTGATCCACCCGCAGCTGATCGTTCGCCGGGACGTCACCGGCAAGCTGATCGAGGTCCTCGACATCAACGGCGACGTCCACGGCCTCAACGGCGGCCGCAAGACCGCCGAGCTGCCGCACGACGCGGTCGTCGAGTCCTGGATCCACGTCGAGATCGACCGCGAGACCGACCGGGACGACCTCAAGCAGATCACCGCCGATCTGCTGCGGGTGCTCTCCGACGTCCGCGAGGCCGTCGAGGACTGGGACAAGATGCGCTCCGCCTCCCTGCGGATCGCCGAGGAGCTGCCCGCCGAGCCGATCGCCGACGACATCCGCGCGGAGGAGGTCGAGGAGGCCCGGGAGCTGCTGCGCTGGCTCTCCGACGACCACTTCACCTTCCTCGGCTACCGCGAGTACGAGCTCGCCTGCGCGCCCTGCGAGGACGGCACCGAGGAGGACGTCCTCACCGCGATCCCCGGCACCGGCCTGGGCATCCTGCGCTCCGACCCGGCGCACCGCGAGAGCGACGTCGGCCACCCCGTCTCGCCGTCCTTCAACCGGCTGCCCGCGGACGCCCGCGCCAAGGCCCGCGAGCACAAGCTGCTGATCCTCACCAAGGCCAACAGCCGCGCCACCGTCCACCGGCCCTCCTACCTCGACTACGTCGGGGTGAAGAAGTTCGACAAGGACGGCAACGTCATCGGGGAGCGCCGCTTCCTGGGCCTCTTCTCCTCGGCCGCGTACACCGAGTCCGTCCGACGGGTGCCGGTGATCCGCCGCAAGGTCGCCGAGGTCCTGGAGGGCGCCGGCTTCAGCCCGAACAGCCACGACGGCCGCGACCTGCTCCAGATCCTGGAGACCTACCCGCGCGACGAGCTGTTCCAGACCCCGGCCGACGAGCTGCGGTCCATCGCCACCAGCGTGCTCTACCTCCAAGAGCGCCGCCGCCTGCGGCTCTACCTCCGCCAGGACGAGTACGGCCGCTACTACTCCGCGCTCGTCTACCTCCCGCGGGACCGCTACACCACCGGTGTCCGGCTGCGGCTGATCGACATCCTCAAGGAGGAGCTGGGCGGCACCAGCGTCGACTTCACCGCCTGGAACACCGAGTCGGTGCTCTCCCGGCTGCACTTCCTCATCCGGGTCGAGCCCGGCACCGCCCTGTCCGAGCTCACCGACGCGGACGTGGACCGCATCGAGGCCCGGCTGGTGGAGGCCGCCCGCTCCTGGGCCGACGGCTTCGCCGAGGCGCTGACCGCCGAGGTCGGCGAGGAGCGCGCCGCCGAACTGCTGCGCCGCTACGCCCACGCCTTCCCCGAGGGCTACAAGGCCGACAACAACCCGCGCAGCGCGGTCGCCGACCTCCAGCACCTGGAGAAGCTCACCGGGGAGCCGGGCCGCGACTTCGCGGTCAGCCTCTACGAGCCGGTCAACGCCAGCCCCGGTGAGCGCCGCTTCAAGATCTACCGCCGCGGTGAGCCGGTCTCGCTGTCGAAGGTGCTGCCCGGCCTCAACCGCCTGGGCGTCGAGGTCGTCGACGAGCGCCCGCACGAGCTGCGCTGCGCCGACGCCACCCTCGCCTGGATCTACGACTTCGGTCTGCGGATGCCCGATTACGTCTCGGGCGACGACTCCCGCGAGCGCTTCCAGGAGGCGTTCACCGCGGTGTGGACGGGCGCCGCCGAGAGCGACGACTTCAACCAGCTGGTGCTGCGGGCCGGTCTCGACTGGCGCCAGGCGATGGTGCTCCGCGCCTACGCCAAGTACCTGCGGCAGGCCGGCTCGACCTTCAGCCAGACGTACATGGAGGACACCCTCTCCAACAACGTCCACACCACCCGGCTGCTGGTCTCGCTCTTCGAGGCCCGGATGTCCCCGGAGCGGCAGAGCGCCGGCACCGAGCTGACCGACGGGCTGCTGGAGGAGCTGGACGGCGCCCTGGACCAGGTCGCCTCCCTCGACGAGGACCGCATCCTGCGCTCCTTCCTCACCGTCATCAAGGCGACCCTGCGCACCAACCACTACCAGCGCGACAGCGCGGGCCGGCCGCACTCCTACCTGTCGATGAAGCTGGACCCGCAGGCCATCCCCGATCTGCCGGCGCCCCGCCCGGCGTACGAGATCTGGGTGTACTCGCCCCGCGTCGAGGGCGTCCACCTGCGGTTCGGCAAGGTCGCACGCGGTGGTCTGCGCTGGTCGGACCGGCGGGAGGACTTCCGCACGGAGATCCTCGGCCTGGTCAAGGCGCAGATGGTCAAGAACACCGTGATCGTGCCGGTCGGCGCCAAGGGCGGCTTCGTCGGCAAGCAGCTGCCGGACCCGGCGCAGGACCGGGACGCGTGGCTGGCCGAGGGCATCGCCTGCTACAAGACCTTCATCTCGGGTCTGCTGGACATCACCGACAACCTCGTCGGCGGCGAGGTCGTGCCGCCCAAGGACGTCGTCCGGCACGACGAGGACGACACCTACCTGGTGGTCGCCGCCGACAAGGGCACCGCGACGTTCTCCGACATCGCCAACGAGGTCGCCGAGTCCTACGGCTTCTGGCTGGGCGACGCGTTCGCCTCCGGCGGCAGCGCCGGCTACGACCACAAGGGCATGGGCATCACCGCCCGCGGCGCCTGGGAGTCGGTCAAGCGGCACTTCCGGGAGCTGGGCCACGACTCGCAGACCCAGGACTTCACCGTCGTCGGCGTCGGCGACATGTCCGGTGACGTGTTCGGCAACGGCATGCTGCTCAGCGAGCACATCCGGCTGGTCGCCGCCTTCGACCACCGGCACATCTTCCTCGACCCCAAGCCGGACGCGGCGACCTCGTACGCCGAGCGCCGCCGGCTGTTCGAGCTGCCGCGTTCCTCGTGGGCGGACTACAACACCGACCTGCTCTCGCAGGGCGGCGGGGTGCACCCGCGGTCGGCCAAGTCCATCCCGATCAACGCCCAGGTGCGGGCCGCGCTGGGCCTCGAACCCGGTGTGAAGAAGATGACGCCGGCCGACCTGATGCAGGCCATCCTCAAGGCCCCGGTCGACCTGCTGTGGAACGGCGGCATCGGCACGTACGTCAAGGCGTCCACGGAGTCGCACGCCGACGTGGGCGACAAGTCCAACGACGCGATCCGGGTCAACGGCGAGGACCTGCGGGTCAAGGTCGTCGGCGAGGGCGGCAACCTGGGCCTGACGCAGCTGGGCCGGATCGAGTTCGCCATGGCCGGCGGGAAGATCAACACCGACGCGATCGACAACAGCGCCGGTGTGGACACCTCCGACCACGAGGTCAACATCAAGATCCTGCTCAACTCCGTCGTCGCCGACGGCGACATGACGGTCAAGCAGCGGAACAAGCTCCTGGCGGAGATGACCGACGAGGTCGGCTCGCTGGTGCTGCGCAACAACTACGCGCAGAACACCGCACTGGCGCTGGCCATCGCCCAGTCCTCCAGCATGCTCCACGCCCAGCAGCGCTTCATGCGCCGTCTGGTGCGCGACGGGCACCTGGACCGGGCGCTGGAGTTCCTGCCCACCGACCGGCAGATCCGGGAGCGGCTGAACGCCGGGCGCGGCCTGACCCAGCCGGAGACCGCGGTCCTGCTCGCCTACACCAAGATCACGGTGGCCGACGAGCTGATCCAGACGGGGCTGCCGGACGACCCCTACCTCCAGCGCCTGTTGCACGCGTACTTCCCGACCGCGCTGCGGGAGAACTTCACGGGCCAGGTCGACGGGCACGCGCTGAGCCGCGAGATCGTCACCACGGTGCTGGTCAACGACACCGTCAACACCGGCGGTACGAGCTTCCTGCACCGGATGCGGGAGGAGACCGGCGCGTCGCTGGAAGAGGTCGTCCGGGCGCACACCGCGGCTCGCGCGATCTTCCGCCTCAACCAGGTCTGGGACGACGTCGAGGCGCTCGACAATGTCGTCGCGGCCGACGTCCAGACCCGGATCCGGCTGCACTCGCGCCGGCTGGTCGAGCGCGGCACCCGCTGGCTGCTCAACAACCGCCGCCAGCCCCTGGAGCTGTCCGGGACCATCGACTTCTTCTCGGAGCGGGTGGCGCAGGTCTGGGCGGAGCTGCCGAAGCTGCTCCAGGGCAGCGACCTGGAGTGGTACCAGACGATCCTGGAGGAGCTGACCGACGCCGGGGTGCCCGAGCAGCTGGCCGTCCAGGTGTCCGGCTTCTCGTCGGTCTTCCCGGCGCTGGACATCGTCGCCATCGCGGACCGGTCGGGCAAGGAGCCGCTGGCCGTCGCGGAGGTCTACTACGACCTGGGCGACCGGCTGCGGATCAACCAGCTCCTGGACCGGATCCTGGAGCTGCCGCGGAACGACCGCTGGCAGTCGATGGCCCGCGCCTCCATCCGCGAGGACCTCTTCGCGGCGCACGCCGCGCTCACCTCGGACGTGCTGTCGGTGGGCGACGGATCCGCGTCGCCGCAGGAGCGGTTCTCGGCGTGGGAGGAGGCGAACGCGGCGATCCTGACGCGGGCGCGGGCCACGCTGGAGGAGATCCACGGGTCCGAGGGGTTCGATCTGGCGAACCTCTCGGTGGCCATGCGGACCATGCGGACGCTGCTGCGTACGCACAGCTGAGGCCGGTGGGGGCGGCGCCCGGCGCCGCCCCCTTGCCCTTGAGCGCCGGACGGGCCGCCTGTGCCTGTCCGGCGCTTGTGCGTGCGGTGGGCTTCCAGGCGGGCCGGGGGGCCTGGGCGCCGGAGGGCACGGAGCATGCCGCGAGCGCCGGACGGGCCAGATGGCCTGTCCGGCGCTCGCGGCGTTGCGGGCGGGGGTGTCGCCCCTAGCCCTGGGTGAAGTCCTCGTAGGCGGCGAGGACGTCCTCGGTGGGTCCGTCCATGCGGAGGACGCCCTTCTCCAGCCACAGCACCCGGTCGCAGGTGTCGCGGATGGAGTTGTTGTTGTGGCTGACCAGGAAGACCGTGCCGGCCTCCTCGCGCAGTTCGCGGATGCGGGCCTCGGAGCGCTTCTGGAAGCGGCGGTCGCCGGTGGCCAGGGCCTCGTCGATCAGCAGCACGTCGTGGTCCTTGGCCGCCGCGATGGAGAACCGCAGCCGGGCCGCCATACCGGAGGAGTAGGTCCGCATCGGCAGTGAGATGAAGTCGCCCTTCTCGTTGATGCCGGAGAAGTCGACGATGCCGTCGTAGCGTTCGCGGACCTCCTCGCGGCTCATGCCCATCGCCAGGCCGCCGAGGATGACGTTCTTCTCGCCGGTCAGGTCGTTCATCAGGGCCGCGTTGACGCCGAGCAGCGAGGGCTGGCCGTGGGTGTAGACCTTGCCGCGCTCGGCGGGCAGCAGTCCGGCGATCGCCTGGAGCAGCGTCGACTTGCCGGAGCCGTTGGAGCCGATCAGGCCGATCGACTCGCCCTTGTAGGCGGTGAAGGAGACGCCCTTGACCGCGTGCACCTCGCGCACGTTGGTGGCGGGCTTGCGGCGGACGATGCGGCCCAGCGCCGCGGTGGCGCTGCCCTTGCCGGCGCCGGTGCCGTAGACGCGGTAGACGATGTGCAGTTGGTCGGCGATCACGGTCGGGACGCGGGCCTCGTCCGCCGCCGGGCCGGTGCCGCCCTCGTTTTCCGTCATGAACTCAGCCACGTCCGTACCGCTCCTCGGCCTTCCAGAAGTACACATAGCCCGCCACGCCCGCGAGCAGCGCCCAGCCGGCCGCGAACGCCCATACGTGCGGCGGGAGCTGGTGCGCCTTGAAGCTGTCGATCAGGGCGAAGCGCATCAGGTCGATGTAGACCGCGGCCGGGTTGCCGTTCAGCAGCACCACCACGATCTGCGGGAGGTTCTTGCCCTTGAGGATGAGGCTGATGCTGAACATCACGCCGGACGCGTACATCCAGGTCCGCATGATGAAGGGCATCAGCTGCGCCAGGTCCGGGGTCCGCGCGCCGAGCCGCGCCATGATCATCGCGAGGCCGGTGTTGAAGACGAACTGCAGCGTCAGCGCCGGGACCACCAGCAGCCACGACCAGGTCGGCACCTGCCCGAAGCACAGCAGGATGATCACCAGTACGCCCATGGAGTACAGCAGCTGCTGGAGCTGCGCCAGGCAGAACGAGATCGGCAGGCAGGCGCGCGGGAAGTGCAGCGCGCGCACCAGGCCGAGGCTGCCGGAGATCGCCCGGGTGCCGGTCATCACCGAGTTCTGCAGGAAGGTGAAGACGAAGACGCCGGTCACCAGGTACGGGATGTAGTCCGGGACGCCCTTCCGCGTGCCGATCAGCACCCCGAAGATCAAGTAGTAGACACCGGCGTTGAGCAGCGGGGTGATCACCTGCCAGAGCTGGCCGAGCTTGGAGGTGGTGTACATCGCGGTCAGCTTGGCGGTGGCGAACGAGGTGATGAAGTGCCGCCGGTGCCACAGCTGCCGGGTGTACTCGGGCAGCGAGGGGCGGGCGCCGCTCATCGTCAGGCCATGGCGTTCGGCCAGGGCGCGCAGCTCCGGGTCGGGTGCGCCGCCGGATCCGGACGGCCGGACGGGGGCCGGGGCCGGGCCGGGGGGCGGGGGAGCGAGGGTCTGGGGCATGGGGGCCGCTTTCGCTTTCGTACGGGGCCGTCGGAGTCCGGTCGGGAGGACGCCAGGGTCCGGCACGACGACGGAACGGGGCCGTATCGTCGCGACGTCGACAGTAGGACGAGTCGACGTCGAAACGCAACCGTAGCGTCGTGCCGCTAGGATCAAGGCATGGCAAAAGACGGCACCGAGAGCGAGAGAGGCCCGGCGGCGACCGGTGCGCGCCGGGCCCCGGCCGGCGCCGCCGTGCTGCGGGAGGACAAGACCGCCGCGATTCGCGCGGCGGTCTTCGAGGAGCTGGCCGCGGTCGGCTTCGCCCGGATGTCCATCGAGGGCATCGCCCGGCGGGCCGGGGTCGGCAAGACCGCCGTCTACCGGCGCTGGCGCTCCAAACTGCACCTGGTCCTGGACGTGGTCTCGGCGGTCGCCGCGGCCGGACTGCCGGCCCCGGACACCGGGTCGCTGCGCGGCGACGTCCGGACGGTGCTGGAGGTCGCGGCCCGCGCGCTGCGGCACCCGATGGCCTCGCAGATCATCCCGGACCTGCTGGCCGAGGCGGCGCGCAGCCCGGAGCTGGCCGCGGCGCTGAAGTCCGCGCTGCACGGCAGCCAGGAGGGCGTCGCCGCGGCGGTGGTGGCGCGGGCGGTGGAGCGCGGCGAGCTGCCCGCGGACGTCGATCCCCAACTGGCGCTCGACCTGCTGACCGGGCCGCTGTACTGGCGGCTGCTGGTGGTCCGCGACGAGGTGCCCGCGGGGTACCTCGACGCGCTGGCCGGGTCGGTGACGGCGGCGCTGGGCGCGGAGTAGACGGCGCGGGCGCGGCGGCGCGGGCGGGCTTCCGTGCCGCGGCCGCCCGCCATGCCGGGCGGGGCGGACGGGAAGATGGCGATCGGCTCTAGTCCTTCTTCCAGAGCGTCACCTTGGTCGCGAAGTCCGGCATGTCGCTCTCGTGGTTCGGGCTCATGCCGGTGACCTCGATCATCGCCAGGTTGCCGTCGGTGGTCTCCGTGCACAGCAGGGTGCCGACGTGGATCGTTTGGCCCTTGTCCAGTTCCTCGCGGCGCACCTGGTCGGGCAGGACGTCCGCGTGCGAGCCGTCCAGGCACGCCTGGGCGGTCCGGCCGGTACTGCGGCCCATGGGGGTGTGGAACTGCAGGCCGATCCCGGACACTCCGTTGTAGGTGATCTCGTACGGGGACTCGTCGATCTGCGCGCCGGGCACCGACTTGGGGACGTCCAGGTCGATGTAGTTGAAGCCCGCCATGGAGGGCGCGCGCAGGGCGAACGGGCGGTCCTTGAAGACGACTTGGTAGCCGGCGTTCCCGTCCGGCGTCGCGGGCGGCGCGGCGGACGAGCCGTTCTTCCCGTGCGCGGGGGTGGGGGCGGGGGCGGGCGTGCCGTGCCGGCCGGTGGCCTGGTCGCCGGAGCCGTCGCTGCGCGCCACGGTCCAGGTGATGCCGACCACGGCGAGCAGTGCCACCGCGCCGAGCGCGGCCCGCAGCAAGGGGCTGCGCCGCGGGCCGGCCGCGGGTGTGCCGGGTCCGGCGGTGGGCATCGTGTGCGGGCCGCCGGGTGTCGGCGCGGGGCCGGTGGCGGCCTGGGTCGGGGCGGCGTGCGGGCCCGTTCCCCGGGTGGGGGTGTAGCCGGGCGGGCCCTGCGTCGGCGCGTGGCCGGGCGGTGGCGGGGCGGCGGCCGGCGGCGGCTCCGGGAGCTCCTCGGCGGCGCGCTCCCGCCGGGCGATCCGGGCGGCCACGGCGGCCGGCAGCCAGTCGTCGAAGTCCCGCGGTCCGCGCCCGGACGCCGCCCGGCACAGCTCCGCCGCCTCGGCGGGCGTCGGCCGCTGCCGGGGGTCGGCGGCCAGGCAGCGGGTGAGCAGCGGGCGCAGCGCGTCCGGGTAGCCGGTGAGGTCCGGGGGGACCTGCGCGGTGTTGGCGATCCGGGTGGCGACGGTGAGGGCCGCGCTGTCCCCGTACGGGTGCCGGCCGGTGGCCGCGACCGCCGCGATCAGGCCCAGCGGGAAGAGGTCGGCGGCGGGTGTGACCTGCTCGCCGCCGGCGTGCTCGGGGGACATGTACTGCGGGGTGCCGATGAAGCCGCCGCTGCGGGTGAGCTGGGTGGCGTCGGCGGCCCGGGCGATCCCGAAGTCGATGACGTAGGGGCCCTGCGGGCCGAGCAGGACGTTGCTCGGCTTGAGGTCGCGGTGGACGATTCCGGCGGCGTGCACCGAGCCCAGGGCGGTGGCGATCGCGCCGATCAGCCGGAAGGCCGCCGGCAGGGGCAGCGGGCCGTCCCGCAGTGCCTCGTCGAGCGGCAGTCCGGGGATGAACTCCGTGGCCAGCCAGGGGAGTTCGCCGCTGGTGTCGTGGTCGAGGACCGGCACGACGTGGTAGCCCTGCACCCGTCGGGCGGCCCGGACCTCCTGCACGAAGCGGCCGCGGAAGTCCGGGTCCCGGCCGAACTCCCGGCGGATGACCTTCAGTGCGGCGGGCTGGTTGCCGCGGGTGCGGGTGAGGTACACCGTGCCCATGCCGCCCTCGCCCAGGCGGGCCAGCAGCCGGTAGCCGGCCACCTCCCGCGGGTCGTCGGGGCGCAGGGGCGTGAAGACGTCGTCGTGCGTGCTGATGTGGAGCCACCCCCCGGTAGAGAACTACCGGGGGATGCTATCCGTACACCTGTCCGGGGGCTGTCCGCCCGTCAACTCCGGCTCCGCCGCGAACAGTCCGGTGCCGCCGATCGGCTGACGGGCCTTCACCCGAAAGGGCATCCGGCGGGGCGGCGACGGGGCGGGTCGGGCGCGCGGGATCGCCGGGGCCCGCAAATACTGAGGACGTGCCCCGGTCAGGACCCTCAGGACCGTCGACGTCGCGCCGCCGGATGCTGCAGGCCGCCGTCGGTACCGTTCTCGCAGCCACCGCGGGTGCCGGCGTGTGGGCCTGGCGCTCCCCCGACACCTCGCGCCCGGCCTCGCCGGCCCGCGAGCAGGAGTCCGCGGAGGAACCCGACGATCAGGTGTTCCTGCACGTCATCGCGCACCCCGACGACGGCCTGTTCTTCATGAACCCGGGTCTGGAGCAGGCCATCCGCAGCGGCGCGCGGACCGTCACGGTCTGCCTGACGGGCGGCGAGTCCGACGGCCGGAACGCCCCTCGCGGCAGCGCTCTGCACCACCGGGTGATCCCCGACCGGCCGGCGTTCGCCCGCGCCCGGGTCAACGGACTGCTCGCCGCGCACGCCCAGATGGCCACCGGCGACCCGGAAAGCACCTGGGACGCCGAGGCCCGCACCCTGCTCCGCGGCTTCCAGGTGGAGGTCCAGACGCTGCGCGCCGCGCCCCAGCACCAGCTGGTCTTCGTGGAGCTGGTCGAGGCCCGCGCGGTGTACCAGCCGCGCGCCGTCAGCCTGCGCGGCCTCTGGCTGGGGGTGGTCGACTCGATCCCCACGCTGCGGCCCGAGGGCAGCCCCGTCCAGCGGCAGTTCCGCTACACCCGCGACCAGGTCACCGACACCCTGACGGCGGTCCTGGACTGGGTCCGGCCCACCGTCGTGCGCACCCTGGACCCCAACGCGGTGCACTCCGGCAAACGGCCGCTGTCCACCCCCGATCCCCGGCTGGCCGGTCTGCGCTACTTCGACCACCAGGACCACACCGCCTCCGCCCACTTCACCCAGGCGGCGCTGGCCCGCTACTGGGGGCAGGGCAGCCCCGCCCCGACCGTCGTGGAGAACTACCTCGGCTACGAACTCGGCGTCCTCCCCGGCGACCTCGACCCGTCGACCGTCCGCCGCAAGGCCGGGACGCTGGACATCTACGGCTGGGCCGACCACCGCCGGTGCGCCGACCCGGCGGGCTGCGGCGACCTGAAGGTCGGCGGCTCCGCCCTCAACGGCAGCCCGCGGAGCTGGACCCGCAGCACCCGGCTGCGCGCGCCCGGCTCCAACGCCTGGGTGCGGCCGGCCCGGGACGGCCGGCTGACCGCCTTCGCGGTGCGGGGCGGCGCCGCGTACGGCTGGGCGGAGACCCGGGCGGGCAGCGGGCGGTTCGGCGCGCCGCACCGGATCGGCGGGGACCTGCTCCAGGGGCAGCTGCACGTGGTGCGCCACCCGGACGGCACCCTCCAGCTGTTCGGGTCCCGGACGGTGCTGCCCGCGCCCGGCGTCGACCACCACCGCGAGCTGGTCACCGCGCGGCAGAACGGCACCGGCCCGGACGGGGTGCCCGCCTTCGGGGAGTGGGAGTCGCTGGGCTCCCCGGAGCGGGACCCGGTCCGGACGCTGGAGATCGGCTTCCCGGCCGCGGTGGCCGCCCCGGACGGCACGGTGCACGTCTTCGTACGGACCTGGGACGGCGGGATCGGCCACCGCAGCGGCCCGCACGGCGCCCAGTGGTCGCCCTGGGGCCTCCTGGAGGGACCGGCCGGTGTCGGCACCCTCAAGGCGTCCCCGCAGATCGTCGACGGGATCGACGCCTGTGTGGACGCCGGGGGGCTGATCCACGTGGTCGCGCCCAGCGTCCGGACGGTGCAGCACTGGGTGTCGAAGGAGCCGGGGGAGACGCCCCGGCCGGGCGCGGCCACCGGCCTGCCGGAGCCGGGCGGGCCGATCAGCATCGCCCCCCTGGCCGGCGGTGTGGTGCGGATCGCCTACCGGCAGTCGCAGACCGCGCGGGTGCTGATCGCCGAGCGGCGGCGGGCGATCGGCAGCTGGCGGGTCTCCGGGCAGTGCGAGCGGGCCGGCGGCTACGGGCGGGTGGCGCTGGCGCCGGCCGGCAGCGGCGACCGGATGGTGCTGGCCGCCCGGGACGACGCCGGTGACGTCCGGGTGGCGATGGCGCAGGCCGCGCCCAAGCCCTGGCAGCGGTGCCGGCTGGCGCACTCGGCGGCCGCCGGGGTGGCCCACGACGCGGCCGGGCGGGCGGTGCTGGTCGCCCTCGGCAACGACGGCCGGCTGTACGCGGCCCGGCAGGCGAAGGCCGGGCAGACCGCGCCGTTCCTGGGGTGGCGGGGTCAGACCGGCCGGCCGGAGCGCACCGGCGACGCCTCGGGCTGACCGCCCGGCCCGCCGCGGCGGGCCGGGGGCCGGAGTATTCGCCGGGAGACGACGAAGGTGACCGGCAGCGCCAGGAGTGCCGCGGCCAGCGGCGCGGCCACGCTGTTCATCCCCAGCCAGCTCACCAGCGCCACCAGACCGGCGCTCTGCACCGCGTAGTTGGTGACCTGGGTCAGCGGGAAGAGCAGGAACTTCTTCCAGGTGGGGCGGGTGCGGTAGGTGAAGTAGGTGTTCAGGAAGAACGAGCCGACCAGGCTGAGGGTGAAGCCGGCGGTGTAGGCCGCGAAGTACGGCAGCAGGCGGTGGAGCGGCAGGTAGCAGGCGTAGAAGGTGGCGGTGTTGACGCCGCCGACCACGGTGAACCGGACGATCTGCCCCCAGGGGACCGCCGCGGTCGGCCGGCGCATCAGCGGGGCCGCGGGCCGACGGCGGCGGTCCCGGGCGGGGCCGCCGCGTGCACGGGGGCGGGCGCGGCGCCGTCGCTCTCCTTGACCAGGAAGTGCGGCCGCCGCTTGGTCTCGTAGTAGATCCGCCCGATGTACTCGCCGATCAGCCCGAGCATCACCATCTGCAGGCCGCCCAGCCCCACGACGATGGCCACCAGCGTCACGTAGCCGGGTGCGGTGACCCCGCCGACGGCGGCGGCGCCGATCACCCACAGGGCGTAGAGGGTGGCGAACAACGCCAGGCTCAGTCCGGTGTAGATGGCGGCGCGCAGCGGACGGCAGTTGAAGGAGATCATCCCGTCGATGCCGTAGTTGACCAGCGAGCCGAAGCGCCACTTGGTCTCCCCGGCCTCCCGGGCCGCGTTGCGGTAGTCGAAGCTGACGGTGTCGAAGCCGATCCAGGAGAACAGGCCCTTGGAGAAGCGGTTGTACTCGGGCAGCGAGACCAGTGCGTCCACCGCCTTGCGGGACAGCAGCCGGAAGTCGCCCGCGCCGTCGACCAGTTCGACGTCGATCCAGGTGTTGACGGCGCGGTAGTACAGGCGGCTGAGCACGGTGCGCAGCCGCCGGTCGCCTTCCCGGCTGCGCCGGGCGATGACCTGGTCGTGGCCGAGCTGGTAGAGGTCGAGCATCTTCTCGATCAGCTCCGGCGGGTGCTGGAGGTCGGCGTCCATGATGATCACCGCGTCGCCGGTGGCCGCCCTGAGCCCGGCCAGCATCGCCGGCTCCTTGCCGAAGTTGCGGCTGAAGGAGAGGTAGCGGGTGGTGCCGCGGTGCCGGTGGACCAGGGTGCGCAACCGGAGCAGGGTCCCGTCGCGGCTGCCGTCGTCCACGTAGCACAGCTCGTACCGGACGGCGAGGCCGTCCAGTACCGCGCGCAGCTGTGCGTCGAAGCGACCTATCACGGCTTCTTCGTTGTAGCAGGGGACGACGATGGAGAGCTTCATGGGCGGGCCTTTCCGCCGGGGACAGGGGGCGGCTGAGGCAGCCGTCCCCTGAAAAGCAGTTTTACAAATCCTGATGAAACGCACTATTTGGGCGGCCGGGTGGAGTGGGCCGCGGACGCCGCCGGCGGACCGCGCCGACCTTGGCCACCGCGCCCACCGCCAGCACCCCCGCCCCGCTCACCGCCACCCCCGCGGCCAGCCCCGGAGGGGTGTACGCGCAGCTCAGCCGTGCCGCGCCCGGCTCCAGCGGAACGGTCATCAGCCCGCCGAACGTCCCCGGCGCCCGGACCGGCCCACCGTCCACCGAACAACCCCAGCCGGACACCGCCGGCAGGGCGAGCACCGCGGTCCCGGCGGCCCCCGGACGCAGCCGGGCCACCAGGCCGTGGCCGCCCGCGGTCAGCCGGACCGGCCCCTCCAGGGCCCGCAGCGCCGCGGCCAGCCGGCCCGGGGGCAGGCAGCCCACCGCCCGCTCCGGCACGTACTGGCGGCCCTCCCCGGCGAACCGCACCGGCACCGTCCCGTCCGCCGGTACGGTGCCCAGCCGCCGCAGCGGGCCGGCGGTGACGTCCCACCGGCCCACCGCCTGGGTCGTCGTCCCCGGCCCGCCGACCTCGCCCGCGAACCACGGCGCGTACCAGAGCGCCTCGCCGCCCGGGGTGCACCGGGCGGTGAAGACCGTCCCGCCGGCCTGCGGGGCCACCGCGCCCGGGGGCACGGTGGGCTGCCGCCGGTCCGGGAGCACCCAGCCGCCGGGCGCCCGCTCCGGGGGCGGCCCCGCGCCGGGCACCAGCCGCGGCACCTCGTAGACCCGGGCGCCCAGCAGCCGCTCCTGACGGGCGAAGACGGTGTCCGGGCCGGTCCCGGGGCCCGGCAGCGGCCCGCGCCGCACGGTCAGCAGCGGCGCCGCCGGGCCGCGCCACACGGAGTAGCTGCCGCGCGGCCCGCCCGCCACCGGCTGCACCTGCGCGCTGCTCACCCCCATCAGGGCCCGCCCCACCGGGTCCTCGAAGCTGAGCGTGTGCCGCCCCCGGATGTACCAGCCGGCGCCCAGCCCGTGCAGTGTCCGGGCGGTCGCCGCGGGCACGTAGCTGCTGTAGTACGCGCCGCCCTCGCCGCCGAGCAGCAGCGGATCGTTGTCGGCGAACTCGTGCGGGCCCGGATCCGTGCGGGAGCGCGGCCAGTCGTCGCGGGCGGCCAGTCCCCGCCGGGTGGCCAGCGCCCCCTCGGTCAGGGTCAGCTTGGGCTGGAACCACGGGATGCCGTCCCGCGCGGCCGCCACCGCGAACGCCGTGTACGCGGCGGTCAGCGTGGTCGCGCAGACCAGCACCGCGGTGACCGCCGCCCGCCCCAGGGGCCGCGCCCGGAGGCGGGCCGGGGCCAGCAGCGCCGCCAGCACCACCGCCCCGCCGCCGGCCACCACGATCCAGGTCGGGCCGCTCACCGCGCTGCGGTCCCGGCAGCACCACAGCAGCACCGCGACCAGCCCCGCCCCCGCGGCCAGCTCGCGCGGCCGCGGGCGGTGCGCCAGCGCCAGCCAGGCGATCATCACCAGCACGCCGCTGAGGACGAAGGCGGCCCGGTAGGGGCTCCCGTTGGGCAGCGCCAGCCCGTGCCACAGCAGGATCGTCGGCTTCCAGACGAGCGAGGCGCCGATCCCCGCCGCCAGCAGCGACCAGCCGATCCGCACCCGGGCCGGCACCGCCCGGACGAACGGGAAGGCGGCCACCAGCAGCAGCGCCGGCACCCCGACGAAGATGTTCGGCGCCGGTACCGCGCCGTGGCCGCCCGGCAGCAGCTGCGCCAGTTGGTCCAGCAGCGGCGGTCGCCCCCCGTACACCGCCGGGGGCGGCGGCTGCGAGGCCCGGCTGGCCTTCAGCGTCACCGTCAGCACCGGCGCGGCCAGCGCGATCCCGACCGCCGCCATGGCGGCCGCCCGCCCCGCCGCCCGCCGCCGCCCGCCCGCCGGTGCGGCGACAGCAGCGTCGTCGCCGTCGTCCACCAGCAGCCGCACCGCCAGCACCAGGCCGGTCGCCAGTGTGGCCATCGCCGCGGTGTAGAAGTTCCCGGCCCAGGCGAGCGCCACCAGCAGCGTCCCGGTCACCCAGCGCACCCGCCGCAGGCACCAGTCCGCGGCGATCCCCAGCAGGGGCAGCGAGACCAGCCCCCACATCCACATCGGATCGGCGGCCCCGTCGTTCAGCACCCAGGCGCACAGCCCGTACCCCACCGCCAGGAGCGCCCGCGGCCCGCCCGGTCCGGGCCGCAGCCGCCCCAGCAGGACGGTCATCAGCGCCGCGCCCAGTCCGATGCTCAGCAGCGTCACCAGGAACACCGGTAGATCCACCAGCGCCCGGGGGAACACTCCCACCAGCACGGAGAACGGATTCATCAGATAGGTGACGAAGTCCGCCAGGAACGGCACGCCGTACCCGCTGCCCCAGTTGAAGAACAGGTCCCCGTGGGCGGTGCCGTGCAGCAGGTCCCACAGCCGGGCGTGGAAGGGCACGAACTGGTTGCCCAGGTCGTTGACGGCACGGGAGCGCGGCCCGAACGGGTAGCCGCCGTGCGCGGCCAGCGCCAGGCAGTACGCCCCCATGGACAGCAGCGCCGCCAGTCCGGGCGCGGCCGACCGGCGCCATCGGGTCCGGCCGGCGGGTGTGGCGCATGTCGCGCCGGGCGAGGTCCGGGCAACCCCGCGGGTCCGGACCCCCTCTTGGGGTGCGGAAGGTGTCGGGCTCACCGGCGCTCCTCCGAGGTCGGCGCGGTACTCCGCGCGCAGACAGGCAGCGAACGATTTATATGGCTTGATGTCTTGATAGTCCGTTTTACCCCGGAGGGGGCGGGGTAGGGCGAGGACCCGCAGAAAGGAACGGAGGCCACTGTTCCCGTGTCCGACAACCCCACCGATCCCACAGGTGCCGCCGACGCCGCTCGCGCCGGCCGCCCCGACGGCCCGCAGCACCCCGACGGCCCGGACCGCTCCGCCCCGACCGTCACCGTGATCGTGCCGGTCCACAACACCCGCCGCTACCTCGACCGCAGCCTCGGCTCGGTCTTCGCCCAGACCCTCGACCCGCACCGCATCGAGATCATCGCGGTCGACGACGGCTCCACCGACGGCAGCGGCGCCTGGCTGGACGAGGCCGCCGCCGACCACCCCCGGCTCACCGTCGTCCACCAGCCCGCCTCCGGCGGCGCCGGCCGCCCCCGCAACGTGGGCCTGGACCGCGCCACCGGCGACTACGTCTTCTTCCTCGACTCCGACGACCACCTCGGCCCCGAGGCGCTGGCCCGCCTCATCCGCATGGCCGAGGAGCACCACTCCGACGTCGTCTACGGCCGGATCGTCGGCGCGGAGGGCCGCGGCGCCCCCGTGGACCTGCGCACCACCAACCCCCGCGTCTCGGTCTTCGACTCACCCGTCTACTGGAGCCTGGCCGCCTACAAGCTCTTCCGCCGCTCCTTCGTCGAGCGCCACCGGCTGCGCTTCGTCGAGGGCCGCCTGCTGGCCGAGGACCTCCCCTTCGGCATCGCCGCCCTGCTGCGCGCCGAGACCATCTCGGTCCTCGCCGACTACGACTGCTACTACCTCCACGGCCGCGACGACGACAGCAACGCCTCCCGCCAGGACATGGACTGGCCCGCCTACCTCGCCTACATCGACACCGTCCTGACCGGCGTCGCCGCCGAGGTCCCGCCCGGCCCCGACCGCGACAAACTCATGGTCCGCCACTTCCACGGCGAGATACTCATGCCGTTCGCGGCCCCCTACCTCGCCCGGGACGAGGCCGGCTGCCGCGCGATGCGCGAGGCCGCCCGCCCCCTGGTCGACCGCTACCTCACCGACGGGGTGCTCGCCGCCCTCCCGCCCGGCCTCCGGCTCCGCGCCCACTGCCTCCGCGCCGGCCTCGACGCCGAACTGGCCGCCGTCGTCCGCGCCGACTCCGGCCCCGGTTCCGCCCCGGCGCCCGGCCCGCCCCGCATCGAGGACGGCCGCGCCTACGCCGCCTACCCCCACTTCCGCGACCCGGACCACCCCCTGCCGGACGCCCTCTACGACCTCACCTCCCGCATCGCGGTGCGCCAGCGCCTCACCGGCGTCCAATGGGTCGGCGGCGTCCTCCACCTCCACGGCACCGCCACCCTGCGCGCGGTGGGCGCCGACCGCGTCGAGCTGATCCTCCACCGCAGCGGCGCCCACCTCCGCGTCCCCGCCGCCTACGGCCCCGACGACACCTGGCACGCCGCCCTCGACCCGGCCACCGCGGCCCTCGGCGAGCCCCTGACGGACGGCATCTGGGGCCTGAAGATCGCGGTCACGGCGCACGGGGCGGCGACCGGCCCGGCCCCCGACGCGGCCGACGCCACCCCCTCCGGCGCCCTCCGCCGGGAAGCCTGGCTCGTCCCCGAAGGCGGCGAGTCGGCCACCGACACCGCCCCCCGCGTCGTCAGCCACGGCCCCGCCGGCCCCACCGTCGCCGCCCTCTTCCTCTCCTCCCCGCACCGCCATCTCCACCTCGACCTGGACCACGACGGGGCCCGCCGCCCGCTCGGTGCCGACCTCCGGGGCGCCACCGCCCGCAGCCGCACCGGCCGTGCCACGGTCGACGCCCGCCTCACCCTCCCCGGCTGCCCCGCCGACGCCGACCTCCAGTTCGTGCTGCGCGACGCCACCCGCTGCGTGGCCCTGCGCACCACCGTCGAACGCGCCGCCGGCGACCGCTACCGCGCCCGCTCCCGCCTCCGCGGCGGCCCCCCGGGCACCTGGCGGGTCGCCCTCCGCCTGACCGCGGGCGGCCTCCGCCGGGAGATCCCGGTCCGGTCCGCGGACGGCAAGGGGCCGCTGACGCTCAAGGTGCCCGGGTGAGCGGCTGACGGAACACCCCCGGGCGGGGCGCCCGCCCGGGGGCGCCGTCATCGCGCCGTCCCTGGACGCATGCCAACCGCCCTGGTGGCATGGGGACTTGTGGGCAAAGGGCGGCGCGTCCGGGCCTCCCGGAGGCGCCGGCGCCCCGCTGTCCGGCGGCCGCCGATGCGGCCAAGTCCCGCCCCGCGCCGCGCTTTTGGCGCGTTCTTGTCGTATTCCTCGTAGCCCCGTGGCGCCAACTTGTTCTATAAAAGCTAGAACAAGTCGACAGGGGGATCGGCAGACCACCGTCCGCTCTCCACTCCTCCCTGCCGCCTCTCACCACCTCGACCCGCAGGGAGAACCGATGCGTTCGCGCCCCCTTTGGCGTAGCAGGATGTGTGCCGTGGCACTGGCGGCGGTCGCCGTCGCCACCGGGCCGGTACCAGGCGCGGCCGCGGCGGCCGCGGCCCCCCGGGCCGCCGCCCTCGTACCCGCCGTGGACCGCGAGGTCCGGTTCACCGCGGACGGCACCACCGCGTACGGCACGGTGCACATCCCCGCCCACCGCGCCGGCCGCAGACTGGCCGCGGCCCTGCTGATCCCCGGCAGCGGCCCGACCGACCGCGACGGCGACGCGCCGCCCGGGTTCGCCCCGCACACCCTGTCCCTCCTCGCGGGCGCCCTCGGCGAGGACGGGGTGATGAGCCTGCGGTTCGACAAGTACGGCACCGGGCGGACCGGCATGGGCGGCCGGCCCAGCGCCCCCGACATGGCCGCCTACACCCGCCAGGCCGTCGCCGCGTACGCCACCCTGCGCGCCCAGCCGGAAGCCGATCCGCGCGCACTGCTCGTGGTCGGGCACAGCGAGGGCGGCCTCCGGGCGCTGCTCGTCGACCGGGCGGTGCGGGACAAGCCCGCCGGGCTCGCGCTGCTGGCCCCGCAGGACATGCGGCTGCTGGACATGGTCGACTTCCAGCTGGCGGGCGCCCTGGACCGGGCGGTCGCGGCCGGACGGCTCGACGCGGCGCGGGCGCGGGCGGACAAGCGCGGCGTGACCCGGGCCATCGCCGACTTCCGGGCCGGGCGCTCGGTGGACACCTCGAAACTGCTGCCCTCCGTCGCCGCCGCCCTCGACGGCATGTTCGGGCCGGTCAACGCCGCCTTCGTCCGCAGCGACGACGCCGTCTACCCGCCGTCCGTGGCCCGGAGCGTCGCACCGGGCACGCGCACGCTCGTCACCTGCGGTACGGAGGACACCAACGTGCCGTGCCGGACCGTGCCGCCGCTGCTGTCCGCGCTCGCCGGTGCCCGCACCACCGGCCCCGGACTGCGGGTCCTGCCCGGTATCGACCATCTGCTGCACCCCGCCGGGACCCCGGCCGACGCCCCGGTGATCGCCCCGGCGGCGCGCCGGGCCCTGCACGCCTTCGTCCGCCCCTGGCGGCAGGCCCCGGCGAGCTGAGCCCCCTCCCGCAGCCCGGCCCCGTCGGACCCGTCCGGCGGGGCCGGCGCGTCTCAGGCGTGCTGCGGCGTACCGGTCTCCGCCCCCGGGGGCGTGTCCAGCCCGTCCACCAGGCGGTCCAGGAAGCGGGTGAAGGTGGCCTCGGGGGTGAGGGGGCGGCCGGGGGCGGCGAGGGCCCGGGCGAGTTCGGGGTGGTGGCCGTCGGCGGCGACGGCGGCGAGGCGGCGGGCTTCGGCGGCGGCCCGTTCGGGGGCGTCGGCGGCCGCGGCGCGGGTGAGTTCGTGGCTGACGTGGGAGGCCACGAAGCCGGTGAGGAGGCTGAAGACCTCCAGCTTCGCGGCGCCGTCCAGGGGCAGGGGGCGGAGCGCGGTGAGGGCGTGCTCCAGCATGGCCAGGGTGTTCGGGCCGAGGGCGGTGCGGTGGGTGGTCAGGGCGGCCGGCAGCCAGGGGTGGCGGAGCATCAGCGCGCGCTGGTCGCGGGCGAGGGCCTTGAGGTCGGCGCGCCAGTCGCCGCCGAGCGGGGCGGGGGGCAGGAGTTCGCCGCCGACTTGGTCGACCATCAGCTCCAGCAGCGTCTCCTTGTCCGGGGCGTAGCTGTACAGCGACATCACGCCGGCGCCGACCCGGGCGGCGACCGCGCGCATGGTGACCGCGTCGAGCCCTTCGGCGTCGGCGAGGGCGACGGCCGCGGCGGTGATCTCCTCACGGGTGAAGGCGGGCCGGCGGCCGCGGCGGGGGCGGTCGGGGGATGCGGGCGCGGGCACGGCGGCGGGTCTCCTCTCGCGGGTGGGCGGTCCACCGGGGACATCCAAGCATCCGCTATTCTCGTACACAGTACGAGAATGAGTCTTCGGTGGGAGGGGCGGCGATGACCAAGCGATGGACCGCACCGGGCGGGCGACCGGCGCGGAGCGCCCGGTGGATGCGGGCGACGTGGCGGAAGGTGCCGACGGGACCGTACGAGGTCGGGTGCGAAGCGGGGCTGGCGGTGCCGGGCGGCGACGGGGACCCGCTCGTGACGGACCACTACTTCCCGCGCGGACCGGGGGAGTTCCCGACACTCCTGGTGCGCTCGCCCTACGGCCGGGGAGTGCCGTGGGCACCGCTCTACGGGATCCTCTTCGCCGAGCAGGGCTTCCACGTGGTGGTGCAGAGCTGCCGGGGCACGGGCGGATCGGGCGGCGACTTCCACCTGTGGCGGAACGAAGCGGCGGACGGCCGGGCCGCGGTGGTGTGGCTGCGGCAGCAGCCGTGGTTCGACGGGACACTGGCCACCATCGGACCCAGCTACCTCGGATACACGCAATGGGCGCTCGCGCTGGAGCCGCCGCCGGAGCTGCGGGCGATGGTGGTGCAGATCGGGCTGCACGATCCGTACGCGTACTTCCACACGGGAGGCGCGGTCCACCTGGAGGACGCCCTGCTGACGGGGACCGCGATGGCGCACCAGCACCGCGGCGTCGGCCCGTTGCTGCGGGCGGCGCTGCGGCTGCGGCGCTGGCTCCGCGGCGCACACCGCGAGCAGCCGCCGTACCCGACCGGACCGGCGGCCGAACTGCCCTGGCTGGCCGAGGCGTTGGCCCATACTGACCGGGACGATCCGTACTGGCACGGGGCGTCGACGGCGGAGGCCGCGGCACGCCCGACGGTGCCCACCTGCCTGATCGGCGGCTGGCAGGACGTCTTCCTCGACCAGAACCTCGCACAGTACCGGCGGCTGCGCAGCGCGGACTCCGAGACCGCGCTGCTCGTCGGCCCCTGGACGCACACCTCGGCACTCCAGGAGGGCTGGCCCGTGGTGTTCGCGGAGAGTCTGGGGTGGCTGCGGGCGCAGCTGGGCGGGGACCGGGCGGGGCTGCGGCCCACGCCGGTACGGGTGCACGTCGGTGCCGGCGGCGGGGGCGAGTGGCGGGACCTGCCCGACTGGCCGCCGCCCCCGGGCGCCGCGGCGGTCCCCTGGTACCTGTCCGCGGGCGGCCGGCTCGCGGAACGGGCCCTGGGCGGCCCCGCGCCGGTGGGGGAGTTCCGCCACGACCCGGCCGACCCGACCCCGTCCCTCGGCGGGCCGCTCGCCCGGGGCGGCGGACGCCTCGACAACCGGCCGCTGGAGGCCAGGGCGGACGTGCTGACCTTCACCGGGCCGGAGCTGGCCGGACCGCTGGAGGTACTGGGGCCGGTCGGGGCGCGGCTGCGGGTGACCGGGGAGCGGGGCCCGGGGGCCGCCGGCGCCGCCTTCGACGTCTTCGCGCGGCTGTGCGACGTGGACCCGCAGGGCCGCTCGGTGCATGTGTGCGACGGGCTGGTGCGGGTGCCCGGCGGGGCGTCGGAACCGCTGGAGGCGGTGGTGCCGATGACCGCCACGGCGCACCGGTTCGAGGCCGGGCACCGGGTGCGGTTGCAGGTCAGCGGGGGTGCGTTCCCGCGGTACGCGCCCCCGGCCGGGGCCGGCCCGGTACGCGTCGTCCTGCACCCCGGGTCGGTGCTGGAGCTGCCCTGACCGCGGAACCCCGACCGCGGGGCCCGCAAACGCAGGGCCGCCCGCCCCCGGGAACGGGAGCGGGCGGCCCGGACGGCGGACGCGGGGCCGTCAGCCCCGGCGGGACTCGGGGTGGTGGTGCTGCCAGCCCGCCCACGCCGACGTGATCATGTCGCGGACGTCGTGGCGGGCCTCCCAGCCCAGCTCCTTGCCGATGCGGTCGGCGGCGGCCACCACCCGCGCCGGGTCGCCGGCACGGCGCGGCGTGACCTCCGGGACGACGCCCTGGTGGCCGGTGACCTGGGCGATCAGGTCGACCATCTCGCGGACCGAAACACCCTCGCCCCGGCCGATGTTGAGGGTCAGATCCCGCACCGGGCCCGGCTCGGCGAGCTTGCGGGCCGCCGCGACGTGCGCGTCGGCGAGGTCCGCGACGTGGATGTAGTCGCGGATGCAGGTGCCGTCGGGGGTGTCGTAGTCGTCACCGAAGATGCGCGGCGCGGCGCCCTGGGTGAGCCGCTCGAAGACCATCGGGACGATGTTGAAGACCCCGGTGTCGGCCAGCTCGGGTGTGGCGGCACCGGCGACGTTGAAGTAGCGCAGGCAGGCGGTGCTGATGCCGTGGGCCTTGCCGGCGGCACGCGCCATCCACTCGCCGACGAGCTTGGTCTCCCCGTACGGGTTGATCGGGGCGCAGGGGGTGTCCTCGGTGACCAGGTCCACGTCCGGCATGCCGTAGACGGCCGCCGACGAGGAGAAGACGAACCGCGGCACCCCGCCGGCGGCCATCGCTTCGAGGAGGGTCTGCAGACCGTGGACGTTCTCGCGGTAGTAGTGCAGCGGCATCTCCACCGACTCGCCGACCTGCTTCTTCGCGGCCAGGTGGACGACGTCGGTGATGCCGTGCTCGGCAAGGGTGGCGTCGAGCAGCGCGCGGTCGAGGGTCGAGCCGACGATCAGCGGCACGCCCTCGGGGACCCGGGCGCGGACGCCCGTCGTCAGATCGTCGAGGACGACGACCGACTCGCCGGCCTGCCGCAGGGCCCTTACGACATGGGAGCCGATGTAACCGGCACCACCCGTGATCAGGTAAGACATAGCGCCAATCCTAGGCAGGGAACAGAGGGACAACAGGGTGCGGGTCAGTGGCGCAGCCGCCGGGCGGCGATCCGCCATACGCTGCGCGGCCCGGACGCCACCCGCAGTGCCAGCGCACCACCGGTGGTCGAGTACGGCTGCGCCAACAGCACCAGCCGGCGCCGGCTGGGCAGCACCCGGCGCCGCAGACCGGCCCCCACGGCCCGCAGCCCCACCCCGATGGCGGTGCCGTCCGTGCAGGTCAGCCGGGCCGTCAGGTCCCACGGCTCGGGGTCGGCGGGGCGGGATCCGGGCACCTCGGTGAGCGGCGCGAGGTCCAGCGCCACCGTGGCCGTCCAGGCGGTGCCGTCGGCGGTGGGCTCAAGGGCGGCGGTGTACACCGGGCCGGGGCGGTCGTCGCGGCGGCGGTGCAGCGCGATGTCGACACCGACCGGACCGGCCGCGGCCAGCCGGCCGTACAGGTCGTGGACGCGCAGCCGCAGCAGCCCGCCGGTGGCGCCCAGCACCGGATCGGCGTCGACGGTCACCGGCAGGCTCGGGGACGCGTCGGTGCCCGGCACGTCCTCGTCCGCGGCGTCCACCGTGTCGAAGGCGCCGAGGCCGTCCAACCGCACCGCGGGCAGCTCCGCCGACCACACCGGGGCCCCGTCGCCGTCCGTCGCGTACGGGGGCAGCAGCCGTCCGGGCCGGGCCGCCAGCTGGGTCAGCCGGTCCAGGTCGCGGGGGGCGGTGGAGGCCAGGATGACGCGGGCCAGCCAGCGGGCCGGGGCGTGCGCGGCGGCCAGCTCGGCCTCCTCGAAGGAGGCCAGGTGGTCACGGGTCAGCTGCCACCACTCGGCCCGGTACTCCACGCTCCGGGTGTGCAGCTCACGGACGTACATCCGCAGGTCGTGGTCGAGGAACTTGGTCGCCGCGGCCTGCGTCAGCGCCTTCCGGCCGGCGTCGCCGAGGATCCGCAGGACGGTGCGGTGCGCCTCCAGGCGCTGCCGCCAGTTCGCGACGTCCTTGCGGTCCAGGGAGATCGACTGCTTCGCGGCGGCCCGCCGGACGTGCCACACGTAGACCGTGTCGGGAACCGTGGCGATCTTCGGGGCGGTGGCCAGCACCCGCGCGGTGAAGACGAAGTCCTCGTAGTGGTAGCGGCCTTCGGGGAACGCGATGCCGTGGCCGGTGAGGAACTCCCGGGCGTAGAGCTTGTTGACGCAGAGCGTGTCGCGGACCAGTTGCGGCGCGGCCTCGGGGCTGTCGTACACGGCCGGCTCGCGGTAGAGGGCCGGCTGCCAGGGCACATCGCGGCGGGCCGGCAGCTCCCGGCGCACACAGGCACCCGCGGCGACCGGCGCCTGGTGCCGCAGCGCCGCGGACAGCAGGGCCGGCACCGCGCCCGGCGGCAGCACGTCGTCACTGTCGAGGAACATCACGTACCGGCCGGTGGCGGCCCGCAGCCCGTCGTTGCGCGGGGAACCGCAGCCGCCGCTGTTCTCGCCGCGGTGCAGGACCCGCAGCCGCGGCTCGGTGCGGGCCACGGCGTCCAGCGCGGCACCGGTGCCGTCGGTGGAGGCGTCGTCCACCGCGATCACCTCGGCGACCGCGTCCCCCTGCGCGAGCGCCGAACGCACCGCGTCGGCGACGTGCACGGCATCGTTGAAGGCGATGACGATGACGCTGACCTGCGCGGTTGGCGTGAGGGCGGGCCCAGGCTCTGACTCAAGGGCGTCATTCACAAGCACTAAATCTACATTTCGTGTCGACAGCAGCTCTTGGCGCGGGCGGGTTCGGGCCCCAGTTCTTCAGGGTCAGAGGGCGAAAACCGCCGAGCGGTTGCAGCGGCCGCCTACTTTTTCCGCCTCATTGCCGTCTCGTAACCAACCGGACCCCGGGACGAGGCCGCACGTCAACCCGCGCGGACGCTCCGCGAGGGCACCCGCACATGCTGTAACGACGCGGGCGCCGGGAGATGCCGATCCGGCCACCGCACACCGGCCCGACCCGCGCCGCCACCCGCGCGGCCCCGCCACCCGCCCACCCCCCTCACTCCATGACCAGGTCCGCGACCCGCCCCGCCGCCCCGCCGTCGTCCAGATGGCAGAACGCCCGCCGGAACTCCTCATACGCCTCCGCGCTCGCCCGCGCCACCCCCGGCAGGTCCCCCAGCGCCTCCACCACCTCGCCCGTCGACGACAGCAGCGGACCCGGCACCCGCGCCTCGAAGTCGACACTGAATCCCCGCAGCGTGTCGCGGTAGTGCGCCAGGTCGGGGGTGAGGAACAGCATCGGCCGGCCGGTGCCCGCGAAGTCCGCGGCCAACGACGAGTAGTCGGTGACCAGCACGTCCGCGGCCAGCAGCAGCTCGGTCGCGTCCGGATACGACGACACGTCGACCGCGAACGGCGCATGGTGCGCCGGCAGCCGGTCGGGCACCTGCGGATGGCTGCGCACCAGCACCACGTGGTCCCCGTCCAGCGCCGCCCGCGCCACGTCCAGGTCCAGCGGCAGATGCAGCCGGTGGTGGGAGGCGTCGTACGCCACGTCGTCGCGCGGTGTCGGCGCGTACAGCACCACCCGCTGCTCCGGCCGCACACCCAGGTGGGCGCGGACCGCGGCGGCCACCTCGTCCCGGTCCGGGGCGTGCAGCGCGTCGGTCCGCGGCAGCCCGGTCTCCAGCAGCTTCCCGGCGTAACCGAGCGCCGACCGCAGCACCGGGGTGCTCGCCGCGTTCGGCGACAGCAGCACGCTCCACTGCCGGCCCAGCCGCGGCCGCGCCGCCAGGTGCGCCAGCCCCCCGCACAGCGTCCCCGCCAGGTCCGCCCCGATCCGCTTCAGCGGCGTCCCGTGCCACGTCTGGATCACCCGCTGCCCGGCCCGCCGCACGAACCAGCGCGGCAGATGGGTGTTGGTGACGATCCAGTGGCTGTGCGCCAGCACCCCGTGCCAGGCCGCACTGCCCACCACCACCGGCCGGGCCGACGGCGGCACCGCGGTCTGCGCGTCCCGCACCGCCCACAGGTGCTCCACGTCCATCCCCCGCCGCACCAGCTCCTCGTGCACCGCCCGCGGCGAATCCCCGTACGCCCGGCCGCCGAAGCTGCTGTACAGGACGGTGTCCCGGAGCGGCCGCGAGCGGTGCAGCGGATAGTGCTGCTCGCGCAGCACCCGACGCCGGTACGGGCCCCGGTCGACCGGCGGCACCGCCGGCCCGGCCGCCACGAACACCTCGTCGTACCGCACCCGGTCCACCGTGAACGGCTTGCCGCGCACCGTCCGCGTCACCGGCAGCCCGTCGAAGACCGACGGCGCGTACCGCACCGGCGCATCCAGCGGCGACCCCGCCGCCCCCTGCGCCCGCAGGTGCAGCGTCCAGCGGCCCTCCCGCAGCGGCACCTCCCCGGCCAGCGACGGCAGCGCGGCCAGCGGCAGCGCGCAGTGGAACCGCCCGCTGTCGTGGACGGCCGGGAAGACCGCCTCGGTGGCGTGCGCGGTGTGCTTGAGGACCAGCTCCGGGGCGGGCGGCGCGGCGTCCGGCAGCGTCCCCGCCAGCAGCAGCGTCCCGTCCGTCCGCCACACCACCCGGTCCACGTACGGCTGCGGGACCCGGTCCTGCAGCACCAGTTCCCCGGCCGGCGACGCGGCCGCCACCACCTCCCGGCCGTGCGGCAGCGGATGGGCCACCGGCGCCGACCCCGGCGGGCAGACGACCGGGTCGGTGCCGCCGCCGGGCAGCACCAGCTCCGGCAGCCAGGTCTCGGTGTGCGGCGGCGGGACCGCGGCCGGCTCACCGTCCCGCGCGGGCCGGGCCGCGGCCAGCACGTCCAACCGCACCCGGACGACGCACCGCCCGCCACCGGCCCCGGCGAGCTCGGACCCGTGCCCGTCCCCGCTGTCGTGCCGCTGCCCGTCCCCGTCCCCGTGCCGGTCGGGGCCCGCCGCGTCCGCGCGGGCCCCGCCATCCGGGGCCTCCGGGACCGGCGTCACTGCCGTCACTGCCGGGGCCTCCGAGGTAGCCGGGATCGTCAGGGCCGCCCCGCCATCCCCCTCCGCCGCCCCCTCCACCGGGAACGACAGCACCGTCCCCGTCCCCCGGTGCGTCAACCGCAGCGCCACCGGCGCCGGCCCCGGCGCGGCCACCGCCAACTCCAGCGCCCCGCCCACCACCCGCGGCGGCTCCGCCAACCGCCGCACCCCGCAGGACACCGCGATCCGCAGCCGCCCGTCCACATACCGCGGCGTCACCCGCACCCCGTCCGCGCCCTCGTACCCGCCCGGCGCCGCCCCCGACCCGCTGTCCGGCGCCGCCAACCCCCCGGACCGCACCACCCCCGCCGACGCCACCAGCACCTCCACCCGCCACTCGCCGTCCGCCGGCCGCCCGCCCCGCCGCAGCCGCGCCGGATCCAGCCGCAGCTCGAACCCCGACCAGTCGTAGCAGTGCAGCTCCTGCCCGGACGCCGCGGTCGCCTCCGGCATCGCCACCGTCCGCAGCGGCAGCACGATCCGCCGCCGCCCGCACGACAGCACCACCGTCCGCAGCGCACCGTGCCGCGACCCGGCCGGCAGGTTCCGCACGTAGGCCCACCCCCGCAGCAGCAGCACCCCGCCCCGCCACACCGCCTCCCGGACCTCCGCCCGCACCGGGAAGTCCGCCCGCTCCAGCCGCACCACCCCCGCCGGCAACGCGACCGGCGGCGCCACCCGCCGCCGCAGCGGCGGCCCGACCACCGCGAAACCCCCCGGATTGCGCGCCTCGTGCGCCAGCAGCGTCCCCAGATCCGCCAACCGCCCGGCCCGCACCAGATACCAGCGCATCCGCAGCTCCACCGGCAACGCCCGCAACAGCCGCGGATCGGTCCGCGCCAGGAAGTCCCGCGCACAGTCCAGAAGCGCCGTCCGCACCTCCGGCGCCGCCCCCGGCGCCGCCGCCACCAGGTCCACCAGCCCCTCGGTCAACTGCGCCCGGTCGTAGTCCGCCCGCAGCCGCCCGCACGCCGGGCGCACCGGATCGGCCAGCAGCGCCCGCATCCGCGCCACCGCCGCGAACCGGTCCCGCACCCCCTGCGCACTCGGCCGCCGGTGCCGCCCCGCACCCTCCGGCAGCCGCCAGTAGCAGACGTGCTCGTGCAGCACGTCCACCGCCTCCGCCAGCACGTGCGCGGGCAGCGCCACCGCCGCACCGTCGCACAACTCCCCCTCGGGGAAAGCGAACCGGTGCCGCTCCCAGAAGGAGCGACGGAACACCTTGTTCCGTACGAAGTGGTCACCGAGCAGCGCCGGATCCTCACCGATATGGGTGCGCAGCACCGTCTCCCGGGCCGCCGGATGGTCCACCGACTGGCTCCGCCCTGCCACCCCCAACCGGTAGACGTTCCCGGTCGCCAGATCCGCCCCCGACTTGTCCAGCAACCCCACCAGATCCTCGTACGCCCGCGGCAGCAGCACGTCGTCCGGCGCCAGGAACGCCAGGTACTCCGTATGCGGAAAGACGTGCCGGGCACCGGCGTTCCACCCCCCGCCCCGGCCCCCGCCGCCGTGGTGCACCACCCGGAACCGCGGATCCCGCTCCACCCACCGCCGCCACCGGCCCGGCGGCGACCCCTCCGGCGGCCCGTCGTCCACCAGCACCACGTCCAGTTCCGCCAGCGTCTGGGCCGCCACCGACTCCAGACACTCCTCCACATGGCGTGCGGACCCCGCACCGGGTGGGACCGGGACGACAACGGTGAGCCGAGGCTTCATGGGCGGACGAGCCTTTCCGGACTGGCGGACCACGGGACCAACCCCGGGGCACACACGGGACGATGCGGCCGACTCGTCCCTCAACTCGTCCATCGGCGACCCGGTCACCGGCGCTGCGCTGAAAGGGTGAGGCGAAGGTGCGGCGGAACGGCCCGTGACCGCGCGATGGCGTAGACCGTGGGACAGCGTGCCCGGCGCCCCGCGCACCGGACACCGGCAACCGCCCGCCGCCCAGGAAGGTGACCGCCCCGCGATGCCCGGCCGAACCGACAGCTCCGCCGCCACCGACCGCCCCGACACCGCGGCCCCCGCACCCGGTACCCCCGCCGCCCGCACCCCGCACCCGGCCGGCACCGCCCCGGCCGCCTCCACCGTCCGCCTCCCCGTCCTCCACGAACGCGGCGGCCTGGCCCGACTGCTGCCCGCCCGGCCCCCGTTCGCCCGGCAACTGCGCCGGATCGGCCCCGGCCGCGTCCTGGAGATCGGCTGCGGCGACGGCGACACCCTCGCCGCCTGCGCCCCCGGCAGCGTCGGCATCGACCACGACCCGCGGTCCGTCGCCCACTGCCGCGCCCGCGGCCTGACCGCCTACACCGCCGACGCCTTCCTGGCCGGCCCGCACGCCCGCCCCGGCGCCTTCGACGCGCTGCTCACCGCCCACGTCCTGGAACACCTCGACGACGAACAGGTCGAGGACCTGCTGCGCGCCTACGTCCCCTATGTCCGGCCCGGCGGCGGCGTCCTGCTGATCACCGCCCAGGAGGCCGGCCACCGCGCCGGCCCGGAACCCGTCCGCTTCACCGACTTCACCCTGCTGCGGGCCTTCGCCGAAGCCGCCGGGCTCGCGGTCCGGCGCACCTACTCCCACCCGCTGCCGCGGACCGCCGGACGGGTCCTGCGCGCGAACTCCTTCGTCCTGGTCGGCCAGGTGCCCCGGGGCTGAACCGGCCCGGCCCGGCCCACCCCGGCGCCCCGCCCGCCCGACGGATCAGCGACCCGCCGGCCCCGAGCGCCCACGCGCCCGCACCAGTGCCCGGGTCACGATCGGCGGCAGCACGTCCCGCGCGACCCGCCGCAGCACACCCCGCGGCGGCCGCGCCGCCGGACCCGCGGCGGCCGGCCGGGCCGCCGCCGCCGGCTTCCCCGCCGGCCGCTCCGGCGCCTTGTGGCGGGACACCGGGTGCGCCGGCTCCTTCGCACCCTTGGCACTCAACCGCACCAGCGGCGCACCGTTGACCTCCTGCACCTCGTGCCACACGTCACCGCGCTCCGCCAACCACCCCAGCAGCGCCGCCCGGTACGGCTCCGGGTCCCCCCACGTGCCGTAGAACTTGGTGCCGGTGACGCAGATCGGCCGCAGCCCGTGGTCCGTCACCGCCTGCCACGTGGCGGCGGCCACCCCCGGGCAGTGCTCGGCCCGGTAGTCGTCCATCACCACCACCCCCCGGTCGGTCAGCAGCTCCCGCACCGCCAGGATGTCGCCGTGCACGTGCTCGTACAGATGCGACGCGTCGATGTGCGCGAACCGCACACTGCCCGCCGCGACATGCTCGCTCACCGAGGAGCTCAGCCCCTGCACGATGACCGGCAACTCCTCGTGGAACGAGAGGTAGTTGGCCTCGAACGCGCGACGCGTCAGGGTCGCGTACGACTTCGCCATCTCCCGGGAGTTCGAGGCGTCCTCGGCCGGCGAGTCGAACAGGTCGCAGACCGTGAACCGCTCCTCCGGGCGGAGCCGCGCACCCAGGAAGATCGCGCTCTTCCCCATGTACGCGCCCAGCTCCAGCAGGTCACCCGCCACCGCACCGTCCTGCTGATGCCGCAGGAACCAGTCGAAGAGCAGCTGATCGGCGGTGAAGAACCACCCCTTGACCTCGGACAACCGGGTCGGGCGCGGCAGGTGGTCGGCACTCTGGTCTGCGGTCACGGCAGTCATGTGCGGTCCGTCTCCAGACGGTCGGGAATCGAGGGCGATATACGACACGAGGGCGCGGCGCGGCACCGGAATCCGGCCACGCGCGCGCAGGACCCCGGTCGCACCATGCGTTTCACGGAGCGGCGCCATCGTGGGGCAGCAACATGAACGGAAGGTGAGCGGCGCCCCCGGCTCCGGTCATCTCCGCCGTCCCACCGCGGCGGACCCGGCGGCCGGACGGCGAGCGCCGCGGCCGGACGGCGAGCGCCGCGGCCCTACGGTGAGCACGGCGGTCACTTCACCGCGCCCGCCATCACCCCCGACACGAACTGCCGCTGGAAGGCGAAGAACACCACCAACGGCACCACCATCGACAGGAACGCCCCCGGCGCCAGCACATCGATGTTGTTGCCGAACTGCCGCACCTCCTGCTGCAACGCCACCGTGATCGGCGGATGCCCGCTGTCCGCGAAGATCAACGCGATCAGCATGTCGTTCCACACCCACAGGAACTGGAAGATCCCCAACGACGCGATCGCCGGCCCGCCGAGCGGCATCACCACCCGCGTGAACAGCCGCAGCTCACCCGCCCCGTCCAGGCGCGCCGCCTCCAGCAGCTCCCGCGGGATCTCCGCGAAGAAGTTCCGCAGCAGGAACACCGCGAACGGCAACCCGAACGCCGTGTGGAACAGCACCACCCCGGCCGTCGTCTCGAACAACCCCACCGCACCGAACAGCTTCGCCACCGGAATCAGCGCCACCTGCACCGGCACCACCAGCAGCCCCACCACCACCATGAACCAGGCATCCCGCCCCGGGAACTCCAGCCACGCGAAGGCATAACCCGCCAACGACCCGATCACCACCACCAGCACCGTCGCCGGCACCGTGATCGCCGCCGTCGTCACCAGCGACCCCATCACCTTCCCGTTCGACAGCAAATGGCTGTAGTTGTCGAACGTCAACTGCGCGGGCCGGGTGAACACCTGCCACCAACCCGACTCGGCGATCTGCGCCGGACTGCGCAACGACGACAGCAGCAGCCCCACCGACGGCATCAACCAGAACAACGCCACCAGCACCAGGAACACCCGCACCGCACCGCCCCCGGTGCGCGCCGCGAGCCGCGCGGCCACCGACGGCCCGCCACCCGCCCGCCGCCCCCGCGCACGGACCCCTCGACCGGCCGGCCCCGCGGCCCCGTCCACGGCCGACATCGACGACGTCATCGACGGCGCTCCTTCCGTATCCGGCGCAGATTCACGTACATCACCGGCATCACCAGCACCAGCAAGAACACCGCGATGGCACTACCCAGCCCCTCGTCCACATCCGTCCCGAACGACGACTGGAACAACTGCAACGCCAGCACGTTCGCCGACCGCAGACTGGACCCCGGCGCGATGATGTACACCAGGTCGAAGATCTTCAGCACGTTGATCATCAGCGTGACCAGCACCACCACCAGCACCGGCGCCAGCAACGGCACCGTGATCCGACGGAACACCTGCCACTCGCCGGCCCCGTCCACCCGCGCCGCCTCCAGCAGTTCCCGCGGCACCCCCGCCAACCCCGCCGCGATCAGCACCATCGCGAAACCGGCCCACATCCACACATAACTGCCGATGATCGCCGGCGTCACCAACGCCGGACCCAGCCAGTCCACCCCGTTGTACGCCGCCGCGAAATTCGCCGCCGGCAACCGCACCCGCGCCCCGACCGCCTCCGCCGCCGGCAACGCGAACGTCCCGTCCGCCGCCGTCACCGCCGACGCCACCACCCGGCCGCCCTTCACCGCCTCCACCGTCAGACCGGCCAGCGCCTTCTCACCCGGATCGATCACATTCGGCCGCCCCCCGCCCCCACGGGTGAAATCCAGCCACGCCGTACCGGTCACCTGCCCCGCCCGCGGCCGCGCCGCCACCGCCGGCCGCGCACCCCGCACATCCGACGACTGCACCGCCACCAACGGCAGATCCACCGGCACCCCCGCCCGCACCACCGACCGCCCGGTGAACGCCCCACCACCCGACGCCCGCAGATCCGCGTTCGGCCGCGGCTTGGCCCCCGGGAACGGCGCCGGCTCCGCGAACGTGTCATGCACCGCCACCCACACCGCATCCGCCACCCCACGCTGCGGATCCTGGTCGTAGACCAACCGGAAGATGATCCCGGCCGCCAGCATCGAAATCGCCATCGGCATGAACGCGACCAGCTTGAACGCCGTACCCCACCGCACCCGCTCGGTCAGCACCGCGAAGATCAACCCCAGCGCGGTGGACACCGCAGGCGCCACCACCACCCACACCACGTTGTTCTTCAACGCCGTCCGAATGCCCTCGTCCGAGAACATCGCCCCGTAATTCCCCAGCCCCACAAAGCCGTTCCCGGACGCGTCGAAAAGACTCCGGTACACCGAGAACCCGATGGGATACACCACCAACGCACCCAACAGCACCAACGCCGGCAACAGGAACACCACCGCGACCCACCGCCGCGACCCCGCCACCGCACGCCGCCGCGCCCCGCCCCCGACCGGCGGGCCCCCGACCGGAGGGCCCCCGACCGCCGGGCCCCCGACCGGAGGGCCCCCCTCCGCCGCGACCACCGCCCCCGCGTCCGCCCCCGCACCCGCACCCGCATCGCTCATCGCCGACGAACCCCCGCTCCCGATCGAGGTACTTCACCCAACGAGGTCGTGCACGGACACCTCAGTGCCCGAAAGCCTTCGCCGCGTCCTGCTCCAACCGCTGCTGGATACCCGCCACGTCCCCCGGGCTCTTCAGGAAGTCCTGCAGGTCCTTCCACTCACCCTGCCCCGGCTTGCCACCGAACGAAGCGGGCGCCTGGTCGGACATGTCGAACCGGAAGTCGTCACCCGCCGCGACCAACGCCTTGGCGATCTTCCGCATCACGTCATCCGCGTACGCCGCCTGATCCAACTCCTTGTTGGGCGAGAGGAAACCGCCCGCCCGCGCCCAGATCCCCGCCGCGTCCGTCGACGCCAGGAACGTCAGCAACGCCTGCGCCGCCTTGCCGTCCTTGAGCGCCACCGCCACATCCCCACCGGTCACCACCGGCGACCTGGCACCCACTGCCGGAAACGGGAACACCTTCGCGTCCGTCCCGACCTTCGCCTTCGTCTGCGCGATGTTCGCCGCCGCGAAATCCGCCGACGACACCATCGCCGCCTTCGGCGCGTCACCACCGGTGAACGTCTGCGTCACCGACGTCGGGAAGTCCGTCTGCAACGCCCCCGCATTGCCGCCCGCCAACAGCTCCTTACGGCCGAACAACTGCCCCAACGTGGTCAGCGCCTGTTTGACCGAGGGATCCGTCCACTTCAGGTCGTGCTTCGCCAACCGGTCGTACTTCTCCGGCCCGGCCTGCGACAGGTACACGTTCTCGAACCAGTCGGTCAGCGTCCAACCATCCGACCCGCCCACCGACACCGGCTCCACACCCGACTCGGAGATCGTCTGCGCCGTCTTCAGGAACTCCGGCCACGTCTTCGGCTCGGACACCCCGGCGTTCTCGAAGACCTTGGCGTTGTACCAGACCAACGACTTGTTGCTGGCCTTGAAATACACCCCGTACTCGGTGCCCTTGTGGGCCCCCAGATCCCGCCACCCCTTGCTGAAGTTCTTCGCCAACTGCGCCTTGGCGTCCGCCCCGAGCGGCTTGAGCCACCCCTTCTGCGCAAACTCGTTCAACACCCCGACCTGCTGCAGCAGCGCCACGTCCGGCGGCCCACCACCCGCGATCTTGGACCCGATGAAACCGGCCATGTCATCGCCGCTGGGCACGAAGTCGACCTTCGCCCCGGTGCGCTTCTCGAACTCCGCCAGCACCTTGGTGAAGTTGTCCCGCTCGGCGCCCGTCCAGACCGCCGTCACCTGCAGCCGCTGCCCGCTCAACTTCGGCAACGCCACCGTGGGCGCCGCACCCCCGCTCCCTTTCCCGGCCCCCTTCCCCCCATCCCCACTTCCGCTCCCACTCCCACACCCGGCCACCCCGAGCGCCAGCACCGCCCCGGCCGCCACCACCCGCACAGCCCGCCCGCGCACCCCGAGGCCCGTCCCCCTCCGCCCGCTCGCCTTCCCGCCCCTCGCGTTCCGGCTGCTCCCGGTGCCCGTCCCCGTGCCCGTCCCCGTACGGTCGACTCGTCTGCGCATCCCCGTAGCCCTTCCGTAGCCCCTTGATCCAGCGCCCGCGAACGGCCCCGCCCGGTGCGGCCGGGTCCCGCCCGCCCACGCCGGTGCCGTGCCACCGAACCGTTCCGCGTCCGCCAGTGCCGTGGTTACCGTGCCGTCGCGCCGTACCATCCAGCTGAGTGCTGAGTGCTGAGTGCTGAGTGCTGAGTGCTGAGTGCTGAGTGCTGAGTGCTGAGTGCCGCCGCGCCGCGCCGTCCGGGCGAGCGCCGTGGCGCTCGTGGTGCTGTGGTGCTCGTGGTGCTCGTGGTGCTGTGGTGCTCGTGGTGCCGTGGAGCCGACGCAGTCGCCCCGAGCGCCCCGCCGGTCCGCATCCGGTCCGCATCCGGTCCGCATCCGGTCCGCGTCCCGGTCCACGCGCGGCGCCGCACCGTGGCCTACCGCTTACTACTGCGCTTGCTGCCTTACCGGCCGTGCCAGCCGTACTGGCCTACCAGCGCCTACCAGCCCCACCGGCACCTGCCGTTCCCACCGGATTCGCCGGATTCGCCGGAGCCGCATCCGCACCACCACCCACGTCTGCGCTCACCCTGAGACCGAGACCGAGACCGAGACCGAGGCCGCGGCACGTGCGACAGTCCTACGCCCCCGCCACCGGCTCCGCAATACCGCCACCCACGCCAACTCCCCTTTCGTGATGGGCCTGTTACGGTCCGCCCCGCCCTCACCACCAGCCCGGGAACCGCCTACCGCTCCGCTACCCGCACCCGCCGCAGCCCCGCCCCGACACCCGTCCTAAGCCCCCACCAGCGGCAGCCCACAAGCCCCCCGGCAGCCCCGCAAGCGCCTAAAACCACCCCCACGGCCCTACGGCCCCTACGGCCTCAACTGTCCCCAGAGCCCCAACGGCCCCGACCGTCCCCACGGTCCCAGCCGCCCCAACCATCCCGACCGTCCCGGCCGTCCTCAAATCAACGACGGCCCCGCCGGTGCCCCCGAGGACTGCGCGGCCCGCTGCAGCGCGCTGGCCAGCAGTGCCAGGTCCGTCGGGCCGTTGCCCAGTTCCCGGAGCGGACGCCGGGCCGGCGGGTCGCCCATCCGCTGCCATTCCAGGGGCACGACGGTCGGCCGCAGCGTGGACGTACGGGGTATCCGCCCGGTCACCCGCCCCGCCTGGAACGGCGTGGACGTGCCGTCCGCCGCGCGGTGCAGCCGACCACGGCCGGGCGGTACCGGCTCGGAGCCGGGCGGCGTCGGCTCGGACGGGTCGGTGGCGTCGCCCAACTGGATCAGCAGGGCGGCCCGTTCGGCGGTCGCGGTGCCTTCCGTGCGATCAGGGTGGCCGGTGGCGGCTATCAGGTGCACGCCCAGCGCCGCGCCGTCCCGGGCCACCGCCTCCAGGGCGCGCACCACGGAACCGGCGGCCGGGCGGCCCATGCTGCCCAACGCGGGGGAGACCAGGGCGTCGAAGTCGTCGACCAGGATGAAGAGCCGGGACATGGGAGCGGCCGGCGGGACGGCCGATGGGGCTGCCGCCGCCTGCGATGCGGTCCGGTCGGGAGCGGTCGAGCCCGCCGAGCCCGCCGAGGCCGCGGACGCCGCCGTGCCGGTCGCGCCTGCCGGGCCCGGCGCGCCGGTCGGGCCTGCGCTGCCCGTCGCGCCTGCGGAGCCGGTGGTCCGGTGGGTCGGCGCATCGCCGAGGGTGCCGGTGGGGTCGGGGCCCTGGGTCGGGGCGGCGCCGGGGCGGGTGCGGAGGCGCAGTGTGCCCGTGCGGGAGGGGTCCGTGGGGTCGGCCGGTGTGCCGCTGCTGTCTTCCTTGTTACGGCAACGATTACGGAGAGTGATTTGTTCCTGGGATTCGTTACTCGTTGTGAAGGGGGAGGGTGGGGTGGAGGGGGTGGGAGTGGCGGATGAATCAGGTGAGGCGGGTGAGCCAGGTGAGCCGGGTGTGGCGGGCGAGCCGGACGGGTTCGACGATCCGGATGAGTTGGGTGATCCGGAAGAGCCGGGCGCGCCGGACGAGCTGAACGGCCCCGATGCGGGGCGAGGCGCGGGAGGGGTGCGATGGGTCGGCGTGGAAGCGGAAGCGGACGCGGAAGCGTTGGCGGCCGAAGCGTTCGCGGTGGAGGTGTTGGCCGTGGAGGCGTTGGCCACGGCGGCGCCGGATGTGCGGGCGCTCGACGTGCGGGCGCTCGACGTGGCGGGGTTGGGGGTGAAGGCGCCGGGCGTCGAGGTGCTTTCGGTGGAGCGGCGCGGGGCGATGATGCGGGGGGCCGGGAGGTGCTTGGTGCGCCACTCGGAGAAGGGGGTGCCGGCCAGTATTTCGGCGCGCCGCTTCAGTTCGGAGGAGAGCGCCTGGGCGAACTCCCGCATCCGCACCGGGTCCGAGGCGGCCAGGTGCGTCGTGACGTGCGGCAGTTCCGTGCAGACCCGCAGGCCCTCGCCGCGTTCGGTGCCGGCGCCGTCCACCAGTACCAGCGACAGCCGGTCCGGGCGGTCCGCGGCGGCCAGCGACGCGGCGAGGGACCGCAGCAGCTCGGTCTTGCCGGTGGCCGCGGCGCCCTCGACGAGCAGATGCGTGCCGTCGGCCGCGAGGTCGGCGACCACCGGGCCGTGCGGTCCGGCGCCCAGCACCGCGGCGGCGCCGGGCCGGTCGGAGTCCTGTGCCGCCGCCCAACGGGCCATCAGGGACGCGGGGGTGGCGCGGGCCAGCCCCAGTTCGTCCAGCAGGCGTGCCGACTCGGGCAGGGGTACCGCGGCGCGCGGCGCGGTCGGTCCGCCCGGTCCGGCGCCCGCTTCGGCCTCGCGCAGCGGCGCCAGTGCCCGGGCGAACCGCTCCGCCCAGGCGACGGAGACCGCGTCCACGGTCGCGACCGTGCCGTTCGGCCCCGAGCCCGGCTGGACCACCCGCAGGGCCGTGGCGACGTCGCCGCTGAGCACGGCCACCGCCCCGCACTCGCCGAACGCGGGTGACGCGTCGCGCGCCGCCTCGTACGTCGCGGCCAGCGGGAAGGCGGGGGAGGCGGCCGGGGTCTCGGCCAGGCACAGCACGTGGATACCGGCCGCCGGGCCGCCGGCGGCCAGCCGTGCGGTGGTTTCGCGCAGCGCCGACGAGCCGGGGTCGCCGTCCACGATCAGCAGGGTGTGCGGCCCCTGGTGGGCGGCGGCGACGGAGGCCACCTCGGCGCGGTCGGCACTGGGCCAGCCGGGGCCCAGTGGGCCGTCGTCCAGCCGTCGCACCAGTTCGGCGGTGCGGGACGCGGCCTGCTCCTTGTCGTAGGCGAGCAGCAGGCGGCAGTCCTGGCCGCGGGCCGGGCGGACGTGCGGCAGCCAGCCCAGCCAGGACCAGTCGGTGATCCGCTCCTCGATGGCGTGTGCCCGGTCGGTGCTGATCAGGACGATCTCCAGCGCCCCGGGGGAGTGCAGCGCGGCCAGCTGCGCGGCGGCGGACCGGGCCAGGCCGACGAGCCGGGTCCGCGGGCCGGCGAGCCCGAGGGCGCCGGCCCGGCGGAGTTCGACGGTGACGGGCGTGACGGTGCGGCCGCCGTCCCGCTCGGCCGTCCCCAGGCGGACGGTGAGTGCGTCCGGGTGTCCCGGGCCGCGCTCCCAGAGCCGGGGGCCGGGGCCGAGCGCGGTGAGCAGGATGGCGGCGGCGTCCGGCCAGCGTTCGTGGGCGGCCGGGCCTACGGGGGCGGGGATACTGCCGGCGGTAGTACCGGACGGGTCGTCGGTGGCTGCCGGCTCGTCGCCGTACGCAGTCTCGGGGGACGGGTCGTACGGCTCCACCGCGGGGCGTCCGCCGGCGAGCCGGCGCGCCCAGGCGCCGATGCCGCCGCGCCGGCCGGCCTTGCGGGTCACCGGGTCGGGCGGGACCAGGTACTGCTGTCCGCCGTGGGTCTGCCCGCCCGCGGGCGCGGCGCCGTGGCCGGGCACCGCGTCGTGGCCGGTGGGTGTCCCGTAGTCCGCCGTGGGATGGCCCGGGCCGTTCCCGTAGGCGGCGTGTGTCGGGGCGTGGGGTGCGTCCGGTGCCGGTCCGGAGCCGGGTGTCGCGGGGGTGTGCGGGTCCGGTGCGTATGCGGCGGGGGCTGGCTCCTGGCGGGGCGCGGCGGGTGCGGCGGGTGGGAACAGGCCGTCCTGGGACGGGCCGGCCGGTCCCGGGGTGTGGGCCCCGGGCGCGTCGAGGGGCTCGTCGGCACCGTGCGGGGCCCACGCGGCGGGGGCGGGAACGCCGCGCAGCGGGGTGTCCCGGCGCCCGGATCCGGCGTCCGGCCGGCTCTCGGGGGCCGCCGGGGCGGTCATCGAGGGGGCGAAGCTTGCCGAGGTGGGGGGCTCGTGGCCGTGGTGGGCGTACAGGGCGCCCGACGTGGTCGCGCCGGTGGCCGTCGCGGCGGGGCTCACCCGGCCGGGGGCGACCCGGAGGTGGCCCTCCCCGTCGGGGGTGGCGTCCAGGGCCGGGTCCGGGGTGCGGGGCGGGGACTGGAGGCGGAGCGCCGATTCGCCGATGCGCAGCAGGGCGCCGGGCGGCAGGGGGACGGCGAGGTCGTGGAGTTCGGTGCCGTCGACGGCGGTGCCGTTGGTGGAGCGCAGGTCGGCGACGTACACCGCGCCGTCGGGCTCGACCGTGACGGCGCAGTGCAGGCGGGAGACGTCCGGGTCGTCCAGGGGGACGTCGGCGTCGGCGGAGCGGCCGATGCGGATCTGGCCGCCGTGCAGGAGGTGCACGCCGCCGGCGTCGGGGCCGGAGACGACGCGGAGCCGTGCGGAGCCGTGCGGCAGGCCGTGCGCGGGGGCGGGGCCGGGGCCCTGGAGGGAGAGCACCGCGCCGTCGATCAGGGGTGGCTCGCCGAGGGCGGCGCGCTGCGGGTCGAGCCGCTCGGTGCCGGCGTAGAGGACGACCGGGGCGCTGCTGCCGGTGCTGCCGACGTCCGCGCCGGTGCCCGCCACGGACGCCGCGAGCGAGCCGGCGACCGTCGCCAGGGCGGTCCCGGCGGGGGCCGTCACGAGGACGTCGCAGGCCCGCGTGGTGTGGCCGCTGCGCGGCCCGAGGACGGTCAGCCGGATCTGCATCGCCGTCAACGGTCCCTTCTGCCGGGAATCCGGCAGGGGCTCCGCTCGCTCCCCCACCGCACCCCGGGCACGTCGGCACGGACATGTCCCATGCACGTCACGACAGTGACCGCGCGCCCCCACCGCGTGCGTGCTGGGATGCATCCTCGCACCTGCCGCTGACAACACGCCCGCCGACCGCCCATTAATGATCTTGATTGGTCGGCCGGCGGCGGAAAACTGCCTACTTACGTGCATCGAACCGGCCGATTTCGCTCATCGGTTGCCGTGGAAGTGATCAGTGGTGGACGGCACCCGGACCGCTGAAGCGGGTTCCGGCCGTGTTGACGCGGACGCCGCGGTTCCCCGTACGGGCCGGGCCGGGCGGCGTCCGGAATACGGGCAACCAACCACCCGGAACCGGCGTCTTCCCGAGGAGCCCCGCGCCGTCCGGCGCACCGAGATGTTTGTGCGACGGCACTACAGTGGGGCGGACGGGCCGCGAGCTGACCCAGCGGGCCAGGCCAGGATCCACCACGACCAGGGAGCGCATGACGTGCGGCCGGTAGGCAGCAAGTACCTGCTTGAGGAGCCGCTGGGACGCGGCGCCACAGGCACCGTCTGGCGTGCCCGCCAGAGGGAGGCGGCGGGTGCCGAGGCCGCCGTCCCGGGGGAGCCCGGCGAAACGGTCGCGATCAAGGTCCTCAAGGAGGAGCTGGCGTCCGACGCCGACGTGGTGATGCGCTTCCTGCGGGAGCGCTCGGTCCTGCTGCGGCTCACCCACCCCAACATCGTCCGGACCCGCGACCTGGTCGTCGAGGGCGACCTGCTGGCGCTCGTCATGGACCTGGTCGACGGCCCCGACCTGCACCGCTACCTGCGCGACAACGGCCCGTTCAGCCCGGTGGCGGCCGCCCTGCTCACCGCGCAGATCGCCGACGCGCTGGCCGCCAGCCACGCCGACGGCGTCGTCCACCGCGACCTCAAGCCCGCCAACGTCCTGCTCGCCGGCTCGGACGGCAGCGGCGAGATGCACCCGATGCTGACCGACTTCGGCATCGCCCGGCTGGCCGACTCCCCGGGGCTGACCCGTACGCACGAGTTCGTCGGCACCCCCGCCTACGTGGCGCCGGAGTCCGCCGAGGGCCGCCCGCAGACCTCCGCCGTGGACATCTACGGCGCCGGCATCCTGCTCTACGAGCTGCTCACCGGCCGTCCGCCGTTCGCCGGGGCGACCGCCCTGGAGGTGCTGCACAGGCACCTCGCCGAGGAGCCGCAGCGCCCCGCCTCGCTCCCCGAGCCGATGTGGACGATCGTCGAGCGCTGCCTGCGCAAGCGGCCCGAGGAGCGCCCCAGCGCCGAGAACCTGGCGCGCGCCCTGCGCACCGTCGCGTCCGGCATCGGCGCGCAGGCCACCCCGGAGCAGGCCCAGGCGGCGCTGGGCGTCGCCGCGCTGCTCGCCCCCGACCCGGACCCCGCCACCGTCCCCGGCACCAGCGACGGCTCCCAGGGGACGGACGCCGCCGCGCCGACCCAGGTGCTGCCGACCAACGCGTCCTCCTACGACCCGGGCGCGGCGACCAGCGTGCTGCCGTCGACCGGTGCCGGTGGTCCCGGGGGCCAGGGCCCGGCGCCGACGCGTGCGATGCCGCCGGTGCCCCCGATGCCGATGGGCGCGCCCATCGGCGGTCCGCCGGAGCCCGAGGGCCCGCACCCGTGGGAGTCCCAGCTGCGGGCCGCCCGCGACCGCAACGACCAGACCCAGGTCCAGTACCTCGACCCGCAGGACGACCCGCTGCGCCGCCGTCCGCAGCGCCGCCCGGCCCCGCAGCAGCCGCCCCAGTACGGCGGGCAGCAGGCCGGGTACGCCCAGCAGCAGCGGCCGCCGGCCCCCCAGCGCCGCCAGGAGCCGCCGCCGCAGCGCTACGAGCCGGCCCCGCCGCCCGCCCGGGAGCCGCGGCCCCGGCGCGAGCCGCGGCAGCGCAGCGCCAACCCGATGCGGATCCCCGGTCTGGGCTGCCTGAAGGGCTGCCTGTTCACCGTGCTGCTGCTGTTCGTGGCGGCCTGGCTGATCTGGGAGTTCACCCCGCTCCAGGAGTGGATCGGGACGACCAAGGGCTTCTTCCAGCAGATCGGTGACGTCTTCGCCAGCGTGCAGCACTTCGTACAGAAGATCGGCGGCTGACGACCCGTACGGACGGAGCGGCGGCGGCATCGTCTCTTTGTCGACTTCCGGCCGGTGAATTCCCGGACAGAAGTGACGGTTGCCGCCATTGGGGGCACTGAACCCTCTGGCGCCCGCGTAGCTTTGACGCCAACCTCAGCCCCCGCAGGACGCTCGGGGGCCCGACACGTCGGAGCAGTCTTGGCACGGAAGATCGGCAGCCGGTACACCGCCCACCAGATCCTGGGGCGCGGCAGTGCGGGCACGGTATGGCTGGGCGAGGGTCCCGAAGGGGCCGTGGCCATCAAGCTGTTGCGTGAGGACCTCGCCTCCGACCAGGAGCTCGTCGGCCGCTTCGTGCAGGAGCGGGCGGCGCTGCTGAGCCTGGAGCACCCGCGTATCGTCGGCGTCCGCGACCTCGTCGTCGACGGCGCCGACCTCGCGCTCGTCATGGACCTCGTCCGCGGGACCGATCTGCGCACCCGCCTGGAGCGCGAGCGGCGGCTGGCCCCGGAGGCCGCCGTGGCCATCGCCGCCGACGTCGCCGACGGCCTCGCCGCCGCGCACGCCGCCCGGATCGTGCACCGCGACGTCAAGCCGGAGAACGTCCTGCTGGACATGCAGGGCCCGCTCGGCCCCGGTGGCGCGCACCCCGCGCTGCTCACCGACTTCGGCATCGCGCGCCTGGTCGACTCCCCGCGCCGGACCCTCTCCCAGCCGCCGGCCGGGGGGAGCTCCGGCCCGCTGCGCTCGGCCAAGGTCATCGGCACTCCCGACTACCTCGCCCCGGAGATCATCGAGGGGCTGCCGCCGCGCGCCTCGGTGGACGTCTACGCGCTGGCCACCGTCCTGTACGAGATGCTCGCCGGCTTCACGCCCTTCGGGGGCGGCCACCCCGGGGCGGTGCTGCGCCGCCACGTCACCGAGAGCGTCGCCCCGCTGCCCGGCATCCCGGACGAACTGTGGCAGCTGCTGCTCCAGTGCCTGGCCAAGGCGCCCGCCTCCCGGCTGCGCGCCCCGGAACTCGCCGCCCGGCTGCGGGAGATCCTGCCCGGTCTGGCCGGTATGCCGCCGCTGGACATCGACGAGCCCGGCGACGAGCAGCCGGCCGACGACCCGGAGGGCGCCCCCACCGGCTCCCGCCAGGAGGCCCACTACCCGCCGGCGGCGCCCGAAGGGCCGCCGCGCGGCGCGGTCCCCCTGGTCCAGGGGGCGAAACCGGACTCCAACCGGGAGACGCACACCAGCATGCGGGTCCCCGAGCCGGACGAACTGGCCGGCGGCGCGCACGGCACCGCCCGCGCCCCGCGGGCCGCGGGGGAGCGCCGGGCGGGCTCGGCCCGGCACCGTTCGTCGCCGGAGGCGGTGCGCCGCCGCCGGATCAAGGTGGTCGGGGTGGCCGCCCTGGTCGTCGTGGCGGCCACGGCCGGCGGTCTGCTGGCCTCGGGCGGCGACGAGGGGGGCGGCGCCACGCCGGGCGTGCACCGGCCGCATCCAGCCCCGTGACCTGGGGCTGGCGCCGCCGCGGGAACCCCGCGCGAGGCGGTCGCCGGCCCCCGCTCCGCCCTCCCGCCCCGGTCCGGTCGCCGGGGCCGGGGCACATTGTCGGTGGCAGCCGTTAGGCTGGGTGCGTGGCAGTCGTCGATGTATCCGAAGAGCTGAAGTCCCTCTCCTCGACCATGGAGTCGATCGAGGCCGTCCTGGACCTCGACAAGATGAGGGCCGATGTCGCCGTGCTTGAGGAGCAGGCCGCGGCGCCGTCCCTGTGGGACGACCCGGCGAACGCGCAGAAGATCACCAGCCAGCTGTCCTACCTCCAGGGCCAGCTGCGCCGGGCCGAGGAGCTGCGCGGCCGCGTCGACGACCTTGAGGTGCTCTTCGAGCTCGCCGAGGCCGAGGGCGACGAGGAGACCCGCGCCGAGGCCGAGAGCGAGCTGACCGACGTCCGCAAGGCGGTCGACGAGCTGGAGGTCCGCACGCTGCTCTCGGGCGAGTACGACGCCCGTGAGGCCCTGGTCAGCATCCGCGCCGAGGCCGGCGGGGTGGACGCCGCGGACTTCGCCGAGAAGCTCCAGCGGATGTATCTGCGCTGGGCCGAGCGCCACGGCCACAAGACCGAGCTCTACGAGACCTCGTACGCCGAAGAGGCCGGCATCAAGTCGACCACCTTCGCCGTCCAGGTGCCCTACGCCTACGGCACGCTCTCCGTGGAGCAGGGCACGCACCGCCTGGTGCGCATCTCGCCGTTCGACAACCAGGGCCGCCGCCAGACCTCCTTCGCGGGCGTCGAGGTGCTGCCGGTCGTCGAGCAGACCGACCACATCGAGATCGACGAGAGCGATCTGCGGGTGGACGTCTACCGTTCCTCGGGCCCCGGCGGCCAGGGCGTCAACACCACGGACTCCGCGGTCCGCCTGACGCACATCCCCACCGGCATCGTCGTCTCCTGCCAGAACGAGCGCTCGCAGATCCAGAACAAGGCCACCGCCATGAACGTCCTCCAGGCGAAGCTGCTGGAGCGGCGCCGCCAGGAGGAGCGGGCCAAGATGGACGCCCTCAAGGGCGACGGCGGCAACTCCTGGGGCAACCAGATGCGTTCGTACGTCCTGCACCCGTACCAGATGGTCAAGGACTTGCGGACGGAGTTCGAGGTCGGCAACCCGCAGGGTGTGCTGGACGGCGACATCGACGGCTTCCTGGAGGCCGGCATCCGCTGGCGCAAGCAGACGGAGAAGTAACCACCGACACAAGCGGACAAACGCCCGCGGAACGTCCCGACAACTGCCTCCCTTCGGGGGGCAGTTGTTTTTTGCGGTGGCGGTTAGGTCACAGTCGTACGTCCATGTATCGCCCGCCTCATGACAATTCAGGCATCAAGCCTTTATTCGGCCTTGACGATGTTCCGAGAACTGGGAAGGCTGAGCGCGGCATGCGTGTGTCATGGGGCGCGTGCAAGAACGGGGAGGCGAATGGCCCGCAGTGAGTGCGCGGCCGTGGCGTGCACACCCCCATCGGTCGTTGCCCCGTGCGGCGGTGCTCCAATGACGAGTTCAGCTACTGGGGGTAGCAGTACATGACGAAGAAGACGCGGCTGCGCGTTGCGCGCATTGCGGCCGGTGCGGTGATCGCGGCCGGTGCGTCGCTCACGGCGGCCGGCGCGGCATCGGCCGCCGAGACGGGTCAGGCTCAGGGCAGTGGCATGGTCTGCAAGCCGTGGGACGTGCTCAAGCTGTTCTGCCACGAGACCGGCGGCGGTAGCTCCACCGGTGGCGAGTCCACGGGTGGCGAGTCCACCGGCGGCGAGTCCACGGGCGGCGACACCACCGGCGGCGAGATCGGCAGCCAGACCTCGGGCGGCCAGACCTCGGGTGGCGAGATCACCGGCGGCGAGACCTCGGGTGGCGAGACCACCGGTGGTCAGACCTCCGGTGGCCAGACTTCCGGTGGCGAGACCACCGGTGGTCAGACCTCCGGCGGTCAGACCTCGGGTGGCGAGACCACCGGTGGTCAGAACTCCGGTGGCCAGACCTCGGGTGGCGAGACCACCGGTGGTCAGAACTCCGGTGGCCAGAACTCCGGCGGTCAGACCACCGGTGGCCAGACCTCCGGTGGCGAGAACACTGGTGGCCAGTCCACCGGCGGCCACTCCGGCGGCCAGACCGGCGGCAGCAGCACCGGTGGTCACTCCGGTGGCAGCAGCACCGGTGGTCACTCCGGTGGCAGCAGCACCGGCGGCGGCAGCTCGACCGGCGGCGACAGCACCGGTACCGGCACCGACAACGAGGGCTCCAAGCCGATCGAGCAGCCCGGTCAGGGCAAGGAGCAGGTCGTCGACACCCCGGGTCAGTCCAAGCAGCAGGCCAAGGGTGGTCAGCAGCTGGCGGAGACCGGTTCGTCCGGCACCACCTTCCTGCTGATCGGTGCGGCCACGATGATCGCCGGCGGTGTGGGCTTCCGGGTCCTGCCCCGTCTGATCAACAAGAACGGCGGCGGCGCGGCGGCTGCCTGACGCTGACGCGGCACACGACGAGGGGCCCGGGACGCACAGCGTCCCGGGCCCCTCGGGCGTCTACGGGTGAGGTTTCACACTCTTCGGACACACTGCGCGACGGCGCCGACACCCTGCGGCGCCGCGGTCGGGTGCGGGCCCTCAGACGGCCTGGCGGAGCAGCACCGCGACCGCGATCAACGCGATCAGCAGGGCCGCCAGCACCACGGGATTGAGCTGGCCGAAAATGCCTGCTTGCTGCTGGAGTCGTTCCCTGCTGGCCCGGCACACGGGGCAGCGGCCCTCGCTCACAGGGGCCGCGCAATTGGCGCACACCAATCGGTCGTACGTCATGCGACCTCCTTACTCACTGCACCAACGCACCGGGAGGCGCGTCGGTTCCCTTACCACTGTGCCAGCTCCGTCGTCGTACGGCGCGCCCCACGGGTCGCCGCCTCCCGTCCGCGCGGAATCCCTCCCTCCCATCCGGCTGGAATTGTGCGCGTTTTGTCCCATAGGCGCCGTGAAGAAACCCACCAACCCCCCGCGACGGCTTCGCCCCCACCCGAGCTTCGCGTAGGGTCACGCTCACCGACGGGAGCCGTGACCGGCAACCCGTGCCCCTACCCAGGTCGACCGTGGTGCATCTGTGATCCGATTCGACAACGTCTCCAAGACCTACCCGAAGCAGAACCGCCCCGCCCTCAGGGACGTCTCCCTGGAGATCGAGCGTGGCGAGTTCGTCTTCCTGGTGGGCTCCTCGGGCTCCGGTAAGTCCACCTTCCTGCGACTGCTCCTCCGCGAGGAGCGCGCCAGCCATGGCGCCGTCCACGTACTGGGGAAGGACCTGGCCAAACTCTCCAACTGGAAGGTGCCCCAGATGCGCCGCCAGGTGGGGACGGTCTTCCAGGACTTCCGGCTGCTCCCCAACAAGACGGTGGGACAGAACGTCGCCTTTGCCCTGGAAGTGATCGGCAAACCGCGCGGGCAGATCCGCAAGACGGTGCCCGAAGTCCTCGAACTCGTCGGCCTCGGCGGCAAGGAGGACCGCATGCCGGGCGAGCTGTCCGGCGGTGAGCAGCAGCGCGTCGCCATCGCGCGGGCCTTCGTCAACCGCCCGTTGCTGCTCATCGCCGACGAGCCCACCGGAAACCTCGACCCGCAGACCTCCGTCGGCATCATGAAGCTGCTGGACCGGATCAACCGCACCGGGACGACGGTGGTCATGGCCACCCACGACCAGCAGATCGTCGACCAGATGCGCAAGCGGGTCATGGAACTCGAGAAGGGCCGGCTCGTACGCGACCAGTCGCGCGGCGTGTACGGCTACCAGCACTGAAAGGACGCCATGCGCGCCCAGTTCGTCCTGTCGGAGATCGGCGTCGGTCTCCGCCGAAATCTCACGATGACCTTCGCCGTCATCGTGTCGGTGGCCCTCTCGCTCGGCCTGTTCGGCGCTTCACTGCTGATGCGCGACCAGGTCAGCACGATGAAGGGCTACTGGTACGACAAGGTCAACGTCTCCATCTTCTTCTGCAACAAGAACGACGCCGAGACGGCCGCCAACTGCGCCAAGGGCGCGGCGACCGAGCAGCAGAAGAACGACATCCTGGCCGAGCTGCGCCGGCTGCCGCTGGTGCAGAACGTGGAGCACGAGACCAGCGACCAGGCGTACAAGCACTACAAGGAGCAGTTCGGCGACACGCCGGTGGCCGGGCTGGTGACGCCCGACCAGCTGCCGGAGTCCTTCCGGGTCAAGCTCAAGGACCCGACGAAGTTCGACGTCATCAAGTCGGCGTTCTCCGAACGGCCCGGCGTCGAGCAGGTGCAGGACCAACGGGACACCGTCGAGCCGCTGTTCCGTCTCCTGGACGGTATGCGGTACGCGGCCCTGGGCGTCATGGGCCTGATGCTGGTGGTGGCGCTGATGCTGATCGTCAACACCGTGCGGGTCTCCGCCTTCAGCCGCCGCCGGGAGACCGGCATCATGCGGCTGGTCGGCGCGTCCAGCTTCTACATCCAGATGCCGTTCATCATGGAGGCCGCCATCGCCGGCCTCATCGGCGCCGTGTTCGCCTGCGTCCTGCTCGTCGGCGGCAAGTACTTCATGATCAACCAGTGGTTGGCCAAGCAGATCCAGGTGGTCAACTTCATCGGCTGGGACTCGGTCCTGGCGGTGCTCCCGCTGGTCCTCCTCATCGGTCTGCTGATGCCCGCGCTCGCCGCGTTCTTCGCGCTGCGCAAGTACCTCAAGGTGTGAGCTTCACCAAGGGCGCCGTACGGTCAACTCACCGTACGGCGCCTTTGTGTCGCCTAGACTCACCGGCATGTCGGGCCCGTGTTCGTACGACCGGCCCCGCCGCATCCGCCGCGGGGCGGCCCTGACGTTGTTCCTCACCGGGGTGCTCGCCGCGGGCGCGGCCACCGGGACCTGGGACCAGGCCGGGGACGTCGCGGAACCCGCCGCCCGCAGCCGCCCCGCCACGGGCGCGGTCGCCGACCGGGCGTCCGTCGAACGGGCCGCGGCGCAGGCCACCGCGGACGGCAAGTCCGGTGCGCAGGCCGCCGCCGACGTCGTCAGCCGCAGCGGCGACCGCTGGTCGGCGGTCTACACCCCCGGCGAATTCGAGGACTTCCAAGCCCAGTTGGGCGGCACCTACGTCGGCGTCGGACTGTGGGTGCGGCAGCAGGGCGGCGGCCGGATCACGGTCTCCCGGGTGCAGCCCGGCGGCCCCGCCGCCCGCGCCGGTATCGCCGTCGGCGACCGCCTCGACGCCGTCGACGGCCGGCCCGCCCAGGGCCGACCGGTCACCGAGACCGTCGCTCGGCTCCGCGGCGACGGCCCTGGGGGCTCCGGCGCCGCCGCCGGCACCCCCGTCCGGCTGGACCTCCGGCGCGGTGCCCGCCAGTGGAGCGTGACCCTGCGCCGCACCCGCCTGCACACCGAGAACGTCACCGTGCACCGCCCGGCCGGCGGCGGCCCGACCCGTATCAAGATCACCGCGTTCGCCAAGGGCACCGGCGCCGCCGTCCGCCGCGCGGTGCGCACCGCCGACCCGCGCGAGGGCCTGCTGCTGGACCTGCGCGGCAACACCGGCGGCCTGGTGACCGAGGCCGTCGCCACCGCCTCGGTCTTCCTCGACGGCGGCCTGGTCGCCATCTACGACGTGCACGGCAGCCAGCGCGCCCTGTACGCCGAGGGCACCGGCGACACCCGGACTCCGCTGGTGGTGCTGGTGGACGGCGGCACGATGAGCGCCGCCGAGCTGCTGTCCGGGGCCCTCCAGGACCGCGGTCGGGCGGTCGTGGTGGGCTCCCCGACGTTCGGCAAGGGCTCGATCCAGATGCCCAGCGAGCTCCCGGGCGGTTCGGTCGCGGAGCTGACCGTCGGCCATTACCGGACCCCGGCCGGCCGGGCGGTGGACGGCGCCGGCATCACCCCGGACCTGATCGTCGAGGACCATGCCGAGAAACGGGCCCGGACAGTATTGAGTGGCCTCGGCACCGGTACGTAGTGCGAAAATGGCCGCACTATGGCTACCAAGGGCAAGGGCAAAGAGAAGGACGACGGGCGCAAGCTCGTCGCGCAGCACAAGAAGGCGCGGCACGACTACCACATTCTGGACACCTATGAGTGTGGTCTGGTGCTGACCGGCACCGAGGTGAAGTCGCTGCGTCAGGGCCGGGCGTCGCTCGTGGACGGATTTGTCCAGATCGACGGCGGCGAAGCGTGGCTGCACAACGTACATATCCCGGAATACGCGCAGGGCACCTGGACCAATCACAGTGCCCGGCGGAAGCGGAAGCTGCTGATGCACCGCGCCGAGATCGACAAGCTGGAGGTCAAGTCCCAGGACTCGGGTCACACGATCGTGCCGCTGGCCCTGTATTTCAAGGGCGGCCGGGCCAAGGTCGAGATCGCACTGGCCAAGGGCAAGAAGGAGTGGGACAAGCGGCAGACGCTGCGCGAGCAGCAGGATCGGCGGGAGACGGACCGGGCGATCTCGGCGGTCCGGCGCCGGCAGCGGGCCTGACGTCACCGGCGGCCGGACCGGGGTTCGCAGCGGCCGCCGGGAATATGCTGGCACCCTCGTGCGTTGGTCACGTACGATGGGGTCACACCCCGCGAGGGTGTGGCACCACCTTGAAAAGAAAACATGGGGATGATCGGTTTCGACAGCGGATGTCGAAGCAGGGGAAGCGAGTCGAGGAAGCGGCAATGATCTCGTAAACCATATGCCGAAACCAATAATCGCCAACACCAAGCGCGATTCCTTCGCCCTCGCTGCCTAAGTAGCGACTTGCGAAGTGTCAGCCCGGGGCTGTTCCCGACCCGGATCCTGGCATCAGCTAGGGGACTTCACTTCTGAACCCGGTCACGGGGTGCAGTAAGGACAACTAACAGTGACTGAGCCCGTCGGAGACTTGTCCGCGTGATCTCCGGGGCCGAGAAAATCGAAGCGGACTGCACTCGGAGAAGCCCTGATTCCACACCGTTGGACGCGGGTTCGATTCCCGCCATCTCCACAATTCCCATGTGATCGAGAGCCCCGCCGTTCCGGACCGGAACGGCGGGGCTTTCGTTTTTCCCGCCCGGGTCCGGCCCGTCCGGTGCCGTCCCTCCGGCCCGTCGGACGGCCGTCAGGACCGCCGGGCCGCGGCTGCCGCGGCCGCCGCGGTGATCGCCAGGGCCAGGGCCGCCGCCGCGGCCGGTACGGCGTACCCGGCGGCGGACGACGGCAGGTGTTCCGCGGCCCAGCCGCCGGTCGCGGAGCCGGCCGCGATGCCGGTCAGTAGTGCGGTCACCGCCAGCGTCGTCCCCTCGTTCAGCCGGCCCGCCGGAGTGCGGGACTGGACCAGGCCCATGCCGGTGACCATGACCGGGGCGGTGGCCGTACCGGCCGTCAGCAGGGCGGCGGCGAGCAGCACCGGCGCGCCCGTGGCGGCGGCCGCCGGCGGCAGGGTCAGCAGGGCGGCCATCGCGGCGACGCAGCCCAGGAAGCGCCGGGCGGGGCGGGCCGCCGCCGGCAGCAGGCCGAGCAGCAGTCCGGTCGCGCCGGACCCGGCGGCCTGGAGGGCGAGCAGCGCGCCGGCCGCCGGGCAAGGAGGCCCGCGGCCGCGAAGGCGCGGGTGCCGGGGGCGGTGAAGATCCGGGCGTACGGGGAGCGCCGGCGGGCGGGGCGGGGGTGTGCGGTCCGGGGCGTCACGGGGCGGGCGGCCAGCAGGAGGATCATGTCCGCCACGGTCGCGGTGCGGCCCGGTGGCCGTCCAACACCTGGACGGGGCGATTGACGCAGTGGTGCGGTGAGTGTCCGGGCGGGGGCGTCCGAGCTGCCGGAACCCGGTGTGCGGGGCCGGTGCCCGGTGTGAGGATGGGGCCGTGCCGTACGCCATCGACCCCCGGCTGCTGCGGGCGTTCACCGCCGTCGCCGAAGAGCTGCACTTCACCCGGGCCGCCGCCCGGCTCTACGTCGCCCAGCAGGCGCTCAGCCGCGATGTCCGGCGGCTGGAGCGGGAGTTGGGGGCCCAGCTGTTCGTCCGGAACACCCGGCAGGTGGCGCTGACCGCGGAGGGCGAGCGGCTGCTGCCGTACGCGCGGCGGGTGTTGGCGGCCCACGAGGAGTTGGCGGCGGCCTTCCGGGCGGAGCCCGCGCGGCCGCTGGTGGTGGACGTGGGAGCGCCGGTCGGGACCGCGTACCGGGTGCTGGAGGAGGCCCGGCGGCGGGTGCCGGACAGCTGCGAACTGGTCGCGCGGTTCCACAGCGGGCTGACCGGTGCCGCCGCGGCGTTGGCGGCCGGGCGGCTGGACGTCTCCTTCGGGCGGTTCGCGGGGCTGCCGGGCCCGGCCCGGACCGGGCTGGTCCACCGGCCGGTCAGGTTGGAGCCGATGGCGGTGCTGCTGCGCGCGGATCATCCGCTGGCCGGTGCGGCCGCCGTGCCGTTGGGCCGGCTGGCCGGCGAGACCCTCTACGCGGCCGCCGGGAACCCGCACACCGCGGAGTGGACGGATCTGGCGGCGCGGCTCTTCGCGGGGCGGGGGATCGCGATGGCGGAGCCGTTCCCGGAGATCGAGGGGGCGGAGGAGTTCGTCCGGGTGGTGCGCAAGCGCGGCTGGTCGGTGCTGGCGAGTACGGAGTTCATCGAGGTGCCGGGGATGGTGCTGCGGCCGGTGGTGGATCCGGTGCCGTTGTCGCCGGTGGGGATGGTGTGGCGGCGGGGGCTGCGGCATCCCGGGCTGGACGCGCTGCGCGCCGCGGCCCGGGAACTGGGCGCCCGGGAGGGCTGGTTGACGCTCCCCGGCGACGGCTGGTGGCTGCCGGCGGCGGACGCCGCGGCGATGGACGTGTCCGCGGCGGGCGCTGAGGGGCCGTAGGATCCCGCCGGGTGCCCGGCGGCGAGGAGCCGCCCGCGACCGCGACGTGATCGATGTCTCTTTACGGGACGCATATCCGTACCCGCGTACAGGCAACCAACGGCACTGAAATTCCTTCCTTACGGAAGGACATCGCGTGCGAACGATGTGTGCGAACAGGACTAGTGGATGGAACAGGGGGGAGTCGTGCAGCGACGTTCCGTGCTCGCGACGACGATGGCCGCACTCGCCTTGACCGTCACCGCCGGGCTGGGCCTGGCCGGCTGCGGCTCGGGGCGGATGGCGGCACTGCACGGCTACTGCAAGACCAAGGGCCTGAGCTGGAAGGTCACCGTCCTCAAGGAGGCGCCGCGCAGCACCCATCGGGAGGCGCGGCTCTCGGTCGTGAACAAGGGCTCGCAGCCGTGCGTCTTCGACGGCTTCCCCACGTTCGCGGTCCACGTCGGCAAGGGGCCGGAGTCGGACGGCAAGGGGCAGGGCCGCACCATGCCGATAGACCTTGCGCGCGGGGGCACGGTGACGACCAGCCTGCGCTACAAGGACCACGGGCCCGGTATGACGCCCGCCGACTGCCTGGTCAGCAATGACGAGGCGGTGGTCGGCGCGCCCCGCGACCACCACCAGAAGGCGATAAAGGTCCGGGACGAGAAGGGCAAGAAGACCCGGATGAACATCTGCGAGCAGACCATCTGGATGGGTCCGCCCGTCGCACCCGCCGGCTGACGACGTCCGGCCGGAACCGGCCGCCCGATCGGCCGTCCGGCGGATTCCGCCGGGCGCGGGTCAGCCGCCCTCGCCGGTCGGGGCGGGCATCCGGGCGCCGGGCCCCGGGACGGTGCTCCGTGCCGGCGGGCCCGGCCGGGCCCGTAACCAGAACTCGGCGGCCAGGGTCGGGGCCAGCGGTCGCAGCGCGCCGGTGTCCGGTTGCAGCGACGTCAGGACCGGACGCAGCGCCTCCGGGCGGATCAGGCCCAGCGCCGCCAGCCGGGAGTCCTCGCACAGCGCGGCCAGCGCCCGGCGGTTCCGGCGCAGCCCGGCATGCAGCTCCGCGCTGTGCACGCGCCGTCCGCCGCGGCCCAGGACCGGGCCGGGCACGGTGCCGCGCATCGCCGCGACCAGCACCGGTTTGCCACCGCCGCCCGGCACCCGGTCCGCGAGCCGGACCGCCAGCGCCGCCTCGATCACCGCGTCGTCCAGGAACGGCGCCTCGTACGCCACGCCGTGCGCCGAGGTCAGCGCGTCGACGCCGCGCACCCGCTCGCCGGCCCGGACCGCGGCGGCGGCCAACTCGTGCTGCGCGCGCAGCGGGTCGAACGGCTCCGGTGCCGCGGCGGCGGCCGCGCGCAGCAGCCGGCGGACCGTGGCGACCGCGTCCGGATGCGCCCAGGGCGGCATCGCCGGGAGCTCCTCCCAGTCCGTCCCGCCGGGCCGGCGGCGGGCGCCGGGGGCGATCCGGTCGGCGCCGGCGGCCAGCCACCGGGGGTAGCAGCGGCCGCCGAGCAGGGTGCGCGCGGTGGCCGGCAGCGTCCAGGGGGCGAGCCGCCGGGCCCGGCGGGCCAGCCGGAGGGCCTCGCGGAGGTCGCCGCGGGCCAGGGAGTTGAGCGCCACCGGCCGGAGCGCGAACAGCTCGTCGCCGCCGATCCCGGCCAGGTGCATCCGGGAGCCGAACTTCGCGACCAGCCGCGCCTGGTGGATCAGCCGGGCGGCCTCCCGGACGGCGGCCAGCGGCCCGGCGGGGTCGGTATGTGCGGGCTGTGCGGGTGGGGTGTACCAGGTGGGGGCGTCGGTGTACGGGAGGGAGAGGTGGCGGCCCTCGTGGCGGACCTGGCTGAGACGGTAGGCGCTGTGGGCGCTCCACAGGGGGTCGTCGTCGGCCGGGTCGCGGCCCTCCCAGGCGGTGGTGATCAGCTCGGTCCCGTCGCGAGCGGCCAGGAAGCACAGGCTGGTGGAGTCCAGGCCGCCGGAGAGGTCGGCGCTGAGGGTGGCCCGGTGCGTCCGGGCGTGCACGGCCGCGCTGAGGGCCTCCCGCACCGCCTCGGCGGCGTCCGGAAGCGGGAGGTCCGGCTCCGGCGGGTGCCACCAGCGGTCCTCGCGGTAGCGGCCGGCCGGGTCGTGGGTGGCGCAGTGGCCGGGCGGTACGGCGTGCACCGCGTGCCAGGGGGTGCGCAGCGTCAGCGGCAGCGGGGCGCCGGGCGCGAGCAGGCGGGTGGCCAGCGCCTCCTCGTCGACCGTGCCGGTCCGCGGGGCGCCGGGCAGGCCGGCGGCGGCCGCCGGGCGGGCCAGTGCGGCCAGGTCCTGCGGGCGGCTGCCCAGCACGGTCAGCCCGGCGAGGTCGGTGCGGTGCAGTTGGCGGACGGCGGAGAGGCTGCCCTGGGCGCGGACCTCGGCGCCCATGTAGGCCAGCAGGAAGAAGCTGCCGGGGAGTTCCTGGCGGAGCTCGGCGAGGTCGTCGAGGCCGCGCAGCCGGCGCAGCAGCCGGGCCAGTGCGCCCGGGGTGGCCGAGGTCGTGCCGAGCAGCACCGCGCAGCGCGGGCCGACCCGCGCGGTGACCAGCTCCTCGCGCTGCCAGTGCCCGACGATCCAGGGGCGGCCGGAGAGGTGGGGGACGGTACGGGTGGCCCGGGTGCGGGGCAGGCAGGCGGCGAGCCGGTCGGCGGCGGGGTGGTCGGGGAACACCAGGAAGTCCACGGGGTTACCGCTCCTTGGCCTCGGGGCTGGGGGAGGGCGGACGGAGGCCGGGGCCGTCCGGCCGCGACCGGCCGGACCGGCCTCGGTGGTGCCGGGGCGGGGAGGCGCCCCGGCAGGGTGATCGCGCGGCGGCGGGGGGATGTCAGGAGCTGTACCGTCCGCCGGTGATCCGCTGCGGTGATCCGCTGCGGTGATCGGTGCATCGCATCCCTTTCCTTCCGGTGTCCGAGGTGCCCGGCATCCCTGCGGGGGTGGGTGTGGCGCCCTGGCAGGGGCGAACGGCCGCCGCCGGACGGGAGGCGCCTCCGCGTCGGCGACGGAACGTGGCGGGCTGGTCACTCCGTGCGTCGGAGGAAAAGGCTGGCAGTGTCCGCGGCACATGCCATTACCCCGTTCGGGTGAACGCGGGGGCGCGTGGTGCACGGCGGCGCACCGCCCCCGCTCCGTACGCCGCGGTGTGCCGCGGTGGCTCACCGCATGCATCCGCACCGCGTGAGCGCAAGGTTTCGCGCTGGTCACGTGCTGCCACAGGGAGGTAACCCGTCGTCCCTAGCGTCGAGGACGGAACCGGTCCGCGGACCGAACCGACCCTTGGGAGGCGCGATGACGGCCGAGACCGCGACGGAGACCGCCGGCACCCGGACTGCGGGTGGCCGGCCCAGGAAGGGGCGGCGCTGGATCGAGCGCTGGGACCCTGAGGACGAGGTGTTCTGGCGGGAGTCCGGGGAGCGCATCGCCCGGCGCAATCTGGTCTTCTCGGTGCTGACCGAGCACATCGGCTTCTCGGTGTGGAGCCTGTGGTCGGTGCTGGTGCTGTTCATGGGCCCGGAGTACGAGATCGACCCGGCCGGGAAGTTCTTCCTGGTGGCGGTGCCGACGCTGGTGGGGGCGGTGCTGCGGGTGCCGTACACCTTTGCGGTGGCGCGGTTCGGCGGGCGCAACTGGACGGTCTTCAGCGCGCTGCTGCTGGTGGTGCCGGCGGTCGCGGCGGCGGTGGCGATGAGGCCGGGGACGTCGTACGGGGAGTTCCTGGCGGTCGCCGCGCTGGCCGGGGTCGGCGGCGGGAACTTCGCCTCGTCGATGACCAACATCAACTCCTTCTATCCGCTGCGGAAGAAGGGCTGGGCGCTGGGGCTGAACGCCGGCGGCGGCAACCTCGGGGTGCCGGTGGTCCAACTGCTGGGGCTGCTGGTCATCGGCACGGCGGGGGCGGCCCGGCCGCGGCTCGTGCTCGCCGTGTACCTGCCGCTGATCGTGCTCGCGGCGCTGCTGGCCGCGCTGCGCATGGACAACCTCGCGCCGGTGGCCAACGACACCGGCGCGGCCGTCGAGGCGGCCCGGGACCGGCACACCTGGGTGATGGCGCTGCTCTACGTCGGGACTTTCGGGTCGTTCATCGGCTACAGCTTCGCCTTCGGGCTCGTCCTGCAGAGCCAGTTCGCCCGGACGCCCCTCCAGGCGGCGTCGCTGACCTTCATCGGGCCGCTGCTGGGGTCGCTGGCCCGGCCGGCCGGCGGCTGGCTGGCGGACCGGTACGGCGGCGCGCGGATCGTCCTGGGCAACTTCGCGGCGATGGGCCTGGCCACCGGGGTGGTGCTGGCCGCCTCGGCGGTGCGCTCCCTGCCGCTCTTCCTCGTCGGGTTCACCGCGCTGTTCCTGCTGACCGGCCTGGGCAACGGCGCCGCGTACAAGATGATCCCGGGCATCTTCCTGGCCCGGGCGCACCGCCGGGGGCTGACCGGTGAGGCGGCCGCGGCGTCCGGGCGGCGGCTCTCGGGGGCCGCGATGGGGCTGATCGGGGCGGTGGGCGCGCTCGGCGGGCTGGGCATCAACCTCGCCTTCCGGGAGGCGTTCGCCGCCACCGGCTCCGGGGTGCCGGCGTTCGCCGCGTTCCTGGCGTTCTACGTGGTGTGCGGGGTGGTCACCCGGGCGGTGTACCTGCGCCGCCCGGAGCGCGGGCCGGCCGCCGCGGACGCGGACGGGGCGGCGCGCCGCCCCGTGTACGCCGACGTCTGAAAACCGCGCCCCAGGAGGCGCGGCCGTAACAGGAGGGAAATACTGGCGCACCGGGTCTGTCATGTGCCGTTGGCAGGCTCGACACCTTGCGCGGGTGCGCCGGAACCGCGGCGACACCCGGGCGTACGACGGACGGGAGCGCCCGGCGGCACCGGGACGCACGGCGCAGCAGACCACTCGGGCGGAGCGGGACGGACCGATGCACGATCAGCAGGAGGCGGCCGGGCAGGAGCCCGCCGGGCCGGAGCGGGCGGTGCGCCCGTTGGACGGCTTCACCGTCGGGGTGACCGCGGCCCGCCGGGCTGAGGAGTTGGGCGCGCTGCTGGAGCGCCGCGGCGCCCAGGTGGTGCACGCCCCGGCGCTGCGCATCGTGCCGCTGCCGGACGACGCCGAACTGCTCGCCGTCACCCGCGCACTGGCCGACGATCCGCCGGACGTGGTGGTGGCGACCACCGCCATCGGGTTCCGCGGCTGGATCGAGGCGGCGGAGGGCTGGGGGCTGGGCGAGGCGCTGCTGGGCCGGCTGGCCGGGGTGGAGCTGCTGGCCCGCGGCCCGAAGGTGCGCGGCGCGATCCGGGCCGCCGGGCTGACCGAGAAGTGGTCGCCGGCCTCGGAGTCGATGGCCGAGGTGCTCGACCGGTTGCTGGCGGAGGGCGTCGCCGGGCGGCGGATCGCCCTCCAGCTGCACGGGGAGCCGCTGCCGGGGTTCGTCGAGGCGCTGCGGGCCGGTGGTGCGGAGGTGGTCGGGGTGCCGGTGTACCGGTGGATGCCGCCGGCCGACCTCGGGCCGGTGGACCGGCTGCTGGACGCGGTCCTGGCGCGCGGCGTGGACGCGGTGACGTTCACCAGCGCCCCGGCCGCCGCGTCGCTGCTGCGCCGGGCCGCCGAGCGCGGCATCCAGCCGGAGCTGCTGGCCGCGCTGCGGCAGGACGTGCTGGTGGCGTGCGTGGGGCCGGTGACCGCGCTTCCGCTGGAGGCGCTGGACGTGCCCACCCGGCAGCCGGAGCGGTTCCGGCTGGGGCCGCTGGTGCAGCTGCTGTGCCGGGAACTCCCCGGCCGGGTACCGCCGTTGCCGGTCGCCGGGCGGCGGCTGGAGATCCGCGGCCGGGCCGCCGTGGTGGACGGCGAGCTGCGCCCGGTGCCGCCCGCCGGGATGGCGCTGCTGCGCGCCCTGGTCCGCCGCCCCGGCTGGGTGGTGGCCCGCGCCGAACTGCTCCGGGTGCTGCCGGGCACCGGCCGGGACGAGCACGCGGTGGAGACCGCGATGGCGCGGCTGCGGACGGCCCTGGGGGAGCCGCGGCTGATCCAGACGGTGGTCAAACGCGGCTACCGGCTGGCGCTGGACGCACCGGTGGACACCGACAAGTACGGCGACCACTAGGGCCGGTCCGGTGGGTCGCGGCCGTATGGGCCCGGGCCGGTCCGGTGGGCCGGGGGCGGGCCCGGCCGTGCTCCACCGGACGGGCCCCGGGGCGCGTCCGCGCGGCCCCGCCCGGCGTCCTCAGGCCGGGTTGCTCACCCGGATCTTGGACTGGCCGTGCGGGCGGGTCTCCCAGTCCTCCATGAACCGCGCCTCCAGCCCGTGCTTGCGGGCCAGCCGCAGCAGGGTCTCGGTCCGGTAGTAGAAGTCCTCGCGCAGCACCTGGTGTTCGGCGCCCTCGGTGCGGTCGAAGGTGAAGTCGAAGAACCCGCCCGGGGTCAGGATCCGGCCGACGTGCGCCAGGCACTCGTCGATGACGTTGATCGGCGAGTGCGAGAAGACGCTGTGCGCGTGGACGACGTCGAAGTGCGCGGACGGCAGGAACTCCAGCTTCAGGTCCTGAGTGATCGTCAGGTGCGGGAGTTTGTCCTGGAGTTCGTAGGTCGTCAGGGTCCGCTTGGCGGCTATCAGGATGTCCGGCGAGATGTCGATGCCGTAGTAGTTGCCGGCGTCCAGGTGGGCGATGAAGCGCCAGCCGGCACGCAGGTTGCCGCAGCCGATGTCCAGCATCCGGTGCTCGGGCTTCAGTCCGTGCTCCATGAGGTAGTCGAACTGCATCTCGCCCAGCGCCAGCCAGCGTTCGTGGCTGCGGCTGCCGACCGCGGCCTCCGGGTTGCGGCCGGTGTCCGAGGCCATCACCGCGCGGTAGTACGCGACGTGGTCGGGGTGCTTGAGGCGCAGCCAGGTGTCGCGGGCGGTGCGCTTGACGTAGGGGGCGATCCGGGCCGGATTGCGGACCGCGTAGCCGAGCTTGTGGGTCAGGCTGGCGCGGTTCTTGAGCAGCGGAGAGGACATGTCGCCGGACTATACAACACATGTATACGCGACGTGTCTACACGGATGGTCTACACGGATTGTCTAGACGGATTGTCTAGACGGGCTGTCCATGTGAGCGGTCCGCTTGGGCTGTCCAGGCGGAGAGTCCAGGTGGAGGGGCAGGTGGGCCGCCTGGACGGGGGGTCCGCGGAGGGCGCCGCTGCGGTTTCCGCGCGCCCTCGCGCGCCGCCGCCTGCCACGGGTTCGGGCGCCGCCCCGCCCGCGGGGTTCCGGCGGGCGGCGCGGCCGGGCACCCTGGGAACGCTCCCGTACGCCCCCTCCGCCCCCTTCCCTGGGTTCCCCTGTTCCGCTGTTCCCCCGTTCCCTGTTCCCCGTGCCCGTTCCCGAGGAGTGACCGGCAGATGGCAGCCCCCTACGACCTCCGGTTCGACTGCGGGCGGATCTGCCTGGACCTGGTGGCCACCGCCGCCGGCGCCCCGGCCGCCGCCGACCGGCTCACCGGCCCCGCGCCGCTGGCCGCCTGGCTGGCCGGTGCGGGCGTGGTGCCGCCCGGCGCCCCGCTCGACGCCGTCGACGCCCGCTGGGTCGCCCGCTTCCGGGCGCTGCGCGACCTGCTGGCCCGGATCGTCCGCGCCGAACTGCTCGGCCGGGCCGCCGCGTCCGACCTCGCGCTGCTGAACGCCGCGGCCGGGGCCGCCCCGCCGCCCGCGGTACGGGCCGTCCGTGGCCCGGACGGCGCGCTGGCCGGCGTCCTGCCCGACCCGCCCGACTGCGCCGGGCTGCTGGCGGCGGTGGCCCGGGACGCCGTCGCGCTGCTCACCGACCCCGCGGTCCGCGGGCAGTTGCGCCAGTGCGCCGGCGACGGCTGTGCGCTGGTCTACCTGGACACCTCGCGCGGCCGGCGCCGCCGCTGGTGCTCCAGCGAGGTCTGCGGCAACCGCGCCCGGGTGGCCCGGCACCGGCGCCGGATCGGTCGGACCCCGTGACCGGACCCGTGTGACCGAAACACGCCCTGAGCGTCCTGAGGCAACACCCGACCGGCAACGTCCGTCTTTGTCCGTACCTCCAGGTGCGCACGGTGCCGGGTTCGCGTACGGTTGACGGCTGCCCTACGCACAGCAGAAGGGGGCCTGGGTGGCCGCGCACAACGCCACGCACGCACCGGACCACGCACCGGACCACGCGTCGGATTCCGTCCGGGACCGCGAGATCGAGGCCGAGCAGGCACATCTCGACCGCGTCTACCGGCGCCTCGAGGAGAAGATCCACGAGGCCGAGTTCCTGATGGACGACGCCGCCAAGCGCGGCCAGGTCGGCACGCCCGGCGCGCTCGCGGAACGCGACGCCCAGGTGTTCCAGGCCGGCGTCCATCTCCACCGCCTCAACTCCGAGTACGAGGACTTCCTCTTCGGCCGGATCGACCTGCTCCTGGGCAAGGACGGGAAGAAGGGGCCGGACGGCGCGTACACCTCCGTCGAGCCCGCCGACGGCGTGATCAGCGACGGCCGCGCCGCTATCGCCGAGACGCTGCACATCGGCCGCCTCGGGGTGCTGGACGCGGACTACTCGCCGCTGGTCATCGACTGGCGGGCGCCGGCCGCCGCGCCCTTCTACCGCGCCACCCCGGTCGCCCCCGGCCGGGTCGTCCGCCGCCGGGTGATCCGCTCCAAGGGCCGCAGGGTGCTGGGCGTCGAGGACGACCTGATGCGCCCGGAGGTGACCGCGACGCTGGACGGCGCGGAGCTGCCGGCGGTCGGCGACGGCGCGCTGATGGCCGCGCTGGGCCGGGCCCGCAGCCACACCATGCGGGACATCGTCGCCTCCATCCAGGCCGAGCAGGACATGGTGATCCGGGCCCCCGCCGCCTCCGTCACCGAGGTCGAGGGCGGTCCCGGCACCGGCAAGACCGCGGTCGCCCTGCACCGCGCCGCCTACCTCCTCTACCAGGACCGCCGCCGCTACGCCGGCGGCATCCTGATCGTCTCCCCGACCCCGCTGCTGGTCGCCTACACCGAGGGCGTACTGCCGTCCCTCGGCGAGGAGGGGCAGGTCGCCATCCGGGCACTGGGCTCGCTCGTCGACGGCGCCGAGGCGACCGCCTACGACCCGCCGGCGGTCTCCCGCGTCAAGGGCTCGGCGCGGATGCTGAAGCTGCTGCGCCGGGCGGCCCGCGGGGCGCTGGAGACGCCCGCGCCGCCGCGCGCCCGCAGCGCCGGGGACGCCCAGCTGTCCCTGGAGGACCTCGCCGGGGGAGCGGACGCCCCGGCCCCGCCGACCCGCCTCCGGGTCGTCGCGTTCGGCGGCCGGCTCGAACTCGACGAGGCCGAGCTGCGCGCCATCCGGCAGTCCGCCCTGGGCGGTACCGCCCCGGTCAACCTGCTGCGCCCGCGCGCCCGCCGGCTGATCCTGGACGCCCTGTGGACCAAGTCCGGCGCCGCCCGCCGCTTCCCGGACCCGGAGCTGGCCGCCGAGGCCCGCCAGGGCTTCGACGAGGACCTCACCACCGAGCCCGGGTTCCAGGAGTTCCTGGACGCCTGGTGGCCCGAGCTCACCCCGCGCGGGGTGCTCGCCGCGATGGCCGACGAGCGCCGCCTCGGCCGCTGGGGGCGCCGCCTCCTCAACCCCCGCGAGGTCCGTCAACTCGCCCGCTCGCTGCGCCGCTCGGGCGAGGACGGGCAGGGCCCGCTGTCGGTGCACGACATCGCGCTGCTGGACGAGCTCCAGCAGATCCTGGGCGCCCCGGCCCGGCCGGCCCGCCCGCGCGCGGCCGACCCGCTGGACCAGCTGACCGGCCTGGAGGAGCTGACCACGTACGCGGACCGGTTCTCGGCCGGCCGCAGCCGCCGGGAGCGGCTGGAGGAGGAGCGCACCGACTACGCCCACGTCATCGTCGACGAGGCCCAGGACCTGACGCCGATGCAGTGGCGGATGGTCGGCCGCCGCGGCCGGCACGCCACCTGGACCGTGGTCGGCGACCCGGCGCAGTCCTCCTGGTCGGACCCGGACGAGGCCGCGGAGGCCCGCGACGAGGCGCTCGGCACCCGCCCCCGCCGCCGCTTCACGCTCACCGTGAACTACCGCAACCCGGCCGAGATCGCGGAGCTGGCGTCCAAGGTGCTGGCCCTGGCCATGCCCGGCTCCCCGGCACCGAGGGCGGTCCGCTCGACCGGTCTGGAACCCCGCTTCGCCGTCGTGGACGGCACGGGCGGCGCCAAGGGTGCCGCCGACCAGGCGCTGGCCCGGGCCACCGTCGCCGAGGCCGAGCGGCTGCTGGCCGAGGTCGAGGGCACGGTCGGCGTCGTGGTCGCGATGCACCGCCGCGCGCAGGCCCGCACCTGGCTGGCCGGGCTCGGCGACCGCGTGGTGGCGCTGGGCTCCCTGGAGGCCAAGGGTCTGGAGTACGACGCCACCCTGGTGGTCTCGCCCGCCGAGATCGCCGACGAGTCCCCGGCCGGTCTGCGGGTGCTCTACGTCGCCCTGACCCGCGCCACCCAGCAGCTGACCGTGCTCTCCGCCGCCCCGGACGACCCGGACGGCGACGGCGTACCGGACCTGCTGCGGCCCTAGGGCCCGGCCGCGGTGCGCCCCCGCGCGGGGCGCACCACGTACCGGGGGCGGTGCTGCCATCCGAGGGGTTGTGAAATCAGTCGCGCGGGACGGGATTCGCTTGCCGGGATGGTTTGTTAGCCTTGGTGGCGGCACCGGCTCGATCCAAGCCCCCGGGCCCAACCATCGTCGCTACGAGCGACCACTTGCCGCGAGGCGAGCATGGCGGGTCGGTGTCATAAGCCACAAAGGCGCGGGCGCCTCTCCTTCGGGAGAGGCGCCCGCGGTCGTTTTCGCCCGGCGCAGGTGCTCGGGTGCGCCGTGGCTGGTTCGCGTTGCCCGAGGGGGGTTCCGCTCGGCGGACCAACTCTCGTATGGTGGAAGAGTCTTTCCGAAATTTGTAGCTGGTTACCGTATACCAGCTGGTAGGTGGGACGATCGAACAACGCGCTCCGGCTCGGGCACCCCTGAGTCCCGGAGCCGCTTAGAGCCAAACCAGGGAAAGCAGAGGAAGTCGGCCATGGCAACGGCGCCTAGCGTCTCGTATTCGATGACGGTGCGACTGGAAGTTCCCGCAAGCGGCACCGCCGTCAGCCAGCTCACCACGGCCGTGGAGTCCTCCGGCGGGTCGGTCACCGGCCTCGACGTGACCGCATCCGGCCACGAAAAACTCCGGATCGACGTCACGATCGCCGCGACCTCCACCGCGCACGCCCAGGAGATCGTCTCCAAGCTGCGCACCATCGAGGGCGTCTCGCTCGGCAAGGTCTCCGACCGGACCTTCCTGATGCACCTCGGCGGCAAGATCGAGATGTCGTCCAAGCACCCCATCCGGAACCGCGACGACCTGTCCATGGTCTACACCCCCGGCGTGGCCCGGGTCTGCCAGGCGATCGCCGACAACCCCGAGGACGCCCGCCGGCTCACCATCAAGCGCAACAGCGTCGCGGTGGTCACCGACGGCTCCGCGGTCCTCGGCCTCGGCAACATCGGCCCCAAGGCCGCACTGCCCGTCATGGAGGGCAAGGCGGCCCTCTTCAAGCGCTTCGCCGGCATCGACGCCTGGCCGATCTGCCTGGACACCCAGGACAGCGACGCGATCGTCGAGATCGTCAAGGCCATCGCCCCCGGCTTCGCGGGCATCAACCTGGAGGACATCTCCGCGCCCCGCTGCTTCGAGATCGAGGCCCGGCTGCGCGAGGCCCTGGACATCCCGGTCTTCCACGACGACCAGCACGGCACCGCCATCGTGGTGCTCGCCGCGCTCACCAACGCGCTGCGGGTGGTCGGCAAGAAGATCGAGGACGTCCGGGTCGTGATGTCCGGCGCCGGCGCGGCCGGTACCGCCATCCTCAAGCTGCTGCTGGCCGCCGGCGTCCACCACGCCGTGGTCGCCGACATCCACGGCGTGGTCCACGCCGGCCGCCCCGACCTGGTCGACGCCGACCCCGACTCGGCGCTGCGCTGGATCGCCGACAACACCAACCCCGAGGGCGTCACCGGCACCCTCAAGGAGGCCGCGGTCGGCGCCGACGTCTTCATCGGCGTCTCGGCCCCCAACGTCCTCGACGGCGACGACGTGGCCCAGATGGCCGACGGCGCGATCGTGTTCGCACTCGCCAACCCGGACCCCGAGGTCGACCCGGCCGTCGCCCGGCAGACCGCCGCCGTGGTCGCCACCGGCCGCTCCGACTTCCCCAACCAGATCAACAACGTCCTGGTGTTCCCCGGCGTCTTCCGCGGCCTGCTCGACGCCGCCTCGCGTACGGTGAACACCGAGATGATGCTGGCTGCGGCCCGCGCTCTCGCCGACGTCGTGCTGGACGACGAGCTCAACGCGAACTACATCATCCCCAGCGTCTTCAACGAGAAGGTCGCGGGCGCGGTGGCCGGCGCGGTGCGCGACGCGGCGAAGGCCGCGGGCGAGGCTGTGACGGCTGCCACGGAGCTCTGAGACGGCGCGTCGCGGGACTCGCCCTCAGCAGGCCCCCCATAGGGTGTCGAGTGACCCTCCAGGGTGCCGGATTGGCTTTACCGCCGCAGGTGGGGGCAGGATGCTCTCCCAAGGACATTGTCCAGGGGGACCTCAGGCGCGAGGGAGCTGAAGGACGGACCCGGTTCGGTGGGCCGTCCGAGGGCCCTGGCAGCATCGGCTTCGATCTCACGCCGCATTGGCAAGAAGAACACGGGAGTACATACATGAACCGCAGTGAGCTGGTGGCCGCTCTGGCCGATCGCGCCGAGGTGACCCGCAAGGACGCCGACGCCGTTCTGGCCGCGCTCGCCGAGACCGTCGGCGAGGTCGTCGCCAAGGGCGACGAGAAGGTCACCATCCCCGGCTTCCTGACCTTCGAGCGCACCCACCGTGCCGCTCGCACCGCCCGGAACCCGCAGACCGGTGAGCCGATCCAGATCGCGGCCGGCTACAGCGTGAAGGTCTCCGCGGGCTCCAAGCTCAAGGAAGCCGCCAAGGGCAAGTAAGGCCCTTCCGACGGCACCGAAGGCGGCCACCCCTCCCGGGGGTGGCCGCCTTCGCGTATGCCCGTCTGTGCGGTGCTCAGGGGCCTTGGAAGGCCCTGGTCGGGCCGGGGCTCCGACTCCGGGGCCCGTGTGCGCTCGTCGCCGCCCCGTCGGCCCCCTGGCGGCCCGCCCGGCGGGACAGCGCGAAGGCGCCGCACGGTCGTCGCATTCGCGACCGTACGGCGCCTTCGTGGCCTCGGGGGCCCGGAGCCTCGGGCGGGCGGGTGTCAGCCCTGCAGGGAGCCGTTCGGCAGCTCCACCTTCGCGCCCAGTTCCACGAGCTTCTCCATGAAGTTCTCGTAGCCGCGGTTGATCAGGTCGATGCCGTGCACCCGGGAGGTGCCCTGCGCCGCCAGCGCCGCGATCAGGTACGAGAAGCCGCCGCGCAGGTCGGGGATGACCAGGTCGGCGCCCTGCAGCTTGGTGGGGCCGGAGACGACCGCGGAGTGCAGGAAGTTGCGCTGGCCGAAGCGGCAGGCGGAGCCGCCCAGGCACTCGCGGTAGAGCTGGATGTGCGCGCCCATCTGGTTGAGCGCCTCGGTGAAGCCCAGCCGGGACTCGTAGACCGTCTCGTGGACGATCGACAGGCCGGACGCCTGGGTCAGGGCGACCACCAGGGGCTGCTGCCAGTCGGTCTGGAAACCGGGGTGGACGTCGGTCTCCAGGGCGATGGCGTTGAGCGAGCCGCCCGGGTGCCAGAAGCGGATGCCCTCGTCGTCGATCTCGAAGGCGCCGCCGACCTTACGGAAGGTGTTCAGGAACGTCATCATCGAGCGCTGGTGGGCGCCGCGGACGTAGATGTTGCCCTCGGTGGCCAGTGCCGCGGACGCCCAGGAGGCGGCCTCCAGGCGGTCCGGGAGGGCGCGGTGGGTGTAGCCGTCGAGCTTGTCGACACCGGTGATCCGGATCGTCCGGTCGGTGTCCATGGAGATGATCGCGCCCATTTTCTGGAGCACGCAGATCAGGTCCTCGATCTCCGGCTCCACGGCGGCGTTCGACAGCTCGGTGACGCCCTCGGCCAGGACGGCCGTCAGCAGCACCTGCTCGGTCGAGCCGACAGAGGGGTAGGGCAGCCGGATCTTGCAGCCGCGCAGCCGCTGCGGGGCCTCCAGGTACTGCCCGTCGTCGCGCTTCTCGATCTTGGCGCCGAACTGGCGCAGGACGTCGAAGTGGAAATCGACCGGCCGGCCGCCGATGTCGCAGCCGCCCAGGCCCGGGATGAAGGCGTGGCCCAGGCGGTGCAGCAGCGGGCCGCAGAACAGGATCGGGATCCGCGAGGAGCCGGCGTGCGCGTCGATGTCCGCGACGTTGGCGCTCTCCACGTGCGACGGGTCGAGGACCAGCTCGCCGGCCTCGTCACCCGGGCGCACCGTGACGCCGTGCAACTGGAGCAGCCCACGCACCACGCGGACGTCCCGGATGTCGGGAACGTTGCGCAGCCGGCTCGGACCGCTGCCCAGCAGGGCGGCGACCATGGCCTTGGGCACAAGGTTCTTCGCACCACGAACCCGGATCTCGCCCTCGAGCGGGGTGCCGCCGTGGACAAGCAGTACGTCGTCAGTAGAGACGGTCATGGATCTCGCGTTCCAGGAGTCGGTCAGGGCCAGGAGAAATGGTAAGGGCGACCGAGGGGGGGTCCGTGGCGATGCGCCTGGTCCAGCCATGTAATGGCTTTGTCACAACACGCTCCGCTACGGTCCGCCTTTGATTCGTAATCACCTTTTGCGCGCAACATGCCAAATGTCGCGAATGGGTCATCCCGGGCGAAGCGCGTGCGCCGGGGCCTGCCGCCGTACGCCCGCCCTGCTCTCCCAGCGGGTCCGGGCGTTGACTCCCCCTTCCGGCCGGAAGTGCGGGATCATGTGGCCATGACCGAGGTGTCCTCGCTCACAGGGCGGCTGCTCGTCGCCACACCCGCGCTCGCCGACCCGAACTTCGACCGCGCGGTGGTGCTCCTCCTCGACCACGACGAGGAGGGGTCCCTCGGCGTGGTCCTGAACCGTCCCACACCGGTCGGCGTCGCCGACATCCTCGCACCCTGGGCCGAGCTGGCCGGGGAGCCCGGGGTGGTCTTCCAGGGCGGCCCGGTCTCGCTGGACTCGGCGCTCGGCGTGGCCGTGGTGCCCGGCGGGCCGTCCGGCGAGGGCGCCCCCTCCCCGGGGGCCGGCGCCGGCACCCGTACGGGTGGCGCGGTCGGCGGGGCGGCCGGCGCTCCCCCGGGCTCCACGAGCCGGGAGGACCCCCGGGCCACCGACACGGCGGACGGCGCCGGGCCGGGGGACGAGCCGCTGGGCTGGCGCCGGGTGCACGGCGCGATCGGCCTGGTGGACCTGGAGGCCCCGCCGGAGCTCCTCGCCGCGGTCCTCGGCAGCCTGCGGATCTTCGCCGGGTACGCCGGCTGGGGACCCGGCCAACTGGAGGAAGAGCTGGTGGAGGGGGCCTGGTACGTCGTCGAGTCCGAGCCCGGCGACGTCTCCTCGCCCGATCCGGAGCAGCTGTGGCGGGCCGTGCTGCGCCGGCAGCGCAACGAGCTGGCGATGGTGGCGACGTACCCCGACGACCCGTCGCTGAACTGAGCCGCCGGACCACTGCGGGCGCCGCCGCGCAGCGCGTGCCGGACCCCGTGCGCCGGGTGGTGCGCCCGGGCGCTCGACGGGGCACTTTGTGACGGCTTCGTCATGGGGAATTGTCGGACCCCGTCGCTATCGTTCGGTGTGGCAAGAACGCTGCGCGGCCGCGTCCCCGAGCCCTTGAGCCTCGTGCGAGCAGGGGAGCTCGCGACCGCGCCGAACGGACGGGGGAGAGCACCATGCACAGGCCGAGCGTGCCCGAGGACCTGGACCATCCGGAGCAGGTGTGGGCGCGGGCCGCGACCCTGGCGGTGGTGGCCGCCGCCATGAACGACGGGGACGAGTACTCCTGGGGGCCGGACGGCCTGCACTGCTGGAACTGCGGCGGCTCGTACTGGTGGCGGCTGAAGCTGTACGACGGCGGCCGCGCCCTGCTCTGCGGCCAGGACTCCGACGGGAGCTACACCCACAGCGGCGACCGGCAGATCGACTTCCTGGCCGGCGGCCCCGCCTGGCTGCCCTGGGAGCAGCTGCGGGACGACGCCCAGGGCAACCTCCTCGGCTTCGCCTACTGGTACGAGGACGGCGCCTGGGCCCGCGCCCCGTACCCCGCGGCGATGCCGGACGACGGCCTGGAGATGGCGATGGGCTGGGCGGCGCCCGGCGACGCGGCGGTGGAGGAGATCACCGAGCACCTGGTGGCCCTCACGGAGACCGACGTCCAGCCGGCGGCGACGGTCCGTGCGTTCATCGCGGCCGCCGAGGCCCGCACGGTCGGCGCGGCGGACGTCTCCGCGCTGCTGGACGCGGTCTGCGGCCCGGACTGCTGGTACGAGGTCCGCCCGGAGGCCGCGCTGGCGTTCGCCGCGGAGCTGGGGCTGACGGTCGGGGACCGGGGCGGGGTGCCGGCGGTCGCGTCGTAGCGCCGCTCCGGCGCGCGCCGGTGGGTTCGCGCCGGCGCACCGGCCGGCCGCTGAGGGCGTCAGCGGCGGTGCTGCCCGCCCAGGGCGAAGAAGCGCTCGGCCAGCGGATCGGCGTCGCGGGCCGGCAGGGCCAGGCGCACCGGCACCGGCGGGGCGTTCTTCAGCCGGACGTAGCGGATCCGGGGGTGCGGATGCCGTTCGGCCACCCCCTCCGGGGCCACCCCGACCCCGTGCCCGGCCGCGACCGCCTCCAGCCACTCGTCGAAGTTGCCCGCGGTGCAGGCGAGTCGGGGGCGCCGGTCGGCGGGCCACAGCTCGGGCCGGGTGGTGCCGGTGACGGTGTTGACCACCAGCGGCAGCTCCGCCAGCTCGGCCCAGTCCAGCACCCGCCGGCGGGCCAGGCTCCCCGGAGCGGCGGCGCGCGGCACGGCGGCGACCCGCGGCTCCCGGAAGAGGAGCGCGGTGCGCAGTCCGGCGTCCCGCGGCACCTCGCCCCGGAGCACCACCACGTCCGACTCCCCGGTCTCCAGCCCGGCCAGCGGGGTGTCCCGGCGGACGAGCCGGACCTTGGCGCCGGTCGCCGCCTTGAACTCCGTGACCAGCGTGCCGCAGGCGGCCGGCAGCAGTGAGGTGAAGCCCAGGCGCAGCAACCCCGGCCCGGCGGGGGAGCGCAGTGCGGCGGCGAGCCGGGGGAGCAGCGGGGCGAGGTCGGCGTAGAGGCGGCGGCCGGCGTCGGTGAGGGCGACCCGGCGGGTGGTCCGGTCCAGCAGCCGGACGCCGAGCGTGGCCTCCAGGGCGCGGACGGCGCGGGTCAGCGCGGGCTGGCCGATCCGCAGGCGGTCCGCGGCGTGCGTGAAGCTGCGCTCCTCCGCGACGGCGAGGAAGCCCCGCAGATGGCGTAGTTCGACGCCGTCGAGGGCCGGGTCGGCGAGCTGGTCGGCGTCGTCCGGAGCGAGGTCGTGGCCGTCGTCGGGGGCGGGCCCCGCCGTGGCGTCGGCGTCGTCCTGGTTACTGCGGACACCATTCATGCCGCCCCAGCATAAGTGCTCCGTACGGGCATTTCCCCGGCCATCCGGAGACTGCCTACGTTTCCCCGCGATGGTCCTCCCGGGGCCGGGGAAGGCCCCCGGTCCCCCTGGACCACCAGGGGAGTTGAGTGCGGTGCGCAAGGTCTGGCTGCTGACGCTGGGGGCGTTCACCCTCGGCCTGGACGCGTATGTGATGGCGGGGCTGCTGCCGGTCCTCGCGGCGGACGTCGGCACTCGGGTGTCCCTCGCCGGCCAACTCGTGACCGTCTTCACGCTCGCCTACGCGATCTCCGCGCCGCTGGTCGCCGGACTGCTCTCCGGGGTGCGGCCCCGGCTGCTGATCCTGGCCGCGCTGGCCGTCTTCACCCTCGGCAACGGCCTGACCGCGCTGGCCCCGTCGCTGGGAACGCTGCTCGCCGCCCGGATCGTCGCCGGGGCCGGCGCCGGGGTCTACTCCGCGCTGTCCACCGCGGCCGCCGCCGCACTGGTCCCCGAGGAGCGGCGCGGCCGGGCGCTGGCACTGGTGATGGGCGGGATGAGCGCGGGCACCGTGCTCGGCGTGCCGATCGGTGTGCTGCTCGCCGAGCACGCCGGGTGGCGGGCCACGCTCTGGCTGGTCACCGCGCTGGGCGCGGCCGCGCTCGGCGGGCTGGCGGTGCTGCTGCCGCAGGTGCCCGCGGGGCCCGCCGTCCCGGTGCGGGCCCGGCTGACGGCCATCGCCGACCGGGCGGTGGCGCCGGTGGTCGCGGTGTCCTTCCTCGCCGCGGTGGCCAGCCTCGGCCTCTACACCTACCTCGCGCCGGTGCTGGCCGCGGCCGGCGGCGTCCACGAGGTCGCCCCGTACCTGTGGGCCTGGGGCGCCGGCGGAGTGCTGGGGAGCGTGCTGTCCGGGCCGCTGGTGGACCGGACCGGGCGGGTGCGGATGCTGGCCGGCGTGATCCTGCTGGTGGTCGCCGCGGCCGAGGCCCTGCTGCCGACCCTGGCGGCGGTGGCGCTGCCCGGTGCGGTGGTCGCCCTGCTGGCCTGGGGCGCGGCCGGCTGGGCGTTCCAGGTGCCGCAGCAGCACCGGCTGCTTCAGGCCGGCGCGCGGCGCGGCACCGTCGTCCTCGCGCTGAACAACTCGGCGCTCTACCTGGGCAGCGCCGTCGGCTCGGCGCTCGGCGGGCTGGCCCTGGCCGCGGGGCTGCCGCCGGCCGCGCTGCCCTGGGCGGCGGCCGGTGTGGCGGCCCTGGCACTGGTGGTGCACCTGGGGGCGGGCCGACGCTCCCGACCCGCGCCGCGCGTGAGTACCCTTGGCAGTTATGAGCACTCTTGAGCCCGAGCGCGGGGCAGGTACGGGGACCCTCGTAGAGCCGACACCGCAGGTGTCGCACGGCGACGGCGACCACGAGCGCTTCGCCCACTACGTCCAGAAGGACAAGATCATGGCGAGCGCGCTCGACGGCACGCCCGTCGTGGCGCTCTGCGGCAAGGTCTGGGTCCCGGGTCGCGACCCGAAGAAGTACCCGGTCTGCCCGCTGTGCAAGGAGATCTTCGAGTCCATGGGCGCCGGTGGCGACAAGGACAAGGACGGCGGCAAGAAGTAACCGCCGGCCGCGGCGCCCGCCCCTCGGGCGCGGCGCCCCGGCGCACCGCTCCGCGCCCATGGTCCGCACGGGCCCGCGCCCCCTCAGGGGCCCGGGCCCGTCGCCGTGCCCGCGCCGCCCGCCGCGGGTTTCCCTCCGCGGCGGCGCGGTGAAGACTGACGTCGTGACAGATCTGGAGACCGCTGCCCACACGGGTCTGATCCCGGCGCCGCTGAGCCACGACCTGAGCCACGACCTGAGCCACGACCCGGGCGACGCCGGGGCCCGCCCGCGGACCGTACGGCTCGGCACGCAGACCGCGCTGGCCGCCGCCCCAGGCACCGAGGCCACCGCCCGCTGGCTGCGCGCCACCCTCGGCGCCGCCTTCGCGCTGCCGCTGCCGCCCGGCTCCGCCGAGGCCCCGGACGCCCTGGCGCTCGCCCTCGACCCGGCCCTCCCGGCGGAGGGCTACCGGCTCGACGCCGACGCCCGCTGGGGCGTGCGCCTCACCGGCGGCGGCCCGGCCGGCGTCTTCTGGGGCGCGCAGACGCTCCGTCAGCTCCTCGGCCCCGCCGCCTTCCGGCGCGCGCCCCTCGACCCCGCGCACACCCCCGGTCTGCCGGAGCAGACCATCGAGGACGCCCCCCGCTTCGCCTGGCGCGGCCTGATGCTGGACGTCGCCCGGCACTTCCTGCCCAAGGAGGGGGTGCTGCGCTACCTCGACCTGATGGCCGCCCACAAGCTGAACGTCCTGCACTTCCACCTCACCGACGACCAGGGCTGGCGGATCGAGATCCTCCGCTACCCGGAGCTGACCGCGACCGGCGCCTGGCGCGAGCGCAGCAGACTCGGCCACCGCGACTCGCCGCTGTGGGACCCGCGCCCGCACGGCGGCTACTACACCCAGGACGACCTCCGCGAGATCGTCGCCTACGCCGCCGAGCGGCAGATCACCGTCGTCCCCGAGATCGATGTCCCCGGGCACTCGCAGGCCGCCATCGCGGCGTACCCGGAGCTCGGCAACACCGACGTCATCGACACCACCTCCCTGAAGGTCTGGGACACCTGGGGCGTCAATCCCAACGTACTGGCGCCCACCGACAACACCCTGCGCTTCTACGAAAACGTGCTGGAGGAGGTGCTCGGGCTCTTCCCGTCGCGGTTCGTGCACCTCGGCGGCGACGAGTGCCCCAAGGACCAGTGGCGGGCGTCGCCCACCGCCCAGGCCCGGATCGCCGCCCTGTCCCTGGACGGCGAGGACGGCCTGCAGAGCTGGTTCATCCGCCACTTCGACCGCTGGCTCACCGACCGCGGCCGGCGGCTCGTCGGCTGGGACGAGATCCTCGAAGGGGGCCTGGCCGAGGGGGCGGCGGTCTCCTCCTGGCGCGGGTACGCGGGCGGCATCGCCGCCGCCAAGGCCGGCCACGACGTCGTCATGTGCCCCGAGCAGCAGGTGTATCTGGACCACCGTCAGCACGCCTCCCCCGACGAGCCGGTGCCGATCGGCTACGTGCGGACCCTGGAGGACGTCTACCGCTTCGAGCCGGTGCCGCCGGACCTGACGGACGAACAGGCCGAACGGGTCCTCGGCACCCAGGCCAACACCTGGACCGAGGGGATGGACAGTCAGCAGCGCCTCGACTACCAGGTCTTCCCGCGGCTGGCCGCGCTCGCCGAGGTCGCCTGGTCCCGGCTGCCCGCCCCGCCGGCCCGCGACTACCAGGACTTCACCCGCCGGATGACCCACCACTACGCCCGCCTCGACGCCCTCGGCGTCGGCTACCGCCCGCCCGGCGGCCCGCACCCCTGGCAGAAACGCCCCGGCATCCTCGGACGCCCCTTCGACGGGGCGCCCCCAAACGTGTGAGCCGCCGTGCAAGGGGGGCGCCCGTCCGGCCGGACCCTGGAACGGTGGTGCCCGGTGACCGGAACCGGCGGACGAAACCGGACCAGCGCCCTGTTCGAGGACGGAACACCGCTTCGCGGACCCTCGCGCGTACCGGGCCCGCGAAGATGTGCCAGAGTTGCCACGTCCGGGCTGTGAGCACGTACCGTACGGCGGAGCGGAACTGCCGGGACACCGGGGAAGGGGCAGCTGGGTTGACCACGCACGCACCGCAGGCGTCGCAATCGGTGACGTTGCCGGCCTCGCTCGACGAGGCGGTGGCGGCACTGACCGCCATGCCCGCCGCCGTGCCCGTCGCGGGCGGCACGGACCTCATGGCGGCGGTCAACGCCGGACTCCTCAGACCCGCGGGCCTGGTGGGCCTCGGCCGGATCAGCGAGATCCGCGGCTGGCAGTACCTGGACGGCCATGCGCTGCTCGGCGCCGGCCTCACCCTCGCCCGGATGGGGCGCCCCGACTTCGCCGCCCTGATCCCGGGCCTGGCCGCCGCGGCCCGCGCGGCCGGCCCGCCGCAGATCCGCAACGCCGGGACCCTGGGCGGCAACATCGTCAGCTGCGCCCCCACGGGCGACACCCTCCCGGTGCTCGCCGCCCTGGAGGCCACGCTGGTCATCGCCGGCCCCGGGGGCGCCCGCCGCGAGATCCCGGTCAGCCACCTGCTCACCGGCCGCGAGATGCTGAGCCCCGGTGAACTCGTCGGCTTCGTACGGGTGCCGCTGCTGCACGCCCCGCAGACCTTCCTCAAGGCCACCGGGCGCACCGGCCCCGGCCGCGCCACCGCCTCCGTCGCGCTCGTCCTGGACCCGGCCCGGCGCTCGGTGCGCTGCGCGGTCGGCGCGGTCGCGGCCATGCCGCTGCGCCCGCTGGAGGCCGAGCAGTGGGTGGCCTCGCTCATCGACTGGGACGGCGAACGCGGCCTGGTCCCCGAGGCGCTGGCCGCCTTCGGCGACTACGTGGCCGCCGCCTGCATCCCCGACCCGGCGCCGCCGCAGGACGGCTCCGAACCGGAGACCCTGCCGCCGGCCGCGCTGCACCTGCGCCGTACGGTGGCAGCCCTGGCCCGCCGCGCACTTGGGAGGGCGCTCTCGTGAGCAACGCAGACCACCGTCACCCGCAGCAGCCGCACCCCGAGCAGGGGTGGCAGCCGCTGCCGCCGGGCGGCGAGTACGAGTCGGAGGCGACCGCCTTCGTCCAGCTCCCGGAAGGCTTCACCACCGGGGCGTACGGGGCCGGTTACGGCACTCCGGGCACGGAGCCGCTGGCCGCCCCCGGCCACGGCTACACCCCGCCCGCCTCGTTCCCCGCGCACCCCGCCGCGCCCCCGGTGCCGGGCCCCGGCACCGACCCGGCGGCCACCGGGCAGTGGACGATGCCGTTCGCCGACCCGTCGGCCGGCTACGCCGACCCCGCGGCGGGCTACGCCCCGGCGGCACAGCAGGGGCACGCACCGCACCAGGACCCGTCCGCGGGCTATCAGGCCAACGTGCCCGAGGGCGCCCAGGCGTGGGGCGGCGACCAGGTGCACTGGCCGGTCGCCGGCAGCCCGGAGGCGGCCGGTGGCGCCTGGACCGTCCCCGCGGTCGATGACACCCTGGAGGAGTCCGGTGAGTACCTGGTCGGCGACGACCGGCTGACCGGGCACGGCGGCGCCGCGTCCTACCAGGACGGCGGCTACCCCGGCGCGCCGTACGACGGCGGCGCCGGCGCGTCCGCCCCCGGGGAGGCCGGTGCCACCGGCCACTGGAACTTCACCGCCGGGCTCAACGCCACGAGCGGGACCGCCGGGACCGTCGACGCGGGCGGTGCCGTCGGCGCCGGTGAGGGCGGCGCCGCGGGGGAGCCGTTCCCGGCGCCCGCCGCCGACCCGTACGCGCCGGGCGCGGCGGGTGCGACCGGCCACTGGTCGCTGCCCGCCGACGCGCTGGCCCAGTGGCCGCCGGCCGCGCACCCGTCCCCGCAGGAGCAGGCCCACGCGGCCGCGGGCCAGGATGTCGTCGCGGGCCAGGAAGCGCCCGCGGGACACGGCGCCGCCGCGGTCCAGGACTCCGCAGCCGGCCAGGAGGCCGCCGCCGAGGTGCCCGCCCCGGGAGGCGCCGAAGGGTGGTCGGTCCCGGTGGTGGAGGGCGAACAGCTCGACACCACGGGGCAGTTCGTCCTCGGTGACGGCCACGGCGTGGTCGCCGGCCCCGGTGCCGCACCCGGCGCGCCGGTCGAGGAGTACGCCCCCGCCGGGCCCGCGACGCCCGTGGCGCACCCCGAGGTCCCTGCCGAGGCCGTGGCCGCCGCCCCGGTGGCGGCGGATCCGCTGCCCGGCGCTCCGGAGGCGCCCGCCCCGGATGCCCCGGCCGACCTCCCGGCGGAGCCCGCCGCGGCCCCCGCCGCGCCCGTCGAGCCGGCCCCCGCCGAGGCCGCCGCGCCCGCCGGACCGGCCGCCCACGTCGTCGAGGAGGCCGCGGCGCACCCCGCGCCCGAGGCGGCCCCCGCCGCCCCCGACGTCGCTGCCGCGCCGGACGCCGCCGAGGCCGTCCTCGACAGCCACGACGAACACCCCTCCGCCTCCTACCTGCTGCGCGTCAACGGCGCCGACCGGCCCGTCACCGACGCCTGGATCGGCGAGTCGCTGCTGTACGTGCTGCGCGAACGGCTCGGCCTGGCCGGGGCCAAGGACGGCTGCTCCCAAGGGGAGTGCGGGGCCTGCTCGGTCCAGGTGGACGGGCGGCTGGTCGCCTCCTGCCTGGTGCCCGCCGCCACCGCGGCCGGCAGCGAGGTCCGCACCGTCGAGGGGCTGGCGCAGCACGGCGTGCCCTCCGACGTCCAGCAGGCGCTCGCCGCCTCCGGGGCGGTCCAGTGCGGCTTCTGCGTACCGGGCATGGCGATGACCGTGCACGACCTCCTGGAGGGCAATCACGCCCCCACGGAGCTGGAGACCCGCAAGGCGCTCTGCGGCAACCTGTGCCGCTGCTCGGGGTACCGCGGTGTCCTGGACGCCGTCGCCGAGGTCGTGAAGTCCCGTGCCGAGGCCGCCGAGTCGGCCGTCGCCGAGCCGGCGCCGGCCGAAGCCGCCCGCATCCCCCACCAGGCGGGTCCCGCCGACCCGATGGACGGGGCACCGCACCACCAGGATCCGCAGCCGGGGGGCGCCGGATGAGCGAGCGCAGCGTGGGGGTACCCGCGGCCGACGGCTGGGGGAGATTCGTCAAGAGGTGCGCGCCCGGCGGATGCGCGGGCGAGCGGAGCGAGGACTCGGCATGAGCGGTACGACCGACGGCGCCGGAGCCGTCACCGCGACGCCCCCCGCGGGCGTCCAGATCCCCGCCGAACCGCCGCCGCACGGGCTGGGCGTCTCCCTGACGCCCGCCGACGCGGCGGCCAAGGCCGAGGGCACCTTCCCGTACGCCGCCGACCTGTGGGCCGAGGGCCTGCTGTGGGCGGCGGTGCTGCGGTCCCCGCACCCCCGGGCCCGGATCCGGTCCGTGGACACCCGGCACGCCACGGAGATGCCGGGCGTGCGCGCCGTCGTCACGCACGAGGACGTGCCCGGCGACAAGGGGCACGGCCGGGGCATCGCCGACCGCCCGGTGTTCGCCAGGGACGAGGTCCGCTACCACGGTGAGCCGATCGCCGCGGTGGCCGCCGACCACCCGGACACGGCCCGGCTGGCCGCCGCCGCCATCGTGGTCGAGTACGAGGTCCTGGAGGCCGTCACCGATCCCCAACTCGCCTTCGAGGCCGAGCCGTTGCACCCCGACGGCAACCTCATCCGGCACATCCCGCTCCGCTTCGGCGACGCCGAGGCGGTCGGCGAGGTGATGGTCGAGGGCTTCTACCGGATCGGCCGCCAGGACCCGGCGCCCATCGGGGCCGAGGCCGGTCTCGCGGTGCCGCGCCCGGACGGCGGGGTGGAGATCTACACCGCCTCCACCGACCCGCACGCCGACCGCGATCTGGCCGCCGCCTCCTTCGGCCTGCAGCCCGAGCAGGTCAAGGTCGTGGTGACCGGCGTGCCCGGTGCCACCGCCGACCGCGAGGACCCCGGCATCCAGTTGTCCCTGGGCCTGCTGGCGCTCCGTACGGGATGCCCGGTGAAGCTGGCCGCCACCCGGGAGGAGTCCTTCCTCACGCACGCCCACCGCCACCCCACGCTGCTGCGCTACCGCCACCACGCGGACGGCGACGGCAAGCTGGTGAAGGTGGAGGCGCAGATCCTGATGGACGCCGGGGCCTACGCGGACACCTCCGCCGAGGCGCTGGCCGCCGCGGTCTCGTTCTCCTGCGGCCCGTACGTCGTCCCGCACGCCGTCGTCGAGGGCTGGGCGGTCCGCACCAACAACCCGCCGTCCGGGCACATGCGCGGCGAGGGCGCGCTCCAGGTCTGCGCCGCCTACGAGGGCCAGATGGACAAGCTCGCCGCCCAGTTGGGCCTGGAGCCGGACGAGATCCGCCGCCGCAACGTCATGGCCACCGGCGACCTGCTGCCCACCGGGCAGACCGTCACCTGCCCCGCCCCGGTCGCCGAACTCCTGCGCGCCGTCACCGAGGCGCCGCTGCCCGAGCTGCCCAAGGACACCCCCGAGGCGGAGTGGCTGCTGCCGGGCGGCACCGAGGGCGCGGGCGAGCCGGGCGCGGTCCGGCGCGGGGTCGGCTACGCGCTGGGCATGGTGCACATGCTGGGCGCGGAGGGCGCCGACGAGGTGTCCACCGCGACCGTGAAGGTCAGCGGCTCGGTCGCCACCGTCATCTGCGCCGCGGTGGAGACCGGTTCCGGGTTCGCGACGCTGGCGCGGCAGATCGTCCAGGAGACGCTGGGCGTCGAGGAGGTGCACGTCGCGGGCGTGGACACCGACCAGCCGCCGGCCGGTCGGGCCTGCCACGGCCGGCACACCTGGGTCTCCGGCGGCGCCGTCGAGCGGGCCGCGAAGATGGTCCGCACCCAGCTCCTCCAGCCGCTGGCCCACACGTTCGGGATGTCCACGGAGCTGCTCCAGATCGCCGACGGCAAGATCACCTCCTACGACGGGGTGCTCAGCACCACCGTTGCCGAGGCGCTGGACGGCAAGGAACTGTGGGCCACCGCCCAGTGCCGGCCGCACCCCACCGAGCCGCTGGACGAGACCGGTCAGGGCGATGCGTTCGTCGGCCTCGCGTTCTGCGCCATCCGCTGCGTCGCCGACGTGGACATCGAACTGGGCACCGTCCGGGTGGTGGAGATGTCCGTGGCGCAGGACGTCGGCCGGGTGCTCAACCCGCGCCAGCTGCGGGCCCGGATCGAGGCCGGGGTCACCCAGGGCCTGGGCGCCGCGCTGATGGAGAACCTCCGCACCACCCGCGGCGAGGTCCGCCACCCCGACCTGACCGGCTATGCGCTGCCGACCGCGCTGGACGCGCCGGACATCCGGATCGTCAAGCTCGTCGAGGAGCGCGATGTGATCGCGCCGTTCGGCGCCAAGGCGGCCAGCGCGGTGCCGGTCGTGACCTCGCCGGCCGCGGTGGCGTCGGCGGTCCGGGCCGCCACCGGCCGGCCGATCGGCCGGCTGCCGATCCGGCCGCAGGCGGCGGTGGCACAGCCGGTGCAGACGTCGCAGATGCCGTAGTGATGCCGCGGTGATGCCGTAGCGAAGCCGTGGTGGTGCCGGTGCGTCGAGGGCGCGCCGGCGTCGCGCGGGCGCCGTGGCGTGCGGGTGCCGTGGCGTGCGGGCCGGACTGAAGGCGGTCCCCGCGGTTGTCGGGGCCGCCTTCGGGTGGCTGCGCCGAAGCGCTCGCGCGCTGCCTGTCGAGGCGTTGCGCGTACAGAGGCCGTGGCGGGGATCGAACCCGCGTAACTCGCTTTGCAGGCGAGTCCCTGAACCACTCGGGCACACGGCCGGGGTGCGGTGCTGTCCCGACTCTAGGCCGCGGGGTGGGGGGCCGGACAAGAGCGGCGGGCGGGCTGCCACGAGGCTGCAACACGCGGTTCACGAACGGGCGGTGGGCGGTGGTCCGGCGGCCTCAGGAGGCCCGGAGGAACTCCTCCACGAGGGGGCGGAAGAGCTCCGGCTCGTCCACCCAGGGGTAGTGCCCCACGAGGTGCAGCGGACGCACCCGGCCGTGCGGGAAGGCGGCGGCCACCAGCTCGCCCGCGCGCATCCCGACCACCCCGTCCCGGTCGCCGGTGACCACCAGGACCGGGCAGTCGACCCGCCGCAGCCCCGCCAGCAGTGCCTCCCGGGTCGGCTCGTCCACGCCCTGCCAGAAGCCCGCCCGCGGTACGGGCCGCAACTGCGCGCCCTCGGTGGCCGCGTGGGCCCGCTGCGGTTCGTCCCACCGCCCGTAGGCCAGCGGTGCCGCGGCGTGCAGCAGATCGCGGACCTCCGCCAGGTCGGACGCCTCGGTCAGCTCCTGCACCGCCACCGCGGCCCGCGGCCACCACTCCTCGTGCATCCGGGACGCGAAGATCTCCCGTGCGTCGTCGGGGAGTTCGTCCTGGAGGCGGGAGCCGGGGCAGACCAGCACCAGGCGGGTCGGCCGCTCCGGGTGGGCCGCCGCGTACGCCTGCGCCAGCGTGGCCCCCGCGTCGTGGCCGAGCAGGGCGAAGCGTTCGAGGCCGAGGTGGGCGCGGAGCGCCTCGACGTCCTCGGCGAGGCGCGGGAAGGCGTATCGGCCGGGATCGGCGGCGGCCGGGGAGGCGCCGGTGCCGCGGCTGTCCGGGACGATCAGCTGCCGGTGTACGGCCAGGCCGCCCAGATCCCCCAGGTACGCGGCGTCCCGCCCGGGGCCGCCGGCCAGGCACACCAGGGGCGGCAGCGGGGAGTCGGCGGGCCCGAGCACGCGGTAGTGCAGCTCGGCGTCGTCGTAGGTGCGGAAGTACGGCATGTGGACAGCCTGCCGGACGGTCCGGGGCGGCGCGGTGGCCGGGACGCGGCCGCGGGGCCGGGGAGCGGTGTGCGGCGTAGGACCGACGGCGGAGGGAATCCCCGACTCCGGACAGGGGCGCAAGTACCCTACGGCCCTTACGCTGGCCCGATGACCGCTGATCCTTCGAGCCCCGCGGACGCGGCCGCCCCCGCCGCCGCGGGCAGTACCGCCGCACCCGCCGTACTTGCCGCCCGTGCCGCCACCCCGCCCCCGGACGGCTCCGGAGGCGTCCTCGGACGGGAGCACCGCGCCCTGACCCTCGGCATCATCTCCGTCGTCTCCCTCATCGCCTTCGAGGCGAGCGCGGTGAACACCGCCATGCCGGTGGCGGCCCACGCCCTCGACGGCATCGGGCTCTATGCCTTCGCCTTCTCGGCCTTCTTCACGGCCAGCCTGTTCGCCATGGCGCTCTCCGGTGTGTGGAGCGACCGGCGCGGACCGCTGGCGCCGCTGTTCAGCGGGATCGCCGCGTTCGGCGCGGGGCTGCTGATCGCCGGCGGGGCGCAGGGCATGGGCATGTTCGTCGCCGGGCGCGGGGTCCAGGGCCTGGGCGGCGGCCTGGCCGTGGTGGCGCTGTACGTCGTCGTCGGCCGCGGCTATCCCGAGCGGCTGCGGCCGTCGGTCATGGCGTCGTTCTCGGCGGCCTGGGTGGTGCCGGTGATAGTCGGCCCGCTGGTCGCCGGGACGGTCACCGAGCAGTTCGGCTGGCGCTGGGTGTTCCTCTCCATACCCGTGCTGATACTCCTGCCGCTCGCGGTGATGCTGCCGGCGCTGCGCAAGCTGCCGCGCACCGCCCCGGGCCCGGACGCCGGCCTTCGGGGCATCCTCGGCAGCCGCCGCTGCCTGCTGGCCCTGGCGGTCGCGGTGGGTGCGTCGCTGTTGCAGTACGCGGGCCAGCACCCGGACCGGGGCGCGCTGCTGCCGGCCGCCGTCGGGCTGGCGCTGCTGGCCCCGGCCATCGTGCGACTGCTGCCCCGCGGCACGTTCCGGGCGGCGCGGGGGCTGCCGGCGGTGGTGCTGATGCGCGGTCTGGCCGCCGGGTCGCTGGTGGCGGCCGAGAGCTTCATCCCGCTGCTGCTGGTCACCCAGCGCGGGCTGTCCGCCACCCTGGCCGGGCTCTCGCTCACCGGCGGCGGCCTGACCTGGGCGCTCGGCTCGTACGTCCAGAGCCGCCCGCGTCTGGACCCGCACCGCGAGCGGCTGATGGGCCTGGGCATGGCGCTGCTGGCGACGGCGATCCTGCTGGTGCCGCTGGTGCTGATCGACGCGGTGCCGGTCTGGACGGTGGCCGCGGCGTGGACGATCGGCGGCTTCGGCATGGGCCTGAACATCTCCAGTGGCGGGGTGCTGCTGCTGAAGCTGTCCCGTCCGGAGGAGGCGGGCAGCAACTCCTCGTCCCTCCAGATGTCCGATGCGCTGGGCAATGTGACCTTCGTCGGCGTCAGCGGGGTGCTGTTCGTGGCCTTCGGCGGCGGTTCGATCGCCGCGGGCGGTGCCGCGCCGGCCACCACCGGCGGCGCCGCCCCGGTGAGCCACCCCGCGGCGTTCCTGGCGGTCTTCGCGGCGATGGCGGTGGTGGCGGTCGTCGGCGCGGTGGTGGCCGCCCGGCTGCGCCCGAAAGCGGTGGACGGGCCCCGGCCGTCGGTGGAGCTCTAGCACCTGTCGTCGCATTCCCGTCTGCCGCGCGACGCCCGGCACTGGGCACCGCCCCCATCGGCAGCCGGTGCGGTGTGACGTCGCTCCCACCCCCGGGCGGGAGCGGCCGTTCCGCGTCGGGGGGAAAGCGGGGCACCGGTAGGCTGACGCGGTTGCCGATCGCCGACTTCAGCCGACGGAGACCGTGACTACTACCACCAGCGCCACCAACAGCCATCACCTGTCCCCGGCCTTCCCGGGGCGGGCCCCGTGGGGTACCGCGAACAAGCTGCGTGCCTGGCAGCAGGCGGCCATGGACCGGTACATCCAGACCCAGCCGAGAGACTTCCTCGCCGTGGCCACGCCCGGCGCCGGCAAGACGACGTTCGCGCTGACCCTCGCCTCGTGGCTGCTGCACCACCACGTCGTGCAGCAGGTGACCGTCGTCGCGCCGACCGAGCACCTGAAGAAGCAGTGGGCGGAGGCCGCGGCCCGGATCGGGATCAAGCTCGACCCGGAGTACAGCGCCGGGCCGCTGGGCCGCGAGTACCACGGCATCGCGATCACCTACGCCGGTGTCGGGGTGCGCCCGATGCTGCACCGCAACCGGATCGAGCAGCGCAAGACCCTGGTCATCCTCGACGAGATCCACCACGCCGGTGACTCGAAGTCGTGGGGCGAGGCGTGCCTGGAGGCGTTCGAGCCGGCGACCCGGCGGCTGGCGCTGACCGGTACGCCCTTCCGATCCGACACCAACCCCATCCCGTTCGTGGCGTACGAGGAGGGCAACGACGGGATCCGCCGGTCGTCGGCCGACTACACCTACGGCTACGGGAACGCGCTCTCCGACGGCGTCGTCCGGCCGGTCATCTTCCTCTCCTACAGCGGGAACATGCGCTGGCGCACCAAGGCCGGCGACGAGATCGCGGCGCGGCTGGGCGAGCCGATGACCAAGGACGCGGTCTCCCAGGCGTGGCGCACCGCGCTGGACCCGCGCGGCGACTGGATGCCGAACGTGCTGCGGGCCGCCGACCGCCGGCTGAGCGAGGTCCGCAAGGGCATCCCGGACGCCGGCGCCCTGGTGATCGCCTCCGACCAGGAGCAGGCCCGCGCGTACGCCAAGCTGATCCGGGAGATCACCGGGCAGGGCGCGACGCTCGTGCTCTCCGACGACTCCGGCGCCTCGCAGCGCATCGACGACTTCTCGCACTCCGACGACCGCTGGATGGTCGCGGTCCGGATGGTGTCCGAGGGCGTCGACGTGCCCCGGCTCGCGGTCGGCGTGTACGCCACCACGATCTCCACCCCGCTGTTCTTCGCGCAGGCGGTCGGCCGCTTCGTCCGGTCCCGCAAGCGCGGTGAGACCGCGTCCGTCTTCCTCCCCACCGTCCCGTCGCTGCTCGGCTTCGCCAACGAGATGGAGGTCGAACGCGACCACGTCCTCGACAAGCCGAAGAAGGACGGCGAGGAGGACCCGTACGCCGAGTCCGAGAAGGAGATGGACGAGGCGAACAAGGAGCAGGACGAGGACACCGGGGAGCAGGAGCAGTTCTCGTTCGAGGCGCTGGAGTCGGAGGCGGTCTTCGACCGGGTGCTCTACGACGGCGCCGAGTTCGGCATGCAGGCGCACGCCGGCAGCGAGGAGGAGCAGGACTACCTCGGCATCCCCGGCCTGCTGGAGCCCGACCAGGTGCAGATGCTGCTCCAGAAGCGGCAGGCGCGGCAGATAGCGCACAGCCGGAAGAAGCCGGACGCGGAGGCGGACCTGCTGGAGATGCCCGCCGAGCGGCGGCCGGTGGTCACGCACAAGGAGCTGCTGGAGCTGCGCAAGCAGCTCAACACGCTGGTGGGCGCCTACGTCCACCAGAGCGGCAAACCGCACGGGGTGATCCACACCGAGCTGCGCCGGACGTGCGGCGGCCCGCCGAGCGCGGAGGCGACGGCCGGGCAGCTCAACGAACGCATCAAGAAGGTGCGGGAGTGGGCCACGCGGATGCGCTGAGCGCGTTCGCGGCCGCGGCCCGGCCCGGCGGCCCGGCGGGCCGGAGCCGGTGGTGCCAGTGGTGTCAGTAGTGCCGGTGGCGCCAGTGGTGCCGATGGTGCCGATGGTGCCAGTGGTGACGGGTCCGGCCGGTGTCGGTCCGGGGGACGCGTCGGGGAGGCGCGGTGCGGGTTCCGTGCGGAAGTGGTGTGCGGAGCGCGCCGCGCAGCGCCGGGCGGCGCGCGGCCGGAAGTCACGGGCCGGTCACGGTGGCGCGACCTGGCCCCCGTCGGAGAGGGCCACGGTGCGGACGAGAGCGGATATTCCGGGCGTGAAAGCCCGGATTCTGGACGGACTCTTCCGCTGACCGGAGTGGCTCGCTACTGTCCCGGTCACGCACACGCCCCGTGGCAGCGCCGCCGCGGAGCGCAGCCGGTGCAAAGCGGCCGGCGGCTCCTGCGCGCTGCTCCGGGACGGGCAGTGCGCCGCGCACGGACGCCGCCACTCACTTCAGGAGGGGGCGTCGTGACCGCAGAGACCTCCCAGACGCTCGACCGAGGACTGCGCGTCCTCAAACTGCTCGCCGACACCGATCACGGGCTGACCGTCACCGAGCTCTCGCACAAGCTCGGCGTCAACCGCACCGTGGTCTACCGCCTGCTGGCGACGCTGGAGCAGCACGCTCTGGTGCGCCGGGACGCCGGCGGCCGGGCCCGGGTCGGACTGGGCGTGCTGCGCCTGGGCCGTCAGGTCCACCCCCTGGTCAGAGAGGCCGCACTGCCGGCGCTGCGGTCGCTCGCCGAGGACGTCGGCGCCACCGCCCACCTCACCCTCGTCGACGGCACCGAGGCGCTGGCGGTCGCGGTGGTCGAGCCGACCTGGACCGACTACCACGTCGCCTACCGGGCCGGGTTCCGCCATCCGCTGGACCGCGGGGCCGCCGGGCGGGCGATCCTCAAGGCCCGCCAGGGCCGCCTCCAGGACGCCGGACTCGCCCTGACGCACGGGGAGTTGGAGGCCGGTGCCAGCGGTGCCGCGGCTCCGCTGCTCGGGGTCAGCGGCATCGAGGGCAGCGTGGGCGTGGTGATGCTCACGGACACCGTCGCGGAGCAGATCGGGCCGCGGGTGGTGGACGCGGCCCGGGAGGTCGCCGAGGCGCTGCGCTGACGCGGCGGCCCGCCGCCGGTCCGCGTGCCCGTGGCGATCACGTGCGCCATGTGGTGACCCTGTGCCGCTGCCGTGTGGCCAGGGCGCCGCACGGGGCGGGCGGGGCGGGGGTCATTTAGGGTGGCGGAGTGTCCTCACGCGCCCGTGCCCTGCTGGTCTGCACCGCCCTCGTCCTCGCCGTCCTCGTCACCGCGGCCCTGGCACCGCTGCCGTACTCGGTCGCCTATCCAGGCATCACCGCCAACGTCCTCGGCGACGACAAGGGCAAACCCGTGATCACCGTCGCCGGCCCCCCCACCCGCGACACCAGCGGGCAGCTGCGGATGACCTCCATCACCGCCACCGGCCCGGACGCCTCCGTCCACCTGCCGGACGTGGTCCGGGCGTGGTTCCGCACCGACGAGGCGGTCATGCCGCGGGATTCGGTCTACCCGGTGGGCAACAACACCGAGGAGATCGCCGAGCACAACGCGGAGCAGATGAAGCAGTCGCAGGACAGTGCCACCCGGGCCGCACTGGGCCGGCTGGGGAAGTCCCCCAAGGACGTCAAGGTCACCTTGAGCCTGGCGGACGTCGGCGGGCCCAGCGCCGGCCTGATGTTCGCGCTGGGCATCGTCGACAAGCTGGCCGGCGACGGCGCCGGGCGCGACCTCACCGGCGGCCGGACCATCGCGGGGACCGGCACCATCGACGCCGACGGCGCGGTCGGCGCGGTCGGCGGGGTGGCGCTCAAGACCCAGGCCGCGCACCGCGACGGCGCGACGGTCTTCCTCGTCCCGCGCCAGGAGTGCACGGATGCCCGCGCCGAGCTCCCCCAAGGGATGCGGCTGATCCCGATCACCTCCCTGGACGGGGCGGTGGACGCCCTGAAGGCCCTCAACTCCGGCGGTGCGGTGCCCAGCTGCACCGGCTGAGCCGAGGGCCCGGGGCCCGTCGTCCCTAGCCGCCGCCCTTCCTGATGAAGCCCTCCCGGAGCAGCCACGACTTGGCCACCTCGTGCGGATCGCGGCCCTCGACGTCGACCTCGGCGTTGAGCTTCTGGGCGACCTCGTTGTCCAGGGCGGCGGTGACCGGGGCGAGGACGGCGGCGATCTGCGGGTACTTCCGCAGCGCGGCGGCGTTGATCGACGGCGCGGCGTTGTAGTTCGGGAAGAAGCGCTTGTCGTCGGCGAGGACGGTCAGCCCCATCGCCTTGATCCGGCCGTCGGTGGTGAAGACCTCGCCGAAGGTGCAGGACGTCCCCTTCGCCGTCTCGGTGTAGACCACGCCGCCGGTCATCCGCCGGACGTTGCCGGGCGGGATGTCCATGCCGTACGCCTTCGCCATGCCGGGCAGGCCGTCGTTGCGGGTGGCGAACTCGTTCTCCACGCACAGCGTGACCGCGCGGGGGTCCTTCTTCAGCAGTGCGGCGACGTCGGAGAGGGTGCGCACCCGGTACTTCTGCTCGTTGGCGGCGTTCAGCGCCAGCGCGTAGGTGTTGTTCAGCCGGGACTGCGGCAGCCAGACGATGCCGTTGCGCAGGTCGGCGTCGCGTACCGCCACCCACTGCTGATGCGGGTCCGGGATCGGCTTGACGTGCCCGAGGTGAGTGATCCAGCCGGTGCCGGTGTACTCGTACATCCCGTCCGCGGTGCCGGTGCGGACCGCCTCCCGGGCGCCGATGGTGCCCTGGATGTTGGTCTTGTCGACGACGGTGGCGCCGGCCGCCTTGAAGACCAGCCCCATGATCTGGCCGAGGATGATGTTCTCGGTGAACTCCTTGGAGGTGACGGTGAGCTGGGCGCCCTTGAGGGGCAGCCCCCGGCCGACCGTCCCGGGGACGACGTCGTCGGTCATCGGGCTGCCGCTGACCAGCCCGCAGCCGCCGAGCGCCGCGGCCGCCAGCAGTGCCGCGCCGACCGCCGCGAGCCTGCCGCGCCGCACCCTCGGGCCGTTCCGCACCCTCGGGCCGCTCTGCCCCCTCATGTGGCCACCTCCAATCCGCGCGGCCGCAACAGCAGTTCGGCCAGCGAGGCGAGCCACTCGACCAGTAGCGCCAGCGCCACGGTCAGCACCGAGCCCAGGATCAGCACCGGCATCCGCTGGGTGATGATGCCCGCCGAGATGAGGTCGCCCAGCCCGCCGCCCCCGCCGAACGTGGCCAGCGTCGCGGTGCCCACGTTCAGCACCAGCGCGGTGCGCACCCCGGCCAGGATCAGCGGGACGGCCAGCGGGAGTTCGACCTTGGTCAGCACGCCCAGCGGGGACATGCCGATCCCGCGGGCCGCCTCGGTCAGCGTCGGATCGATGCCGCGCAGCCCGGCGATGGTGTTGGCCAGCACCGGCAGGACGGCGTAGACCACCATGCCGACGATCGCCGAACGGGCGCCGATGCCGAGCCAGATGACCAGCAGCACCAGCAGGCCGAGCGCCGGGACGGCCTGCCCGAGGTTGGCGACGGCCATCGCGAACGGGGTGGCCCGGCGCAGCCGCGGCCGGGTCAGCGCGATGCCCAGCGGGATCGCGATCACCAGCACGAAGATGGTGGAGACGGCGGTCAGTTGGAGGTGCTGGCGCAGCGCCAGCCACACCTTGCCGTGGTCGACCGCCTGGTGGGCGATGGAGTCCAGACGGGCGCCGCGGAACCACAGCCAGGTCGCCAGCAGCGCGGCGGTCAGGAACGCCGGCATGAACGTCCACTTCTGCCAGCTGATCCGGCGCCCGCCCACCGGGGCGGAGCGGGTCGGCGCCGTCCCGGACGCCACCTCCCGCTCAGCGGTCTCCGCGCCGTCCGGTGGAGCCGCCCCGCCGGGCCCCTCAGGAGGCCGTCTGCGGCCCCCGCCGCCCGATCCGGCGCCCGGCGTCACGCCCGGCCTCCCGGGCCGCGCTCGGCCCCGCCCGCGCCGTTCAGGCCCTCCTGGGCGAGCTGGGTCCGGTGGGCGCGCAGCGCCTGGAGTTCGTGCTGGTGCTCCAGGGCCTCCAGGCGGTCCGCCTCCAGCAGTTCGTGGACGTTGTTCATCAGCGTCTCCATGTCGACCACACCGAGGAACTCGCCGCGCCGGCCGGTGACCGCGACCCGGCCCGCGCTGTCGGTCAGCACCGCCTCCAGGGCGTCGCGCAGCGTCGCGTCCAGGGTCACCGTGTCGGTGACCAGGGTGCCGGCCCGGGCCAGCGACTGTTTGGCGAGCGAGAGGTCGCCGCGGCGCAGCCACTTGTACGGGCGGCGGTGGCGGTCCAGCAGCAGCACTTCGTTGGTGGCGCCGTCGCGCAGCAGGTCGAAGATCGACTGGAGTGGGTCGTCGACCCGCGCGGTGGGGAAGTCGACCACCGCCACGTCCCGCACCCGGGTCAGGTTCAGCCGCTTGAGCGCCGCTCCGGCGCCCACGAAGCCGGAGACGAAGTCGTCCGCCGGGTTGGTGAGGATGGCCTCCGGGGTGTCGAACTGGGCGATGTGCGAGCGTTCGCGGAGCACCGCGATCCGGTCGCCGAGCTTGATCGCCTCGTCGAAGTCGTGGGTGACGAAGACGATGGTCTTGTGCAGCTCGTGCTGGAGCCGGATGAGCTCGTCCTGGAGGTGGTCGCGGGTGATCGGGTCGACGGCGCCGAACGGCTCGTCCATCAGCAGCACCGGCGGGTCGGCGGCGAGCGCGCGGGCCACCCCGACCCGCTGCTGCTGGCCGCCGGAGAGCTGCCGGGGGTAGCGGTCGTGGAACTCGCCCGGGTCCAGGCCGACCAGGTCGAGCATCTGGGCCACCCGGTCCCGGGTGCGCGCCTTCGACCAGCCGGTCATCCTCGGCACCAGGGCGATGTTCTGCGCCACCGTCATGTGCGGGAAGAGCCCGGACGCCTGGATGGCGTAGCCGACCTTGCGGCGCAGCCGGACCGGGTCGATGGCGGTGACGTCCTCGTCGCCGATCCGGATCCGCCCCGACGTCGGCTCGATCAGCCGGTTGATCATCTTCAGCGTGGTCGACTTGCCGCAGCCGGACGGCCCCACGAACACCACCGTCTCGCCGGCCTTGATCTCCATGCTGACGTCGTCCACCGCCGGGGCGGGGGTGCCCGGGTAGGCCTTCGTCAGGTGCTCCAGCCGGATGGCGGCGCCCACCGAACCGGCCGGCCGCGCGGCGTTCTCCGTGGCGCTCGGGTCGCTCGGGTACGGCTCAGGCACGGATCCCCCTGGAGATGGTCAGGCGCCCGATCAGGACGTAGGCGGCGTCGAAGAGGAGCGCCAGGACGACGATCCCGAGCGTCCCGGAGAGCACCTGGTTGAGCGCGTTGGCGCTGCCCAGCGAGGCGATCCCGCGGAAGATCTCGTTGCCGAGGCCGGGGCCCGAGGCGAAGGCGGCGATGGCCGCGATGCCCATCAGCATCTGGGTGGCGACCCGGATGCCGGTGAGGATCGGCGGCCAGGCCAGCGGGAGTTCGACCCGGAAGAGCCGGGCCGGGCGCGACATCCCGATGCCCTTGGCCGCGTCGACCAGGGCCGGGTCCACCCCGCGCAGCCCCACGATGGCGTTGCGGACCACCGGCAGCAGCCCGTACAGGGTCAGCGCCACGACGGTCGGTGCGACGCCGAGGCCGACGACCGGGATCAGCAGGCCGATCATGGCCAGGGACGGGATGGTCAGGATCGTCGCGGTGGTCATGGTGGCGAGCGTGCCGGCCCATTCGCTGCGGTAGGTGGCGACGCCGATCGCGACGCCCAGCACCGTCGCGATCACCATGCACTGGAAGACCGCGCTGGCGTGCTGGTACGTGTCCGTCAGCAGCTGGGTGTGCCGGCTGCCGACGTACTCCCAGAAGCTCACTCGTCGCCTCCTCGGTCCGTCGCACTGCGGCCGGCCCGCCGCGGTTCAGTCGCCCGCGGCCTGCTTCACCAGCGGGATGATCCGCAGCGGAACCGGATTTTCCATGACAATCGCCGTGGATGCCCGCACGATGCCATCAAAGCCCACGACCCGGTCGATCACCCGCTGCAGATCGGCGTTCGACCGCGCCACCAGCCTGCAGAGCATGTCCCCGTGCCCGGTCGTTGTATGCAGCTCCAGCACTTCCGGAACGCCCGCCAAGTGGGCCCGTACGTCGCTGCCTTGGCCCTGCTTGATCTCCAGGGTCGCGAACGCGGTCACCGGATATCCCAGCGCCGCCGGGTCCACGTCCGGTCCGAAACCCCTGATCACTCCATTCGACTGAAGCCGGTCGAGGCGCGCCTGCACCGTCCCGCGGGCCACCCCCAGCCGGCGGGACGCCTCCAGGACGCCGATCCGCGGCTCCCGGGCGAGCAGTTCCAGCAGTGCCCCGTCCAAATGATCGATCGCCATCGCCGCACCCTCCGATTTCGATGGTCATCATGTACAGAACGCTCGGTGATACCCGCGGACTGCTATACAGAGTGCCCAGCGGATGCACAAACTATTGCGCACCTTGTGGATCGGCGGGACTCTGCGGACATGGCAGACACCACGATGCACACCCAGCCCACCACCCCGCACACGGCCCGGCAGGCGGACCCCTTCCCGGTCAAGGGGATGGACGCGGTCGTCTTCGCCGTCGGCAACGCCAAGCAGGCCGCGCACTACTACTCCACCGCCTTCGGCATGAAGCGGATCGCCTACCAGGGCCCGGAGACCGGCAGCCGCGAGACGGCCTCCTACGTCCTGGAGTCCGGCGGCGCCCGGTTCGTGTTCACCTCCGTGGTCAAGCCGACCACCGAGTGGGGCCGCTTCCTCGCCGACCACGTGGCCGCGCACGGCGACGGCGTCATCGACCTGGCCATCGAGGTGCCGGACGCCCGCGCGGCGTACGCCTACGCCGTCGAGCACGGCGCGACCGGCCTGACCGAGCCCTACGAGACCAAGGACGAGCACGGCACCGTCGTCCGGGCCGCCATCGCCACCTACGGGCAGACCCGGCACACCCTCGTGGAGCGCACCGGTTACGACGGGCCGTACCTGCCGGGCTTCGTCGCCTCGGAGCCGCTGGTCGCCGCTCCGACGAAACGTTTCTTCCAGGCGATCGACCACTGCGTCGGCAACGTCGAGCTCGGCAGGATGAACGAGTGGGTGGCCTTCTACAACAACGTCATGGGCTTCACCAACATGAAGGAGTTCGTCGGCGACGACATCGCCACCGAGTACTCGGCGCTGATGTCCAAGGTCGTCGCGGACGGCACCAAGAAGGTGAAGTTCCCGCTCAACGAGCCCGCCATCGCCAAGAAGAAGTCCCAGATCGACGAGTACCTGGAGTTCTACGGCGGCCCCGGCGTCCAGCACATCGCGCTGGCCACCAACGACATCGTGGCGTCGGTCCGCCAGATGAGGGCCGCGGGCGTGGAGTTCCTCGACGTGCCCGGCTCGTACTACGACACCCTCGGCGAGTGGGTCGGCGAGACCCGGGTCCCGATCGACGAGCTGCGCGAGCTGAAGATCCTCGCCGACCGGGACGAGGACGGCTACCTGCTGCAGATCTTCACCAAGCCGGTCCAGGACCGCCCGACCGTCTTCTTCGAGATGATCGAGCGGCACGGCTCCCTCGGCTTCGGCAAGGGCAACTTCAAGGCCCTCTTCGAGGCCATCGAGCGCGAGCAGGACCGGCGCGGCAACCTCTGACCCGGTTCCGGCCGCACTGGTCTGCCGGCCGGAACCGCCGCCAGTGGGCCGTACGCGATCTTCCGTGTACGGCCCACGGGTGCCACGCTGAGGACATGGACCTCATCGAACGCCTGCGCGCCGGGCTCCCCGGGGAAGCGCTGCTCACCGACCCCGACGTCACCGGCTCCTACGCCCGGGACATGGCCAACTTCTGCGACGCCGGCACCCCCGCCGTGGTCGTCCTGCCGCGCACCGTCGAGCAGGTCCAGCACGTGATGCGGACGGCGACCGCGCTGCGCGTCCCGGTTGTCCCCCAGGGCGCGCGGTCCGGGGTCTCCGGCGCCGCCAACGCCGTCGACGGCTGCATCGTCCTCTCCCTGGTCAAGATGGACCGCATCCTGGAGATCAACCCCGTCGACCGGATCGCGGTCGTCGAGCCGGGCGTCGTCAACGCCGTCCTCTCCCGCGCGGTCAACGAGCACGGCCTGTACTACCCGCCGGACCCCTCCAGCTGGGAGACGTGCACCATCGGCGGCAACATCGGCACCGCCGCGGGCGGCCTGTGCTGCGTGAAGTACGGCGTCACCGCCGAGTACGTGCTCGGCCTGGAGGTGGTCCTCGCCGACGGCCGGCTGATCAGGACCGGGCGGCGCACCGCCAAGGGCGTGGCCGGCTACGACCTCACCCGGCTCTTCGTCGGCTCCGAGGGCAGCCTCGGCGTCGTGGTCCGCGCCACCCTGGCGCTCAAGCCCGAGCCGCCCCGGCAGCTCGCCCTGGTCGCCGAGTTCGGCTCGGTGGCGGCGGCCGGCGACGCGGTCTGCCGGATCATGGCCGAGGGGCACGCCCCGTCCCTCCTGGAGCTGATGGACCGCACCAGCATCCGGGCGGTCAACGCCATGGCGCAGATGGGCCTGCCGGAGACCACCGAGGTGCTGCTGCTGGCGGCCTTCGACACCCCCGACCCGGCGGCCGACCTCGCTGCCGTCGGCGCCCTCTGCGAGGCGGCCGGGGCCACCCAGGTCGTCCCCGCCGAGGACGAAGCCGAGTCCGAAATGCTCCTCCAGGCCCGGCGGTTGACCTTCACCGCGCTGGAGCGGATCAAGCCCGCGATGCTCATCGACGACGTCTGCGTGCCCCGCTCGCAGCTCACCGCGATGCTGGAGGGCGCCGCCGCCATCGCCGAGAAGTACGACCTGACCATCGGCGTCTGCGCGCACGCCGGCGACGGCAACACCCACCCGCTGGTCTGCTTCGACCCGGCCGACCCCGACGAGGAGCGGCGGGCCCGCGAGTCGTTCGACGCCATCATGGCGCTCGGCCTCCAGCTGGGCGGCACCATCACCGGCGAACACGGCGTCGGCGTCCTGAAGAAGGAGTGGCTGGCCCGCGAACTGGGCCCGGACACCGTGGAGTTGCACCGCGGCATCAAGCAGGTCTTCGACCCGCTGGGGATCCTCAATCCGGGGAAGCTGTTCTAGGGCCCGGGGGCGGCGTCCCTCACCGCCCGGAGGCGGCACCCCGCGTACGGGGGCGGACGGGGCGGGGCGAGCGGCACGTCTGCCGCCGCCGCGCTGGTTCCCGTCGGGGGACACCACGTCTGGGGGCGGGCCCGCGGCGACTACGGCCGACGCGGCCCGTCGTCGGGAGCGTCCTCCGGGTAGTCCTCCGGGTCGTCGTCCGGGTCCTCGTACGGCTCGTAGGCGGGCACCGGCAACCGCGCTCCCCGGCTCTCCGCGACCCGATGGGTGGTGACCAGGGAGTTCTTCAATTCCACGGTCAGCAGGTGCAGTTCACCGGGCGTCCAGGACCGGTCGGCCAGGACCCGTTCCGCGTCCTCGATGAGGACGGCGGCGGAGCCGAGCTGCTCGGCCTCCAACCGGTCGGCGAGGCGGGAGACGTACCCGGTCCCGTCGCTGGGGAGCAGGAAGCACGGGTTCCCCTCCGGGGTCGTCCAGGGCAGCAGCCGTGGCGTGCGGTCGGCGTGGTCCCTCATGCGGCGACCTCCATCCCGTGGATGCGGCGCGGCCCGACGTCGACGCCGTGCACCGCGAGCCACAGCGCCCGCCGCCGCCCGCGCCGCAGCCGCCGCTCCCGGCGGTCCGCCTCGGTGAGGACGTACGGGCGGACGAGGGGGACGTCCTCGCCGCGGAGCAGCACCGGCGGCCGGGCGGGCGCGCGGAGCGGTGCGACCGCCTGCGGCGCGACCTCGCGGGGCGCGGTGACGGCCGGCGATCCGGGCGCCCGATGCCGCCCGGGGGCCGGAAATAACAGCCGCAGCAGCGGCAGGAACAGGCTCGCGATACGGTTCATCACGTCGTCAACTCCGTGGTAGTTGGTGGCCATGCCCCCGGACCGGTCGCACGGTCGCGGGGGTCTTGTGCGAAGGGCGGGCCGTTCGCACCCGGGCCAGTTACGTTGGGTAGGTACAGCGTTGCTCTGCGGAGTGCCGGGGTGCAATGCCGGACGCGTGCCACTCGCCGACTGTCACAAAGGGGGATGCGTGAGCCGACGCAACGCCACGGGGGGAACAGCCGCCACCAACGCCGCCGTGTTCGGAGAGGTGCTGAGGCACTTCCGCGAGGCGGCGGGACTCACCCAGGAGGAGCTGGCGAGGAAGATTCCGTGCGATCGGTCGCAGGTGGCAAGAGTCGAGCGGGGGACGCGGGTCCCGCACGAGACCTCCGCCGAGAAGTGCGACGAACTGCTGGGTACCGGTGGGGTGCTGAAGAAACTGTGGGGCCGCATCGACTGGTATCCGGAGGTCGCGCATCCTGATTGGTTCAAGCGCCGGGCGGAGATGGACGCGGTGGCGGTTGCGCTGCGGGAGTATCAAGAGCGGGTCATGCCCGGGCTGTTGCAGACGGAGGACTACGCGCATGCGCTGTTCTCCCGCGTCGCGACCGGTGACGAAGTGACGGAGCGCGTCAGGGCGCGGCTGAGCCGGCAGCAACGGTTCCTCGTCCCGGATGGCCCCCTCTACGTCGTCGTCTTGGATGAGAGCTGTCTGCGTAATGTCGTGGGGGGACCAGAGGTCATGTACGGCCAGTGTGCGCATCTGCTGGCCGTGGGGGAAAGCCCCAACATCCGGGTGCAGATCGCCTCTTCCGGCCGCGCTGGGCTCGTGCGCCCCAACGCGTCCATGTCGTTGATCACGCTGCCCGACGGGCATGACTGGGTCTACTCGGAATCGCTGGACCGTGGACATTTCAACGACGATCCGGCCGTCCACGCCCGCCACAGCCAGACCTATGATGTGCTCAGGGCCGACGCTCTGTCAGCCCGTGAGTCTGCCGCTCTGATCGAAGAAGCGATGGAAGGGTACGGACACCGTGGACAGGCACGAGTTCAATTCCGCGACGTGGATCAAGAGCAGCTACAGCGGAGACAACGGCGGCAACTGCGTCGAGGTGGCCCCCGGTTTCCCCGGCGTCGTCCCCGTTCGTGACTCGAAGGATCCGCGCGGTCCCGTGTTGGTGGTTCCGGTGGACGGCTGGTCGTCCTTCGTTGTCGCCATAAAGGGCGGGGAGTTCACCGCCTGAGGTCGGTACGCGGCTGCTCCACTCCAGATGGAAGGACACCGGCGCCATGGACGGGCACGAGTTCAACTCCGCGACGTGGATCAAGAGCAGCTACAGCGACGATAACGGCGGCAACTGCGTCGAGGTGGCCCCCGGTTTCCCCGGCGTCGTCCCCGTTCGTGACAGCAAGGCCCCGCACGGCCCGACGCTGGTCTTCCCGGAGGCCGGTTGGTCCTCCTTCGTTGCCGTCGTCAAGGGCGGACAACTCCCCTTCTGAACTAGCCATGGTGAGACGCGACTGCGATGTCGACCGGGATGCCCCGGTCGCGAATAATCCGGTCCCAGCCGCATCAGTCGTCGTCGCCGATTGACGCTCGGGCGCCGTGCCCGTGGTCCGGTAGCTGGCCGCGGAAGGGGCGACGGGCCGCCCGCTGCCCCTCGTTACGTCGAGGTCATCGCGGCAGCCGCACGCTGAACTCTTGGAAGGGGCGGTGAGGTGACCGTACTGGACGGCGACCCGGGGCGAGAACTACGAATGAGTCTCGCCCGGAGTCTCCTCGATTCCGGGGACCTGAGTGCCGAATGGCGGAGCGCCGTGGAAATGGTCCCCCGTCACGTTCTGGTGCCGTTCTTCTACCGTCAGGACGGTACTGGGAAATGGTGTCAGATCAGCTCGGAAGATCCGGGATTCTTCGCTGCGGTGTACTCGGATACCGCGCTCACCACGCAGGTCACCGACGGCATTCCCACTTCGTCATCGTCGCAACCGTCGCTCATGCTCCACATGCTCGACGCACTGGATGTGCAGGACGGGAACCGGGTGCTGGAAATCGCGACCGGCGCAGGGTACAACGCCGCGTTGCTGAGCGAGCGTCTGGGAAGCGACCGGGTGTACACAGTGGAAGTGGACCGGGAGTTGGTCCGCGATGCCCGGGATCGTCTCGTCAACTGCGGGTACAACCCGGTGGTCGTGACGGGTGACGGTCGGAAGGGGCTCACCGAAGGGGCCCCGTATGACCGGTTGATCGCGACATGCGGTTTCACGTCGGTGCCGCCTGCGTGGATTCAGCAAGTGCGGCCCGGTGGAATCATCGTATGCCCGCTGGGGCGGGGAAATGCCCGACTGGTTGTCGGTCACGACGAACGCGCCGAGGGGCGGTTTCTTCCCGGGGGCTCGTATTTTATGGGAGTCCGGTCGGAAGGGGGTAACGGCCGGATTCCCTATCCGGGAGACCCGGCAGAGGTCACCATGCGGCAAACGCATGTCGATTACCTGGACGTCGAGGATGACGGCATGTGGTTTGCGCTGTCGTTGGTGCTGCCGGAAATCGCGTGGGCACATGAGACCGGCGCGGATGGTGCGCGGACCGGGTGCCGGCTGTGGGCATGTGACGGGTCATGGGCGCGTGTCCAGGACAGGGAAGTTCGCCAGGCCGGGCCGCGCCCCTTGTGGAACGCCGTAGAGCGCGCCTACGGCTGGTGGAACAGCCGCGGGCGCCCGGAGCGGGAACGGTTCGGGGTGACGGCGACGGAATCCAGTACACGATGGTGGCTGGATTCTCCTGGGACTCCGGTACCGGATATGGAGTCGTGAAACGGAGCGGGAATGACGCCGCCGACCGGAGTGTGTGCCGGTCGGCGGCTTTCGCGTTGTTGGGGTCGTCGGGGCGTCGTCGGCCCGTACCGACCGTCACGGCCGCCCCGCCGTCCGCCTCTCTACGCCGAGGCTTCTACGTCACCCCTCGGGGAACTCGGCCGGGAAGCCGGGGCGTTCGATGCGGTGACAGAGCCGGCCCTCGACCCGGTCCGGCAGTTGGGCGTAGCCGGAGAACGGGCGGAACACCTCGCAGACCACCGCCGCACGGGCCCGCCCGCGCCCCCCGATGCGTGCTCCGGCGCGGCGGCTAGGCGTACGCCGCCAACGCGTCCCGCAGGTGGTCGTCCGGCCCGCGCAGGTGCAGCGCCCGCAGTTCGCCGGTCGGGTCGCAGATGTGGAGGTGGTCGTCCTCGGGGTCGTCGTACTCGTCGTCCTCGTCGACGTCGTCCTCGTCGACGGCCTCGGGGCCCTCCACCATGGGGACGTCGTACGTGTCGTCGGGATTCTCGGAGGGCCGCGGCCGCCACCTCCACACGGCGCCGCACTCCCGGACCTGGACCTCGCCGAAGTACCAGGCCGCGCCGACCAGGAACGGATCGCCGTGCGCGGCCACCATCTCCTCGTAGCTGGCGAACCGGCCGCGCACCAGCGCTTCGAGCCGGTCCAGCGAGGCGGGGGAGAAGTCCCACTCCGCGGTTCCCCCGCCCGCTTCGGCGGCCCATGCGGCGAAGGCGTCGCGCCGTGCGGCAAGCCAGGTGTTCAACCGGTGGTTGTCGTGCCAGTCCGGGCCCGCCAGGTCGTCGGCCGCGGTCAGTTCCGTGAGCTCCGCTTCGGTGAGGGGCGGCACGGGCGGCGCCTGGAGGTGTTCCGGACGGGCCACCGCCCACAGTGCCTCGGGCCAGGTCGCCCCCTTGGTGAACCCATCGCGCGGCACGGGGTCCGGGAAGCGGCCCACCACGTCGCGCAGCGGCACACCGGCGACGGCCTCCCGCAGCATCACCCAGGGGTGCTCGGCGTGGCCGTCGTAGCGGAGCCGCTGGCTGACGAAGATGCTGCCGGCCCAGTAGCAGTCCTCCGCGTACCACGTGCCGGGCGGGGCACCGGGGTTGACCTCGCGGTACTGCCACAGGGCGTCCTTGTTCTCGACGACGTACTGGCCCAGGTACCAGGCGGCCATGGTCCAGAACGGTTCGTGGGCGACCCGGTCGTAGTCCTCGACCGTCGAGAAGTTCTTGCGCAGCAGGGCCTGGAGGGTGTCCAGGGACGCGGGGGCGAAGTCCCAGAGTGCGCGGCCGCCGGCCTCCTCGCCCCACCACTGGAGGCGGTCGAGGATGCGCGCGTCCTTCCAGCGCCGCGGGGTGTTGCAGGCGGTCAGGATCGTCCCGTAGCGCACCCAGGGGGTGGGTACCCGCCGCGGCCACCACTCCGGATGCTCCCGCTGCCGGTCCCTGACCGCCTTGCGCAGCAGCCGCGCGACCGTGGCGAGGACCTGCCCCGACTTGTCGGTGAGCGCCCGGCCGACGACGAGGAGCGGCGCGACCGGCGGAAGGCCGAGGACCGGGTCCGGGCACACCACGGGCAGCCCGTCGGTTCCCGCGGTCTCGTCCCAGTCCCAGCGCCCGCCCGCCTCCTCGATCAGTGTCTCGCCCAGGTAGGCCGCCGCGGACTCGACGTACATCGCGTTCCCGTCGCCGCCGTCGTCGAGCGAGCAGAAGTCGAGCAGCGCCTCCTCCAGCTCCGGCAGCGAGCGGGCGGCGTAGTCGTGCTCCCACTCCTCGTAGGTGAACTGGTCGTAGAAGCGGGTCATGAACTCGTGCAGGCACTCGATCCAGAGGTACAGCCGGTGGGCGGGTGAGCCCTCCGGGGCGTGCCGGCCCGCCATGTAGACGCCGTCCGCCGTGTAGGCGTCGTCCGCCGTGTTGCCGTCCATGTCTTTCCCCCGTGTAGACGTCGATGGGGATCGACCCTAGAGGAGCAACTCCGGTGGTTTGCACGGGAGTCGGGGCCGTGCGGGTGCGGGGCGCGCGGGAGTGGTCCTTCGTCCAGGTCACGGGATCGTAGGCTTTCTGGCATGGACACCACCTTCACCGCCCTCGCGGTCTTCGTGCTCGCCGTCGCCGTGCTCGCCTCCTCCTTCGACCGCCGTACCAAGCCGTTGGAGCGGCGCATGGCGCGACTGGAGCAGAAGGTGGACCTGCTGATGGCCCACCTGGGGGTGGAGGAGCCGGAGGACCCGCGGATGGCGGAGGTCGACGCCCTGCTGGCGGAGAAGAAGACGGTCGCGGCGATCAAGGTCTACCGCGAGGTGACCGGCGCCGGACTCGTCGAGGCCAAGGAAGCGGTGGAACGCCGGATGCGCTGAGCCCGCGCCGGGCCGAGGATGGCCGTTAGGGCCGCGGGACCCCGGCCCACCCACGCGCAGCAGCAGGGAGCGAGCGCAGATGGCAGCGAACCGAGCGACCGAAGCGACCGAAGGCACGAAAACGGTCGAGGGGACGCGGACGACCGGAACCGGTGGGACGGCCGCCGGCACCCACGACACGTACGACGTCATCGTGCTGGGCGGCGGGCCGACCGGTGAGAACCTCGCCGACCGGGTGCACGCCGCCGGTCTGAGCGCGGTGCTGGTGGAGCACGAACTCGTGGGCGGCGAGTGCTCGTACTGGGCCTGCATGCCCAGCAAGGCGCTGCTGCGTCCGGTCACCGCCCGTTCCGAGGCGCGCCGGGTGCCGGGGCTGCCGGACGCGGCCGCCGGGCCGCTGGACGCGCCCGCGGTCCTCGCCCACCGGGACGCGGCCGCCGCCTACTGGAAGGACGACGGGCAGGTCCGCTGGCTGGACTCGGCCGGGATCGACCTGGTGCGCGGCCGTGCGCGGCTGGTCGGGCCGCGGCGGGTGGCCGTCGACGGCGGGCGGACGTTCACCGCCCGGCACGCGGTCGCGGTGTGCACCGGCAGCCGCCCGGTGCTGCCGGACGTCCCCGGGCTGGCCGAGGCCAAGCCGTGGACCAGCCGCGATGCCACCAGCGCCAAGACCGTGCCGGGCCGGCTGGTGATCGTCGGCGGCGGGGTGGTGGGCGTCGAGATGGCGACCGCCTGGCGGGCGCTGGGCGCCTCGGTGACCCTCCTGGTGCGCGGCGACGGGCTGCTGCCCCGGATGGAGCCGTTCGCCGGGCACCTGGTCGCCGAGTCGCTGGCCGAGGCGGGCGTGTTCCTGCGGACCGGCGTGGAGGTGCGCGAGGTGCGCCGGGAGGCGCCGGGCGGCCCGGTCACCGTCCGCCTGGACGCCGGGGACGAGATCGTCGCCGACGAGCTGCTGATCGCGACGGGCCGCGCACCGCGCACCGAGGACCTGGGGCTGGAGACCGTCGGCCTGACGCCCGGCGCCTGGCTGGACGTCGACGACACCCTGCGGGTCACCGGCGTGCCCGGCGGCTGGCTGTACGGCGCCGGCGACGTCAACCACCGCGCCCTCCTCACCCATCAGGGCAAGTACCAGGCCCGGATCGCCGGCGCCGCGATCGCCGCCCGGGCCCGCGGGGTGCCGCTCCTGGAGACCGACCGCTGGGGCGCGCACGTCGCCACCGCGGACCGGCACGCCGTCCCGCAGGTGGTCTTCAGCGACCCCGAGGCCACCGCGGTGGGCCTGACCGCCGCCGAGGCCGAACGCGCCGGGCACCGGGTCCGCGTCGTCGACTACGACATGGGCGCGGTGGCCGGCGCGTTCCTGTACGCCGAGGGCTACCGAGGCCGCGCCCGGATGGTCGTCGACGCGGACCGCGAGGTGCTGCTGGGCGTCACCTTCGTCGGGCCGGGCGTCGGCGAACTGCTGCACTCGGCCACCGTCGCGGTCGCCGGGGAGGTCCCGATCGAACGCCTCTGGCACGCGGTCCCCGCCTATCCGACGATCAGCGAGGTCTGGCTCCGGCTGCTGGAGGCGTACCGCGGCGACTGAACGGGGTAACGGCTCCGGGCGGGCGGCCGCCGGGTCGGCGGTCGCCGGGTGGTGGACCGACGCCACCGCTACGCCCCTGGCTCGGGGGACTCCTCCGACGGCCAGGGGCCGTCCGGCCCGGCGTCGTCCCGGGAGGCCAGCGCGAGCAGCGCGCTCAGCCCTTTGTCGATGCCCAGGTGCACGCTCTCGGAGCCGGGCGGCACGATCCGCAGGGTGCGCTCCAGCCAGGCCGACACCGCGGCGGCCGGCGCCTCCAGCAGCGCGTCGCCGTCCGGTGAGCTCAGCGCCATGCAGACCAGGCTGCGGCCGTCCAGCTTCCTCGGCCAGACCTGTACGTCACCCTCGCCGGACGGCCGGAACACGCCCTCGACGAGCAGTTCGCGGGCGAACGTCCAGTGGACGGGGGAGTCCGATCCGACGTGGAAGGCGACGTGGACGGCGTAGGGGTCGTCCGTCCGGTAGGTCAACCGGGCCGGTACCGGAATGCTTCGCTCCGGCGACAGGACCAGACCCAGTTCAAGCTCTCGTTCCACCACGGTGTGCATGGGTTTCCGCCTCTCTTCGACACGCTGCGCGGGGCCCCGTGTGCGGGCCCGCACGGGGAGAGAGCGGGTGGCGGCCGGACTCTTACACGACTTCGGGCAACTTTTTTCCGGGAGTTCTCCGGGAGTTGCCGACGGCTGCCGGGGCAGGGGAGGAACACGGATACGACGCTGGGTCTGATAGATGTGGACGCCGCGTTGCGGCAGACTGCACCCCGACACCCACCAGGCCGAGAACAGATACGGGACTTCGGACATGAGCGCCCCTACCTCAGGATCCGCCGGCGGCAGCCCCACGCCAGGCTTCTACCCGGACCCGTCCATCCCCGGCTACATCCGGTACTGGAACGGTGCCGCATGGGCGCCGGGCACCAGTCGTCCGGCCCCCGCCGAGGGCGAGCCGATGCCCGCGCCGCCGCCCGGCGCGGCCCCCGCGCCCGCCGGCGTCGAGGAGACCGGCCCGGTCTTCCTGGACGAGGCGGACCCGGCCATCCGCCCCGGCGGCGGGGCCGAGGCCCCCGGCGCGGGCTGGGACGACCCGGCGCGGCCGCACGGCACCAGCCCGGGAGCGGCGGCCTCCTGGCACGCCGACGCCTCCCGGCAGGCCGGCTTCGGCGAGGACGGCCGGGTCTCCTGGGGCGGGCTCCCGCCGCAGCGCGCCGCGGGGACCGACGAGGCCGCCTCCGGTGCCGCGCCCAACGCCCCGGGCACGCCGGACGCCCCGGCCGACGGGACGGTCGCCTTCCGCGCCGTCAACCCGGGGGCCCGCCGCGGGTCCGGAGACCAGGGGACCACCGCGATCCGCGCGGTGCGGCCCGGGAACCCGCCCGGCAACGCGCCCGCGACGCCGCCCGCCGCGGACCGCGGCACCACCGCCTTCCGCGCCGTACGGCCGGACGCCGGTGAGGGCGGCCGACCCGCCGCCAAGAACGCGACGATGGCCTTCCGGCTCCCGGCGGGCGACCGCCCCAAGGTCGGCCCGGCCGCCGGCGGCGCACCCCAGGCCCTGCCCGCCACCGGGGCACCGGCCCAGCAGGCGGCCCGCCCGGTCCAGCAGCCTCCGGCCGCGCAGCAGGCCCCGGCTGCCCCGGCGACCCCGACCCCGGCCCCGGCGCCGGGCCCCGCTCTCCCGCCGCAGGGCGGCGCCCCCGGCGACGACGGCGTCATCCCCTGGAAGCCGCCGACCACCGATGTCTTCTTCGCCGCCGCGCAGGCCGCGCAGGGCCATCCCGCCGCGCTCGGCCGCCGGTTCGCGGCCCGGCTGATCGACAACCTGGTGCTGGCCCTGGTCACCCTCGCGGTGGCGCTGCCCATGTGGTCGACGGTCACCGACCACATCGCCGCCAAGGTCGAGGCGGCCAAGCAGTCCGGCCGCCAGGTGACGGTGTACCTGGTCGACGGCACCACCGCCCCGGTCTACCTCACCGTCCTGGCCGTCATCCTGATCGGCGGCGGCCTCCTGGAGGTGCTGCCGACCCTCAAGTGGGGCCACACGCTGGGCAAGAAACTCTGCCGCGTACGGGTGCTGGACATCGAGAGCCACGGCACCCCGGAGCTGGCGCAGGCCATCAAGCGCTGGCTGGTCTACGGCGTGCTCGGGGTCGCGGTGGTCGGTGTGGTCAACGCCCTGTGGTGCCTGTTCGACCAGCCGTGGCGGCAGTGCTGGCACGACAAGGTGGCTCGCACCTTCGTCGCCTCCGAGGCGGCGTCCGACTGACCGTCACCCGGTCGTTGCCCGGGCCGTCACCCGCCCTGACGGCCCGGGTACCCCGATCGGACGTCGGCGGATGCGGCGCCCGTCCGCAAGGGGTCGACTCGGGCCATGAGTACCGACCAGCCCCGGCCCGGCCCCGGTGAACCACCGGAGCACGATCCGTTCCTGAAGCAGCCGCAGGAGCCCCCGGCGGGCGGCGCTCCGCACGACGGCGCCCCGCGCAACGGCTCCCCGTACGGTGCGGGCCCGGGCGAAGGCGCAGGCCCCCCGCCCCCTGGCGGCACTCCGCCCCCCGGCAGCCCCCCGCCCCCCGGCGGCCCGCCGCCCCCGCCGCCGCCCGGCGCCGGCCCCCCGCCTCCCGGCGGCCCGCCGCCCCCGCCGCCGCCCGGCGCCGGCCCCCCGCCTCCCTATGGCGGTGGCCCCCATGGCGGCGGTCCCTACGGCGCCCCCTACGGCGGTGCCGGGGAGTACGGGGCCGATCCGCTGGCCGGAATGCCGCCGTTGGCCAACCGCGGCAAGCGCCTGGTGGCGCGGATCATCGACGCGATCATCATCGGCGTTCCGGTCACCCTGATCATGAACGCGATCGTCGGCTGGGTGGACTACTTCAGCACCAGCAGCGTGGAGACCAGCAAGCAGGCGACGGTGTCCGGCGTGACGATGCTGGCGTACCTGATCTACGAGGGGCTGATGCTGACCAGCCGCGGCCAGACGCTCGGCAAGATGGCGATGCGGATCCGGGTGGCGATGCTCTCCGACGGCGCCATCCCGACCCCGCAGGCCGGTTGGACCCGGGCCGCCGTCTACACGCTGCCGGAGATCGTCCCGTGCTGCGGCTTCATCTTCTGGCTGATCAACGTCCTGTGGTGCACCTGGGACAAGCCGTACCAGCAGTGCCTGCACGACAAGGCGGCCAGGACCGTGGTGGTCGCCACGGACTGAGGTGCGGCGGACCGGTCCGCCGCGGCACGTGAATTGACGAGGTGTCAGATATCCGCGGCGTGCTCGCCGATCCGGGCGCCGGCCCGCCGCCGCGGCAGCTGCTCGGCCGGGTCCGGCACGGCTCGCAGCGGGACGGCCCGGTCGGGGGCCGCGGCGCTCTGGCCGCCCCGGCGCACCACCCGCGACATCCCCGGCATCGGCACCGTCATCGCGACCAGCAGTCCGAGCCCGAGGCCGGCCAGGGCGATGACCGCGACCCCGATCCCGGTCTGCGTCTGCGAGAGCAGCAGCATCGCGAGGGTGGAGAGAAAGACGGTGGCCGAACCGTAGACGAGCTGGGTGGCGGTCGGACGAGGCATGGCGGAATCCGTCCTCGGAGGGTCGGCGGGGGTGTCGGGCGTCCGGCGGCGCGCCACCGAACGAGCCTACGGTCCCTTGTGCCCGAGCGGAACGGCAGGTAAGCGTGACCTAACCCACCGGCTCGGAGCACGGGGGCGCACGGCGCGGTCGCGGATCCGTGCGACAAGTCGCCCCGGGTGGCGTCCGGCCTGCTGACGGCGGGGGCGCATGCCCGCCAGGCATATACCCCGCGGCGTTCCGCCGGCTCGCCGGGCGATGCGGAACCTGTGCGTCCGCTGTCCGATAGCTGTGACAAGCAAGCCGGATAACGTACTTGGGAGTTCACACACACGTCAAGATCTGTCTTTTCTTCCCCACATCCGGTCGAATGCCCTCCAGCATTGGCCAGTTGATGGGGAGGACTTGACCAAGTGAGAAAGCACCGAAGACTGTTCGGAACGGCCGTCCTGGCCACGGCGATCGCCGCGACCGGGGCGGCCGTTCTCTCTCCCGGGGTGGCCGCCGCCGACGCCACCCGGCCTGCCGCACCCGCCGTCCGCACCGACCCGGCGCCCGAGCGGGCCGACGCCCACGACCTCAAGGGCCCGTTCAGCGACCGGCAGCGGGCGCAGCGCACCGAGGCGCTCCAGCAGGTCATATCCGGCGACGCCGAGGCGACCGAGCGCAACGGCTCCAAGGTCGTCAAGCTCGGCAAGGGCAAGTACGTCGAACTGGCCCGGGAGAAGACCGACAAGATCTTCACCATCCTCGTGGACTTCGGGGACAAGGTCGACGACACCACGATGTACGACCCGGACGGCGACGGCCCGCTGCCCCCCGTCAAGAAGTACGGCGGCACCCCCGGCCCGGCGCACAACCAGATAGCCGAGCCGGACCGGGCCAAGGACAACAGCACCGCCTGGCAGAAGGACTTCAACCGGCAGCACTTCCAGGACCTGTACTTCTCGCACGACAAGAAGAAGGAGTCGCTCGCCAAGTACTACGAGCGGCAGTCCTCGGGCCGCTACTCGGTGAACGGCCAGGTCTCCGACTGGGTCCGGGTCCCGTGGAACGAGGCCCGCTACGGCTCCAACTACTGCGGCTCCACCAACTGCCCCAGCGCCTGGGACCTGATCCGCGACGCGGTCAACCAGTGGGTCACCGACCAGAAGGCCCAGGGCCGCACCGACGCCCAGATCAAGGCCGACCTCGCCCAGTACGACCAGTGGGACCGCAACGACTACAACCACAACGGCAACTTCAACGAGCCGGACGGGTACCTCGACCACTTCCAGATCGTGCACGCCGGTGAGGACGAGTCGGCCGGCGGCGGCGTCCAGAAGACCGACGCCATCTGGGCGCACCGCTGGTACGCGTACGGCACCGACGCCGGCAAGACGGGTCCCGCGGACAACAAGGCGGGCGGCACCCAGATCGGCGACACCGGCTTCTGGGTCGGCGACTACACCATGCAGCCGGAGAACGGCGGACTCGGCGTCTTCGCCCACGAGTACGGCCACGACCTGGGCCTGCCGGACGAGTACGACACCACCGGCAAGGGCGAATCCTCGGTGGACTTCTGGTCGTTGATGTCGGCCGGCTCCTGGCTCGGCCGCGGCAAGGACGCCATCGGCGACCTGCCCGGCGACATGAGTGCCTGGGACAAGCTCCAGCTGGGCTGGCTCAACTACGCCAAGGCCAAGGCCGCGACGCCGTCCCGGCACACCCTGGGCGTCGCCGAGTACAACACCAAGAACAAGCAGGCGCTCGTCGTCGACCTGCCCGCGAAGAAGGTCACCACCGAGGTCGTCAAGCCCGCCGAAGGCGCCACGCAGTGGTGGAGCGGCATGGGCGACGACCTCTCCAACACCCTTGCCCGGCCGGTCGACCTCACCGGCAAGTCCCGTGCGGCGCTCACCCTCAAGGGCTGGTGGGACACCGAGAAGGACTACGACTACGTCTACGCCGAGGTCTCCACGGACGGCGGCGCCAACTGGACGCCCCTGGACGGCACCGCGAACGGCAAGCCCCTGCCCCGCGACGCCTCCGGCAAGCCCGCGCTGAGCGGCACCGTCACCGACCACCAGGACCTGGCCTTCCCGCTGGACGCCTACGCCGGCAAGAAGATCGACCTGCGCTTCCGCTACCAGACCGACGGCGGCGTCGCCCAGAAGGGCTTCACCGCCGACGCCCTGACCCTCACCGCCGACGGCGCCCCGCTGTTCACCGACGACGCCGAGCACGGCGACAACGGCTGGACCAGCAAGGGCTTCTCGCGGATCGGCGCGTCCTTCACCAAGGACTACCCGCAGTACTACCTCGCCGAGAACCGCCAGTACGTCTCCTACGACAACACCCTCAAGTCCGGCCCGTACAACTTCGGTTGGAAGACCGCCCGGCCGGGCTGGGTCGAGCACTTCCCGTTCCAGAACGGCGTGCTGATCTGGCTCTGGGACACCTCGCAGCGGGACAACAACGTCGGCATGCACCCCGGCGTCGGGCGGATCCTCCCCGTCGACGCGCACCCGCGGGCCGAGCGCTGGGCCGACGGCTCCCTGATGCGCAACCGCTTCCAGACCTACGACGCGACCTTCACCGGCGCCCGGACGGACGCCCTCACCCTCCACAAGGACGGTGCCGAGGTGAAGATCGCGTCCAAGCCCGGCGTGCGGGTCTTCGACGACCGCAACGGCGTCTACTACGACAAGGCGAACCCGACCGGCGGCGTGGTGGTTCCTGACACCAACACCAAGATCGCGATCACCAAGGAGGCCAAGGACGGCTCCACGGTGAACCTCACGGTGGGCCCCGCGAGTAAGTAGAAAGTAAAAACCGCAGGTCAAGGCGTTATCGGTCGTCGCCCCCTAGCGGGCGGCGGCCGATAGGCGTTTAGATGCGTCCTACAGTTCCTTGTTGACGCCGAGTCTCACGGGGGAGATATGACGATGACCAGAGGCGGCTTCATCAGGCTTCCCGGCGGAAGCGTGGTGGTCGCCCTCTCGCTGCCCAGACCGGGCCACGGCCCGCTCTGCGGGCCGTACGACGGCGGCTGCCGCATCCGGGTCCTGGTACACGCGGTGAACCGCCAGCGCGCCCTGACCAGGCTGCGCAACCTCGGGCTGCGCGCGGTCTACCTGCGCGGCAACACCGAGCCGCCGACCCCCGACGAGATCACCGCGGTGCTCCACCACCCCGACGGCCTGGTCTGGCGCGAGACCCCCGACGACGACACCGAGTCCTGGCACCCGATACGGGCCCTCCTGCGGCAGAAGGTCGGCTCGCCCGCGTCCGCCGGCCCCTCCGGCGGGTGAGCACGGGCGGCCGCCACGCCGCCGTACGGGGCCGTCAGCCGCCGGCCACCACCGGCTTGCCGGTCAGCTCCGCGCCCGCCGCGCGCAGCTCCTCCAGGGCCGCCTCGGTGGTCTGCGCGGCGACGCCCGCCGTCAGGTCCAGCAGGACCCGGGTGCGCAGGCCCTCGGCCAGCGCGTCCAGGGCGGTGGCCCGGACGCAGTGGTCGGTGGCGATCCCGACCACGTCGACCTCGGTGACGCCCCGCTCCCGTAGCCACTGCGCGAGCGGCGTGCCGTGCTCGTCCGCGCCCTCGAAACCGCTGTACGCGGCCGCATGGGCGCCCTTGGAGAACACCGCGTCGATCGCGCCGGAGGTGATGGCCGGCGCGAAGTTCGGGTGGAAGCCGCTGCCCTCGGTGCCGGCCACGCAGTGCACGGGCCACGACGTGCGGTAGTCGGGCCGGTCGGAGAAGTGGTCGCCGGGGTCGACGTGGTGGTCGCGGGTGGCCACGACGTGGCGGTAGCCGCTGCCGGCCGCGGCACCCACCAGATCGGTGATGGCCGCCGCGACGTCCGCGCCGCCCGCCACCGCGAGGCTGCCGCCCTCGCAGAAGTCGTTCTGTACGTCGACGACGATCAGTGCCCGGTGCATGGTGCGTGCCTTCCGGCTGGAGGTTCGAGGGGCGCGAGACGTGGTGTGACCGAGGGTAGCCACTGCGGGCGGACGGCGGGAGGGGTGCGCGCGGTCCGGCCGCGCCCGCCCCGCCGCCCGCCGGGGCTCAGGCGAATTCGGTGGGCAGCACCGGCTCGCCGCGGGACAGCTGCGTCGCCGACAGCGGCAGCCCGGCGCGGGCCGCGATGTGCCGGCTGCGGGCCGCGTCCAGCGGCTCCCGGGCCACCACCTTGCCGCCGCTGACCAGCGGCACCTGGAGCAGCTGGTCGGTCAGCGCGGCCGGCACCGGGCCGGTGCCGACCACCTCGGCCTCCGCCACCCCGTCCTCGTCCAGCCGGCGGGCCGCCCACTTGCGGCCGCCGATCGAGGACTTGGCGCCCATCGACTTCTTCGCCACCGGCCGCAGCGGCGCGCCCGGCTCGTTGCTGTCCGCCCGCGCGACCAGCTTGTAGACCATCGAGCAGGTCGGATGCCCGCTGCCGGTGACCAGCTGGGTGCCGACGCCGTACGCGTCCACCGGAGCGGCGGCGAGCGAGGCGATGGCGTACTCGTCCAGATCGCTGGTGACCACGATCCTGGTCTTGGTCGCGCCCAGCTCGTCCAGCTGCTGGCGCACCCGGTGCGCGATCAGCAGCAGGTCGCCGGAGTCGATCCGCACCGCGCCCAGGCCGGGCCCGGCCACCTCCACGGCGGTGCGCACCGCCGTGGTGACGTCGAAGGTGTCCACCAGCAGCGTGGTCCCGCTGCCCAGCGTGTCGACCTGTGCGGTGAAGGCGTCCCGCTCGCTGTCGTGCAGCAGGGTGAAGGCGTGCGCGCTGGTGCCGACCGTGGGGATGTTGTAGCGGAAGCCGGCCGCCAGGTCGGAGGTGACGTGGAAGCCGCCGACGTACGCGGCGCGGGCCGCGGCCACCGCCGAGAGCTCGTGGGTGCGCCGGGCGCCCATCTCCATCAGCGGCCGGTCGCCGGCCGCCACCGCCATCCGGGACGCCGCCGCGGCCACCGCCGAGTCGTGGTTGAGGATCGACAGGATCGCCGTCTCCAGCACCACCGCCTCGGCGAAGGTGCCCTCGACGCGCATGATCGGCGAGCCGGGGAAGTAGACCTCGCCCTCCGGGTAGCCCCAGATGTCGCCGCGGAAGCGGTAGTCGGCCAGCCAGTCCAGTGTCGGCTCGTCGAGGATGCCGCGCTCCCGCAGGAAGCCCAGGATCGTGTCGTCGAAGCGGAAGTTCTCCACCGCGTCCAGCACCCGCCCGGTGCCCGCCACCACGCCGTAGCGGCGGCCCTCGGGGAGCCGCCGGGTGAAGACCTCGAAGACCGACCGGCGGTCCGCGGTCCCGGACCGCAACGCGGCCTGCAGCATGGTGAGTTCGTACTGGTCGGTGAAGAGTGCCGTCGACGGCACGGCCACCGGCAGCCCCAGGTCTGCTGTGTTCATGGGGGAGATGCTACCCCCAATACTCGTCACTTTGACGATAGTAGGCCCGGGGTGCGCCCGCCGGCCGTGCGCCGCGCCGGTACGGGCCGCGCCGGGGCCGTTTGTGCGTCGCCCGCCCCCGGGTGGCAGCATGGGCCCTGTGAGCGCCCACCCGTCACCCATGAGCACCCTCCGGCCGTACTACGGCAGCCTCAGCGTCCCGGTCGAGATCGAGCGTCCGGAGGCGAGCGAGGCACCCTTCGCCGTACCGTCGCCCGACATCCCATGGGTCACGATCGTTCACAACGACCCCGTGAATCTCATGAGCTACGTCTCCTATGTCTTCCAGACGTACTTCGGCTACTCCAAGGACAAGGCGCACCGGCTGATGCTCGACGTCCATCACAAAGGCCGCGCGGTCGTCTCCAGCGGCACCCGCGAGGAAATGGAACGCGACGTGCAGGCCATGCACGGCTATGGCCTGTGGGCGACCCTCCAGCAGGACCGCGGATGACCGGCCAGTTCGAACCGCTGCCCGGCGGCGGTGCGGCCGCCCCGCTCGACGAGGTCGAGATCTCCATCCTGCGCAGCCTCGCCGTCCAGCTGCTGGAGCTCATCGGCCCGGGCACGGAGCCGGCCGGCTCCAGCGAGGACGACATGCTGGCCGCGCTCTTCGCCGAGGGCCCCAGTGAGCCGCCGTCCGACCCGGTGCTGGCCCGCCTCTTCCCCGACGCCTACGGCGGCCCCGACCTCGTCCCGGACGACGACGTCCGCGCCGCCGCCGCGGAGTTCCGCCGCTACACCGAGAACGACCTGCGGGCCCGCAAGCGCGAGGACGCCCTGGCGCTGGTCCGGGCGCTCGACGCGCTGTCGACCGAGAGCGGCGGCGCGGTGCTGCGGCTCAAGCCCGACGAGTGCCGGCAGTGGCTCGGCGCGCTCAACGACCTGCGGCTGGCCATCGGCACCCGGTTGGAGGTCAGCGACGAGGACGACGGCGGCGAGCTGCTGCGGCTGCCGGACAGCGATCCGCGCAAGCCGATGGTGCTGGCCTACTTCTGGCTGGGCGGCCTCCAGGAGACGCTCGTCGAGGCGCTGACGGGCTGACCGCGGTCCGGCCGGGCGGCTCCGGCGCGAACCGGGGCGTAAGGGGCTGATCGCCCACCCCGCGTTCGCTCAGCGGAGGCTCAAATCCGGATAACGATCGCGTTACCGACCCCGTGCGCCGTGTTGTAGATTTCGCTCTTTGTCCTGATTTCGCTGTGGGATGGGTCACGTCGACTCTGGTCGATCTCCGGCAGGCCGTGATAAAAGTTCTCGACCTGCCGTCAGCGACGCCACCCCTGTCGCTGCGGGAGCGCTGAGCCGGCCGACCGTCGGCGTGCAGGAACTCCATCCGGGGGGATCGGGACCCGATCCGGAAAGAACCGGGTCGGTATGGAGAAAGGCGCACCACTCATGACCTCTGTGCAGGTCGACAAGCAACGCGACGGCAACGAGGCCGCTGGCGAAGGCTCCGAAGAGGGCTACCAGCGGGGTCTGGGCAATCGCCAGATCCAGATGATCGCCATTGGTGGCGCCATCGGTACCGGTCTGTTCCTCGGAGCAGGCAAGGCCATTTCCATGGCCGGGCCGAGCATCATCCTGGCGTACGCCATCGTCGGTCTGGTCATCTACTTCATCATGCGGGCCCTGGGCGAACTGCTCATGTACCGGCCCGTCTCCGGCTCGTTCTCCGAGTACGGCCGGGAATTCCTCGGCCCGTTCATCGGGTTTGTCACGGGCTGGACCTATTGGCTCTTCTGGGTCGTCACCAGCATCACCGAAGTGACCGCCGCGGCCACCTACGTCCATTACTGGAACGAAGGCATACCCCAATGGGTCTCGGCGCTGGTCTTCACCATCGCGCTCTTCGGCATCAACCTGATCTCGGTGAAGATCTTCGGTGAACTGGAATTCTGGTTCTCCATGGTCAAGGTCACCGCGATCATCGGCATGATCCTGATCGGCCTCGGCGTCATCCTCCTCGGTTTCTCCAAGGCCGGTGACACCGCGTCGTTCAGCCTCCTGTGGTCGCACGGCGGCTTCTTCCCCAAGGGCATCGGCGGCACGCTGATGACGCTGCAGATCGTGATGTTCGCCTTCCTCGCCGTCGAGCTCGTCGGCGTCACCGCGGGCGAGGCGAACGAGCCGAAGAAGGTGCTCCCCAAGGCCATCAACACCGTGCCGTGGCGGATCGGCCTCTTCTACATCGGCGCGCTCGTCATCATCCTGTCCGTCGTCAGCTGGACGTACTTCAAGCCGGGCGTCAGCCCCTTCGTCGCGGCCTTCGCCAAGATCGGCCTGCCGGCCGGCGCGGGCATCGTCAACTTCGTCGTGCTGACCGCGGCGCTGTCCTCGGCCAACTCCGGTATGTACTCCACCGGCCGGATGCTCCGCGACCTGGCGCTCAACGGCCAGGGGCCCAAGATCTTCACCAGGCTCAGCAAGGCCGGCGTGCCCACCTGGGGCACCGCCGTCTCGGCCGCCCTGATGCTGGCCGGGGTCTACATCAACTACCAGTGGCCCGGTGAGGCGTTCAACTACGTCGTCTCCTTCGCCACCATCTCCGGTATGTGGGCGTGGATCGTCATCCTGCTCTCGCAGCTGCGCTACCGGGTCAAGGCGGACCGCGGTGAGCTGCCGCAGTCCGAGTTCAAGGCCCCCGGTGCGCCGTACACCTCGATCTTCGCGCTGGCCTTCATCGGCATGGTGATCGTGATGATGGGCATCGACAAGGACGCCCGGATCTCGCTCTACGCGGCTCCGGTGTGGGCGATCATCCTGGCCGCGGGCTACCTGGCGATCAAGCGCCGGGACGCCGCACAGCTCTCCGGGACGCCCGCGGAGCCGGCCGAGAAGGGCTGACACCCCGCGGAAAACCGGCGGTAGATCCCCCGGCTGTCCAGCATTCGGGCCCGCGCGTACCACCCCTCGGTACGCGCGGGCCCGCCCGCCCGTCGCCCACCACCACCCTTGCCGGAGTGCTTCGCACGCGCCTCCTTATTCTTGGCCGCATGCTGACCCTCACCAAGGCCCTCCACGACCGGATCGTCGAGCACGCCCGCCAGGACCACCCCGACGAGGCCTGCGGCGTGGTCGCGGGCCCGGCCGGCAGCGGCCGCCCCGAGCGGTTCATCCCGATGCTCAACGCCGCCCGCTCGCCCACGTTCTACGAGTTCGACTCCGCCGATCTCCTCAAGCTCTACCGCGAGATGGACGACCGGGACGAGGAGCCGGTCATCGTCTACCACTCGCACACCGCCACCGAGGCATACCCCTCGCGCACCGACCTCACCTACGCCAACGAGCCCGGCGCGCACTACGTCCTGGTCTCCACGGCCGACACCGACGACGCCGGCCCCTTCCAGTTCCGCTCGTTCCGCATCGTGGACGGTGAGGTCACCGAGGAAGAGGTCCGGATCGTGGAGAGCTACGCCTGAGAAGTGGCGAGTGGCCGACCTCATGCCGGCGTCGGCCGGCGGCCGTGACCTGGGGGTTCACCCCCGGTCATGGCACGTACGGAAGACCGGGCGCGCCCCGCGTCCCACCTGTCGTACAGCGAACGTCCGCATCATGGGACGAGGTTCCAGAACCCGGACCGGGAATCGATACGATGACCGCATGGTTGAGCATGTCGTGTGGGGAGTGAGCGAGCAGCGGCCGGGTGTGCTGCCGCACGCCCCGCTCGCCACGCGCCGCTCCGCATCCGCCCTCCTGGGCGCCTTCGGCTGCGGAGCCGCCCGGCTGCACGTCGACCTGTGCCGCCTGTCCAGCGCCATCTGTCCGCGCTGCGCCGCCGGCTGACCGCTGCCGGCCCCGCGGCGCCATGCCGCACCCGCCCCGCTCGGGCCCCGCGCCGTCCGGCGCCCCGCACCTCCCACACCTCCCGCACCGCCGCGGTACACCGTTCACGCACCGCCCGCACACGGCACCCGCCACCGCATCCCGAACTCCGACAGGAGCACTCCCATGGCCATCGAGGTCCGCATCCCGACCATCCTGCGCAGCTACACCGACGGCGAGAAGGCCGTCGAGGGCAGCGGCGCGACTCTCGACGAACTCTTCAAGGACCTGGACGGCCGGCACGCCGGGATCCGCGAGCGCCTGGTCGACGACGGCGGGGAGCTGCGCCGCTTCGTGAACGTCTACCTCAACGACGAGGACGTGCGCTTCCTGGCCGGCATCACCACCGAGCTCGGCGACGGCGACAGCGTGACGATCCTGCCGGCCGTGGCCGGTGGAAGGGTCTGACGGACGTGCGGTACGACTCCCCGCTGGCGGCGGTCGGGAACACCCCTCTCGTCCGCCTCCCGCGCCTCTCGCCCTCCGAGGACGTCCGCATCTGGGCGAAGCTGGAGGACCGGAACCCCACGGGCTCCGTCAAGGACCGGCCCGCGCTCCACATGATCGAGCAGGCCGAGAAGGACGGCCGGCTCACCCCCGGCTGCACGATCCTGGAGCCCACCAGCGGCAACACCGGCATCTCGCTCGCCATGGCGGCCAAGCTCAAGGGCTACCGCATCGTCTGCGTGATGCCGGAGAACACCTCCGCCGAGCGGCGCGAACTGCTCGCCATGTGGGGCGCCGAGATCATCTCCTCGCCCGCGGCGGGCGGCTCCAACACCGCCGTGAAGGTCGCCAAGGAGCTCGCCGCCGAGCACCCCGACTGGGTGATGCTCTACCAGTACGGCAACCCCGACAACGCCGGTGCCCACTACGCCACCACCGGCCCCGAGATCCTCGCCGACCTGCCCTCGGTCACCCACTTCGTGGCCGGTCTGGGCACCACCGGCACCCTGATGGGCGTCGGCCGCTACCTGCGCGAGCACGTCCCCGGCGTCCAGATCGTCGCCGCCGAACCCCGCTACGACGACATCGTCTACGGCCTGCGCAACCTCGACGAGGGCTTCATCCCCGAGCTCTACGACGAGACGGTCCTGACCACCCGCTTCTCCGTCGGCTCCGAGGACGCGGTCCGCCGCACCCGTGAACTCCTCGCGACGGAAGGCATCTTCGCCGGCATCTCCACCGGCGCGGCGCTGCACGCCGCCCTCGGCGTGGCCCGCAAGGCGGACCGGGCCGGCGTGCCCGCGGACATCGTCTTCGTCGTCGCCGACGGCGGTTGGAAGTACCTCTCCACCGGCGTCTACACCGCCGAGTCGACCGAGGCGGCGATCGCGACGCTGCACGGGCAGCTCTGGGCGTAGGCCCGTAGGCCCCGGGATCCCAGGGGGTGGCTGCCGGCGTCCGCCGGAGCCACCCCTTGCCGCGTCGGCCCGCCGCGGGCGCGGGCCGGCCGACTTTCCGCCCACCGGAAGCCCGGTGCGCGGCCCGCTGCCGAACCCCCACCCGGACTGGTGATTCCGCCCACAGCTCGCCCCACCTAAGGCGCCACACGCCCCTTCGCGCCTTACGCTCGGGGGCACCCGCACCGACCGCCACGGACCCGGCAGCAGCCCGGCACGGCACCACCGGGACAACCCGTACGGGGCCGCCGGCCGCCATCCTCCCCCAGCTACCGCTGGGAGGTGCCCCCAGCCCATGGAGGTTCACGCCCGCATGAAGCTCACCGTCGTCGGATGCTCGGGGTCGTTCCCCTCCATGGAATCGGCCTGTTCGAGCTACCTCCTGGAGGCCGACGGCTTCAGGCTGCTCCTCGACATGGGCAACGGCGCCCTCGGCGAGTTGCAGCGCCACTGCGGTCTCTACGACCTGGACGCCATCCTCCTGTCGCACCTGCACGCCGATCACTGCATCGACCTGTGCGGCTACTTCGTCGTCCGCTACTACCGCCCGGACGGCAGCCGCTGCGAGCCGCTGCCGCTCTACGGGCCGACCGGCACCGAACGCCGGCTCACCGTCGCCCACGCCGACCTGCCGCACGAGGCGGCGATGAGCGAGGTCTTCGACTTCCGCACGCTGACCCCCGGCACCATGACCATCGGCCCGTTCACCCTCCGCACGGAACGGGTCCGCCACCCCGTCGAGGCGTACGGCTTCCGCATCGAGCACGGCGGCCGCACCCTGACGTACTCCGGCGACACCGGCCCCTGCGAGGCGCTGGATCGGCTCGCCGAGGGCACCGACCTCTTCCTGTGCGAGGCGTCCTTCACCCACGGCAAGGAGGACATCCCCGACCTCCACCTCAACGGCCGGGAGGCCGGCGAGCACGCCCGGCAGGCCGGCGCGGGGCGGCTGGTGCTGACCCACATCCCGCCGTGGACCGATCCGGACATCAGCGTCCGCGACGCCCAGAAGGCCTACGACGGACCGGTCGAGGTCGCCAAGGCCGGCGCGGTCTACGAGGTCTGAACGGCACCGAGGGACAAGAAGACCGGGCCCCCCGTCCTCCATGGACGGGGGGCCCGGTCGGTGGCGCTGCCGGTGCGGCCTACTTGGCCTCGGCCTTCTGCAGCTCCGCCAGTTCCTCGTCGGACTCGCGGCCCGGCGTGGGGAGGTCGAACTTGGTGATGGCGAAGCGGAAGACCACGTAGTAGAGCACCGCGAAGCACAGGCCCACCAGGGCGAGGCCCCACGGGTTGGACGCGATGCCCAGGTTGAGGAGGTAGTCGATCGCGCCGGCCGAGAAGCCGAAGCCGTCCTTCATTCCCAGCGCCCAGGTCAGCGCCATCGAGACGCCGGTGAGCACGGCGTGGATCGCGTACAGGACCGGCGCGATGAACATGAAGGTGAACTCGATCGGCTCGGTCACACCGGTGACGAACGCGGTGAGCGCGAGCGAGAGCATCATGCCGCCGACGACCTTGCGGCGCTCGGGGCGCGCGCAGTGGACGATCGCGAGGCAGGCGGCCGGCAGGGCGAACATCATGATCGGGAAGAACCCGGTCATGAACTGCCCGGCGGAGGGGTCGCCGGCGAGGAAGCGCGCGATGTCGCCGTGCTTGCCGTGGTAGTCGCCCGCCTGGAGCCACGGGAAGGAGTTCAGCAGGTGGTGCATGCCGACGGGGATCAGCGCGCGGTTGGCGACACCGAAGATGCCCGCGCCCACGGCGCCCGAACCGACCAGCCACTGACCGAAGTTGTGCAGCCCGGTGCCGAGCACCGGCCAGATGAGGCCGAAGACGATGCCGATGGCCAGGCCGGCGAAGGCCGACAGGATCGGGACGAGCCGGCGGCCGCCGAAGAAGCCCAGCCAGTCGGGCAGCTTCTTGCGGTAGAAGCGCTGGTAGAGCAGCGCCACGACGAGTCCCATCACGACACCGCCGAGGACGCCGGCGTTGACCGGTGCGTCGTTCATGACGATCTTGCCGTCGACGACCGCGGCGACCTTCGGCAGGTTCTTGTCGGTGAAGGTGGCGAGCACCTTCTGGAAGACCAGGTAACCGGTCACCGCGGCCAGCGCGGTCGAGCCGTCCGACTTCTTCGCGTAGCCGATCGCGATGCCGACGGCGAACAGCAGCGGCATGTTGTCGAGGATCGCGCCGCCGCCGGCGGCCATATAGCCGGCGATCTTGGTGATGACCGTCGGGAACGACTCCCGGCCGAGCATGTCACTGTTGCCTAGGCGGACAAGCAGGGCGGCTGCGGGCAGCACGGCGACCGGCAGCATGAGGCTGCGGCCGATGCGCTGCATGACAGCCATCGCGCCGGAACCCTTCTTCTTGTCGGCCGCGGGAGCGGCACTGGCCGTGGACACAACTTCCTCCAGTGGGCAAGACGCCGCCCGGGTCAAGGGGTGGGGGGTGGCGACGTCTCGGGGGACTCGGCCGGATCGGCCGTATGGTCTACACCCGTGAGTGGTGTAGACCTGTTGTAGCACGGGGGAGGCGGTGCGAGGAACCCGCGGAATACACGAACCTGTTCATGGCAGCCGAAAAGGTCCCAAAGGCTGCCGAAGCGAAGGGGAGGGGCGGGGTTCGGAACCGGGGTGTCCGCCCCGGCCGCGGCCGGACCCGGGAGCGCGGCCTACGCGACGTTGTCCCGCTCCATGGCGTCCCCCACCTCGTCCGGCTCCCGGCCGGGCGTCGGCAGGTCGAACGCGGTGATCGCCAGGCGGAAGAGCGCGTAGTAGACCGCCGCGAACGCCAGCCCGATCGGAATGATCAGCCACGGTTTGGTCGCCAGCCCCCAGTTGATGACGTAGTCGATCAGCCCCGCCGAGAAGCTGAAGCTGTCGTGCACCCCCAGCGCCCAGCACACCGCCATCGACACACCCGTCAGCACCGCGTGGATCCCGTACAGCACCGGCGCGATGAACAGGAACGAGTACTCCACCGGCTCGGTCACCCCGGTCACGAACGAGGTCAGCCCGACCGACAGCATCATTCCCGCCACCTCCTTGCGGCGGTGCGGGCGGGCGCAGTGCGCGATCGCCAGCGCCGCGGCCGGCAGCGCGAACATCATGATCGGGAAGAATCCGGTGGTGAACTGGCCCGCCGTCGGATCGCCCGCCAGGAACCGGTTGATGTCGCCGTGCACCACCGTCCCGTCCGGCTTGGTGAAGTCCCCGAACTGGAACCACAGGAACGTGTTCAGGAACTGGTGCAGCCCCACCACCAGCAACGCCCGGTTCGCCACCCCGAAGATCCCCGAACCCCACGAGCCCAGCGCCGTCAGCCACTGGCTGAAGCTCGTCAGCGCGTCACCGATCGGCGGCCACACCCACAGGCAGACCACCGCGAACGCCAGCCCGACGAAGGCCATCACGATCGGCACCAGCCGCCGCCCGTTGAAGAAGCCCAGCCAGTCCACCAGCCTCACCCGGTGCAGCCGCTGCCAGAACCACGCCGACAGGAAGCCCATCACGATGCCGCCGAAGACCCCCGGGTTCTGGAACGTCGCCTGCGTCGCCTTCCCCTTCGCGTCGACGCACACCCCGCTCCACAGTCCGGCCTGCGTGTACGCCTGCCCCGGCGGGCAGTGCACCGGGAACTGGTGCAGCACCGCGTAGTAGACGAGGAAACCGGCCACCGCCGCCAGCGCCGTCGAGCCGTCCGCCTTCTTCGCCATCCCGATCGCCACACCGATGCTGAACAGCAGCGGCAGCCCCAGCCCGGAATCCAGCAGCCCCCCGCCGGCCCCCAGGAACACCTTGGCGACGTCGTTCCAGCCGAGGCCCTTGTCGCCGAAGACGTCCGGCTGCCCGAGCCGGTTGAGGATGCCCGCGGCCGGCAGCACCGCGATCGGCAACTGAAGGCTGCGGCCCATCTTCTGCAACCCCTGGAAGAGGCCCGCCGCCCGGCTCTTGGCCGGCCTCGCCGCCCCCTTCCCCGCTGCCGCGCCCGCTGCGTCCGAACTCATCCGCGCCCTCCGCCCGCTCCCGGCGCCGGCCCGGCGGCGCCCGGCCCGCCGCTTGCCGCATACTGGTGGTGTAGACCATTTATCGGGGTGCGTCCCGGACGCCTGCTCCGATGATCGCCATCCTTCGCCAGGTGACGGACAAACGCCCACGGAGCTGGGCTGAACGTGCGTTACCGTGTGAAAACCGCGCGGCGGAACCGCCGACGGCCGAGACAAGCAGGAGTGGACATGGCCACCAAGGCTGAGAAGATCGTCGCCGGGCTCGGCGGACTCGACAACATCGAGGAGGTCGAGGGCTGCATCACCCGCCTCCGCACCGAGGTCAACGACGCCTCCCTCGTCGACGAGGCCGCCCTCAAGGCCGCCGGCGCCCACGGCGTCGTCAAGATGGGCACTGCCATCCAGGTCGTCATCGGCACCGACGCCGACCCCATCGCCGCCGAGATCGAAGACATGATGTGAGCCACCGCTCATGACACAGGGCCTCGTCTCCGGCCTTCTCGGCGTTCCCGGCACCGGAGACGAGGCCCTTCGTACAGCCGATAGGGTCGGGGCCATGTCTCGCATCGACGGCCGCACCCCCGAACAGCTCCGCCCCGTCACCATCGAACGCGGCTGGAGCAAGCACGCCGAAGGCTCCGTCCTCGTCTCCTTCGGCGACACCAAGGTCTTCTGCACCGCCTCGGTCACCGAAGGCGTACCGCGCTGGCGCAAGGGCACCGGTGAGGGCTGGGTCACCGCCGAGTACGCGATGCTGCCCCGCTCCACCAACACCCGCGGCGACCGGGAGTCCGTCCGCGGCAAGATCGGCGGCCGCACCCACGAGATCTCCCGCCTGATCGGCCGCTCGCTGCGCGCCGTCATCGACTTCAAGGCCCTCGGCGAGAACACCGTCGTCCTGGACTGCGACGTCCTCCAGGCCGACGGCGGCACCCGCACCGCCGCCATCACCGGCGCCTACGTCGCCCTCGCCGACGCCATCAACTGGGCCCAGGGCAAGAAGCTCATCAAGCACGGCCGCCGCCCGCTCGCCGGCACCGTCAGCGCCGTCAGCGTCGGCATCGTCGGCGGCATCCCGCTCCTCGACCTCTGCTACGAAGAGGACGTCCGCGCCGAGACCGACATGAACGTCGTCTGCACCGGCGACGGCCGCTTCGTCGAGGTCCAGGGCACCGCCGAAGCCGCGCCCTTCGCCCGCGACGAACTCAACTCCCTGCTCGACCTCGCCGTCGCCGGCTGCACCTCGCTCGACGCCGCCCAGCAGGAAGCGCTGGCCCGCACCCTCTGACCGGACGCGCCCACCGGGGGAGCGGGGCCGGAACACAGCCCTCCGCCCCGCTTCCCCGTCCGCCCGCCGGCCGATTCACGCCCCCGCCCCCGCTCACCGGGCAACCCCCTTTCCCCGCCCTGCGTTTCCCTCGGTGCCGAGCCCGCCGTACGCCACCGCCGTGCCGCACCACCGCTCCCGGCACCCGTACGTGTCCCCCGTACGCCCCGAGGGAAGGAAACGCCCCATGGCCCGCCCCCACCGCCTCCGCCCGCGCCGTCCCGCCGCCACCGCGCTCGCCGCACTGGCCGCCGCCACCCTCGCGCTCCCGCTGCTGGCCGCCTGCGGAGCCGTCCAGAAGGCCGTGGACTGCGCCCACACCGCCGGCACCCTCGTCAACGGCGTCGACCACCTCCGCAAGGCCGCCGACCAGGCCCTCGACGACCCCAAGGAAGCCGACAAGGCCCTGGACGCCCTCGACAGCGACCTGCGCGAGCTCGGCGCGTCCACCGACGATCCCGAGCTCACCAAGGCCGTCGCCGCGATGAACGCCGGCATCAAGGACGCCCGCAAGGCCATCGACGACAACCGGGCCCCCGACCTCACTCCCATCGGCCAGGCGGCGAACCGGATCACCACCGCCTGCACCCCGGGCGACAAGGGATAATCGCGTCCCATGGAGTCACAAACCGGCGACCGCCCCGCAGCCCACCGCCGCCTCGTCCTCGCCACCCGCAACACCGGCAAGATCGCCGAGCTTCGCGCCATCCTCGCCGCGGCCGACCTCGACGTCGAACTCGTCGGCGCCGACGCCTATCCCGAGGTCCCCGACGTCAAGGAGACCGGCGTCACCTTCGCCGAGAACGCCCTCCTCAAGGCGCACGCCCTCGCCCAGGCCACCGGCCACCCGGCCGTCGCCGACGACTCCGGCCTCTGTGTCGACGTCCTCGGCGGCGCCCCCGGCATCTTCTCCGCCCGCTGGGCCGGCCGGCACGGCGACGACCAGGCCAACCTCGACCTGCTCCTCGCCCAGCTCTCCGACATCGCCGACGAACACCGCGCCGCGCACTTCGCCTGCGCCGCGGCCCTCGCCCTGCCCGACGGCACCGAGCGGGTCGTCGAGGGCACCCTCGACGGCGTCCTCCGCCGCACCCCCGCCGGCACCGGCGGCTTCGGCTACGACCCGGTCCTCCAGCCCGACGGCGAAGGCCGGACCTGCGCCGAACTGACGCCCGCCGAGAAGAACGCCATCAGCCACCGCGGCAAGGCGTTCCGCGCGCTGGCACCGGTGGTGCGGGAGTTGTTGGGCTGAGGCGTCCGGACAGCACAATGGCCTGCGCGTCGAACCTTCGATTCGCAGGCCATTTGTGAGTGCGGCCGGAGGGACTCGAACCCTCAAGGGATTTCTCCCACAGCATCCTAAGTGCTGCGCGTAGGCCAATTCCGCCACGGCCGCCAGCTCCCAGTCATCGTACCGGCCCCGTCACCGACGTGGCGGGTGCGGATCGGCGGCTCTTGCGGCTGCGGCCGTCCGGGTGGCCGCCCCGGCACCAAGTGTCCGTGACCGCATGGCAGTTGGGGCATAGCAAGCGAAGGTTCTCCCTACGGTCGTCGTGCCAGTCGCCGTTGATGTGGTCGATCTCCAGGGTCATGGGCTTCCCCAGCCATTCCGGGCCGACGCCGCATGCGGCGCACGCCTCGGGGGTGCCGACCTCGCGGAGCGCCCGACGCAGGAGGAGGGTACGCGTCCGGCGCCTGCCCTCGTGCTTGATCAAGATGTCCTCCGGACGCTTGGGAGGAGTCGCCCCCGGCTTGCCGCGCTGGTGCGCCTGCCCCAGGAAGTGCGAGGTGTCGAGGCCGTCCTCGGCGACCCACACGGAAAACAGCGCGCGGAGCCGGCTGTTGTACGGCTCCCTGCCGAGCGCGCGCAGGGCGCCGGCGATGGACGTCGCCCCCGCGACCGCCCGGCGCAGTTCGTCCGCGGCCGGCTTCCCGGACGCCCCGGTGGCCCGCCGCTGACGGGGCAGGTGCGCGACGTCGATCCCGAAGTGGTCGAACCGGCGGAAGAGATGGCGGCGGAGGTTGCCGTACGGCTGCGTGCCCAAGAACGCGATGACCTCGTCGATGTCGGAGCACCGCGCGGCCGCTTCGGCCAACCGCTCGCGGGTGTAGCGCACACCACCGCTCATGCGGCGCCGCCTCCGGAGCGCCCCTTGCCCCGTCCGCGGTAGGTGTCCGTCGTCGCATGGCAGTTGGGGCACAGCAGCCGCAGGTTGGCCAGGCGGTTGTCCCGCCAGTTGCCGTCGACGTGGTCGACTTCGAGCGGCAGCGGCCGTCCGCGCCAGACCGCTCCCGTCCCGCAGCGCGCACAGCGCTCGGGGATCCCCGAGGCGGTCATGGCCCATTTGAGGCGGTCGCCGGGAACGCGGCGGGCCCGGGCGGCCGGCTGCTCGACGAGGAGGCCCTCGGGCGTCCGCGGGTGCCATGGCCTGCCGCGTCGGGCGGGCGGCGTGAAGTGCGACGTGTCGATGCCGTAAGCCCTGACCCGGCGGCTGATGTGCGTGTGGTGTCCGCCGACCACCTCAAGTCCCAGGTGGCGCAGGACCTCGCACATGTTCGTCGAGTCCGCCACCGCGGTCCGGAGTGCCTCCCGCGTCCACTTCGTGCCCTCCCGTTCGAAGTGCGCGGTGTCGACGCCCAGCTTCCTCATGCGTTCCCTGAGGTAGTTCCGCTTGGCGCTGCGCGGGTCGACCCCCAGCTTTCCCAGCGCCTCGGACAGCGTCCTGGACGTCGTCGCGGCGGCCTCCAGCCGCCCGCGGGTGTACGGACTCGTCGGCATGCCTCCCCCTTCGTGGGCAGGAGAGCCGCAGGCCCCTCCGTGCGTTCTCCCGACTGCCGAACTGGAGAACGAGCGAAGGGGCCTGCGGTCACGCCGGAGCCGGTCGGGCGAGCGGTCAGAAGCGCGGTTCCGGGTTCTGGGACGCGATCAGTTCGAGGGCCTCTTCCTTGGTGGCGACCGAGGGCGGGGAGCCCTCCAGGGGCTGCTGCGCCGTCTCCTTCATGCAGGCGACGGCGACGACGCCGACGAGGGCGGCGCCCATCGTGTAGTACGCGGGCACCATCACGTTCTTGTCGAAGGCGTCCATGAGGGCGGTGATGACCAGGGGGGTGGTGCCGCCGAACAGCGAGACCGCGAGGTTGTAGCCGATGGACAGGGAGCCGTAGCGGACGCTGGTGGGGAAGAGGGCGGGCAGGGCCGCGGACATGGTGCCCAGGAGGCACAGGAGGGAGAGGCCGAGGAGGGCCGTGCCGCACGAAACGGTGAGCAGGGAGCCCTGTTTGACCAGGAGGAACGCCGGGATGGCGAGGATCAGGAAGCCGAGCATCCCGGTCATGAGGAGGGGTTTGCGGCCGTAGCGGTCGTTGAGTTTCCCGACCGTGGGGAGCAGGCAGGTGAGGACGACCATGGTGACCAGCAGGATCAGCAGGCCGTGGGTCTCGTTGTATTTGAGGGTGTCCGTGAGGTAGGTCGGCATGTAGGAGAGGAGCATGTAGTCGGTGATGTTGTAGGCGCCGACCAGGGCGATGCAGAGGATGAGCGCGGGCCAGTGCCCGGTGAGGATTTCGCCCAGCTTCTTTCCCGCGGTGCCGGCGGGGGACTGCGGGGATTCCTCCTCGGTCCGGGCGGGGGAGTCGGCGGGGGCGTGGTTCTGCGCGGCCTCGAATTTCTGGAAGGCCGGGGTCTCGTCCAGCCGGAGGCGGAGGTAGAGGCCGACCAGGCCGAGGGGGCCGGCGATGAGGAAGGGCACGCGCCAGCCCCAGGAGAGCATGGCGTCCGGGCCCAGCACGGTGTTGAGCACGAGGACGATTCCCGCGGCGCCCGTGTAGCCGATCAGGGTGCCCATCTCCAGGAAGCTGCCGAAGTAGCCGCGCTTCTTGTCGGGGGCGTATTCGGCGATGAAGGTCGAGGCGCCGCCGTATTCACCGCCGGTGGAGAAGCCCTGGATCATGCGGAAGAGGATGAGCAGGGCGGGGGACCACAGGCCGATGGCCGCGTAGGACGGGATGAGGCCGATGCAGAGGGTGCCCAGCGCCATCATGATCATGGTGAGGGCGAGCACCTTCTTGCGCCCGATGCGGTCGCCGAGGGGGCCGAAGTAGGCGCCGCCCAGGGGCCGTACGAGGAAGGCCACGGCGAAGGTGGCGAAGGAGGACAGCAGGCTGGTGGTGGCGCTGCCGCCGGGGAAGAAGACCTTGCCGATGGTGAGGGCCAGGTAGCTGTAGATCCCGAAGTCGAACCATTCCATGGCGTTGCCGAGGGCGGCGGCCTTCACCGCGCGGCGGACGGTCGGTTCGTCGGTGACGGTGATGTCGGTGCGGCGGAGCCGCGGGTTGCGGCGTCGGTCGATGGCGCGGAAGAGCGCCCAGTGGCGTCTGCGTGCCTCCCGGTCCGGCTCCGGCGCGGAGTGGCTGTCTTCGGTACTGAGGTGCGGCACGCGGTGGTCCTCCCGGTCGGTCGGCGCGCGTTCGGGTACGCGGACGGGGCGTTGGGGCTACGACGGGTGCGCCTGCACGCTGGAGGGCGGGTCAAAACACTGTGGCCGGCGAACGCGCGGTATGTCACCTGGAGCCGGTCCGTACGGCGCACGTCAGACGGGGTGGAGGGTTGTCGTGCGGCGGTGGCTTGTTACACGACTGGTACAGAGCCGAGCGTTCACCGCGGCATTCGGGCAATCAGCCTGTGTCGGGGGGAGAGGAGAGTGGCGGTGACGAAACCGCACTTTTTTGTCGCAGGCCCGTCGAAGGGTGCCCTTTCGGCGCGGGACGTGGCGGCCGTCGTGTGGTGTCGGAGCGCCGTGGCCGGGTTCCGGGCCGGTGCGGGGCTGCCGCGGCGGTCGTGTTTGCTGGTGGGGTTGACGGGGCGAAGGTGCCCCGGGAGGAGTGTGTGATGACCGACCGCGAAGGGGCCCGCTGGAGGCGCGGGCGCACCGCCCTGCTGGCCTTTGTCGTGGTGACCGCGCTGGCGGCCGGTGGGGTGTGGTTCGGCCAGGCGTCGGACCGGGCGTCGGCGGTGGACGCCGCGCCGAAGACCTCGGCCGTCCAGGACGTGAAGTCGGACGGTCAGCCGACCGAAGGTCTCCCGGGCGTCCGTGACTGCGGGATCGGGGAGCCGGAGATAAGGCCCCAGGTGATCACGCTGACCTGCGCCGACGCCGGGATGGTGGCCACCGCGATCACCTGGGACCGCTATGACGCCGACGAGGCCGAGGGCCGGGGCGTGGTGCAGGTCGAGAAGACCGCGGCGGGGGTCGGCACGGACGCCGGGTACCGGGCGACGTTCCGGCTCTACGGTGCGAAGGAGGTCGACGGTGCGCGGGCCTTCACGGGCCTGGAAGTGACCTACGAGGGCTCCACGCCGCTCGGTGACACGACGGAGATGTACAACCTCGCGTGATGGGCATTCGAGGCCGGATCGCGCTGGCCATTTCGGGTATGACGGCGCTGGCCGTGGTGGTGCTCGGCTTCGCCGTGCACCACATCGCGGACGTCGAGCGGGAGCGGTCGGCCCGCTCCTATCAGGATGAGCGGCTGAGTGCGGCCCTGCTCGTCTACGAGCGGGACGGGACGCTGGCGCTGGGTGCGCAGCTGGACGACGCGACGCTGCCGTCGCCGCTGCGCGAGGCGGTGTTCCACAACCGTTCGGGGACGTATCTCAGCGGGGGCGACGACCCGCGGGTGTGGGCGGCGACCGGGGTCGGCGGGGACGCCGACCGGCCGACGCGCTCGCTGTCGGTGTCGGCGGCGTATCCGGCCGACGATCCGGCGCAGATGGCGCTGGACCGGGCGCTGCTGATCGCCGGGTGCGGCACGGTCGTGCTGATGGCGGTGGTGTCGTGGTTCGTGTCGCAGCGGTTGTCGCGGCGGCTGCGGCTCAGCGCGGCGGCGGCGCGGCGGATCGCGGCGGGGGAGCCGCCGGACGCGGAGGCGCTGTCCAGCAACGGCCGGGACGAGGTGGCCGAGTTGGGGCGCAGTGTGCACCACATGGCGACGTCGTTGGCGGCGCGGGTGGAGGCCGAGCGGGAGTTCACCGCGGATGTGGCGCACGAGCTGCGGACGCCGGTGGCGGGTCTGGTGGCGGCGGCCGAGCTGCTGCCGGAGCCGCGGGCGGTGGAGCTGGTGCGGGACCGGGCGCAGGCGATGCGGCGGCTGGTGGAGGACCTGCTGGAGGTGTCGCGGCTGGACGCGGGGGTGGAGCGGGCCGATCTGGACGCCTGTGAGCTGCCGTCGCTGGTCCGGGGGATCGTGAAGCGGGCGGCGCGGCAGCGCGGGGTGGACGACCTCGCGGTGTCGGTGACGGTCGAGGGCGAGCCGCGGATCGTGGAGACGGACCGGCGGCGGGTGGAGCGGGTGCTGGTGAACCTGCTGGCGAACGCGGCCAAGCACGGTCGGCCGCCGATCGAGGTGGTGGTCTCCGGAGCGCGGATCGTGGTGCGGGACCACGGGCCGGGGTATCCGGCGGAGCTGCGTGCGGAGGGGCCGCGGCGGTTCCGTACGGCGGCGCCGGAGCGCGGTACGGGGCACGGCCTGGGGTTGACGATCGCGGCCGGGCAGGCGGAGGTGCTGGGGGCGCGGCTGGAGTTCGGCGCCGCCGAGGGCGGCGGCGCCGAGGCCGTGCTGGAGCTGCCGGACCGGGCCGTGGTGACGGTCCCGGAGGCGGTGGCGGCGCCGTAGGGGCACGGCCCGGTCCGCCGCCGGCCCGACGGCTGTAACGGTGTTACAGCGCCAGATCCTTGATGATCTTGGCGACGTGGCCGGTGGCCTTGACGTTGTACAGCGCGCGCTCGACCTTGCCGTCCTCGTCGACGATGACGGTGGAGCGGATCACTCCGGTGACCGTCTTGCCGTAGAGCTTCTTCTCTCCGAAGGCGCCGTAGGCGGTGAGGATCTCCTTGTCCGGGTCACCGAGCAGGGTGACCTTGAGCTCCTCCTTCTCGCGGAACTTCGCGAGCTTCTCCGGCTTGTCGGGGGAGATGCCGATGACGTCGTAGCCGTGGCCGGCGAGGAAGTCGAGGTTGTCGGTGAAGTCGCAGGCCTGCTTGGTGCAGCCGGGGGTCAGTGCGGCCGGGTAGAAGTAGACGATGACCTTGCGTCCCTTGTGGTCGGCGAGCGAGACCTGCTTGCCGTCGGCGTCGGGGAGCGTGAAGGCGGGCGCGGTGTCGCCGGGCTGGAGTCGCTCGCTCATGGTGGGTCTCCGTCTCCTTGCAGGGTCCTGAGGGTGGGGCGGTACGCCCCCGACATTAGGCCAGCGGGCCGCCGCGGCATGCGCCGGCCGGCGGTGGGGGGCGCTCCGGCGGCGCGAAACGGGGGTGCTGTGGGGCGCCCGCCGGTGCGAGCTGACAGACTGTCCTTCACGAATCGGCCGCTGATCGCGGTGGCCGGTTCCGTACGGGGCAGATCCGGAACGTGTCCGGCCCTTGTACGCATCGGCACGAGATGACGGAGGCGGCGCGGTGTCGGAAGCCAGGACCCCTGCGCAGATCGAGGCGGACATCGTCCGCAGGCGGCAGGATCTCGCCGTGACGCTCGACGAGATCGGCGTTCGACTGCACCCGAAGACGATCATGGACGATGCGAAGGCGAAGGCGTCCGCGGCCGTGGACCGCACGGCGGGGCGGGCCTACGTGGCCGTCAACCGCCTGGTCTCGGACGTGCGCGGCCAGTTGGTGTCCGAGGACGGGGCGCCCCGCCTGGAGCGGATCATCCCGGTGGCCGTGATCGGCGTGGCCGTGGTGGGCCTGCTGGCGCTGGGCTCCCGGAAGCGGCACAAGTAGCCCGCTCGCGGGGGCCGTCCGGCCCTTCCGAACCGGCCCGCGGTGCATGATCGTCGCCGCCGGGCAGGTACGGTCGTGCCGTGAGCCCGAATAACGCCAAGGACACCCACGACAAGCTGCCGATCCGGATGCTGCACGACCGCGTGCTGGTCCGGACGGACATCCCCGAAGGCGAGCGCCGCTCGTCCGGCGGCATCGTCATCCCCGCGACCGCGGCGGTCGGCCGCCGCCTGGCCTGGGCCGAGGTGGTCGCGGTGGGGCAGAACGTCCGGACCGTCGAGGTGGGCGACCGGGTGCTGTACGACCCCGAGGACCGGGCCGAGGTCGAGGTGCGCGGGGTGGCGTACGTGCTGATGCGCGAGCGCGATCTGCACGCGGTGGCCGCCGAGCGCCTGGAGGGCGCGGAGGACGCGACCGGCCTGTACCTCTAGTCGATCGGCTCCCCCGCAGGCGGTGACCCGCGTCACCACCTGCGGGGGAGCCTTTTGCTAGCCTCGGGGGCAACCCGACGAGACGCGCCGTACCGGGTCACGACAAGACGACGCACCCCTGTTGAAGTCCTTTCACGGAGGTGCCGTCATGGCATGGATCCTGCTCCTCGTCGCCGGCCTGCTGGAGGTCGGCTGGTCGATCGGAATGAAGTTCACCGACGGATTCACCCGGCTGTGGCCCAGCGTCGCCACCGGCGCGGGCATCGTCGCCAGCATGGTGCTGCTGTCCTACGCGGCCCGGACCCTGCCGATCGGCACCGCCTACGGCGTCTGGGTCGGCATCGGCGCGGCCGGCGCGGCGGTGGTCGGGATGCTGGTGCTCGGCGAGCCCGCGACCGCCGCGCGGATCTTCTTCATCTGCCTGCTGCTGGTGGCCGTGGTCGGGCTGAAGGCCACGTCCGGTCACTGACGCGGGCCGCCGGACGGCCGCCGGCCCGCCTCCGACCGCTATCCGCCGCCCCACCGCTGCGCGTAGTCGTCGACGTCGGGCGGGCCCACGGTCGGGAACTCCTCGATGGGCGCGTCGGTCGTCGGCACGTCGGTGGGCATCGGCGGGAGGGTCGGTGCGCCGGTCGGCCCGGTGGGGGCGCCGGTCCCGGTCGGCGCCCCGGTGCCGGTCGGGTCGGCGCTGCCGGACGGGCCGGTGCTCGGTGGGGCCGAGGCGCTCGCCGACTCCGAGTCGTCGGCGGACGGCGAGGCGGACAGGCTCGGCCCGGCGCCGTCCTGGAGCCGCAGGTCGAAGTCGTGGGCGGGGCGGCCGGTGAGCGCCGCGGCGGTGTAGTCGGCCCAGATCTGGGCGGGGAAGTCGCCGCCGTTGAGGCGGTCCCGCCCGGCCGCGCCGTAGAGCGGCTCCTGGACGGCGGTCTCCGGGTGCTGGCCCAGGACGGCGACGACGGTGGCCAGGTCGGGGGTGTAGCCGGCGAACCAGGCGGCCTTGTCGTTCTCCGCGGTGCCGGTCTTGCCGGCCGCCGGGCGGCCGGCGCCCTGGGCGGCGGTGCCGGTGCCGCCGTCGACGACGCTGCGCAGGATCTGGGTGGTGGTGTCGGCGGCGGCCCGCTCGACGGCGGTGGTCTCCTCGCGTTCCGGGAGGTCGAGGGCCTCGCCGTCCTTGGCGACGCGGTCGACCAGGGTGTAGGGCAGCTGCCGGCCGTGGTGGGCGAGGGTCGCGTAGACCTGGGTCATGTCCAGCACGCTGGGGGTCGCGGTGCCCAGGGAGATGGCGCCCTGGGAGCTGGCCAGGCTGGGGGTTCTGGCGGGGATCCCGAGGGCGACCGCGGTCTTGCGGACGGTGTCCGGGCCGACGTCGATGCCCATCTGGGCGTAGACCGCGTTGACGGACTTGTCGGTGGCCTCGGTGACGGTGATCGGGCCGTACGAGCGGTCGTCCTCGTTGCCGGGGGCGAAGCCGGTGGGGCGGCCGTGGCTGACCGTCATCCGCTTGTCGGTGCCGTCGTAGACGGTGTGGGGGGTGATCGGGGTGCCGTTCTGGGTGACCGAGCCGTTCTGCACGGCGGAGGCGAAGACCAGCGGCTTGAAGGTGGAGCCGACCTGGTAGTCGTGGCGGGTGGCGCTGTTGACGTACTGCTTGGCGTAGTCGATGCCGCCGTAGAGGGCGACGACCTTGCCGGTGGCGGGGTCGATGGAGGCGCCGCCGGCCCGGACGTAGCCGTCGACCTCGCGGCCGTCGCTGAGCTGGTCCATCAGCTGGGTGCGGACGGCCTTGACGAAGGCGTTCTGCCGTTTGCGGTCGATGGTGGTGGTGATGCGGTAGCCGCCGGCCCGCAGGGTGTCCTCGTCGAGGACGTCGTGGTCGGTGAGGTAGTCCCGGACCGCCTCGACGAGGTAGCCGCGCTGGCCGGAGAGGCCGGCGGAGGCGCGCGCCTTGGTGAGGGCGGGGAAGGCCAGTCCGGCGCGTTCTGCGTGGCCGAGCCACTTCTGTTTGACCATGCCGTCCAGGACGTAGTTCCAACGGGCCAGGATGCGCGGCCGGTTCTCGGGGTGGGCGGTGATGTCGTACGCGCTGGGGGCGTTGAGCAGCGCGGCGAGGTAGGCGCCCTCGGCGGTGGTGAGGGCGTCCACGTTCTTGCCGTAGTACGCCTGGGCGGCGGCCTGGATGCCGTAGGCGTTGCGGCCGTAGTAGCTGGTGTTGAGGTAGCCCTGAAGGATCTCGTCCTTGCTCACCTCGCGGTCCAGCTTGATGGCGATGAAGAACTCCTTGGCCTTGCGGGTGAGGGTCTGCTCCTGGCCGAGGTAGTAGTTCTTGACGTACTGCTGGGTGATGGTGGAGCCGGACTGCTTCCCCTTGCCTGTAACGGTGTTCCAGGCGGCTCGCAGCATCGCGGCCGGGTCGATCGCGGACTCGGAGTAGAAGTCCCGGTCCTCGGCGGCGAGTACGGCCCGCTGGGCGGTCCTGGGGACCTGGCCGAGCGGTACGTTCTCGCGGTTGACGTCGCCGTCGCGGGCCAGTTCCGTGCCGTCGGAGTAGAGGTAGACGTTGCTCTGCGCCTTCGCCGCGCTGTTGGCGGGCGGGATGTCGACGAGGAGGTAGCCGGCGGTCAGTCCGCCCACGATCAGCAGCAGGAAGAGCACGGCGGCCCCCAGCACCATCCGCCAGGTGGGCAGCAGCCGGCGCCAACCGGTGCGCCGGGGGCGGGCGGCGGTCTCCTCGTCGGGCTCGCTGTCCGTGCCGTCGTGCCGCGCGTCGTCGCTCATGTCTGTGTGACTCCTCGGCCGCCGCCGAAGGTTGTGCCGCGGCGGAGCGGTGTCGTGTCAGGACCGGTGCGGGGTCGTACGGGGTGCGGTGCGGCGTGTTCTACGCTGTGCCGGAAAGGTGACGGACACCCGATAGGTAACTTTCGCATCATCCGTCCCGGTCGCCCGGCGTGGCGCGCACCCGCGTCCGCCCGGTGCCCGGCTGAATGGCGCCCATGCCTCACCCGGACGAGTGATAAATCGATGGTGCCCACGGCAGGCGCGCCTTAGGCTCCGGAGCCTTGCCGTCCGCATGACCCCGGACGGGGTCGACCAAGAGCGAGGGGTGCGCGGCGTGTTGTACGGGGCAGTGGCGGCCGGCAGCTTCCGGCGGTACGCCACCTACCGCGTCGCCACCGTCGCGGGCGTCGCCACCAACACCGTCTTCGGCTTCATCATCGCCTACACCTACCTCGCCCTGTGGGACCAGCGGCCGCATCTGGGCGGCTACGGCCAGGCCCAGGCGCTGACCTTCGCCTGGGCGGGGCAGGCGCTGCTGGCCACCGCCATGATCGCCACCGGTGGCCTGGACGAGCTCCAGGACCGGATCCGCAGCGGCGACGTCGCCGTCGACCTCTACCGGCCGGCCGACCTCCAGCTGTGGTGGCTCGCCGCGGACCTGGGCCGGGCCGGGCTCCAGCTGATCGGGCGCGGGGTGGCGCCGATGGCGGTGGGCGCCCTGGCGTTCCCGCTGGCGCTCCCCGAAAACCCGCTGACCTGGGGCTGGTTCCTGCTGTCGGCGCTGCTGGGCGTGGTGGTCAGCTTCGCGCTGCGCTACCTCGTGGCGCTGTCGGCGTTCTGGCTGCTGGACAGCTCCGGAATGGCCATGGTCAGCGGGCTGTCGTGCATGTTCTTCTCCGGGATGGTGCTGCCGCTGCGGGTCTTCCCCGGCGGCTTGGCCGACCTTGCCCAACTGCTGCCGTGGGCGGCGCTCCTGCAGGTGCCGGCCGACATCCTGATCGGCGCGCGGACCGGCGGGGCGCTGCTGCGCGGGCTGGCGTTCCAGGCGGCCTGGGCGGTGGCGCTGCTGGCACTGGGACGGCTGGTGCAGTCCGCCGCCACCCGCAAGGTGGTGGTCCACGGTGGCTAGCGCCCGCCCGCACCCTCCCCTCGGCGCACCGGAGGGCCGGCTGCGCGCCCTGGGGCACGCGCTGTTCGCGTACGGACTGATCGCCTGGATGTGGGTGCGCTCCACGCTCGCCTACCGGACGTCGTTCGCCCTGATGGCGCTCGGCAACTTCGCCGCCAGCGGGCTGGACTTCGTCGCGATCCTGCTGATGTTCTCCCGCGTCGACGCGCTCGGCGGTTTCACCCTCCCCGAGGTCGCCTTCCTCTACGGCACCTGCGGGCTCGCGCTGAGCCTGGCGGACCTGGCGGTCGGCAACGTCGAGCGGCTCGGGCGCCGGATCCGCGACGGCACCCTCGACACCCTGCTGCTGCGCCCCGTCCCGGTCTACGTCCAGATCGCCGCGGACCGCTTCGCGCTGCGCCGCCTGGGCCGTACCGCCCAGAGCCTGCTGGTGCTGCTCTGGGCGACCGGCCGGCTCGACGTGGAGTGGACGGCGGGGCGGGTCCTGATGGTGCCGCTGATGGTGGTGACCGGCGCGGTGATCTTCGGCGCGGTCTACACCTTCGGCGCGGCCTTCCAGTTCTGGGCGCAGGACGCCGCCGAGCTGCAGAACTCCGTCACCTACGGCGGCAACGCCCTGCTCCAGTACCCGCCGACGGTCTTCGCCCGGGACCTGGTGCGCGGGGTCACCTTCATCGTCCCGCTGGCCTTCGTCAACTGGCTGCCCGCGCTGTGGCTGCTGGGCCGCCCCTACCCCCTCGGACTGCCGGTCTGGACCGCCTTCCTGGGGCCGGCGGTGGCCGCCCTGATGGTCGCGGGCGCCGCGCTGGCCTGGCGGCACGGCATCCGCGCCTATCGCAGCACCGGCAGCTGACACCACATCGACAAGCCAAGAAGAAAAGGGAGTTGCGGCCATGGAGGGCGCGAACGGGGTGGCCGCGGAGCCGCTGATCGAGGTGGCCGGCGTCGAGAAGGTCTTCACCGTCCGGCGCCGGGCGGGCCGGCTGCGCCGGACCCGGCACGAGGTGCGGGCCGTCGACGGCCTCACCTTCCAGGTGCCGCGCGGCGAGATGGTCGGCTACATCGGGCCCAACGGCGCCGGGAAGTCCACCACCATCAAGATGCTGACCGGCATCCTGGTGCCCAGCGGCGGCCGGCTGCGGGTCGCCGGCGTCGACCCGTCCCGCGAACGCACCCGCCTCGCCCGCCGGATCGGCGTGGTCTTCGGGCAGCGCACCACCCTGTGGTGGGACCTGCCGCTCAAGGACTCCTTCGAGCTGGTGCGCCGGATGTACCGGGTCCCGGCCGCCGTCTTCCGCGCCAACCTCGACCGCTGCGTCGAACTCCTCGACCTGGCACCGCTGTTGGACGTACCGGTCCGTCAACTCTCGCTCGGCCAGCGGATGCGCGGCGACATCACGGCGGCACTGCTGCACGACCCCGAGGTGCTCTACCTCGACGAGCCGACCATCGGCCTGGACGTCGTCAGCAAGGCCAAGGTCCGTGCGTTCCTGCGCGAGGTCAACGCCGAGCGGGGTACCACGGTCCTGCTCACCACCCACGACCTCACCGACATCGAGCAGTTGTGCCGCCGGGTGATGGTGATCGACCACGGGCGGCTGGTCTTCGACGGGGACTTGGCCGGGCTGCGGGCGGCCGCGGACGGCGAACGGATGCTGGTGGTGGACCTGGCGGAGGAACTCCCGCCCATCGACGGCGTCCCCGGGGCCCGCACGGTCAAGGTGGACGGCCCCCGGCAGTGGCTGGCGTTCCCGGCGGCGCGCAGCGCGGCGCCCCTGGTGACGGCGGTCGCCGCGCGCTATCCGCTGGTGGACCTCTCGGTCCGCGAACCCGACATCGAGACCCTGATCGCCGAGCTGTACGCGGGCGGTGGCGCCGCCCGCCGCGAGCCGGGCGACTCGGCGCGGGCCGCGCTCTAATCTGTCCGTATGACTGACGAACGCCTCCCCCAGTTGCGCGCCTCCGACGCCGACCGTGAGCGGGTCGCCGAGATCCTGCGGGACGCCCTCGCCGAGGGACGGCTGGACATGGCGGAGTTCGACGAGCGGTTCGACGCCGCCTACCAGGCCCGCACCTACGGCGAGCTGGAGCGGATCACCGCCGACCTGCCGGCGGCCGCACCGGCCCCGGCCCCGCTGTCGCTCCGCAAGGAGCCGGCGCCGGACGGCGCGGTGACGGCCTGGTCCGAGCGGGTCCGCGAGGACGCCAGGGGCTCCACGTCGGGCATCGCGGTCATGGGCGGCTTCGAACGCAAGGGCCGGTGGACGATCGGGCGCCGGTTCACCGCGGTGTGCCTCATGGGCGGCGGCGAACTCGACCTGCGCGAGGCCGACTTCGCCGGCCGGGAGGTCGAGATCAGCATCTGGGCGCTGATGGGCGGCGTCAACGTCATCGTGCCGCCGGGTGTCGAGGTGGAGGTGCGCGGACTGGGCATCATGGGCGGTTTCGACTCCCGGGAGGACGGGGTGCCGGGCGAGCCCGGGGCGCCCCGGGTGATCGTCTCGGGGCTGGCCCTGATGGGCGGCGTCGGCGTGGAGCGCAAGCTGCCCAAGGAGGAGCTGCGGCGCCTGAAGGCCGAGCGCAAGGAGGAGCGGCGGCGGCTCAAGCAGGAGCGCCGGGAGCGCCGCGAACTGGGCTGAGGCGGGGCCGCCGCGGTCAGAGCGCGGCGGGCGCGACCTGCCGGAGCCGGCCGACGTCCACCGCGTCGGCCATCGCGCGGTAGCCGGTGTCGCTGGGGTGCAGATGGTCCCCGGAGTCGTAGGCCGGCCGCAGCCGCAGCGGGTGCGCCGGATCGCGCAGGGCCCGGTCGAAGTCGACGACCTCGTCGTAGACGGCGCCGGAGCGGATCAGGTGGTTGACCTGTTCGCGTACCGCGTTGAGCTGGTGGGAGTAGCCGCGGTGCCCGCCGAACGGAGTGAGGGTGGAGCCGGTGACCCGCACCCCGTGGGCGTGTGCCCGGCTCACCACCTCCCGCATGCCCGCGACGATCTTCTGCGCGTCGAGCTGGCGCGGGGCCTTGAACAGGTCGTTCACGCCGATCTCGACCACCACCGCCTTCACGCCCGTACGGGACAGTGCGTCGCGGTCCAGGCGGGAGAGCAGGCTGGGCCCGTTGGTGGGGGCGAGGCGGCTGCTGTCGGTCAGCAGGCGGTTGCCGCTGATGCCGGCGTTGAGGACGCCGTAGCGGGGGGCGCCCGGCTCCTCGCGCAGCCGGTCGGCGAGGAAGTCGGTCCAGCGGTGGTTGGCGCCCGGGGTGGAGGTGATGCCGTCGGTGATCGAGTCGCCGATCGCCACCACCGCACCGTGCGCCTGGGTGGTCCACACGTCCACACCGGTCAGATAGCGCCAGTAGGGGCTCTGCTCGGTGTAGGCGGTGCCGGTGGTGTCCTCGGTGCGGTCGCCGCGCGCCAGGTAGGACGTCTGGCGGGCGTACGGGTGGTAGGTGGCCGGTCCCGAGGGGGCCGGGGAGTACGTGGTGACCAGCAGGTCGGCGTTGCCGGGGACGCTCAGCCGGACCGGGTCGCTGGTGATCTCGCCGCCGACCGGGAGGGTCACCGAGGGCTTGCCGCCGAAGGTGAGCCGCCGCATCGTGCCGGCCGTGGCGATCGGGCTGCCGTTGCCCGCCGACAGCGCCAGCGAGGCATGGCTGAGCGGCAGCGGGCGGGTGCCGTAGAGGTTGGAGAGCCGGATCCGGGCGCCGGAGCCGCCGACGCTGGTGTGGACGACGTTCCGGATCGACATCTGGGCGTAGCCGTCCTGGGTGCCGGGCTCGGCCGACGCCGCGGCCGCCGACCAGGTGCCGACCCACTGCCCGGAGACCGCCGGCGCCGCCGACGTCCGCGGTTCGTGCGGAGCGCCGCCCGGGGTGCCGCGGGTGCCGCCGAAGCCGACGAATATCACGGCCGAGATCAGCACCACCACCGCCGCCAGGCAGGCGAGCAGGGTGTAACCCACACGTCTGGTCATGCCGGAGGCGTCTCCTGGAGGCTGGCGGAGCTGCGCGCTCCGGGCGGACAGGGGCGGCGGGACGCGGACGCCCGGACCTGGGAGGTTCGGACTGCGGACGTCCGGCGAGCGGCGGTGCCGTCGCGGTCCGGCCGGGGATCCATGATCCCACGGACTGCCGGGGGACCGCCCGCCGCCCCGGTCCGCACCCGGCGTCCGGGGCACCGGGAACTCGTGGGGGGTTCCGCGAGTAGGGCACTGTGGGACACATACGGGCGTACGGCCGGCACGACCGGATCCCGGCGACCCGGGACGGCCCGCGCGGCCCGCTCCGCACCGGCCCGTACGGCCGGCACGGGCGGTGCGGACCGGATGGCGTACGGAAGGCGGGGGACACGGTGGGAGTGGTGGAGCGGATGGAACACACCCTGACGGAGGGGCCGGAGGGGCCGCAGGGGCCGGGGACGGCGCGGGCCGTCGAGCCGGTGCCGGCCCCGGGCGGCGCCCCGGACGGCCGGACGGTGCCCGGCGGCTTCGGCTACAGCGCCGCCGACGAGGAGAAGCGGCGGGGCGTCCGCCGGATGAAGGCCCTGGCGACCGGGCTGCTGCTGGTCGTCGCCGCGGTGTACGTGCTGGCGAAGTGGGCCGGCGCGGCCGGTGCGGGCGGCTGGACCGGCTTCGTCGCGGCGGCCGCCGAGGCCGGCATGGTCGGTGCGCTGGCCGACTGGTTCGCGGTCACCGCGCTGTTCAAGCGGCCGATGGGCCTGCCGATCCCGCACACCGCGATCATCCCCACCAAGAAGGACCAGCTCGGGCAGAGCCTGGGCGAGTTCGTCGGGGAGAACTTCCTCTCCGGCGAGGTGGTCCGGCGCCGACTGCGCTCGGTCGGCGTCGGTGCCCGGCTCGGCGCCTGGCTCGCCGAGCCGCGGAACGCCGACCGGGTCACCGCCGAACTCTCCACCGCGCTGCGCGGCGCGCTGACCGTGCTGCGCGACTCCGACGTCCAGGCGGTGGTCGGCGAGGCCATCACCCGCCGCGCCGACGCCCAGGAGATCGCGCCGGGCATCGGCGCGCTGCTGGAGAAGATCGTCGCCGAGGGCGGCCACACCCGGGTGGTGGACCTGGTCTGCGCCCGCGCCCACGACTGGCTGGTCGACCACGGCGACTCGGTCGTCGCCGCGGTCTCCGGCGGCGCCCCCGGATGGACCCCCCGGTTCGTCGACCGCAAGGTGGGCGACCGGGTCTACAAGGAGCTCCTCCGCTTCGTCACCGAGATGCGCGACATGCCCGAGCACCCGGCGCGCGGCGCGGTGGACCGCTTCCTGACGGACTTCGCCGGCGACCTGCGGTCCGACCCCGGCACCCGCGAGAAGGTCGAACGGCTCAAGTCCGAGGTGCTGGGCCGCGGCGAGGTGCAGGACCTGATCGCCTCCACCTGGGGCGCGGTCCGCGCGATGATCGTGGCCGCCGCCGAGGACGAGCGCAGCGAACTCCGGCTCCGGGTGCGGGCGGCACTGCTCTCCCTGGGCGGGCGGCTGACCGCCGACGACCGGCTGCGAGGCAAGGTCGACGGCTGGCTGGAGGGCGCCGCCGCCTACGTGGTGACGACGTACCGGAGCGAGATCACCGCACTGATCACCGACACCGTCGCGGGCTGGGACGCCGAGCACACCTCGAAGAAGATCGAGGCGCACATCGGCCGCGACCTGCAGTTCATCCGCATCAACGGCACGGTCGTCGGCGCCCTCGCCGGACTGTGCATCTACGCCGTCTCCCAGGCGTTCGGCGGCTGACCCGGCCGGGCACCGGGCCGCGCGCCCGGACCTCCGGCCGCACCGCCTCTGGCAGGCTGCGGCCGGAGGGCTTACGGTGCCCGCGTGCGGGAGCGGATACCGGTGGTCGTACAGGGGCGGCGGGGGCGGTACGACCGCCGCTCGCCGGCCGTGTGGGCCCTGTGGACCGGCGCCGAGCTGGCCGTCACGCTCGGCGTCGTCCTGCTGCTGTTCGTCGTCCACCAGCTGTGGTGGACCAACCGCGAGGCCCAGGACGCGGCCCGCGACCAGGTCGGCCGGTTGGAGCGGCAGTGGCGGGACGGAGCCGCGGCCGGGCCGCCACCCGCCCCGCCGGCGGACGGTAGCGGGGCCGCGCGGCCGGCCGTCCCGCCGGGCGGCACGCCGCCCACCGCACCCCCGTCCGGCCGGGACACCGCCCCGGCGACCCCGCCCCGCGACCTCGCCTACGCGATCCTGCGCATCCCCCGCCTCGGCCTGACCGCCCCGGTCGCCGAGGGCATCGGCCGCACCGCCGTCCTCGACAAGGGCTACGTCGGCCACTACCCGCACACCGCGCAGCCCGGCGGGACCGGCAACACCGCGCTGGCCGGCCACCGCAACACCCACGGCGAACCGTTCCGGCACCTCGACCGGCTGCGCCCCGGCGACACCGTCGTCCTGGAGACCGCCCGCCTCCGCGCCACCTACGTGGTCCGCGCGACGCTGCCCGAGACCACCCCCGGCGACGGCACCGTCCTCGCCCCCGTCCCCCGCAGCACCGTCCACCCCGGCTACGGCTTCACCGCCCCGGGCGCGTACCTCACCCTGACGACCTGCACACCGGAGTACACCTCCACCTACCGCCTGGTCGTCTGGGCGGTGCTGCGGACGGCGCAGCCGCGGTGAGCGGGGACCGCCGGCCGCCCAGGACCCCTCCCGGCCGGCGGGGACGTCGCCTAGGCTCTTCCCACGTGTCAAACCAGTCCCCCGGAGGCCCGCCCCCGGGATCCCGAAAGCGCCCCGCGCTGCTCTGGCTGCTGCTGCCGTATGTGCTGTTCCTGGTAGTGCTGCCGTTCGTCAACCGGGTCACCCCGACCGTCCTCGGCCTGCCGTTCCTCTTCTTCTGGATGCTGCTCGCCACCCTGCTGACGCCGGTGTCGGTGTGGCTGGCGCGCCGCGGTGACCTCAGGCGGGGCCGCGGCCGGGACGACGGCCCGATCGGGGGCCGGGTGTGAACGCCACCGTCTCCACCGCGATCTTCGCCGCGTTCATGGTCCTGACCGTCGTCCTGGGACTGCTCGCGGTCCGCGGGCGAGGGGCGGGTACGTCCCGGGCGGGCCTGACCGAGTGGTCGGTGGGCGGTCGCAGCCTGGGCACCGTCTTCATCTGGGTGCTGATGGCCGGCGAGAGCTACACGAGCTTCAGCTACCTCGGCGCGGCCGGCTGGGGATACAACTTCGGCGCGCCGGTGCTCTACGTCCTGGCCTACATGTCCTGCGGCTACGCGATCGGCTACGTCGTCGGCCCGATGCTGTGGGCCTACGCCCGCCGCCACGGCCTGGTCGGCATCACCGACATCGTCGCCCACCGCTACCGCCGGCCCTGGCTCGGCGCCGCCGTCGCCGTCCTGGCCACCGTCTGCCTGCTGCCCTACATCCAGCTCCAGATCGCCGGCATGGGCGTGGTCGTCTCGACCATCTCCTACGGCACGATCAGCCTCAACTGGGCCTATTTCATAGGCTTCGCGGTGACCACCGGCTTCGTCGTCGTCAGCGGACTGCGCGGCAGCGCCTGGGTGTCGGTCCTCAAGGACATCCTGGTCATCGTCACCCTCGGCTTCCTCGCGGTGTACGTCCCGCTGCACTACTTCGGCGGCTACGGCCCCTTCCTGGACCGGATCGTGGCCGAGAAGCCGCAGTGGCTGACCTTTCCCGGCCACGCCTCCGGCGGCCTGGGCCAGTCCTGGTTCATCAGCACGACGCTGATCAACTCCCTGACGGTGGTGATCTTCCCGACCACCGTGGCCGGCTACCTGGGCGCCCGCAACGCCGACGTGCTCCGCCGCAACGCCATGTACCTGCCCTTCTACAACGTCCTGCTGTTCGTGCCGATGCTGCTGGGGCTGGCGGCGCTGTTCGTCGTCCCGGGGCTGACCGGCGCCGGGTCCAACCTGGCGCTGTTCAAACTGGTCGTGGACTCCCTGCCGGCCTGGGCGGTCGGGGTGATCGGGGTGGCCGCGGCGCTCTCCTCGATCGTGCCGATGGCGGTCTTCATGCTGGTCATCGGCACGATGTGGGGCAGGAGCGTGCTGGGCGCCGTGCCCCGTCTGGCGTCCCGTCAGAAGCTCTGGTCGCAGCTGGTCGTGGTGGTCGCCGGAGCGCTCGCGCTGGCGCTCACCTACACCGCGCCCAACACCCTGGTCCGGCTCTCCCTGATCTCCTACGAGGGCATGGCGCAACTGGTGCCGATGCTGCTCCTGGGCCTGGTGTGGCGGCGGTTGACGATATATGCGGCGGTGAGCGGCCTGGTGGCGGGCTTCACCCTGGTGTGCGTCCTGGTCTTCGGCGGCCACGACCCGGTGTGGGGCGTGAACGCCGGGATCGTCGGACTCGCGGTGAACGTACTGGTGACCCTGGCGGTGACCTGGCTCGGCCCGCGGGAACGGGTCGACGACCGGCCGGACGCCGAAGTCCTGGCGCTGGAGGACGAGTTCCGCCGGGCCGAGGCCGCCGCGAGCGGCACCCGCTGACGACCGGCCGCCGCGGCCCCGCGCCGCGGCGGCCGTCCCGTTCCGGCCCCCTCCGCGGCCACCCGCCGCGCCACGGACCGCCGTTCACCGCCGAGAGTGAATCCCCGAACGGACTGTCGCAACCGCTCGCACGTCCGGTTACTCTGATACGGACGGTCGGATCGACGCACGAAGAGGGCCGATCGACGAACGACGACCGATGAACGACGAGGCGCGGGGGAGCGCGGGGAGGGGGACGCCGGATGTACCGCATCGCCGATGCCTGGCGGCTCTACACCAGCGCGCTGTTCTTCCTGCTCGCCGGACTCCTGCTGGCGCAGGCCGGTCTGACGACGACACTGGCTGCCGCCGCGACCACCGCCGCGGTGCTGCTGCTGTGCAGCGCCCTCGCCCTGGCCGCCGCCGCCCGCCCGGTGCCACCGGGCCGGATACGCACGGCCATCCGCGACCGTGAACGCCGTACGGCGTTCCTGCCGCAACGCGACCCCGATGCCGCCGGCCGCCCGCGCCCGCGAGCACCCGGCCGCGCCCTCCCGGCGGCCGCGTAGCCGCTCCGGCGCACTCCCGCCACGCCCGGCAGCCGTCCGGCGCGTGCCCTGATCCGCCCCACCCCCGCGCCGGTGCGTGCCCGCGCGGTCCGTCACGCCGTATCTCCCTTTCGGCACGACGAGACCCGTGGAGGGCTCACCCATGTCCGTTTTCGACTTTCTCGGCGAGGCGCTGGCGCGCGGCGCCCAGGCCATCGAACCGCTCTTCGGCACCGCGGCCACCGCGGCCGCCATCGTCGCGTTCACCCTCGGTGTGCGCGCCGCCCTGCACCCGCTCGCCCGCGCGGCGGCCCGCGGTGAGAAGGCCCGCGCCGCCCTCGCCCCGCAGCTCGCCGCCCTCCAGCGCAAGCACCGCGGCGACCGCGAGCGGCTCCAGCGGGCCACGGCCGACCTGTACGCCGCGTCCGGCTCCTCGCCGCTGGCCGGCTGCCTGCCGACCCTTCTCCAGCTCCCGGTCTTCTTCGTGATGTACCACCTCTTCTCCACCGGGAACGGCACCCTGCTCGGCCATACGCTGCTGGGCGCCCCGCTCGGCGGGACCTGGCGGCAGGCGCTCGCCGACGGCGGGGCGACCGGGCCGCAGGGGCTGGTCTACCTCGCGCTGTTCGCCCTGGTCGCGGCGGTCGCCACCTGGAACTACCGGCGCGCCAGGGCGGCAGCGGCGGTGGCTGCGGCCCCCGCCGCTGCCGCGGGCACCACGGCGCCCGGTATGGGCGCGCTGAACAAGCTGATGCCGCTGCTGTCCTTCGGCACCCTGATCACCGTGGCGGTGGTGCCGTTGGCGGCCGCGCTGTACGTGGTGACGAGCACGACCTGGACGGCGTGCGAGCGGGCCCTGCTGCAGCGCGACCGCACACCGGCCGGCGCCCCCGAGCCGACGGCGGGCAGCGCCCCCCAGTCCCAGTCCCAGTCCCAGCCCCAGTCCCAGCCTGAGAACCAGCCCCAGTCCCAGACCCCGACCCGGTCCCAGCCCGCGTCGCCGTCGCCGCGGGCGGTGCGGCGGGGTGGGCCCAGGACCCGGGCGGCGCGGCAGAAGGCGGCGCGGGCCAGGGCCAACACCGCGGCGCGGAGGGGCACGCCGGAGCAGCCGGTCGACCCGGACCGCCGCGGCGCCGGAGCCGACCCGATCGTTACTACCCCTCAGTAACGGTCCAGTCCGTGAACGGGGTCTTGCGGAGTGGACCGCCTTCTTGGAGGATCGGCCAAATCGCTCGATGGCCGTCCCCCATCGGCCGGCCTCGGAGGACCCTCCTGGGCCGACCCTTCGACCACGGGAGTTGTAACGATGAAGCTGCTGCGTGTCGGACCGGTGGGGGCGGAACGCCCGGCGCTGCTCGACGGGGCGGGCGTGCTGCGCGACCTGTCCGGCCTGGTCCCGGACGTCGACGGCGCGCTCCTCGCGGACGACGCCGCGCTGGCCCGCGTCCGGGCCGCCGCGGACGCCGGTGACCTGCCCGCACTGGACACCACCGGACTGCGCATCGGTCCGCCGGTCGCCCGGATCGGCAAGGTCGTGTGCATCGGGCTGAACTACCACGACCACGCACGGGAGACCGGGGCCGCCACCCCCGAGGAGCCGATCATCTTCATGAAGGCGCCGGACACCGTCGTCGGCCCCGACGACACGGTCCTCGTGCCGCGCGGCAGCGTGAAGACCGACTGGGAGGTCGAACTGGCGGTGGTCATCGGCCGGACCGCCCGCTATCTGGACACCGACGAGCAGGCGCTGGCGGCGGTGGCCGGTTACGCGGTGGCGCACGACGTCTCCGAGCGGGCCTTCCAGATCGAGCGCGGCGGCCAGTGGGACAAGGGCAAGAACTGCGAGACGTTCAATCCGCTGGGCCCCTGGCTGGTGACCGCCGACGAGGTGCCGGACCCGCAGGCGCTGGGCGTCCGGCTGTGGGTCAACGGGGAGCTGAAGCAGGACGGCACGACCGCCGAGCAGATCTTCCCGGTGGCCGAAGTGGTCCGCTACGTGAGCCAGTTCATGACGCTCTACCCGGGCGACGTCATCAACACCGGCACCCCGGCCGGGGTGGCGATGGGGCAGCCCGAGCCCAAGCCGTACCTGCGGGCGGGCGACGTGGTGGAGCTGGAGATCGACGGTCTGGGCCGCCAGCGGCAGGCACTGCGTTCGGCTTGATTTCCCACGTTGTCGGCTTTCCCGCCGTGTTGGTTGCTGCTTTGCGCCTGCGGGTCCGCTGCGCGGGGCGTCGTCGGATGTCCCGGGTTTCCCGCCGTTGCGCCTGCGGCGGGCGGTTGTCCGCTGCGCGGGGCTGTTGGGTGCCGGTGCCGGGCCGGAGGGGGTGGGGGAGACGGGGGGGGGTGGCTGGTTGAGGCGGGTGGGCTGGTGGCCGGTCACCACTCGGTGATCGGGCCCGCAGTGGCCCACCAAGGCGTGCCCCCGCTCACCTTTCTCCCACCCCACAGACCCGGCACCCCACCCGACCAGCCCCGCGCAGCGGCCCGCGCCGCAGGCGCAAACGGCACCCCCCCACGGCGGGACGCCCAACGCACAACGAAACTCAGCGCAGCGACACCGTCCGCCCCTCCGCTGCGGAGCGCCTCGCCGCCTCCAGGACGCGCAGCGCGGCCGCGGCCTCGGTGGCGGTCACCGGCGGCGCCCCGCCCTCCCGCAGGGCCCGTGCGATCGCCGCGTAGTAGGCCGGGTAGGCGCCCGGCAGGGTCGGCACCGGCTGCCCGGCGCCGGTCCGCGGGGACGCTTCCGCCGCCGGCGCGGGGGGCGCTCCCTCGGCGCCGAGCCGGCCCCAGGCGGACTCGGGCTCCACGCCCCAGGCGTCGCCCTCGGTGTCCGGCCGCCGGCCGGCGCGCAGCGCGGCCTCCTGCGGGTCCAGGCCGTACTTCACGTAGCCCGCGCGGCTGCCCAGTACCCGGAAGCGCGGCCCGAGTTGGGCGGCGGTGGCGCTCACCCACAGGTGGGAGCGGACGCCGCCCGCGTGGGTGACGGCGAGGAAGGTGTCGTCGTCGGCCTCGGCGCCCGGGCGGCGGACGTCGGCCTCGGCGTAGACCGAGACCGCCGGGCCGAAGAGGGTCAGTGCCTGGTCGACGAGGTGGCTGCCGAGGTCGTAGAGGAGCCCGCCCAGCTCCTCCGGGTCGCCGGATTCGCGCCAGCCGCCCTTGGGCTGCGGCCGCCAGCGTTCGAAGCGGGACTCGAAGCGCCGCACCTCGCCCAGCGCCCCGTCCGCGAGCAGCCGCCGCAGGGTGCGGAAGTCGTTGTCCCAGCGGCGGTTCTGGAAGACCGAGAGCAGCAGTCCGCGGCGGTCGGCGAGGGCGGCGAGCCGCTCGGCCTCGGCGGCGGTGGCGGCCAGCGGCTTGTCGACCACGACCGCGGCACCGGCTTCCAGGGCGGCGGTGGCGAGCGGTACGTGCGTCTTGTTCGGGGACGCCAGCACGACCAGGTCGAGCGCGCCCGCGGCGGCCCGGTCCAGCACCTCCTCGGGGCTCGCCACCGTGCGGACCTGCGGGTGCTCGGCGCGGGCCTGCGCCTGCCGCTCGGGGCTGCGGGTCGAGACGGTGTCGAGCAGCAGCCCGTCGGTGGCGGCGATCAGCGGGGCGTGGAAGACCGAGCCCGCCAGGCCGTAGCCGATCAGGCCGACGCGGAGGGGCGCGGTGCGGGGGGCGGCCGCGGTGGCGGCGGGGGCGCTGGGTGCTTCGGGGTCGCTCATGCCCTCCACTTTCGCAACGCTGTTGCCAAAGTGCAAGCAGTGCGGAGAATGGAGGGGTGAGCAGCGACAACGACCCCGCCCGCCCGGACCTCGGCACCCTCCCGGAGGGCACCGCGGCCCCCGGCGCCAACCTCCTCGCCCTGCGCGGGCACAACACCGCACTGGTGCTGGGCCTGCTGCGCGCGGCGGGGGAGCAGGGCGTGAGCCGCCTGGAACTGGCCGAGCGGACCGGCCTCACCCCGCAGGCGGTCAGCAAGATCACCGCCCGGTTGCGGGCCGACGGGCTGGCCGCCGAGGCGGGCCGCCGCGCCTCCACCGGCGGCAAACCGCGCACCGTGCTGCGGCTGGTCCCCGGCGCCCGGCACGCCGTCGGCGTCCACCTGGACCGCGACGAGCTCACCTGCGTCCTGGCCGACCTCACCGGCCGGCCGGCCGCCGTCCGCCGCGCGCCCCTGGACTTCGGCGCCGGCGCCGGGACGGTACTGGCCACCACCGCCCGCGAGGTCGCGGCGCTGCGGGACGCGGCGGGCGGGCCGCCGGTGCTCGGCGCGGGGGTGGCCTGCCCCGGCCCGCTGGACCACGCGACGGGCGTGCTGCGCCAGGTCACCGGCGCCCCGCAGTGGGCCGGCTTCCCGTTGCGGGACGCGCTCGCCGAGGCCCTGGGCCTGCCGGTCGTCCTGGACAAGGACACCAACGCGGCCGCCCTCGGCCTCAGCCGTGCGCCCAAGGAGCCCGGCGGCGCCTCGTTCGCCTACCTCCACCTGGGGACCGGGCTCGGCGCCGGGCTGGTCCTCGGCGGCGCCCTCTACCGCGGACCGCACACCGGCGCCGGCGAATTCGGCCACCAGGTGGTGCAGTTGGACGGTCCGCGGTGCGACTGCGGGCGGCGCGGCTGCGTCGAGGCGCTCTGCCTGGCGGCGGTGGCCCGCGACGATCTGCCGGCGGCGGCCCGGGTGCTGGGCGTGGCCGCGGCCAACCTCGTGGAGCTGCTGGACATCGACCGGGTGCTGCTCGGCGGCCGCACCGTCCTCGCGCACCCGGAGCGGTTCCGGGACGGTGTGGCCCGGGCCCTCGCCGACCACGCGGCCCTCCGCGGGCGACCGGGGGCGGCGCCCGGCGGCGGCGCCGCGGCGGCGGTGCCGGTGGCGCTGGCCCGCGGCGGGTCCCGGGCCGTCGCGGACGGCGCCGCGGAACTGGTCCTGACGGGGCTGTTCCGCTGAGGCGCCGCCGCGTCGCCCCACCCGGCGCCGCGGACGCGCCGGACCGGACCCGCCGGACCGGAACCCGCCGGACCGGAACCCGCCGGACCGGCCCCGACCGGACCGGCCCCGACCGGCCCCGACCGCTCCGGTGGCGGACCGCCTCGGCGCGGTCGCTGTCGGGATCGCCGTCGGGGTCGCGGACGAAGCCCCCGCAGGACGGGGCGGGCCGCTCCGCGCGACGTGCCGCGAGCCGCGGGGCGACACCGGGATGCCGGGGCGGCGGTCCTCCCGGCCCCCGCGGGTGCGAAGATCGCCGGGTGGAGTTCCCGTACGGCCAGGATCCTGGCGCACCCGTCCGGTCCGGCATCCCCGAGCATGGACGCATCCCCAAGTACTACGCGGCGAAGGTCGAAATCGCCGCCCTGCTGGCGGAGTTGGGCGAGGGTGAACCGCTGCCCGCCGAACGCGAACTGGCCCTGCGCTTCGAGGTGTCCCGGGAGACGCTGCGCCAGGCCCTGCGGGAACTGGTACTGGAGGGGCGGCTGCGCCGGCTGGGGCGCGGCACGGTCGTCGCCGGCCCCAAGATGGCGCAGCCGCTCTCGCTCGCCAGCTACACCGAGGGCGTCCGCCGCCAGGGCCGCACGCCCGGCCGGCACCTCGTCTCGCTCGACCGCTTCGCCAGCCCGCCCGCGCTCGCCGAGGACCTGGGGCTCGCCGCGGGCGACCCGGTGTGGCACATGGAGCGGGTGCTGCTCGCCGACGACGAGCGGGTCGGCCTGGAGAGCACCTACGTCGCGGTGGCCCGGGTCCCGGACCTGGCGAGCGACTTCGAGCCGGACTCGTCCTTCTACGCCTACCTCCACGAGCGGCTCGGCATCGGCTTCGGGGACGCCGACGAGCGCCTGGAGACGGTCCTGGCCACCCCGCGCGAGGCACTGCTGATCGGCACGCCCGGCGCGCTGCCGATGCTGCTGATCCACCGGCTGTCCCGGGACACCGGGGGCCGCCCGCTGGAGCGGGTGCGCTCGCTCTACCGGGGCGACCGGTTCTCGTTCACCACCCACCTGGGGGGCGCGCGGGAGTCCTGACGGGGACCTTCCCGCGGCCGTCGCAGCCCCCTGGAATGTCACGGAAAGATAACGGGTCTAGGCCAAGTTTGAGCCCGTGTTAACCGACCCGTCGCCGAACCGTCCCCCGCGGGCCATCCACCGCCGCGACCGTCTGGGGCATGCGAGTCATAGTCGTCGGAGCCGGCGTGCTGGGAACCCTGCACGCCTGGCACGCAGTCGAACGGGGCCACGAGGTCCTCCACATCGAGCGGGAGGCCGAGGCCCGCGGCGCCTCGGTCCGCAACTTCGGGCAGATCTGGGTCAGCGGCCGCGCCGGCGGCGAGGAACTGGACACCGCACTGCGCGCCCGCGAACTCTGGGAGGGCATCGGCGCCCGCGTCCCCGGCATCGGATTCCGGGCCATCGGCTCGCTGACCGTCGTCCGGAACGACACCGAGCGCGCGGTCGCCGAGGCCGCCGCCCGCCGCCCGGACGCCGCCGCCCGCGGCTACCGGCTCCTCGACGCCGACCAGGCCCGCGCCGTGAACCCCGCCCTGCGCGGCGACTTCACCGGCGCCCTGTGGTGCGAACGGGACGCCGCCGTCGAACCCCGGGTCGCCCAACGCGCCCTGAAGGAAGCCCTGCTGGCGTCCGGCCGGTACACCTACCTCGGCAACCGCGAGGTCCGGGACGTGGTCGGCGAGCGCGCGGTCCGCGACGACCACGGCACCACCCACCACGGCGACGCGGTGGTGCTGTGCACCGGCGCCTGGCTCGGCGGCCTGGTCCGGGAACTCGTCCCCGACCTGCCGGTGCGCCGGGTGCGCCTCCAGATGATGCAGACCGACCCGCTCGGCGAAGCGCTGACCACCTCCGTCGCCGACGCCGACAGCTTCCGCTACTACCCGGCCTACCGCGGCGACGCCCTGGACGCCCTCAACGCCGGCCAGGCGCAGACCCCGACCGCCGCCGCCCACAAGATGCAGCTGCTGATGGTCCAGCGCGCCGACGGCGGCCTGACCATCGGCGACACCCACGAGTACGAGACGCCGTTCGCCTTCGACACCGTCGAGGAGCCCTACGAGCACCTCACCGGCGTCGTCGAGACGATCCTGGGCCGCCCGCTGCCCCGCATCCGCCACCGCTGGGCCGGCGTCTACGCCCAGTGCACCGACACTCCCCCTGGCTCCGCCGGGGGTACCCCCAGCCGGGTCGTCCACCGCCAGCAGGTCCGCGACGGCGTCTGGCTGGTCACCGGACCCGGCGGACGCGGTATGACCTGCTCCCCGGCCATCGCCGAGACCACCGCGAACGAACTGGGATGGTGAGCCCGTTGACGAACCCGACCGCGCACCCCGAGCGCCCCGCCCGCCCCGAGGACGTCCGGCTGGTCGTCCTCGACATGGCCGGCACCACCGTCGCCGACGACGGCCTGGTCGAGCGGGCCTTCGACACCGCCGCCCGGCACATGGGCGTCGAGCCGGGCAGCCCCCGGCACGCCGAGCACCTCGCCTACGTCCGCGCCACCATGGGCGAGTCCAAGATCTCCGTCTTCCGGCACCTGTTCGCCGCCCCGGACGGCGACCCCCGCGCCACCGAGGACGCCGCCCAGCGCGCCAACCGCGCCTTCGAGACGGCCTACGGAGCCCTGGTCGACGAGGGCCGGATCGCCCCCCTCCCCGGCGCCCGCGCCGCCATCGAGGCCCTCCAGGCCGCCGGCCGCACCGTCGTCCTCACCACCGGATTCGCCCGGGTCACCCAGGACGCCATCCTCGACGCGCTCGGCTGGCGCGACCTGGTCCCGCTCACCCTCTGCCCGGCCGACGCCGGCGGCCGCGGCCGCCCGTACCCCGACATGGTGCTGGCCGCCCTGCTGCGCACCGGCGCCGCCGACGACGTGGCGCAGATCGCGGTGGCCGGCGACACCTCCTACGACATGACCGCCGGACGCCGCAGCGGCGCCGCCGTGGTCGCCGGGGTGCTCACCGGCGCGCACGCCGCCGCGCAGCTGTCGGCCGCCGGCGCCACCCACGTCCTCGGCTCGGTCGCCGAACTGCCCGCCCTGCTGGGAGTGGTGTGAGATGCCCACCCCCTCCGCCGCGGCCGCCGCCCCCTCCGCCGCGCCGCGCCCCGCCTCCGGCATCCGCTTCGACCGCGTCACCGTCGCCCACGGCCGGCGCGGCGAGCACACCGTCCTGGACTCCCTCGACCTCACCGTCGAGCCGGGCGAGGTGATGGCCCTGCTCGGACCGTCCGGTTCCGGCAAGACCACCGCACTGCGGGCGGTCGCCGGTTTCGTCCGGCCGGTCTCCGGGCGGGTCCTGATCGGCGGCCGGGACGTGACCGCCCTGCCGCCCTACAAGCGCGGCATCGGCATGGTCGTCCAGCAGTACGCGCTCTTCCCGCACATGAAGGTCGCCGAGAACGTCGCCTTCGGCCTCAAGGCGCATAAGGCCCCGCGCGCCGAGATCCCCGGCCGGGTCGCCGAAGCCCTGGAGCTGGTCGGCATGGCCGCCTACGCCGACCGGCACCCCCGCGAGCTGTCCGGCGGCCAGCAGCAGCGGGTCGCCATCGCCCGGGCGCTCGCCATCCGCCCCGGTGTGCTGCTGCTGGACGAGCCACTGTCCGCGCTCGACGCCCAGCTGCGCTCCGGCATGCTCACCGAACTCGCCCGCCTGCACCGGGAGTTGCCGGACGTCTCGATCCTCTACGTCACCCACGACCAGGTCGAGGCGCTGACCCTGGCCGACCGGATCGCCGTACTGGAGTCGGCCCGGCTGCGCGAGTGCGGCACCCCGCAGGCGCTCTACCGCAGCCCGCGCACCGAGTTCACCGCGTCGTTCGTCGGCACCGCGAACCTCCTGCCGGTGACCGTGCGCCACGACGGCGGCGTGGAGTTCGCCGGCCGACCGCTGGCCGTCCCCACCGGGGACGCCACCCCGGGCGCCACCGCCACGCTGTGCGTCCGCCCGCACCTCCTCGGCCTCGGCGCCGCCCCCGACCCGCACGGCAACACCCTGCGCGGCACCGTCACCGAGGTCCAGTGGCGCGGCGCCACCCACCGGCTGTACCTCACGGTCGACGGCCACCGCGTCCTGGCCGACCTGCGGGAACTGCGCGAGACCCCGCCGCTCGGCACGGAACTCACCCTGCACTTCGCCCCGGAGGACGCGGTCCTCATCCCGGCGGGCATCCAGCCGGGCACCGGGACGGGAATCCCCGCGGGCGCCCCGGCGGGCACCCTGGCGGCGGCCGCGGACGGCGGGCCGCGCCATGCCTGACCGCACCACACCGGAAGCCGGGCGCCGCCCCCGCCGGACCGCCGCCCTGTGGGCCCTGCCGCCGGTCGCCGCCCTCGCGGTGGTGTTCCTCTACCCGCTCGCCCTGGTGGTCCGCCAGTCCGTCACCCCCGAGAACGGCGGCGGGCCGTCCACCGCCCCGTACGCCGCCGTCCTCGCCGCCACCTCCTTCCGGGACGCGCTCGCCAACACCGTGCTGATCGCGGCGGGCGCCACCCTCGGCGCGCTCCTCCTGGGCCTGCTGCTCTCCCTCGTCATCGCCTTCGTCCCGTTCCCCGGCGGCAGGGCGCTGGCCCGCTTCATCGACATCTTCCTGGCCTTCCCGTCCTTCCTGATCACCCTCGCCCTGCTGTTCCTCTACGGCACCGTCGGCATCGCCAACGGCCTGTGGACGGACGTCACGGGCGCCACCCAGGGGCCACTGGACTTCCTGCACACCCCCTGGGGCGTCCTGCTGGCCGAGGTCACCTACTTCACCCCGTTCGTGATGCGCCCGCTGCTCGCGGCGTTCTCGCAGGTGGAGACCGCGCAGGTGGAGGCCGCCGGGTCGCTGGGCGCCCGGCCGTGGCGGATCGTGCGGACGGTGATCCTGCCCGAGGCGCTGCCCTCGCTCGCCGCCGGCGGCGCGCTGGTCCTGGTGATGTGCCTGAACGAGTTCGGCATCGTGCTGTTCACCGGCGCCAAGAACGTCGTCACCCTGCCGATGCTCGTCTACACCAAGGCGATCCTCGACGGCGACTACACCGGCGCCTGCGTCGTCGCGGTCGTCAACATCGTGCTGTCGGTCGCCCTGTACGCCCTCTACCGGGCGGTGATGGCCCGCACGGGCGGCACCCCCGGGCGCCGCAAGCGCAGCCGAGCGCCCGCCGACGCAGCCGACACCGAGCCGGCCGCCCCCGCCGTCGTCGGCCGGGCCGAGGTCTCCTCCACGACCCCCGCTGCCTCCTCCACCCCCGTCCCCGCCCTCGCCGCAGGAGGTGCCGACCGTGCTCGTGCATAGCGCAGCCGCCCGCCGCGTCGTCTGGGCGGTGTTCTTCCTCCTCTTCGTCCCGGTCTTCGCGCTCCCGCTGCTGGTGATCGCCGCCGCCTCGTTCGCCGGCGGCTGGAGCGGCGCCCTGCCCTCCGGCCTGACCCTGGCGCACTATCAGGACATCGCCAAGGGGGACGCGCTCACCGCCCTGACCACCAGCGTGCTCACCGCCCTCGCGGCCAGCGCCGCCGCCCTGACCGCCGGCACCTGGGCCGCCCTGGCCGCCGAAAAGCTCGGCCGGCGGGCCCGCCGGGTCCTCGACGGGCTCTTCCTCCTGCCGGTCGCCGTCCCCTCCGTCGTCGTCGGCCTCGCCCTCCTCGTCGCCTTCTCCCAGCCGCCGTTCCTCCTCAACGGCACCCCGCAGATCGTGATCATCGCCCACACCGTGCTGGTCACCGCCTTCGCCTACCAGTCGGTGACCGCCGCGCTGGCCCGCCTCGACCCGGCCTACGAGCAGAGCGCCGCCGGCCTCGGCGCCCGCCCCGGCTACGTCCTGTGGCGGGTCAAGCTCCCCCTGCTCCTGCCGTCCCTGACCGCGGCCGCGGGCCTGTGCTTCGCGCTCTCCATGGGCGAGTTGAGCGCCACGATGATGCTCTACCCCCCGGACTGGATGCCGCTGCCCGTCCAGATCTTCGCCGCGACCGACCGCGGCGCCCTCTTCACCGGCGCCGCGCTCGCGGTGGCCCTCATGGCCACCACCCTCCTCGTCCTCCTCGGCGTCTCCCGCATCCGCACCCGGGCCGCCTACCGCTGACCCCCGCGCCACCCCCCGACTCCCCGTCGCCCGCGACCCGTTCCCCCAGGAGCACCCGCCATGCCCAGCCGCCTGTACCGCCCCGTCACCGCCGGCGCCGCCGTCCTCGTCCTGGCCGCCTCCGTCACCGCCTGCGGTTCCTCGGCCGCCGACCCGAACGCGAAGGAGATCACCGTCTACAGCGCCGACGGCCTCAAGAGCGAACAGGGCGACGGCTTCTACGACAAGGTCTTCAAGGACTTCGAGAAGCAGACCGGCATCAAGGTCAACTACGTCGAGTCCGGCTCCGGCGCCGCCGTCCAGCGCCTGGCCAGGGAACGCGCCAACACCAAGGCGGACGTCCTGGTCACCCTGCCGCCGTTCATCCAGCAGGCCGACGGCAAGGGCCTGTTGGACATCTACCGCCCGCACGGCTCCGAACAGGTCGCCGCCGCCGACAAGGACCCCAACGGCAAGTGGGTCTCCGTCGTCAACAACTACTTCTGCTTCATCTACAACAAGAAGGAGCTCAAGGAGCCCCCGGCCACCTGGCAGGACCTCACCGACCACCGCTTCGCGGGCAAGCTCCAGTACTCCACCCCCGGCGTCGCCGGCGACGGCACCGCCGTCCTCATCAAGGCCCTGCACGACTTCGGCGGCCAGGGCCCCGCCATGGACTTCCTCAAGAAGCTCCAGGCCAACAACGTCGGCCCGTCCTCCTCCACCGGCCAGCTCGCCCCCAAGACCGACAAGGGCGAACTGCTGGTCGCCAACGGCGACGTCCAGATGAACTACGCCAACATGAAGTCCATGCCCAACCAGGGCATCTTCTTCCCCGCCGCCAAGCCCGGCGCCCGCCCCGCCACCTTCGCCCTCCCCTACGCCGCCGGCCTGGTCAAGGACGCCCCGCACGCCGCCAACGCCCGGAAGTTCCTCGACTACCTGCTCAGCAAGCCGGTCCAGGAACAGGTCTCCGCCGTCGGCGGCGGCTTCACCTCCCGCAAGGACATCAAGGCCACCGACCCCAACGCCACGGCCCTCGCCACGATCATGAAGGGGGTCGACGTCTTCCAGCCCGACTGGAACGACATCGACAAGAACCTCGACACCTACATCGGCGCCTGGAAGTCGGCGACCGGAAGCTGACCACCACCGACCGGGGCCGGCGTGCCGCCGCCGACTCGGGCCGGGGCCGCCGGCCGCCCGTTCGGGCCCGGCCGGGGCCCTGGCCGTCCGGCCGGCCCCCGGCCCTGAGCCGCGGAGACGTCGCTATGACGGCCCCCGAAGGGCTGGCCCCGGCCGCCTGAGCGGTCCGCCGGAGCGGCCGGGGCACCCCGCGATCAGACCAGCTCGACCAGGTCCGCGATGGAGTCCCTGACGTGGGTCGGGCGGTAGGGGAACTTGTCGATGTCCGCCGGAGCGGTCAGCCCGGTGAGGACCAGGAACGTCTCCATGCCCGCCTCCAGGCCGGCCAGCACATCGGTGTCCATCCGGTCGCCGATCATGGCGCTGGACTCGGAGTGGGCGCCGATGGCGTTGAGGCCGGTACGCATCATCAGCGGATTCGGCTTGCCCACGAAGTAGGGAGCCTTCCCCGTCGCCTTGGTGATGAGAGCGGCAACGGCTCCCGTCGCGGGAAGCGCACCTTCGGCGGAGGGCCCCGTCTCATCCGGGTTCGTCGCGATGAACCGGGCCCCGTCGTTGATCAGTCGGACGGCCTTTGTCATGGCCTCGAACGAGTAGGTCCGAGTCTCACCCAAGATCACGAAATCGGGGTCGGTGTCCGTCAGGACATAGCCCACCTCGTGCAGCGCGGTGGTGAGGCCGGCCTCACCGATGACGTACGCGGAGCCGTTGGGGTGCTGGTCGTCCAGGAACTTCGCGGTCGCCAGCGCGGAGGTCCAGATGTTCTCGGCAGGTACTTCCAGGCCGATGCGGGCGAGCCGGGCGTGCAGATCGCGGGCGGTGTAGATCGAGTTGTTGGTGAGTACCAGGAACGGCTTGCCGGAGTCGCGCAGCTTCTTGATGAACGCGTCCGCCCCCGGCACCGGGATGCCTTCGTGCATCAGCACGCCGTCCATGTCGGTGAGCCACGACTCGATGGGCTTGCGCTCTGCCATGCCGGTCTCCTGTACACACGAGCTTGCTGGGGGTGCCGGCACGCAGTCGTTCCGGCACCCCCAGCGTAGCCAGGGCCAGGACTTGTCAGTTCATGCACAGGCTGATGCCTTCGACTCCGGTCGGAGGCGGCCTGTCCGCCGGGTGCCGGAACGGCATGCCGCGCCGGCTTCGGCATCGGGGTTGCGCGTCTCGTACGTCCCGTACGCCTCGACCGCCGGAGCGCTCCTCCGTCCACCTCCACGTAGGACAGTCATCCTGACGTCGTGGCATGGGCATCGACCTGGACGGAGGCCGAGCGGTGATCCGCCGGACACGCTGAACGTCCCACGGGGGCGGGCGCAGCCACGGTCCGGCTCGCGTGCGACTAGTGGATGACGATCGAGAACCAGTCATCGGCAGCCTGGTTGTTTGCGCCAGTTTGCACGGAGATGCGCAAAGCCTCCGCGTTTCCACCAAGTTCAACGGCTGCCGCGCGAAGCCGCGTTGGAAGACCAGCGAAGGCCGCCGAGTCCGTGACTGCGTACCCGTACCCCTCTCCCGCCGGCTGTCCGGCCGATGTCCGAGATACGGGCGCACCCACCCGACCGCGAGCAGGTCTCCCCCTCGTCGCCTTCGCTTCCATGATCACCTCACGCCCATACGTTGTGCGTGTACGGGGTGAGACCCACACCTACGGCTTCGAGGCCCTCACCAAGTCCATCCGGCTGATCGGCAACGGCGCCCGCTTCATCACCACCAACCCCGACGGGACCGGCCCCTCGCCCGACGCGCCCTCCCCGTTCACCGGTTCCGCCGCCGCCCTGATCACCAAGGCCCCCGGCCCGGGGCCAGTCCCACCCCCGCGGCAACCCTGCCCCGGGAGCCGCCGGCGGAGGCTCCCGGCCACCCGAACGGCGCAGCCCCGCCCCGCCCCGGATGCGCGCGGCAGTACACCGGCGGACCTTCGGAGTATCCGGAGGTACACCATGCGCTCACCGCAGCTCGCCCTCTGTGCCGCGGTCGCGACGTGCGCGGTGACGGCGGCACCCGCGTACGCCACCGACGGCGGACGCGGCACCGGCACCGCCCAGACCACCGTCGCGGCCCCGGCCGCGCCCGGCCCGCACCGCACCCCGCCCACCGGCCCGCACTCCGCCGGCCCCGACACCACCCGGGCCACCGATCCGGCCGGCCCGGCCGGTCCGGCGCGTGCCCGTGCCGCGCCCGTCCTGACCGCCCGGGTCCACCTCGCGCCCCGCCGGGTCACCGCCCACCGGGAGCTGAGCAGCACCTCCGCGGTCGCCCTCGTCCTGGCGGGTGGCGCGATCCTGGTCATCGCCGGCCAGCTGCTCCGCCTCAGACTCCGGCTCCGCCGCGAACGCCAGGGGAGCGGCAGTGCCGACGAACGTTGAGGAAGCGGCCACCCCGTGGGACGCCGAGCACGCACCCGGCCGGCACGGCTGGACGGATACCGGGAACGCGGCACTCCCCATGGCCGCCGTGCGGGCAGCCGCCCCGACGGGCACCGGCACCGGCGCCGCGGCGGTCCCGCCGGGCGCCGTGCCGGCGGGGTCACCAGGTGCCCGCCCCGCATCCGCCGCCCCCCGCCTCCTGGCGGGCCTGGCCTGGGGCGTCCTGCTGCTGGCCTGCTGGTTCTGCGGCGGTGGCCCGGATCTCCCGGACGGCGGCCCGGTGCGGCTCCCCGCGACCGGCGACGCCGCCGCCGTCGGCCGCCCGCCGGCCCGTACGCCCGCCCGGCCGCACCCGGCCTCCGCGCCCGCGACGCGCATCGGAGCCCCGGTGGGTCTCGGCGCCGTGACAGAACACGACTGAGGCCCCCCGCGATGCGAGGGGCCTCAGTCCTACGTGCGCCGCCAGGGACTCGAACCCCGGACCCGCTGATTAAGAGTCAGCTGCTCTAACCAACTGAGCTAGCGGCGCGCGCTGACGAAGAAAACTCTACACGAACTCCGGGGGTGGTCCGTACCCAGGAATGCGCCCCCCACGCTTCCGCTCTGTGTGATCCCCGCCACTCCGGCCCCGCCTGGTCGCCGGCCCGCCATCGACCACACCAGCCCCACCCGCCCCCTATCTCGCCGGAACCCCTCCCGTCTCGGGGCGAACGTCCCGGGACGTCGGGACCTCTGCCCGAAGGGGCGCCCGAATTGGTCTGCGAAGATCGACTTCGGTGCCGTAGTGCATCAGTTGCCCCGTCAACATGCGGTATCTCCTGCCAGTTGAGAGGCTGAGGCCAGCGCCGGGGCACGGCAGGGCCGATGCCGGGCGCGAGGTCCGGACGAGCAGCCGGCCTGGAGGAGAGCGGGCATGACGGTCCCGGAAGGCACCGCCCACGGCGCCCTGCGCGTCACCCCGCCGCCAGGCCGGACGCCGACCGTCACCCCCGCCCGCGCGTCCCCCGCGGACCATGGCGTCCATCACTAGTCCGCCATCACCTGCAACCCCATCCCGCAAGCCGACGTCTGCTAGGACGCGAGCCCCGAACCGGGGCCCCGGGACTCGCCCCTCTTTGGAAAGGTTGATCGTCGTGGTGTCGACAGCCAAGCGCACCCTTGAGATGCAGCTCCTCCTAGGGCCGGACGAATCGGTTCCGGTGGCCGGCCGGTTCGGCTACCGCAGTGACCGCCCCTACGAGGTCGAGGTCGCGTTCCTCAGTCGCGGCGAGACCGTCGCCACCTGGCTGTTCGCCCGCGAACTGCTGCTCGGCGGGCTGTCCGGCGAGGTCGGACAGGGCGACGTGCGGGTGTGGCCCGCCAGCCGTACGGGCGCGTCCCGCCGCGTGCACATCGAACTCGCCACCGACGACAACGTCTGCGAGCTGACGGTGCGCGCGACGGAACTCACCGCCTGGCTGGAGCAGACCGCGGCCATCGTCCCGCCCGGCCACGAGGACCGCTATCTCGATATGGACGCCCACCTGGCCCGCCTGCTAGCGGGGAAGTGCTGATGACTCCCACTCCCATGACGACGACGCCCGACGCCCTCCTCGCCCTTCGCGCGACGACACCCCAGACGGGCGCCCCCGGAACCACCGCGACCGCCGACCCGCGGGATCCGGCCGAATCGGCCGCCCCCGGCGCGGTCGGCCGGGCCGCCGGTCCCCGCATCCCCGCGGCCCGGTCCGGCGCCGACCCCGCCGTCCGGATCCCGGCGCAGGGCGGCCCCGCCGCCGACCCCACCGGTGCGGCCGACGCCGCGCCCACCGACGGCGACACCTCCGGCGCACCGGCCCCGCACGACCCCTGCGCGCACGGCTTCCTCCCCGAGCGGCCCCCCGTACGATCCATGATCGGCACGTGGACCCGGCTGGACGCCATGGCTCGTGAGGCGGCCGTCGCGCCCGACCGTGCGACCGCCCTCGACGTCGTCGGACGCGCCGACCGCGCTGAGGAGTTGACCGCCCTGCGGCAGCGCGTCTCCCGCCTCTCGCCGCGCAACGCGGAGGCCGCCGCGATGCGCGTGGCGGTCATCGCGGTGTCCTGCGGCTGGAGCGCCCTGGACCCGCAGGCGCCGGCCGCCCGCGAGGTCGCCAACGAGGCGTTCCTGGAACTCTGGGCCGCCATCGCGCACCGCATCGACCACGACCAGTTCGTCGCCCTGCCCACCCTCGCGCTCCACAACTGGGCCCCGGAACGCAAACCGCGCCGCCACATCCCCATCGACCAACTGGCCCGCACCGAACAGCTGGTCCCGATCGTGCGCTGGGCCCCGGAGGGCCAGCCGCTCAGCCGCCTGGACCGGCTGATGCTCGCCGCGACCCGGCTGGAGGCGCACGGCATCTGGCTCTTCCGCCTCGCCGACACCCTGGCCGGCCGCGCCCCCGACGACTCGTCCACGCCGACGGCACTGCGCCGCCTGGTCCGCATCCAGCACGCCCTGCGCGCCCAGCTCCACTCCGAGGCCGCGGAACTTGCGTCCGCCCCGGCCACCGACCAGCAGCGCGCGGTGCTCGGCGCGCTCGCCGAACAGGGCGCCCTGGAACCGCCGGTCCTCCAGGCCGCCGACGCCGTCCTGGGCATCGGCGGACGCCGCCTGGGCGAGGGCCGGCGCCAGCACCTGCGCCGCCACCTCCCGGCCCAACACCGCGCCTGGCTCAGCGCCATGGACCGCCACTGCGCCCCCGTCCGCACCCTCGCCCACCGCGGCGGCCCCGACGCCGCCGTCTACCGCGAGGCCCAGGAATCCCTCATCGCCCTCCGCCGCACCTACACCGCCCTCGTCCAGACCGCCGCCGCCCCCACCCCGGGCCCCCTCCCGGAAGCGGCGTGATTCCACAGCTCCCGGGCACCCCGAGGTAGCCGGGCGGGCCGCGCTGGTCCGCCGGACGGTGCGTTCCGGCCGGAGTGCCGGCCGGTCCGGCCATGACGCGGGGTGCCTCAGGCGCCCGTCGTGCCGTCGATGCACTCCCGGATGAGGTCCGCGTGGCCGTTGTGGCGTGCGTACTCCTCGATCATGTGGACCAGGATCCAGCGCAACGAGACTCCCTGGTCACCGAGGTACTGGGCCTCCTCTTCCGAGGGCTTGCCGGAGTCCGTCAGCGACGAGCCGGCGATCAGCTCCCTGCTCCGTGCGACCTCCGCGCGCCAGAGGCCCAGGGCTTCGTCGATCCCGCGGCCCGGAACGAGCGTGAAGCCGTCGCCCGAACCCTCCCCGTACACCGGCGGCACGTCCTGTCCCGCGAACACCCGCCGGAACCAGTTGCGTTCGACCTCCGCCATGTGCTGGACCAGGCCCAGCAGCGTCATCGGCGACGGCGCCACCGAGGCCAGCCGCAGCTGACGGTCATCGAGGCCCGCGCACTTCAGTTCCAGTGTGGCGCGGTGGAAGTCCAGCCAGCTCTCCAGGCTTTCGCGGTCCCCGGCGTGCGGCGGCGGGACGGGGCGGCGATCCGGTGTCGTATCCATGCCCCTCACCCTCACACACCGGCGGCGCGACGGACGTCGCGCGGACATGATCGCGTCATGGTCTAGACATGTGCAGTTCCCCTTACTAATCTGCCGGTTGGTCTGGACCGCACACCGCACCGCACTTCACTCGACTCGCAGAACTCCCCTCCCCCCACCGTTTTTTCAGGAGCGAAGCATGCGTAAGAAGCTCAGTGCCGCCGTCATAGGTCTCGGTATCGTCGGGGCCTCCTTCCTCGCGACGGGCAGCGCCTCCAGCCACGGCTACAGCGACGCGCCGCCGAGCCGTCAGGCGCTCTGCGCCAACGGCACCGTCAAGGACTGCGGCGCCATTCAGTACGAGCCGCAGAGTGTCGAGGCGCCCAAGGGGTTCCCGGCCGCCGGGCCGGCCGACGGCAAGATCTGTTCCGGCGGGCACGACAACTTCGCGCAACTGGACGACCCGCGCGGCGGCAAGTGGCCGGCGACCAAGCTCTCCCCGGGGCAGGGCTACACCTTCACCTGGCGGCTCACGGCCCGGCATGCGACGACGGACTTCGAGTACTTCATCACCAAGGACGGCTACGACCCCGCCAAGCCGCTCACCCGCGCCGACCTCGAACCGGAGCCGTTCATGACGGTGCCGATGGGCGGCGCGCAACCGGGCGAGACGGTGCAGCACCAGGGCACCGTCCCCACCCTCAAGTCCGGGCACCACATCATCCTGGGCGTATGGAACATCGCCGACACGGGCAACGCGTTCTACGCCTGCTCGGACGTCGACCTGTCCTGACCCCGACCCCGCCCCTGGCGCTGCCGCCGCGTCCCGTCGGCAGGTGCGAAGTCTCCGTCGGGCCTCCCCGTCCTCCTCCGGGGAGGCCCTCGCGGCTCCGGAACCGTCCGCGGCTCCTGCACACTCTCCTTCACCCTTCCGCATCCCCGCCCCGGTCCACCTCCCCGCACCCTGCAAAACTGACGCAACGTCAGTTAAGCTCCGCCGTCATGGTGGCCGACAGCTCCCGCAGCGACAGCCCGCCCGCCCGCGACCCCGATGAGCGCACCCCAGCCACCGGCACCCCACCCACCCGCAACCCGGCCGCCCGCACCGCCTCCGCCTCGGCCCCCCGCACCATCGCCGAGCTGGTCCAGGCGCAGTGGACGGACCACCGCACCGCCCTCAAGTACCAGGAGGTGGCGCTCACCCACCACCAGGTCGCCGGTGCCGCCGCCGCGCGGGCCGCGTTGCTGGGGGAGCTGCTGCCGCGCGGCGCGGAACCGCACATCGGGGTGCTGCTCGACAACGTCCCCGAGTTCCCGCTCTGGCTCGGCGCGGCGGCGCTCGCCGGAGCCGCGGTCGCCGGTATCAACCCCACCCGCCGCGGCCCGGAGCTGGCCCGAGACATCGCCCACACGGACTGCGCCCTGCTGATCACTGAACGGGCGCACCTGCCGCTGCTCGCCGGCCTCGACCCGGTGCTCCCGCCCGAGCGGATACTGGTCACCGACGACCCCGCCTACCAGCAGCTGCTCGCCCCGTTCGAGGGCGTTCGGCCGGAAGACGTCACCGGCTCCGCGCTCCGCACTGCCGGGGAGGGGCGGGGGTCCACCCCGGGCCCCACCACCCGCATGCTCCTCTATTTCACCTCCGGCTCCACCGGGGCGCCGAAGGCCGCCCTGTGCAGCCAGGGCAGGCTCGCCGCCGCCGGCCAGTCCCTGGTCCGCTACTTCGGAGTGCGGAGGGAGGACGTCCACTACCTGTGCATGCCGATGTTCCACGGCAACGCGGTGATCGCCGGCTGGGCCCCGGCGCTCGCCGGCGGCGCGGCCGTCGCCCTGCGCCGCCGCTTCTCGGCCTCCGCCTTCCTCCCCGACGTGCGCCGCCACGGCGCCACCTACTTCACCTACGTCGGCCGCGCCGTGCAGTACCTCCTCGCCACCCCGCCCGCCCCCGACGACCGCGACCACGCGCTGCGCACCGGGTTCGGCACGGAGGCGGGCGCCGTCGACGTCGCCCGCTTCGCCGACCGGTTCGGCGTGCGACTGGTCGAGGGGTACGGCTCCTCCGAGGGCGGCGCGGCACTGCAGCGCACTCCGGACACCCCGCCCGGCGCCGTCGGCCGGCCCGCCCCCGGCGACGACCTCGCCGTCGTCGACCCGGAAACCGGCGCCGAACTGCCGCCCGCCCGGCTCGACCCGGCCGGCCGGCTGCTCAACGGGGACCAGGCCATAGGGGAGCTGGTCAACCGGGGGCGCAGCGCCTTCGAGGGCTACTGGCGCAACCCGGAGGCCACCGCCGCCCGCACCCGGGGCCGCGCGCCGGGCCGCGCCGGGGCGGGGTGGTACTGGACCGGTGACCTGTTCTTCCGGGACCCGGCCGGGTTCTTCCACTTCGCCGGAAGGGCGGACGACCGGCTGCGGGTCGACAGCGAGAACCTGGCCGCCGCGATGATCGAGAACATCCTCGCCCGCTACGTTCCGGCCACCGGCGTCGCCGTCTACGCCGTGCCCGACCCGGTCGCCGGCGACCAGGTCATGGCGGCGCTCGCACTGCCCGACGGCACGGCCTTCGACCCGGAGGACTTCGCGGCCTTCCTCGCCGCCCAGCCCGACCTCGGTACGAAGATGGCGCCCCGGTTCCTGCGGACCGTCGCCGCGCTGCCGGTCACCGCGACCAACAAGGTGCACCGGGTCGCCCTCCGGCGGTCCGGTTTCCGCTGTCCGGATCCGGTCTGGTGGCGACCGACCGGGCTCCCGGCCACCCGCCCGCCCGCCGATGACGGCCGCGCCGCCCCGTGGCGGTACCGCCGCTTCACCGACGGCGACCGTGCCGCCCTCCTGGCGCAGTACCGCGATCACGATCGGGAGCATCTCCTCGACCGCTGACCGGCACCTCACCGACCGTGCCGGTACCCCGCGCGAGCGCCCGGCCCGGAACGCAAAAGAAGTGGGCGCCCCCGGTAAACCGAGGGCGCCCACTTCCTACGTGCGCCGCCAGGGACTCGAACCCCGGACCCGCTGATTAAGAGTCAGCTGCTCTAACCAACTGAGCTAGCGGCGCGCGCTGACAAAAGAAATACTACCTGGTCGAGAGGGGTGCTCACGACCACCCGCGGGGCCGCCCCCGTGGCACCCACGGGATCGCCCTCCTCGCCGCCCTCGTGATCAAGTCCGCGACGGCCCGGGACCCCGGGCTGCCACGGGCCGGGCTGCGCCCGGCCTCAGATCGCCAGCGACAGGAGGACCGGCGCGGCCTTGCGGTTGAGGGTGTCGGCGGCCTGCCGCAGACGGTGGGCGTGCTCCAGCGGCATGGACAGGGCCAGGCAGCCGACCGTCTTGCCGGCGGTGATCGGAACGGCGGCGCAGACCGTGCCGACCGCGTATTCCTGGAGGTCCAGGACGGGGACGGTCGGCGGCTGGCTGTCGAGCTTGTGGAACAGCACCTTCTCGTTGGTGATCGTCCGGGAGGTGAGCCGGGCGGTCTTGTGGCGCGAGAGGTGGTCCATCCGGCCGTCGTGGTCGAGCTGGGCCAGCAGGCACTTGCCGACCGCGCTGGCGTGTGCCGTGCGGCGGAACTCGGCCCACTCGTTGACCTTGGGTGCCAGCGGGCCGTCGGCGTAGTGGAGGATCTTGACCTCGCCGTCGATGTACCTGCTGATGTAGACCGCCGCCCCGACCGAATCGCGCAGCTGGTCCAGTGTGCGCTGGAGCTTGTCGCGCAGGGCGCGGCTGCGGTCGGCACCTGAGCCGAGCAGGAGCAGCGACTCGCCGACGACGTACGCGCCGTCGGCGAGCTGCTGCGCGTAGCCTTCCCGGCGCAGCATCGACAGCAGCTGGGTGAGGTGGGCTGCCGGCAGTCCGGTCTCGCGGGCGATCTGCGCGTCGGTCACGCCGTCGGCGTGCCGGGAGATCGTTTCGAGTACGCGGAGGGCGTACTGCACCGAATGGAACGGCGCGGTCGGCTCGGGCTTCAGCGCCACGGTGTCCCCCTAAGAGGTTGGTACCGCTTGCGTCGTGACCGCTGTTGACGGCCGCGACCGCGTGGAACGCGGGCCGCTTCCGGACAACGGGCTCGTATCACGATAGCGGTCAACGAGCCCGGATGGAGGGGGTCTTGACTGAAAACCGGGTCGGTTCACGCGTCTGTGCAGGCGCCCTGCACTCTGGCATATGCCCAGGTCATGAACGGATCGTTGAATCCCGCGCGGACCGGCGGCAATGGCGGACGCGGGCGGGGCGGGCGGCCCGCTGACGGCCGGGGTTGACGGCCCGTGGTGACGTGCGAAGTTGACGGAGTGTCGGGTTTTCGCCTGAGGCTCGGGCGCCTCATTCTTCCGTCTGGTGATCTTCTTCCCGTCGGCTATCCGTACGCCTCATCTTTCACGCCTATCGCAGTGGGCGCGGATGTCTCAAAACGCGTGGGATGCCGGGCAGCGGCCCTCGGCCGCCGGGGAAACGGGCGGCGGGGGGCGTGCCGGAGCGCGCACCACGTGCCGCGCTCCCACACGCCCCGGGGCGGTAACCACCGGGGGCACCGCCCACCGCGCCGCCTACAGCACCGCGCTCAGGAACTCCCGGGTCCGGTCGTGCTCCGGGTCCGTGAAGATCTGCTCCGGCGGGCCGAACTCGATGACCCGACCGGCGTCGAACATCATCACGCAGTCGGAGATGTCCCGGGCGAAGTTCATCTCGTGCGTGACGCAGAGCATGGTGATGTCCGTGGAGTGCGCGATGTCCCGCAGCAGGTCCAGGACGCCGGCCACCAGCTCCGGGTCGAGCGCCGAGGTCACCTCGTCCAGCAGCAGGACCTGCGGGCGCATGGCCAGCGCGCGGGCGATGGCGACCCGCTGCTGCTGGCCGCCGGAGAGCTGCGTGGGGTACTTGTCGAGGTGGGCGGTGAGGCCGACGAGTTCGAGGAGCTCGCGGGCGCGCTCCTCGGCCGCGTCCTTGTCGAGGCCCAGCACGTGCACCGGGGCCTCGGTGATGTTCCGCAGCACCTTCATGTTGGGGAAGAGGTTGAACTGCTGGAAGACCATCCCGATGTTCTTGCGGACCTCGCGGCTGTAGCGGTCGCTCGCCGGGACGAGCTTGCCGCCCTTCTCCTCGTGGGTCAGGTACCGGTCGCCCAGCTTGATGGTGCCCTCGTCCGGCTTCAGCAGCGTCATCATCAGCCGCAGGATCGTGGTCTTGCCGGAGCCGGACGGGCCGATCAGGGTGACGTGCTTGCCGGAGTAGACCTTCATGTCGAGCGAGTCGAGGACGGTGTGCGCACCGAACCGCTTGGTGACCGAGTCGAAGCGGATCAGCTCGGTCTCCTCGACGGGCGCGTCGCCGCCGGGGGCGGGCGGGGTGTTCGGGGTGCTGCGGTCAGCGGACAAGGCGGCGCTCCAGGGCTCGCAGGAGAAGAGAGGCGGGGTAGGCGATGGCGATGAAGGCGACCCCGACGACCGTGTACGGCTCGACCGTCTGGAAGGTCTGGGAGGAGAACTGCCGGGCCTCGCCCAGCATCTCCAGCACGCCGATGGCGAAGAGCATCGGCGAGTCCTTCAGCATCGCGATCACGTAGTTGCCGAGGGCGGGGGCCACGCGGCGGATCGCCTGCGGCAGGATCACCGCGGTCCAGGTGCGGCGGCGCGGCAGGCTCAGCGCGATGGCCGCCTCCCACTGGCCGGCCGGGACGCCGTCGATACCGGAGCGGTAGACCTCGGCGGTGTACGTCGAGTAGTGCAGGCCCAGCCCGATCACGCCGGTGGCCAGGGCGCTGAGCGTCAGGCCCCACTCGGGCATCACGTAGAAGAGGAAGAACAGCTGCACCAGCAGCGGGGTGTTGCGCACGAACTCGGTGACCACGGTCACCGGCCAGCGCACCGCCTTCAGGGACGAGCGCTGCGCCACCGCCCAGACCAGGCCGAGCGCGAAGGCGATCAGGGACCCCAGGACCAGGGCCTGGAGGGTGACCAGCACGCCCTTCCAGAACGTCGGCAGGAAGTCGCCGACCGCGGACCAGTCGAACTTCATCGGGCCTCACCTTCCGCGGGAGCTGCGGTACCGGTGACCACCGGGCCGGTGGCGGGCCGCAGCCGCGACCGCCTGGCCGGCGCCTGCCCGACACCCGCCTTGGCGTGCCGCTCGACCGCGCGCATCCCGCGGGTCAGGGTGAACGCCAGGACGAAGTACATCACCAGGATGATCGTGTAGACGGGGGCGCTCTGCGCGGTGGCGTTGCGCACCAGGGAGGCGCCGAAGGCGATGTCGCCGACGCCCAGGATCGACACCAGCGAGGTGCCCTTGAGCAGCTCGATCAGCAGGTTGTTGAAGGGCGGGACCATGCCGGGCCACGCCTGCGGCAGGACGACCTTCCGCAGCTGCTGGCCGGGGGAGAAGCTGAGCGCGATACCGGCCTCGCGCTGGCCCGGAGGCACCGCGGCGATCGCGCCCCGGACGACCTCGGAGCCGTACGCGCCGTAGGTCAGGCCCAGCGTCAGCACCGCGGCCCACATCGGGACCAACTGCCAGCCGAACCCCATCGGCAGCACGAAGAACATCCAGAACATCAGGATCAGCGCGGAGGTCCCGCGGAAGATCTCGAAATAGGCCCCGGACAGGAAGCGCACGATCCACCGCCGGTGGGTGCGCGCGAGGCCGATGCCGAAGGCCACGACGGCGGCCAGGGCCGCGCTGTAGACGGTCAGCTGGACGGTGATCCAGACGCCTTTGAGGAGGAGTTCCCACAGACCCCAGGTGATGTCAGTCATGGCCGGCACTTCTCCTTGGCGGTGATCTCCGTCATCTGCTGCGCGGTGAAGCCGAAGGGCCGCATGAGGTCCAGGAGTTCCCCGGACCGCTTCATCTTGTGGAGTTCGCGGTTGAACGCGTCACGGAGGTTGGTCTCGGGCGTCCGGAACGCGAAGCCGCCGACGTCGATCACCGGCTTCCCCTTCACGTACGGGGTGACCTCGGGCGTCGCCTCCGCCTTGGTGGTCCGCGACTGCTTCACGACGTTGCGCACCGTCACCGCGGTCCCGACGAAGACGTCCACCCGCCCCTGCTCGACCGCCAGCAGTCCCGCCAACTGGTCCGGCAGCGTGGTGATGTCGGTGACGCCGGCTTCCTTGGCGTAGCCGATCTCGGCGTAGCCGACACCGGTGGCCATCCGCGCCCCGGTCCGCGCGATGTCCTTGTAGGAGCGCAGCTTCAGCGGATTGCCCCTGCGGACGATGAAGGCGTCCAGCATCTGGTACTCGGGGTCGGCGAAGATGACCTGTGCGCAGCGGTCGGGATTGATGTACATCCCGGCCGCGACCACGTCGAACTGCTGGGAGTTCAGCCCGACGATCAGTGAGCCGAAGTCGGTCGGGAACGGCTCGACGCGCGGCACGCCGAGCCGTTTGAAGATCACCTGGGCGATGGTGGGCGCCGAACCGGTCATCTTGCCGTCGGTGCCGATGTAGCCGTACGGCTGCTCGCCGGCCACGCCCAGGGTGACCGAGCCCTTCTTGCGGAGCCGCTCCAGCAGCTGGCCGCCGCCCGCCGCGGCCGCGGTCGGGACCCGGCTGCAACCGCTCGCCGCGCCCATCGCACCCGCTGTGCCGAGCGCCGCCACCCCCGCGAGCAGCGACCGGCGGCGGATACCGCTGGTCCGTTGTCCTGTTATTTCGTGTCCTCGGGTGTGCTGTCTGTGCTGTCCAGGAGGGTCATGAGGACCTTGATTGTCTGAGGCCGTGCTCTGTGGTGGAGCCATGGGCGCGCGGCTACCCGAACCGTTCACACCTATGCCGATGGTTTCCAGCCCTTCACATCGGCACGGGAGATGTTCCGTACGCCGGTAATGCCCCCTACGCTCGGGATATGACCGATCGCTTCATCGAAGTCTCCCTGGACAAGCGCGGCGTCAGCTGCACGGCCAAGTTGCTCGACGATCGCGCTCCCCTCACGTGCGCCGCCATCTGGGACGCGCTCCCGCTCGGCGGCGACGTCTACCACGCCAAGTACGCCCGCAACGAGATCTACGCGCTGGTCCCGCCGTTCGCGCCCGAGGAGCCGCCGCTGGAGAACCCGACGATCACCCCGATCCCCGGCGACCTGTGCTACTTCACCTTCAGCGACACCCAGTTGGGCACCGCGTCGTACGGCTACGAGCGGGAGGCCAAGCACCAGGGCCGCGCCACCGTCGTCGACCTCGCGCTCTTCTACGAGCGGAACAACCTGCTGATCAACGGCGACGCGGGCTGGGTGCCGGGCATCGTCTGGGGCGCGGTCGTCGACGGCCTGGACCGGATGGCCGATGCCTGCCAGGACCTGTGGCGGGCCGGCGCCCTGGGCGAGACCCTCAATTTCCGCCGGGCCTGAGGGCCCCGCCCTCCCCGGCCGCTCCCCGTCCCCGCCCTCGCCGCTCCTCCCGCACACCCGGGGATGCCGGAATACCCTCCGCCACCGCCACGTTGTGGCCCCGCAGGGGGCGCCGGCATCCCCTACGGGAAGTGTTCGCCCCCGCCCTAGGGTGTGTCCGCGAAGGCCCGTCGTCCGCCCGAACGGCACGCGGGACCTTCCGCCCCCGTCCACAACCTCCCCGGACAGAACACCTAGGGCACCCGCGGCGCCGGGATCTCCGCCGCCCCCGCCTCGTAGAGGGCGTGCGCGGCGCGCAGCACCAGCGCGTCCGCGTGCCGCGCCCCCACCAGCTGCACCCCGATCGGCAGCCCGTCGCCGTCCACCCCGCAGGGCACGGTCGCGGCCGGCTGCTGGGTGAGGTTGAACGGATAGGTGAACGGCGTCCAGCCCGTCCAGCGGGTGTGTCCGGAACCAGGCGGCACTTCCGCGCCGGCCGCGAAGGCGGTGAGCGGCTCGGTCGGCGTCACCAGCAGGTCGTAGACGCTGTGGAAGCGCCCCATCGCCCGACCCAGCGCCATCCGGACGTCGACCGCCGCCAGATAGTCCAGCGCGCTGTAGCGGGCGCCCTGCTCGCAGACCTCCCGCAACCCCGGGTCCAGCAGCTCCCGGTCGGCCGCCCCCAGCGGCTGCACCACCCGGGCCGCGCCGCTGAACCACAGCGTGTGGAACGCCTCCACGGGATCCGCCACGCCCGGATCGATCTCCTCGACGTCCGCGCCGAGCCCGGCCAGGGTGTCCACCGCCCGGCGGACCGCCGCCGCCACCTCGGGCGCCACCGGCACGTCCCAGCCCAGCGACGGGCTGTAGGCCACCCGCAGCCCGGACACCTTCCCGGCCAGCGCCTCCCGGAACGACCCCGAAGGCGGCTCCGCCTGCGACCAGTCCCGCCAGTCCGGCCCGCAGATCACATCCATCAACAGCGCCGCGTCCGCCGCGTCCCGGGCCAGCGGCCCCACATGCGCCAGCGTCCCGAACGGGCTCGCCGGATAGAGCGGCACCCGCCCGTAGGTCGCCTTCAGGCCGAAGATCCCGCAGAACGACGCCGGGATCCGCACCGACCCCCCGCCGTCCGTCCCCAGGCTCAGCGGCCCGGCCCCCAGCGCCACCGCCGCCGCGCTGCCCCCACTGGAGCCGCCCGAGGTGCGCCCCGGGGCGTACGGATTGCCCGTCACCCCGTGCCGCGGACTGTCGGTGACGCCCTTCCAGCCGAACTCCGGGGTGGTGGTCTTGCCGACGAACACCGCCCCGGACTCCCGCAGCCGGGCCACCGCCGGCGCGTCCTCGTCCCACGTCGCGCCCTCGGCCCGGACCGTCCGGGACCCGCGAAGCGTCGGCGTACCCCGGGTCAGCAGCAGGTCCTTGACGGTGACCGGCACCCCGTCCACCGGTCCGGCCGGCGCGCCGCGCCGCCAGCGCTCCGCCGACTCCGCCGCCTGCGCCAGCGCCTGGTCCGCGTCGATCCGGGTGAAGGCGTTGACCGCGGCCTGGGCGGCCTCGGCGCGCTCCAGCACCTCGCGGGTCGCCTCCACGGGGGAGAACTCGCCGGCGGCGTAGCCGGCCGTCAGGCGGGTGGCGGACAGGTCGGCGAGGCGGGTCGGTCCGTTGGTCATGCGTCCTCCGAGCGTCGGCCGCCCCGAGCGGGACGGCGGGCGGGGGCGCGGACCGCCGCGGGCCGGGCCCGGACGGCCCGCGCGGTCACTGCACCGGTACGTATCCGAGGTGTTTGTCGACCACGTTGAGCAGCGGCTCCCCGGCCGCCCACCGGTCGAAGTTGTCCTGGAACTGCGCGGCGAGCACATCCCGCCAGCCCAGGGTGTCGCCGCTCATGTGCGGCGAGACGATCAGATGCGGCACGTCCCACAGCGGGCTGTCCGCGCCCAGCGGCTCCCGCATGAAGACGTCCAGCGCCGCCGCCGCGATCCGCCACTCCCGCAACGCAGCGACCAGCGCCTCCTCGTCGACCAGCGGCCCGCGGGCGACGTTGATGAAGCGGGCCCGGCGCGGCATCAGCGCGAACGCCGCGGCCCCGAACATCCCCTGGGTCTGCTCCGTCAGGGGCGCCGCGCAGACCACCCAATCGGCCTGCGGCAGCAGCGCGTTCAAGGCCCCCGCGGCGTACACCCGGCCGAACTCCGGATCGCCGGTCCGCTCCCGGCGGCCGACCAGATCGACCTCGACACCCAGTGCCAGCAAGGTGGTGCCGACGGCCCGGCCGATCGGCCCCGAACCCACCACCACCGCGCGGGTCCCGGCCAGCCGCAGCGTCTCCCGGTGCTGCCAGCGCCGCTGCCGTTGGAGCTCCCAACTGCCGTAGAAGTCCTTGGCCATGGCGATCACCAGCCCGGCGACGTACTCGGCGATCGGCTGCTCGAAGACCCCGCGGGCGTTGGTGACGACGGTGTCGTCGGCGATCAGCGCCGGGCACAGCAGCCGGTCCACGCCGGCGCTCGCGGTGTGCACCCACCGGGGGCGCGGGCCGCTCTCCGGCCAGCTCGTCCGGATCGCGTCGGAGGTGAAATCCCAGGCCAACAGCACATCGGCGGTGGGGAGTAGGTCGGCCAGCGTCTGCTCGTCGGCGAAGACGACGTCGGCCCGGCCGGCGAGCCGGTCCAGCCGGGGGCGCGGCTCGGAACCCAGTACGAGGAGGGTGCTGAGGGTGCTGCCGGTGCTATCGGACATAGGCCAGAAACCGTTCTGAAACGTGTGCCCCGTATCACGGAACAGGGCGCCGACAGATGCCTGAGATGCGAGGATTGACCACGCTAAGAAGTCGTATCTACCGTGTCAACAACGGCTCTGTCCCGACGTCCCCGGCTTGTCCGGCTGCACCACCTCTCCGGCCACTGGCCGGGCCATACCAGCCCTTCGTGCCTTCTAGGGGCCTTCATGGACGTCTCTTTCCTGGGTGGCCCACAGCCGCAGCTCGGCGTGGGCGTCGTCGCCCCCTTCGACTTCGCGCTCGACCGCGAGCTGTGGCGCTGGGTCCCCGACGACGTGTCCCTCCACCTCACCCGAACTCCCTTCGTGCCCGTCGAGGTCAGCCTCGACCTGGCCCGTCTGGTCAGCGAGCACGAGACCCTGCACGCCGCCGTCCAGGCGCTGTGCGAGGTATCGCCCCAGGTCATCGCCTATGCCTGTACGTCCGGCAGCTTCGTCGGCGGCACGGCGGGCGAACGCGCGATGTGCGCGGCCATGGCCCAGGCGGGGGAGGTACCCGCCCTCACCACCTCGGGTGCCGCGGTCGCGGCGCTCCATGAGATCGGGGCCCGGCGCATCGCCGTCGTCACCCCGTACACCAAATCGGTCACCGATTCCCTGGAGGAATACCTGGGCGAGGCCGGCATCACGGTCACCGGCCGCGCCTACCTCGGACTCACCCGGCACATCTGGAAGGTCCCCTACCGCGACGTCGTCGACATGGCCCGCACGGCCGTCGTCGGTGCCGTCGACGCCCTCTTCATCAGCTGCACCAACCTCCCCACCTACGACGTCATCCCCCAACTGGAGGCCGAGCTGCGGATGCCCGTGCTCTCCGCCAACCAGGTGACCATCTGGGCCGCGCTGCGCGCCATCGGCATCCAGGCCGTCGGGGCGTACCAGGCGCTGCTCGACCCGGTGGCGCGCACCGGCCCGGCCGCCATGGCCGGCACCGGGCCACCTCCGTGCGGCGGACCCCCGCCCACCCCCGAGGCCGCCTTCGCCGGACCGCCCGCGCCGTCCGACGCGGAGCCGGGCGACGGCCCCGAACCGCCCCCGTACCTCCCCGAGGATCCCGGCCCGCAGCCCCCGCGCTGAGCCCGGTCCGCCGAACCACCGCACACCGCACCCACCACCCGCAAGGGAGACCTGCATGGCATCGGTCGGCTTCCTCTACCCCGGCCACTCCGCCGAGGACGACTACCCCCGGCTCGAAGCGCTTCTGGGCGGCACGGTCCGCCTGCCGCTCGTCCACACCGACATCGGCGAGGACGCCCACCGGGTCGACGCCCTGCTGGAGATGGGCTCCGCGGCCCGGCTCGCGGCCGGCGTCGGCACGCTCCGGGACCGCGGTGCCGAGGCCGTCGTCTGGGCCTGCACGAGCGCCAGCTTCGTCTACGGCTGGGACGGCGCCCACCGGCAGGTGCGGGAGCTGTCGGCCACCGCCGGGCTGCCCGCCTCCAGTACCTCCTTCGCCTTCGCGCACGCCGTCCGGGCCCTCGACGTCCACCGGGTCGCGATCGCCGCCACCTACCCCGCCGATGTCGCCGAGTACTTCCACGCGTTCCTCAAGGCCGCCGGCGCCGAGGTCGTCGCCACCCGCGGCAGCGGCATCGTCACCGCCGCCGAGGTCGGCACCTGGGGCCGCGACGAGGTACTGGACCTGGCGCGCCTCGGCGACCACCCCGACGCCGAGGCCGTCCTGCTGCCCGACACCGCCCTGCACACCGCCGCCCACCTGCCCGCCCTGGAAGCCGCGCTGGGCAAACCGGTCCTCACCGCCAATCAGGTGACGGTCTGGGAGGGCCTGCGGCTGCTCGACCGCCCGCTGCCCTGCCCGGAGCTGGGCGCGCTCTTCTCCCGTACGGCCCGCGGGTAGCGCCCGGCCGCCGTCCGGCCGCGCCCCGCAGCCGTCGGGCCGCGGCCGGAAACCGCCGGGCACCGGCCGGGCCGCGGCCGGAATCGCGATCCGGTTCGGCACCCGGCCGGAATCTCCACCCCCTCCCGGGAATAACCGGAGAACTACTCCGGTTACCCTCCTCGCAGACCACCGGCATCAGATCGCACGACGCGAGGAGGACCCGCACCGTGAGCGGCGAAGACCAGCAGACCCCGGGCACCGACGGCGAGCCCGGGGGTGACGGGATCCGGGGCAGCGCCCTGGGCACCGCACCCGTCCCCCTGTCCGTGCTCGACCTGGTGACGGTCGGCGCCGGCAGCACCGCCACCGCCGCGGTCCGCACCGCCGTCGAGCTCGCCTGCACCGCCGAACGCCGCGGCTTCCACCGCTACTGGGTCGCCGAGCACCACTCCATGCCCGGCGTCGCCTCCTCCTCGCCCGCGGTGCTCCTCGCCCACATCGCCGCCCACACCGACCGCATCCGGCTCGGGTCCGGCGGCGTCATGCTGCCCAACCACGCCCCGCTGGTCATCGCCGAGCAGTTCGGCACCCTGGAGGCGATGGCCCCCGGCCGCGTCGACCTGGGCCTGGGCCGCGCCCCCGGCACCGACGGCGCCACCGCCGCCGCGCTCCGCCGCACCGAGCGCCTGCACGAGGGGGCCGACGAGTTCCCGCAGCAGCTCGCCGAGTTGACCCGCTTCCTCGACGACTCCTTCCCCGACGGCCATCCGTACGCCCGGATCCACGCCGTCCCCGGCCCCGTCCAGGCCACCGCCCCCGGCGGCGTCCAGTCCCCGCACCGCCCGCCCCTGTGGCTGCTCGGCTCCTCCGGCTTCAGCGCCCGCCTGGCCGGCACGCTCGGCCTGCCGTTCGCCTTCGCCCACCACTTCTCCGCGGCCAACACCGTCCCCGCGCTCGACCTCTACCGCGCCTCGTTCCGCCCCTCCGAGGTCCTCGCCGAGCCCTACGCCCTGATCGGCGTCTCCGCGCTGGCCGCCGAGGACGAGCGGGAGGCCCTCCGCCAGGTCCGCACCGGCGCACTCGCCATGATCCGGCTGCGCACCGGCCGCCCCGGCCTGGTCCCCAGCCCCGAAGAGGCCGCCGCCCACCACTTCAGCGACATCGAGCAGGACTTCGTCGACAGCTGGCTCGGGAACGTCGTCCACGGCACCCCCGACGCGGTCCGCCAGGGCCTGGACGACCTCGCCAAGCGCACCGGCGCCGACGAGTTGATGATCACCGCCAACGCCCACACCGGCGAGGTCCGCCGCCGCTCCTACGACCTCATCGCCGACGCCTACGGACTCCCGCGGGCCTGACGCACGGCGCGGGGCGCGCGGCTCAGCCGCAGGCGCGCCCCGCGTCCAGCAGCGCCTCCACCCGGTCCGGGGCCACCGGCCGGGAGTAGAGCCAGCCCTGACCGGTGTCGCACCCGATCCGGCGGAGCCGCTCGGCCTGCTCGGCGCTCTCCACGCACTCCGCGGTCACCGTGAGCCCGAGCCGGTGCGCCAGTGAGACCAGCGCCTCCACGATCATCTCGTCCGCCGGGTTCGGGTGCTCCTGCGAGCGGAAGCCGTGGACGAAGGACCCGTCCAGCTTCAGTACGGACACCGGCAGCCGGCTGAGGTAGGCGAGGTTGGAGTACCCGGTGCCGAAGTCGTCGATGGCGATCCGCACGCCCATGTCGCTGAGCGCCTGGAGGGCCTGCAGCGGCCGGCCCGCCGACCCCATCACCGCGGACTCGGTCAGCTCCAGCTGGAGCAGCTGCGGTGGGAGCCCGGTCTCCGCCAGGATCCCGGCGACGTCCGCGACCAGGTCGGAGTCCCACACCTGACGCACGGCCACATTCACGCTGACGAACAGCGGCTCGCCCCCGGGGTGCGCCAGCTGCCAGGCCCGCGCCTGATAGCAGGCCTGCTCCAGCACCCAGCGGCCCAGTTCGACGATCGCGCCGTTCTCCTCGGCCAGCGCGATGAACCGATTCGGCGCCAGCACCCCGAACTGCGGATGCCGCCACCGCACCAGCGCCTCCACGCCCTGCGCCCGGCCGTCCCCCAGCCCCACCAGCGGCTGGTACTCCAGGGTGAACTCGCCGCGGTCCACCGCCGGCCGCAGCGTGCTGGACAGTGCCTGCCGGGTCATCCGGTGCGCGTTGCGCTCCGGGTCGAAGAGCGTCCAGCGGGCCTTGCCGTCCTCCTTGGCCCAGTACAGGGTGGTGTCCGCGGCCTGCATCAGTCCGGTCGCGGTGGTGCCGCTCGCGGTCCGCTCCACCACGCCGATGCTCGCCGACACCGACAGCCGCTGCCCGGCCAGGTCGAAGGGCCGCTGGAGCGCGTCCAGGACGCACTGCGCCAGCTCGGCCACCTGGTCGGTGCCGGTGGAGTCCTCGACCAGCAGCGCGAACTCGTCGCCGCCCAGCCGCGCCACCAGATGCCCGCCACGGCCCGGCCCGCGCTCCGCGGCGTTCTCCGCACAGCGTGTCAGCCGCTGCGCCACGGCGCTCAGCAGCCGGTCGCCGACCCGGTGCCCCAGGGTGTCGTTGACCGCCTTGAAGCCGTCCAGGTCCAGGTAGCACAGCCCGATCCGGCCGGTGCCGGACCGCTCGAACGCGGCCGCCTCCAGCGCCGAGGAGAGCCGCTCGAAGAACAGTGTGCGATTGGGCAGCCGGGTCACCGCGTCATGCATCTGAAGGTGCCGCAGCCGGGCCAGCAGATCGTGCCGGTCGCTGATGTCCGCGATCGACAGCAGCACCCGCTCCGCGCCGCCCAGCGGCCCCTCGGTGACCGGTTCGACGGTCACCTCCACCCATACGGAGCTCCCGTCGGACCGTTTCAGCCGCCGGGTGCAGCACAACCGGTCGCTGCGGCCGCACAGCACCTCCCGGTACGCGGCCCACACCCGCGGGTCGGCGCCCAGGTCGGTGAGGTCGGCGGCGGTGGCGGCGACCAGGTTGTCCGGGTCGGTGCCGACCAGCTCGCCCAGTGCGGGGTTGGCGGCGAGCACCAGCCCGTCGCGGTTGAGGACGGCCATCGGCAGGCTCGCGGTGCGGAAGGCGGCGCGGTAGTCGCCGAGCGAGGCGGCGGTGCCGTCGCACCGCGCCGAGGCGTCGCAGGCGGACGGGGGAGCGGGCCGGGCGGTGGATTCGTTGGTCGAACCCTCACGCTCCGTCACCGAGGGCAGTGTCGCTCCGGGCGTGCGGCCCGTGCTGTCGGGGTGTCCGCTCACTGCTCGCTCCCGCATGGCGCTTGTCGCGTGACGGAGGGGGTCCTCGCGCTGGAAAGTGTGGCGATCATAGAGGCTGGCACGAGGGCCGATCCAGCGACGAAGCCGTGACCATCCGCACGCATGACGGAAGTTCAGCCAATTCTGCCCGGCTCTGTTCGCCCCTATTGCCCCTTTGGTCGCTTGTGACTTTCCGTTACGGGGCGGCCGGGGCGCGACGGTCACTCATACGGGCTGCCATAACGAGACGAAGAGCATGAAATCACCTCAGGGTAAGTGGGTGTCCCGAATCCGTCCCTGGAGGTCTACGTGCCGCGCGTCCAGACACTCCACGGGGTGGACCGCCGTCGCATGCGGCGCGTCGCAGCCGTCGCCACCTCCTTGAGCGCGCTCATCGCGACCTCCATCGTGGCCGGCCCCGCCACCGCCTCCGAAGCGGCCCTCTCCTGCGCCCTGGGACGCACCGACGCCCACCACTCCGAGGGCGTCGACAGCTGGAACGGCGCTTACCCCCGCCCGAACCACCGCCTCGACGCGGTGATGATCTTCCTGTCCTTCCCGGACGCCCGCCCCACCACGACCCCCCAGCGGCTGTCCGGCGACTACTTCCCCGCCACCGCCCGCTTCTTCGACCGCGCCTCGTACGGCAAGTTCCACCTCCGCACCCACATCCACCGCCGCTGGGTCCGCATGCCGCACCCCGCCACCTGGTACGGCATACAACGGGACTGGGAATCCGGACGCCGCTCCGCCTACCTCCGCGACGCGGTCGCCGCCGCCGACCCCGCCATCGACTTCAGCCGCTACGACCTGGTCTACCTCGTCGCCGACCCCACCGCCCCCGGCGTCGACTCGGACGCCACCAAGGTCGTCAACCTCGACCAGCCGATGCACGCCGACGGCGCCGAGCTCCGCCGCTTCGTCACCGTCTTCGAGCACAGCCCGCCCGACCGCAACGTCCTCGCCCACGAAACCGGCCACGTCTTCGACCTGCCGGACCTCTACCACCGCCCCGAGAGCGGCCACGGCGACTGGGACACCCACGTGGGCGACTGGGACCTCATGGGCAGCCAGTTCGGGCTGGCCCCCGACCCCTTCGCCTGGCACAAGTGGCGGCTGGGCTGGATCACCGACGGCCAGGTCGACTGCGTCAGCCTGGACCGCCCCCGGATGCACTCGCTGCGCACCCTCTCCGCCCCCGAGGACCCCGGCGACCACCGCCGCCCCCGCCTCCTGGTGGTCCGCACCGGCCCCGACAGCGCCCTCGCCATGGAGGCCCGCGGAGCCGAGGGCAACGACCGCTCCGCCTGCACCGAGGGCATCCTCGTCTACCGGGTCCGCAGCGCCACCGCCTCCGGCTCCGGCCCCATCCAGGTGCTCGACGGGCACCCCGGCACCTCCGCCTGCTGGGGCACCTCCGTCTACCCGCCGCTCGCCGACGCGCCGCTCGGCGTCGGGGAGAGCCTCAACGACACCGAGGACGGCGTCCGCATCCAGGTCCAGGGCCGGAGCACCGACGGCGAATGGGCGGTCAAGGTCACCCGGAGCACCTCATGAGGCCCCGCCGCGACCGAAGGCCCCGAGCACGCCGAAGGCCCCCACCGGAGTGGGGGCCTTCGACCGTCTGTGCGCCGCCAGGGACTCGAACCCCGGACCCGCTGATTAAGAGTCAGCTGCTCTAACCAACTGAGCTAGCGGCGCCTGCTGACGGAGGAAACATTAGCATCCTGGCCGGGGAGGGCAAAAATCGATTCGCCTCAGCCCCCCGTCAGCACGGCATCCGCGCCCTGAACAGCGGGTTCGTGGTGCGCGCGGGCGGTCTCCCGGTCCGCGCCGAGCACGCCGCGGGCGGCCCGTACGCAGGCCCACAGCAGGATCTCGGGCCCCGGCAGCCAGGGGGCGCGGACGTCCGGCGCCACCAGCCAGCGCGACCCGGTGGGCGCGGCGGGGTCGCCCGGGTCGGCACGGTCGTCCGGACACCCCGCCTCCGGTGACGCCCACCCGCAGCCCCGTGCGGCGCCGGCCCCGGCGTGCCCGGGACCGCCCGTTCCCGCTCCGGCCGCACCGGGGCCGGGGTGCAGTGGCGGGACCGTCACCGCGTCCCCGCTCCCGTGGCACATCAGGGGCGGCACGGCGCTGCCCCACTCCTCCCAGGCCAGCAGCGCGGGCAGCCGCTGGGCGGTACCGGGGGCCGCGAACAGCAGGATCCGGCCGCGGTGCGTGGCCACCGGCCCCGACCCCGGACCGGCCGACCACAGGCGGTCCGCCATGCGCCGTCCGAAGAGCGCCGGGGCGTTGATCACGTCGAAGACCCCGCCGCACGGCAGGACGCTCGGCGCCGCGGGGTGCTCGGCCCACAGCCGGTGCATGCGCTCCGGATGCGGGCTGGCGGAGGCGAGCCAGTCGGCCCCGGCGAGCGTGACGTACGCCGTGGTGGGAAAGGCGAGGTTCCGGGGGGTCTCAGGCAGCCAGTCGCTCATGGGACAGGTCTACCGATCCGGTGAGTCCCGGCAGGGCTGATTGGCGGAAATCGGGACAGGGCGGGGCGGCGGGGAGTATCTTCCCCCGCCCGCATATGCCAGCGGCTCATGATCTTGGACCATGAGCCGAGAGGGGGGCCTGCGGTGGGTGGGGTTCCTGTGGAGTGGTGGCCGGGGCAGTGGGGGCGGACCGCTGCGCGCACGGTCCCGGCGGGTGCGCCGGACGCGCCGGACGCACGCGCGGCCGCCGGTCAGTCGACGTCGGGCGGGACGGTGCTGCCGCTGCGCATCAGGCTCTGGCCGAACTCGACCATCTTCTGCGCGTAGTCCTCGGTCCAGTCGGCCCGCTCGGCGACCACCGCCAGCGGCAGCCGGTCGAAGCGGCGGGGGTCGGTCAGCTGCGCGGCGGCCATCGCCTGGAACTCCGTCGCCCGGTCGGCCGCCGCGCGGAACGCGAGGGCGAGCTCGGACGCGCGGCCGAGCAGGGCGCCGGGGTCCTCCATCGACTCCAGCCCGAAGAAGTGCTCGGGGTCGGCGGTGGCCTCGGGGGGCTCGAACAGCAACTGCGCGGGCCTCATGCGGCGGGGGGCGGGTGCCGTACCGCGTGGATCGGGAGCCGGCTGCGGCTCGGACATGTACCTACCTCCATGGTTGTGTGCCGCATTCCATTGTCCCGCCCCGCGCAAGGGGGCCGCCGGGGGTGCCGCCGGGGGCGCGCGGCGGTCCCGGGCCACCGCGGCCACGACGCGGGGCGGCCGGCTACCCCCGCAGCGGGACGCGGTGCTCCGACAGGTGGGCGAGGACGGCGTGGTTCGCCTCCCAGCCGTCCGGGAACTTCACGGTGACGCCCAGCTGGACGGGGTCCGTGGCGGGGTGCTCGTCGAGGAGTTCGGCGACGCCGGCGCGGCAGACGACGATGCAGGCGTGCCGGTGCCGGGAGGCGAGCACGCACAGGCGGCCGGTCTCCAGGTGGAAGGCGGTCGCGTCGGGGCGGCCGGAGAGCGGGTGGAGGACGACGGTGACGTCGAACTCGCGGCCCTGGAGGCGGTTGGCGGTGTCCACCGTGACGCCGGTGACGCCCAGCTCGGCGAGGGCGGCGCGGACCGCCGCGGCCTGGTCGCGGTGGGCGGTGCCGACCGCGATCCGGGCGGCCGTCAGCGGCTCCGGAGCGTCGCTGTGCTCGCTGGTGGCGGCCCCGCCCCGGTCCAGCAGCCGGCGGACGACCCCGGCGAGGGCGCGGACCGCCTCCGGGTCCGTGCGGGGGGTGTGCCGGGCGGGCAGCTCCAGCAGGCCCCAGCCGGACTCGGCGGCCTCGTCCAGGACGCGGTCCACGGCCGAGCCGTCGCCCCGTACGCCGAAGGCCAGCCGCCGGTCGCCGGGGCCGGTGCCGCTGCGGAACGGCGTGTACGGGTAGAACGCGCCGGACACCAGGGGCGCGGCGGAGGCCGGTAGCCGCCAGGAGACGGGCAGGCGGTGCTGCGGCAGGTCGGGGTTGTGGGCGAGGAGGGTGGAGACGGCGCTGGCGGACGGGTCGTAGGACAGGCCGGCCCACTGGTCGGCGCCGACCACGCTGAACGGGTCGAGCTGGCCCGGGTCGCCGACGAAGAGCGCCCGTTCGAAGAGGCCGGCGACGCTCAGCAGCGCGTCGGAGCGCATCTGGTACGCCTCGTCCACGATGGCGTGCCGCCAGGGTTCCTCGACCTTGGTGTAGGCCCACTTGGCGGCGGTGGAGACGACCACGTCCAGGGCGGCCAGGTCGGCGATCTTGGCGGAGGTGCGGACGGCGGGGAGGTCCGCGAGGGCGGGGTCGAAGGCACCGGGTTCGCTGCTGTGGAGGCGGCCCACCGGGAGGCCGGGGTCCTTCGCGGCGAGGCGCAGGACGAGGTCGTCCACCTGGGCGTTGGTCTGCGCGACGATCATCAGGCGGCGGCCCGCGGCGGCCAGTTCGCGGGCGGCGCGAACGACCAGGGTGGACTTCCCGGCGCCCGGCGGGGAGTCGACGACCACGCCGCGGCGGGTGCTGTGCAGGGTGTCGTGGAGGATCGCGTCGGTCGCCTCGGCCGCCGCCGCGGCGGGGTCCGCGGGCGGCGGTGCGGGCAGGTGCTGAGGGGGCGTCATGCCGTGGCGCTTTCCGGGGAGTCGGCGGGCGTGGGGCGGTGGGCGCGGGTCACAGGAAGTCCTCGGGGGTGACCGGATCGGCGGCGGGCGCCGTGTCGCCGGGGCCGGCCGGGGGGCCGCCGTGCGTCCACGGCGTGTCCTCCGGCTCCGGGAGGGTGGGGCCGCCGCGCGGGGCGTGCTCGAACAGCGTCCAGCACAGGGCGTCGCCGGGCTCCGGGACCGAACCCGGCTCGGGGGTGCGGCCGCGGCCCATGCCGCCGGTGAGCCGGACCACCGGGGCGCCCTCCTCGCCGGCGGCGTACGCCACGAACTCGGCGGTCTGGGTGCGCCCGTCGGGGGACGCGCGGTAGAGCTTGGTGCCCTCGGCCAGCGGGGGGCGATCCGCGGTGTGCAGCGTCACCAGGGGGCGCGGCATCGGCCGCCGGCCCTCGGAGAGGGCCATCTCGACGGCGGTGACCCTACCCTGCAGCGCCTCGCCGGCGAGCCGCCGGGCGGCCATCACCAGGGGGTCGTCCAGGGCTTCCTGGGCGTCCAGTTGGGCTTGCGCGCTCTCCCGGGCGGCGAGCTTCCGGGCGGCGGTGACCGCGTCGTCCTGCTTGGGCTGCGGCGGCTCCCCGGCGCGGATCCGGTCGCGGTGGGCGGTGTACGACCAGCGGTCGCGCTTCCAGCGGTCGGTGACCCGGGCGCCCTCGGGGAGGCCGCGGAGCAGGTCGATGCCCTGCCAGACGGCGTCCCAGGTGGGCCGCAGCTGGCTCTCGACGAGGGCGCGGACCTCCTCGTCGGCGCCGGGTGCCCCGGCGTCGTAGCGGGCCATCGCGGGGGCCAGCAGCCGGTTGTCGAACGCCGGGTCGGTGGCCGGTCCGGCCGGCGGGCAGTGCAGTTGCCCGTCCGCGCCGCGGGCCGCCTCGGCGAACTCGGCGGCCTGCCGGGCCGGTACGCCCGGCGGCGGGGCGATCCAGGCGAGCAGCGCACCCAGGTGCTGGTCCTCCAGGACGCTCTGGCCGGTCGCCCAGTGGCGGGTCAGCAGGCCCGTCATGGAGAGCAGCAGACAGGCGCCCGGCACTCGGGCCCGCTCGCCGAAGTGCGTGAACCAGCGGCCCAGCAGCGGGACGTGCGGCGGCGCCGGGTAGGGCGTCTCCGGGTCCTGCTCGACCGTCCGCCGGAACCGCATCGAGCGGCCCAGCAGCCGGACGTACTCGACGCCGGCGGCGCTGGGCACGATCAACTGGGGTGCGTCGGTGCACAGTTCGACCTGCACCGGGACCTTCTCGCCGGTCTCCGCGTCGGTCTCCTTGCGCTCCTCGAAGCCGACGTCGTCGGCGAAGCCGTCCACGTAGGGGAGCACCGCCTCGGCCAGGTCGGCGAGGAAGGCGAACCGCAGGTCGCGGTCCCGGGGTTGGGGGACCGTCAGCAGCAGGGGCTTCTCCCGGTCCGTGCCGACCAGGGCGCCCAGCGGGGCACCGGCCTCACCGGAGGTGGTGAGCGGCACGAGGACCAGCGGGTCGGCGGCGAGGTGGCGGTGGCGGACCGTGGCCAGCGGCTGGGCGCGTCCGGCGGCCACCGCCTCCATCCGGGCCAGCGTCTCGATCAGCGACATGCGTCCTCCCCGGTCCGCGGTGCCGGCAGGGCGGGGGCCCCGGTGAGGGCCGCGGCGCGCAGGGCGGCGGCCGTGCGAAGGGCCCGGACGGCGGGGTCGTCGGGGTCGGCGCCGGGCTCGCCGGCGGCCGCCGCCAGCGCCTCCTCGACGGTCCGCAGCCCGCCCAACTCGCCCCGCGCGCCGCGGCCCAGGGCCTCCACCGCGCCGTCCTGGCGGGACCGCTTGCGGCAGTGGAAGGCCAGTTCGCAGGCGGCCAGGCACTCCGGGGCGTAGGCCGCGGAGACCGCCTCCACCGCCTCGGTCAGCTCGTCGGCCGGGCGGGTCGCGGTCCGGCCGTCGTCGGTCAGCCCGAGGTCGAAGGTGGTCCCCGCGGGGAGCGCGGCGGCGATCTCCTCGACGCGGGTGAGCCGGGTCAACTGGCGCCGGGTGGTGGCGAGTTGCTTGCGGACGTCGACGGTGGCGGCGGTCGGGAGGTTGGAGAAGTCCTTGGGGCAGACCAGCAGCGCCCGATCACGGACCCGGGCCGGGCGGCCGGTGTGCGCCGCGGTGTGCTCGGCCACCGCCTCCAGGGCGAGGACGTAGACCGCCGCCTGGCGGGCCGCGGCACCGACCTTGGCGGCGTCCGCGGACCCGTCGATCATCGGGAAGGACTTGATCTCGACGACCGTCCAGCTGCCGTCCGGATGCACGACCACGGCGTCCGGCTCCACGTAGGCCGGCGAACCGGCGACCTCCATCGCCAGCAGCGGATGGTCCAGCAGCGCCCAGCCGCCGGCCGCGGTCGCCTCGCGCAGCGCCAGCGCGGTGCGCGCCGCCCGGCCCTCGGGCCCGGCCGCGGACAGGTCGGGCCGGGCGACCGCGCCGTCCTCGGGCACCGCCGTGCCCGGCGCCAGCCGCTCGCACACCAGCCGCAGCAGTTCGATGCCGCCGTCGGCCTTCACCCGGGCCTCGAAGGAGTTGCCGCGGGCCAGCGCGAACTGGGACTGGCCGTACGCGGCGGGCGAGCCCAGCGCGCGGGCCAGCGCACCCTTGTCGACGCCCGCGCCGTCCAGCAGCGCCCGGCGTCGGCAGCCGGGATTGGCGGCGAGCGCGGCGAGGGCGCGGGCGTCCAGCGACCGGGGGCGCACCCCCGGTCCGCGCAGCTCGGTCAAACGCTGCCGCAGGCTCGGTGGGCTTTCGCGGGAAACGTTCACCTGCCGAAGTCTCCCATCCGTCACGCCCGGTGCCCGCACCGGCTCCGTCGCGGCAGCGGCCCCCGCGCGCTCCGGCCGGTGCCCCCCCGCCGGGGCCGCCGGCCGGGTTCCCGCCGGGTGCGCGATGATGGAAGGGCCGCGGTCAGCGCCGCCCGCGCCAGCGAAGCACGACGACAAGCCGGGAATCCGGCGAGAGGTACGACCCATGGCACCGCGCATTCTCCTGGCCAGGCACGGGCAGACGGAGTGGTCCGTCTCCGGCCGGCACACCGGACGGACCGACATCCCCCTGCTGGACGAGGGGCGGCGGGGCGCCAAGCTCCTCGGCGAGCGGCTGCACCGCGCCCCCTGGGACGGCCTGCCGGACGCCGAGGTCCGCACCAGCCCTCTGGTGCGCGCCAGTGAGACCTGCGAACTTGCCGGCTTCGGGGCACGGGCCCAGGAGTGGGACGCGCTGCTGGAGATCGACTACGGCGCCTACGAGGGGCTGACCCCGGCGCAGATCAAGGCCGACCGGCCCGACTGGCTGATCTGGCGGGACGGGGTGCCGGGGGGCGAGACGCTCGCCGAGGTCTCCGCCCGCGCCGACGAGGTGGTCGACTGGGTGCGCGCGGCCGACCGCGACGTGCTGGTCTTCGCGCACGGCCACATCCTGCGGGTCCTGGGCGCGCGCTGGCTGGGCCTGGACATCTCCTTCGCGGCGCGGCTCCGGCTGGCGCCGACGTCCCTGTCGGTGCTCGGCTGGGCCTACGGCGAACCGGCCGTGGTGAGCTGGAACGACACCGGGCACCTCGACCTCGGCTGAGCCCCGCCGCCCTCGGCGGGGGCGGCCCGGGGCGGCTTACCGCCCCACGGGGTCGCCGGCCGACCGATGGCGCGCCAGGAAGTCGGCGACCGGGCCGCAGCTGCGATAGGGGCCGAGCGCCCGGGCGGTGTCGTCCAGCATCGCCCGGATCCGGGCGGAGCGGACCTGCGCCAGCAGGGTGAGCGCCTGCTGAGCGGCCGTGGCGGCCTCCTCGGCGGCGCCGCCGGCCGCGAGGTTGCCCGCCAACTCCGTGGTGAACAGGGCGATGTTGCGGGTGAAGTGCGGATCCTGCAGCGCCACCGCCCGGCGTGCGTGCTCCGCCGCGCGCCCCCGTTCACCCAGCGCCGCCCAGCACTGCGCCGTGAGGCCCGCCAGCTCGGCCTCCCCGTAGAAGGTCATCCACTCCGGATCGCGCTCCCCGGGCCCGGCCGCGAACAGCCGCTCGGCCCGGGTCAGCGCCTGCGTGCAGCCGGTACGGTCGCCGAGGCCCGCCCAGCCGCCGGCCTCGCGCAAGGCCAGCAGCGACCGCAGCCGCGGTGAGCCGAGCCGCTTGGCGGCCTGTTGGGCGGCCTGGGCGGCCCGCACCGCCTCGCGCGGCCGGCCGGCGTCGCGGGCCAGGAAGGCGGTGTTGCAGAACGCGTGCGCCTCCAGGGCGGCGTCGCCGCAGACCCGGGCGGTGGACAGCGCCTCCGCGTAGTGCGAGCGGGCGTCGTCGAAGCGGCCCGAGTCGTGCGCCAACCAGCCCACGGAGATGGCGAGTTCGCCCGCACCGGCGTGCAGCCGGTCGTAGACCGCGCGGCGTTGCGCGCCGGCGTCCAGCAGTTCGTAGGCGGCGCGCAGTGGCTGGGCGGCGCGGTGGTACAGGCCGTCGGCGCCGTGCCGGTCGTCCAGCAGGCGGATCCGGCGGACGGCCTCCTCGACGGCGGTGGCCTCGGCGGCGCCGGCCCGGGCGCCGGGGGCGATACGGGGTCCGGGCACGGACGCGGCGAAGCGGTCCGGCGGGGCCGGTGCCTGCGCCGGGGGGCCGGCCGGGCAGAGGCCGGTCAGGCCCAGGGCGGCCGCCGGGCCGCCGGTGATGAACGCGCGACGTAGCACGTCGCTCTCCTTGCGGTTCTGGATACGGGTATCGCGGTGGTCGGGGTCGGTCGCCAGGGCCGCGGCGCTCGTCGCCGCCGTACGCGCCCCCCGTCCGCGTACCGTCTCCCGCGGCGCGAACCCCATGTCGGGCAGCGTCAGCCCCGGGAACATGTGCCGGAACACCCGTTCGTAGGCGTAGTTCGGGCACCGGATCTCCCCGGACTCGACGCGGCCCACATAGCGGGCGTCGCACGAGACCTGCTCGCCGATCTCACGGGCGGACCGTCGGACCGCCGCCGCGAACTCGCCGGGTGACAGCCGGCCGCGCAGCTGTCGGAAGGCGGTGTTCGGGCGGGCGGGTACGGTGCGGGACGACGCTGAACGCTGAGCTTGCGACGCCATGGCGGACCTCTCCGTGCCCTACTCCGTGCCATCGTGTGACCGTGCCGCGTCCTGGCGGTGCGGCGGGTCGACGGTACCGGCTGTGACGGGTCCGCCACCCTGCGTTTGGCAACAAACCGGAATATCTCACCCGCGATCCGCCATGAAGTGCCATCCTTTGCAGCGTTCCGCCGCCGTAGCTGTTGACGCGTTTCGCCGTTGGAGAGGGTGTAAAGGGTGCGGCGCGTGCAGGAGGAGGGGTTCTCCGTGTGGGAGACCGGCGTCAGCAGGGGCGGCAAGGAGTCCGCGGGTCGGGCCGCGGGCCGCGAGGGGCGCACCGCCCCGGTGGCCGCCGCCCCGCCCTGTGACCTGGTCACGGTGCCCGCCCGGCAGGGCCTGGAGGCGGTGGACATCCTGCGGCTGCGGGACGGTGTCGGCCCGGTCCTGCACGACGGCGCCTGCGACACCCTCGGTTTCCTGGTCCCGCCGGGGACGGCCGACGGCTGGGACGTACCGGGCAGCGCCTGTACCCAGACCTCCCCGCGCGGCAGCTCCCTCGGCGGTGCGGTGCCGGAGCCGCCGGTGCAGGGCACCGGCTGGCTGGTGCCGCCGGAGGGGGCGTACGCCGACGCCACCGACCCGGTGGTGCTGCGTGCGGCGCTGGGGGAGGCGGCCCGCACGATCGAGGCGGTCGACCGCTGCCAGTGAGGCGGCGGCGCGGATGAGGTGACGGGTCCGGTCCGCCGGTGGGGCGGCGGGGCCGGTGAGGGGCGGCCGCGGTGCCGCCCCTCGGTCGCTTCCGGACCGGCCCGCCGGCCCGTCAGCGCTGGGAGAGCGAACGCCCGTCGGGCACCGGCGCCGGGGACGGGTCGGGCAGCGAGACGCCCGGGGGCAGGCCCTGGGGCGGGGGACCGGCGGGTGCCGCCGGACGGGTCCGCCGCGACGCGACGCGGGCCTCCTCGTAGACGGCCATCAGCTCCTGGGCGCTGCGGTCGATGTCGTAGCGCCGCACCACCGGGGGCACCGGCAGCCGGACCACTCCGGTGCGCCGCAACTCCCGCAGGGCGGCGGCGAGTTCGTGTACGCCGTGACCGAAGCGGCGGGCGCCGGGGGCCTGGTCGTCGGGGAGTTCGTCGACGACCGGGCAGCTGCCGTGGAGGACGTGCAGTCCGGCGGCCAGGGCCTCCAGGGTGGCCAGTCCGAACGCCTCGTCGGGCGACGGCGACACGAAGACGTCGACGGCCGACAGCAGACCGGGGATGTCCGGCCCGTCGCCGGCCGCCGGCCCGTCCGCGCTGCCGCGGGCGCCGAGCAGGTGGATCCGGTCGGCGGAGCCGAACTGCCCGGCCATCCGCCGCAGCAGCTCCCGTTCCGGCCCGTCCCCGGCCAGCAGCAGGTGGACGCCGGGCAGTTGGGTCACCGCCCGGACCAGGACGTCGAACCGTTTGCCGGGCACCAGCCGGCCGGCACCGCCGACCACGAACGCGTCGGGCGGCAGGCCGAGCCGGGCCCGGATCCCGGCCCGGGCGACCGGGTCGAAGGCGAAGCGGTGCGCCTCGATGCCGTTGGGCACCACGTGGATCCGCCACTCGGGGACGCCCCAGCGGCGCAGTCGGGCGGCGACGGTGTCCGAGACCGCGACGGTCGCCGAGCCCAGCCGCTCGGTGGCCCGGTACAGGGTGCGGACGCCGCGGGTCAGCCGCCGGCCCTCGATGACCGCGTCGCCCAGCGAGTGCTCGGTGGCGACCACCGCCCGGACGCCGGCCAGCCGGGCGGCGATCCGGCCGTAGACGCACGCCCGGTAGAGGTGGGTGTGGACGAGGTCGGGGCCGACGGCGCGGATCAGGCCGGCCAGGCGGGGGAGCGCGGACAGGTCGCGGGTGCCGGTCATGCCGAGGTGGGTGACGGGAGTGCCGTCCGCCTCGATGGCCTCGGCGAGCGGGCCGGGGTTGGTCAGGGTGACGACCTCGCAGTGGGCGGGCAGCCGGCGCAGCAGCAGCCGCAGCTGCTGTGCGGCGCCGCCCACTTCGAGGCCGGTGATGACGTGCAGGACTTTCACCGGATCTCTCCAGGGGTAGCGGTCGGGGTGGCCTGGTCGGCGGCCGGGTCGGCCTCGTCGGGGGGGCAGCGCGCGGCGGTGCGGCGGACGTGCGGGGCGGCCGGTCGGTGCCGCCGCGCCGGAGGTCACCGGCCCGCCCGCCGGAACGGCGACCGGGCCGCGGCCCGCAGCAGGATCCGCAGGTCCTGCCCCGGCGACCAGCCGTCGATGTAGAGGTTGTCGAAGCGCGCCCGGTCCTCGGCGCGGGCGCCGTCGCGCAGCCCGTGCACCTGCGCCAGGCCGGTGAGGCCGGGCGGCATCCGGAGCCGGGCCGCGTGGCCGGGGTGCCGGCGGGCGAACTCCGCGGCCCGGGAGGGCCGTTCGGGGTGCGGCCCGACCAGGCTCAGCTCGCCGCGCAGCACGTTCCACAGCTGCGGCAGCCCGTCCAGCGAGGTGCGCCGCAGCCATCGCCCGAGGCGGCCGGGCCGGGCACCGGGGCGCGCGGTGCGGAACCGCAGCAGGGCGAACCGCCGGCCGTCCCTGCCGACCCGCTCCGGCCGGCAGAACACCCCGGGCCCGTCCACCAGCCGCACGGCCAGTGTGCAGCCGAGCAGCAGCGGCGCCGTCAACAGCAGTGCCACCGACGCCAGGACGAGGTCGAGCGCCCGTTTGGCCGGGCTGCCGGACCGGGACCGCGCGGTCTCCAACGG
>NZ_NNBP01000002.1 GCF_002803155.1 Streptomyces sp. CB02959
CGCCAGCTTGGAAACGGCTCAGTGGTTCTGGGACCAGTACACGACCGACGAGGCCGAGCGCGCCCAGATCACCGCCTCCCCGCTGCGCGCCACCACCGACCAGCTCACCGGCCTGCCCCCGGCCCTGATCACCACCGGAGAGGCCGACGTCCTGCGCGACGAGGGTGAGGCATACGCCGCCAACCTCCGCACCGCAGGCGTAGCCGTGACCGCCGTCCGCGTCCAGGGCGGTCATCCACGACTTCGTGATGCTCAATGCTCTACGCCCCACCCACGGCGCCCAGACCGCCATCACTCCGGCCACCGACACCCTCCACACCGCGCTCCACCCGGCCTGACCCGCTGCGCGAGGCACAGGGCACGCCGGTACGGGTCGCCTGCCGCTACGCGAGCCGGTGATAGCTATGGCCCCGAGGTTCATCAATGTCGGCCGGCACGTACCTGTCCACGCGGCGGGTGAGTTCATCACGGACCGCTTCGTCGTTTTCGCGGGCTCGGTCTGCTCCAGCGTGCCCAGCTCGCGCAACGCCTAGAGCTCATCGGCACGGGCCGCGATCCCGGCGGCTTCGCGCAACTCGGCTTCCCGCGCGGCGGCGGCCATGGCGGCGAGCTCGGCCTGGACGACGCCGTCGGTGTCCGGGGCATAGACGGTGCCCGGCACGGCGAGCAGCTGGGCGCGGCGTTCCCACCCCGCGAGCTCCGCCCTGCCGCGGATGTCGTCGGCCAGAAGGCTCATGAAGATCTTGGTGAGGGGCTGTCCGGCCGTAGGCCGGGCAGCCCCTGTTTGCTATGCGGTGGCCGGGGCGAGTTGCCAGCTGCCGCGGGTGTGGGTGAGTCCGAGGTTGGTCGGTCGGCGGAGGTTGAGGGCGGCGGCTCGGGTGTGAAGCCAGATGTTGTTGTTGATGGTTCCGCGGTAGCGGAGTCTGCGGTTGCCGTGCTGGACGAGCCAGGCGACGGCGCGTTCGACCGGGGGCCGCCAGCGGCGGTAGTCGGTTTGCCAGTCCGGGTCGGTGGCGGCCTGGCGGCGGGCGGCCGCTTGCAGGTCGTGCCACGACCCGCTCCGGTCGGCGCACCGGAGGCCTCCGGCCGCGCCCCGGCCAGGGCTGGGACGCGCTGACGGCCTCGGAGCGCAAGGTGGCCCGGCTGATCGCCGCAGGTCACACCAACCGGTTGGCCGCGGCCGCCCTCCTCGTCTCCCCGCACACGGTCAACACCCATCTGGCGTCGATCTTCCGCAAGCTCTCGGTGCACTTCAGGGTCCGCCTGGCCCGGATCGTGCTGGCGGAGGGCGACCCCGGGACAGCCACCGCCGACTGAGCGAGCTCTGCGCTCCCGTGCAAGGTGTGGTGCGCCCCACGCCAACAGGAGGCGCCAGGCCGGTCCTAGCGTGACGGCATACCGCGCCGCTTCGACGCGCGGACCAGCCGACCCGAATCGAGGAAGCGAGCCATGCCGTACATCACCGTGGGCCAAGAGAACTCCACCGCCATCGACCTCTACTACGAGGACCACGGCACCGGGCAGCCGGTCGTCCTCATCCACGGCTTCCCGCTCGACGGCCACTCCTGGGAGCGGCAGACCGCCGCGCTGCTCGACGCCGGCTACCGCGTGATCACCTACGACCGGCGCGGCTTCGGGCAGTCCTCCCAGCCGACCACCGGCTACGACTACGACACTTTCGCGGCCGACCTGAACACCGTGATGGAAACCCTCGACCTGAACGACGCCGTCCTGGTCGGCTTCTCCATGGGTACCGGCGAGGTCGCGCGCTACGTGTCCACGTACGGCTCCGGCCGGGTCGCCAAGGTCGCCTTCCTGGCCTCGCTCGAACCCTGCCTGCTCAAGAGCGACGACAACCCGGAGGGCGTCGCCCCGAAGGAGTTCTTCGACGGCGTCGTCGCCGCCGTCAAGGCCGACCGCTACGCCTACTACACGGCCTTCTTCAACGACTTCTACAACCTCGACGAGAACCTGGGCACCCGCATCAGCGAGGAGGCCGTCCGCAACAGCTGGAACACCGCGGCCGGCGGCGGCTCCTTCGCCGCGTCCGCCGCGCCGGCGACCTGGTACACCGACTTCCGCGCCGACATCCCCGCCGTCGACGTGCCGGCCCTGATCCTGCACGGCACCGCCGACCGCATCCTCCCGGCCGAGGGCACCGCGCGCCCCTTCCACAAGGCCCTCCCGTCCGCCGACTACGTCGAGATCGAGGGTGCCCCGCACGGTCTGCTGTGGACCCACGCCGAGGAGGTCAACAGCGCCCTCCTCGCCTTCCTGGCGAAGTGACGCCACACCGTTGACCCGTCGGGTGCCGCCGGAGCCCCCGGCGTCGCCCCGGCCCCCTGGTTCCCCTGCGCAGGAACCGGACGAGTTTCAGGAGAGCAGACACCCCATGCAGTTCGGCATCTTCACCGTCGGGGACGTGACACCCGACCCCACCAACGGTCGCACTCCGACCGAACACGAGCGCATCAAGGCGATGGTCGCCATCGCACTCAAGGCTGAGGAAGTCGGCCTGGACGTCTTTGCGACCGGCGAGCACCACAACCCGCCGTTCGTACCGTCGTCACCGACCACCATGCTCGGCTACATCGCCGCCCGGACCGAGAAACTGATCCTGTCCACCGCCACCACGCTGATCACCACCAACGACCCGGTGAAGATCGCCGAGGACTTCGCGACGCTCCAGCACCTGGCCGACGGCCGGGTCGACCTCATGCTGGGGCGCGGCAACACCGGTCCGGTCTACCCGTGGTTCGGACAGGACATCCGCCAGGGCATCAACCTCGCCAAGGAGAACTACGCGCTGCTGCGCCGGCTGTGGCGCGAGGACGTCGTGGACTGGGAGGGCACGTTCCGTACGCCGCTCCAGGCCTTCACCTCGACACCGCGGCCCCTGGACGGCGTCCCGCCCTTCGTCTGGCACGGATCCATCAGGTCCCCCGAGATCGCGGAGCAGGCCGCCTTCTACGGCGACGGCTTCTTCCACAACAACATCTTCTGGCCGGCCGACCACACCAGACGCATGGTGCAGCTGTACCGGCGCCGGTTCGCGCACCACGGTCACGGCCGACCGGAGGACGCCGTCGTCGGCCTGGGCGGACAGGTCTTCATGCGGAAGAATTCCCAGGACGCCGTACAGGAGTTCCGGCCCTACTTCGACAACGCACCCGTGTACGGCCACGGCCCGTCGCTCGAGGACTTCACCGAGCAGACCCCGCTGACGGTGGGCTCTCCCCAGCAGGTCATCGAGCGGACCCTGTCGTTCCGGGAGACCGTCGGCGACTACCAGCGCCAGCTGTTCCTGATGGACCACGCGGGCCTGCCCCTGAAGACCGTTCTGGAACAGCTCGACATCCTCGGCGAAGAGGTCGTGCCCGTGCTGCGGAGGGAATTTGCGAAGGGGCGTCCGGCCGACGTGCCGGAGGCCCCCACGCACGCGTCGCTTCGAGCCGTCCGGGAGGTGTCCGCGGCGTGAAGCTGATCGTCGTCTCCGCGGGGCTGAGCACCCCCTCCTCCACCCGCCTGCTCGCGGACCGGCTGGCCGAGTCGGCCCGCGACGAACTCGCCGCCCGGGGGCACGCGGCGTCGACCGAGGTCGTGGAGCTGCGCGAACTGGCCGGCGACATCGCCAACCATCTCGTGACCGGCTTTCCACCGCCGCGACTGAACGCCGCGATCGACGCGGTGACGGCGGCCGACGCCCTGATCGTCGTCACTCCCGTGTTCGCGGCTTCCTACAGTGGCCTCTTCAAGTCCTTCTTCGACGTGATCGATCCGGACGCCCTCAGCGGGAAGCCGGTCCTGATCGCGGCGACGGGTGGTACCGCCCGCCACTCCCTGGCCCTGGAGCACGCCGTGCGCCCGCTCTTCGCCTATCTCCGCGCCGTCGTCGTCCCCACCGCCGTGTTCGCGGCCTCCGAGGACTGGGGGTCGGGGGGAGACGAGTACACCGACGGCCTGCCCGGCCGCGTCCGCCGGGCCGGCGCCGAGCTCGCCACGCTCATGGCAGCGCGCCCGGTCCGGGAAGAACCCGAGGACGACGTCACCGTCCTCGAACGGCAACTCGCCGACCTGCGCTTCGACTGAGACGGGCCCCTGGCCCGGGCGACGGCGGGGTGGTTCATACTGATCCGCCGTACCGCACGCGGCCCGGGCCCGTCCCGTGCGGCCCGGGCCGGCCCCCGGGGGTCCGACGAGGACGCTTCGCATCAGCGGAGGAAGCCTTCGTAGTTGCGCTGCTGGAGCTGGCTCTCGATCTGCTTCACGGTCTCCAGGCCCACACTCACGATGATGAGGATGCTCGTCCCGCCGAACGGGAAGTTCTGGTTCGCGTTGAACAGCACCAACTCCACTGTTGGTACGAGTGCGATCAGCCCCAGGTACAGCGAGCCCGGCCATGTGATCCGGTTGAGCACGTAGCTGAGGTACTCGGCCGTCGGGCGACCAGCCCGGATGCCTGGAATGAAGCCACCGTGCTTTTTCATGGTGTCGGCGACTTCTTCCGGGTTGAAGCTGATGGCCACGTAGAAGAAGGCGAAGAACACGATCAACAAGACGTACGCGGCGAGGTAGACGGGGCGGTCTCCCTTGGTGAAGTTGGTGGCGATCCAGGTCGCCCATGCCGCCTTCGACCCGCTGAACTGTGCGATGAGCGCCGGGACGGAGAGCAGCGACGACGCGAAGATAACGGGAATCACACCTGCCTGGTTCACCTTGAGCGGGATGTAGGTGGACGTACCGCCGTAGGACCGGCGACCGATCATCCGCTTCGCGTACTGCACCGGGATGCGCCGCTGCGCCTGCTCGACGAAGACGACCAGGGCGACCATTGCCAGGCTCACCAGGATCACCGCGAAGAACTCGATCCAGCCGTCGGCGAGCTTGCCCTGGAGCTTGACCTGCCACAGTGCGCTCGGGAAGCGGGCCGCGATCGAGATGAACATCAGGATCGACATGCCGTTGCCGATACCGCGGTCGGTGACCAACTCACCGAGCCACATGGTCAGGCAGGTGCCGGCGGTCATCGTGATGACCATCGTGATGGTGATGAAGACCGAGCTGTCGGGCACGATCTGGCGCGTGCAGCCCTGGAAGAGCGAACCGGCGCGTGCGGCGGATACCAGGGCGGTGCCCTCCAGGGCGGCGAGCGCCACGGTCAGATAGCGGGTGTACTGGGTGATCTTTGCCTGGCCGGACTGCCCCTCCTTCTTGAGGGCCTCCAGGCGCGGGATCACCACGGTCAGCAGTTGGAGGATGATGCTCGCCGTGATGTACGGCATGATCCCCAGCGCGAAGACGGAGATCTGCAGCAGCGCACCACCGCTGAACATGTTCACCAGGCCGAACAACCCGCTGTTGGCGTGGGTCCGATCCATGCAGAACTCGACGTTCGCGTAGTTCACCCCTGGGACGGGGATGTGCACTCCGATCCGGTAGAGCACGATGATGCCCAATGTGAACAGCAGCTTCTTGCGCAGGTCGGGCGTCTTGAACGCTCGGGCGAACGCGGTGAGCACGGTGCCTCCTGCGCCTCCCGCCACTTTTGGGGCCGGGAGGCGACGGTCTTGAGGATCGATGAATACGTAGCGGCCGTACTGTGCGGAGCTCGCCCGCACGGCGGGTTCCGAGGCAGGCCCCCGTAGCCGACTTGGTTGCCCAGGGTGCGGTGCGCGCGCAAACGAAGTCGCCTTCTCCCTCTCACTCAGGCGCACGGACACTGGGCTTCCGTACACACCCATCGCGACCGCTTGAATGCGGCCAGGGCGCTACCTGGCGGTCGAGCTTTGTGTCCGCGTCGGAACCGGACCGGTAGTTGAGGCGCAGGTCGGCATCGGAACCGGCTTGGGGGGTGAGGTACGGGTGGGCATCGAAGGCTCGGAGCGCGAGGGGTGATAGGGCGTCGGCACCGGCCGGGTGGTTGACGTGCAGGTCGGCATCGGCGCCTTCGTGGCACTGGGCACGGGGCGGGGCGTCGACGGCATCGGGACCGATTCCGCGGGGGTACCGGGGCGGCGCTGAGGACTGGTGGGGCCGTCCTGAGCGAAGGAGCTCGGCAGCACCATCAGTCCGACTCCGAGCCCCGCAACGGTCAGCACGGATCCGGTGGCCGTCCAGGCCGCCCGGGCCCGCCGGCGTGCGCGAACGCCGGCGTGCAGTCGGTCTCGGTGCCGGTCCTCATAGAGCGTGTCCTCCTGGCTGTCGCGCATCATCCGCGCCAGCTCCTGCTCGAAGTGATCCATAGCTCCCTCTTCACTCCACCGGCTCTGCCTCAGCCAGAAGCTGACGCAGCCGTGCAACGCCGCGGGTCGTCAGAGAACGGGCGGTACCCACCGGACAGCCCAGCACCTCCGCGACATCCCGCTCGGGCAGGTCCTGGTAGTAGCGCAGCACCACCGCAGCCCGCTGCCGCGCCGGCAGCAACGCCAACACGGCCTCCAACCGGGTCTGCTCGTCCACGGCAGCGGTCTCATCTGCCACCTCGGGCGGGTCGGGCAGCTGGTCCACAGGGTGCTCGCCCCACCAGCGACGCCGTGCCGAGCGAGCCGCAGCACGGGCCAGGACCCTGCGCACATACGCCTCGGGCGCCGCCTTGGCCACCTTTGGCCAGGCAAACCACAGTTTGACGAGCGCTTCCTGCAGCAGATCCTCGGCCCGGTGCCGGTCTCCACCGGTGAACAGCCGCGCCAGGTGAAGCAACGTCGACCACCGAGCCGCCACGAACCGGTCGAACTCATCGGCCCGCAACTGCCCCATCAGCGTCGCCCCCTCACCTCAACACGCCCCTACACCTTCAATAAAGGCACTGGCCCCTGCCCTGCTATGCACCCCGGCAAGTGACTTGGATCACGCATGCCATCCCGGCCGTGCCCGTGGCGCGACGTGTCCGGGGCCGCGGCGGCAGGTCGGACGGGAGGTCTGCGGGTGGTGGACGAGTCGGTCCGCATGCCTGCGGGCCCGTACACCCCGACGACCAGGACGCGAAGACTGCCAACGAGGTACGCAACGCAGCACCCTTCCCCTGCCCAGGATCGACTCCGAGGGGCGGCCCACTCTCCCGCAGCTCTTCGCCGGCGAGTGCTCCGGGAGCTACACGCTTCGCCTCGCCACGCCTGAGGGCGTCACGTTGGACATCCCGCTCATCGTCGGGGAAACCGCCGCCGACTGACTCGCCGTCCGAGGCGGGCGGGGATGCAGTGCTGCCGGATTCCCGCCGTGTCGGCAGCTCGCCCCGCCAAGTCCCGTGCGGGCCACGCCCCCGCGTGTCACGTTTCGGTAACCTGGCTGAAACCCTTGACGTTTCTCCTGGCTCGTTCCTAACCTCACTGCACTGCTCAACGGCAGTTCCAGCAGTACACGTGCTGCGGCGCTTTCCGCAGTGTTTTGACAGGCATAGACACAGACCACCTGTCGGTGGCTTCGTCGTGCCTTTTTGTGCGTTCCCCGTGCCGCCGGTAGGTCTTCCTCGAAGGCGGATTCATGGCACAACGTTCGGGCGTCAGAGGCGTCGCCGACGTCGTTGCGCTCATCGACGGGCTGGGAAAGATCACCGGCCGGGCGCAGGTCATCTGGTTTCTCGTGTTCGGCGGGCTGTTCCTCGACGCCTACTCGAACGCGGCGCTGAGCGCCGGTCTGGGACCGATGACGTCCCAGATGGAGCTCACCAGCACCCAGGTCTCGATCCTCACGGCCACCGCTCCGGCCCTGGCGATCATCTTCAATCCCCTCGGTGGCTGGCTCGCCACCCGCATCGGCCGCGTTCCCCCGCTCCTCATCGCCAAGGTGTTCGCGATCGCGGGCGGCCTGCTCGCCGCGCTCGCCGGCGACTTCACCGTCGTCTGGCTCGGCCGGGTCCTGGTGGGTGTCGCGTACGGCATCGACTTCGCGGTGGCCATGGCGCTGCTCGCCGAGTACACGCCCGCGAAGCTGGGCGGCCGGCTCAACCTGTGGCAGGCCGTCTGGTACGTCGCCACCACCAGCAACCTCGCCCTGGCCCTGGTCTTCTTCAACCTGGACGTCGGCGCCGACATCTGGCGCTGGTCGGTCGGCTCGGCCGCGGTCGTCGCCGCCGCGCTGCTGCTGGTCCAGGCGCTGATGCTCAAGGAGAGTCCCGCCTGGCTGGCCAGCAAGGGCCGGCTGGACGAGTCCGTCGCCAACCTGGACCGGATCTACGGGATCAAGGCCGTCGCCGGTACGCCCGACGCGGTGACCCGCATCGCGGCCCAGGCACCCGCCATCGGGTTCCGCCAGGCCGGGATCCTGTTCAAGGGCGAGTACCTGCCGCGCACGCTCCTGTCCTCGGTGATCTCGCTCGGGCAGTCGATGCAGTACTTCGCGGTCGGCTGGTACCTCCCGCTGATCAGCCTGACGATCTTCGGGGAGAGCTTCGAGAAGGCCACCATCGGCTCGATGGTGTTCAACGCCTTCGGTATCGCGGGCGGGTTGCTGTCCGCGTACTTCGGCCGCCGCCTCGGGCTGCGGCTCAGCTCCGCCGCCGGTTTCGCCGGGGTCTTCGTGGCCCTGGTGGCGATGGGGCTGACCTTCGGGAAGGCGCCCATGGCCGTGGCGTTCCTGCTGCCGGTGCTGTTCATCCTCTGCCACTCGGCGGGCCCCGGTGCCAACGGCAAGTCCATCGCCGCGCTCTCCTACAGCAGTGACGTCCGCGCGCTGGGCACCGGTGTCACCGGGATGGTCGGCAGCTTCGGCAGCGTCGCCGGGCTGTATGTGTTTCCGCAGATCAAGGACTCGTTGGGCCTCGCCGACACCTTCCTGGTGCTGTCCGCCGTACCGCTGATCGGCCTGATCACCTGCCTGGCGATCAAGTGGGACCCGACGAAGGCCGCCTCGCCCGACGAGAGCGCCGGACCGGGCCGCGACACCACTGCGGCGCCCTCCGCGACCGTGCGCTGACCGCCGCCGGACCCGGCGCACCACACGGTTGGTCGCCTCCTCTCCTCGCCTCTCCCCGCCGCATCCGTCCGCTCCGTACCCCTCCGCACGGCTCACTCGCGATGCTCGAATGAAAGGGCTGCCATGACGCAGACGTTCTCCGGCGCCTCCCCACGGCGCGGTGTGCTGTCCATCGACGAGGGCACCACGGGCACCCGCGCCGGAGTCGTGCTCGACTCGGGCGCAACCCATGAGGTGTTCTACCGGCCGATCAAGGTCAGCCATCCGAACGACCTCGCGGTCGAGCAGGACCCGATGGAGATCTGGACCGCCACCGTCGAGGTGGCGCGCCAGGCTTTCTCCCGGGCGCGCGGGGAGGGCATCGAGATCACCTCGGTCGCGCTGTCCACCCAGCGGGCCACGGTGATGCTGTGGGACCGGGTCACCGGACGGCCGCTGCTGCCCGCGGTGGTGTGGCAGGACCGCCGGTATGCGCACGAGCTCACCGCCTACGAGGCGGAGTGGGACGCCGTCCTGCTGGCCCGGCAGGGCAGGCCGGTCGGCGCCCGCGCCCCGTTCCTCTGGGCCGCCCGGCAGATCGCCGCGCACCCGGAGGTGGCCGAGGCGCACCGGGCGGGACGGCTGCTCTTCGGCACCGTCGACACCTGGCTGATCTGGCGCCTCACCGGTGGCGCCGTACACGCCATCACCCCGACCAACGCCGCGTCCACCGGCGGTTACCTGCTGGACCGGCACGCCTGGGACGAGGAATGGATCGGCCACCTCGGCTTCCCCCTCGACCTGCTGCCGGAACTCCGGTCCGACGACGCGGGTTTCGGCATGACCGACCCGGCCGCCCTCGGTACCGCCGTCCCGCTGACCGCCTCCATGGGTGACCAGCACGCCGCACTCGTCGCGCTCGGCGGTCTCGCCGCCGGGCAGGGCATGTGCATGTACGGGACCGGCGCGTTCGTCGACGCGGCGACCGGCACCACGCCCGCCCTGCCTCGGCCGGACATCGCCGGGGTGCTCGCCCAGCCCGGCCGGCGGCAGCGCGACACCACCCACTACAGCCTGGAGGCGTACACCTCCACCGCGGGTTCGGCGCTTCGCTGGCTCTGCGACGACCTGAGGCTGTTCGCGTCGCCGGAGGAGCTCGGTGAGGAGGCGGGTCGGGTCCGTACCCGGCCGGGCCGCACCCCGCGCTTCGTCCCGGCGCTCGCCGGCGTCCGTACGCCGGTCTGGCACCCGGAGGCCACCGCGTCCCTCACCGGGCTCACCCTCGCCACCACCCGCGCCGATCTCGCCCGCGCCGTGCTCGACGGGATCGCACACTCGGTGTGCGACCTGATCGACGGGGTCGCCGACACCATGGGCACCCCGTTCACCCGGCTCCGGGTCGGCGGCGGGGTCTCCGGCAGCGACCCGCTGATGCAGATCCAGGCCGATCTGACCGGCCTGCCGCTGGAACGGGTCGCCGACTCCGCCACCGCGAGCCTGCGCGGCACCGCGTACCTGGCCGGGGTCGCCCAGGGGCTGTGGTCCTCGCTCGAAGAGGTCGTCGAGGCGCAGCCGCCGGGCCGGATCTTCGAGCCGTCGATCACGGCGACCGAGCGCACCGAGTTGCGGGCCGCCTGGTGCGACGAGCTGACCACCCATCTGAACAACCCCGCGCTTCTCCCGACCCGGGACTGCGCGTCCGCACCTCGCACCCTCCGCTGACGGCCCCCGGCCGTCGCACCGGCGACCCGCACTCGATGACGGGACCGCCGCACCGGAACACCAGGAGTTGATGTTGTGATCACGATGCCCGCCCGGAAACCGCGGCGCGACGCCGCGGCGACCCGCCGGACGCCTCTGTTGCTCGACCGGGCGGCGCTCAAGCGCCGGTTGGCCGACGAGATGTACGACGTGCTCGTCATCGGTGGTGGCATCACCGGGGCCTACGCCGTGCTCGACGCCGCCTCGCGCGGTCTGCGCGCAGCCCTGGTCGAGAAGGACGACTTCGCCTCCGGCACCTCGTCGAAGTCGTCGAAGATGGTGCACGGCGGCCTGCGCTACATCGAGCAGGGCAATGTCAACCTGGTCCGGCACTCGCTCCTGGAGCGCCACCGCTTCCGGAAGAACGCCCCGCACCTGGTGCACCGGCTGCCGTTCCTCTTCCCGATCCTGGAGAAGGAGGGTGTCTTCGACGCCCGCCTCGCCAAGGGCTTCGAGGGCTTGCTGTGGACGTACGACCTGGTCGGCGGATGGCGGATCGGCAAGCTTCACCAGCGGCTCACCGTTCCCGAGGTGCTCGCCCAGGCGCCGACGCTGCGCCCCGAGAACCTCAAGGGCGGGTTGATGTACTTCGACGCCCGCACCGACGACGCCCGCCTGGTCCTCACCATCGTCCGCACCGCGGCCGCGCTCGGAGCGACGGTCCTCAACGGGGCGGCGGCGGAAGGCGTGTTGACGCGGAGGGGCCAGGTGTGCGGGGCCCGGATCGCGGCGGACGGCGACACCCTCGACATCCGCGCGGCGGCCGTCGTCAACGCCACCGGAGTGTGGACCGACGAGCTGGACGCGAAGGCGGACGAGGGCCACCGGCCGCAGGTCCGGCCCGCCAAGGGCGTCCACATCGTGGTGCCGTGGGAGAAGGTGCGGATCAACTGCACGGTCACCGTGCCGATCCCCGGCCGGGCCCGCCGCGCGACCTGCACCCGCTGGGGCAACAACGTCGTGCTGGGCACCACCGACGAGGACTACCGGGGATCCCTCGACGACGTGCACTGCACCCGTGAAGAGATGGAGTTCCTTCTGGAGGGCGCCAACACCGCCTTCGAGGGAGAGCTCGGGCCGGACGACGTGGTCGGCTCCATCGGCGGTCTGCGCCCGCTGGTCGGCGGCAAGGAGGGCGCCACCCTCGACATGCGCCGCGACCACCACATCGCCGTCGGCCGCACCGGCATGGTGACGGTGACCGGCGGCAAGCTCACCACCAGCCGGCACATGGGCGAGCTCGTCATCGACAAGGTGATGACGGTCCTCGGCCGCAAGGGGAAGAGCCGCACCACCGACCTGCCGCTCCTCGGCGGCGCCGGATACGACTCCGAGGCCGTCGCCGCGTCCGGCGGCCTCGCCGCGCACCTGGGCGAACGCTTCGGCACCGAGGCCCGCTTCGTCGGCGACCTCATCCAGGACGACCCGTCGCTGGCCGAGCCGATCGTCGCGGGACTGCCGTACACGAAGGCGGAGGTGGTGTACGCGGCCCGTGCCGAGCTGGCCCGGTCGGTCGACGACGTCCTCTCCCGCCGCACGCGGGCCCGGCTGTTCGCCCGGGACGCCTCCGCCGACGCCGCCGAGTCCGTCGGCGCGATCCTCGGCCGGGAACTGAACCTCACGGAGGCGGAGGTCGAGCGTTCGGTCGCCGAGTACCTCGCAGCCGTCCGTCACGAAAAGTCCGTACTCCTCGAAGGGGCAGCAGCATGATCAGCCGTCAGACCATCACCCACCCGTTCAACCGGGGCCGCTACACCGTCGGTGCCCCCAGCTTCGCCAAGTGGGCGCGGAACACCCCGATCGGCGACGGCGAGGCCGCGCTCCAGGTGAACCCGGTCGAGGTCCCGGAGTCCGTGGTCGAGGCGCTGCGCGAGGCCGCGCACGCGGTGCACACCTCCCGCGAGGAGGTCGTCACCCGGACCCGTGACTGGTGGGCCGGCTCGATGATCGGCGAGACCGAGGGACGTCCGGCGACCCCGAACGCCGTGATCGTCGAGGCGGCCGACGCCGACCAGGTGGCGGCCGTGCTGCGGATCTGCCACGAGGCCGGTATCCCGGTCACCCCGTCCGCGGGCCGCTCCAACGTCACGGGCGCGGCGCTCCCGGTCTTCGGCGGCGTCGTCCTGGACGTCTGCGGGCTGAACCGGATCACCGGCTTCGACGCCGAGTCGAACATCGTGGACGTCCAGGCCGGCATGTTCGGCGACCTCTTCGAGAAGCAGCTCCAGGAGGAGTACGGCGTCACCACCGGCCACTGGCCGTCCGCGTTCGCCGTCTCCACCGTCGGCGGCTGGATCGCCTGCCGCGGCGCCGGTCAACTCTCCACCCGGTACGGCAAGATCGAGGACATGGTCGTCGGCGTCGACGTCGTGCACGCCGACGGCACCCGGGCCACATACGGCGACTACGCCCGCGCCGCGGTCGGCCCGGACCTGCGCCAGCTGTTCGTCGGCTCCGAGGGCACCCTCGGCGTCATCGTCTCGGCCCGGCTGCGGGTCCACCCGCTGCCGGAGTACGCGAGCGCCGCCGCGTACGGCTTCAAGACCTTCGCGGAGGGCCTGGACGCCTGCCGCCGGATCATGCAGCGCGGTGCCACCCCGGCCGTGCTGCGCCTGTACGACACCCTGGAGTCGGGCACCCACTTCGGCCACCCGGAGACCAACCTCCTGCTCATCGCCGACGAGGGCGACCCGGCCATCGTCGACGCCACGCTCAAGGTGGCGAAGGAGGTCTGCGAGGAGTACGGCCCCGAGCTGGACAGCCAGGCAGTCTTCGCACGTTGGCTGGACGAGCGGATGCTGGTCGGCAAGTCCGCCGACGGCTTCGAGCCGGGTCCGGGCTTCGTCGCCGACACCCTGGAGATGGCCGCGTCCTGGACCGACCTGCCGGAGATCTACGACGAGGTCGTCGCCGCTATCCAGGCGGTGGACGGCACCCTGGCCGCCTCGGCCCACCAGTCCCACGCGTACACCGACGGCGCCTGCGTCTACTTCTCGCTCCGCGGAAACGTGGCGCCCGAGTCACGCCGCGACTGGTACCGCTCGGTGTGGGACGCGGCCAACGCCGTGCTCATCAAGCACGCGGCGGCGCTCAGCCACCACCACGGCTGCGGTCTGCTGCGCGGCCCCTACCTGGAGGAATCCCTCGGGGCGGGCTTCGCGACGTTCGTCGCGGTGAAGAACGCCCTGGACCCGGCCGGCATTCTCAACCCTGGCAAGCTGGGCCTTCCCAGCCGCTTCGGTACGTCCCCGCTGAACTGACCTCGGCAGCCACGAACCCTTGATCCCAGGTAGGCCCTTGCCATGACTCGTTTCCCGTCCCGGTCCGGTGCCGCGCTCGATGCCCGGCTGGTCTCCTCGCTCGACGAGGTCCCGGTCGTCGCGTCGGTCGTCGGCACCCAGCTGCTGCGGCAGTTCCTGACCGCGCCGGCCAAGGCGTGCATCGTCGCGTCGCTCGCGGTGGGGCAGCTGCCCCAGGTGGTGCCGGCGCTGGGCCGGGCGGGGAAGACCGTGTTCGTGAACGTGGACAGCAGCCCCGGTCTGGCCCAGGACCGGGGCGCGCTGGAGTTCATCAAGAACATGGGCGCGCACGGCGTGGTCAGCACCCGGCTCTCGCTGATCGAGAAGGGCCGGCCGCTCGGCCTGCTGACGATGATGAAGGTGTTCGTCACCGACCGGTCCAATCTGCGCCGCTCCATGGACGCGATCTCGCGCGGGGCGCCGGACCTGGTCGAGATCATGCCCGCCCCGATCGTCGCCCGGATGAACGAGCAGGCACTGCACGCGATGTCCCCGTCGGTCGCCGCGGGCTTCGTGGAGACCCCCGCGGACGTGGCGCTGGCGCTGGCCCTCGGGTCAGTTGCCGCCGCCACGTCCGACCCCCGCCTCTGGCACCTGCGCCGGGACCAGCTGCCGCCGGTTCCGCGCGCCGCGCTGAAGAGGCCCGCCCCACCGTCCCAGGAGTAAGCCCCCATGTCATACGTCGTCGTCGCCCGGTACCGCACCGAGGAGGGCGAGGAGGACACCGTCCTCGCCCTCCTCGACACCATGGCCGCCGCGTCCCGAAAGGAGCCGGGCAACCTCGCCTACCGCGTCCACCAGGGCACCGAGGACCCGCGGTCGATCCTGCTGTACGAGGAGTACCGCTCCGCAGCCGACTTCACCGCGCACTGCGCCGCCCCGCACTTCCAGGAGATCGTGCTCGACAAGATCGTCCCGCTGCTGGAGAGCCGTGACGTGCTGCGCTGCGCCCCGCGTCCGGAGGTACGGGTATGAAGACCCGTGCGGTGGTGCTGCGCGGCGTGTCGACCGCCCGCCCCTACTCGAAGACCCGCCCGGTCGAGGTGGAGGAGCTGGAGCTGGGCGCCCCGCGCGAGGGCGAGGTGCTGGTCCGCATCGCGGCCGCCTCGCTCTGCCACTCGGACCTGTCGGTGGTCAACGGCGACCGGGTGCGCCCACTGCCGATGGCGCTGGGGCACGAGGCGGTGGGCGTCGTGCAGGAGACCGGACCGGGCGTCAGCCGCGTTCGGTCCGGTGACCACGTGGCCCTGGTCTTCGTGCCGAGCTGCGGCTTCTGCGCCGACTGCGCGGCCGCCCGGCCGGCCCTGTGCGCACAGGCCGCCGCGGCGAACGGGGCAGGGGCGCTGCTGCACGGCCCGTCGCTGCTGACCGACGGCTCCGGCAACCTGGTCCACCACCAGCTGGGCGTCTCCGCGTTCTCCGAACATGCGGTGCTGGCCCAGGAGTCGGTGGTGCCGATCCCGGAGGACGTCCCGTTCACGGTGGCGTCGATGTTCGGCTGCGCGGTCCTGACGGGTGCCGGAGCGGTCATCAACACGGCGGCCCTGCAACCCGGCCAGTCGGTGGTGGTCTACGGTCTGGGCGGCGTGGGCCTGTCCGCGGTGCTGGGTGCCCGCGCGGCGGGTGCGTACCCGGTCGTCGCCGTCGACCCGGTGCCGGAGAAGCGCGAGCTGGCCCTCCAGCTGGGCGCGACCCACGCGTACGCACCCGGCGAGGCGGTCGAGGCGATTCGCGAACTCACCGCCGGCGGTGCCGAGTTGGCGATCGAGGCAGTGGGCAGCGCGAAGGTGATGGCCGAGTGCCTGACGGCCGTGACCCGGGGCGGCACAGTCGTCTCGGTGGGCCTTCCCGCGCCCGACCGGGTGCTGGAGGTCCCGGCGCTGGCGTTCGCGGGCGAGGGCAAGTCCCTGTTGGGCTCGTACATGGGCGACGCGATACCACGTCGCGACATTCCCCGGTTCCTGGGACTCTGGCGGGCGGGCCTGATGCCGGTGGAGCGGATGCACACCGGCACCCTGCCGCTGACCGACATCAACACGGCGATGGAGGAACTGGCCTCGGGCAGGGCGATCCGCCAGGTCATCGACACCTCGGGGATGCTGGACGGCTGACCCGGCCCGCCGCACCGTCACGGCGCCCTTTCCCATTCTGGCTGGGGCGCCGTCCCCGGTGCCGGTATTTCGGGGGGACTGCGACCGAACCGGGCGGATGCCCATGCCGACAACCTTCGACTCCCGCGGCTCGGCGGCCTGCTCTGGACTGCGCTGTTGCGAGCGTGCGTCGGGGGATGTCGGTGCCGTACGGTCCGCGAGTCGAGGTCCGCTCTTGCGTTTGGGCGTGGTCGGTGTGGCGCGCGACCTCTGCGAGGGGGCTCCGTGGGCGTCCCTGAATCGTCGCGCATTTCGTCCCGTGGGCACGGTTGAAGTGCGAGTTCGGTGGATCTGCCATCCGAAGACGCTCTGGATGGCAGCTCCCGCGCGGGAGCCCGTGGTTGACCGTTCAGTGCCGTCAGGCTCGCCGGCCTGGTTCAGGTCTGGGGAGGCCTTCTCCTCTGCCCATGTCCCGTCCTGACGAACACGGACGGGCTGCCGGCCTTCGATGAGCAGGGTGAGCCCCTGAAGCGCCGAACTGCCGAGGAACCACCGTCCACCGTGGTCGACGAGAAAAAGCCTGCTCTGTTCGTCCACGGCGATCAGCGAGTCCGCGCCATGGGACCCGAGGGGGAAGAGCATGCTGTTGACGATGACGCGCGCCGCCGGCGGTGGCCAGGAGCGGGTAGAGCTCGCGGGCGAGCGTGAAGTGACGGGTGCGGCGGCCGAGCGGACGCTGCCGAGGTCGGCCAGGTCCATGGGGATGACCTGGCAGTCCTTCGCCTCCTGGAGAGCGGCACGGGCGATGTGGGGGGCGGCGGGCTGGAACGATGCCCCGGGCCCGGCGGCCGTCAGAGTGCGGGTGGTCTCCAGGCCGGGCCCGGAGCAGCCCCCGGTCACCACGGCGGTCATGCCGGAAAGGTCGCGGTCGGCCACGACGTCCTCGGCGGGGCGGCAGCGGAGAAGGGTGAGCCGAGCGGCTGCTGATCAGAAATGGTCATGCCCCTGACGCCACGATCCAGAGCAAGGTGTAGATCAATTCCAGGAGCGAGCGGCATGACCACCACCGAAGCCGCCTCGCAGCTGAGCATCGGCGAGGTGGCCGAACCAACCGGCGCCCCTGGCCGCCGCTCTCGCCCACGCCGCCGTCGCACCCGGCGCCATCATGCCGGACGTGAGAGAGGCCGGGATCGGTGTGAGACTGGGCACGGAAGGGGTGATCCCCTTGCCGGACCTACCGCACACGTCCGCCGGTCCCGACACCGCAGTCGACGAGAACCGACTGGAAGAGCTGATCATCGAGGCACAGACGGCCCTGCCGTTCGAACTGCCCGCCCTGGCGAATCGGTGCGCCTCGGCCCTCGGCCTGGACGCTGCGCTGATCTACCTCGTCGACCTGCAACAACGGCTGCTCATCCCGCTCGACGACGCCTTGGAACCGCTGCCGGTGGACCGCTCGCCGGCCGGCTGGGCGTACCGCACGGTCTCCTCGCGGGTGGCCGAGGCCGACGACGGCGTGATCGTCTGGCTGCCGCTGGTCGACGGTGCGGAGCGACTGGGCGTGCTGGCGGTGCGGACCGCCGCGCTCGACGGGGCGCGGATGCGCCGCAGCCGGATGCTGGCCCATCTGTTCGCCATGCTGATCACTTCCAAGCGCGCCTACAGTGACTGGCTCGCCGGCCTCGCCCGCACCGCCACCATGCGGTTGCCCACCGAGATGCTGCGGGCCTTTCTGCCACCCCACACCGTCGGCAGCAGCAGATGCGTCTCGACCGCTGTCCTGGAACCGGCGTACGACGTCGCCGGCGACGCCTACGACCACTCGGTGGTCAAGAACGTGCTGCACACCATGATCCTCGACTCCATGGGGCACGACCTGGTCGCCGGCCTGACCACCTCGGTCGCCATGGCGGCGGCACGGAACGCCCGCCGCGGCGGCGGCGACCTGGCCGACGTCGTCGGCTCCGTCGACCGGGCCCTCGCCCAGTGGCTGCCCGACCACTTCTGCACCGGCGTGCTGTGCCGACTCGACGCGGTCACCGGGGTGCTGCAATGGGTCAACTGCGGTCACCCGCCACCGCTGCTGATCCGTGCCAAGCGGGTGCTCGACGGTGTGCTGGACAGCCCCCCGCAGCCTCCGATCGGCCTGGCCGGCCAACTCGCCCCGACAGCGCGGAAGGTTCACGAGGCAACACTGGAACCAGGCGACTGCGTCCTGCTCTACACCGACGGTGTCGTAGAGGCTCGCGACGCGGACGGTGCGGAGTTCGGCCTCGACCGGTTCGCCGAGTTCATCATCCGCTCCTCCGCCGCCGGCCAACTCCCGGCCGAGGTACTCCGGTTGCTCACCCACGCCATCCTCGATTACCAGCGCAACCAACTGCGGGACGACGCGACCATCCTGCTCTTCGAATGGCGCCCGCAATCCCGGTGACGCGGGATTGCACCGAGCCTGCGCGTTCTGCTGCTCGTCGCGGCCGCGCCGGTCCAGCGCGGGTGAATCGGTGGCGAAGGAGCGACCGACGGCGAGTCGGTTCTGGTCGTCGGCGCCTGCATCCGGTCGGCGCCTGCATCTGTAGGAGGGTGCGGCCTGCCCTACTGCGTTCGCGGCAGGTCAACTGTCTGCGGACGGGCGACGACAGCGTTGCGCTCAGACGGCACGGTGGATGGTGTCGAAGCGGCGGAGCAAGCGCCGCCTGTCGAGGAGTCTGGAGCAGTCGTGGATCCTGGAGCACATCGCGAGGATGTCACCGCAACCGTTGTCCGTCGTCGGCTGTGTAACACGGTGATCGATGTCGCCCCGGTCTTCGGGTTCACCGTGAGTTTTGCCGTCACGCACCGGCTCGCCGTGGCGTTGGCGCTGGCCATCGCGGGTGGGGCCGGGGTGTGCGTCTACCGGATGGTGCGTCGGGAACCGATCCGGCGACCGCTCGTCGCCCTGGGGTTGATCTGCGTCGGGGGTGTGTTGGCTGCCCGCACCGGTCAGGCCACCAACTTCTTCCTGCCCAGTTTGGTGGTGCACTGCGTGGTGGCCGTGGTGACACCGGTGCTGCTGGTTCTGGGATGGCCGCCGATGGGCCTGTTGGTCGGCGCGGTGACGGGGGAGCGGACCGGATGGCGGCGCTGTCGGATACGCCGTTGGGCCTTCACCAAGGGGAACTTGGTGATTCTCGCCGGGCACCTCGTGATGCTGGCGGTCCAGCTCCCGCTGTTTCTGTCCGGCCAGGCCGTGGCCCTCGGCTCGGTCGACGTTCTCGGCCCGATCGTCCTTGCGGTGGGTGTGCTGTGGGGGTGGCGCGTGTACCGCCGCACCGTCGGTACACACCGCTGTACCACCCAAGACCGCCCGAGTGCCGGGACCTCCGCTTGTCTGGAAAGGGCTTCCTGACGGTGACCGAAGCGCACGCTACTGACAGGACGCAGCCGACGGCGCGGACCTGCCCCTTCGATCCGCCACCTGGTTACCGCACGCTGCGGGAGAACGACCCCGTTGCGGAGGTGACGTTGCCCGATGGCGTGCCCGGCCGGCTGGTCACCGGGTACGAGGAGGTCCGGGCGGTGCTGGCCGATCCGCGGCTGAGTTCCCGACGGCGCCCGTTGCGGACCGGCGGCGCCACCGCGGGCGACATGCCGGTGCCGCCGCCTGCGCCGGGGATGTTCATCACGATGGATCCGCCGGAGCACACCCGGTTCCGGCGGCTGCTCACGGGCCAGTTCACCGTGCGCCGGATGCGGCAGTTGACTCCCCAGGTGGAGCGGATCGTCGCAGAGCAGTTGGATGCGATGGCCGCTGCCGGCGGGCCGGTCGATCTCGTTCAAGCTTTCGCGCTGCCGGTTCCTTCGCTGGTGATCTGCGAGCTGCTCGGGGTGCCTTACGCCGACCGTGAGGAGTTCCAGCTCAACTCCGCCACACTTGTCAGACTCGACGCGAGCCCGGAGGACGTGCAACAGGCAGCTCGGGCTCTCAGGCAGTTCATCCACCACCTGGCCCTTGCCAAGCGGGACAACCCCACCGACGACATCCTCAGCGGTTTGGCGCGTTCCGGTGAGCTGACCGACGAGGAACTGGCCGGAGCCGGGGTACTGCTGCTGCTCGCCGGGCATGAGACGACGGCCAACATGATCGCGCTGGGCACCATGTGCCTGCTGCGGAACCCCGACCAGTGGGAGGCGTTGCGCGCCGATGCGTCGCTGATGGACGGCGCGGTCGAGGAACTGCTGCGCTACCTGAGCATCATCCAGTTCGGCGTGCGCCGCACGGCCGTGCAGGACCTGGAGCTGGCCGGCCACCGGATCCCGGCAGGCTCCACGGTGGTGGCCTGCCTGCCCTCGGCGAACCGCGACACGGCGCACTTCCCCGGCGACCCCGACCGGCTGGACGTACACCGGCCCTCAAGCCCGCACCTGGCGTTCGGCCATGGCATCCACCAGTGCCTGGGCCAGCAGTTGGCCCGAGTGGAGTTGAAGGCCGCCTTGTCCGCTCTGGTCGACCGGTTCCCCACGCTGCGGCTGGCAGTGCCGGTCGATCAGGTGCCGATGCGCGACGACATGCTCATCTACGGCGTCCACGAACTGCCCGTGACCTGGTAGGCCGCCCACCGCGGTCACCTGTCCCACCACATCGAATCGAAAGGAAGTGCCCCATGAAGATCACTATTGACGAGGACAAGTGCGTGGGTGCCGGTCAGTGTGTGCTGGCCGCAGATGAGGTCTTCGACCAGCGCGACGAGGACGGCATCGTCGTCCTGCTCACCCCTGACCCGCCGCGCGAGCTTTTGGCCCGTGTCGAGGACGCGGCTGCTCGCTGTCCCGCGCTGGCCATCGAGGTGGAGCGGTAGACCATGGATCACATCGTCATGGTGGGCGCCTCGGCCGCTGGCCTGACCCAACAGGCCGTCATCGCCGCCAAGAACCTCCTCGCCGGCCCGAACCGTTCCCTGTCCTACGCCCCGATACCGTTCGGCTGGACCGACCAGTACGACACCAAGATCCAAATACATGGCTGGTGCCCTCCCGAGGCGCACATCGAGGTGGTCGGCGGCGACCTGCCGTCACGCAAGTTCGTCGCGCTGTACCACGCGGGCGGCCGGGTCGTCGGCGCACTCGGATGGAACAGCCCACGCGCCCTGCTTCAGTACCGCGGGCACATCGCCCAGCACACAACCATCTGACTCCGGCCAGTGGCGAAGAGGCCGCCCGGCCGATGTGCCCGCGCCGAACGCCGGTCACCCCGGCACCAACAACCCAACCCAACCCTGACCGCAAGGAGCTTCCCGTGACCTGCCCCGCCCACGAACCCATCCCCCTGCCCCGCGAACGCAACCACCCGCTGGAGCCCGCGCGGGAGACCACCCGCCTGCTCCGCGAGGAACCGGTACGCAAGGTCCGCTTCCCCAACGGCATCGACGCCTGGCTGATCTCCGGCTACGAGCACTTCCGCGCCGTGATGGGCGATCCACAGCGGTTCAGCAGCCGCAAAGACGAGATAGAGCCGCAGACGCGTGCGGTCTCCAGGCCGCCGATGAACAATCCCGCCGCGTTCAACAGCGCGGACGGCGAACAGCATCAGCACTACCGCCGCAAGCTGACCGGTCAGTTCATGGTCAAGCGGATCGCCGCGCTGCGACCGCGCATCCAGCAGATCGTCGACGAACACCTCGACGCCGTCGCGGCGTCTCCCGCTCCGGTGGACCTGGTGAGCACCTTCACTCTGCCGGTGCCGTCACTGGTGATCGCGGAACTGCTCGGTGTGCCGTATGAGCACCGACAGGCATTCCAGGACGCGGCGAGCAAAATGCTGGGGCTGAACCCCACAGCAGACGAAGCACAGCAGTCCTTCGCGCGACTCGCGGCAATCCTTGAATCCGTCTTCGACGCCCGGCTGAGCGACCCCCGCGACGACCTGATCAGCCGCCTGCTGCACGAACACCCTGACCTCAGCCACGCGGAGCTGACCTCACTGTGTGCCGCGCTGTTGATCGCCGGGCATGAGACGACCGCGAACTTCTCCGCGATGGCCACCATCACGTTGCTCCAACACCCCGACCAACTCGCCACGTTCACCGCTCACCCCGAGAGGGCCGACCAGGCTGTTGAGGAACTGATACGCCGCCTCGCCGGTAACGCAAATATCGGAAACCTCATCCGCCGAGCAGTGCAAGACGTGGAGATCAGCGGACAACTGATCCGCGCCGGAGACTGGGTCGCGCCGAACACGGCTGCCGCAAACCTCGACCCGGCCTTGTGCCCGCACGCCGAGCGGCTCGACCTCGACCGCGGCCCTGTGCAGCACGTCGCGTTCGGCTACGGCCCGCACGCATGCGTGGGGCAAAACCTCGCCCGCGCCGAGCTGGAGATCATGCTCGTCAGCCTGTTCTCCCGCTTCCCCCACCTGCGGCTGGCGGTCCCGGTGGACGAACTGCCGTTCCGCCACGACATGCTCGTCTACGGAGTCCACTCGCTACCCGTGACCTGGTTGGACGAGGGCGACACTGCCGCGGCCTAGCTCCTCGACGGCGCCACCGGTGAGGACACCAGGCGGCGCGCAGGGATCGGACACCTCGGTCAGTGGACTGTGCCGCAGGGGCCCTCGATTACCTCACGTCGAGGGGCCTGGCGCTGCGGACGGTGTTCCTTGCGCTCCTCAGCGTGACGGCACCGCGGCGCGCGAGCGGCGTCATCACCGCGACGGACAGGCGGACCTACAGTGAAGGGGTTCAGATGATCGACCGGCCCAAGCAGTGGCTGCGGGCCTGGCCGTGGATGGCTGGCCCGGCAGTCGCCGTGAGCTGCTTCACCTTGTCCGCCCCGGTGGCCCTGGGCACCGCCTATTACCGCGGGATCTCGATCGCCTGGTGCCTCGGTAGCTTGGCGCTCGCCTGCGCGCCGTTGGTCGTACGCACCCGCTGGCCGATCCCGGTCGTCGCCGTGACCTTGGCTGTCAACGTCGCCCAGACTTTTCTGTTCTCCTTCCCCGGGGCTTCACTCATCCCAGCCGGCGTCGCGGTCCACGCTGCGGCGCTGCGTGCCGACAGGCGTTCCGCTTGGCGCGTCGGCGCGTGCGCGGCCGCGGTACTCGTCACCGCGACGCTGATCAGCGACCCAGGTCTGGACAGCCTCTGGCAGCACCTGGCCCTCGTCGCCGGCATGGGCCTGGCGGCGGCCAGCGGCGACGCCACCCGCAGCCGCCGCCAACTGCTCGCCTCGGCCGTGGAACGGGCCGAACGCGCCGAGCGCACCCGGGAGGAGGAGGCCCACCGCCGGGTCACCGAGGACCGCCTGCGTATCGCCCGGGAGCTGCACGACGTGGTGGCCCACCACATCACCTTGGTCAACGCCCAGGCAGGCGTCGCCCACCACCTGATGCGTACCGAACCCGCCCACGCCTACCAGGCCCTTGAGCGCATCCGGGACACCAGCCGAACGGCCCTGGACGAACTGCGTGCCACGGTAGGGCTGCTCCGCTACGGCGAAACCCCGGACGCGCCCCGCGAACCCGCCCCCGGCCTCGCCGACCTGGATGGTCTGCTGAACTCCTTCCGCCAGAGCGGACTTGACGTCACGCTCAAGCGGACCGGCCGGGCAGGCGAGTTGCCGTCGATCACCGACCTCACTGCCTACCGGATCATCCAGGAAGCGCTCACCAACACCCGCAAGCACGCCGGCGCGGTAACGGCACGCGTCCACCTGGACCACCGCACCGACGGCCTGCGGATCACCGTCGAGGACGACGGCCGCGGCACGCCGGAAACCAGCAGCGGCGAAGGCGCCCGTCCAGGCCCCGCCGGTACCGGCCACGGCATGATCGGAATGCGCGAGCGGGCCAATGCCGCAGGCGGCACCCTCACCGCCGGACCAACCCCCACCGGCGGCTTCCGCATCCACGCCGAACTGCCCCTACGCGCCGACCGAAAGGGCTTCAACCCGTGACGATCCGAGTCCTCCTCGCCGACGACCAGGCACTCCTGCGTGGCACCTTCCGCATGCTCATCGACTCCGACCCCGACATGGAGGTCGTAGCCGAAGCAGCAACGGGACGCGAGGCCGTCCACCTCGCACGTACCCGACACATCGACCTGATCTTGATGGACATCCGCATGCCCGACCTCGACGGCCTCGGCGCGACCAAGCTCATCAGCGACGACCGGAACCTCGCGGGCGTCAAGATCCTCGTTCTGACCACCTTCGAGAACGACGAGTACGTCGCCGAAGCGCTACGCGCCGGCGCCAGCGGCTTCCTCGACAAAGGCATCAACCCCGACGAACTCCTCAACGCGATCCGCGTGGTGGCCGCAGGCGACTCCCTCCTGTCCCCGACCGCGACCAAGGCCCTGATCGCCCGCTTCCTGGCCCAGCCCGCCGCCCCCGGCCCGCAGGCACCCCCGGAACTCGCCGCACTCACCCCACGCGAGCACGAAGTGGTCATCCTGGTCGCAGCGGGACTGTCCAACGACGAGATCGCCGAGCGGCTCTACGTCGCACCGCTCACCGCAAAGACACATGTGAACCGCGCGATGACGAAACTCGGCGCCCGAGACCGGGCCCAACTCGTGGTCATGGCCTACCAGGCCGGTCTGGCGAGCCCCCATGCCTGACCTGAGCCTCGGCTGCTGCTTCGCCCACCGGTAGCCGGGGCGACGTATCTGGAGTTGGCAACTCCAGATAGTGCTACTGTGGACTCATGGACGGAACGGAATCCTCCGCGTCCCGTGGCGCACGGCGCCTGAGACGCGATGCCGAGGCCAACCGGCAGCGCACGCTCCAGGCCGCTCGGGAGGTGTTCGCCGAGCGGGGGCTGGCGGTGAACCTCGACGACATCGCTCGCCATGCCGGTGTCGGAGTGGCGACTTCCTACCGGCTCTTCGGCAACAAGCAAGCGCTGATCAACGAGCTGTTCGAAGAGCGTGTCGAGGCCTTGGCGGTGGCCGCCGAGCAGGCTCTGGCGCATGACGACCCGTGGGAGGGGTTCGTCGGCCTGCTGACCATGATCCTGGAGCTGATGGCAGCCGACCGCGGACTGCGAGAAGTGGTGTTCTCCGAGGTCGGGGGGCGTCCCCTGGTGGCGCAGGCGCGCCGCAGGTTCATGCCGGCGGCCGATGCGGTCATGCGTCGTGCCCAGGACGCCGGCCGGCTGCGTCCGGACCTGGCGATGACCGACCTGCCACTCGTCTTCTACATGGTCGGCTGCGTGATCCAGCACACCCAGCCGGTCTCAAGCGCGGTGTGGAGGCGCTGCCTGACGATCGTCCTGGACGGCATGTCCGTCCGCCCCGGGCTGACGGACATGCCGGTGGTCGCCCTCACGACCGCCGAGGAAGAGCGTGTCGCCGGCTTCGGCCCCGCCAGTTCCTGAGCGCATTCGTACATCCCGAGGCGCTCCTCGCCGGGCCCGACGTCTCGCTTCCTGCCGGGCCCGGAACCCGCGCGTGGTGGCCTTGACCGCAGTGGTGTGAGCCACCGAGCGCGGTCAAGGGCCCCTGCCGGCATGCCTCTCCGCCGCGGTCCTGCGCGCCGAGTCCGCCGGTGACGGCTGGACATCGCGCGAACGAAAGATCCTCACACGCCGCGGCTCCGCCGCGGCGTTCCACCGGTAACCGCCGGCCGCGCTGAGCACGGCCGGCTCTCAACCTTCGAAAAGCAATTGCGGAAGGACGGTGTTCGTTGAATCCGACAGCTCTTGAGGTCGACTACCTGATCGTCGGGGCCGGGGCCATGGGCATGGCCTTCGCCGACACCCTGATCGCCGAAACCGACGCGACGGTGGCCATCGTCGACCGCTATGACCAGCCCGGCGGCCACTGGACGGTCGCCTACCCCTTCGTACGCCTGCACCAGCCGTCGGCCTACTACGGCGTCAACTCACGTGAGTTGGGCAGCGGCACGGTGGACCAGGACGGCTGGAACGCCGGACTGCACGAGCTGGCCTCGGCCAGCGAGATCCTGGCCTACTTCGACCAGGTGATGCGCAGGACACTGCTGCCCAGCGGACGGGTCTCCTACTTCCCCAAGTCGTTCTACGACGGCCCGGATCCACAGCGGCCCGACATCCAGCGCTTCCACTCCCTCGTCAGCGGGGCCGACTTCGAGGTGACCGTCAAACGGCGGACCGTGGACGCCACCTACATGAACGTCACGGTGCCCGCCATGGTGCCGCCCAAGTACGAGGTCGCTCCCGGCGTCCGCCTCATCACCCCCAACCAGCTGCCCGCCCTCCAGGACCGGCCGTCCCACTACACCGTCGTCGGGGCGGGAAAGACGGGCATCGACGCCTGTCTGTGGCTGCTCGGCCGCGGCACCGACCCGTCCGACATCACCTGGATCATGCCCCGCGACTCGTGGCTGATCGACCGCGCCCACACCCAGCCCGGGGATTCCTACCTCGAAAAGGAAGCGGCCCGTCGCGAGGCCGTTGCCGGCGCTGAGACGGTCCAAGAGCTGTTCGCACGGCTGGAGGACAGCGGCCTGCTGCTGCGGCTGTCGCCCGACAACGAGCCGACCGCCTACCGCTGCGCGACGGTCGCCCGCGCCGAACTCGAACAGCTGCGCCGCATCGGCGACATCGTCCGCCACGGCAGGGTCAAGCGCATCGGCGAGAACGCGATCGAACTCGACCAGGCCACCCTTCCCACGCAAACCGGCACCCTCTACATCGACTGCACCGCCGACGGCCTGGAACGACGGAAGACGGTGCCGGTCTTCGACCAAGCGCACATCACGTTGCAGGCGGTGGTTCCCTGCCAGCAGGTGTTCAGCGCCGCACTCATCGCCCACGTCGAGGCGAGTTGCACCGACGACGACACCAGGAACGCGCTGTGCGCGCCCTCGCAGCACCCGGACTCCGCCCTGGACTGGATACAGTTCTTCGGCGACATCCAGGAGCGGATCGTGCGGTGGACCGCCGACCCCGCACTCGTCGAATGGCTCGGTACCTGCCGGCTCCTGGGCCGGCGGCTCCCGGAGATCTCCCCCGAGCAGCGGACCGCACTCCTCCCCATGTTCCAGGCCCAGAAACTGAAGTTGGAGCAGCTTGTGCACCAGGCGGACGCAGCCGCGGCGGTGAACTGACCGGGCGCAGCCCGATATCGGCTCCTTGGGGCGGCGGATCGGCGGCCCTGCTGACGGACGGTTGTCTGTCGCGGTAGATCGTCCGGCATGCGGTATGCGCAGGGGGGCGGGCTGACGGCGAAGGCAGGTCGGCCCCGTGGTTCGGAGCCGACCGCCGCCCGGTACGGACCGGCGGGGACGTGGCGCATGCTCGGCCTCCATCTCGATGCCCCGGGCCACCGCCGCGTCCTCGCCTTCCTCGCCCACCTCCGCGCCTCTGACCACCGCCGGGACCGCGCCCGCCGCACCGGGCAGCGCCCTGTACATCAGCCGGTCAGGGGGCATTTCGCTGACGGGCAGTGATTCACGAGGACCCCTGTACACCCGTGCCGCGTTGCGCGATTCTTACTCCGATGGACGAAGTGGCTGGAACCTGCGGTTGATACCCGCAGGAAATTTCGCCAGATGCTCTACCAGGCACCTGAGGGGCATTGCCGTGCAGCAAACCGCGCCGTTACCGCTGATACTGGACATACCGCCTCGTGACCGGCGATGGCTGCCCCGGCGCACCCCTCGGGCCGTTCCTGATCCAGTACAACCAGGGTGGGCGGGCCCACGTGAAAGCAGGTAGCAGCGATCATGCAGCTCGAAGATTTCGGCAGCACCATGCCCTTTCCGCCGCGCATCAATCCGCACCTGGAAGACATCCGCGCCGGCCACGAGCGATGGCTTCGGAGATACCGGCTGATCTCGGATGACGCCGACGCCGAAAGCTTCAAGGAATGGAAAATGGTCGAGTTAGCCGCCCGGGCCTATCCGGAGGCCACCGCCCGCGGCCTGCGCCTCGCCGCCGACGCGCTGGCGTGGTTCTTCCGGTTCGACGACCTGTTCGACGGCGGTCCGCTCGCCTGCGACATCCCCCGGGCCGGGAAACTCGTCGCGGCCGTGACCGGCATCGCGGACGACCCCTCCTTCACGTCGGAGGTCGACGGGACACCGGTCATTGACGCATTCCGTGACATCCGCAGCAGAAGCGTGCACGGCATGTCCCCTGAGTGGATCGAGCGTTCGGCCGATCGGTGGCGCGGCTACTTCCAGGGGAATCTGAAGGAAACCACGATCAGGGCCGGCGGGACCCCCATCTCGCTGAACGAGCTGATCAGGCTGCGCCGTTACACGATCGCCGCCGCACCCTCGGCCGATCTGAACGAGTGCGCCTGCGCCTTCGAGATCTCCGACGAGGTGGCACTGAACCCGCACTTCCAAGGCATGGAAGCCGACACCGCGGACGCCATCATCTTCGTCAACGACCTCTGGTCGGCGAGCAAGGAGGAGTCGGCCGGGGAGCCGTTCAACGCCATCTCGGTCATTCAGAGCGAAGCCCACTGCGATCGCCGCACGGCGCAGATCAAGGTCGCCGGCCTCTTGGACGACCGCGTGCGCCGGTTCACCCACCGGAGAACGGTTTTCGAAGACTGGCTGAGCGGCCGGAAGATGTCGGAACGTGAACGCTCGGCAGCGTTCCACCAGGCCGCGCACCTACAGGACTGGATCCGCGCGAACTACGACTGGTCGCTCGAATCCTCCCGTTACCGCGAATGCTCGTAGGAAACGCGGGAGTCCCTTTTCGGCATCGGCATCGGCATCGGTATCGGCGGACTGCCGGTTGCTGAAAGCAAGAAGACCGCCGGAGACGCACGTCGGGGCACTGGTACACAGGTACCGGTGCCCCGGCATGCGTCTCCGGCGGTTTCGAGAGGCGCGCGGCGAACGCTCCCGTAACGGCGCTACTTGCCCGACAGCCACCGCCTCAACAGGCTCCACCAGGACGAACGCGCCCCGGGCACGCCGGAAGAGGAGTCGGCGGCGGGCGATTCGTCGGCGATTCCCGGGCTGTCGGCGGTGGAATCCTGGCGGACGGCGGCGCCGTGCGCATCGTTCTCCGGGCCGCCGGCCGACGCCCGGCGGCCCTTTTGCGGACTCGCCGTGAACTTCACCGGGAGCGACGTCAGATGGCGGGCGATCCAATGGGACACCCACCTCAGATCGCCCTCGGGAACGGCCAGGTCGATATCGGGCAGCCGCATCAGCAGGACGTCGATTCCCGTGTCGATGATGGCCCGGCCGATGTCCTGGCCGGGGCACTCGTGCGGACCGCCGGTGAAGGCGAGGTGGGAACGGTTGCCCTGCATGGGGACGGAGAGATCGGGGCGGATGACGGGGTCGGCGTTGCCGGCGGCCAGCCCGAGGAGCAGCATGTCCCCGGCCTTGATGGACTGACCGGCGAGTTCCGTGTCGCCGGTGGCCCAACGGGCGGGCGCCACCGCGGTCGGCGGTTCGTCCCACAGCATTTGTTCCAGCGCGTCGGGCAGGGTCATGCTGCCGCCCGTGAGCGACGCCCGGAAACGCGGATCGGTGAGCATCATGCGCAGGGTGTTCGCGGTCAGGTTGGTGGTGTTCTCGTTCGCGGCGATGACGACCAGCCGCAGATGCTGCACCACTTCCTCGTCGGTCAGCTCGGCCGAGTGGGTCATCAGCCACGAGGTGAAATCCGGTCCAGGGGCTGTTCGTTTGCGGTGCACGAGCTGCTGCAGGGTCTGTACGAGGTACTCGTTGCTCTGGAACGCCGTATCCGAGCCCTTGAGCAGGTCCCGGGTGGCCTCGACCAACCGCGCGCCGTCCTCGTCGGGCATTCCGAGCAGCTGCGCCATGACGCGCAGGGGCAGTTGCTCCGCGAACTGGCTGACGAGGTCGGCCTGTCCCGCACCGATGAACTCGTCGATCAGTTGGTTGGCGGACCGGGTGACGCAGCGGCGGATCCCACGCCGGTCGAAGCGCGCCATGCTCTCGGTGAGCGCGACCCGGAACCGCTCGTGCTCCGCGCCGTCCATGAAGAGGCAGACGGGCTGCCAGGCGAGGGCCGGCATGAGCGGTGAGTCCGCCGCGACCTGGTTTTCCCTGAAGCAGTGCCAGATACGCGAGTCATGGCTGAAACGGGAGGGCGTGCGCAGCACTTCGAGGTTCTCCCGGTAGCCCAGGACCAGCCAGGCCGGCAGGTCACCGTCCACCAGCACCGGGGCCACCGGGCCGTGCTTGGCGCGCAGTCTCTCGTAGAAGCCCGGGGCGTCGTTGACCGCCTCGGGGCCGAAGAGCCGCGCCAGTCCGTCGGTTTCCCCGGGTCGGGCATGAGCGGGACATCCCGGAGGCGGTCCGGAGGCGGACGTCGTACGGGGCTGGTTCGCGTGGGAGGGGGTCACCGGGTCTCCGGAGCTGTGGTGGTGAGGGCGTAGAGATAGCGCATGAGGGTCAGCAGGGCATCGCGGCTGGAGCCGCGGTCACGGGCGTCGCAATCGACCATGGGTACGTCGTCGGGGAGATCCATGGCCGCGCGGAGCTCCGACATGGGATAGGAAGGGGCGTCCGGAAAGGCGTTGATGGCGACGACGAAGGGCAGACCGCGTTCCTCCAGCCGGCCGATCACGTCGAAGCTGTCGTCCAGGCGCCGGGTGTCGATCAGGACCACCGCCCCCAGCGCGCCCTCGAAGAGGCCGTTCCACAGGAACCAGAAGCGCTGCTGGCCCGGGGTGCCGAAGAGATACAGCACCAGCTCGCTGCTGAGGCTGATCCGGCCGAAGTCCATCGCCACCGTCGTCTCGGTCTTGCGCTCGACTCCGGCGATGTCGTCCACCCCGACACCGGCCTGCGTCATCGTCTCCTCGGTGGTCAGCGGACGGATCTCGCTGACCGATCCGACCAGGGTGGTCTTGCCCACCCCGAAACCACCGACGATCACTACCTTGACCGCGGTGGAGACCGAGGCCGGCAGGGTGTCCTCGCTCCGGGGCCCGACGACGGGCTCAGAGATTTTGCAGTCCATGCATCACCGCCTCCAACAGTTCGACATCGGGCAACGAGGCGGCCGGGATCGGCGCCCGCGCTTCGACATGGCCGCTCTCCAGCAACTCCGCGAGCAGTACCGTGACCACGCTGACCGGAAGATGGACGTATGCGGAGATCTCCGCGACCGACAGCGGGTAGTCGCATATCCGGAGGATGGCGACCTGTTCCGGCTGCGTGCTCGACGTGGGCCGGTTCCGGGTCACGATCAGCGTGACCACGTCCAGGGGGGCCGCTGCGGACCGTATGTTCCGGCCGGACGTGAGGATGTAGAGGCGCTCGGGACCGCCTTCTTCCCAACTCCGGCGCTTTTCCGGATCCGCGTCGCTCATGGGACCTGCCGGTCGGCCCGCGGCGGGCTGGTGAGGTGCTGACCGATCCGGGCGACCAGGTCCCGCATCCCCTGTCCCATGAGGCCGGCGTCCACGTTGTCGTCGGCCAGCACCGCCAGATACGCTCCGGCGCCGGCCGCCATCAGATAGAAGAAACCGCCGTTGACCTCGATGACGACCAGCTTCATCTGCCCGTCGCCGTGCGGGAATTCCGTGGCGATGGCCGCCGACAGGCTTTGCAGACCGGCACAGGCCGCAGCGAGGCGATCCGCGGTGTCCTCGTCCGTGCCGTACTGAGCCATGCACAAACCGTCCGAGGACAGCACCACGACGTCACGGGTGTGCGGAACGCTCGACGCCAGGCCCTCAAGCAACCAGTTCATATTGAGTCGCTGCTGTGTCACCACTTACTTACTCATCCTTACCTAATGACTCAGTTACGCTCGGACTCTTGGTCGCTCAGGCCGTCGGGACGAGGCGCCGGGGCCCCGGCTCGGGGCTCGCCGGAGATGCCCTCCTGGAAGGCGGCCAGCCACATTCCGGCCTGCGGGGGAGCAGCGGCTGACGCCGGGGCGTCGGACGCGGTGGTGGACGGCGCCGCGGGCCTGTGCCGCAGGGGCGGAATCACGGTGCGGGTGCGGCGCCTGCGCTGCGGGAGCCCGTTGGCACCACGCGGGGAGACGGCGGGCACCGGCTCCTCGACGACCCCCTCCACGTGGCGCATCGGACCGCCGCGGCGGCGGGGCGGCGGGAGGACGGCGGCCCTGGCGATGGCCCCGCCGGGCACCGGAGTCGCGGTGATGAGCTCCGGCGGGACGATCAGGACGACGCGTACCCCGCCGTACGCGGAGCTGCGGAAGGAGACCTTGAAGTCGTTCGTGCGCGCCAGCCGGCCGACCACGGCCAGGCCGAGTCGCGGCGACTCGCCCAGGTCGTCGAGGTCGATTCCGGTGGGGGAGTCCTGCGCCAGGGCCTGCTCGGCGCGCAGGCGGGCCTCGTCGGTCAGGCCGATCCCGGCGTCCTCCATCTCGATGGCGACACCGGTCTGGATCTCGGTCGCGGTCAGATGGACGCGTGTCTGGGGCGGTGAGTAGCGGGTGGCGTTGTCCAACAGTTCGGACAGGGCGTGGATCAGCGGCTCGACGCCGCGTCCGAGAATGCCGACCTCGGCCACCGAGTGCAGATCGACGCGCTGGTAGTCGATGATCCGGGACATCGCACCGCGGAGCACGTTGAACAGCGGGATGGTCTGCTGCCACTGACGGCCGGGCCGGGCCCCACCGAGTACGGCGATGCTGTCCGCGAGCCGGCCGACCAGCGCGGTGCGGTGGTCGAGTTGCAGCAAGTCGCCGAATACTTCCGGGTCGTTGCCGTGTTTGTCCTCCATCTCGCGTAGTTCCTGGGCCTGTTGGTGGACGATCGCCTGTACGCGCCGAGCGATGTTGACGAAGGCCCGCTGGGCGGAGTCGCGCAGGTCCTCCTCGGCCTCGACGGCCTGCAGGACGTAGCGCAGCACCGCCTGGTAGGCGGCTTCGAACTCGGGGCTGACACGGGAGACATGGCCGACGTTGCGGAGCACGTCCTCGGCCCGGATGCCCTCCTGGAGCTGGGCCATGGCCTTGGGCAGCGTCTCCTTGGCCATCCGTACGGTTTCGGCTTCCTGCTGGGCCAGGTGGCCTTGCAGAACGGACTCCCGCTGGGCGAACTGCCGGCGCAGTTCGTCGAGCGCACGTCCTCGGCGAGCCGTTTCCCCGGCTGCGATGGCCACGGCCACCGTAGCGGCGATGCCGATGGCGGCGACCGGGGCGCGGGCCGTCGATGGCGTCAACGACACGGCCACGGCCGTGCAGACGGCAAGCAGTACGGATGGCAGCAGCCATATGGGGGCGGAAGCGGGCCCCGACCCTCCGGGGGGCGAACCAGCACGAGCCATCGGCATCCTCAGAGCACTAATGGAATGGACAGGGCGACATACATGGCGTCCATGGGCACCACGGGAAGGCCGCCCGCACAAGGTCGGCAACCGTGGGATCACGCGCGCCAATTGCTTGGCCGCGGCGCGTTCCAAGGCGGCGTTCCGCACGCAACAGGCCGGGTCCCAGGACGCCCGAGCCCTTGTGCGATCGGCGGCACCATGACAGCCAGTGGCGACGTTCGGTAATCGCCGCAACTCGCTGCGCGACAGCGAGCATAGCGGGGTCGGATGTGTTTCTGTGGCCCGAGTGCGTATAACACATGAGTGCACTCGTGTGCGAAATCCGGAACGATTGTTTGATCCCGGGATTCCGTGGGGCCGGGGACCTGCTGATTCATCGATTCTTTGATCCATTGACCCGTCGAGCGGGCCCCGTCGGGCGGCCGGTGCCGACCCGAGAAGAAACGTATATTCGAGGGTCGAGCAGATGTCCGATTTCGGGTTGTGGTGCTTCGGTGTCGCGCTGATGGTGGATGAGTTGGCCGGATTGTCGCCCCGCGGGGTCGGGCGGCCGGCCTTCAGTCACGCCAACGCAGCGCGCGTCCGGGTGGCGCACACCGCGCTTTCGGTCGGTCCGGCATCGGGGAAACGCTGCGCCTATGCCAGCGATAACACTCTTGAATTCATCGGGCTGGATGCCGGGAAATCGAAGAGGCTGAGGGGTGGCGTATTGGCGCGATTGATCAGCCCGGCGCAGATCTATTCCCATCGCTGGATCGCGGGTTGATTTTGCAGTCTACGGAAATGCGCGACTGTTGCGCCGGCGGGAGGAATTCCGGGGGCGGCGTTGGCGCGCTCCGAATTACGGGCCCTGCCGGGTGGGCGGCGTTTCCTGCGTACGGCTGGAACAGCGATGCCTCATGGAACTGGCCCAAGGTGCGCACGCTCGCGCACCTGGTGCGGGAGTCCGGTCGCTGCCCGGTGTTCGTGGCCAAGCACTTCCGGACGGTCGACGGCACCACGCTGTCCGGGCTGGTCCGCGACGGAGTCGAACTGCGGGTTTCGGTTAGTGCGATGGAGGGCCTGGGTCAACTACGCGAAAGGCGTGCTGGTTTGTCGTGTTCCCTCGCGAGTGGCGGCGGGTCACGCCGGCCTGTCGCCGCCTTGCAGCTGCTCGACGGCGTGGACCAGGGGCGCGAGGACCGGTTCGGCGGCTGCCTGGTCGAGGGCCTCGCGCAGGGCGGTGTTGTGGGTGGGGCGGGCCTCCTCAAGGAGGCGCAGGCCGTCGTCGGAGACGTTGGTGTAGATGCCGCGGCGGTCGGTGGGGCACAGGTAGCGGGCGAGCAGCCCGCGGTCCTCCAGCCGGGTCACCAGCCGCGTGGTGGCGCTCTGGCTGAGGACGACGGACTCGGCGACCTGCCGCATCTGCAGATGGCCGCCCTCGCCGTCGTGCTGGCGGCTCAGCACGTCGAGCAGCGCGTACTCGCGTGCGCTCAGCCGGTGCCGGGTCTGAAGCGCGCGTTCGACGCTGCTCTCGATGCGTCCGTGCAGCAGTGAGAGCGCCGACCAGCTGTGTGCCAGTGCGGTCATCGCCGGGTCGGTGGCGGTCATGAGCGGCTCCCTGGTGCGGGTGGTGCGGGTGGAGGCGGTGGCAGGGGGACTGCCGCCGTATCACGAGAGCCACTATACCCGCGTTTGCCATTAGCCCTCGTGTGCAACTATTGTCGACGCGTGTAAGGGGCTCGCGCATCACTCTCTGTGTGCCGAAGGGCCCTCGCCATGCCGCTCGCACCGCCGGGCCCGGCCATGGGCGCCTACGGCATCGCCGCTCCCACCGCAGCGGGAGCGGCCCGCCCGTGATCCCCCATACCCGCACCGCACGCGTGCCCCACCGATCGCAAGGAAGTCCCCCATGAGCACCACCGCCGTGACCCCGCTGACCGCCGCCGACGCGGAGACCCTCGTCCTGGCCGCCCGCCGCGCCGCCGACGCGGCGGGAGTCCCCGTCAGCATCACCGTCCTCGACGCCGGCGGACACCTGCTGGCCTTCCGCCGCGACGAGCGCGCCGTACTCATCTCCGGTGAGACCAGCACGGCCAAGGCGTACACCGCCCTGCAGCTGAACGCGCCGACGGCCGACCTGGTCGACCTGGTCAAGCCGGACGGGCCCTTCCACTCCCTGCCCACCGCGCTGGGCAAGCCCCTGCTGTTCATCGCGGGCGGCGTGCCGATCCACCGCGACGGACAGCTCGTCGGCGCCCTCGGCCTCGGCGGCGGCGCCCCCGAGCAGGACCACGGCTTCGCCCAGGCCGCCCTCCAGGCGCTCTGACCCACCCCCCCCACGGACCGGCGAGCCCCCCGCTCCGCCCCCACGGCGCACGGCAGCACAGCAAGACAGCGACACAGCAACACAGCAACACCAAAGAAAGGCCCCCCTGATGACTTCCGTACCGAACGTGACGCTCAACAACGGCGTGACCATGCCGCAGCTGGGCTTCGGTGTCTTCCAGGTCCCCGACGAGGAGACCACCGCCGCGGTCGCCGCCGCCCTGGAGGCCGGCTACCGCAGCATCGACACCGCGGCGATCTACGGCAACGAGCGCGGTGTCGGCAAGGCCCTCGCCGCCTCCGGCCTCCCCCGCGAGGAGCTGTTCGTCACGACCAAGCTGTGGAACGCCGACCAGGGCCACGACCGGACCCTGGCGGCCTTCGACGCCTCCCTCGACAAGCTCGGCCTCGACCACGTCGACCTCTACCTGATCCACTGGCCCACCCCGGCCCGCGACCTGTACGTGGAGACCTACAAGGCGCTGGAGAAGATCCTCGCCGACGGGCGCGCCCGTGCCATCGGCGTCTCGAACTTCCAGGTCCCGCACCTGCGACGGCTCCTGGAGCACACCGGCATCACCCCGGCGGTCAACCAGGTGGAGCTGCACCCCGGCCTCCAGCAGACCGCGCTGCGCGCCTTCCACGCCGAGCACGGCATCGCCACCGAGGCATGGAGCCCGCTGGCCCAGGGCGCGGTCCTCGGGGACGAGGCGATCGTGGGAATCGCCGCGGCGCATGGCGTAACCCCGGCACAGGTCGTCCTGCGCTGGCACCTGCAGACCGGCAACATCGTGATCCCCAAATCCGTCACCCCCGCCCGCATCCGGCAGAACCTCGACGTCTTCGGCTTCGAGCTCACCGACGCCGACCTGACCGCCCTCGCGGGCCTCGACCGGGGACTGCGCACCGGCCCGGACCCCGACACCCTCAACTGATCCCGCACGCCCCCGGGGCGCCCGTCCACGCCGGCCGGGCGTCCCGGGGTGCCGACACCACCTCAGCCGCTCCACCGCCTCGACGAGGGGAACGCCTCATGCAGATCGATCTCTCCGGCCGCACCGCACTGGTCACCGGTTCCACCCAGGGCATCGGCCACGCCATCGCCACCGGCCTGGCCCGCGCCGGAGCCCGCGTCGTGGTCAACGGCCGCGGTGCGGAGCGCGTCGCGGACGCCGTCCGCACCGTGCGTGCCGAGTCCGGCAGCGACGACGTCATCGGCGCCGTGGGCGACCTGGCGACGGAGCAGGGCACCGCCGCCGTGCTGGAGTCCGTGCCCGCGGTCGACATCCTCGTCAACAACCTCGGCATCTTCGGCTCCGCCCCTCCGCTGGAGATCGACGACGCCGAGTGGCGCCGCTACTTCGAGGTCAACGTCCTCTCCGCCGTCCGGCTCATCCGCGCCTACCTGCCCGGTATGACGGAGCGGGGCTGGGGGCGCGTCCTCAACCTCGCCAGCGACTCGGCCGTGGTCATCCCCGCCGAAATGATCCACTACGGCATGACGAAGACTTCGCTGCTCGCCGTCGGCCGCGGGTTCGCCAAGGCCGCCGCCGGCACCGGCGTCACCGTCAACTCCGTCATCGCCGGACCGACCCACACCGGCGGCGTCGAGGGATTCGTCCGCGAGCTCGTCGGCGACGAGCTGCCCTGGGACGAGGCGCAGCACGAGTTCATGGTCAAGTACCGCCCGCAGTCGCTGCTGCAGCGCCTCATCGAGCCGGAGGAGATCGCCAACCTGGTCGTCTACCTCGCCTCGCCCTACGCCTCCGCCACCACCGGCGGTGCCGTGCGCGTCGACGGCGGCTACGTGGACTCGATCCTGCCCTGAGCCCGGCGCTCCTCGCTGCCCACCCTGTGGCCGGACCGACCTCCGCGGAGGACGGTCCGGCCACCGCGCGTCTCCGTCGTTCCCGCGGTGCACCCGGGCGACCGTTCCTGACGCACTTAACCCGCGCTTGCATTAAAGCGCGTATGCAAGTATCTTCGTTTGTGAGTAAGGCTGCGAAAAGGCGTACGGGGGAGTCGCCGAGCGGCTCACCACCACGTACGAAAAGGGAGCTCCCGATGAGCCTCGCCCACCTGCTGCCCGGTTCGCTGGGCTTCGGCACCGCCCCCATGGGCAACATGTTCCGCGCCATCCCCGAGGACGAGGCGCAGGCCACGCTGCAGGCCGCCTGGGACCAGGGCATCCGCTACTACGACACCGCCCCCTTCTACGGCGCGGGCCTGGCCGAGATACGGCTCGGCGCGATGCTGTCCCGGCAGCCGCGCGACTCCTACGTCCTGTCCACGAAGGTCGGCCGGGTCATCCACGACGAGGTGGAGGACCCCGCAGCCCGTGATCTGGGCGAGAAGGGCGGCCTGTTCGAGCACGGCCGTCCCAACAAGATGACCGACGACTACAGCGCCGACGCCACCAAGCGCTCCATCGAGGACAGCCTCCAGCGGCTGAACACCGACCGGTTGGACATCGTCTGGGTGCACGACATCGCCCAGGACTTCCACGGCGACCGCTGGCTCGCCCAGTTCGAGACCGCCCGCACCGGCGCCTTCCGGGTCCTGGACGACCTGCGCGACCAGGGTGTGATCAAGGCGTGGGGCCTGGGCGTCAACCGGGTGGAGCCCGTCGAGCTCACCCTCGCCCTGGACGAGCCGCGCCCCGACGCCTTCCTCCTGGCCGGCCGCTACACCCTGCTGGACCATCGCCAGGCGCTGCAGCGGCTGCTGCCCGCGGCGCAGGAGCAGGGCGTCGACATGGTCGTCGGCGGCCCGTACAGCTCCGGCGTCCTGGCCGGCGGCACCCACTTCGAGTACCAGCAGGCCCCGGCCCACATCCTGGAGACCGTCCGGCGCATCCGGGAACTGGCCGAACGGCACGGGGTGTCCGTGAAGGCCGCCGCGCTGCAGTTCGCCCTCGCCCACCCGGCCGCCGCCGCGGCGATCCCCGGCGCCACCCGCCCCTCCCGCATCGCCGAGGACCTCGGCGCGCTGCGCGAGGAGATCCCCACCGCCTTCTGGAACGACCTGCGGGAGACCGGCCTGCTCGACCCGGCCGCCCCGCTCCCGGCCGGCGCCTGACTCTTCGCGGGCGGCCACCGGGACGGCCTCGACGCCCTGGACCGTCCCGGGTCCGCACACGGGATCCCGGCTGATCGCCGATCGGGCGGATCCCCGCCGTTGCCCGCACGGTGGGAGTCGTCCTCGTCGGCATTCGGCCATGCGACGCCGATGATGCCGAGGATCTCGTCCGCCCGCTCCGGCAGTACCGCGCCCACGCCGCACGTGGTCAGCGCTGGTGCGACGATTCCGTCCGTCCGTCGCCCGGTCGTGAGCCGTTCCCGTCGCCGGGTGCGGCCATGACCACGTTCGGCGTGGAGGGCTGCGAAGTGACCACGGCGCACAGCAACCGCAGCGCCTCCCGCGGCCGGCCCGACCGGTGGCCGGAGAGCGCCTGTGCCGGTCCCTGGCCGCGATCGCGGAACGCGCGGACCCGCGGCAGGACGAGCTCACGGCACAACTACGGGCCGCACTCCTGGACTTCGTGTCGGAGACCCCCGACAACCAGGCGGCCGCCCGGCACATCGCCGTACTGTCCGCCGAACCGCCGCAGTCGGCCGTCCGCACGTGCCTCAGCCCCTCGGGCTTCCCGCTCGCCCAAGTTACTGCTGAGCGCCGACGGCTGCCCCGTACCCGACCGCGTGCTCGACGCATACCCGGACCTGAACCAGGACGAATGGAACGCCGTCCTCCAAGCCGGCGGGCTGACCCTCCTGGCATTCGAGACCGATCCGTCCGGCACGGCGGAGTAGCGGCCCGTCGCGCTGACGCCCGGTCATCCCAAGCGCCGAGCCCCTGACTGGCGTTCGGCCCCGGCCGGCTGCCTATGATCGCGGGCGGCGGTACCGCCCCCGCATGTCCCCGGCCACTGGTCCGCGCCCACCACGAGAACCGGCTTGGAGGCAGCATGACCCCGCCGTTCACCCCCCTCTGGGCCCGTCTGCGGCCCGCCGACGACGCCCCGCCGCATGCGTGGACCGGCTGGCCGGGCCCCGTGAGCGCCGCACACACCGCCCCGTGGAACGGCAGCACGGCATACGCGAGCATCAGCTTCACCACACCGCACCGACTGACGGTCCTGGACGCCGCCACGGGGGAGCGGCTGGCACGCCCCGTGATCTGTGACGCCGAGCAGCGCACCTTCGCCCTGACCGCCGGCCCCACCTCGCTTGTCGGAGTGGGAAAGCGGGACGTCGTCGAGCCCCTGAACCGCGTCCGCCGTTCCTACCCGCGGGAGGTGTCCACGGACGCCAGGCTCGTCGGCACCGTGACCGGCTCGGCCGAACCCCGGATCGTGAGCGTCCACTCCTTCGACGGGATCAAGGTCTGGGACGCCGTGGACCGGACGTGCCTCGCCGAGCTGCCGTTGCCGGAACTGCGGAGCCCGGACTGCCTCTGCGCAGGCGTCCTCGCCGGCACGGTGCACGCGGCGGTGAGCGAGGGGGCACGGGTGTCCGTCTACGAGGCGGAAACCGGTCGGCTCGCCGCACGTTGGACCGCCTCGGACACCGACATCACGCGCATGATGTGGGCGGGCGGAACGGCAGGCGCGCCAGACACGGTACTCACCGCGGACTCCAAGTCCCGGCTACGTGCCTGGGACCCGCGCACCGGCGAGCCCCTCGGCCGGGCATGGACGTCTCCCGGCAGTCCGCTGCGCCTCAGTGCTGCCTGCCTGGAGACGGGCGGCACGCGGATTCCCCTTGTGGCCTGCGCCTACGGCGACGGTGTGCAGCTGCTGCGTACGGACAGCGGCCAGGCACCGCTCGACCTTCGGGTGAGTGCGTGGACACGCACCGCCCACCTCACCGGTGACGGGCTGCTCCTGCTCGGCACCTCCGTCGGGCCGCTCGTTCTCCGACTCGACACCGAACGGCTGGCATCCGGCGCGGGGGAACGCGCCGAACTCGATCCGACCGGCTTTCCCGCACCCGAAGCACACGGGGCGGAGGCCGGGCACGACGCGGTCGGCCGGCCGTCGCACGCCGACCTCGTCGACCTCTGGGGGGCCGACCAGGTCCTCGTCCTCGCAGGCGGCCCGGTGAGCGCCGACCTTGTCGCGCCGGACCACGCAGCGTGGTGCGGCATCGGCCTTCCGCTCTCGCCCTTTCCCGGGCTGTCCCTGGACCAGGACCTGGCCACGGACGGCCCGGCCCCGTTGGAACAGGTCGGCGTCGGCCCGGTGGACCCTGACGGCCCGCACGCCCCGCAGCTCCCCGAAGGGCTGGACGGCTACCACTGGTTGGGGACATGGCATGACGACGACCTGGTGCTGAGCCCCTCCGGGGCGGTGGAGATCATCGGTGCGGAGACCGACTACACGGCGGCACAACCGCTCAACAGCAGCCTCGCCACCTTCCTCCTCTTCACCTACGAGTTCGCGCTGGCCGCCCTGCAGCAGGAACCGGAGTACGGCGGCGAGGCCAGGGAAGCCCGCACCGAGCGCCTGGAACAACGCCTCCGCGCCGTGGACGAGGCCGCCTTCTCGCCGCACGGCGCCGAGCACTGGACCGATGCGCTGAGCGACCTCGCGGCGGGGATGTGAGGGGGGCCGATGCCGCCGCGGCAGGGCGGCGGTGACTGGGCCCGCTCTGCTGACGAAGCGCGTTGCGGCGCCCGTTGCGCAGTGGTGAGGGCCCTGTCCCGTCGTCGGTGTGCTTCGAGGGTCAGGGTGCGTCCGAGGCCGATGTCGTGCGGCCGTGCGTGAGCTGTGTGCGTCGTGCTCGGAGGGCGCTCAGGGATTCCTCGGCAAGGGACGTGAGGAAGGCCGGGCACAGCAGGTGGGCCAGGGGAGCGTCCCGGGCCGGGCGGTGGTCGAGCTCGTAGCGGGCGCGACCGCCGGGCGAGGAGAGGACGGTGCCGAGTTCGGCGAGGTCCGGGGCCCAGTGGGGCGGGGCGGCGTGCTCGTCGTGGGCGCACGCCGCCTGCGCGTAGTGGGGGAGCGTCTGCTCCACGGCGGCGATGAGCTCGTCGAGTACGGACGTCTCCTCGAACATGTCGGAGGCGGCGTAACCGGTGACGGCGCACACGGTCAGCAGGTGGCCGGGGCGGTCCTGCGGGTCGGCGAGGGAGAGGTCCAGCGCGGGGGAGGACAGCACGTAGGAGAGGTCCGTGCCCGGCTCGGGGTAGCCGTGGAGCACCGCGGCGAGGGTGTCGATGGTGATCCGGGTGCCGGTCGGCAGCCGGGGCGGGATGTCCTCGGCGGAGCCGGGTTCGATGATGTCCAGGGCGATGCGGGCGAAGCCGGCGACGTTGCGCGGGCAGAGCCATTCTTCCCGGGAGTGGTTCTCCTCCCAGCCCGCGTCCGGATCGGCCAGACCGCGGAGCTGGTCGGGGAGGTCCAGGTCGGCTTCCTCCTCGTGGTCCAGGTAGGGGTGCTGGTCGTGGCGGCAGGGGCGGTCGCGCAGCGCGCCGTCGGTGGCCCGCAGCGCCGCTCCCGCTTCGGGTTTGCCGGTGTCGTCGATCGCCCAGGCGAGGTAGGGAGCCATCAGCACCAGACCGAGCGTCCAGGCATAGGCCGACTCCCCACCCGGGTCGGCGGCGAGCCTCGCGGCACAGTCGAGGACCTTTTGGTCGTACGCGTCGACGGAGAGGGAGTCGAAGTCTGCGCGGATCTCGTCCCAGGCGTGGGAGAGCTCCTCCAGGGCGCTGATGGTCATCACACGAGCCTATCGGCGGCCCCGGCGCGGCGAGCCGTAGGGCCGCGACCGGCCAGGACAGGCGGCCGGCGGGCGCAGCGGAGCGCTCGGGCAGCGGTGCCGCCGGGTTGGGCGGTACCGCTGCCCGAGCGCACGCACCTGACCGATTGTCACGCCCCCGCCCGCTGGCCGGTGACGACTGGTGCCCGGGTCAGGAGTGAGTGGCGAAGTCCTGGGTCCACCAAGGTCCGTTGGGGTTGAGGTTGACGCCTACGCCGGTGGACTTGTAGGAGCAGTTGAGGATGTTGGCGCGGTGTCCGGGGCTGTTCATCCAGCCGTCCAGTGCCGTGGCCGGGTCCTTGGGGCTCTTGAAGATGTTCTCGCCCCAGCTCTGCCAGGAGAATCCGGCACGGGTCATGCGGGTTCCCGGGTCGACGCCCTCGGGGGTGTCGTGGGCGTAGTAGTTCCGGGCGGCCATGTCGTCGGAGTGTGCCTGGGCCGCGGCCTGTATGTGGGGGTCGACGGTCAGCGGGCCACAACCGTGCTGGGCCCGCTGGGCGTTGACCAGGTCGACGACCCGCTGGGCGAACGCCGCGGCGGTGCCGGTCGCGCCCAGCGCCCTGGTCGGGGTCGTGGTGCCGCCGCCCGTTCCGGAGCCACCGCGGGCCGGGTGCGGTGTGGTGCGGTGGGTCGGTTGCGCGTGGCTTTCGGGGGTGGCCGCCGGGGTCGTCGGGTGCTGCTCGTCGTGCTGTTCGGAACTGGTGGGGGTGGGGGTGGCCGTGGGCTTGTGGCGGCGGGGAGAGTGCGAGGCGCTGCTCGATACCGGGGGGACGGAGGTGGCCGCGGTGGCTGCCGAGGCGGTCTGGTCGGCCGCGAGTGTCTGGTCGGCCCCCGAGCCGGCGCGTATCAGCACCAGGCAGGTGCCGCTCACGGTGAGGACGGCCGCCGCGGCCAGCAGCACGGTCCGCGCCCCGGGGCGGGCGGTCTCGGCGCGGTGGCTCCCGGCGTTGGCCCCGGGCCGGCGGGCCGGGTGGGGTGCGGCGTGCCGCCGGTGTGCGGCGGGTGTGCTGGCGTGGCGGCCGGTGCGGGTCGGCGTCTCGTCGTGGGGGGTGGGGCGGGGGGTTTCGTTGTGGTTCATGGGTGCCGTTTCCGATTCCGATGGTGGGAGCGTGTGCTGTGCGGCGTGCCGGTGGCCTGGGGGGCAGTGGGCGGGTACGGGCCGCCTGGTGGACGGTCCGCACTGGGGAGACCCCCGGCGCGGTACCGGATAACGGAAAGTGCCGTGAATTTTTTTGCCGGGTCCGCCGCGGAGGCCGTCGCCCCGGTCTGCCGGGCACGCCGGGCTCACCACACGCCGGTCATGCCGGTCGCTCCGGGCACTCCGGTCACGCAAGTCGCACCGGGCATGCCGGTCACGCTGGGCATGCCAGGCACGCCTGCCGGGGGAGCGGGCGGGGGCCCGTGCGGAGACGACGTTCGCCTTCGACGTAGGTTTTTCTGTTATCGCCGTGCGCCGGACGGGTCACCTGAGCACGGGGGCCAGAAAGGTGTACGCGGATGAACAGGACCGAACAGGCGTGAAGTGGGAAAACGGTACGGCGACCGTCGAGGCGGCCAGGGCGGGAGACGACGTTGCCCGGGAGCAACTCCTCTCCGCGTACCTACCCCTGATCTACAACGTCGTCGGCCGCGCGCTGGACGGCCATGCGGACGTCGACGACGTGGTGCAGGAGACCATGGTGCGCGTCCTGGAGTCGTTGGGGGAGTTGCGGGAGCCGGCGTCCTTCCGTTCCTGGTTGGTGGCGATCGCCATGAATCAGGTACGGCGCCGCTGGACCGTCGCCCACCGGGCCCCCGTCGTCGGCCTGGACCAGACGGTGGAACAGCCCGACCGCTCCGCCGACTTCGTCGACCTGACCATCCTGCGCCTGGGGTTGTCCGGCCAGCGCCGTGAGGTGGCCGAGGCCACCCGCTGGCTGGACGAGGGGGACCGCGCACTGCTGTCGCTGTGGTGGCTGGAGGCGGCCGGCGAGATCAGCCGGCCGGAGCTCGCCGCCGCGATGGACTGCGGGACGCGTCACGCCGCGGTCCGGGTGCAGCGGATGAAGGAGCAGTTGGAGACCGGGCGCGTCGTCGTCCGCGCCCTCGCCGGGAATCCGCCGTGCGCCGAACTCGCCCAGGTGACCGCCGCCTGGGACAACAACCCCGCGCCGCTGTGGCGCAAGCGGATAGCCCGCCATGCGCGCAACTGCACGACCTGCTCCGGGCACTGGAAGGACCTGCTGCCCGCCGAGGGACTGCTTGCCGGCCTCGCCATGCTGCCGCTCCCCGCACACCTCACCCCGCCCGCCGGCCTGCACGCTCCCACCGCGTCCTTCGCCGCCACCTTCCCTACTGCTCCTACTGCCCCCACTGCTCCCACTGCCCCAACCGCTCCCACCGCCCCCACTGCCCCGACGGCCCCCGCGTCGGGCGGCGCGGCGCAGAGTGAGGGAGCGTCGGGCGGCCCGGTGCAGAGCGACGGGGCGTCGAGCGGCGTGGCGTCGCCCGACCACGTGGGACACCACGCGCCGGGGCGACCGCCTCGCCCGCACCGGGCGGCCAAGGCGACGGCCGTCGCGGGCGCCGTGGCGCTCGCGGTCATCGTCGCCTTGTTGTGGCGTCCCGGGGCGTCCCGGGAGAAGCACGCCACCGAGCCCAAGGCCGAGCCCACGGCAGTAAGAACCGTGGCCGCCCCCACACCCAATCCCACGCCCACCCCGACGCCCACACCCACCTCGACGCGCACCCCCGCCGCCACTCCGACCCCCGCCCCGCCGGCACCGCCGTCCCCCACGGCCACCCCGCCCGACCTGGAGGAGCAGGCCACCGCGCTCATCAACCGCAACCGTGCGCAGGCCGGCTGCGGTCCGCTCCGCATCGACCGGAGACTGCACGCGGCGGCGCAACGGCACTCCGCCGACATGGCGGCCCGCGACTACTACGAGCACGTCTCGCCGGAGGGCGTCGGCCCCGACGCGCGGATCACCGCCGCCGGATACGAGTGGAGCAGCTGGGGCGAGAATCTCGACCGCGGCCCGGAGGGCGCCGCCGCGGTGGTGGGCGACTGGATGGGCGACACCCCGCACCGCGACAACCTGCTCGACTGCCGGTTCACCGCGGTAGGCATCGGCGTCGTCCACGGCGCCGGCGGCCCGTGGTGGACCCAGGACCTCGCGGCACCTCGCTGAGCAGTCCGTACCGGGAGACAGAGCAAGAGGAAGAGGAAGAGGCAGAGGCAGAGGCACGCGGCGAGCGGGGGCCGGCGGAGCCCGCCCGGGCGGGTGGGCGGACGGTGCTGCCGTCGCCGATCTGCGGGACCTCACCACCGCCGAGGATTTTTCTTGCGCACCCCGTGAAACATTTCCCCCCTCCCACCGCATCAGAGAAGTGAGGAAAGCAGCGCACACATACGCACACGCACGTACAAGCGCGCACAAGCACGCATACCGGGACGCCGGGGCAGGGGGAGCAGATGAGACAGGGCCGCGCCGAGGAGTGCGCGGAGTTCGCGGCGGCGCGGGCCGGGCACCTGTACCGGGCCGCGTGTCTGCTCACCGCGGGCGACACACACCTCGCGGAGGACCTGGTGCAGGAGACGCTCGGACGGTTGTACGTCCGTTGGGGGCGGGTCAGGCAGGTCGAGAATCCCGCCGCGTATGCGCAGACCGTCCTCACCCGGACCTTCCTCGCCCACCAGCGACGCCGCAGCAGCACCGAACGCGCCACGGACGTGCTGCCCGAACGCGCCGACCCGGCGGGCGGGGACACGGCCCTGCGACTCACCCTCATGGGCGCGCTCGGCCAACTGCCGCCCAAGGACCGGGCCGTGGTCGTCCTGCGCTACTGGGAGGACCGGTCCATCGCAGAGACCGCCGACGTCCTCGACGCCAGTTCGGCCGCCGTACGCACCCGGGTGCGTGCGCGCGCTCGGACGGCTCCGGGAACTGCTGGGCGAGGACCTCGACGGCGCCGGAATGGCCGAGGATCGCCGGCGCCATTCCGGACGGCCCCCGGAAGCCTGCGGAGCAGCCCGACGCTCCCGGGGGCGGCGCGGGCGCCCCGGTCGCCGGCACCCTCTCCGGCCTGCTCCCCGAGGACCTCAGGGTGGTGAAGAAGAGCGGCGACGGCGACACCTCCTTCGGCTACGCCGTCGTCGACGACGGCAGGGGCCGCAGCCTCGTCCAGGTCAACGTCCAGCCCGACATGCGGGACGTCGCCGGTGACCTCTTCGGCTCCGGCGCGCAGACCCTCGCCGACGGCACCCGCATCGCCGTCCACCAGGGCCCCGGCGAGAAGGGCGGCGACGGCGTCGTGATGTGGACGGTGGACACCATGCGGACCGACGGCAGGCGCGTGGTCGTCAGCGCCTTCAACGCCGAGACCCAGCAGAGCGCCGCGACCCGCACGGCCCCCGCGCTGACGGTGGAGCAGATGCGGAAGATCGCCCTCGACCCGAAGTGGTGGCCGGGCTCCTGAGGTTCCCGGGGCGGGCCCGCCCTGTCCCGGCGGACCGCCCCGAGGGTTCAGCCCTGGCGGGCGGCGGGCGTGCCCGGTTCGACGACGCGGCCGCGGTCGGTGCCTTCGATCAGTCCGACGTAGGCGCGGACGACTTCGGCGACGGGGGTGCCCGCCGCGCCGTCCCGCCCCATGGCCTGCAAGGTCTCCGAAATCCAGCCGGGGCTGACGGCGTTGAGCCGGATGCCGCGGGGCATCTCCTGGGCCGCGGCCGGGACGAATCCGTCGAGGCCCGCGTTGACCACGGCTGCGAAGGTCAGGCCGGGCTCGGTGAACTGCGAGATCCCGCCGGTCAGGGTGAGCGAGCCGCCGTCGGCGAGGTGGCGGGCGGCGCAGCGGGTGAGGTGGATCTGGCCGAGCAGTTTGGCGTCGAGGCCGGTGAAGTAGTCGGCGTCGGAGGAGGTGTCGACGCGGGCGATGGTGCCGCTCGCCGCGACGGCGACCACGGCGTCGACGGGGCCGAGCGTGGCGAACAGGGCGTCGATCGAGTCGGGATCCGCCAGGTCGACCTTGACGGGGCCGCTCCGGGAGGCACGGATCACCTCGTGCCCCGGACGTGCTTCCAGGGCGCCGGCGAGGGCCGAACCGATGGTGCCGGTGGCGCCGATGATGACGATGCGCATGGGACGGGCTCACGATCAGTCGAGGCGGAAGTGGCGGGCGGTGCGGGGACGTTCGTCCAGGAGGGCCAACACGGGGCGGCGCGGAATGCTTCCTGGCGGCGGGCGTGAGCGCTTCGGTGGTCCGGCCCCGCTCGGGCCGGTCGGGAGAGTGCGCCCGGGGCGGGCGGCAATCCGCTGTTCGGGGCAACTACCGCCCGTTATAGTCCCGTTGGATGTGACGCGCACGTGCACGTACTGTGCAGAACTCGATCGGAGCCGACCTTCGTGATGCACATCGCCCGCTGCGTACGCGTCGCCTCCACGGCGCTGGCGCTGCTCGTCGTGGGTGCCTGCTCCGCAGGCCCCCAGCCGCCCGACCTCGCCGCCCCGAAGGCGACCGGTACCGTCTACGTGGCCGGGAGGGCCGACGACGGCTCGGCCAAGGTCTGGCGGGTGACCGACGGTTCCGCGAAGCCCCTGCTCAGCGGGAAGCCCCGACAACTTCCGCTCGCCTCGGTCTCTCTTTCCCCCGACGGCGGCCACCTGGCCTACGTGTCGGACGGCACCATGTACGTCATGGACCTGCGCACCGGCGCGGCGCACGCGGGACGCAGCACCGCGGGTTCCGCCCCGGACGCGGTGACCGAGTCCGGCATGCCGGACGATGCGCAGTGCTCGACGTGGTCGTCCGACGGGAAGCACGTCGCCTTCACGGTCCAGCGCGGGGTGTTCGTGTTCGACACCGCCGGGAAGGGCGCCCTGGTCGCGGGACGGCCGGTGTCGCGGTGGCGCGAGGGGCAGCGGGACCTGCGCAACCTCGCGTCCGCGCCCAGCTACCACGACGCGTCCGCCACCTCGCAGATGACCTGCGCACGCTGGCTCGGCACCGAACAGCTCGCCTTCGACCGGCTCGGACACGACACCGCGCAGAGCATCGGTGCCGCCGAGGCCGACACGACCACCCTCGCCCGCGTCGGCACCACGGGGCCCGTCCTGACCGACGTACTGGCCCGCTGGACCGCCTCCGACGCCTGTGACCGGCGGGTGCTGCTCGACTACCACCCCGAGCAGTCCCTCGCCGCCACCCCCTCACCGGTCGCCAACTCGGGCCGGGGGCCCGGCAGACCCCTCATCATGGCCATCGACTCCCTCGCCCAGCGCACCTACGCCGACAACCCGACCCTGGCCGCCCGGGACCTCACCGCGACCGGGATCGGCGCCAAGGGTTCCGTCTGGTACTTCACTCCGGGCAGCTGCCAACTGGTCACGGCGGCACCCAAGTCGCAGGACGACGGGACGTACGACTACCTCGTCACGACCGTCGACGGTACGAGCGGTGCCACGGTGAAGCAGCGCACCCTGCCGCTCGCGATCGGGGCGGGCGCGGCGGTCTCCCGCCCCGACGGCGGCCACGTCGCGGCGAATCCGGCATCTGGTGCGCACACCGTCGCCTACGCGACGCGGGACGGCCGGGTCGGCGTGCTCGACCTGGCCTCGGGCGGCGCGACGGAGCTGACGGGGCCGTGGAAGAACGCGGAAGCAGTGCTCGCCTGGCGGGCGGGCTGACCGGCCGGGACCGCTCCGCGGCCGCGCGGTTCAGCGCATCGCCGGGGCGACCCAACCGAAGTACCCGATCGCCGTCCCGGACAGCAGACCGCAGCAGTGCAGCGCGAAGAGCGCGGCCCGGTTCACCCGGCGCACCGCGGGCGACAGCAGCATCAGCAGGGGCACCGCCAGGCCCAGCACCGGGCCCGCGGCCAGCAGCACGGCCAACAGGAGCACCTGACCCGGCGCTCCGCCGCCGGCGAGCCCCATGAGGCCGGCCATCACACCGCCGCCCACCATCATCACCAGCATCGGAGCGGCGGCCAGCAGCTGCACCATCCCCAACACGATCCACGGCCAGTCCCGTTCGCCGCCCGGACGGGTCCGGGGCGGCCCCCCCGAAGCCGATGTCCGCCATACCGCTCACCCCCTCGTAGCCGTGCCGTGCGGCGCGTCCGGACCCATTGTCGAGACCGCACGGCGCTTCGGCCTGAGTACCCGTACTCAGCGGCCGCCCCGTAAAAGATCTTCGGAGCTCCGCGGTGGGCTACCCCATCACCGCACGGGCCGTGTCGAGGAACGCCGACCGGTTGCCCTCCAGGTAGTCCCGCACGTTCTCGCCGTCGGGCAGGCCCTCCCACACGGTCCGGTTGAGGTCGAGGAAGTGCGCGTGTGCCGCGTCGGGCACGGGTGGCGGGAACTGGATGCGGATCAGCCGGTCCGCGACCCAGAAGCGGTACATCACGTCCCGGGTCGTGAGGTACCAGGGGTCGGTGTCCTCCCACTCGGAAGGCCGGGTGTACGCGCAGCGTTCCGCCTCCGCCGACACCTCGATGAACCGCTCCAGCAGCGCCAGCCGTTCCGCGCGCCGGGTTTCCGACAGGGTGATCTGCTGCCGTTGCTGTTCCACACGTTCCGCGGACCGCTGGGTCCTGTGCTGGACGAGGTAGGACAGCACGCCGCCCAGGGCAACGCCGCCCAACGATATGAGTGACACCCAGACCTGACCCGACATGGCGATCATCGTCCCATGGCGTCGCCCTTCGGGACGATCCCGCTGCGGCCGGTGCGGTCCGCGGCTCTGACCAGCTCTTTCCTCTGGGCGGGGGCGGTGTGACGTGGTGTGATGGGGCCGTGAGCCGCGCTGTCGAAGAGAGCAACCGCCGGATGCTGCGGGCCCGGGACGTCATGGACCGCGCCTACGCGCAGCCGCTGGACGTCCCCGCCCTGGCCCGGATCGCCCACGTATCCGAGGCGCACTTCACCCGCACCTTCCGGGCCACGTTCGGCGAGACCCCGCACCGGTACCTGCAACGCCGCCGCGTCGAACGGGCGATGTTCCTGCTGCGGGAGACGGACCGCAGCGTGACGGACATCTGCTTCGAGGTCGGCTTCGGCAGTCCGGGGACGTTCAGCCGCACCTTCCGCGATGTCGTCGGGCGGTCCCCGCGGGCGTACCGCAAGGAAGCCGCGGCCGCCCGCGTGCCGACCTGCTTCACGATGGCGTGGATGCGGCCGAGCGCCGAACCGCCCGCGCCGCCCGCCGACTGAGCAGTTTTGGATAAGTTTTCGGCCAGTCCGCTCAGTAGCGTGGTGCACATGTTCAACGCCATCACGCAATCGCAGATATACGTCCTGGACCAGGACGAGGCCCTCGACTTCTACGTCGGCAAGCTCGGTCTTGAGGTCGCCGCCGACGTCCAATTGGGCTTCATGCGCTGGCTGACCGTCAGCGTCCCCGGCCACCCGGAGCGCCAGATCCTGCTGGAGAAGCCGGGCGCGCCCGCGATGTCCGAGGAGACGGCCCGGCAGGTACGGGAGTTGGTGACCAAGGGGGCGATGGGCGGCTGGCTCATCTTCACCACCGACGACTGCCGCAAGACGTACGAGACGCTGCTGAGCCGGGGAGTGGAGTTCACCGAGGAGCCCACCGACCGCCCGTACGGCACCGACTGCGGACTCCGCGACCCCTTCGGCAACCGCATCCGCTTCACCCAGCCCAGGGCCTGACGGCCGACCGGGCGGACACGCCCTACGCCGGCGGCGGCGCCGTGGAGCCGCGCACCACCAGGGAGACCGGGATGTCGGCCGGGTTTCCGGGCCGCTCGTCGGCGAGCACGGAGACGAGGGCGGTCATGCCCTGCTTCCCGACCTCCTTGGCGGGCAGGCGCACCGTGGTCAGCTCGGGTTCCACCGCCGAGGCGATGGTGAGGTCGTCGAAGCCGGTCACCGAGACGTCCTCCGGCACGCGGAGGCCGAGCCGGCGGGCGGCCTTCAACGCCCCGACGGCGAGGAAGTCGAAGTCGCACAGCAACGCGGTGGGACGGCGCCCGGAGTCGTGCAGCACGGTCTCCGCGGCGCGCCGTCCGGCGTCCATGGTGAGTGCCGCGTGCACGGTGCGGAGCTCCGCCCCGGTGCCGTCCAGCGCCGCGGCCAGCGCCCGTGACCGGACGGCGAACGTCCAGGAGTCCACCTCGGCCGCGATGTGCGCGATCCGGCGGTGGCCGAGGGCCAGCAGGTGCGTGGCCACCTGGCGCATGCCGTCCACCACGTCGAGGTTGACGGTGGTGGCGGCCCGGGAGTTGGCGGGATCGCTGTCGAGCATCACCAGCGGGAGCCCGTCGCCGTCGAAGGCGGAGAGCACGTCCGAGGCCATCGACGAGGCGAGCACCCCGTCGAGGCTGGCCCGTGCCGAGACGAAGGGGTTGCGCGCGGGGCGGCCGTCCGACGGGGACGGGTACAGCACGACCCCGAGGCCGTGCTGGGCCGCCACCTGCGCGGCACCGGTGTACAGGCGGGCGTAGTACTCGTTGGTGAGGGCCGGGACGATCAGCATCACGGTCCTGGTCCGTCCCGTCCGCAGGTTCCGGGCCGCGAGATTCGGCCGATATCCCAGCGTGTTCGCGGCATCCCGGACCGCCGTGGCGATCCGCTCCGAGACCCGCCCGTGCCACTTCTCACCGAAGACGAGGGAGACCGTCGCCTGGGAGACGCCCGCCTCCCGGGCCACGTCGCGGGAAGTGGGGCGCGCCTTGTCGGCCACGGAGGAAATCCTTTCTCGGGGGTGGAGCGAGTGGACCGCTCGCTCCCAACATGGTAGACATCCCAAGGAAGTTATACGTACTACTGCCGCAGGGCCTCCTGTCGGCGAGAGGAAGGGACATGGGGAACGGCTACGGGAGCCTGCTGCGTACCCCGCACACCGCACGATTACTCGGCGGCACACTCCTGGGGCGGCTGCCGCACGGCATGGCGGCCCTGGGGATCATGACGTTCCTCCGCTCGGAGGGCGCCGGGTACGGCGTCTCCGGCAGTCTCGCCGCGCTCTTCGGCGCCACGGTCGCCGTGGGGCAGCCCCTGCTGGGGCGGGCCGTCGACCGGCGCGGCCAGACCTGGGTGATGGCCCTCGGCGCACTCTTCTCCGGCGCGGGCTTCGTGCTGCTCGCGGTGGTGGGGAGCGAGCCGCTGCCCGTCGCCGTCGCCGCGGTCGCCCTGGCGGGCCTGGCCGCACCGCCGCTGGAAGGCGGGATGCGCGCCCTGTGGCCGGGCCTCCTCAAGAGCGAGGAGCGGGTGCAGGCCGCCTACGCCCTCGACGCCGCGGCCCAGCAGATCCTCTTCGCGCTGGGGCCCCTGCTGGTGACGTTCCTGATCGCGACGGGTTCCGAGCGGGCCGCCCTCATCGTCACCGGCACCGTCGGCGTGATCGGGACGCTGGTCGTCATCACCGCCGGCCCCTCCCGGAGCTGGCGGGCCACCGCCCGCGCCGCGCACTGGCTCGGCGCGCTCCGCTCCTCCCGGCTGCTGGCCCTGCTCGGCACGATCCTCTTCGTCGGGGTGTCGCTGGGCGGCCTGTCGATCTCCGCGGTCGCCTACGGTGACGAGCACGGCTCCGGGCTGATCCCGGCGTGCCTGTTGGCGGCGAACTCCTTCGGCGCGCTCGCGGGCGGTCTGGTCTACGGCTCCCGGTCCTGGCCCGGCACCCCCGAGCAGCGGCTGCGCCCGCTGACCGCCGGACTGGCCCTGTGCTACCTGCCGTTGATGCTCACGCCCGGCCTCCCGTGGATGATCCTGCTCGCGCTGATCTCCGGCATGTTCTTCGCACCGGTGCTGGCCTGCGGCTTCGTGGTGGTGGACCGGGCCGCGCCGGCCGGGACGGTGACGGAGGCGTTCTCCTGGTTGGTGACCGCCCTGGGCGTCGGTGTGGCGATCGGCACGGCCGTCGCCGGCAGCGCCGCGCAGTACGGAGCCAGTGGTGCGAGCTTCGCCGTCTCGGGCGCCGGTGGCCTGGCCGCACTCGCCGTACTTGTGGTCTGTGGCCGATTTTTCACGGTGTCAAAGCCCGTCGCACCACCCCAAAGCGGGTGTGACGAGAAGGTCGCAACCGAGGTCGACTTCACTTCTCACGCATAAGGCTCCGAAGGGAAGTCGAGGACCCCGGCGGTGGGTTGGCGCGCCGCGTCCGTCGTGGGGGCGGGCCGGTGGGTACCGCTCGCCGCCGGGGTCGTCCGGGGAATCCGGCCGCTGGCCGGGTGCCCGTTCCCTGTGCCGGACGTGTCGGTGGGCCGATGCGGCGGCGCAGGGGGGATCGGTGCGGTGGGACGGGGAGCGGGCGATCCGAGGGGGGTCGCCTGCTCCCTTCTCGTTGCCCGGTCGGCGCGGTGCCGGGCGGGTGCGGGCGTCGGCGTCGTGCGGTGGGTGTGCTTCCGTCGACGGGCGGACGGGGAAACGGTGACGCCGCACGTCATGTGATGCCGCGTCGGCAAGGGCGGCGACGCGGGGCCGTCGCCGTGCCCCGGTCGGGGGTGCGGGTGGCGCCCGATGAGAGAGAACCGCTGGTTCCGGACAATCGCCGATCGCGCCATGTTCCTCTGCGCACAGGTGTGATCAAATATGAATATGACACGGCCATGGGTGCCGTAAAGAGTTATTCAGAAGTGCCCGGCGGCAACCCGGTGGTCGGTTCAGGGGGCCGTCGGGGCGGCGTCGCGCAGAGGGGGAGGATGAGCCGAAATCTTCGGCTCCTTGTGAATCTCATGCCTGAACTGGTTCCGCACGGCTGACTTTTGCTGGAAGCTTGGGCTTTGCGAAGCGGAGCGGGTGCCGGGGCATTTTTCTGTGTGCCTCACACAGGGGTCGGCGAGCTCGCACGCGAAAGCCAAGTTGCCGCATGGCGCACGGCAACATGGAGAAAGCAGATGACGAAGCGAGTAATTTCTGCGAATGTCTCGTTCGGCTCATCGTTGCGGCTCTTGCGCGAAGAGCGTGGCTTGTCCCTCGGGGATCTTGCCCGGTTGGTGAATTATAGCAGAAGTCACCTGAGTCGAGTGGAGACGGGAAAGAAACAGCCGGCCGAAGGTCTGGTGCGACTGTGCGACGAAGCCCTGGAGGCAAAGGGAAGTCTCCTGGCCCTGCTCGTACGGGCCCCGCGCCGGCAGAGCGGGCGTATGTGCCCCATTCAACTGCCCCGGAGCATTTCCGACTTCACCGGCCGGGAGGGCGCGCTCGACGAATTGAACGCCATGCTCTCCGAGGTGCACCGGCAGGGCGACGGGCAGGCCGTGGTCACGGTGGTCGAAGGGGCGGCGGGCGTGGGGAAGACCGCCACCGTCGTGCACTGGGGGCACCGGGTGCGGAGCCACTTTCCCGACGGGGTGCTCTTCGCCGACCTCCAGGGATTCAGCCCCGGCGGTCGGCCGGTCAGCAGTCATCAGGTCCTCAGGAATTTCATGACGGCGCTGGGCGCCGTACCGGACGAATTGCCCCGGGAGTTGCCTCACCTGGCCGCCAGCTACCGCAGTCTGCTCACCGGGCAGCGGTTGCTGATCGTCCTCGACAACGCCGCCAGCGCGGAACAAGTCCGCCCGCTTCTGCCGGCTTCCCCCCGGTGCATGGCGGTGGTCACCAGTCGCAGTCGCCTGACCGGACTGGTCACCCGGGACGGCTCCTATCGCATCACCGTGCCGCATCTGAGCGAAAGTGAATGTACCAAGCTGCTGTCCCGTCTCGGTGGTGCGCCGCTGCCGCCGAAGGGTAAGGCGCATTGCGTGTGCCGTTACCTGCCCTTGACCGTGCGTATTGCCGCGGAACGCCGGGAGTCGGTCGGCGGCATGGATATCTGCGAACGCTGCGGATCGGATTCGTTGCTCAAATACCTGTACAACACCGGCGACGACGTCAGCAACATGTACACCGCGCTTTCCTGGTCCTACCGATATTTACAGCCGGAGGCCGCCCGCGGTTTTCGGCTGCTTGCGGCCGGGGTGGGGGACACCGTCACCGTGTCCGAAGCGGGGCGACTGCTCGGAACCGATGTGATGTGGGCGCGGAAGGTGCTCGATTCTTTGGCCGATATTCATCTGCTGCAGCGCCTCTCCCGCGACGAGTACCACTTTCCCAAAACCGTGAAGGGCTTTGCGCGCGAACTCGCCGGGCGGGACGTGCAACGCTTCGCCTACGCGGGGCACGGCGCCCGGCAGGGCTACGAGCTGCTGAGCTACTGAGCCGCGCGATCCGGAACCGCGGCCCGTCTCAGGGGTGTTGACCGCGGGGCGGCACGGTGGCGGAGCCGTTCTCGTGCCGGAGCGGGACGCCGGCCCGGCAGCGGTCCCTGATCCGTCCGGCGGCCTGCGGATACCGCGCGCACAGGTCCTCGACGTCGCCGCCCTCGTAGTCGGAAGCGACGAAACCCGGTGCCGTGGTGCAGCCGAACAGGGACCACCGCCCGCCCTCGGAGACCCGGCCGCCCATCCAGGTCCCCCGGGGAATGCACAGTTGCACCTGCTGTCCCGCCAGCACGTCGGGGCCGAGGACGACCAACCGGTCCGTGCCGTCCGGGTCGAGCAGGAGGAGCTCGATGGGATCGCCGAGGTAGAAGTGCCACAACTCGTCCACCGGCAGGCGGTGCATCGCCGAGAACTGCTCGCCCTCGGCGGTGACCAGCGCGATGATCGCGGCCCCCGCGGGCCGGCCGTCCCCTTCGCCCGGTGCGGTCCAGGTGGCGCGGAAGAAGCCTCCCTCCAGCGGTAGCGGTTCCAGGCCGTAGTGCGCGATCAGCTGTGTGACCGCGATGTCGGGGTGCGACACCTTGCGTACCTCATTCGTGATGCGGCGGTTGCCGCCGGGGGCGGGCGGGGCGGTCGGTAGGGGTGGTGGCAGGGGTCAGTAGCGGTAGTTCTCGGGCTTGTAGGGGCCGCCGACGGCCACGCCGAGCTGGGCCGCCTGCGCGTCGGTGAGCAGGGTCAGTTCGGCGCCGAGCGTGTCCAGGTGCAGCCGCGCCACCTTCTCGTCGAGGAGCTTCGGCAGGTGGTGCACGCCCGGCCCGTACGCGCCGATGTTCGTGTGCAGCTCCACCTGTGCCAGCGCCTGGTTGGAGAGCGAACTCGACATCACGAAGCTGGGGTGGTCCGGCGCGTTGCCGAGGTTCATCAGCCGGCCCTCGGACAGCACGATCACCGCATGGCCGTCGGGGAAGACCCACTCGTGGACCTGCGGCCTGGCGGGCACCTTGCGCACACCGGGGACCCGGGCCAGGGCCTCGACGTCGATCTCCGAGTCCAGGTGCCCCATGTTGCCCACGATGGCCCGGTGCTTCATCCGTGCCAGGTGCGCCGCGGTGACGACGCCCGGGCAGCCCGTCGTGGTGATGACGAAGTCCGCCTCGCCGACGACCTGGTCGAGGGGGGCGACCAGGAAGCCGTCCATCGCGGCCTGGAAGGCGCAGATGGGATCGATCTCGGTGACGACGACGCGGGCGAGCTGGGCCCGCAGCGCGTCGGCGCACCCCTTGCCGACGTCGCCGTACCCGCACACCACGGCCAGTTTCCCGCCGATCTGGGTGGCGGTGGCCGCCTTGAGCGCCTCGACCACCGACTGCCGGCACTGGTAGCGGTTGTCGAACTTGGCCTTCGTCACCGAGTCGTTGACGCTGACCGCGGGGAACATCAGGGCCCGGCACTCTTCGAGCCGGCGCAGGACGGCGGTGCCCGTGGTGGTCTGCTCGCTGGCCCCGCGCACGTTCGCCGCGAGGGTGGTCCAGTACGCGGAGTCGCGCGCCACCGCGCGCCGCACCACGTCGAGCATCGCCGCGTCGCCCGGGTCCGACGGCGCCTCGGCGAGCCGGCAGGTGCCGGTCTTCTCGTACTCCACGCCGTGGTGCAGCAGCAGTGTGAGGCCGGCGCCGTCGTCCATCAGCAGGTTGGGGCCGCCGCCGTCCGGCCACGAGAGGACCTCCAGGGCGCACTGCCAGAAGTCCTCCAGGCTCTGGTCCTTCCACGCGTACACCGGGACGGGCCGGCCTCCAGGGGGGCCGGCGGCCACGGCCGCGGCGGCGTGGTCCTGCGTCGAGAGCCGGTTGGAGCCGGCCCAGCGGACCTCGGCGCCGAGGGCCACCAGTGTCTCGATCAGCACCGCGGTCTGCACCGTCAGGTGGAGGAACCCGCTGATCCGGGCGCCGGCTAGGGGCCGTTGGCCCGCGTACTGGGCGCGGAGCGCCATCAGACCGGTCATTTCGTGCTCGGCCAGGGTGATGTCCGTTCGTCCGGCCGTGGCGAGGGCAATGTCGGCCAGGCGGAAGTCGGCACTGTCTGTGCTCGTCACTGGATGTCCTGTCGTGTGTGTGGGGGAGTCCGGGAGCGCTGCCGGTCTTCGCGGGACACCGGCCGCGCGGGGCCGGTGTGCGACAGCGCGCGGTGCCAGGGGAAGGGGCCGGGACCGCCGCGGCGGCGGTGCCGGAGCCGGGACGGACGTGCTGCGGCCTGCCGGGCACCTTGGTGGATCGAGCTTCGGTGAAACCGGCGCCGGTGGCCAGTGGTTGACCGGTGTCCCTTGCCGCGGACAACGGGCGACAGGCCATGCCTGGGGTTTTCCTCCCGCGGCGGGCGCCGGGGCACGCTGCACGGTGCTGATTCGGTACCGCGCCCGCGGCCTCTCGGTAGGCCGTGGCCGCGGTCACGGTCCCGGCCGTGATGTGTGCGCGGAGAGCCGAATACACCATGGGGTCGGCGCACCCCGCCGTGGGTCCGCCACGACGCGACGCGGCGGGCGGTCCTACCCGACCAGGAGGTCTGCATGGCTTTTCGGATCACCAAGGAGTTCCACTTCTCGGCCAGCCACCGGCTGTCCGAGCTGGCCGACGGGCACCCTTGCGGCCGGATGCACGGCCACAACTACATCGTGGAACTGGAGCTTTCGGCACCGGACGACGGCCTGGACAAGGCGGGTTTCGTCCGCGACTACGGCGACCTCAAGCACTTCAGCCAGTGGCTGGACGCCGAGGTCGACCACCGCCATCTCAACGACGTGCTGGACCGCAACCCCTCGGCCGAGAACCTGGCGCGGTGGCTGTACGAGCGGTGGCTGGAGCAGTACCCGCAGCTGACCGCGGTGCGGGTGTCCGAGACCGCCAAGACGTGGGCGGAGTACCGGCCGTGACGGCCGACTCCGTGCGGCCCGCACAGCGGGAGGGAGGTGGTGCCGCGGTGGAACCGAAGCTCGTGGTCAACGAGATCTTCGGCCCCACTTGAGGGCCGTACAGGGAGAAGGGCCGTCCGCCGGGCAGCGGTGCGCCTTCGTGCGGTTGGGCGGTTGCAACCTGTCCTGCCGCTGGTGCGACACCCCGTACACCTGGGACTGGACCGGTATGGGCGACTCCGGGGTCGCCTACGATCCGCGGCAGGAACTGCGGCCCATGGCGTGGACCGACGTCCTGCGCACCCTCCTCGACTTCGAGGTACCGCTGATCGTGGTCTCCGGAGGGGAACCCCTCAGCCAGCAGCGCCGGTTGATCCCGCTGCTCCGTGAGCTGAGGGCCGCCGGGCGGAAGGTCGAGATCGAGACGAACGGCACCGTGGTGCCGCAGGACGAGCTGGTGGAGCTCGGCGTGCGGTTCAACGTCTCGCCCAAACTCTCGCATTCGGGCGATCCGGAGTCGCGGCGGATCGTCCCGGCGGCGCTGCGGGCGCTCGCGGCGGTCCCGGAGACCGCCTTCAAATTCGTCTGCCGCAACCGGACCGACCTCGACGAGGTGGCGTCCCTCGTCGACCGGTACGGGACCCGCCCGGTGTGGATCATGCCGGAGGGACAGGTCCCGACCGAGGTCGGCCGGCACCTGTCCGCCCTCGGCGATGACGTCGTGGCGCGCGGCTGGAACCTGACCACTCGATTGCATGTCGCCGTCTGGGGCGACAGGAGAGGCGTGTGAGCACCGTGAGCGGAGTCACCGAACTGAGTGTCCTGACCGATTCCGGGCCGCAGGCACCGGACCCGCTGGAGGACATCGCGCGCAAACTGCTGATCGAGATCGGCGAGGACCCCGACCGCGACGGGCTCAAGGAGACCCCGGCCCGATTCGCGCGCTGGTGGCGGGAGTTCTCCCGCTACGACGCGGGAGTCGTGGACACCCTGTTCCCCCTGCAGACCGAGGGGCAGCTGGTGATGGTCTCGGACATCAACGTGTGGTCGCTGTGCGAGCACCACCTGCTGCCGTTCTCCTGCGCGATCACCATCGCCTACCGCCCCAAGGGCGACGTGCTCGGGCTGTCGAAGTTCGCCCGGATCGCCCAGCGGCACGCGCACCGGCTGCAGGTGCAGGAGCGCCTGGTGCGCGACATCGCGGACGAGGTCACCAAGGTGACCGGTTCGGACGACGTGGCGGTCATCGCCACCGGCGAGCACCTGTGCATGAGCATGCGCGGCATCCGCACCCCGGCCGCCATGACGTCCGCGGCCTACTCCGGAATCTTCGAGGAGTACGGGCCGGCCCGGCAGGAACTCGTTGCCACGGTCTTCCAGACCCGCAAGTGAGCAGTGACAGCCGTCCACGATCGGAGGAGTACGCACGTGGCAGTTCGTGAAATTCGCACCGGGCTCAGCCTGGACGACGTCTTGCTGGTACCCCGGCGCACCTCGGTGGTGAGCCGCTCGGCGACCGACACCAGCACCGAGCTGGCCGGGATCTCCCTGCGGGTCCCTGTCCTCTCCGCCAACACCCCCTGGTGCACCGGCCGGCGGATGGCCGTCGCGATGGCGGTGGCCGGCGGTCTCGGCATCGTCCACCGCATGCAGACGGCGGAGGACCAGGCCGCCGAGGTCGCGGCGGTCAAGGCGTCGCCCGTCCCCGAAGGGGCGGACAAGGCCAGCGTCGACGGGCAGGGGCGGCTGCGGGTCGGCGCGGCCGTCGGGGTGACCGACGACTACCTGGAGCGGGCCGCCCTCCTCGTCGAGGCCGGCGTGGACGTCCTGGTCACCGATGTCGCCCACGGCCACGCGGACTACGTGCTGGCCTCCGTGGAGAAGCTGCGGGCCCGCTTCCCGCAGACGGCGCTGATCGCGGGGAACGTCGCCACCGCCGCCGCCACCCGGGACCTGATCGACGCCGGCGCCCACGTCGTGAAGGTCGGCATCGGCCCCGGCGGCATCTGCACCACCCGGATCGTCGCGGGCAGCGGGGTGCCGCAGCTGACCGCGGTCCTCGACTGCGCGGAGGAGGCGGCCCGCTCCGGGATCCCGGTGATCGCGGACGGCGGGATCAAGGCGCCGGGCGACGTGGTCAAGGCGCTGGCCGCGGGCGGCCACGCGGTGATGCTCGGCAGCGCCCTGGCCGGCGCCGACGAGAGCGCGGCCCGCCGGGTGGAACGGAACGGCGTACCCGCCAAGGTCAGCACCGGCTTCGTCACCTTCGGCATGCAGCTGACCCTCAAGCGCGCCCGCGGCGAGCAGGTCAGCCGCGCGGAGCTGGACGAGTACACCCCCGAGGGCGTCGAGGCCACCTTCGCGTACACCGGGACGCTGGCCGCCACGCTGCGGCCGTTCGTCGGCGGACTGCGGTCGGGGATGAGCTACTCCGGTGCCCACACGCTGGCCGAACTCCGGGACCGGGCGGAGTTCATCAAGGTGACGCCGGCCGGGCTGTCGGAGAGCCGCCCGCACGCCCTGGAACGCACCCAGCAGGTGGCCCTGGACTACGCCCAGGAGGCCACCGGATGACGGCCCCCTGGGAGGCCGGCCGCTACGGAAGCGAGGAGATGCGCGCCCTGGTCGGCGACCGCAACCGCTACCAGCTCTTCGTACGGGTGGAGGGGGCGCTCGCCGCCGTCCAGGGCCGGCTGGGCGTGATCCCGGCCGACGCGGCCGAGGCCATCGCGGCCCGCGCCCGCGACCACCGGTGCGACCTGGCGCGGATCGCCGAGATCGAGTCGATGAGCCGGCACGAGCTCTACGCGGTGGTCCAGCAGTTCGCCGAGACCTGCGCCCCGTACGGCCGTTACGTCCACCACGGCGTGACCAGCAGCGACGTCATCGACACCGCGCTGGCCCTCCAGCTGGACGAGGCGATCGGCATCCTCGGCGAGCGGCTCGGCGCCCTGATGGCCGGGCTGTGCCGGCGGATCGCCGAGGAAGGCGGGCGGGTGATGATCGGCCGGACCCACGGCCAGCACGCCCAGCCCGTCACCCTCGGCTTCAAACTCGCCATATTCCTCGACCAGTTGACCCGCTGCCACATCCGGCTGGACGAACTGCGCGGACGCGCCGTGATGGGCAAGGTCGCCGGCGCGGTCGGCTCGCTGGGCGGTCTGGGACCGCAGGGCATGGAGGTGCAGCACGCGGTACTGGCCCGGCTGGGGCTGCCGGAGCCCGAGGTCTGCGCCCAGGCGGTGGCGCGGGACCGGATCGCGGAGTTCGTCTCCTGGGCGGCGCTGACCGCGGCCTGCCTGGAGAACCTCGCGACCGAGATCCGCAACCTCCAGCGCACCGAGATCGGGGAGCTCGCCGAGTCCTTCGCCGAAGGCGACCAGATCGGCAGCTCCGCGATGCCGCACAAGCGCAACCCGGTCCGCAGCGAACGCATCTGCAGCCTGGCCCGGCTGCTGCGGTCGCTGGTCGGCCCGGCGCTGGAGAACGTGGTGACGTGGCACGAGCGGGACCTGGCCAACTCCGCCAACGAGCGCTTCACACTGCCGCAGGCGTGCGTACTGCTCGACGAGATGCTCGTCACCACCACCGCCGTGGTCGACGACCTGAAGGTCTTCCCGCAGCGCATGCAGGAGAACCTCGACCGGTCCCGCCACAGCCACCTCAGCGAAGCCGTCATGCTGGCGATGGTCGACCGCGGCACCGACCGGATCGACGCCTACCGGGCCCTGCAACGGGCCAGCGCGCTCGCCGCCCGGGACGAACGCGACCTGGTGTCGGTGCTGGCGGACGACGCGTCGGTGACCGAGGTACTGCCCCGGGAGGCCCTCGCGGCACTGGCCGCACCGGCCGCGGACACCGGCTTCTGCGAGAGCCTGACGCACGACACCGTACGCCGGGCCGAGGACGTGCTCGGAAAGACTTCGGAAGGAGCACGGACATGCCCGGCACGGTGATCGTGGGCGGCCAGTGGGGCGACGAGGCCAAGGGGAAGATCTCCAGCTACCTGGCGGTCCGGGACGAACCCGCGGTGGCGGTGCGGGCCGGACTGGGGCCGGGGGCCGGACACACCGTGGTGCACGCCGGACGCACCATGAAACTGCGCCAGTTGCCCAGTGCGGTGATCCGCCCCGCCACCCGCCTGCTGCTCGGCGCCGGCGTGCTGATCCGCCCGGACGTCCTGCTGCGGGAGATCGAGGAGTTCTCCGCGGGGTCCCGGGTGGGCGTGGACTTCCGCGCCACCGTCATCGACCCCGAGCACGTCGCCGCGGAGGCGGCCGACGCGGTGCTGAGCGAACGGGTGCGCAGCACCGGCAGCGGACACGGCCCGGCACTGGCCGCCCGCGCCATGCGATCGGCCCGCCGCGCCGAGGACGTCCCGGAACTGGCCCCCTACCTCACGGACACCGTGCGGGAGGCGAACGACGCCGTCGACGCCGGCGACCGGGTGCACGTCGAAGGCACCAACGGCTTCGGCCTGTCGGTGCTGTACGGCACCTACCCGTACACCGTCGGGAAGGACAGCACGGCGAGCACCGCGGCCGCCGACGCCGGACTCGGGCCGACCGCGATCGACGAGGTGGTGCTGGTCTTCCGGGCCTACCCGACCCGGGTGGGCGCGGGGCCGTTCCCCACGGAGATGACCGAGGAGGAGGCCGAGCGGCTGGGCATCGTGGAGTACGGCACGGTGACCGGGCGGCGCCGCCGCGCCGGCACCTTCGACCTGGACCAGGCGCGGGCCGCGGTCCGCGTCAACCGGCCCACCAGGATCGCGTTGACCTTCCTCGACCACGTGGACGCGTCGTGCCGCGCGGTGCGCACCGGCGCGCTGCCCGAGGCGGCGGCGGCGTTCGTGGCGCGGATCGAGGACGGACTGGGGCTGCCGGTGGACCTGATAGGGACCGGCCCGGGCACCGCCGACGTGGTCGACCGGTGGAACGACCGGCCCGCGGGCGCGGCCGGGAACATGGCGATCGGCTCGGGAGGCGAGCGATGAGCGGTACTCCGATGTGGCGGCGGGACCGTCTGCTGACCATCAGTTGGGAAGCGATGGGCCGGATGCTGAACGGCCTGGCGGACGACATCCGCGCCAGCGACTTCGTCCCGACCGTGGTGGCGGGCATCGCCCGCGGCGGCCTGCCGCCCGCCATCGCCCTGTCGAACCAGCTGGCGATCGAGGACTTCCGCATCCTGGGCATCCCCCGGAACACCTCCAACTCCCGCTACAGCGAGCGCGACGAGGCCGTCCTCAACTACGTCGTCCCGCAGCGTTCGTTCAGCGGCGCCCACGTGCTGCTGGTCGACGACATCATGGGCGACGGCGGCACCATGGCCCTGGCCAAGAGCACCGTGCTGGAGCTCGGCGCCGCCGAAGTCCGCACCGTCGTGGTGGTGCGCAATCTGGGCGCCGCGAACACCGCCGACTTCCAGGCGGTCGAGGTGGACGACTGGACGGTCTTCCCCTGGGAAGCACCGCCCGGAGCCGGCGAACTCGCCGTACCGTTACGGGTGTGATCGACATGACGGATGAGATAGGCAGCGCACCGCGGACGACGGTCGTGCTGGACCGGGACGGCACCCTGCTGGACTTCTACGAGATGTTCCACCGGTTCGTCCTGGACCTGCACCGGCAGGAGGGGGTGACACCGCCGCCACGCGAGGAGATCCTCGGCTTCGGCTACTGGTCCGCGATCACCAGCGGGGCCCTGCACATCGGGTCGGTGCGGGTGCGGGACCGGGTGGACGAGGTGGCCCATCGCTACATGGCACACGGCACGCTCTACCCGGGAGTGGTGCCGATGCTGTCGGCGCTGTCCGGCGCCGGCGTGCGGCTCGCGCTGGTCAGTTCCTGGGTCGGCACCGAGTCCACCGTCGCACTGCTGGAGCGCTACGCGGTCCGGGAGTGCTTCGGTCCGGTCCTGACCCGGGACGACCTGGCGGCCCGGGACGCGCAGGTCCCCGACGCCGACTGCAAGACCACGCTGGCCCGGCGGGCGCTGGACGGGCTCGGCCACGCGCCCGACCACCGGCTCTACGTCGTCGGTGACACCCCGTCGGACATCGCGCTGGGACGCCGGCTGGGGGCCGTGGTCGTCGGCGTGCGCACCGGGAACGGCGGCGGTCTGCCGCCCGAGGGGACGCCCGAGGGGCCGGACGTGGTGCTGCACTCGGCCGCGGACCTGGGCGAGTTGATCCTCGGGGCGGACCGGGCCGCGTGACCGCACCCCGTGCCGCGACGGGTGCGGCGTACCCGGGACCGGTGGTGCCGACGGGCCGGACTCCTCTCGTGGGAGTCCGGCCCGTTCCGGCTGCCGGCCCGCGGACGGGCCGGGCGTGATCAGGGTGCCGCGTAGTCCGTCACGTCGTCGAGGTAGTCGGTCGGGTCGGCCAGCCCGGCGTTCCGGAACGCCTCCCGCCGCTCGTAGCAGGTGCCGCAGGTGCCGCAGTGCCGGCTGCCGCCCTTGTAGCAGGACCAGCTGAGCTCCAGCGGGGCGCCCAACCGGGTGCCGTGCGTGGCGATGTCGGTCTTGGACCAGGCGAGGAACGGCGCCTCCACCTGGGGCACCGCGAAGCCCTCGTTGGCCACGGCGACCAGTTCGCGCAGCGCGCTGACGAACTCGGGCCGGCAGTCGGGGTAGATGAAGTGGTCACCGGCGTGCATGCCCAGGGCGACCACCGACGCGCGGTGCGCCACCCCGACCGACACCGCGACGTTCGCCAGCACCGCGTTGCGGTTGGGCACGACGGTGGCCCGCATGGACTGTTCCGCGTAGTGCCCGTCGGGGACGTTGACCTGGTCGTCGGTCAGTGCCGACCCGCGGAGCAGCGCCCCGTAGCCCCGCAGGTCCACCACGTGGTGCCGGGCACCGTAGTGGGCGGCCACCGTCCGGGCCGCTTCGATCTCGCGGTGGTGGCGCTGTCCGTAGTCGACGGTGACGGCGATCAGCGAGTAGTGCAGTGCGGCGTAGTGCGCCATGAGCGTCGTGGAGTCCATGCCTCCCGACAGCACCACCACGGCGGTGAACGGATCGGTGCGGCTGTCGTCTTGGTCCATCAGAAAACCTCCGGAGTGGGAAGGGAACCGAACAACCTGGACAAGGGGCGGTCGGGCGCCTCGGGCCATCGTGGCGGCGGCCGGGGCGCGGCACATCACGGCCCGTGCCGTAGCGCGGGCGGCCGGGTACCGAGGGGCGTCGGACCGGGCCCGAGAGAGTCCGCGTTCCCGGGGCTCCCCGGCCGGTGCAGGCCCGCGGCCCACCGGTCAGGTGGAGGCGGAATCCACCAGCAGCGGCCACAGCCCGGCGGTGCGGAACAGGTGCGGGAAGTCCTTGCGGCCGGTGATGTCGAGCTTGCGGTAGGCACTGGACAGGTGGAGCTCCACCGTGCGGCGGGTGATGTGCAGGGTCGTCGCGATCCGTTCGTTGGTCGAGCCCCGTACGGCGTCGACGAGGATCTGCTTCTCCCGCTTGGTCAGCTTCAGCACACCGCCCAGCGGCGACCGGCCGGCGGACCGCCCTTCCGAGGCGGCGAGCCGCTGCCGCACCCGCGCCGCGAGCGGCCGGGCGCCGCACCGGTCCGCCAGTTCCAGCGCCGTGCTCAGCTCCGCCGTCGCCTCCTCGTAGCGCCCTTCGTCGAACAGCAGGCAGGCCAGGTCGGCGGCGGCGTGCGCGAGGTCGAAGTCGGCGTGCGCGCCCGCCAGCAGCCGCATCGCCTCGCGCAGCAGCTCCTCGCCGTCCGGCGCCCCGCCCAGCGCGCCGAGCACCCGCAGGGCGATACCGCGCTCCCGCGGGGTGTCCATCGCCTCGGCGGTCCGCAGCAGCGCCCGGGCGGTGTCCCGGGCCTCCGCGTGCCGCCCCAACTGCGTCAGCAGATCGACGGTGTGGACGTACGCGTGGACGCCGCCGGTCGGGCCGAGCGGGGTGGTCGCGCCGGTGACCTCCGCCAGGTCCGCCAGGACGCCCGGCAGATCGCCGCCGTCGGCCCGCAGCCGGGCGCGCGTGAGCCACACGTCGCGATGGAGCCAGTCCGGTGACCGGCCGCCCAGGCCGCCGTGCTCGCGCAGCAGCGCGCGGGCCTCGGCACCCTGCCCCGTCGCGAGCCGGACCTCGGCCAGCATCCCCACGATCCAGAGCAGCAACGGGTGTTGCGGCCGCGTCCCGTAGTGCACGAGCGCGTCGACGCACTCGCCGAGCTGCTCGTGCGCGGTGCGCAGCCGGCCGCGCATCAGGGCCATGCGCGCGGTGACGGGCAGCAGCAGGGCCCGGTGCAGCGGGTGCTCGTGGCAGTCCGCGCAGTCGTGGTGGAGCCGCAGTTGGGCCGTCACGTCCTCGTCGCGGCCGTTCCAGGTCAGGACCATCAGCGCCAGCAGCCTGAGGACCGGGTGCAGGCACAGCCCCCGCTCCTCCCGCAACGCCTCCCGCGCGTCGCGCACCGCGTCGGCCGGCCGGCACGTCAGGTGGCCGCGCAGCGCGCTCACGACGGAGGTCGCCGCCGCCACCCGGTCCGGGCCGCAGAAGTCGGCCTCGGCGGCCGTGCGGCGGCCCAGCCCGCGGCCCTTGGGCGCGAGGCGCTCGTCGCCGAGCTGCGCGGCGCTCGGCAGCGGGTAGGCGTGGAGCCCGTCGAGCAGGCGGTGCACCTGCTGCCAGCCGGAGCCGGCGCGACCGGCGGTGAGCGTCGTCCGGGCCGCCGCGCCGGGTTCGGAGCCCAGGTACAGGGCCGTGCTGATGCGGGCCAGCAGGGGGAGCCGGAGGGCGTCGTCGGTGGCCTCCTCCAGCGTCCTGACCGCCTCGTGGAGGCCCTGCGCCAGGTCGATCCCGATCTTGGCGTCGATCAGCTCCAGGATGGCGACCCTCCGGTCCTCACCCGACGCGGCGAGGACGGCGTGCTCCAGATAGCGCCGGGCCCGGTCCGGTTCCCGTGCCGCGAGGGCCTTCTGCCCGGCCCGCAGCAGTACCGGCGCGGCCCAGGGTTCGTCCAGGGGCACCGTCGACGCCGCGAGGTGGTCGGCGATCCGTTCGGCGGGGGCCTGCTTGCCGTGGAGGTAGGCGGCGGCCGCGAGGTGGGCGGCGTTGCGGGCCATCAGGGTCATCCGGCCCAGCAGCGCGTTGCGTACGACGCGGTGGCGCAGGAACAGCTCGTGGTCGTCGCCGACGAGGTGCATGCAGACCAGCAGGTCCACGGCGGCGAGGGTTTCGGCCAGGGTCAGTCCGCTGAGGTGGGAGACGAGGAGCGGATCGGCCGCGGAGTGGGTCTCCGCGACGGCGATGGCCAGGGCGACCTTCCCGGCGTTCGGGTCGAGCCCGGCCAGCCGGGTCCCGATCGACTCCGCGACGGGGGCGGGCCGCAGGGCGGCGGCCGGTGTCGCGTCGGCGGCGGCCGCGGGCCGGTCGCGCAGGATCCGGGCGACCTCGGTGAGCAGGTAGGGGTTGCCCGCGCAGGCGCGGTGGCACTCCGCGACGACGTCGGCGGTCGGCGCGCGGCGCGCCACGCGCCGGATCAGCGCGGCGGACTGCGACGGCGCCAGCCCCACCAGCGGTATGTGCCGTGCCCCGGCGAAGAGTTCGTGCAGCTCTCCGGGGCCGCCGGCCCGGCTCTCGCCGTCCCGTGCGGAGGCGATCAGGACCAGGCGGGCGGGGGGAGGGGTGAGGAGGAGCCGGCGGAGGAAGTCCAGCGAGGCGGTGTCGGCCCGGTGGGCGTCGTCGAGGCTGAGGAGCACGGGCCCGTCGGGCGTCAGTGCGGCGAGGGCGGCCCGGGCGTCGGCCAGCAAGGTGTCCGCCGCCTGGCCCGGCGGTCCGGTGCGGCCGGCCGCGGCGGATAAGGAGGCGTCGAGGGCGGTGCGGTGGGGATCCTCCGGCGGTAGCAACGCGGCGAGTTTCGCGGCCAGTTGGCGGGCGAGGGCGAACGGCGGCTGGTGGCCGTGCGGGGGGCACGGCACGTCGACGGCGATGCGGCCCTGTGCGCGGGCGGCGGCCGAGAACGTGCGGAGCAGGGTGGTCCGCCCGATGCCCGGTTCGCCGGTGACCAGAACGCGGACCGGGCCGCCGCGGGCGCCGTCCTCCAGGGCCGCGCCGAGCCGGCGAAGCTCGGCCTGACGCCCCGTCATCGACGTCTTGGGTCCCTCGTCTGTGCGATGCATGAAGCTCCTCTGTCACAGCTCACCACTTTTACCCCAGTAGCACCCTCTCTCTTCTCGGTGCGGCGGTGCTCTGAACTAGTTGGCCATTGCCTTTCAGAAGAGGCAAAGGGGCAACGCGCCCCCGTCCGGAAGACCGTGGGCTGGTCGCACGGGACACTGCCCCCCGCTCTTGGATGGCCGGAAGGCAGCGGTTTCACGCCAGCTTCCCCGGGCGGTCCGCCCCGGCCCCGCGGTCGTTCCGGCGCGTTCGCCGGTGATCGGGCCGGGCCGAATCCCACCGGTCGCGTCCCGCCGGTGGGCGTAGCCTGGGCCCGCCGAAGCGATGATCCCCACCCCCGGTGGGGGCAGAAGAGAGGTACCGGACGTGTCCGCAGTCGCACCCGACGGACGCAAGATGCTGCGCCTGGAGGTCCGCAACAGCCAGACCCCCATCGAGCGCAAGCCCGAGTGGATCAAGACCCGGGCGAAAATGGGTCCCGAGTACAACCACCTGCAGGCCCTGGTCAAGAACGAGGGCCTGCACACCGTCTGCCAGGAAGCGGGCTGCCCCAACATCTTCGAGTGCTGGGAGGACCGCGAGGCGACCTTCCTCGTCGGCGGCGACCAGTGCACCCGCCGCTGCGACTTCTGCCTCATCGACACCGGCAAGCCGGAGGCACTGGACCGCGACGAGCCGCGCCGGGTCGGCGAGTCCGTCGTCACCATGGACCTGAACTACGCCACGATCACCGGCGTCGCCCGCGACGACCTGGCGGACGGCGGCGCCTGGCTCTACGCCGAGACCGTCCGCCGGATCCACGCGATGACGGCGGACCGCGAGGCCGGGCGGACCAAGGTGGAACTCCTGGCCCCCGACTTCAACGGCGCGCCGGAAGCGCTGGCGGAGGTCTTCTCCTCCCGCCCCGAGGTGTTCGCCCACAACGTCGAGACGGTCCCGCGGATCTTCAAGCGGATCCGCCCCGGCTTCCGCTACGAGCGGTCGCTGGAGGTCATCACCAAGTCCCGCGAGGCCGGCCTGGTCACCAAGTCCAACCTGATCCTGGGCATGGGCGAGACCCGCGAGGAGATCAGCCAGGCGCTCCGGGAGCTCCACGACGCGGGCTGCGAGCTGATCACGATCACCCAGTACCTCCGCCCCTCCGTGCGGCACCACCCCGTCGAACGCTGGGTCAAGCCGGCCGAGTTCGTGGAGCTCAAGGAGGAGGCCGAGGAGATCGGCTACGCCGGCGTCATGTCCGGCCCGCTGGTCCGCTCCTCCTACCGCGCCGGCCGCCTCTACCAGCAGGCCGTCGAACGCCGCGGCGCACCGCTCGCCGTGCCGAACTGAGCCGGACGAGGCGCGCGCCGGGCCCGCCTCAGGCGTTGCCACCGCCGTCGACGCCGATCCGCGCGGCGGTGGTGAACGCGGCCTCCGGGGACGCCAGATACGCCACGGCGGCGGCGATCTCGGCCGGGGTCGCGAAGCGGCTCAGCGGGGACAGCCCCTTCTGGAGTTCCCCGGCCGGGCCGTCCTGCGGGTTCATGTCGGTGTCCGTCGGCCCCGGCGCGACCTCGTTCACGGTGATGCCGCGCGGGCCGAGATCGCGGGCCAGGCCCTTCGTCAGACCGGTGATCGCCGCCTTGCTCGCCGCGTAGACCGCGAAGCCGGGGCCGGTGACCCGCTCGCCCAGGCACGAGCCGATGTTGACGATCCGCCCGCCGGACGGCAGGTGCCGGGCCGCAGCGCGGGCGGTGAGGATCGCGCCGCGTATGTTCACGTCGAGCAGCCGGTCGATGGTCTCCACCGGCACGTCGACGATGTTCGGCAGCGTCATGTCGCTGACCCCGGCGTTGTTCACCAGGATGTCCAGGCGGCCGAGTTCCCGGACGGTCTGCTCCACCGCGGACGTGATCGCCTCGGTGTCCGCGGCATCGGCCCGGATCGCGAGGGTCCGCCGGCCGGTCTCCTTCGCCACGTGCTCCGCGGTGAAGAGAGCGGCTTCGCGGTTCGACCGGTAGGTGAGGGCGATATCGGCGCCGTCCTCGGCGAGGCGCTTCGCGACCGCGGCGCCGATTCCCCGGCTCGCGCCGGTGACGAGGGCGACCTTCCCGTTCAACTTCCCACTCACGGCACTGTCCTTATCTCATTGCATTTCGGAACGTGCAGGAATATTCGGTATTTCCGGGACCTTCGAATGATCACTATAGGCAGGCGCCGTGGGACCCCGACAGCGCGATACGGCCGAAGATCGGAAGTCGGCGCAAAGGTGGGTCTTGCCGTGCGCCGGCCGGGCTGCTGGGGTCCGCCGCCATACGCCGGCCGCCCGGTTGCAGGACCAACACCGCCGCGCGGCACGGCGTCCCGCCACCAGGAGGTGACGGGACGCCGATGCACTGCCGATTTCCCAGCGGTGCCTTATTCCATAAGGGAGTTCAGTCGCCCTTCCGGCGGAGCGTCAGGGCGCTGCGGATCCCGGCCAGCGCGAGCAGGGTGACGACTCCGGCGAATACGCCCGCGGCGGTCACCAACGAGAACCACGACAGCAGGACGGCCACGCCGATGACCGGCAGGGTGAGCCCCAGATAGGCGGCCACGAAGTAGCTGGAGGCGACCTCGCCGGTGCGGGCCGCGGGCACCCGGGCGGTGAGCGCCGCCAGACCCGAGCGGAACGCCGCGCCCGCGCCGCCGCCCCCGAGGGCGGCCCCCGCCAGGAACAGCGTGAGGGAGCGGGCGGGCAGCGCGGCGATGATCAGCGCCAGGCCCACCGGGATCATCGACATGCCCACCACGGTGGCCCGCACCGCCTCCGCCCGGGCGGACACCACCTGCGCGAGACCGGCGGCCGCGAAGGCGCAGCCGGCCACCAGCCCGGTCAGCAGCGGACTGTGCCGATGCAGCCCCTGGGCCAGGAACGTACCGGTGAGGCCCGCCAGCAGACCGAGCACCGAGAAGCCCGCGAAGACCGAGACCGCGACCGCGGTGAAGACCCCCCGCGCCTGCGGCGGCACCGCCAACCGCTGTACCCGGAACGGCCCTTGGGTGCGTATGACCGTCTCGGGCAGGCGGAACAGCACCAGGCCCGACAGCAGCAGGGCCGCCATCACCAGATAGGGCGTGAGCAGCGGGCGGGGCGCGAACTCGGCCAGCACACCGCCCAGCAGCGGCCCACCGGCCAGCCCGAGCATGCTGGTCACCGTGGCCAGCAGGGCGGCGGTGGCCGGCCGCGGGTGCAGCTCCCGCAGATAGGCGGTGCTGGCCCCGGTGGCCAGTCCGACCGAGATGCCGCTGAGCAGCCGCCCGGCCAGCAGCCCCGGCAGCGTCGGGAAGACCGCGAACACCGCACAGCTCGCCGCCGCGACGAGCATGGCCGGCCCGATCACGGCACGGCGGCCGATCCGGTCGGACACCCCGCCGAGCAGCAACGCGGCCACCACGCCCACCGCGTACAGCGCGAACACCACGGTGACCAGCACCGGGGTGAGCCCTAAGCGGGCGCTGTAGAGCCCGTACAGGGGGGTGGGCAGGGCACCCCCGAGCATGACGGTGAAGAGCAGGAACACCACCGTGGCCACCATCGCCGGCCGGCCGCGCGCCGCCGGTGCCTGTTCGCCGGCCGGTACCGCGGGCTTGCGTACTTCCTGGTCGTGAGTCACCGGAACACCTCCATGAGTTCGGACCGGCGCATCCTGCCAGAGCGGCTTTTCGAGGTGATGACGGGGCCGACGCAACGGACTGCGGGCCCCGTTCGGCACCGGGCCGGCGCCGCTCACCGGTCGGCGGCGGGCTCAGACCGGACGGTGCGGATCGGCCGCCACCTCGTCCAGCAGGGTCCGGAAGTCCCGCACCACCGCCGTGATCGTGCCCGCGTCGAAGAGGTCCGTCGGATAGACGACCCGCCCGGACAGTTCGGCGTCCCCGGCGCCGGTGCCGAGCGCCAGTTCCAGGTCGTGGCGCGCGGTCAGCCGCGGCACGGGGTGGGCGGTGGTCGCAAGGCCCCGGAAGACGGGCAGTTCGCCCCGGCCGCCGCGCAGCGCGGCCACGTCGGTGGTGGTGTTCTGGAGCTCGAAGGTGACCTGGACGAGCGGGCGCCGACCGGCCGCCGGCTCCGGGAGCGCGGCGACGACCTGGTCGTACGGGGCCTCCTGATGGGCGAAGGCATCCAGGGTGCGCTGCCGGATCCCGGTGAGCAGGTCGACGAAGGGGACCCCCTTCGGGGCGGTCGAGCGGATGGCGAGCGTGTTGACCAGACACGTGATCAACTTCTCCCGCTCCGGCGTGGTCCGGCCGGTCACCAGCGTCCCCACGGTGATGTCGGTCTGCCCGGTCCACCGCCGCAGCAGCGCGTGGAACCCGGCCAGCAGCGTCATGAACGGGGAGGCGCCGCACGCCCGCCCCACCTCGGTGAGCCGGGTCACCAGGGGGCCGGGCAGGGCGAACGCGTGCTCGTCGGCGTGTGCGGTGCGCACCGTGGGCCGCGGCCGGTCCGCGGGCACGGCGACCGGCTCGGCACCCGCCAACTGACCTGCCCAGTAGGCGACTTGATCGTCCAATGTGCCACGGGACCGCAGCCGCTGCTCCTCGAAGCTCAGCTCGGTGTAGCCGAACGCCAGCGGCGGCAGCATCCGGGCACCGTCCAACCCCCGGAGCGCCGCGGCGTACAGCACCTCCAGCTCCCGGAAGAACACCGCCACCGACCAGTCGTCGAAGACCACATGGTGACCGGCGCACACCAGCACATGGTCGTCCGGGGCCAGGGTCAGCACCGCGGTCCGCAGCACCTCGGACGCCAGGTCGAAGGGGCGCCAGGCGACGTCCTCGACGAGGCGCTGCGCCGCGGCGTGCGGATCCGGCCGGTCGGTGAGGTCCACGACCTCGACGCGGAAGTGTTCCGGCCCGTGGGCCGTCCAGCGGAGCCTGCCGCGGGTGTCCAGCGCGAAGGTGCTGCGCAGCGACTCGTGCCGGGCGGCCAGGGCGCGCAGCGCCCGCACGAGGGCGTCGGAGTCCAGCGGGCCGCGCAGCCGCAGGGCCACCGGCACGTTGAGCTCGCCCGTCCCCGGCGTCAGCTGTTCGGCCGCCCAGAGCCGTGCTTGTGTGGCGGTGGCCAGTGGCCGTACCGCTCCCAGGCCGGTCATCGTTCCTCCGTACCGTTGTCCAGCAACTGCGTGATGGTGTGCGCGATGCGGGCCACGTGGGGCGGGCGCAGCAGCGCGTAGTGATCGGCGGGGAACGGCCGGGCGAGGAGGTCCGCACCCGTGGCCCGCTGCCACCGCCGGGCGCGGTCCGCGCCGTCGGGGTCGTCGCCGTGGACGTACAGCAGCCGTCCGGGGTAGGCGGGCGGGCGGTAGCCGGCCTGGGCCGCGAGGTGCGCCCGGAAGACGTCGAAGGCCCGGGTGAACCGGTCCTCCTCCAGGTCGGGGAGGACCTGCGCGGCACGCAGCTCGTCCAGCAGGGAGCCGAGCCCGGTGGGGCCTGCGCCCTCCTGCTCCGCGGGTCGGGTCAGGCCCGCGGAGCGGTACAGGTCCTCGGCGAAGTGGCGCAGCACGTCCGCCTCGTCGGCCGCGGTCGGTCCGGGAGTGGGCGGGCAGGCGCTGTCCAGCACACCGAGCAGTTCCACCTCCTGCCCGGCGTCCCGCAGGGCGGTGGCCATCTGGACGGCGACCAGGCCGCCGAAGGACCAGCCGAGCAGGCGGTACGGCCCTTCGGGCTGCACCTGGAGGAGCTCGGTCAGGTACCGGTCGGCCAGCTCCGCGACCGTCTCCCGAGGGCGCTGCCCGGGCTCGAAGCCGCGGGCGGCGAAGCCGAGGACCGGCAGGTCGGGGTGGTCCTCGGCCAGGGCCGCGGCCAGCTCCCGGTAGCCGAACACGGTGCCGCCCACCGGGTGGACGAGGAACACCGGGCGCCGGCCGCCCCCGGCGCGCAGCGGGACCAGGGCGCCGCCCGTGGCCGGTGCCCCCGCGCCGGTGCGCAGCAGGGCGGCCTGCTCGGCGACGGTGGGGTGGCCCAGCAGGGCCGACAGCGGCAGCTCGGCGCCGAACGCCCGGCGGACCAGCGCCACCAGCCGCAGCGCGGACAGCGAGTGCCCGCCGAGGTCGAAGAAGTCGTCGTGGACGCTGCGCACGGGGGCGCCCAGCACGTCCTCCCACACCGACGTCAGGCGCGCCTCCCAGTCGTCACGGGGTGGGGCCGGGGCGGTGGCGGCGGCCGGCTCCGCCGCGCCCAGGCGGGCGAGGGCGTTGCGGTCCACCTTGCCGTTCGGCGTGAGCGGCAGCCGGTCGATCCAGCGCCAGGCGGACGGCACCATGTGCGCGGGCAGCCGCTGCTTGAGGAAGGCCGCGCACCCGGCGGTGTCCGGTGCGCCCGCGCCGACCAGGTACGCGGTGAGCCGGTCCGACGTCAGCAGGACCGCGCAGCCGCGCACCGCCGGGTGCCGGGCCAGCGCCTCCTCGATCTCGCCCGGCTCCACCCGCATCCCGCGGATCTTCACCTGGTGGTCGGCGCGGCCGACGTACTCCAGGACGCCGTCCGGAGTCCACCGGGCCAGGTCGCCGGTGCGGTAGAGCCGGACGCCGGTGCCGTCCCGGCGCGTCAGGTGCGGGAAGCGCTCCGCCGTCAGCTCGGGCTGCCCGTGGTAGCCGTCCGCCAGGCAGTCGCCCGCGAGGTACAGCTCGCCGGTGACGCCGACCGGTACCGGCCGGCGGTGCCGGTCCAGGACGTGGGTCTCGGTGTTGGCGATCGGGCGGCCGATGGGCACCGCCTCCCGCCCGTCGTCCCGGCAGTGCCAGGAAGTCACGTCGACCGCCGCCTCGGTGGGGCCGTAGAGGTTGAACAGGTCGGCGTCCAGGCGCGCCAGGAAGCGCCGTTGCAGGGCGCTGTCGAGCGCCTCCCCACTGCAGAACACCCTGCTCAACGGGGCGCAGCGGGCCAACTCGCGGTCGTCGAGGGTGTCGAGGAACGCGCGCAGCATCGACGGGACGAAGTGGACGGTGCCCACCTCCTCCCGGGCGATCAGCTCCGCCAGGTAGCGCGGCTCGCGGTGGCCGCCCGGCCGGGCGAGGACCACCACGGCGCCGGTGATCAGCGGCCAGAAGAACTCCCAGACCGAGACGTCGAAGGTGGCCGGGGTCTTCTGCAGCACCCGCTCACCGGGCCGCAGCCGGTACTCGGCCTGCATCCACAGCAGCCGGTTGGCGATCGCACGGTGCGGCACCACGACGCCCTTGGGGCGACCGGTCGAACCCGAGGTGAAGATCATGTACGCCGGGTCGGCCGGGCCGGCGGCGTCGTCCGGGCCGGCGGCCGGGCGGTCCGCCCACCGCCGCTCATGGCCGTCGACGCACTCCACTACGGCCCCGCTGCCGGTCAGCCGGGCGGCGGCCGCCCCGGTGGTCAGCACGACGGTCGGCCGGGCCTCCCCGATCAGCTCGCGCACCCGGTCGTCCGGGTCCTCGGGCGACAGCGGGAGGTAGCCGCCGCCCGCCTTCAGGACGGCCAGCAGAGCGATCACCAGCTCGGGGGACCGCTCCAGCAGCACCCCCACGAACCGGCCGCGGCCGACACCGAGTTCCCGGAGCCGGTGCGCCAGGCGTCCGGCGGCCTCGTCCAGCTCCCGGTACGTGAGCGTGGCCCCCTCGAAGCGGACGGCCGGCGCCTGCGGGGTGCGGGCGGCCTGCTGCGCGACGAGCCGGTGCAGCACGTGGTCCTCGGGGAACTCCCGCCGGGTGTCGTTCCACTGCGCCAGCCACTTCTCCTCCGTCGCGGACAGCAGCGGGTGGTCGGCGTACCGGGCCGAGGGGTCCTCGCCCATGGCCCGGAGCGCCGTGCGGTAGTAGCCGTCGATCAGCTCGATCTGCTCGGCCTCGAAGCGGCCGGCGTCGTACCGCAGCGCCATCACCAGCCGGTCGGCGCCGTCGTCGAGCGAGAACTCCGCCCCGAAGGGGAAGTCGGAGTGCGCGGCCCACTCCTCCGAGAGGACGTCCAGTCCGCCGCCCGCGCCGACCGACTCCGACACGTGGAAGTGCGTGTAGTTGAAGAACGTCTCGTACGCGGGGCCGGTGCCGGCGAGCGACATCAGGTCCGCCGCCGGGTAGCGCCGGTGGTCCTGGACGCGCAGATCGAGCTCCGCGGTCCGGCCGATCAGGTCCATCCAGGTCCCGTCGCCCAGACGGCAGCGCATCGGCACGGTGTTCAGGAACACCCCGAGCGTCCTGTCGCCGTCGCGTTCCTCGGCCCGGCCGTTGCAGACGACGCCGGTCAGCACGTCGTCGCTGCCGCCCAGCTGCCCCAGCACCCGCAGGTGCGCGGCCAGCAGGACGATGCGCAGCGGCACCCCGAGGGCGTCGGCCAGGTCGCGGAGGTCGTCGGAGAGCGCGGCGGGGAGCGGTGCCTCGGCGCACACCATCTCCCCGGTGGGCCGGGCGGCCCGCCAGCGGGGGAGCGGCGCGGTCTCGGCGCCGGCGAGTTCGGCGGACCAGAACTCCCGCTGCGCGTCGTCGTCCTGCGCCGCGCGCTCCAGCTCGACGAAGGTGCGGAACCGTGAGGCGGGGGCCGTGTCCGGCCAGGAGTGGGCGGCGCCGCCCACCTCGCTGCGGTACCGGTCGAGCAGTTCCGCCGTCAGCGACCGCTCGCTCCAGCCGTCCAGGATCGCGTGGTGCTCGACCACGAACAGCTGGCAGGTGTCCGCCGAGCGCCGCTGCACGTGGAACCTGATGAGCGGGGCGGCCCGCCAGTCGAAGGGGCGGCGCCGCTCCGCGGCGAACCGCTCCGCCACCGCCGCCCGCTGGTCCGCCTCCGCCAGGTGGCTCAGGTCCTCGAAGGTCAGCGGCAGTTCGACCCGGTCGTGCACCAACTGCACCGGCTCGTCGAAGGTGTCCAGGTCGAAGGAGGTCCGCAGCACCTCGTGCCGGGCCAGTACGGTCCCGATCACCGTGCGCCAGGCCGCCTCCGCGTACGGGGCGCGGAGGTGGTAGCTGGTGACGTTGTGGTAGAGCTGCTCGCCGCCGCCCCCGGTGAGTTCGCTGTGGTAGACCATCCCGGCCTGGAGGGAGGAGAGGGGATAGGCGTCGAGCACGCCCGCGGGGACCCGGTCCCGGTCGCGCGGGCCGAGGGCGCCGAAGGGCGCGTCCGCGCGGGCCGCCGCCGGTTGCGCCGACACCCTTACCAGCGGCGCGAGTTCGCGGATCGTCGGATGGCGGACGAGGTCGGGGATGCCGAAGTCCAGTCCCTCTTCCCGGGCCCTGGCCAGGATCCGGATGCTGCGGATGGAGTCGCCGCCCGCGGCGAAGTAGTTCGCGTCGATGCCGACCCGCGGCAGTCCCAGCACCTCCGCCCAGACGCGCGCCAGTGCGCGTTCCACGTCGTTCCGCCCGTCGACGGCGTCCGCCGCTGCCGCCGCCTCGGCCGCGCTGTGCGGCGGCCGGGGGTCGGGCAGCCGGTCGCGGTCCACCTTGCCGTTGCCGGTGAGCGGGAAGCGGTCGAGGGCCACGAGGGCGGCGGGCACCATGTAGTCGGGGAGCCGCCGCGCCAACGCCGTCCGCAGCGCCGCCTCGTCGAGTGTGCCGTCCGCGGTCCGCACGTACCCGGCGAGGTACTCCGTGCCCTGCGGATCCGTCCTGAGGACGGCCACCGCCTCCGCGACCGCCGGCGACTCGGCCAGGGCCGCCGCCACCTCGCCCAGCTCGATCCGGAACCCGCGCAGCTTCACCTGGTCGTCGAGGCGTCCGCAGTACTCCAGGTCCCCGTCGGGGAGCAGCCGGACCAGGTCGCCGGTGCGGTAGACGCGGGCGTCCGGGTCGTCGCCGAAGGGATGCGGCAGGAACCGCTCCGCCGTCAGGTCGGGCCGGTTCAGATAGCCCCGCGCCAACCCCGCGCCGCCGACGAACAGTTCGCCCGGCACGCCCGGCGGCACGGGCTGGCCGTGCGCGTCCAGGACGTACAGCTGGAGGTCCGGCAGGGGCCGCCCGATGGCGCTGCGCGGTCCCGCCTCGGTGTCCGCCAGGGTGATCGGCCGGTAGGTCACGTGCACGGTGGTCTCGGTGATGCCGTACATGTTCACCAGCCGCGGCCGCCGCGCACCGTGCCGCAGCAGCCAGGGGCGCAGCTTCCGCAGGTCCAGCGCCTCGCCGCCGAAGACCACCCAGCGCAGCGCGAGCCCGTCGCCCGCGCCGCCCGCGGTCGCCGCCTCCTCGGCCGCCATCAACTGGTGGAAGGCGGACGGCGTCTGGTTGAGCACCGTCGTGCCCGTGCTGCGCAGCAGGCGCAGGAAGTCCTCCGGGGACCGGCTGACGTCGTACGGCACGACCACGAGCGTCCCGCCGTGCAGCAGCGCCCCCCAGATCTCCCACACCGAGAAGTCGAAGGCGTACGAGTGGAACAGCGTCCACACGTCCCGGTCCGTGAAGCCGAACCACTGCCGGGTGGTGCCGAACAGCCGGATGATGTTGCGGTGCGGGATCAGGGTGCCCTTCGGGCGCCCGGTGGAGCCCGAGGTGTAGATGACGTAGGCGAGGTCGTCGGCGGTGGCCGCCGGCTCCGGGGCGTGGTCGGGACAGGCGGCGAGGGCGTCGGCGTCCGCGGTCAGGTCGACCACCGGACCGTCGTACGCGGTCGGCGTGCCGGGCTCGCCGCCGTCGCGCACCAGCAGGGCGATCCCGGCGTCCTCGGCGATGTGGCGCAGCCGTTCGGGCGGCGAGGAGGGGTCGAGGGGGACGTACGCCCCGCCGGCCTTGAGGATGCCCAGGAGCGCCACGACGAGGTGTTCGGTGCGGGCGGTGGACAGGCCGACGCGGGTCTCCGGGCGCACGCCGCGGGCGCGGAGGTGGTGCGCCAGCCGGTTGCTGCGGCGGTCCAGCTCACGGTAGGTCAGGGTCCGGTCCTCGCAGATCACGGCGGTGGCGTCGGGGCGCAGCCGGGCCTGTTCGGCGAACCGCTCGTGGCAGACCGTCTCCGGTGCCGGCCTCGGCTCCCGGCGCGGCGGCGCGGCCAGCCGCCCCCGCTCCTCGGCGGTCAGGAGCGGCACCCGGGCCACGGAGAGGTCCGGGTCCCGGCTGACGCCGATCAGCAACTGCACGTAGTGGCGGGCCATTTGGGCCGCCAGAGCGTCGGCGTCGAGGACGCCCTCCGCCGCGTACAGCACGGCCTCGTGCCCCGAGCCGGTCGGCACCACGTCGAGGGCGAGGTCGCAGCGCCCGGCGAACGCGCCGGTGTCCGGTGCCGCGATGTCGGCGACCGTGCCGCCGGGCACCTCCCACCGCCGCCCCGGGGTCGCGCGGACGGCGAAGGCCACGTGCGGGGCGGCGTCGTGCGCGGGGGCGAGGCGCGGTGCCGCGCATTCCAGCGGCAGCTGCCGGTGCGCGGCGGCCCGTTCCGCGCTCCGGGCGACCCGGGACAGCAGGTCGCCGAAGGACGGGGCGTCGGCCAGGTCGCAGCGGAGGACGGACATCCCCTCCAGCGGCCCGACCGGGTCGGGGAACGGCCGGGGGCCGGGCTCCGGGCCGGTGGGCGGGACCGCGACCCGGACGTCGGTGGTGCCCCCGTACCGGCTGACCAGTACGGCGAAGACCGCCGACAGGCCGGTGTCCAGGGACGTTCCGGCCGCTCGGCACCGCGCCTCCAGGGCGGTGACGGCCTCGGCGGGAAGCGGGAAGCGGTGGCTGCGCCGGAGGGGAGCGCGGCCGTCGTCCCGCCCGCTGGAGGGCCACCGCGGACGGGGCGCTTCGTCGGCGAGCTGCTCCCGCCAGAAGGCCAGCGCGGTGTGTCCCTGCGGAGTGTCGAGCCACGCCTCGTGCCGGGCCGTGAACTCCGGGTAGGAGGGCGCGGGTTCGCGCGGCTCGTGCGGCCCCAGGAGCATGGCGCGGTAGCCGTGGACGAGCTCGTCGGCCAGTGCCGCCATCGACCGGGCGTCCACGACGGTCCGGTGGGCGGTGAGCAGCAGGGTGGGGTCGGCGCCGGGCGCGCGGACCAGAACGGCCCGCAGCAGAGGACCGGCGTGCAGGTCGAACGGCTCGACGGCCTCCGCGGCGAGCAGTTCGCGCGCTGCGGCGGCGTCCGCGGCCGTACGGAGGCGCCAGTCGAACCGGCCCGACGCCGCGACGACCTGCACCACGGCGTCGTCCCGCACGGCGAAGCGGGTCCGCAGGGCCTCGTGCCGGCGCACCAGGTCGCCGACGGCGGCCCGCAGCGTCGCCGCCTCGGCCGCCGCGGGCAGCGTGAGGCAGTGGGCGAGGCCGCCGGTGGCCGCGGTCGGTGCCGCCTGCTGCCGGTAAAGGTAGTGCTGTGCCGGAGAAGCGGGAATCACCCGGTCGCCGTCGCCGGCGGATTCAGGCCGGGCGGCGTCCCCGTTCTCACTCTTCATCTGCATACCTTTCCTCGATCTGCGGAACGCGCGACATTCATCGAAGAGGTGATCCGGAATTCCGCACCCCGTGCCATTCAGGAGATTCAGCGTGTCCGCGCGCAGAGGGCAAGTCAACAAGATCACACCACTTGACACAGGCCCCCACACCAAGCGCCGAACGGGCGCTACCAAAGGCCATGCGCGGCTATACCTTCGTTCCCCGGAAAGGGAACCAAGGTGCTGGCCGTCCGGTGCCGGGCAGCGGATACCCTCGGCTCACCACCCGAAGTTCCCGGCTCTACGGAGCGGAATTCCGCCTGCCCTCGGGAGGGCCAGCATGGGATTGCATTCCCCGAATGACAGCGATATGTGCACCACTCCGGGAGAGGTGCACAGAATAAGCGACGCGTATGTGGCCGACTACGCGGAACTCGACCCGATCATGGCCAGCTATCTCGGAATCCCGGGTAATGAACGGGAGTTGACGGATTTCTCGCCGGCGGGATATGAGGCGCGGGCCGAACTGAGCGCCCGGGCGCTGGGCCGGATCGAGGCCGCCACCCCCGCCGACGAGACCGAGACCGTCGCCCGGGCCGTCTTCCTCGAACGCCATCGGCTGCTCCAGGAGGAGCACGCCGCCGGACTCGACCTGGCGGCCCTGAACGTGACGTTCAGCCCCGTTCAGCACCTGCGGGAAGTCTTCGACCTGATGCCCGCCGACGCACCGGACCACTGGGCGGCCGTGGCGGCCCGGTTGGCGCAGGTGCCCGTCGCCCTGACCGGGCTGCGCGCCTCCCTGCTGACCGCGGCGGGCCGCGGCGCGGCGCCGGCCGTGCGGCAGGTGCGGCAGGTGGCCGAACAGTGCGCCCGCTGGGCGGGGTTGCGCGGGGAACCGTCGTACTTCGCCACGGTGATCGCCCCCGCGGCGGCCCAGGAGGTGCCCGCCCCGCTGCGCACCGCCCTGGAGGCCGGCGCGCGGGCCGCCGCCGAGGGGTACGCGGACTTCGCCGGCTTCCTCCGCGACCGCCTCGCGCCCGAGGCGCCGGAGCGGGACGCCGTCGGCGCGGACACCTACCGGTTGAAGTCCCGCTCCTGCACGGGCGCCCGGCTCGATCCGCACGAGACCTACGCCTGGGGGTGGGCGGAGTTCCTCCGCATCGAGGAGGAGCTGCGGCAGGTCGCCGGGCGGATCAGCGGCGGGGCGACAACGGCCGAGGCCGCCGCCCTGCTCGACGACGACCCCCGCTACCAGGTGCACGGCCGGGACGGGCTGCGCGCCTGGATGCAGGCGCTGTCCGACCGGGCACTGGACCGGCTGCGCGGGACCGAGTTCGACATCCCCGACGCGCTGACGACGCTCGACTGCCGGATCGCGCCGTCCGGTGGCGGCGTCGGCGCCTACTACAACGGCCCCAGCCAGGACTTCGCCCGGCCCGGCACCATGTGGTGGTCGGTGCCGCGCGACCGCGCGGTGTTCGCCACCTGGCGGGAGACCACCACCGTGTACCACGAGGGCGTGCCCGGCCACCACCTCCAGATCGGCACCGCCGTACACCGCGCGGACCGCCTCAACTCCTACCAGCGGCTGCTGTGCTGGGTGCCCGGGCACGGCGAGGGCTGGGCGCTGTACGCAGAACGCCTGATGCGCGAACTGGGCCACCTCGACGACGACGGCGATCTGCTGGGCATGCTCGGCGCGCAGCTGTTCCGGGCCGCCCGCGTCGTGGTGGACGTGGGCATGCACCTCCAGTTGCGGATTCCGGCCGGCTGCGGCTTCCACGAGGGCGCGCGCTGGACCCCCGCCCTGGGCCTGGAGTTCCTGCTGACGCGGACCCTCGCCGACCCCCACCAGGCGCGGGACGAGATCGACCGCTACCTCGGCTGGCCGGGACAGGCCCCCGCTTACAAGATCGGTGAGCGGCTGTGGCTGGCGGCCCGGGACGAGGCGCGCGCCCGGCACGGGCACGCCTTCGACCTCAAGGCGTTCCACCGGCGGGCCCTGGAACTGGGGTCCATGGGCCTGGACACGCTACGGGCACAACTCGCCGCGACCTGACCGGCGTCGGCCGCGGCCGGGGCGGCCGCGTCGCACCTCCGCGCCCGCCCCGGCCCACCGTGCGGCTCAGCCCACCGTGCGCCCCGGCCCACCGTGCGGCTCAGCCCACCGTGCGCCCCGGCCCACCGTGCGGCTCAGCCCACCGTGCGGCTCAGCCCGCCGGGGTGTCCTCGATGATCCGGCGGAGCGCCGCGCACCACTGCGTCCACAGCCGCTCCACGTCCCCGGCGGGCACATGGTCCCGGTGCATGATGTCGACCAGGACACCGCCCTCGACGGGGATGACGTCGAAGAAGAGGTCGAACTTGGCCTCCGCCACCTCCGGCAGCCGCAGCTCGCCGGTGACCGCGCCCAACTTCACCGTGGGGACGGCGGGGTTGAGATCGAAGACCACCGAGGTCACCTCCCGGCGCGTGCGCCAGGCGTCCGGCACGGCGCCCTCCTGCTCCAGCGCGTCCAGCACGGTGTGCAGCGGGACGTCGGCGTGCCCGAGGTCCTGGGTCAGCAGGCGGCTCGTCCGGTCGTGGTGGGCCCGCGCGTCGGCGGCCCCCGCCGTGCTGCGCACCGGCACGTAGCTGACGTAGTGCCCGACCCAGTCCCGCTCCCGCTCGCCGGGCCGCTGGTCGACGGGGACCGACACCACCAGGTCGTCCCGGCCGCACGTGGCGTGCAGCGCCGCCGTGAACGCGCTGAACGCCACCATGAACGGGGTGCAGCGCAGCGCGGGGCAGCGCGCGGTCACGGCGTCCCACACCTCCTGGTCCAGCTGGAACGTCCGGCGCGCCGGACGGCCGGTCCGGGGCCCGTCCGCGGCCGGACCGGCGCCCCACAGCGGAGCGGGGGAGTCGGCGAGCCGGCGGCGCCAGTAGCTCACGAGGTCCGCCGACACCGGGTTGGCCGGCAGCGCCGCGGGCTGCCGCACGGCGACCTCCGCCGCCGGGTCCACTCCGTCCAGTGCCTGCGCGTAGGCGGTGCCCAGATCGGTGAGGACCGTGGTCACGGACATCCCGTCGAAGACGAGGTGGTGGGCCGCGATCACCAGATCGCTGCGGTCCTCGGCGCGCCGCAGCAGCAGGCAGCGGAACAGCGGCCCGGACTCGAAGTCGAACGGCGCGTTCACGAAGGCGTCGACGGCCGCCTCCGCCGCGTCGTCGTCGGCCGCTTCGGCGCACCGCAGCACCTCGTCCGCGGTCTCGACGACGCGCAACTGCGCACCGTCGGGCGAGCACACGGCGCGCAGGGCCGGATGCCGCTGCCGCACCGCCGCCAGGGCCGTGCCCAGGGCCGCGCCGTCCACCGGGCCGTGCAGTTCGAGCAACACCGCCTCGTTGTAGGCGACCGAGTCCGGTTCCGTGCGGCGGCACAGCGCCCACAGTTCGCGCTGCTGGGCGGACATCGGCCACTGGGCGCGGGGCTCCGCGGGCGCCGCCGCCCGGCCGGTCCGGTCCGCGCCGCCGCCCAGGGTGAGGAACTGCGCCTCGTGCAGCGCGTCGAGGTTCCGGTCCACCGCGGCCAGGAACCGCTCGGCGTCGCCGTCGGTGTGTTCGGTGGAGAGGAAGAACGTCCGGCCCTCCCAGACGTACAGGCCGTCCGCGAGCAGGCTGTGGTACAGCATCTCCAGGGGGAGCGGCTGGTACAGATTGGAGAGCCCGCCGTACTGGAAGCGCCACAGCGAGCCGAAGGTGGCGACCGAGTAGGGGAGTTCGCGCTGCCGGAAGAGGTCGGACAGGGCGCTGGTGAGTCCGGCGGACCGGTCGTTGACCTCCTGGTAGAGGCGCTCCCCGTGCTCTTCGAGGTGGGTCAGCACGGCACCGGCCGCGGCGATCGACAGTGGATGCTTCTGGAACGTCCCGCCGAACAGCGTGGTCTCCGCGTACGGTGCGCTGTCGTCCCCGTAGGCCCAGTCCCCGCCGTCGAGGCCGTCCAGCAGCGCCTGCTTCCCGGCGATGGCCGAGATGCCCAGCCCGCCGCCCAGCACCTTCCCGTAGGTGGCCAGGTCCGGGGTGATGCCGAAGAGGCCCTGGGCGCCGCGGATCCCGACCCGGAAGCCGGTGATCATCTCGTCGAAGATCAGGACGGTGCCGGTGGTCTCGGTCAACTCCCGCAGCCGGCGCAGGAACGCCACGGGCTGGGTCACCGGGTTGCGCGCCTGGACCGGTTCGACCAGGACCGCGGCGATCTCGTGGGCGTGCGCCCGGAGGTACTCCAGGGAGGCCGGGTCGTCGTACGGCAGCACCACCACATCGGCCAGCGAACCGCCCGACAGGCCGGGGGAGATCGGGTCGACGCCGCCGAACTCCCCGGTGCCCCGCCCGAGCATGCCGTCGGTGATGCCGTGGTACGACTTCTCGAAGTAGGCCACCTTGGGCCGGCCGGTGGCCAGCCGGGCCAGCCGGACCGCGCCCATGACCGCTTCCGAGCCGGTGTTGGTGAACGTCACCCGGTCGTGCCCGGTCACCCGGCAGAACTGCTCGGCGACCTGGTAGGTCAGCTCCTGCTGCGGGCCCAGGGACACCGACCGCCCCAGCTGCCGGGCGACGGCCTCCTCGACGTACGGCGGGTTGTGGCCGAGGAAGTGCACGCCGAAGCCCAGGCAGTAGTCGGTGTACTCGGCGCCGTCCACGTCCCAGAAGCGGGCGCCGCGCGCCCGCTGCACGGCGATGGGGAAGTTGAGTTCCTTCAGCTCCGGGCGGAAGTTGGCCCAGGTGCGGCTCTCCACCAGGTGCTTGCGGTAGCGGCCGGCGAGCTGCTTCGACCGCGGGCTGCGCCCCTCCACCCGCCGGACGATGCCGTCCACGTACTCCTGCTGGCGCGCGGTCAGCCCGCTGCCGGCCGCTGCCGCCGCGCCCGGGCGGGGGCTCGCGCGCCCCGGCGCCGGGGGCGTCGCCGGGGCGGGTCGCGCGGTCACCGCCGGGGGACCGGCCGGCGCCGCGGGGAGCGCGGCGGCCGACCGCGTCGGCCCGCCCGCGGGCGACTGCCCGAGCAGCGACAACTGCTGCTGCATGAGCGCGAGTTGGTCGCGCACCACCTGCTCGACGAGGGCCGTGGCGGGCGCCGCGGCGGGCCGTGGCGCCTGCGTGGCGACGGGCTGTGCGGACGGTACGGGCGCCACCGGCGCCACGGGCTCCGCCGGGCCCGGGGCCGGGGACGCCTTCGCCAGGGCCGCGGCGAGGTCGCCGACCGTCGCGTACGTCTCGAACAGGTCGTGCGCCTTGAACGCGGTGCCGTGCCGCTCGTTCACGGCGGTCACCAGGCGCAGCAGCAGGATGCTGTCGGCGCCCAACTCCAGGAACCTGGCCCCCTCCGCGATGTCCTCCCGCGGATGGCCGAGCACCTGGGAGAGTGCGCCGCGGACCTCGTCGACCGCCCAGTCGTGCTGCTCTGTCAAGGGAATCCTCCTGTTGACGCCCGGGGGCGTCGGCTCGTGGTCGGTCGGCGCGTGACCCGTCGGGGCGGCGCACTCCTCGTCGGCGCCGGGCCGGTCCGGCAGCGCCCAGTGGCGCGGGCGCTGCCAGGGGTACGCGGGGGTGCCCGGCAGGTAGCGGCCCCCGGCGCAGACCGCCTGCCAGTCGATGTCGGCGCCGCGCACGTACAGTTCGGCGAGTACCGCGCGGGGCCCGGCGGCACCGTCGCCGCGGGGCCGCGCACCGTGCAGCACCTGCGCCGTCGTCCCGGCCTCGGCGGCGGTGGCGCGGACCGCGCCCTCCAGGGTCGAACGCGCCCCGATTTCGAGGAAGTTGGCGAAGCCCCAGGTCACCGCCGACCGCACGGCCTGCCGGAAGTGCACCCGCCCCGCGACGCCGTCCGCCCAGTGCCCCGGGTCCGGCCGCGCGGCGTCGAACAGGGCACCGGTGACGGACGAGAAGAACGGCACCGCGCACGGGCCGGTGGGCCGGCCCGCGCCGGTGGCGCGCAGGGCGGCGGCCGCCGGCGCCATGGCGGGGCTGTGGAACGCGAAGCCGCCGGACAGCGGCCGGTGGGAGAGCCCGCGGCGCGCCAGCTCGTCCGTGAACTCCCGCACCCCGGCCGCGGGCCCGGAGACCACCACACTGCGGGGCCCGTTCTCCACCGCGACCACCAGCGCGTCATACCCCGCCAGCAGCGGCGCGACCTCCTCCATCGGGGCCGACACCGACACCATCTGCCCCGCTCCCGACGCGGCCTGCATGGCCGCGCCGCGGGCGAGCACCAGGGCGGTCGCGGCGTCGAAGTCCAGCAGCCCGCTGACGTGGGCCGCCGCCGCCTCGCCCGCGCTGTGCCCGAGCACCGCGGCGGGCGCCACCCCGAACGACTCCCACAGCCGGGCCAGTCCGGTCTGCAGGGTGAACAGCACCGCCTGCTCGACGTCGGTGCGCCCGGCGGACCGCTCGGCGGCCCCGTCCGCACCGCTCAGCTCGTCGAGGACGGACACGCCCAGTTCCGCGTCGAAGGCCCGCGCGCAGCGCCGGGCGTGCGCGGCGAACACCGGCTCGGCCAGCAGGTCCGCGCCGCTCCCGGCCGGCCGCTGCCCCTGACCGGAGAAGACGAAGACGGTGTCCCGCCAGGGCGCGCCGCCCGTCGCGGCCGGGGCGTCCGGGCCCGGGGCGCCCTGGCGGAAGGCGGCCAGCCGCCGCCGTAGCTCCGCCCGGTCCCGGCCGGTGAACGCGGCCCGGACCGGGTGGTGCCCGCGGCACACGGCGGCGCTGTGGCACAGGTCGCCCAGCGGCTGGTCGCCGTCGGGCAGGGCGTCCAGGGCCGTCAGATAGCGGGCGGCGAGTTCCCCCAGGGATTCCTCGGCCGCGGCGGAGAGCGGCAGCACGTGCCGCGCGGGCGGCCGGTACGCCTCCCGGGCAGGTTCCGGGGCGGGCTGCTCGACGATGACGTGCGCGTTGGTGCCGCCGAACCCGAAGGAGCTCACCGCGCCGACCCGGGGCCCTCGGGACCGCCAGGGCTCCGTGCGCCGTGTGACGGCCAGGCGGGTGCCGTCCAGCGGCAGCCGCGGGTTCAGGGCGGTGGTGTGCAGCGTGCCCGGCACCTGCCCGGTGCGCAGGCACAGCAGAAGCCGGATCAGCCCGGCCATGCCCGCCGCGGCCTCGGTGTGGCCGAGGTTGGACTTGACGGACGTCACCAGGCACGGGTCGGCCGGCTCGCCGGCCCGTCCGTACGTGGCGGCCAGGGCGCCGATCTCGATGGGGTCGCCCAGCGGCGTACCGGACCCGTGCGCCTCCACGAGGCCGATCCGCTCCGGGCCGGTGCCGGCATCGGCCAGCGCCGCGCGGATGACCGCCTCCTGGGCGGGACCGTTGGGCGCCGTCAGACCGTTGCTGCTGCCGTCCTGGTTGACCGCGGAGCCCCGGATCACCCCCAGCACCCGGTCGCCGTCGGCGCGCGCCCGGGCCAGCGTCTTGAGCACCACCACACCGCAGCCGTCGCTGCGGACGAACCCGTCGGCCTCGGCCCCGAACGAGCGGCACCGGCCGGTCGGCGACATCATGCCCGCCTTGGACACCGACACCCACTGGTCGGGGGCGAGCACCACATTGACCCCGCCCGCCAGGGCGAGCCCGCACTCCCCGGTCCGCAGGCTGCGCACGGCGAGGTGCACGGCGACCAGGGAGGAGGAGCAGGCGGTGTCCACCGCCAGGCTCGGCCCGGTCATGTCGAAGACGTACGACAGCCGGTTCGCGGCGATCGAGCTGGCCTGCGCGGTGCTGAAGTGCGCGTCCACGGCCGCCAGGTCCCGGCCCAGCAGCCGGCCGTAGTCACTGCCGCTGATGCCCACGAAGACGCCGCCGCCGGCCAGCAGCGGAGAGCGCCGGGGCACACCGGCGTCCTCCAGCGCCTCGTGCGCGGTCTCCAGCAGCAGCCGCTGCTGCGGGTCCATCTGCCGGGCCTCGTGCGGCGAGATGCCGAAGAAGCCGGCGTCGAAACGGTCCACGTCCTCGATGCAGCCGGCCCACTTGGTGCTGATCCCGCCCGGCTGCTCCGGATCCGGCGCGTACCGGTCGGCGGCCTGCCAGCGGGACCGCGGGATCTCGGCGACGGCGTCCTCGCCCGCCAGCGAGAGCCGCCACAGGTCCTCGGGGCCGCGCACCCCGCCGGGGAAGCGGCAGGCCATCCCGACGACCGCGATGGCGTGCCCGTCCGGGTCGGCGGCGGTACCGTCCGCGGTGCCGGCCGCGCTCCTCACTGTGCCCCTCCCGACGCGCCCAGTGCGGCGGTGAGTTGGTCGACGGTGGCGTGGTTGAGCACCTGCATCACCGGCACCGGCCGCCCCACCACGGGCTCCAGGGCGGCGGCGAGCTGCTCCGCGCCGATCGAGTTGAGGCCGTAGTGGGAGAAGGACCGGTCGTCGGCGATCTCCGCCGGGGCGACCCCGACGATGCGGGAGAGCAGGGTGCGCACCAGCGGCTTGAGGAGGGCGCCGGGCAGTGCGGTCGCGGCGGCGGGCGTGCTGCCGGGTGCCGGGCGGCCGGGGGCGGTACTCAGCGCGGCCAGCGTCGCCCGCTCGAACTCCCCGCTCTCCAGGCGGCGCCGGCACTCGCGGCGCTGGATCTTGCCGCTGGTGGTCTTCGCCAGCGCGCCCCGCCGCACGATCACCACCTCGGCAGCGGTGACCTGGCAGTCCTCCCAGATGGCGTCCCTGACCCGCTGCGCCAGGGCCTCGGCGCCGACCTCCTTCGCCACGCCGCCCGCCACCTCGACGACGACGGCGAGCCGTTCCTCACCGTCGCGTTCGACCGGGAAGGCGGCCGTCGCGCCACTGGCCAGGGAGGGGTGGCAGCTCTCGGCCACGTACTCGATGTCCTGCGGGTAGTGGTTGTGCCCCTGGAGGATGATCACGTCCTTCAGGCGTCCGGCGACGAACAGCTCCCCGTCGTACCGGAACCCCAGATCACCGGTGCGCAGGAAGGCGCCCTCCGCCTCCTGCCCGGCGATCCGGGCCCCGAAGGTCTCCTCGGTGACGTCCGGAAGGTTCCAGTACCCCCCGGTGATGCAGGGGCCCTGCACCCAGATCTCCCCGATCTCGCCGTCGTCGCAGGGCAGGGCCCGCACCGGGTCCACGATCCGCACCCGGGTGCCCGGTTGGGGGACGCCGCAGCTGACGACGGGCGTGGCGTCGGGGCTCTCCGGGGCCACCGGCACGATCCGGTCGTTCGCGAGGGAGCTCGCCGACACCCACAGGGTGCGCGGTTCCTCCCCGAGGGGCTTGGCCGTCACGATCAGGGTGGTCTCGGCCATGCCGTAGACGGGAGTGGCCACCCGGGGGTCGAACCCCGCGGACTTGAAGGTCTCGGCGAACGCCCGCAGCGTGGCGTCCCGGACGGTTTCGGCGCCGTTGATGGCCACCCGCCAGCTCGACAGGTCGAGTTGGTCCACCTCGTCGGCCGCGCTGCGCACGCAGAGGTCGTAACTGAAGTTGGGGCCGCCGCAGTGGGTGCCGCGGAACCGGGAGATCGCTTCGAGGAGCCGCCGGGGGCGGCGGATGAAGGACTCCGGTGCCATGAGGTAGACGGGCGTGCCGAGCCACAGCGGGTTGACGACGCTGAACACCAGGCCGAGGTCGTGGAAGAAGGGCGCCCACGAGACGAGGACGCCGTCGCTCCCGATGGCCAGCGCGTCGTTCATCTCCGACGACTGCCGGGCGAAGTTGTCGTGCGAGACCATGACGCCCTTGGGCTGCCCCGTGGAGCCGGAGGTGAACTGGAGCAGCGCCAGATCGCTCCCCGACACCTCGGTCGGGGTCCAGTCGCCGGCCGCCGACTCGTCGACGGCGTCGGTCTCGATCCACTGGAGGTCCCGGAGTTCCGCCGCGTCCGGGAAGCGCTCCAGCAGTTCCTGGTGCCCGGCGCGGGTGGTGAGCACCGTGGTCGTCCCGGCGGCTCGCGCCACCGGCAGCAGCCGCCGCAGGTCGTGGTTGCTGCGCGGGAACTTGACCGGGCCGCCCGCGACGCCGGCGTACAGGCACCCGGCGAAGGCGCGGACGAACTCCAGGTCGTGCGGGTGGGCCAGCAGCACGTTGCCGCCGGCGAGCCCCGCGTTCCGGAGCAGGACGGCGCGCGCCCGCGCCGCCCGGTCCAGCGCGCCGGAGGTGAGGCTCTCCGCCGCCTCCTCGCCGTTGCGCAGATACGTGTAGAGAACGCCGTCCGGGTTCCGCTCGGCGCGACGCCGCAGGGCCTCCACCAGATTCCCGGGAGATGTATCGGGATGGCTCGCCGCATTCATTCCAGTGTCTTCCCCTCGCCTATCACACCAGGAGGAACTCGGCCGGAGTTTCGTGCACTCCTTGCCGAGGGTTTCTCCCGGACGGTCACGATGTACCGCGAGGATCTTTGACTCGGCTCCCGGCCAGGGTCAACGTCGGACGTCCCTATTCATGGCCGACCCGGCACCTCCGCGTATCCGGGCATCTTCGTTGGTACTTCTCCGCCCGCCCGGAAGTGTCCGAACAACTCCGCGGAACAACACGCCACTTGACCCGCTTTCCGGACCGCCAATAATCTGCCCGGCGTTGACCGCTCTCCGGTCGATGCACTCTTCGGCGCACTTGATCCGGGCCATTGCCCTGGTGCGCGCATATCCCCGATGGCACCAGAACGGAGCGTGCGGCGTGGGTATCTCCACACACCACCAGATGGACTTCACGAACCGAATCCGCAAAGACGACGAACGACCCGCCATCATTTCCGACGGTGAAATCCTGTCGTACGGCCGGCTACGCGACCGTATCGACCACTACGCCGATGTCCTCGCCTTCACCGGCGCCGAGGCGGGCACGACCGTGGCGCTCAGCCTGGAACGCGGACCGGACGCGGTGGCGGCGATGCTGGCGACGGTGGAGACCGGTGCCGCCTTCGTCTGGCTGGACGGCGCCCAGCCGGCCGCCCGGAACCGCACCGTGCTGGCCGACTCCGGGGCCGTGTGCCTGGTGACCGACGCCGGCGGCCGCGGGGACGGCCTGGTCCGCGACCTGGCCGGTCCCGACCTCGCCGTGGTGCAGATCGACGGGACCGCGACCGCCGCCGTCGAGCGCCTGGGCCGGCGCCGCGGCCCCCGGGCGGTCCCCGAGGACACCGCCGTGATCGTCTACACGTCGGGCTCGACCGGCACGCCGAAGGGCATCGTCCAGCGGCGCGTCAATATCGACGAGTTCACCCGCTGGTTCTCGGCGGAAGTCGGGATGACCGAACGGTCGAAGGTGCTCCAATGGGCACAGTTCGTCTACGACGCCTCCTATGTGGAGATTTTTTCCGCCATCGGTACGGGCGCGACGCTGGTGATGCCGCCCCCGGCCGTCAAGGCCGATGTGCACCTTGTGCTCGACTGGATTCGCCGCCATGGCGTGACCCACATTCAGACCGCACCGAGCCTGTATCGCGCGCTGTTCGACGCACTGACGGCCACGGACGGGCACGCCACCCTGGACGCCTTGCGCGGTATCACCATCGCCGGTGAAGCCCTGTCGCCGGCGCTCGCGCAGGAGGCACGGCGGGTGTTCCCGAACGCCGACCTCTTCAACATGTACGGACCGGCCGAATGCATTCTGGCCACCTACCACCGCATCACGGAAAACCCCGGCGATTCCCGAACGGTGCCCATAGGCATTCCGCTGCCCGGCCGTGAAGTGCTGCTGTGCCACGAGGACGGCACCCTCGTACCGGACGGCGAAATCGGAGAAATACGCGTCCGCAGCCGTTTCCTGGTGCACGGATATCTCCATCGCCCCGAGGAGACCGAGCGCGCCTTCCTCGCCGATCCGCACGGCGAACCGGGCTTCCGGGTCTACCGCACCGGCGACCTCGCCGCCCGGCGGCCCGACGGCACCCTGGTCTTCGAAGGCCGGATCGACGACCAGGTGAAGATCCGCGGTGTCCGGGTCGAGCTCGGCGAGATCGAGGTGGCCGTGGCGGAGCTCCCCGGCGTCCTGCACGCCGCGGTCGTCCCGGTGGACGGCGGCACCGGCGACCGGCAGCTGTGCGCCTACGTCCAGCCGAGGGAGCCGGGCGCGCTGTCCCCCGCGGAGTTGAGGTCCGCACTGGCGGCCCGCCTCCCGCACGCCATGGTGCCCGCCCGGTTCGTGCTGATCGACGCGATGCCGCTGACGGTCTCCGGCAAGGTCGACAAGCGCACCCTCAGGGCCACCGCCCAGGACCCGGCCACCGCGGACCGGACGCCGGACGCCCGACCCGCCGAACTCTCGGCCACACAGCGGAAGGTGGCCGGCATCTGGTCGAACGTCCTGGGCGTCGCGGCGGACAGCCCGGAGGCGGACTTCTTCGCCCTGGGCGGTGACTCCCTGAACGTGCCGCGGGTGCGGAGGGCGGTGGCCGAGACCTTCGGACTCGACGTACCGCTGGCGGCCTTCTACGAGTACCCCGGCATCGAGCAGCTCGCCCGGCACCTGGACGAGCTGCTGGCGGCCGACCGCCCGGCGGCCGTCACGGGTTCCGCGCCCGCTCCGCTTCGGTGAACGAACGCAGCGGGACGAGGCCGAGCCGGCAGGCGGTCAGCGCCACCTCCACGCGGTTGCGCACCTTGAGCTTGGCCATGATGACCGAGACGTACGACTTGACGGTGTTCTCGGCGACGCCCAGGCGCCGGGAGATCTCCCGGTTCGACAGTCCGCTGCCGATGCCGCGGACCACGTGCAGCTCCCGCTCGTTCAGTTCGGCCAACTCCGCGGCCAGGCCGGCCGAGCCGTCGTTCGGCAGGAGGGTGAAGCCGGAGAAGAGGCGGCGGATCACCGAACCGGCGAGGAAGGTGTCGCCTTCGGCGACCGAGCGGATGGCCGTGGAGAGGATCCAGTCCGGGGAGTCCTTGAGCACGTAACCGGTGACGCCGCCCCGCATGGCGCTCAGGAGGAGGTCGTCGGTGTGCCGGTCGACCATGACCATCATGCGGGTCGGCCATCTCCGCGGTCCGGCCCGGTGCACGGCGCTGCTCACTTCGCGCCACCCCTTGGGCGGCAGCGAGGCATCCATCAGGAGCACGTCGGGCCGCTCCGTCGCCACCAGGTCCAATGCCCCCGAGGAGTCCTCGGCCACGCCGACCACCTGGATCTCCTTGCCGCGCTCCAACAGCGCGCCGATGCCGACGCGGGCGAACTCCTGATGGTCGGCGATGGCCACCCTGACGGGTTTCTCCCGGCGGATCTCCGGACTGGCGTGGGATTCGGCAAGTACCACAGCGAACCTTTCTCGTGCTCGCGGCTGAGTGGGGGAGGTGGGCAGGGCCCCGGGTCGTGAGCGCGACCGGGGCCCTGCCCACCCTCGTCATCGCGCACGGCAGTGCGCGGCGCGGCACGGGTGGGGAGAAGGGACGGGAGCGCCGGACGACGTGCCGGGAAGCGGCCACGGCTGTGCGTTCCGACGCGTCGGCGACGCGGAGGACATCGGGCACGTGTGGGACATCAGACCGTCCTTGCCATGGGATCCGGTGTGGCACGAGCTCCGGCCCCTCAACTTTCATGGGGCTCAGTGACGTTGTCCAAGACCTGTTGGTCATCGGTCGCATAATCTCCGGGCATAGGCACCATGCGCGGTTCTGTCCCCGGGGCGGGCCTGACGTGCGGCGGAGGGCGCGAGCGGCCGCCCGCGGGTCAGAGGCGGACCACGACGAGGGCGACGTCGTCCCGGGCGCCGCCCGCCACGCCGAGCCGGGCGAGCAGGGCGTCGGCCAGCCGCTGCGGGCTGAGGTGGCTCATGGTGGACAGCGCCTCGGTGAGCAGGCCCAGGCCGGTGTCGATGTCCTCGTCCCGCCGCTCGATGAGACCGTCGGTGTACAGCACGAGGGTGTCGCCGGTGCGGAAGGCCGTACCGGCCTGCGGGCGGGGCACGTGCTCGGGCCGGGCGCCCAGCGGCGGGTCGGTGGCCTGGTCCAGCAGCCGGCAGGTGCCCTGGGCCTCCAGCAGCACGGGAGGCGGATGGCCGGCGCTGGAGTAGACGATCAGCTTCGAGCGGGTGTCGATCAGGGCGGTGACCGCGGTCGTCGCCAGGGCCCCGTCCACGGAGCGGGCGTACAGCCCCAGCACCTCCAGCGCCTGCGCGGGCCCGGACACCGCCCGGCTGGCCGCGGACAGCGCACTGCGCAGCATGCCCATGACGGTGGCGGCCTCCAGGCCGTGGCCGACCACGTCGCCGACGGCGACCGAGAAGCGGCCGTCGGCCAGGTCGACGGCGTCGTACCAGTCGCCGCACACGTTCAGCGAGCCGACCGCCGGCAGGTAGCGCACCGCGACGTCCTTGTGCCGGGCCAGGTCGGGGGAGTGCAGCATCGCCTCCTGCAAGGTGACGGCGACCTGCCGCTCCCGGGCGTGCGCGGCCCGCAGCTCGTCGTTGAGCCGTTGCAGTTCACGGGCCCGGACGTACAGCTCGGCCTCCATGCTCTGCGCCCGCTCGGCCAAGGGGGCGCCGCCGCGGACCCGGCGGGCGCGCACGAAGTCGGTGACGTCCTCGACCCGGTGGATGATGTAGGCCACCTGCCCGTCCGGTCCGTGGACCGGCGTGTTGATCGGTGACCACCAGCGTTCCTCGAAGCCCCCGGGCCGGTGGATCATCGGGATGTCGTAGCGCTGCACCGGCATGGTGTCCGGGCGGCCGGTGTCCAGCACCCGTTCCAGGGAGGCGCGCAGGTTGCGCACCCCGTCGGCCAAGCGGTCCGTGGGGTTGTCCGGGAACGCGGTGAACAGGTACTGCCCCACCAGTTCCGCGCAGGAGCGGCCGGTGGCCCGGCAGTACGCGTCGTTGACGTCGACGACCACCAGGTCCGTACCCAGTACCAGGTACGGGCTCGGTGTCGCGACGAACAGCGCCCGGTAGTCGAGTTCCGGCCTCACGTGCGCGCCTCCTGAGAGGGCCGCCCTCCTCAGCAACCACGCTACGCACCACCGGCCCGCCCTGCCCACCCGGCTCGGCTCCGGGGCCGCCCGGCTCAGCCGATGTCCAGCACGGCCTTGCCGTGGAGCCGCCGGCCGAGCAGGGCGTCGAGGGCGCCGGCGGCGCCGTCCCAGCTGCCGCGCCAGGCGAGGTGCGGGGTGAGCTCGCCGGCCGCGACCCGGTCGGCGAGCCATGTCAGGTCGCGGGCGAGTCCGGTGCAGCCGAGCAGGAAGAACGTGGTGAGGGTGCGGTCGTGCCGCCCCGCGTCGCCGAAGAGCGCCCCGTAGGGGAAGGTCTCGTCCGCGTGGGCGGAGTGCCCGACCGCGACCAGCGTGCCGCCCTCGGTCAACTGCGCGTGGGCGTCGACGAGTTGACTTCCGCCCACGAGGTCGACGACGCCGTCCACGGCGTCGGTGAGCTGCCGGGGGTCGGCAATCACGTCGTGCGCGCCCAGCTCCCGCAGGCCCGCGCCGTGCCGCTCCGGGGAGCCGGTGGAGGCGATGACGTGCGCGCCGCCGCGCCGGGCGAGCTGCACCGCGTAGCGGCCGGTGCCGCCGGTGGCGCCGGTGATCAGGACGCGCCGCCCCAGGAGGGGGCCGAGGCGGTGCAGGGCGCGCAGTGCGGTGGCGCCGGCCACCGGGATGGTGCTGATCGCCCCGGGGTCGGCGCCGTCGGGCACCACTCCCATCAAGTCGGTGTCCACGGCGCGGAGTTCGGCCCAGCCGCCACCCGGTCCGAGGGTCACCACGGGGGTGCCGGCGGCCGGGCCGGAGCCGTCGGCCGCCGCGCGCTCGACCACCCCGGCCGCGTCCCATCCCAGGACGTCGCCGTCGGCGGCCTGCTGGAGGCCGATGCTCACCTCGCCGAAGTTGAGGGAGGTCGCCGCCACCCGCACCAGGGCCTGGTGCGGGGCGGGTTCGGGTTCGGGGGCCCGGCCGAGCCGGAGGCCGGCGGGGGCGGAGCGGTCGACGAGCAGAGCACGCATGGCGCGGTGCACCCTTCGTGAGACGGCGGGAACCAGTGATCCACAGTTATGCCACTCAGTGGCATCTGCCCGCAAGTGGCATTCACCCCTCGGGTACGCTGTCCGGCATGGGCACCCCACCTCCACCGCACGACGCCGCAGACCGCCTTCCGCTGCGCGAACGCAAGAAGCTGCGGACCCGGGAAGCCCTGGTCGTCACCGCCCTGGAACGCTTCACCGAGCGCGGCTTCCACGGCGTGACGCTCGACGAGCTCTGCGATGCGGTGGACACCTCCAAGCGCACCTTCTTCCGGCACTTCACCAGCAAGGAAGACGTCGCCATGGCGCCGCTCCAGGACCTCTGGCGGGCCTTCCTGGCCGACCTGGAGACCCGCGAGCCCACCCGCGGACCGCTCATGGAACTGCTCCAGGACGCCCTGCTCGGCGCACTGGACGGGACGCCCGCCACCGACTGGCCGCACCGCGTCCGCCTCAGCCGCCGACTCGCCGCCGAGAACCCGTCCATGGACGCCCACGGCCTGCGCTTCTGCCAGGACACCAGCCGCGCCGCGGTCCACGTCCTGCACCGCCGCTTCGGCCTCGACGCCGCGGACGACCTGCGCCCACGGCTCGCCGTAGACCTGCTCGTCGCCGCCTTCCACTACGCGCTGGACAGCTGGACGTCCCTGCCCGGCACCCCCACCCGCGCCGACCTGGCCACCCGCCTCCGCGCCTCCTGCGCCGCCCTCCCCGAGGCCCTCACCTTGACGACCGCCCCGGCCCCCTGACCGGCCCGCCCGCCCCTCCTGCCGTCACCCGGCCCGGATCCGGCCGCGGTCGAGGGTGAGCACCTCGTCGGCCGCGGCCAGGCCCGCCACCTGGTGCGTGATCAGCAACGTGGTGCTGCCCCGGGTGGCGTCCAGGATGTCGGCGAGCACCTCGTCGGCGGCCTCCGGGTCGAGCCCTTCGGTCGGCTCGTCCAGCACGAGGACCGGCGGATCGGCGAGCAACGCCCGCGCCAGCAGCAGGCGTTGCCGCTGACCGCCGGAGAGCGCGGCGCCGTCCTCGCCCAGCAGGGTGTCCCAGCCGTCGGGGAGCGACTCGATCCAGTCCAGGAGCCTGGCCCGGCGGGCCACCGCGCACAACTCCGCGTCCGTGGCGTCCGGTTTGGCCAGGACCAGGTTGGCGCGGACGGTGGTGTGGAAGACGTGCGCGTCCTGGGTCATGCCGGTGATCACCCGGCGCACGTCGGCGCCGCGGCACTCCCGCAGCTCCCGCCCGTCGATCCGGATGCTGCCCGCCTCGTACTCGACGAACCGCAACAGCGCCGCCAGCAGCGTCGACTTCCCGGAGCCGCTGGCGCCGACCAGCGCGGTGCGACGGCCGGGCGAGAGCGTGCAGCTCACCCCGTCCAGGACCGGGGGCCCGCCGGGGCGGCGGCGCACCCGCAGGCCCGAGATCTCCACCGTGGGCCGCCCGGCGGGGGCGAGCGGGGCCGCGTCGACGGGGTCGGTCACCGGCGCCGGGGTGTCGAGCACCGCCATCAGCCGTCCCGCGCCGACCCGCACCTCGGCCAGCCGGCGGGCCGCCGCCGGCAGCGGCGCGAGGGCCTCGAAGGACACCAGGGCCAGCACGGCCAGCACCGTCAGATGCACCGCCGGCAACGCGCCCGCGGCGTGCGCGTGCAGCGCCCGCACGGTGACCCAGACCGTCGCCGCCCCCTGGAGCAGCAGCACCGAGGCCGTGGCCAGGCCGGTGGTCAGCGCCTTGCGGCGCTCCAGCGACGCGATCCGGGCGGCGGTCCGGTGCATCGCCCGGTGGGCCGCGGCCTCGGCGCCGAACACCGCCAGGTCCGCCGCGCCCCGCGCCAGGTCCACGGTGCGCGCCGCGAGATCGGCGCGCGCCGCCTTCTCCGCACGCCCCGCCCGGCCCGACAGCATGAGCACCACGGCCGGCACCAGCAGCCCGGCCACGGCCGACAGCAGCCCCAGCGGCAGCCCGGCCGCCGGCAGCAGCGCCACCGCGACGCCGGTCGCGGTGGCGGCCACCGCGTACGCCGCGGCCGCCGGGATCAGGATCCGCAGCAGCAGATCCTGGGCCGCGTCGACGTCCTCGACCAGGCGCGTCACCAGATCGCCGCTGCGGAACGCCGGGGTACCGGCCGGGGCCAGCGGCACCAGCGCCGCGTAGACCCGGGTACGGAAGCCCGCGACGGCGCGCAGCACCCCGTCGTGGCCGAGCAGCCGGTCGGTGTAGCGCAGCACGCCGCGGCCCAGGGCGAGGGCCCGCACGGCGACGGCGGCGACGCTCACCGCGGCGAGCGGGGGCCGCTCGGCGGCCCGGGTGATCAGCCAGGCGGCGGTGGCCGTCAGGCCGGTGGCGGCCAGTTCGGCGGCGGCCGCGGACAGGGCGGCGGGCAGCAGCCGGGGCCAGTACGGGGCGAGCCACCGCAGCAGACGCAGGGTGGGCCACGGCCGGCGGGCGGTCATCGGGGTCCTCCGGAAGCCGGTTCGGGCAGCGGGTGGCCGGGGTGCTCCGCGGCCAGGGGTTCCGGACGGCCTGCGGGGTACCCCGGTGCGTGCGTGACGCGCCCCACCCGCACCGTGAGCACCCGGTCGGCGTGCGGCAGCAGCGCGGTGCGGTGGGCCACCACGATCACCGTGCGGCCCCGCATCAGGCGGACGGCGGCCCGGGTCACCGCCGCCTCGCTGTCCGGGTCGAGATGGGCGGTGGGCTCGTCGAGGAGCAGTACGGGCGCGTCCTTGAGGAAGGCGCGGGCCAGCGCGAGCCGCTGGCGCTGGCCCGCGGAGACACCGGTGCCGTGCTCGCCGAGCGGGGTGGCGTACCCCTGGGGCAGTTCCTCGATGAAGGCGTCGGCCGCGGCGGCGCGCGCCGCGGCCCGTACCTCCTCGTCGGTCGCGCCGGGGCGCCCGAGGCGGATGTTGTCCGCGACGGACGCCGCGAAGAGGTAGGGGCGTTGGGGCACCCAGGCGATCTGGGCCCGCCACGCCTCGGGGTCGAGGGCGGCGAGGTCGATCCCGCCCGCGGTGACCCGGCCGGTGTCCGGCGCGACCAGCCCGAGCAGCAGCGCCAGCAGGGTGGACTTGCCCGCGCCGCTCGGGCCGACCAGGGCCACGTGCTCGCCGGGCCGGACGCACAGCGCGACGCCGTCCAGCGCGGGCGCGCCGCGCCCCGGGTACGTGCCGGTCGGACCGGTTCAGAACGCCGGGACCGGCTCGCTCCGGTCGGGGCCGTCCACGGGCCCGTCGTCGGCCGGCGGTTCGGTGGCGCCGAGTTGCGTGGCGTCCGGGCCGCGGCGGGCGAAGCGGGCGATCAGGGTCCAGTTCGTCACCGCCAGCGCGACGAAGACGGCGACGAACGTGGCGCAGGACACCGCCAGCGCGGTCCTGCTGACATGGGAGACCGCGTCCTCGACCTTCAACTGCCCGTACACGAGCCAGGGTTGACGCCCGACCTCGCGGAAGACCCAGCCGCCCACCGAGGCGAGGAAGGGGAACGGGATCATCGCCGTCATCAGGTACGCGAGGGGGCGCCGGCGGACCAGCAGGTCCTTCCACAGCAGGAAGACGGCGAAGAACGTGATGGTGGACACGGTGTTCCCGACGATCGTCATCACGTCCATCGAGATCCGCAGCCAGTCGTGCGGGGGCACGTAGTCGCCGGGCCCGAACCGCGCGGCGAGCTGCGCCTGCAAGGGGGCGACGCCGCTGTTCTCCAGGGCGGCCAGTTTCCTGGGCTGGGTCCGGTCGAGCAGCGGGAACTGCAGGTTGCCGACGATGACGACGAAGAAGGAGGCGACCGCGCCCACCACGATCCCCAGGCGCAGGGAGCGGCGGAACAGCACGGTCTCCTGGGTGCCCCGGGCGAAGTGGAAGGCGCTGACCCCGGCGACGAAGACGCCGCCCGTCGTCAGCGCGCCGAGCGTGAGGTGGGCGAGCGCGAGCAGGGCGCTGGGGTTGGTGAGCAGCGCCCCGAAGTCGCTCAAGTACGCGGCGCCGTCCCGGACTTCGTAGCCCACCGGATGCTGGAGGAAGCCGTTGGCGACGAGGATCCAGTACCCGGAGGCGTACGCGGTCAGGGCCACCAGCCAGATGAGCGTGACGTGCACGCCCCTGCGGAGCCGCCCCCAACCGAAGATCCACATGCCGAGGAAGGTGGACTCGGCGAAGAAGGCGATCAGGGTCTCCAGCGCCAGCGGGGCGCCGAAGACGTTGCCGGCGAACTTGCTCAGACCGCTCCAACTGAGCCCGAACTGGAACTCCATGACCAGGCCGGTGACGATGCCGACCGCGTAGTTGATGACGTAGAGCTGCCCCCAGAAGCGCGTCATCCGCTCCCGCGCGGCCCGCTCCACGGGATCACGGGTCAGCGCGGCCCGGGTGTGCATGAGCGCCACGAGCGGGACCAGTCCCATGGTGAGGATCACGAACAACCAGTGGATGCCGGTCGTGGCCGCGAACTGCAATCGGGCCAGCTCCACAGCGGTCATGGTTCCGCCTCTCCCGCTGGCACGGCGTCAGGTGGTGGGTGGACGACAGGGGGCCACCGCTCCCCCGAGAACAGGCGGCGGACGCTCCGACCGCATCCCGTGCGGTGGCCCCTGCGTCGACGGTAGAGAGCTTCGCTTGTGCACTCCAAGACCGGTTTTGCCATGTGATGATGCTCCACAGGCATAAGGAAAGGTCGACGATGGATCTCCTGCAGCTGCGCTACTTCCAGGTCGTGGCCCGCTACGAACACGTCAGCCGGGCCGCGGAGGAACTCCGGGTCGCCCAGCCCTCGCTCAGCCGGGCCATCGCCCGGCTGGAGGCCGAGGTGGGCACACCGCTCTTCGACCGGCGGGGCCGCCGCATCCGGCTCAACCAGTACGGCATGACGTTCCTGCGCCACGTCGAGCGCGCGCTGAGCGAACTCGACGACGGGCGGCGCGCGTTGCTCGACGCCCGCGACCAGGTCCTGGGCAGGGTCTATGTCGCCGCCGAGACCCTGCTGACCCTCACCCACCTCCTGGGCAACTTCCGCACCGCCTACCCGCGTGCCGAGGTGCGGCTCTACCAGTCGACCGCGGAGGAGATGGAGCGCAGACTGCGCGCCCGGGAGGTCGACTTCTGCATCGCCTCCCAGCCGCTGACCGGCCCGAACCTCCGCACCGTCGAGCTGGCGCGCGAGGAGGTGCTGCTCGCCGTGCCGTCCGGCCACCCGCTGGCCGACCGGGACCGCGTGACCATCCGCGAGATCGTCGACGAGCCCTTCGTCACCACCCGCGTCGGGACCTGGCCCCGCGCCCTGCTGGAGCGTCTCTTCGCCGCGGAGGGCCGCACACCGAAGCTGTCCTGCGAGGGCGACGAGCCGGGCGCCAGCGGCGACCTGGTCAGCGCCGGCCTCGGCATCGGCCTCGTCCCGGCCATGTCCCGCCGGGTCGCCACCCGCCACCAGGGCGCCTGGGTGCGCCTCGACGCCCCCGACTGCCACCGGATCCTGTCGCTGGTCTGGCACGAGGACGCCTACGCCTCCGCGGCCGCCGTGAAGTTCCGGGAGTTCGCCACCAGTCGGCCCTTCATGTCGCACTGGCTCCCGGAAGCGGGGGAGGAGAACGACGGGACGGCGTGACGGCGGCGCCCCTCCGCCCGGCGTGTGATTCACCTTTTTGTACCGATTGGTGCGTATATTTTGGCTCCGAACGGTCCCGTGCCCGCACCGTGCGACACGGGGTGCGCCGCCGATGGAGGAGGGGTCCGTGCTGGGCCAGCGTTCCGTTGAGGAGATCGGGAGAATGGTCGAGGTGAAGCTCGGCGGCCTTCCGGTGCACTGCGAACAGATGGCGGTGGTCGCGGGCATTCACCGCGCGGCCTCGGCCGTGCGGCAGCACGTCGAGAACTCCGTGCTGCGCGGCCCGGACCTGACGTGGACCGCGTTCGTGGTGCTCTGGGTGGTGTGGATCCGGGGCGAGTCGGAGTCCCGGCACGTGGCCGAGGAGGTCGGGATCTCCAAGGGGACGCTCACCGGCGTCGTCCGGACCCTGGAGTCCCGGGGGTTGCTGCGGCGCGCCGGCCATCCCGGCGACGGCAGGCTGGTGCTGCTCCGCCTGACACCGGAGGGCGAGGCCCTGATGTGCCGGGTCGTACCGGAGTTCAACGCCGAGGAGGCGTTCGTCACCGGGCGGCTCGACGGCGGGGAGTGCCGGTGCGTGGCGGAGCTGCTCCGCCGGGTGGTGGAGCAGGTCGAAGTCCGTGGCGAGGAGCGGCGGTTGAGCCTGCTCGACGGGGCCGAGCCGGCGCCGCGGCGCAGTGGGCGGCGCCGGTCGAAGGAGTGACGGCGGGCCGGCGGTGTCGGGGCCGGTGGTGTCAGGGGGTGTGGCCGAAGACGTCGAGCAGGCGGGGGACGCCGCCCTCGCGGAACGCCGCCAGCATGCGGTCGGCGGGGGTCTCGCGCCGCGCCAGGCGGGTGAACAGCGGTGCGAGGTGGGCTTCTTCCCCGGCGCCGCGGGCGCGCAGGCCGTCGGCGGCGAGTTCCAGGAGTTCCCGGATGCGGGCGAGCGAGCCGGCGTCCTCCGCTTCGAGTCCGTGTCGGCTGGCGCGGATCCACAGGGTGCGCCAGTCGTCCCAGGGGACCTTGTGCAGCAGCGCCTCGGCCTCGTCGAGCCGTTCCACCAGTCCGAGGGTCAGGGCCGCGGCGACGCCCTCCTCTCCCGGCGGGGCGACGCCGCTGGTGCGGTTCTCCACGTAGCAGTCGACCGCGTGCTCCTCGAAGTACGGTCCGATCCGGCCCCGGGCGAGGGCGGCGCGGACGTCGTCGAGGTGGGTGCCGGCGTCGAAGCCGTAGTGCAACTTGGCGGCCGGCCAACCGTATTGGTGGATCCGGTCGAGCATGTTCCGCTCGGGGGTGACCATGATCCGTTCGCCGGTGAGCGGCCGGGCCGGGACCGGCTGCGGGGACAGCAGGAAGTCCCGGAACGACGCGCCGCCGAGCACCTCGCAGCCGCCGCTCTTGCGGTTGGTGAGGAAGTAGAGGTGGGACGCCCAGTAGTGCTCGATGTACGCCCCGATGTCCGGGTAGGGGGCCTCCGGAAGGGTGTTGGAGGTGTACCGGGCCTCTTCGGCCGGAACCCGCCTGCTCCGTTCGTGCCACACCCAGTTCCGGGTCTCCTTCCACGGCTGGATCCGGCCCCGGGCGATCGGCGAACCGGCCGTGAGGGCCGTGAAGACCCCGGCGAAGCCGCCGAGGACGTTCACCGCGCGGGCCGCCTCGTGCGGTGCGACGTCCACCGACACCTGGTGGGAGGCGATCGGGACGAACCAGTGGTGGTAGTGCCAGCGCCGGGCCAGCAGCAGGTACCAGTCCTTCCGGGTCTTGCGGGCGGCGTCGAACCAGGTGCGCGGCTGGATGCCGGCGCTGAGCACGGTGTGGCCGAGCGGGTCGAGCAGCCCGCGGAGGTCGCGCAGTACGGCGTGGGCGTCCGCCACCGCCTGGCCGACCGTCTCCGCGGGGGCCAGGGACAGCTCGACGGTGCAGATGCCGGTGTCGGTGTTCACGTGGTCCGCGAACTCCCCGTGCGGCCGGGTCACGCCGACGGTGATGCCGGTGACCTCCTCCCGGGCGAGGCTCCACGACGCGTCCCGGGCGGCGAACGCGGGCCACAGCTCGGCCGCCGTGGCGTGGTCCATGCCCCGTCCGGTGGCCCGTGCGACGACCGGGAATTCGAGTTCGAGGCCGATGCGCCGGCGGGGCGCGGGGGCGGCGGGTCCACCGTCCCGGCCGGGGGCGGGCCGGCTCATCCGCGCGGACGCGTGTCGAGGGTCCGCGGCGTCGGGCAACCCGCCGCGGATTGCTGCCCGTCGGGGCGGTCTTCGGTGGGCGGGGCGGGGGTGCGGGCTGCGGCCGGTAAGGACGGGGCCGTGGAATGCGACGACGTGAGCGGCGGCACGTGGGGCATGGCTGGAATACCTTTCCTCGCCTGGTGACCTGCTCGGCTGCGTGACGCAGGGCCCCTCGCCCGTGGCGACGGACGCCGCGTGGAGCGGAGGGCGTCGGGGCGGTTGATTCATGTTCCGGGCCGACTCGCCGCAAACCTGATCACTTCCGCATGCGCCGCATCGGGCCATCGCGCGGAAGCGGCGTGCGCCCGGGTCCGATGCGGCGGGCGCCCGGCACTGGACAGCCCGCCAACTCCCTGCAAAAGTATTCCGCATGTGGCATGACTATTCATCCGATGGTGCGGATCTCGTATGGCCCGTCGGCTTCCGGGCCTTCACCGGGCACGGCGGACTGCGGGACCACGGCGACGACATTTCGATCGTGGCCTCCGACCGCCCGGCCGTCAGCGCCGCCATGTTCACCCAGAGCCTCTTCGCCGGGCCCGCGGTGGTCCTCAGCCGCGCCCACGCCGCCGGGCGGAGGCTGCGCGCGGTGGTCACCCTGGCGCAGAACGCCAACGTCGCCACCGGCCGGCAGGGCGCCGAGCACGCCGCCGAAGTCGTCGGCCGGGTCGCCGGGATCCTGGACGTCCCGGAGGACGAGGTGCTGATCGGGTCCACCGGCGTCATCGGTCGCCCACTGCCCATGGACACCATCCGGGGACACTTCGACCGGACCGCGCGGCACGGCACCGGCGCCTTCACCGCGGCACCGCTGGACGTGGCGCGGGCCATGATGACCACCGACACCCGCCCGAAGACCGCCGTCCGCACGGTCGGCGCCGCCCGGATCGTCGGCATCGCCAAGGGCGTCGGGATGCTGGAGCCCAACATGGCCACGATGCTGGCCTACGTCGTCACCGATGCCGCGCTCACGGCGGAGGACCTGGACCGGGCGCTGCGGACGGCCGTCGACACCACGTTCAACTGCCTGAGCGTGGACACCGACACCTCCACCTCCGACACCGTGGCGGTGCTCGCCAACGGCGCGGCCGGCCCGGTCGATCCGGCGGAGTTCGCCGCGGCCCTCGCCGACCTGTGCCTGGACCTCACCCGGCAGCTCGCCGGCGACGGCGAGGGCGCCACCAAGCTCCTGCGGGTCACCGTCACCGAGGCCCGCGACGCCGCGCAGGCCAGGCGCATCGCCAAGAGCGTCGTCAACTCGCCCCTGGTCAAGACCGCCGTGCACGGCGCGGACCCCAACTGGGGGCGGGTCCTGATGGCCGTCGGCAAGAACACCGACGACCGCGACATCGTGCCGCACCGCGTCACCGTCGCCTTCGGCGACACCGAGGTGTACCCGGCCGAGCCGACCCCGGACCTGCTCGCCGCACTCTCCGCCGCGATGCGCCGCAGCGAGGTCGACATCGCCATCACCCTCGGTCTCGGGGACGGCGCGGCGACCGTGTTCGGCTGCGACCTGTCCGCCGGGTACGTCCGGGTCAACGCGGACTACACGACATGACCCGGCCCGCCCACCGCGCCGGCCGGCTGCCGGTCGCCGCCCTCGACGACCCGGACCGGCTGGTCGCGGCGGTGGCCGCCACCGGCGCCCGGCATGTCTACGTCCATCTGGACCTGGACGTGCTGGACCCCGGCCACTTCGCCGGACTGTCCTGCCCGGAACCGAGCGGCCTGCACCCCGACCGGCTGGCGGACGCCCTGACGGCGCTCGCCGAGGGCTTCTCGCTCGCCGGGTCAGGGATCACCGAATACGCGCCGGCCGCTGCCGCCTCCGCGATGGAAACCGGTCCCGCGGAGGGTGTGTTGCGCCGGCTCTTCGCGGGCCCGGCCTTCCGCTAGCCGGCCGCCGTCACCGTGGTCCGGCCGGGCGGCGGGCCCCGGATCAGGCGTCGAGCGGGTGCCAGGCGGGGCCGTCGCCACCCGGCCGGACCTGTCCGAACACCACGTCGGCGAAGTGGATGCCGAAGCCGATGGTGTCCGGTTCCCGGAGTTCGGCGACCAGGCGGCGGCGGGTGTCGGCGGCCAGTGCGGGGTCGTGGTCGGGGGCCGCGGACCACTCCGGGTGGTCGACCTGGATCGGCGAGTGCAGGGCGTCGCCGAAGGCGATCAGCCGCCGCCCGCCCCCGGTGATCTCGTAACCGGCGTGCCCGGGCGTGTGCCCGAGGAGGAACCGTATCCGCACGCCGGGGAAGACCTCCTCGCCGTCCGCCACGGTCCGGACGTACGGCGCGAACGGCGCCAGGACCGCCGGCCCGGCGCCGTGGGCCGCGAGCTGGTCGCGGTGGGTCCACTCGGGCTCGGCGATCAGATGGTCGGCGTGCGCGAAGGCGGGGCGGTCGCTGCCGGGGGCGAGGTGCCCGGCCCAGCCGATGTGGTCGGTGTGGAGGTGGGTGAAGGCCACCGCCTCGATGTCGGCCGGGGCGCGGCCGAGGGCGGCGAGGTTGTCCAGCAGTGCGCCGCCGTGCAGGGCGCCGTGCGCGCTGCCGGGTCCGCCCGGGAGCGACTGCGGTCCGACGCCGGTGTCGATCAGCAGCGCGCGGTCGCCGCGCTCCACCAGAAGGCCGCCCACGCCCGCCACCAGATTCCCGGTGGCGTCCAGGTACGCGGGGTGCGCGGCCCAGGTCTCGTCGGTGGTGTGCGGCAGCCAGCGGCGCGGGATCAACTGCGCCGCGCCGTCCGGCACGTACGTCACCGTGGTCTCGCCGAGCCGCAGCGATCGGAGGGTGGCCGGTCGGTGCAGTCGCTCGTCCTTGCTCGGTGCGGCAGTGCTCATGGTCGCGGTCCCTCCGGGAGGCGGGGCGGGCAGGGGTGTGCGGGCGCTCCGCGCGGTGGCACGGCGCGCCGGGCCTCCCCGGGAGTGGGGCGGCACCGCAACCATAAGCATCAAGCTTGAATCATTCAAGCTCGGAATATTTAGGCTAGTTGTACTTGGTACGATGGCCGTATGACGACGAACCCGGAAGCGCGGGCCCTCGCGGAGCGCCAGCTGTGCGGCCTGGTGAACGGGTTGGCCCAGCAGATCGCCGACCACATCCGCCGGCGCGCGGCCACGCTCGGCCTCACCGCCCCTCAGGCCACCGCGCTGCGCGAACTGGGCGGCCCGATGACGATGCGGGAGCTCGCCGAACGGATGAGCTGCGAGGCGTCCAACGCCACCTTCGTCGTCGACAAACTCGAAAAGCAGCACCTGATCGAGCGCCGACCGCACCCCACCGACCGCCGCGCCAAGCAGCTGGTCCTCACCCCGCAGGGCACCGAACTCCGCGAACGGCTGCTCGCGCTCCTCGACGCGCAATCCCCCCTCGCCCGCCTGGCCCAGGCCGAACAGACCGCGTTGCAGAGCCTGTTGGTGCGGGCCATGACGCATTCTCCGGAGGGGGAGCCGCCGGCTCGGGGGTGACGCGACGGCGCTGCAGGGGCGACGCCCGCCGGGCGGGTGTCACCTCTTCCCCGGCCTCCCTTCGTCCCCCTTCCCCCTCCCTCAGGCCCACTCGACGAGTTGCAGCACCACGCCGTTGGGGTCGGTCACCTGGAACAGCCGCTCGCCCCAGGGCTCTTCGCGCAGCGGCATGGTGAGCGGTACGCCCGCCCGGTGCAGGCGCTCCGCGTGGTCCGCGAGGTCGCTGACCGTGAAGGCGAGGATCAGGCCCCCGGCTCGCTGGTCGCGCTGCTCGGCGGGCAGCACCTCGGTGCCGCGCCGCAGCAGCACGATGTCGACGGCCGCGTCCTCCCGGGTCAGTTTGGCGAAGCCGTCCGCGGCCGCGGCCTGGGTGTAGCCGAAGTGCGCGGTCAGGAAGTCGCGGGAGGCGGCCACGTCGTCGACGGTCAGCGAGACGGTGGAGGCGGTGATGTTGATGGGGACTCCTCGGAGTGGGAGGGGAATGCCGATGAAAGTAGTACGGGGGTAAATTTAGATCGAGGGTATGAGGGGGTCAAGAAGGTTTTTACGTCGGGGGTAAAGTTGCCGTATGGATGTCGAGCCCCCCTTGGGTCTCCGTGAGACCAAGAAGCAGGAGACCAGGCAGCTGATCTCCGATCAGGCCACCCGCCTCTTCCAGCAGCACGGCTTCGAGGCGACGACGATCGCCGAGATCGCCACCGCCGCCCGCGTCGCGAAGAAGACCGTCACCAACTACTTCGCGCGGAAGGAGGATCTGGCGCTCGACCACCAGGACGAGTTCGCCGCGAGCCTCGCCCGTGCCGTCGACTCCCGGGAGCCGGGGGAGTCCGCACTCGCCGCACTGCGCCGCGGCTTCGCCACCGCCCTGCGGGGGCGTGACCCCGTCGCGGGGTTCGCCGGGTCGGCCTTCGCCCGGATGATCGCCGACAGCCCGACCCTCACTGCCCGGCTGCGGGAACTGCACGACCAGCGGGAGCGGGCCCTGGCCGAGGCGCTCGCCGCGGCCACCGGCGCGTCGGCGGGCGACATCGCGCCCCGGGCCGCCGCCGCCCAACTCGCCGCCGCACACCGCCTCTTGTTCGACCGCCTCCAGGAACTCACCCTGGCCGGCCAGGGTGACGCCCGGATCGCCAAGACCCTCGCCGTCGAGGCCGGGCAGGTCTTCGATCAACTCGAACCGGCCCTGGGGTGGTACGCGGTCCGCTAGGGCCGGGTCGGGGTCGGGGCCGAGGTCGGGGTCGAGTCGGGTGGTCATGGGTCGTGGCCCACCGGCGGGCCCTGGTCTTCCGCCCCGTACTGGACGCCGTGCCGCCGGTTCCGGCCGACGTGGTTATGTATCGATCGATCCATTACCGTGTTAGCGTTTGGTATCGATCGATCCAAAACCTGGGTCGCTGACGAGCGGGAGCGGGGAGTCGAGATGGTTGCCGATACGACGGCGGGCGGGGCGTTGGCGGGCAAGGTCGCGCTGGTGACCGGGGGTTCGCGGGGGATCGGGGCGGCGGTCGCCCGTGCCCTGGCCGCCGAGGGGGCCGCGGTGGCGATCGGTTACGCGGCGTCCGGCGCTCGGGCCGAGGCCGTGGTGGCCGAACTGGAGCGGACCGGTGTCCGGGCCGCCGCCTACCGCGCCGACCAGGCCGACCGGCAGCAGGTCACGGACCTGGTCGCGGCCGTGGCCGCCGACTTCGGGCGGCTGGACATCCTGGTGAACAACGCCGGGGTGTCCGTGAACGGCCCGGTGGACGACGTCGCGGGGGATCTCGCCGCGTTCGACCGGCAGTTGGCGGTCAACGTGACGGGCGTCGCCGCGGCCATCCGGGCCGCGGCCGGTGTCCTGGGGGAGGGCGGGCGGATCATCACCGTCGGTTCGAGCCTGGCCGCCCGCGCCGGATTCCCCGGCGTCGCCGACTACGCGGCGACCAAGGCCGCGATCGTCGGCTACAGCAAGGGCGCGGCCCGGGACCTGGCGCCCCGGGGCATCACCGTCAACGTCGTCCAGCCCGGCAGCGTGGCCACCGACATGAACCCGCCCGAGGGCGACTTCGCGGACGCCCAGCGCGCGGCCAACCCCATGGGCCGGTTCGGCCGCCCGGAGGAGATCGCGGCGGGCGTGGTCTTCCTCGCGAGCCCGGGGGCGTCGTTCGTCACCGGTGCCGTCCTCGACATCGACGGCGGATACCTGGCCTGAGCGCGGCGCGGCCGCCGCGGCCCGGTGGGACGGGTGCGGCGGCCGGTCGGGCAGGGGATCAGAGCCGGTCGAGGATCTTGTTCAGCTCGGCGACCTCGGCGGCCTGAGTGCGGACGACATCGTCGGCGAGCTTCTTGGCGGTGGCGTTCCTGCCGCGCCGCTGCTCGTCCTTGGCCATGTCGATCGCGCCCTTGTGGTGGTCGATCATCATCGACGCGAACTTCCGGTCGAAGTCCCGGCCCTTGGCGGCCTTGAGGTCCTTCATGTCCTTGTCGGACATCATCCCGGACATGGTGGATCCGTGGCCCGTGGAGCCGTGGTCCATGGAGCCGGAGCCGTGGTCCATGCCGGGCATCGCGCCGGCCGACTCGGGCTTGCCCCAGGCCGTGAGCCAGGACCGCATCCGCTGGATCTCGGGGTCCTGGGCCTGCTTGATCGCCGCGACCAGCTTCTTGATCTCCGGGTCGGCGGCGCGGCCGTCGGCGAGCCGGGCCATCTCCAGGGCCTGCTGGTGGTGCGGGATCATCATCTGGGCGAACATCACGTCCGTGTCGCCCACCGGGCCCGGTGCGGGGTTGCCCGTGGTGGAGCCGGCCGTGGCCGACGGCTTGCCGCCGTGGCCGGCGCCGTCCTTGTGGTCCCCTCCGGTGGTCCCGCCGCAGGCGGCGAGGGACAGGGCCGCGGCGGCGGCGAGTCCGGTGAGGGAGAGGCGGCGGGCCCTGGGGCGGGCGGTCCGGCGGGCAGGCCGGGCGGTGCGCTGATGCGCGGTCATGTCGATACCTCGTACGGTCGATTGGGCGGATGCCAGGGGTGAACGCGGGGTGTGCGGGCAGCGCGGGGCGCCCGCGGTGGCGTTCGGCCTAGATCCGCAGGATCGACAGGTGGGCGAGGTCCGGGGGCCGCGGCGGGGGGTTGGGGCGCAGCAGGGCCAGGGCGCCGGCGCGCAGCGGGACCAGCCGGTCGGCCCGGCGGCGCAGTGCCCCGTACAGGAGCGCGGCCAGGGCCCAACTCCCCAGGACGGCCAGGCACAGGGACGTCATGTCCATTCCCGTGCCGGGCGGGTGGGAGGACGCCTTGCCGCCGTGGTGGGCGACGGCGTGGCCGGGGGCCGCGGTCGGCGCGGCCGACATGGCTGCCATGGCCGTGCCGTGGTCGGGGGCCGGGTGCGCGCGGGTGGCGGCGGTCCCCATGGGCGCGCCCGCGGCGCCGGAGTGGCCGCTGGGATGACCCAGGGTGTGCATCGCGAAGACGCCCAGGGCGAGCACGGCGACCAGCAGCAGGTGCCCCCAGGCACCGGCCGCCCGCATCCGCCGGCTCGTTCGCATCTCCTCGACCTCCCGGACCCGAGGATAGGGCAGGGGGTGTCCGGTGCGCTTCGCGGTGGAACGGCGACGGGCACAGCGCCGCCTGCCCTGTCCTGGCCGCGGCCCGGCGCGTCCTGCGTCAGCCCGGCGGTGCGGCCCTCGCCCGCCCGCGCACCGGTTCGTACGTCCGGGCCCGGTGCGCCACGACGTACGGCGCGGTCCGCGGTGCCGTCCGCGCACCGACGCCCTCCGTGCCGCTGGGGGCAGGGAGGGCGTTCGGTGGGTGGCGCGGTCGGTTCGCGGTGGTCGTCGGGCCCGGACCGGGGGAGAGGGCCCGGGGCGCCTCCCCGGCCTTCACCTTCCGCCGCTCGCCGCCGCTGTGTTCCCGGCAGCCGGCCGTCGCGGCCTCCGCGTCGCTCTTCCGGGAATCGCTTGTCCGGGAATCACTTGTCCGCGGCCTGGAACCCGCGCAGCCGCAGGCTGTTGCCGACCACGAAGACCGAGGAGAAGGCCATCGCCGCACCCGCGATCATCGGGTTGAGCAGGCCGGTCGCGGCCAGCGGCAGGGCCGCGACGTTGTAGGCGAAGGCCCAGAAGAGGTTGGACTTGATGGTGCCCAGGGTGCGGCGGGAGAGCCGGATGGCGTCGGCCGCGGCCCGCAGGTCACCGCGGACGAGGGTGAGGTCGCCGGCCTCGATGGCCGCGTCGGTCCCGGTGCCCATCGCCAGCCCGAGGTCCGCCTGGGCCAGCGCGGCCGCGTCGTTGACGCCGTCGCCGACCATCGCCACCGACTTGCCCTCCTTCTGGAGGCGCCGGACCACCTCGACCTTGTCCTGCGGCAGCACCTCGGCGATGACCTGGTCGGGGTCGATGCCGACCTCGGCCGCGACGGAGCGGGCCACCGCCTCGTTGTCGCCGGTCAGCAGCACCGGGGTCAGCCCGAGCGCGCGCAGCCGCCGGATCGCCTCCGGGCTGGTCTCCTTGACGGCGTCGGCCACCTCCAGGACCGCGCGGGCCGCACCGTCCCACGCCACCGCGATCGCGGTCCGCCCGGCCGCCTCGGCCGCCGCCTTGGCCCGCGCCAGGTCGTCCGGGAGCGGGATCGCCCACTCGGCGAGCAGCTTCTCCCGGCCGACCAGTACGGCGTGCCCGTCGACGACGCCCTGGACGCCCAGTCCCGCGATGTTGGCGAAGACCTCCGGCACCGGCAGGGTGCCCACCTCGGCGCTCGCGCCGGCCGCCACGGCCTGGGCGATCGGGTGCTCCGAGGAGTGCTCCAACGCGCCCGCCAGCCGCAGTACTTCGGCCTTGTCGGTGCCCGCCGCGGTGTGCGTGGCCAGCAGGGCCATCCGCCCGGTGGTGACGGTGCCGGTCTTGTCCAGGACGACGGTGTCGACCTTGCGGGTGCTCTCCAGGACCTCCGGCCCCTTGAGGAGGATGCCGAGCTGGGCGCCGCGGCCGGTGCCGACCATCAGCGCGGTCGGCGTGGCGAGCCCCAGGGCGCACGGGCAGGCGATGATCAGCACGGCGACCGCGGCGGTGAAGGCGGCGGTGAGTCCGGCGCCGCTGCCGATCCAGAAGCCGAGGGTGGCCAGGGCGAGCGCGATGACGACCGGGACGAAGACCGCGGAGATCCGGTCGGCGAGCCGCTGGGCGGCCGCCTTGCCGTTCTGGGCGTCCTCCACCAGCCGGGCCATCCGGGCGAGTTGGGTGTCCGCGCCGATGCGGGTGGCCTCGACGACCAGCCGGCCGCCGACGTTGAGGGTGGCGCCGGTGACGCCGTCGCCGGGCACGACCTCCACCGGAACCGATTCACCGGTCAGCATCGAGGCGTCCACGGCGGAGGCGCCGTCCACCACCGTGCCGTCGGTGGCGATCTTCTCGCCCGGCCGGACCAGGAACCGGTCGCCGACGCTCAACTGCCCGATCGGAAGGGTCTCCTCGCGGCCGCCGCGCAGCACGGTGACGTCCTTCGCGCCCAGCTCCAGCAGCGCCTTGAGGGCCGCGCCCGCCTTGCGCTTGGAGCGGGCCTCGAAGTACCGCCCGGCGAGGATGAAGGCGGTGACACCGGCCGCCGCCTCCAGGTAGATGTTCCCCGCGCCGTCGGTGCGGGCGATGGTCAGCTCGAACGGGTGGGTCATGCCGGGGGTGCCGGCGGTGCCGAAGAACAGCGCCCACAGCGACCACAGGAACGCGGCGGCGGTGCCGACCGAGATCAGGGTGTCCATGGTGGCCGCGCCGTGCCGGGCGTTGGTCCACGCGGCGCGGTGGAACGGCCAGGCGGCGTAGGTGACGACCGGCGCGGTCAGCGTCAGCGACAGCCACTGCCAGTACTCGAACTGCAGCGCCGGCGCCATGGCCAGGGCGATCACCGGAACGGCCAGTGCCACCGCGGTGATCAGCCGCTGGCGCAGCGGCCGCAGCGGGTCCTCCGCCGCACCGTCGCCCGAGCCCTCCGCCGCGCCGCTCCCGCCGTCGGGGGAGGCCGGCGCGGGCTCCTGCGCGGTGTAGCCGGTGGCCTCCACCGTGGCGATCAGGTCCTGGACCGAGACGGCGTCCTGGAAGGTGACCTTCGCCTTCTCCGTGGCGTAGTTGACGGTGGCCTCGACCCCGTCCATGCGGTTGAGCTTCTTCTCGATCCGGGCCGCGCAGGAGGCGCAGGTCATGCCGCCGATGGCGAGTTCGACCTCGGCGGCGCCGGGGGTGGTGGTGGTCATGTCTGCTCCTCGCAGCTCACGGAAGGGGCGGTACGGAGGTAGGGGGTGGGGGTATCCGCCGGCAGGGGGGTCAGGCCCGGCCGGTGAAGTCGTAGCCGGCCTCGTCGACGGTGTCGGCGATCAGTGCGTCGTCGGGCGCACCGCCGGTGGTGACGGTGACCAGGCCGGTGCCGATCTCCACGTCGACGGCGAGGACGTCGTCGAGTGCGCCGACGGCCTTGGCGACGACGCCCTGGCAGTGCGCGCTGCCGATCCCGTCGACCTTGTAGGTCACGGTGTGGCCGTCGGGAGTGAGGCTGGACGACATGGGTTCCTCCTGAGTGCGCGGGCCGGTGGTTCCGGCCCCTGCGGGCAAGGGCGGGGCATAGGGGCCGACGGGTGCGGCCCCTCGCTGCTGGATACCCTGGAGGGGTATCGAGCGGCACGACTCCATGTATACCCCCCACCCGTATTCACGGCAAGCGTTTCCGGTGGGTTGACTAGATACCCCGGGGGGGTATGGTGAGCAGCGAGTTGATCGGCCGCACCACCGGCGGTACCCACCACCGGCGGCCCGTGAGGAGGGATTGCGCCATGCACACCGGACTGAAGGTCGGGATCTTCGCCACCGCGCTCGCCGCGGCATTCGGCTCCGCCTACGGCGTGGGGAAGGCGGTGGGCCCCGTCGTGCCGGAGGCCCCCGCGGCCCGGCACGCAGGCCACACCGCGCAGAACGGCACGGCATCCGGCGCCGCGGCACCGGACGGACTACAGATCACCGAGGGCGGTTACACCCTCGACCTCAGGACCCCGGCCGTCGCCGCCGGCACCCCCGCCGAACTCCGCTTCGCGGTGGTCGACGACCGTACCGGCCGCCCGGTCACCGCCTACCGGCCCGCACACGGCAGGGAACTGCACTTCATCGTGGCCTCCCGGGACCTCGCGGTGTTCCGCCACCTCCACCCCCGGCGCGCCGCCGACGGCACCTGGTCCACCCCGGTCGACCTGCCCGCCGCCGGCGGCTACCGGGTCTTCGCCGACTTCACCCCCCACGGCGCGAGGGAGGGGCTGACGCTCGGCGCCGACCTGGCGGCGGCCGGCACCTACCGGCCCGCGGAAGCGCCCCGACCGGCCGCCACGGCCGAGGTCGACGGCTACCGCGTCACCCTCGACGGCACGCTCCGCCCCGGCGAGCCCGGCGCCCTGACCCTGCGGGTCGCCAAGGACGGCAAACCGGTCACCGACCTCCAGCCCTACCTCGGCGCGTACGGCCACCTGGTCGCCCTGCGCTCCGGCGACCTCGCCTACCTGCACGTCCACCCCGACGGCGAACCGGGCGACGGGAGGACGTCGGCCGGCCCGGGGATCTCCTTCACCGCCACCGCGCCGAGTGCCGGCACCTACCGCCTGTTCCTGGACTTCCGGCACCAGGGCACGGTCCGCACGGCCGCCTTCACCGTCCGGGTCGCCGGTGCGGACGGCGCCACCGGCGGCGGTGACCGCAAGGGGGTCGAAGGCGGCCACCAGGAGACCGGCGGCGGCCACCGGCACTGACCGCCCGACGACGGCACACCGGCACACCGGCGCCGGTCCGGCGCCGGACCGGCACTCTCAAGGAGGCGCCCCGGATGACACCCCCTACGGCGGCGCTGCGGCGGGCCGCCGGCCACCCCCTGGTCCGCCTGGTGGCCATCGCCCTGCTCCAGGCCGCGGCCACCCACCTCGGCCGGGCGCCCGCCGCGCCCCGTCCGGGCCCCTGCGAGCGCCCGCGGCCTTTCCCCTTTCCACCACGAGACCAGCCGCGAGCTTTACTGCACATTGGTTGCAACTAAAACCGGCCCGCAGGAATGTAGGGGGGTACCCCGGCAGCGGCCGGGGCTGAACGGAAGAAAGCAGTGCCGCCCATGCCTACGCCCCCCTCCCCGACCCTGACAGGCCAGGCCCCGCCGTCCCGCCGGCAGCGGATCGCACGGTCGATGACCCGCGCCGAGTGGGGGCGGATGGCCGGGATGGCCGGGTTCGTTCTCGCGCTGCACGTGATCGGCTGGTTCACCCTGGTGGCGATCGTGGCGCCGGAGCACTACAGCCTCGGTACCAAGAGCTTCGGCATCGGCATCGGGGTGACCGCGTACACCCTCGGCATGCGGCACGCCTTCGACGCCGACCACATCGCCGCCATCGACAACACCACCCGGAAGCTGATGCACGAGGGGCAGCGGCCGCTCTCGGTCGGCTTCTGGTTCTCGCTGGGGCACTCCAGCATCGTCTTCGGGCTGGCGTTCCTGCTGTCCCTCGGCGTCAAGGCGCTCGCCGGGCCCGTCAAGGACGACAACTCCCAGCTGCACACGGTGACCGGAATGATCGGCACCACCGTCTCCGGCGTCTTCCTCTACGTCATCGCCGCGATCAACATCGTGATCCTGGTCGGGATCTGGGGGGTCTTCCGGCGGATGCGGGCCGGCCACTTCGACGAGGCCGCGCTGGAGGAGCAGCTCAACAACCGCGGCCTGATGAACCGGCTGCTCGGCCGGGTCATGAAGTCGATCACCAAGCCCTGGCAGATGTACCCGCTCGGCCTGCTCTTCGGCCTCGGCTTCGACACCGCCACCGAGATCGCGCTGCTGGTGCTGGCCGGCTCCGGCGCCGCCTCCGGACTGCCCTGGTACGCCATCCTCTGCCTGCCGGTGCTGTTCGCGGCCGGGATGAGCCTGCTGGACACCATCGACGGCTCGTTCATGAACTTCGCCTACGGCTGGGCCTTCTCCAAACCGGTCCGCAAGGTCTACTACAACCTCACCATCACCGGCCTCTCGGTCGCCGTCGCCCTGATCATCGGGACGGTGGAACTCCTCGGTCTGCTCGCCGACAAGCTCGGCCTGCACGGCGCCTTCTGGGACTGGATCGGCGGACTGGACCTCAACGTCCTCGGCTTCGCCATCGTCGGGCTGTTCTTCCTCACCTGGATCGTCGCCCTCGCGGTGTGGAAGCTCGGCCGCATCGAGGAGAAGTGGACGGTCCACGTGCGCCCGGCGGGGGAGCAGACGGCCGACTGATCCCCCGCCCGGCCGCCGCCTCAGCCGGACAGGCCGGCCGCCGGTGTCGCGGCCGGCCGCGCCCCCTGCCGCGGGAAGGCCTCCTGGAGGCCGTCCCTCCGGTCGCGGTGCAGGGTGAAGCGGTCGAAGAGCACCGGCCGGGGCAGCGGATCGGCCGGTGTCGCGGCCGGCGTGTGGTAGTAGCCGACGGTGATCGTGGTGCGGTCGCCGGGGCCGCGGCCCGGATCCACGTCGAACACCGCGATCCCGTACGGGTAGTGGGTGTCCGGGTCGCGCACCGCCGACCAGGTGGCCTTCTCCGTCGCGTCCGGATCCGCCTTGTACGGCAGGCGCTTGGTGCGGACGAAGGCGTCGGGCACGCCGTCGTGGTCCGGGTCGGGCAGGTAGGTGTCGTCGTGCGAGGCGGTACCGCCGCCCCCGAGGATCAGGTGGACGGTGCCCTTGGACGTGTCGATGGCGTCCAGCCGGTCGTCCACCACGGCCGGGCGCAGCAGCGAGTGCGGATCGGTCCCGCGGACCGGATGGGTCCGCTCGTAGTCGTGGTCGTGGCCGCACAGCACCAGGTCGACCCCGTACCGGTCGAGCACCGGCAGCAGCTGCTCGCGCAGGCCCATGTCCCCGCCGTGGCTGGTGGCCGACGAGGACATCGCGAACTGGTGCAGCGACGCCACGATCCAGTCCACCCCGCGGTCCGCGCGGGCCTGCCGCAGGGTGCGCTCCAGCCAGCGGAGCTGGGCGCCCCGGCTGTACCCGCTGATGTAGAGGGAGCGGCCGGTCACCGGGTCCTGGCTGGCGTCGTCCTCGATGGCCAGGTCGTTGCCGTCCAGCGAGACGAAGAGCACCGAACCGACCCGGAAGCCGTACCAGTTCCCGCAGTGGTCCCGGCTCCCGTTGTCCGGCAGCGCGAACCGCGTGGCGTACGAGGCGTAGCCCAGCTCGCCGCCGCCGAGTTCGACCTCGTGGTTGCCGGGCGCCGGCATCCAGGGCCGGTTGCGGGCCGAGACCGACATGTTGTTCATGAAGGCGTCCCAGCACTGCGGCTGCCGCTCGGGGTTGTTGTTGGCGTACGCGAGGTCCCCGTTGAGCAGGTGGAACAGCGGGTCGAACTGCTCGACCTGGCGGACCGCGGCGGCACCGTGCAGCGCCGACTTCTGCCATGCGGTGCTGCCCGTGCCCAGGTCGCCGAAGCTGGTGAAGCGGAACGCGGTCCGCTCGTGGCCGGGCGCGGTCCGGAAGGTGCCCCGCACGGGCGCCGCCCCGTCGTGCAGCAGCTCGTACACATAAGTGGAATCCGGCCGCAGCCCGTGCAGCCGCACGTGGTGGGTGTACGTCTCCACCTTGTTGAGCCCGTCCACGTACGTCCGGGTCTCGGCCGCCACCGTGCGGCCGATGCCTTGGTGCGGGGTGCCCAGCCGCAGTCGGGGGCGGCGCACCGCGGCGCCGGTCGCCCAGGACAGCGTCATCTGGTGGGCGGGCTCGGTGCCGTACTGGAGGTGGACCTGCTCCGGGGGCGGGGTGCCGGCGACCGCCGGGCGCGCCCAGAGCAGGGCGGAGCCGGGGAGCGCGGTCAGCGCACCGGCCGCGGTCGCGCCGCGCAGCAGAGCGCGGCGTGAGGGCTGACGTGTCACGGGTGCCTCCTGGGCCTCGGGAAACCGCAGGGAGGCTCACAGGGGCGGGCGACGGCGGGGGTGCCGTCCGGGGACGGGTCGGTTAACTGCCGGCGAACGGTGAACTGGGCGGCGCCGCAACCCGGTTGAGGCGCCGGGCGGAGTCAGGGTGTGGGAGCGGCGTCGCCGGAGTCCGCGCCTTTTGCGGCGTGCGAGGCCAGCACGCCGGTGCGGTGCCGCTGTACGCACCAGTAGTAGGCGAAGCCGCCGAGCGCCACGACGCCGATGAAGAGGAAGGCGCCCCAGCGCAGGTACCAGTGCTGCGGTCCGGTGGCGTTGTAGACGGCGGCGCGCGGCCAGGCGAGGTTGACGGACATCCCCAGGCCCCAGAGCACCGCCAGCACGTTCACCGGCAGACCGTACCGCCCCAGCGAGAAGCTGCCCTTCGCCACCGTCCAGTTGCCGCGCAGCCGCTGCACCAGCATCGGCAGCGTCACCATCAGGTACGCCAGGTAGATCATGATGATCGCGATACTGGTGATCACCGAGAAGATCTGCGGCTGGTCGATGTTGATCAGCAGGATCACGATCCCGACCAGCCCGATCACGACCGCGGGCACCACCGGCGTCTGGAACCGCGGGCTGACCCGGGCCAGCCGCGCGGACGCCGGGAGGTTGTTGTCGCGGGCCATCGCGAACGCCAGCCGGATGGCGGCGGTGTGCACCGCCAGTTCGCAGACGGTGATCGCGATGACCACGCACCACAGCACGATCTGCCCGACCGTCGACCCGAGGGTGGCCAGGACGACGTACTGCAGGCCGTCCACCGACAGCCGCTCGGCGTGCAGATCGGGGACGGCCAGCAGCGCGAACAGCAGGATCAGCCCGCCGATGACGAACGAGGCGATCAGCGCCCGCAGGATCGCCCGGGGCGCGTTGCGGGCCGGGTCCTTGGACTCCTCGCCGAGCGAGGAGGCGGTGTCGAAGCCGTACATGACGTACGCGGAGGCGAGCGAGGCGGTCAGGAACGCGCCCAGGTACCCCAGGCTCTCGCCCTGGCCCTTGCCGAAGGTGTCCGTCAGCACGGCGGCCGGGCTGCGGGCGACGTGCGCGGCCAGCAGCAGGATCAGCACGATCGCGGCGATCAGTTCGATGGCCACGCCCGCCGAGTTGATCCGCGCCATCAGCTTCACGCCGAAGGCGTTGACCAGGGTGGTGAAGGCGATCAGCACGGCGCCCAAGAGGACCGCGTTGGCGGCCGCGTCGGTCTTCCCGGTGCCGTCGCCGACGAACTGGAACCACGACGAGATCTGCGGCAGCGTCACCTGGTAGGCCAGCGCCACCGCGGCCAGCGAGACCATGGACGCGGTGAGCATCATCCAGCCGCCGAGCCAGCCCACGTGCGGACCGCCCAGCTGCTTCGCCCAGTTGTAGATCGACCCGGCCACCGGATACCGGCAGGCCAGCTCGCAGAAGCACAGCGCCACCATCAGCTGGCCGACGAAGACCATCGGCCAGGACCACCAGTACGCCGGACCGCCGTGGCTCACGCCGAAGTAGAACAGCTGGAAGGTGCCGGTGAGGATGGAGATGTAGCTGATCCCGGCGGCGAAGGTGTGGAAGTTGCCCAGGGTCCGCTTGAGTTCGGGCTTGTAGCCGAGTTCGGCCAGTGCCCCGTCCTCGTGCGCGCCGTCGTCGGAGGAGCCCCCGGCGCCGGGGCCGGAACCGGTCACTCGAACCACCTCTGCGGAGTCGGCGCGGTGTTCCGCCAGACGTGCTTGGCCTCCTGGTACTCCGCCAGCCCGGCCGGCCCCAGCTCCCGGCCGATCCCGGACTGCTTCATCCCTCCCCACTCCGCCTGCGGCACGTACGGATGGAAGTCGTTGATCCACACCGTGCCGGCCCGCAGCCGGGCGGCCACCCGGTGCGCGCGTTCGGCGTCCTGGGTCCACACCGCCCCGGCCAGTCCGTACACCGTGTCGTTGGCCAGCGACACCGCCTCGGCCTCGTCGCGGAACCGCTCCACGGTCAGCACCGGCCCGAACGACTCGTCGCGCACCACCGACATGTCCGGGGTGCACTCGTCGAGCACGGTGGGCAGGTAGTAGAAGCCGCCCGCCAGCTCCGGATCGTCCGGTGGCGCCCCGCCGCAGCGCAGCACCGCGCCCTCGTCCAGCCCGGCCGCCACATACGCCGCGACCTTCGCCCGGTGCGCCGCGGAGATCAGCGGGCCGGTGCGGGCCCGCTCGTCGAACGGGCCGCCGAGCGGGATCCGCCGGGCCCGGGCCACCAGCTCGTCGACGAAGCGGTCGTGCAGGTCGTCCTGGACCAGCAGCCGGGCGCCCGCCGAGCAGACCTGCCCGGAGTGCAGGAAGACCGCCGTCAGGGCGTAGTCGACGGCGGTGTCGAAGTCGGCGTCCGCGAAGACGATGTTGGGGTTCTTGCCGCCCAGTTCGAGGGCGATCTTCTTGACCGTGGGCGCCGCCGCGGCCATGATCCGGCGGCCGGTGACCAGACCGCCGGTGAACGACACCATGTCCACCCGCGGGTCCTCGGTCAGCGGTGCCCCCACCAGCGGACCGGTGCCCAGCACCATGTTGGCCGCCCCGTCCGGCACCCCGGCCTCGGCCAGCAGCCGCATCAGGTGGATCGCGGTGTGCGGTGTCAGCTCGCTCGGCTTCAGCACGAAGGTGTTCCCGGTGACCAGGGCCGGGGCGACCTTCCAGGCGGTCTGCAACAGGGGGTAGTTCCACGGTGTGATCAGCGCGCAGACCCCGACCGGCTCGTGCCGCACGGTGCTGTCGACCTCGGGGCCCCCGGCGGCCACCACCCGGTCGACGCCGCCGGCCGCGCCGAGGTTGCCGAAGTACCGGAAGCAGCCCGCGATGTCGTCCATGTCGTAGCCGCTCTCCACCAGCCGCTTGCCGGTGTCCAACGACTCGGCCCGGGCCAGCGCGTCGCGGTCCCGCTCCAGCAGCTCGGCGACGCGGAGCACCACCCGGCCGCGCTCGGCGGCCGGGGTGCCGGGCCACGGCCCGTCGTCGAACGCCAGCCGGGCGGCGGCGACCGCGGCCGCCGCGTCCTTCGGCCCGCCCTCGTCGACCGTCGCGACCGGCGTGCCGTCCGCCGGGCAGCGGATCTCCCGCACCTGCCCGTCGGCCGCTGCGGTCCACTGACCGCCGATGAACAGCTCCGGCATGGGTGCGCCTCCGGTCTCGTCTCCGGGCGGGTGCCGGCGGGGGCACGCACGCAACGGGCGCCCTGCCGCGGTGGTCTCCGACGGTGGTGATCTCGGTACCGAGCGTAAGTCGACCGTCGGGGGACCGCACGGTGCACGGCGGCGGGGCGCGCGGGCGGGGCGCGGGGTGGGGCCGATGGGGTGACCGCGCGGCGCTGCCCGACAATGGGGGCATGCACCTGGTCCCCGACGCCGCCGCCTACCTCACCGGCCGCTGGCACGTCGAGCGTGCCGTGTACGACCTGCGGGCCGGCACCGAAGGCACTTTCCGGGGCACCGCGGACTTCACCCCGGACGGCCCCGACGGGGCGCTGCGCCACGCCGAGGAGGGTGAGCTGACCTGGGAGGGCGCCGTGCACCCGGCGACCCGCACCCTGTGGCTGCGGCCCGCGCCCGACGGCACCGCCGCGGTCGCCTTCGCCGACGGCCGCCCCTTCCACGACCTGGACCTGCGGACCGGCTGCTGGACCGCCGTCCACCCCTGCGCCGCGGACCGCTACGAGGGCACCTTCACCGCCGTCGCCGCGGACCGCTGGCACCTGGAGTGGCGGGTCACCGGCCCGGCCAAGGACCAGCTGCTGCGCTCGGTCTACCGGCGGACCGGCTGAGCCCGGTGCCGGTGCCCCCGTCGTTCCGGCCGCCGGTGCCGGCCGCTCCCGCTACGGCTTGACCGCCTTCAGCGCGTACAGCAGCGGAATGATCGGCTCCGACTCGGGCAGCCGCCACCAGCCGTTCTCGTCCGGCACCATCGACGGGAAACGCGGCCACGGCAGCACCTCGGTCTCCCGGACGTTCTGCACGGTCAGCCCGGCCCCGATCACCGCGTTGACGACCTCGCCGACGCCGTGCCGCCACTCGTAGCTCGTCGTCGCACCCTGGAGGGGCGGGCCGTCGGTGTAGGTCGTGGAGGTGTCGCTGCGCAGGGCGCCCCGGCCGGCCAGGTAGTCGTTGCGGAGCAGGAGCGGCGGGGTGCCCGGGTCCGCGGGCGGCGTCGCGCCGAGGGCGTTCAGCAGCGGGTGGAACTCCACCAGGTAGAACGTCCCGCCCGGCCGCAGCAGTTCGGCGACGGTCCCGGCCCAGGCGGCGAGGTCCGGCAGGTAGCACACCGCGCCCTTGCCGGTGTAGACCACGTCGAACCGGCGGTCGCCGAGCGCCTCCACCGCGCGGTACACGTCGGACCGCACGAACTCCATCTCCCGGCCGCCGTCCGCGGCCAGCCGCCGGGCCTGCGCCACCGCCTCGGCGGAGAAGTCCAGCCCCACCGCCCGCGCGCCCCGGTCCGCGAACGCGGCCGTCTCGGTGCCCAGATGGCACTGGAGGTGCAGCACATCGCGCCCGGCCAGCTCCCCGAGGTCGGCCCATTCGAACGGCGCGAACCAGTCCTCGGCGCTCCGCGACCCGTCCAGGCCGTAGAACGCACTGGCCACGTGCACCGGGGTGCGGGCGTCCCAGTTGGCCTCGTTGGCGCGCACCATCTCCTCCGTGCCGGGAAGCTCCGGCCGGTCGCCGACCGGCGGCGGGACCGTCCGGTCCGTGGACTCGCTCTGCTCTGTGGTCATGCCCCTCTTCTACCTGCCGGCGCCGCGCGGACACCAGGCAGCCGCTCCGTCCCGACCGGTACCGGCCACCCGGACCACGGCGGCCACCCGGCCCCCGGCGAGCGCCATCCGCCGGGTCGCCCGCCCGGCCAGGGCCTCGTCGTCCGTGGCGACGACGCAGGTGAGCCGGTACGCGCCCCACACCCGCACCAGCAAGGCGGCGAAGTCCGCCCGGTCGGCCGGCGGCAGACCGTCCGTCGGGCGGTCCGCGAGCAGCACGGCGGGCCGTTTCACCAGCGCCCGCGCGAGCGCCGCACGCCGCCGCGCATACGCGTCCAGCTGCCCCGGCAGCAGATCGCCCCGGTCGGACAGCCCGACCTCCGCCAGCGCGTCCCCGGCCAACTCCCACCGGTCGGCAGGTCGCAGCCCCAGCGGGACCAGCGCGGCGGCCACGCCCTGCCGCACGGTCGATCCGGCGAGCGGACCCGGATGGTCGCCGTCGCCCGCGCCGAGCAGCCCGATCGACTCGGCGCGGATCCGGTCGAGCCGGGACGCGGTGACCATGGCCAGATCCGTACCGTCGAGCAGCACGCTGCCGCGGGTCGGGCGCTCCAGCCCGCCCAGGATCCGCAGCAGCGTCGACGCGCCGGCGCCTGGCGGCCCCTGGACGGCGAGCGCGGTGCCGTACGGCACGGTGAACCCGACGCCGGCCAGGGCCCGCACCGGCTCACCGCCTCGTCGGTAGTGCTTCGTCACGCCGCTCAGGTGGTACACGGTGCCTCTCCTCCGGGCCGCCGGACCGCGGCCCCGCGACCGACCGTAGCCACCCCGTGTGATCGGTCGATGAGCGGACGGTGAGAGGCCGATGAGAACGCCCGGCCGCCCCGCCACCCCCTGGCGCGGGGCGCCCGGCCCGCGCCGGTGAGCGCGACCGGCCGACTGCCCACCGCGGGACGGCAGTTGGAGACGGCGCCCGGTGGTCGTACCGTTACCGGCACCGCAATCCGACGGGAAGAGTGGGGAATGAGCCAAGAAATCCGGCCGCTGTCCAGCGCTGTTGACGTGAGCATACCGAGCGTCGCCCGGATGTACGACTACTACCTGGGCGGCAAGGACAACTACGCGGTGGACCGCGAGGCGTGCGAGCAGCTGAGCAAGGTCGTCCCGAGCACCCAGGTGCTGGCCCTCAACAACCGGCGGTTCCTGCGCCGGGCGGTCCGCTGGCTGGCCCGCGAGCAGGGCATCCGGCAGTTCGTCGACCACGGTTCCGGCCTGCCGACGCAGGACAACGTCCACCAGGTCGCCCAGCAGGTCGATCCCCGGTCCCGCGTGGTGTACGTCGACAACGACCCCATCGTGCTGGCGCACGGCCGGGCCCTGCTGGAGGAGAACGAGAACACCGCCGTCATCCAGGCCGACATGCGGGACACCGACGGCATCTTCGGCAGCCCGGAGGTCCGTCGGCTGATAGACCTCGACGAGCCGGTCGCCGCGCTCTTCGTCTCCGTGCTGCACTGCATCCCGGACGCCGACGACCCCGCCGCGCTGGTGCGCCGGGTGGCCGAACGGCTGGTTCCAGGAAGCTTCCTGGTGGTGTGTCAGCTGGTCAGCGAGGACGCCGCGACGCGGGACTTCGTCACGGAGTTCATGCGGGTCAGCACCCACGGGAACTGGGGTCGGGTGCGGCAGCAGCACGAGCTGCGGGGCTACCTGGACGGGCTGGAGATCCAGGAGCCGGGGTTGATGGAGGTCTCGACCTGGCGGCCGGACCCGTCGGATGTCGGCCCCAGGCAGCTGACGCAGGAGTGGATCGAATACGGGGGCGTGGCCCGGAAGCCGTAGCGGCTCGCAGGACGCGGAGGGGGCGGGGCGGGCGCGGGGGGCTCGTCCCGCGGCCGTCAACTCCCCTGTTCCAGCAGCCGTTCCAGAATGGCCAGCGACTCCCGCGGGGACTCGGCCTGGGCGCTGAGCCGGTCCATCACCACCAGGTAGTGGTCGACGTCGTCCCGCTTGTCCAGGTAGAGCGCGCTGGTCAGCTGCTCCAGGTAGACGATGTCCGGGAGGTCGGGCTCCTGGAAGCGGAGGACGGTGATCGGCCCGCCCGCCGCGGCGAGGCCGCCGAGGGCGAACGGCGCGACCTGGAGGGTGATGCCGGGGCGCCGCGCCATCTCCAGCAGATGCCGGAGCTGACCGGCCATCACCTCCGGTCCGCCCAGCGGGCGGCGCAGGCACGCCTCGTCGAGGATGGCCCACAACCGGGGCGCGTCGTCGAGCTCCAGCAGCCGCTGCCGTGCCATCCGCAGCTCCACCCGCTGGTCGTTCTCCTCCGGGGTGGAGCCCGGGTGTCCCAGCAGCGCCACCGCGCGGGCGTACTCCGGCGTCTGCAACAGGCCGGGGACGAACTGGACTTCGTAGGTGCGGATCACCGAGGCGGCCGACTCCAGCCCGAGGTGGGTCTCGAACCAGCTGGGCAGGACGTCGCCGTACTGGTGCCACCAGCCGGGCGTACCGGTCCGGCGGGCGAGGGTGAGGAAGGTGGCCCGGGCGGTGCTGTCGATCACGCCGTACAGCGTGAGCAGATCGGCGACGTCGCGTTCCTTGCAGCTCACCCGGCCCAGTTCGAGGCGGCTGATCTTGGCGTGGGAGGCGCGGATGGCGTCACCGGCGGCCTCGCGGGTGATGCCGGCGGCCTCCCGCAGCCGGCGCAGCTGGGTGCCCAGCACGATGCGCAGGACGGTGGGGCCGCCGCGCGGATGTTCCAGATAGCGGCGCAGGGACAGATCACTGCTCGACTGCGCGGCGCTCATAGCTGACTCCCCTGAGTGGTCGGGTGAACGCCCAGTGTCCCATTGCCCGGAGGAGGCGTACACCTGCACCGACTATCCGGCCGACATATGCCTCAGTTATTGCGCCCGAGGACGGTCGTCTGGTCAGTCGCAGGGGAACAGGTCATCGAATTCGCCGTCCTTGGCGCCTTGGACGAAGGCGGCCAAGGCGGCGCGCGGGTAGATCAGCGCCGGGCCGGAGGTGTGGCGCGAGTTGCGTACCGCGACCCCGCCATCCGAAAGAAGCGCCAGCTCAACGCAGTTGCCACTGGGGTTGCTGCGGCGGCTCTTGCGCCAGACCGCACCTTCGATATCGGTTGCCGGCATTCCGTTGGTCATCGACTCCATCACGACTGCTCCCTTGGTGGGGGGTGTGCTCGGGACCGGTCCGGGGCCGTGATCACGGGTGGCGTGATCCTGCCCCTGGGTGGCCGCCCGTACCGATGTAATTGCAGATGCACTTGCAGCGTTGGACGGCCGACGAGGATATTAGCCCTCCGGGGCGGCCCCGCCCAGACCGTCCGGACGCGCCCAACTCGTATGCCCCTCCGCGGAGATCGTGATGACCACACACCCGGCACAGTCCGAGCGCGACGTCCTCCGGGAAGGAGGGGAGCCAGTGACCGGCGACACCGGACGGCAGACGTGGTGGATGCCGGGACCGGACGGCTTCGCGGCCTGTGCGCTCAGCGGCGCGGCCTGCACCGTGGCGGAGGCCCGCCGGTTCACCCGGACCACCCTCGACGCCTGGCGGATGTGTCCCGGTCTCGCCGAGAACGCGGTCCTGATCGTCTCCGAACTCGTCACCAACGCCCTCCGGTACGGCGCCTCGAACCCCTGCGTCACCGGCCTCGACTCCCTTTTCGACGAGCGGTTCTGCCATGCCTGGCTGGCGCTGACCCGGCAGGAGCGCGGGGTGCTGTGCGCGGTCTCGGACGGCGGGACCCAGGCGCCCGTGCTGCGGCCGCAGCACGCCCTGGCCGAGTCCGGGCGCGGGCTCCACCTCGTCGACCGCCTCAGCGACTCCTGGGGCTGGACGCCGCCCGACCAGTCGGGGAAGACGGTGTGGGCCACGGTGGTGGCGGCCGGCTGAGGGGCCGCGTTCCCCGGCGCGGGCGCGCGGGTCAGTCGCCGCGCAGGAGGTAGTCGTCGCGGACCGCGGAGGGGTCGGCGAACGGCCCGTTGCCGAAAGCGTGCAGGGCGATGGAGAGTTCGTTCGCGGCCGGTCCCTGTTCCGGATGGGCCGCGAAGTCCCCGTCTCTGGCGTTCAGTTGACGTTGCACGCCGCGCTGGCAGAGCTTGGCCAACTGGTCCGCCTCGACCGCGGACAGCGACAGTCCGGGCCGCAGCTGGACGTGGACCACGGGTCGCGCCTCCAGGTCGCCGCCCGGGTCCAGGGTGAGTCGGAACCCCACGATCAGCCCGGCCAGCGGATTGCCCTCGAAGAGTCCGCGCTCGACGTCCTGCGGATAGCTGTTGGCGCCCATGGTGACTCCCGGCCCCGAACGGTGGGTTGCACCGTCATCTTCGGGGCCCGGCACCCGGGCGTCATGAGTCCGGCTACTCAGCTCCGCGGGTGGGTACCCGCGCCCGGTGCCGGCGCGACCAGGGTCCGCTCGACGCACGCCACGGCGGTGTACGCGCCGAACGCGGCGAGGCGCAGCAGCGCGGCGTCGTCGGACGCCCCGTCGGGGGCCGTCAGACGCCAGAACTCGACGTCGGAAGCGGCGAGTTGGGCCGGGTTCAGGGCCGTCAGCAGGGCCACCGCGGCGGCCGGGCGGTCGGCGCCGCGCAGCCCGGCCAGTGCGGTGTAGAGCCAGCCGCGGGCGTCGGGCCGACGGTCGCCCGACCCGGTGCCGGGCGGCCGCCCGCCGTGCGCGGCGACGACCGTTTGCACCCGCCGCCGGGCGGTGTCGGTGAGCGCCCGGTCGTCGCCCGTCGCCGCGCACCGCAGCGCCGCCAGCCCCGCGCCCAGCGGCGCCCCGCCGGCCCAGGACGGCTCCGGGCCGACGGCCGCCGGCAGCAGCGACAGGCTCTCCCCGGGACGCGGTGCGCGCGCCCGCCCCGGCCGTGCCGCGGCCCGGCCGCCCAGGAGGCGCCACGCCCGGCCCGGCGCGCCGTGACCGGCCCGCGCGGACAGCAGCGCCGAGCCGAGCCGGGAGAGGAAGTGGGCGGTCAGGGCGGTGCCCAGGAACTCGGCGGCGTGGTCGGCGGCGAAGGGGCGGTCGTCCGGCGGGCCGTCCGGGCCGGCCGTGGCGGCGCCCCAGGCCAGCAGCCGGGCGTGGCCGGGCTCCCCGGGCGTACCGCCGTCGCGGACGGTCCGGGCCAGCGCGGGGTGGCCGTCGGTGTGCAGCGCCCGGACGTGGGTGCGCAGCACCGGCCCGCATCCCAGGGCCCGCGCCACACCGGCCGCGACCAGCTCCTTGTCCCGGCGCGGCGCCGGGTCGACCAGCAGGGACTCGCGGACCGCCACCCAGGTCGCGCACAGCAGCTCGGGCGCGCCGTACAGCAGCCGGAACTCCGGGGGGATCTCGCCCTCGCCGAAGTGGTCCGCCAACTGGGCGTGTATGGCGCGTAGTTGACCGGATCCGCCGGTGAGGGGATCCACGGTGGCGGTGTGCGGGAAGGGGCTCGGCACGGCGGTCTCCAGTTCGGGTGCGGCGACCCCACGACGGCCGCCTCCGGAGTTGATCATCGCCGTGCGGAGTGCGTCCGGGCGTCGTACGGAGGGCGACACTTCCCCCTACCGCACCCGGAGTGTGACCGGATTCCGCCTCCACCCACCGGAGTAGGGGAGACCCGTAGGGGAACCCCGGGACGGCTCGTCCGGGCGGCGGCCGGTACCGGCGTCAGGCGATCGGCCGCCGCCCGCTCACGCCCCGCCCGCCACCGCCCCGGGCACCCCGTCGACCGGGCTTCCGGCCGGGCCGTCGCCCAGGCCGAAGGCGGACAGCAGCCGCTCCGCCGCCAGCGTCGCGGTGATCTCGCCCGCCCGGACCGCCCGTTCGACCTCCGGCCCCAGCCGGCGGACGTCCGGATGCTCCTGGAGGCGGTCGATCAACCGCTCCCGGACCATCGACCAGGTCCAGTCGACCTGCTGGGCCCGGCGCCGCTCGGCGAGCGCGCCGGTGGAGTCCAGCAGGGTGCGGTGCTGCTCGATCCGCTCCCACACCGTCTTCAGACCGGTGCCCTCGCGGGCGCTGCAGGTGAGTACCGGCGGGGTCCATGCCGCGTCGGCCGGCTGCAGCAGGCGCAGCGCACCGGCGAGTTCACGCGCCGCCGAGCGGGCGTCCCGTTCGTGCGGGCCGTCCGCCTTGTTGACCGACACCAGGTCCGCCAGCTCCAGGACGCCCTTCTTGATGCCCTGCAACTGGTCGCCGGTGCGGGCCAGCGTCAGCAGCAGGAACGTGTCGACCATGCCCGCGACGGTGGTCTCCGACTGGCCGACACCGACCGTCTCCACCAGGACCACGTCGTACCCCGCGGCCTCCATCACCACGATCGACTCCCGGGTCGCCCGCGCCACCCCGCCCAGCGTGCCGGACGTGGGGGAGGGGCGGACGAAGGCCGCCGGATCGGTCGCCAGCCGCTCCATCCGGGTCTTGTCACCCAGGATGGAACCGCCGGTCCGGCTGGAGGACGGATCGACGGCCAGCACCGCCACCCGGTGCCCCATCCCGGTCAGCAGCGAGCCCAGGGCGTCGATGAAGGTGGACTTGCCGACGCCCGGAACCCCGCTGATGCCCACCCGCCGGGCCGCCCCGGAGTACGGCAGCAGCCGCACCAACAGCTCCTGGGCCGCCGCCCGGTGGTCGGCGCGAGTGGACTCGACCAGGGTGACCGCGCGGGCGATCCAGGCCCGGGAGCCCGCCCGCACCCCCTCGGCGTACCGGTCGACATCGATCCTCGCAGGCATGGCCCTCCGCTCTACAGCTCGTGGCCGAGGACCGTCGCCAGGTCCCGCACCAGGTCGTGGGCCGCGTCCGGGATGACCGTGCCGGGCAGGAACACCGCGGCGGCGCCCATGTCCCGCAGCGGCTGGACGTCCTGCGGCGGGATCACCCCGCCGACCACGATGGTGATGTCCTCCCGGTCCTCCGCCGCCAGCGCCTCCCGCAGCGCCGGCACCAGCGTCAGGTGGCCGGCCGCCAGCGAGGACACCCCGACGATGTGCACGTCGGCCTCCACCGCCTGCCGGGCCACCTCGGCCGGGGTCTGGAACAGCGGGCCGACATCCACGTCGAAGCCCAGGTCGGCGAAGGCCGTGGCGATCACCTTCTGGCCGCGGTCGTGGCCGTCCTGGCCCATCTTGGCCACCAGGATGCGCGGCCGGCGGCCCTCGGCGCGCTCGAACGCGGCCACCAGCTCGCGGGTGCGCTCGACCCCCGACGAGGGGCCCGCTTCGTCTCGGTACACACCGGAGATGGTACGGATCTGACCGGAGTGGCGGCCGTACACCTCCTCCAGGGCGTCCGAGATCTCCCCGACGGTCGCCATCGCGCGGGCCGCGTCCACCGCCAGCGCGAGCAGATTGCCCTCAAGTCCCTGGCCGGGCCCGGACTTCGCCGCCTCGGTGAGCGCCCGCAGCGCCCGCCGGCAGGCGTCCTCGTCGCGCTCCGCGCGCAGCCGCTTGAGCTTCTCGATCTGCTGCGCCCGCACCGCGGAGTTGTCGACCTTGAGGACCTCGATCTCCTCGTCGGTCTCCACCCGGTACTTGTTGACGCCGATCAGCGCCTGCCGCCCCGAGTCGATCCGCGCCTGCGTGCGCGCCGCCGCCTCCTCGACCCGCATCTTCGGGATGCCCGCGTCGATCGCCTTGGCCATCCCGCCGGCCGCCTCGACCTCCTCGATGTGCGCCCAGGCCCGGCGCGCCAGGTCGTGGGTGAGCCGCTCGACGTACGCGCTGCCGCCCCACGGGTCGATCACCCGGCAGGTGCCCGACTCCTGCTGGAGGAAGAGCTGCGTGTTGCGGGCGATCCGCGCCGAGAAGTCGGTGGGCAGCGCCAGCGCCTCGTCGAGCGCGTTGGTGTGCAGCGACTGGGTGTGGCCCTGGGTCGCGGCCATCGCCTCCACGCACGTCCGGGTGACGTTGTTGAACACGTCCTGCGCCGTCAGCGACCAGCCCGACGTCTGCGAATGGGTGCGCAGCGAAAGGGACTTGGGGTTCTTCGGGTCGAACTTCTGGACCAGCCGCGCCCACAGCAGCCGGGCCGCGCGGAGTTTGGCGACCTCCATGAAGAAGTTCATGCCGATCGCCCAGAAGAACGACAGCCGCGGCGCGAACGCGTCCACGTCCATCCCCGCCGCCATGCCCGCCCGCAGGTACTCCACCCCGTCGGCGAGGGTGTACGCCAGCTCCAGGTCGGCCGTCGCGCCCGCCTCCTGGATGTGGTACCCGGAGATCGAGATGGAGTTGTACCGCGGCATCTTCTGCGAGGTGTACGCGAAGATGTCGGAGATGATCCGCATCGAGGGCTGCGGCGGATAGATGTAGGTGTTGCGGACCATGAACTCCTTGAGGATGTCGTTCTGGATGGTCCCGGCCAGCTTCTCGGGCGGTACGCCCTGCTCCTCGGCGGCCACGATGTACAGGGCGAGAACGGGCAGCACCGCGCCGTTCATCGTCATCGACACCGTCATCTTGTCCAGCGGGATGCCCTCGAAGAGCTGCCGCATGTCGTAGATCGAGTCGATCGCCACGCCCGCCATGCCGACGTCACCGGTCACCCGCGGGTGGTCGCTGTCGTAGCCGCGGTGGGTGGGCAGGTCGAAGGCGACCGACAGGCCCTTCTGCCCGGCGGCGAGGTTGCGCCGGTAGAAGGCGTTGGACTCCTCGGCGGTGGAGAAGCCCGCGTACTGCCGGATCGTCCAGGGCTGGTTGACGTACATCGTCGGGTACGGACCGCGCAGATACGGCGCGATGCCCGGGTACGTGCCCAGGAAGTCCAGGCCGTCGACGTCGGCCGCGGTGTACAGCGGCTTGACGTCGATGCCCTCCGGCGTCTCCCACGTCAGGTCCGCGACGCTCTTGCCGGTGGCCTGCTGGACCGCCTCCGCCCACCGGGCCCCGTCGCCGGAGGCTCCCGCCCCGGACAGGTCGCCCAGCTCCACCGCGCTGAAGTCGGGGATGGCGCCCTCTCGCCGTGCCGTCTCCGTCATCCCGCCACCTCCGTGACATCCAGGGCCGAGGACAGCACCCCGGCCGCATCGCAGCCCGCGAACACGAACGTGTCCACTCCGGCCGCCACGAACTCCTCCCGGCGCGCACCCGGCTTGCCCGCCAGGTACACCCGTACCGCGCCCGCCGCCTTCAGCGCCGCGGCCACCTCCACCGCCTGCTCGGCGTACACCGCGTCGCTGGAGCACACGCACGCGATCCGCGCCCCGCTCGCCGTGAACGCCGCGGCCGCCGACTCCGCCGTCACCTGCTCCGGCACGGTCTCGATCCCGCCCGCCTGGAAGAGGTTGGCGGCGAACGCCACCCGCGCGGTGTGCGCCGCGACCGGACCCAGCGCGGCCAGGAACGCCTTCGGACGCGCCCCGCCGGCCGCCGATCGGGCGTCGGACCGGGCCCGCAGCGCCTCGAACGCGTCGTCCCGGCGCACCCGCGGCAGCCCCCCGCCGGCCGGCCGCGGGGCCGGCTCGCGCTCCAGCGGAGCTTCGGCCAGGTGCGGGAACTCGCTGACACCGGTGATCGGTTCCCGGCGGTGCGCCAGGTCCTCGCTGCGCCGCTGCCAGGTCTCCGCCAACCGGTCGCCGATCATCCCGGACCGCAGCGCGGCGGCCTGACCGCCCGCGCCCTCGATCTCCTGGAAGAACGCCCAGCCCGCACGGGCCAGTTCGATGGTGAGCTGCTCGACGTACCAGGAACCGCCGGCCGGATCGATCACCTTCGCCAGGTGCGACTCCTCCAGCAGCACCGACTGGGTGTTCCGGGCGATCCGCCGGGCGAACGCGTCCGGCAGGCCCAGCGCCGCGTCGAACGGCAGCACCGTCACCGCGTCCGCGCCGCCCAGACCCGCGGACAGCCCGGCCACCGTGGTCCGCAGCATGTTCACCCACGGGTCCCGACGGGACATCATGACCGAGGAGGTGACCGCGTGCTGGCGCTGCCCGGCGGCGGCCGGCGCCACCCCGCAGACCTCGGCGACCCGGGCCCACAGCAGCCGGGCCGCGCGCAGCTTGGCGATGGTCAGGAACTGGTCGGCGGTGGCCGCGTACCGGAACTCCAGCTGGCGGCAGGCGGCATGGAGGCCCAGGCCTCGCCCGTCCGCGGTCAGTTCCCGCAGATACCCCACCCCGGTGGCCAGCGAGGCACCCAACTCCTCGGCCGCCGAACCGCCCGCCTCGTGGTACGGCAGGGCGTCGACGCTGACCGTACGGATCCGCGGGGCGCTCTCCCCGACCAGGCCGGCCAGCCGGGCGGCGGCCGCCAGCCCGTCGGCCAGCCCGCGGTCGTCGCCGGTACGGGCCACTACGCCCAGCGGGTCGGCGCCCAGTACGCCCGCCGTCTCCGACAGCGCCACCCCGGCTTCCCGGTACAGCCGCAGCAACTCCTCGGCCGCCGCGGGGAATTGCGCGCCCGCGTCCAGGACCACCGGCGCCAGGTCCAGATAGACGCCCTGCAGCGCCTCCGCCAGACCGGACACCGGCACCCCGCCGTCGCCGACGGTCAGCCATACGGAGGTGACGCCGTTCTCCAGGTCGGCGAGGAGTGCCTCGTTGACCCGCCGCGGGTCGGTGCCGACGTGGCGCTGCCGCACGTCCCACCCGGAGACGGCCGTGCCCTCGGGCCGGGCAGCCCGGACGAACGGCGCGAAACCGGGCAGGCCCGCGGCGGGTGGAGCATCCTCGGCGGTGTACAGGGGACGGACACGGATGTCGTCCTGGAGATCCGTGGCGAGCACGTCCTCGGCGGCGGCACCCGCGGCTTCGGAAGCGCCCGATTTGCGGAGCACGCCTTCGACGAGACGCTGCCACTGATCGCGTTCGGCCGCCGGGAAGGCCGCGGCCAGGGGGAGTTCGGGGGACTGGGCGGTCATGGCAGCAGGCTAGGCGAACGACCGTTAGCCGGAGCAGGGGCTCGGGCTGTGACCTTGCCCTCGTTGATGACGCCGCCGATCGCCGTGTACAGGGCGAATCCGCCCCGGACGGACCTCCGCGGCCCCCTCCCCACCCTCCCGGAACCACGCCCTCCGGCGCGCTACGGTGGCCCCGCACCCCACCGAGGAGCGGCATTGCGCAACCCGCCGACCACCCGCACCACCCTCGCCGTCGCCCTGTTCGCCCTCCTGCTCCTGACCGCCACCGCGGCCCTGCTGGTACCGGCCCCCGCCCGCGGCCCCGGCACCCGCGCCGCCTGCCCGGCCCGCATCCTCGCCGGCTGGTCCACCGACCCCGCGACCACCGAGGCGTTCGCCCGCTACGGCGACGACAACTCCCGTACCGACGACTGGACCGGCGGCGACGGCACCCACTCCGTGCGCCTCCCGGACGGCCGGACGCTCTGGCTGTTCTCCGACACCTTCCTCGACCGGATCCACCCCCCGCCCAACCCCCTTGGTGCGCCCTTCCGTTGGCGCACCACCGACGCCGGCGGCACCCCGTTCCTACGCCACAATTCGCTCGTGGTGACGACCCCCGCGGGCACACCGGAGCGCACCCTGACCGGCGGCACCCCCGCCGCGCCCGGACCGTTCTTCCCCGACCCGCCCGGCGGCGGCTGGCGCTGGCCCGTGCACGCCACCGTGGAACCCCGCACCCCCGGCGCGCCGGAGCGGGTCGTCCGGGTGCTGCTGTGGAACCGCGTCCCCGGCACCGGCCCGTGGATCTTCGGGATGCCGCACGGCACCGAGGTCGCCACCCTCTCCCTGCCCGGCCTCCGACTGGAGTCCCTCACCCCGGTCGCCGACCAGCCCACCGTCACCGACCCGGGCCGACGCGTCCTCTACGGCACCGCGCTGGTCCGCGACGGCGGCTGGACGTACGTCTTCGGCGGCGACGACCCGCCCTCGACCCCGGCCGACAGCGGCTATCTGGCCCGGGTCCCGGCCGGCCGGCTCGCGGACCGGGCGGCCTGGCGGTTCTGGGACGGCGCCCACTGGCGGCCGGACGCCGCGCGGGCCGCGCCGGTCCTGCGCGGCGGCGGCCGGCGCGGCGTCGGCAGCGCCTTCACCGTCGTCCGCGACGCCGCGACGTGGGTGCTGCTCACCATGGACACCGCGGGCGGCGGCACCGCCGGGCTGCGGACGATCACCGGCTACTGGGCCTGCTCACCCCAGGGCCCCTGGCACGGCCCCACCGGCCGGATCACCCCGCCCCGCCCGGCCGGCCCCGACCCCGACCACGTCGCGGTCTACAACCCGCAGGCGCACCCGGAGTTCACCGACCGCGCCGGACTGCTGCTCAGCTACGACGTCAACTGGCTGGGCCCGCCCGGCACCCCCGCCGATCCGCTGGTCAACGGCGACGTGGAGCTGTACCGCCCGCGGTTCCTGCGGGTCCGACTGGCGCCACCGGGACGGTGACGGTGGCGCGGCGCGGCTCAACTCCCGTGCTGCTCCCGCCAGATGCGGGCCTGCTCCTCGATGTCGAACGGGACGCGGTCCAGCGGCGGCCCCTCCGGCGGGGTGGCCAGCGCCGCCCGGATCCGGCCGTTGATCTCGGTCAGGACGCGGCGCAGCGCGGCCTCGCTCGGCGCGGCGGAGGCGGCCGCCTGCGCGTCCTCGATCTCCTTGCGCAGGACGAGGCTGGGCGGGAGGAAGGAGACCTGTTCCCGGTCCATCTTCTCCTTGATCCACCACATCTCGTCGTAGGGCCGGTCGAGATTGCGGAGGGGCTTGCCGAAGCCGGGCAGGCTCTCGAAGCCGCCGCGCTCGGCCGATTCGCGGATCTGCTTCTCGACCCAGCTCTCGTAGCTGACACCGGGGGGTTTGCGCTCGGTCATCGTGGGGGTCTCCCAAGGTGTGGCCGGACGGTCCTGGCTCCTTCACGGTAGCGCAGGCCCCCCGTCCGGCCCGGGCCCCGGAGCGGGGCGCCGGGTCAGCCGCCTCCGCCGCCGGTCCCGCCCGTGCCGGTCGGGGTCGGCTGGACCAGCGGGAAGGCGTTGCTGCCGCCGCACACCATCGGGCCGACCCGGACGCCGCCGCCGACCAGGGTCACCGTGACCTGGCCCGGCGGCTTGTTCCCGGGGACCCGGGCGTTGGCCGCGGTGCACACCAGCTGGTTCAGCGAGGCCGGGTCCAGCAGCTTGGCGTTGACCGGCAGGGTGATCACGACCTGGCCGGGAGTGGACGACGCGGTGAGCGGAGCGGGGAACTTCGGCACCACACTGGACAGGCCGCGCATCCGCTCGGCGTGGTTGGGCCCCTGCACCAGCAGCTCGATCGCGGCCTGTGGATCGAGCGGTTCGCGCGCCGGACGGGTCGCCGGGTGCAGCCCGTCCGGTCCGTAGAAGAACAGCTGCACATTGGCCGTCGGCTTGCCCGGGGCCCGCACCCCGGTCGCCGGCTCACCGGCGTCGATCACATCGGTGGGCTCGATCCCGCAGCCGGCCAGCGCCGCGGTGAGCACCCCGGCCAGGGCGCCCAGTGCGGCCCGGCGGCCGGGGGCACGGCGTACGGCGGTGCGGCACGCGGCCGTACGGCTTGCGGTCAGGCGTCGATCGGTCATGCGGTGTCGTTCCCCTTCCCGGCATCGGCGGGCTTCCCGACGGGTTCGTCGGTGGCCTCACCGGCCGGTGCTTCCTCCTGTCGCAGCGGCAGCTCCACGGTGAACACCGCACCGCCCTCCGAGGCGTTGGCGGCGCGCAGGACACCGCCGTGCAGCCGGACGTTCTCCTGTGCGATGGCCAGCCCCAGGCCGCTGCCCTCGGACCGGGCACGGGCCGAGTCCGCCTTGTAGAAGCGGTCGAAGACGTGCGGCAGCACCTCCGGGTCTATCCCCGGGCCGCTGTCGCGGATCTCGATCAGCAGGGTGGCGTCGCCGGGCTCCGGCGCGCGCAGCACCACCCGGACCGGCTCGCCGCCGTGGTGCAGCGCGTTGCCCACCAGGTTGGCGACCACCACGTCCAGGCGGCGCGGGTCGAGCCGGGCCCGGACGTCGTCCGGCAACTCGGCGGCCACCCGGTTCTGCCAGGCGCGGGCCTGGAGGGTCTTGCGGATCGTCTCGGCGACGTCCACCTCGTCCAGGTGGAGCGCGGCGGCACCGGCGTCGAACCGCGAGACCTCCATCAGGTCCTCCACCATCCGCGCCAGCTTCCCGGTCTCCTGGCTGATCAGCCGGACCGCCGAGGCGGTGTCCGGGTCGAGCAGGTCGGCGTCCTCGTCCAGCACGTCGGTGACCGCGGACATCGCCGCCAGCGGCGTCCGCAGTTCGTGCGAGACATCGGCCGCGAACCGCCGGGAGTTGGCCTCCATCCGGCGCAGCTCCGCCATGCTCTCCTCCAGCTTCGCCGCCATCTCGTTGAACGTCCGTGACAGATCGGCGAGTTCGTCGGAGCCCTTGACCTCCAGCCGGGTGTCCAGCTTGCCCTCGGCGATCCGCCCGGCGGCCTGCCGCAGCCCCCGGACGGGCCGCAGCACCCCGCGCGCCGCGAACAGCGGCAGGATCACCGCCAGCGCGAAGGCCGGCAGCGCCCCGCCCCGCGCGGCGGTCACCAGCGCCTCGACGTTGGCCTCCTCGCCGCGCAGCGGCAGCTGGGCGTAGACGGTCAGCGGGGACGGCTGGTTGTCGGTCTGCCGCACCGGCATCCCGATCAGCAGCCAGGGGGCGCCGTCCCGGTCGATGCGCTGGAACGCCGGCACCCGGCGCTTCTCCACCGACGCCTTGAAGCCGGCCGGTACCACCATGTCGCGCCGCAGCCCGGCCTGGTCGTCGTCCGGTACGCCGTTGTAGTGCACCGAGATGTCCCAGTCGCGGGACTTGCCGGAGCGCTCCAGCTTCACCCGGAAGAAATCCAGGTCCGACTGGGACGGCGGCACCGCGAGCTCCGGCGCCAGCGAATTGACCTGGGCCCGCAGGTCGTTGACGGCACCGTCCTGGGACCGCTGGAGGATGGCGTTCCGCGCCTCCCGGTAGGTCAGTCCCGCGGTGGTCAGCGCACTGACCGCGGCCACCAGCAGGAACGCCACCACCAGCCGGGCGCGCAGCCCGCGCACCGCGGAGACACCCGGCACCAGGCGGCGGAGGCGGCTCACAGTGGTCCGAAGCGGTAACCGAAACCGCGCACGGTCTGGACGTACCGGGGACTGCGCGGGGTGTCCTCTATCTTCGTCCGCAGCCGCATCACGCAGGCGTCCACCAGCCGCGCGTCGCCGTGGTAGCTGTGCTCCCAGACGTGCTCCAGCAGCTGCTGGCGGCTGAAGACCTGGCCCGGGGTGGCGGACAGGAACAGCAGCAGCTTCATCTCGGACGGCGCCAGCGCCAGGTCCTGGCCGCCCTTGCTGACGACCAGTCCGGCCCGGTCGATGGCGAGTTCGCCGTAGGTCTCCACCGGCGCGGGCCCCGGCTCGGCGGCCGGGGCGCCGTCGGTGGGCAGCGCGGTGCGCCGGAGCACCGCCCGGATCCGGGCCTCCAGGACCTCTCCACGGGCCGGTTTGACGATGTAGTCGTCGGCTCCGGCCTCCAGCCCGAGAACCACGTCGAGGTCGTCGCCGCGGGCGGTGAGCATGATGATCGGCAGTTGCCGCTCGGCGCGGATGAGCCGGCAGATCTCGAAGCCGTCCTTGCCGGGCAGCATCAGATCCAGCAGGACGATGTCGGGGCGGAAGCCCGGCAGCGCCGCCAGCCCTTCCTCGCCGCTGGCCGCGGCCGCGACGTCATGGCCGCGCCGCCGCAGCGCGAGGGACACCCCGTCCCGGACGGCGGCGTCGTCCTCGATCAGAAGTACTCGTGGCATGGGTCCAGTATCAATAAGTTTCATGATGGATCCGTAACAGGCGGAGCCTGTCCCGAGTCCTGTGCATCTGTGGAGGTGAAGCCGGCGTCCGTGCAAAGGGGCACACTGCGCCGCCGGCAGGTATACCAGCACAGCACACGAGGGGTGGGTTCGACATGGCAGGGCGCTTCGGCAGGGGACGACGCTTCGGAATCGAGGGCGGGATCATCGGCGTGACCACCGTGGCGGTGGCGTCGCTGGCGGTTGTGGGAGCCTTCGCACTCCTCCAACCCAGTGCCGAGGCGGACACGGTCACGCAGGCCCGGAAGCCGGCCCAATCGCCGCGCGTCGCCCCGGTCGACCCGTCCATCGTGCACGCCTCGGACCGTCCGGGCCGCAGCCTCAACATCACCATCGACGACGGCCCGGACCCCGTGTGGACCCCGAAGGTCCTGGAGGTCCTCAAGGAGAACGGCGTCAAGGCGACCTTCTGCATGATCGGCCCGCAGGCCGCGGCGCACCCCGCCCTGGTCAAGAAGGTGGTCGCGGACGGCCACAAGCTCTGCGACCACACCGTCAACCACAACACCGCCATGGACCACCGCCCGGACGACTACCAGTCCCGGCAGATCCTCGACGCCCAGAAGATGATCGAGGACGCGGCGGGCGGCGCCAAGGTCGAGTACTACCGCGCCCCCGGCGGCGCCTTCACCCCCTACAGCCGCCAGCTGGCCGCCGAGCACGGCATGCGCCCGCTGGGCTGGAACGTCGACAGCAAGGACTTCGAGGGCGGCAGCGTCGCGAAGATCGAGTCGACCGTCCGCGGCGAACTCCGCAACGGCCCCACCGTCCTCTTCCACGACGGCGGCGGCAACCGGGCCCGTACGGTGGAGGCGCTGGAGCGACTCCTGCCGTGGATGAAGCAGCAGGGCTACGGCTTCGGCTTCCCGCAGCGGTAGCGCACCCCCCTTCGCACAGCCGAACGGGCCGGTCGCCGCCGGCCCGTTCGTCGTGTCCCGCCCGTTCGCGTCCCGTGCGGCGCCCCCTCGCGGCACGCGGTACCGCCTCACGCGGTGCCGAACAGCTCCGCCAGTTCACGGTCCACGCCCAGGTGCTCGTGCTCCCGCCCGTCCGGCACCGCCTCGTAGGAGCGGGCCAGGAACCGCCGGACGTCCTCGGTCCGCAACTGGACCATGGCGATGCCCTCGTCGGCATGGAACTCCATCACCGTGCGGTCCGAGCCCGACGGCCGCACCCGTACGTCGCCCCGGCCGGCCGCGCCGCGCAGCCCCTCGGCGAGCAGGTCCCGGGCGAACGCCCAGTCCACCGCCGCGCCGTCGAGCGAGATCTCCGGGGGGAAGGTCATCCGCACCGCCAGCGGGTCGGTCCGCTGGTAGCGGAGGACCGCGGGCACCGCGTGGCCGACCGACGTCGCGAGGAGACGGACCTGTACGGCTTGGTCGATGGCGGTGTGCATCGCGGCGGCTCCTCACGGCTGGTCGGCCCGCGGAACGCGGGCGCGGTCATCCTGTAGGACGGTCCGCCCGGCCTCGCCGTGCATACGGCGGGGGTGTGATCTGCGTCATGCCGCTGCTGCCGGACCGCCGTTCCGTGCCGGATGAGTGAGGAATTCGTCCAGGATGCCCGGGGTCGCGGCCGCCGCGAAGCCGGGCGCGGCACCCTCCGCGAGGTCCGGGATGCGGTAGCCCTCCTCGCCCGCGGCCACCGCCGCGGTGAGCGTCACCAGACCGGCTCGGCGGGTGAACGGCGAGGTGGTGAACGTCCAGGCGGCGACGGCGTCGCGCCGCAGGACCAGGGTGTCCCGGCTGAAGGTGCCCGAACGGGCGACCAGGTGGCGGCCGGCGATCCCGTGCCCCAGATTCCGGTACGCGTCCCGGGCCAGCCACAGCACGACCGGCGTGGTGACCAGCGCGTAGATCCATGCGGCGTGCAGCAGGACGGGGGTGAACGCCGCCCCGAGACCGGCCAGCAGCGCGCTGCCCGGCAGCACCGCGAAGAGCAGCCCGCGCATCCGCCGCCGACGCAGCGCGACCCGGGGATGCCCCATCAGAAAACCTTCCTGACGCCCCGTCATGTCCTCGCCGGGGAAAGGCGATTGCATCGTTCCACCGGCCACCCGGACCGCCTCCCGCCGGGGTGCCGGCGGAAGCAGTCCGCTGCGCTTTCGGTTCTCCTCCTTGTTGCCCAGGCCGCCCGCCACCGCCCGCACCGTCGCCCCGCCGCCGGCCCGCAGCAGCAGCGGTTCGCGCAGCACCACGCCGCGCAGCCGGGCCCGCTCGATGGTCACCGAGCGGGTGGTCAGCAGCCCCCGGTGCACCCGCAGCGTGCCGGCGTCGGCCCACTCCAGGCGGTAGCTCCACCAGTTCTCGACGTAGAGGACGACCGCGCCCACCGAGCCCAGCGCGATCACCGCCAGCAGCGCGGCGGGGACGGTCAGCCACAGCATCCCGTTGCCGAACTCCTCGAACGCCCGCCGTACGAAGCCGAGTTTCCAGGGCTCGATGCCCATCTCGTGCAGCGCCCGGTAGGCCGAGCCGCCCGCGGCGAACACCCCGCCGACGACCCAGAAGGTGAGCGGCGCGTACCGCAGCCAGCGCCAGCTGATCCGCGCCAGCACCGGATCCTCGGCGACCGCTCCGGTGGCCGCGCGGGCCAGCAGTTCGGCGCGCAGCCGCTCGCCCTCGGCCACCGGGAGGGCCTCCAGCGACAGTTCGCCGCCGCCCTCTTTGGAGCCCGCCGTGCCGGCCCGCAGCACCGTGACGCCCAGCAGCCGGTGCAGCGGCGACGCGGTCAGGTCGACGGTGCGGATCCGGTGCAGTGGCACGCTCCGCAGCCGCCGGGTGAGCAGTCCGCTCCGCACGTCCAGGCTCTCGCCGGTGACCCGGAAGTCCGTGCGCGCCCAGCGGATCAGCCCGGCCGCGGTGACCACGGCGAAGGCGGTGGCGATCGCGGCGAGGGTGAACCAGGCGCCGCCGGTGATCCGCCCGCCGGTGGCCAGCGCGGTCAGCGCCAGCGAGCCCAGCGGCGCCCCCAGCCAGCCGCAGTGCACCAGCAGGGTGCGGGGACTCAACCGGCGCCATGCGGGCGCGGCCTGCGTCGCGGACCGCTCGTCGGCGTACGGCGCGGCGGTGGGTGCCGGTGCGCCGTCGTCGCCGCTGCCCTTCCAGGGGGTGCTCATGCGGCATCACCCGGCACGTCCTGCGCGACCTCGCCGATCCGCCGGGACAGCGCTTCGGCGTCCGCGTCCGACAGGCCGGCGATCTTGATGTCGCCGGCGGTCGAAGCGGTCGTGACGGTCACCGTCGCCAGCCCGTACCGCCGCTGGATCGGCCCGCGCAGGGTGTCCACCGTCTGCACCCGGGACAGCGGCGCGATCCGCCGCTTCTGCCAGAACCAGCCACCCGCCGCGTAGACCGCACGCTCGCCCAGCTCCCAGGCGTGCACCGCGTACCGCATCCGCGGCATCACCACGAGATAGCCCACCGCGGGCAGGACCAGGACGATCAGCAGCAGCGGCCCCAGCCACGGCAGCGCACCCGGGAAGAAGAGGAGCGACAGCACTGCCATGACCAGCGCGGTCAGCAGCATCGGCCCGCTGAGCGTGAGCAGCGCCTGGACCCGCCACCAGGCGCGGGCGCGGGGGTCGACGCGGTGCCGGGGCGGGCGGAGGAGCGGTGCGGCGTGCTCGGACATGAGGGGGTCACCGTTTTCCAAGTCAAACGTATTGTGTGGCGGTACGTTATAACGGTACGAGCGACTTGTAAAAGTCGGCCGGTCACCGGCGCCGGACGGACGACGGCGCCACAACGGAAGGGACGCCGAACCGCGCCGACAGGATGACCGCACCGGCGCCGAAGAGTGGCGCCGAGCGCGGCACGGAAGCGCGGCACGGAAGCGCGGCACGGAAGCGCTGTACGCAAGCGCAGTACGGAAACGCAGTACGGAAGAAAGGAAGCCGCCCGTGCCCAAGAAGGTGGATCACGAAGCCAGGCGCCAGGAGATCTCGGCGGCACTCTGGCGGCTCGCGAACACCCGGGGCGTGGACGGGGTCAGCCTGCGCGACGTCGCCGCCGAGGCCGGAATCTCGCTCGGCCGGATCCAACACTACTTCCGCAACCGGGACGAGCTGCTGCTGTTCGCCCTCCGGCACATCAACCAGCAGGCCACCGAACGGATCCGGCACCGCCTCCAGGCCCTGGAGGAGGCGCCGACGCCGCGTACGGTGCTCCGCGTCTGCTGCGCCGGAATGCTCCCGCTGGATGCGGAGAGCCGCGCCGGCCTCCTGGTCGCCGCCGCCTACTACTCCCGCGCGGTCCACGACCCCGCCCTGGGCGCGGAGGCCCGGGACGGCATCCCCAAACTCCGCGACCTCTTCGCCGACCAGTTGCGGCTGGCCGCCGAGCGCGGCGAGGTGCCGCCCGAGCGCGCCAACGAGGACGAGGCGATGCTCCTGATCGCCCTCGCCGACGGCCTGGCCTCCTACGTCCTGCTGGGCATCCACGGCCCCGAGCAGGCGCTCGCCCTGCTGGACCGGCAACTGGACGGCCTCTTCGGGCGCGAGGGCGTCACGGGGGGCGGCGCCGGCTCGCGAGCCGATGCCGATGCCGATGCCGACAACAGTGCCGATGCCGACAACAGTGCCGATGCCGACAACAGTGCCGATGGCGATGGCGATGGCGATGGCGATGGCGATGGCGATGGCGATGCCGATGCCGATGCCGATGTTGATCGGAGCGCGGGCCGGTAGCGAAGCCCGCCGACCTAACGCCTGACGTACCGTCAGTCAAGCGCGGAGCGGCCCATCGGTCGGCTTTCCGCGCTTTCGCGCCATCGCCGCTCGGCCCGTTCACGCCGTCTGCCATTCTGTCGTCCGACCGTCGCGCAGGACCTCCCCCCACCGCACCCCGGTGGGGCGCTTCCGCGCGCCACCGGCACGACCAAGGGGAGGCAGCGATGCCGTACATCGGGGAGATCTGGCGGGTGGAACGAGGCGCCGACGTGGTCGGCGAGATCACCGTCACGGAGGCGGATTTCCCCTGGCTGAACGGCCGTTTCACCCCCGGCCCGGCCTTCGCCGAACTGCGGCCGCACTTCGCCCGCGAGCTGGCGCTCAGCGACACCGCCGACGACGACTTCGCTGCCTGGGAGGACGCCTACGCCCGTGCCAGCGACGGCGTCCGACTGATCGCCCCGGACGGTCCGGTGGCGGAGTTCCTGCTGCACATCGAGGACGACGCGGCGTGGTTCCGCTGGAGCGACGAGCCGTTCCCGGCGGAATAGCGGGCGAAGCGACGAGTGGAGCCGCAAGTGGAGCGGAAAGTGGAGCGGTGAGTCAGGTGACGAGCCGTCCCTGGCGGACTGGCCGACGAGTGGAGTGATCAGCGGTGCGGCACGCTCCCGGGGGAACGGGGGACCTCCGCCGTCACCGACCAGTCCACCAGTCCATCAGTCCACCAGTCCATCAATCGATCAATCCATCAGGCTCGCCAGTCGCCCCTCCAGTACCACCAGCAACTCGCTCAGCGCCGAGGACAGTTCCTCCTGCCGCTGCTCCCCGATGCCCTCCAGCAGCGCGGCCTCGTAGCGCAACTGCTCGGGCAGCAACCTGTCGATGGTCTCCCGCCCCTCCTCCGTGAGCGAGAGGTGCGTGACCCGGCGGTCGCGGTCGTCCGGCCGACGACTGATCAGCCCGCGCTCCTCCAGCTGCCGGATGCGTTTGGTGACCGCCGCCCCCGAGGCGAAGGTCTCCCGCGCCACCCGGCCGGGGGTCAGCTCACGATCCATCCGGCGCAGCGTGCCGAGGATGTCGAACTCGGGCCGGGTCAGCCCCGCTCGCCGCAGGGGCGCGTCGGCGGCCTGCTGCAACAGCGCGGAACAGCGGTTGAGCCGTCCGATCACCGCCATCGGGCCGGTATCCAGCCCCGGGTGCACCTGCTGCCACTGGCGCAGCACCCCCGCGACGATGTCCTCGGTCACCCGCACTCTCCTCTCGGCCCCGTCCGTCCGGCCGGTGTCCCCGGTCGCCCATGCACCTCATTGTGCCTGCCCAGGACCGGTCCGAGGGGCACGTCAGGCGGCCAGCGCGGGTGCGGCCGGCCGCCGCACCAGGACGGCCAGCGTCCGGTGCCCCTGCTGCTCGGCGCGGGCGATCCGCTCCTCGGGGAGTGCCCGCTGCCACCACTCGCCGCTCGCCACGTCCACCGCCTCCCGCAGCTCGACCAGGGACCCGGCCAGACGGTCACGCACCCAGCCGGCCTCGCGCCCATCGTCCGTCCCGGTACGCCCGTCGTCCGTCCCGGTACGCGCACCGTCCGGCCCGGTATGTGCACCCTCCGCTCCGGTACGCGCACCCTCCGCTCCGGTACGTCCGGTACGTGTGCCCTCCGCCCCGGTGCGGGCCGGGGTCGTGCCGGGCCCGGCCGCCAGCAGCCGGGTCGCCGCCGCCTCGGCCGCCGCGACCCGTTCCAGTGCCAGATCGATCCGGTCGGCGGCCCGCCGGTTGGTGACCAGCACGCAGCAGACCAGCCCGACCGCCGCGCCCACCACGGTGTCCAGCCACCGGTCGGCGATCAGCGTGCCGGCCGGCAGAGGGTGGCCGAACTCGGTCAGCAGCAGCGCCATCGGTGTCACGCACACCGACCCGAGCCAGTAGTTCCGGGTGATCGTGGCCTCCGCGCCGAGTTGGAACGCCAGCGCCAGCGCGATCATGGTGACCTGTCCGGTGTGGATCAGGGGGAGCAGTGCGGTGAACAGGACGAGCCCCAGCAGGTTCCCGAGGGTGCGTTGGAAGGCGCGCTGCCAGGAGAGCGTGGTGTTGGCCTGGTAGATCGACGCCGCGGTCACCACGGCCCAGTACGGGTGCCCGACCCCCACCGCCAATGAGGCCCAACCCGCCAGGATGCACCCCACCGCGACGCGCGCCCCGATGGGCAGCAGCGGCGACCCGGGCCGGAGCCGCCCGGCCACCGCCCGTACGCCCCGCGGCCGTCCGGGCACCGGGCGCCGCAACCCGGCCCCTCCCACGGCCCGCCCGGAACGGGATCCCGACGGCTTGCGGGAACCCGGCGACTTGCGGGATCCCGACGGAGTGCGGGCCCCGGACCGCAGGGCCATGCCGGGCTCCAGCGCCATGCCGGGCTCCAGCGCCACACCGGCTTCCCACGCCACCCCGGCCAGTTCCTCGGCCTCCGCGGCGGTCAGCGTCACCGCGGGCAGCGGCCGCCCGCTCCGGAGCTCCCGCGCCCAGCCGCCGAGCCGCCCGGCCTCCGCCGCGGCATCCCGCGGGACGCCGCCCAGCGCCGACTCCGCCCGCACCAGCAGCCGCTCCAGCCCCGCCCGTGCCGTGGCCTTCGCCGGCGCACGGGTCGGTACCAGGAACAGCGCGTGCCAAGCGGCGTTCACCGCCGCCGCGGTGGCGTGCCGGGCGTGCGCCACCCCCGGGGGTTCCGCGTCCCCGGCCGACGACGTACCGACGGCGGCCGCCCGCGCCCGCAGCAGCCCGGCCGCGGCCTCCAGAGCCCGCGCGGCGGCGATCCGCTCCGGCCCCTGCGGCCGCACCAGCGCCGGGGCCATGCACACCACCCAGGCGAACGCCCCGGTGGCCAGCGCCAGCGCCGTGTGCGGCAGCATCTCCGCCGGCCGCTGCGGCACGAAGAACGCGGAGGCCGCGATGAAGGTCAGGATCAGATTCCCCGGCGGCCCGATCCGCGTCGCGTCGCACACCACCTTGTGCACCGCGGCGACCAGTGAGGCCAGCACCACCAGCACCGCGGCCGAGGTGACCAGCGATGCCGCGGTCAGCGCGACGGCGACGCTCGCCACCATCCCGAGCACCACCCACGGCAGGGTCCGGGCCCGTGCCGCGTACGGCAGGCCGTGTGCGTACAGCGCGCACATCGCCCCGGCGGAGGTGTAGAGGACCAGGTCGAGTCGTCCCAGTGCGAGCAGCACCAGATCAGGGACGGCCAGTGCCACCACGGCACTGAGCGCCGGCTTGTGCCAGATGTCGACGGGCCGCCGCAGCCGCACCGTGCTCCGGACCGGCAACGGCCGGAACCGCACCGCCCCCGCCCGGCCGGGCGCCGACCTCGTCTCCCACCGCCCCATCGGTCCGGTGTGCTTCGCGTGCTTCCCCATGCCAAAACATTAGCAGGTGTTTTACTAGTGAAAGATATGTGCCGGATCGCCCCGCGGGCGCGCGACAATAACCCCGTGCCAACCGCGAAGAACGTCAAGAACACCGAGGCCGCCAAGCCCACCCAGGCCACCAAGCCCGCAGAGGCGGCTGCGACCGCCGAGAACGCTGCGACTGCCAAGGGCACCAAGAGCGCCAGGACCACCAAGAGCGCCAAGGGCACGAAGAAGGGCGGGGGCGACGGGGACGCCGGGGTTACCGGGGGCGCGAAGACCACCAGGAAGGCCGAGTCGGCCGCCGCGTCCGCCTCCCCCGACCGCCGCCGCGAACTCCTCGACACCGCGGCGGAGGTGTTCGCCGCGCAGGGCTACAACGCGACCACGGTCCGGCAGATCGCGGATGCGGCCGGGATGCTGGCGGGCAGTCTCTACTACCACTTCGATTCCAAGGAATCGATGGTCGACGAGATCCTCGCCGCTTTCCTGGATGAGTTGTGGGCGGGTTATGACGCGGTCCTGGCGGGTGGTCTGGGGCCGCGGGAGACCATCGAGGCGCTGGTCACCGAGTCGTTCCGGGAGATCGACCGGCACCGCGCCGCGGTCGCGATCTACCAGAAGGAGGCCCGGCACCTCGCCACCCAGCCGCGCTTCGACTACCTCACCGCATCCCGTCGGAGGTTCGAGGAGGCGTGGCTCGGCACGCTGGAGCGAGGGGTGGCCGAGGGCGTCTTCCGCGCCGACCTCGACCTCCGGCTGGCCTACCGCTTCCTCCGCGACACGGTCTGGGTCGCCGCGAGCTGGTACCGCCCGCAGGGCCGGCACACCCCCGAGGAAATCGCCCGCCAGTACCTCGCCATGGTCCTCGACGGCATCGCACTCCCCGGGGCCGGATGACGCCGCGCGCCTGACGCCCGCCTGCGGACGCCGGGCCTGCCACATACGACACGAGCACCCGCAACCGAACGCGTGATGCTTGACGGGTGGTGACGGGTGACGGGTGACGGGTGACGGGTGACGGGTGACGGGTGACGGGAGGCGTGACGCGACGGGGTGAGAGGTCGCGCCACGGGGCGAGGGGTCGCGCCACGGCACGGGACGTCACGCGAGGGGGCGGGGGACGCAACCAAGGACGCGCGCCCCGCCGGCGTCAGCGGGCCACTGTCAGCAGGCCACGTTCTTGACGTACAGGGCCCGCGGTCCGCCGGTCGTGCCGTACCGCACGTCCTTCGTCAGGCCCTTGGGGAGTTGGCCCCGCACATCCGCCTGATGCGGGATGACGATGGTGTAGCAGGCAGGCCGCTGGGCGCACAGATTCGTCAGCCGGACGTAACGCTGCCCGCCCTGACTGAAGAACTTGCGCACCTTCGCGCAGCGCGGCACCTGCTCGGCCGCCGCCTGTGCCGTACCGGCCATCGTCAGCGAGGCCCCGCACACCGCACCGGCCAGCGCTATCGACATGATCTTCCGCATCTGCTTTCCCCGTTCACTGCGCGGCGACGGTCCACCCCGGCCCTCATTCGATGACCGGTCGGCCGCCCGCCCGCGCATTCTCGGCCTTCTTCGCTTCCCGGCTGCCTGGCTTCCGTGGCCGGCTGCCTGGTTTCCGTCGCCGACTGTCTGGTTCCCCGTGCCGGCTGTCTGGCTCCCGGCTGTCTGGGCTCTCCGTGCGTTCGTCGGCTCCGCCCCATTCTCCACACCCGCACCCCGGATTTCAGCCCCCGGTTGCTGCCTGGAGTTCATCCACCCGTAGATAGGCCAGGGCCTGCCGGGTGAGATCCGCCACGTTGTCCGGCTCGTCCTGCCATGCCCAGTGCTCCATGGCGACCGACAGCGCATCGATCAATGCACAGGCCAGCAGCCGTACTTCCATGCTGCACTCGGACGCCCCGGTGCGCGCCGCGAGCACCGGAACCAACTGGTCCTGCATGTCCCGCCCCGCCGCCAGCCACCGCATCCGGATCGCCGGCACGCTGCCCATGACGCGGATCAGTCGCCGGGCCTTGTCCGGATCGGCCAGCCTCCGGGCCGCCTCCGAGTCGTCGAACGCCGCCCGCACCGCGCTGGTCAGCGGCTCGTCGACGGGCCGCCCGGCGAGCTGCTGCACGAGCACCCCCACGCTGGAGGTCAGTACAGGCGTGAGCGCGTCCTCCTTGGCCGCGCAGTAGCGGTAGAAGGTGCGCAGCGAGATCCCGGCCGCCGAGGCGATGTCCTCGACGGTCGTCGCCTCGTACCCCCGCTCGGAGAACAGCGTGGCTGCGGTCTCGGCGATCTCCAGCCGGGTCTCCTGCCGCCTTCGTTCGGTCAACGAGGGCCTGCCTCGCACTGCCGTCATGCGCCTCTCCCACTCCCCACGGCCGTAACCCCAGTTGCCCAGCTCTGCATATTGTCACGAACAAGCTTCTTGGCGCGTCATGCCAAAAAAGCTATCTTGGCCCCGGCTGATCACCCGACACCGCCCGACTGTCGCGACCCGCCCGCCCACCTGGGCGGCGAGCCGCCCACGACCGTGACACCGCCTGCCCGTCACTCCGACGCCCCCTCCCTTACGCCACCCGTCTTGCACTGGCTTTCTCGCACCACCTGCCTTACGTCACCTGCCCTGCCCTGCTTGCCTCGCGCTGCCTGTCTTGGGTCGCCTGCGATGGTCCGTCCACGGCGAACTGACTGCGACGAACCGTCCGTGACGAACCGTCCGTGACGAACTGTCCGTCACGGCGCGCACCGCGAGGGGCCAAACGACCGAAGAGTTGCGGGCCCGCAGGCCCGCAGGACTGACGGACCTGCGGACCGACGGGCCGAACGACCGATCGACCGAAATGGATCGAAGGAGCCGACCATGCCTCGTCGTACCTACCTCGTCACCGGCGCCGCCTCCGGAATCGGCCGGGCCACCGCCGCCCGGCTCCGCGACCGGGGCCACACCGTGATCGGTGCCGACCTCACCGGCACCGACATCTCAGCCGACCTCGCCATACCCGCCGGCCGCACCGAACTAGTCGACCGAGCCCGCGAGTTGACCGATGGGCGGCTGGACGCCGTGATCGCCTGTGCCGGACTCGCCCATCCCGACCCCATCACCCTCCAGGTCAACTACTTCGGCATGGTCGCCACCCTCGAAGGGCTGCGCCCCCTGCTCGCCGCCGGTACCGATCCCCGCGCCGTCCTCGTCTCCTCCGCGGTCGCCATCCACCCGTCGGACCCGGCGATCGTCGACGCAGCACTCGCCGGTGACGAGGACGCGGCCGTCGCCGCCGCCCAGGAGGCCGTCGACCGCGGCGAAGGCCACACCATCTACGGCTCCTCGAAGCACGCCGTTGCCCGCTGGCTGCGCCGCGCCGCCGTCACGGAGGACTGGGCGGGCGCCGGCATCCCACTCAACGCCGTTGCCCCCGGCACGGTCGTCACACCGATGACCGCACCGCTGCTCGACGACGCCGCGATGCGCGAGGTCGTCGACGCCAGCCTGCCGATGCCACTGCACGGCCACGCCCGCCCCGAGCAGATCGCGCCCGTCCTCGCTTGGCTCGCCTCCCCGGACAACACCCATATCACTGGGCAGATCCTCTTCGCCGACGGCGGCGCCGACGCCACCCTGCGCGGCGACACCGGTTGGTGACGCCCCGGACCTGGCCCTCAACTGGACCACCGGACCTCCGGACGCCTGCCATCGGGCCCCGCCCCGCACAGCCTCGACGCCCAGGGAACGGGCGGCACCCCCAGCCTCGTACCACCCGGAGCTTCCGCCCCAATGCCGTCGCCCCGCCCCCGCCCCCGCGCCACCCCGGCGCTGAGGCGAGATATACGCCTACGCCCCGCCGTCGCCTATACGCAGCCAGCCAGCCAGCCGAGCCAGGCCGGTCAGTCCGACCAGCCGAGCCAGTCAGGCTGGCCGGACCGACCAGTCCCGTCAGCCCGGTCAGTCGTCCCCGGACGGGCGGGCCGCCACCACCTTCATCCCGCGTTCCGTGAACTCCCTGCGGGTCTCCTCCGCCACTGCGGCGTCGGTGATGAGGGTGTCGAAGACGTCCGCGTCACCCACCCGCGCGAAGCACCGTTCGCCGATCTTTGACGAGTCCGCGACGATCACGGCCCGCCGAGCGCGCTCGGCCATGAGCCGGTTGATCCGCGCCTCGGCCTCGTCGTGCACCGTGGCCCCCCTCAACGGATCCACGCCATTGGCCCCGATGAACGCGATGTCGATGGAGATCTGCTGAAGCACCAACTCGCTGAAAGGCCCCACCAGTTCATAGGAGCGGGGATGCGCCACACCCCCCGTGAGTACGATCTTGATCTGCGGTCGGACGGCCAGCTCACTGGCGATGTTCAACGAGTTGGTGACGATGGTCAGATGCGGTTGCGGGCCCGCCTCCGCGAAATCCGCCCGGGTGGCGAGCGCCCGAGCGATCGCGGTGGTCGTCGTCCCACCGCTCAGCCCGACCACGTCCCCGCGCTCGACCAGGCGCGCGGCCGCCTTCGCCACCGCTTCCTTCTCCGCCGCCCGGTGCCCCTGCTTGTAACGAATCGGAAGGTCGTACGCCACCGAGCTCAGCACCGCCCCGCCCCGGGTACGGACCAGCAGCTGCTGTTCGGCGAGGGTGTCCATGTCGCGCCGCATCGTGGCGGCCGAGACCTCCAGCTCGGTCGCCGCCTCCTCGACCTCCACCCGGCCCCGGTCCCCGAGCAGCTCGAGCAGGGCGTTCATTCGTTCATGGCGCTTCATGACGCGAGCCTAATTCGTTTTCCCGCCCGCACCGGTCCCCGGCCTGTGCTCGTCTCCTCGGCCCGCCCGCCCCTCACCCTTGCCCACCCAGTACCCCTGCCCGTCCACGACCTCTCCCTGACCCCTCACCTCTGCAGGGCTCCACGAAGGGCACCGAGAAGGAATCTGAAGAAGGAATTCGAGAAGGAATCCACTGGTACCCCTCCGCGAGATATGGAAGGCGTGCCACCCAGAGCCGGCCCCGGTCAGCAGGGGCAGCCTGTCCGTGACCGGCGCGGAGGCGCAGTGGTGTCGTGCCGCGGCACTGCGCTGAGTGTCGTGGCACCCGCGTGAGCAGCTCGGCCGTAGTGATTCCGGATGCCGGTCCCGGTGATTCCGGGAGTCGGCAACGGTGGCGGTGGTGATGGCGATGGCGGGGAGACTCACCCCTGGACTGTGACCTCCGCCGTCTGCGGAGCGGGCACCGCCACCGGGGTGTTGAGCACCTCCAGCAGGCGGGCCGCCTCCTGTGCCACCGCTTCCCGGGCCGGCTTGACGTACTTCCGGGAGTCGACGAGTGCCGGGTCCGCATCCAGGGTGCGCCGTATCGAGCCGGTGAAGACGGAGACCAGATGCGTGGAGATATTGATCTTCGTCATTCCCGCGGCGACAGCGCGGCGGAGCTCGTCGTCCGGCACTCCGGACGAACCGTGCAGGACCAGGGGGACCGGGAGTGTCGTGCGCAGCGCCGCGATCAGGTCCTTGTCCAGTTCGGCGGTGCGCTCGCGCATGGCGTGAGAGGAGCCGACGGCGACGGCGAGTGCGTCCACGCCGGTGGCCCGGACGAAGGCCAGGGCCTCCGCGGGGTCCGTCCGCGCCCCCGGCGCATGGACCCCGTCCTTCCCGCCGACCTCGCCGAGTTCCGCCTCGACGAAGGCGTCCCGTTCGTGGCACCAGGCGGTGAGTGCGGCGGTCGTGGCGACGTTCTGCTCGTAGGGGAGGGCCGAGGCGTCCACCATGACCGAGCCCACGCCTGCGGCGATGCCCTGGTGGACCAACTCCGCGTCGGTGAGGTGATCGAGGTGGACCGCGATCGGGGCTGTGGACTCCTCGGCGAGGGCGAGTGTGGCCCGGGTGAGGGGGAGCAGGCTGCCGTGATAGCGGATGCAGTTCTCGCTGATCTGCAGGATCAGCGGGAGGCCGGTGCGCTCGGCGGCCGCTACCAGGGCTTCGGCGGTTTCCAGATGGATGACGTTGAAGGCCGCGGCACCGACCCGCGCTGCACGCGCGGCATCGACGATCGACGGGGTAGGGACGAGGGGCATGGTGTCCTGACTCCCTTGCGGAAGAGGCGAGTTGAGGAGGGAGGTGGGGGCGAGGGCGGGAGTGTGGAGGGGGTGCCGGGTCTGGCGTGCGGCTAGGACGTGGCCGGTTCCTGAAGCATCACGGAGCGGGTCAGGCTGCGCGGGTTGTCCGGGTCCAGGCCGCGGGCGCGCGCCCGCTCCAGGGCGACCCGCTGCACCAACACCAGGTCGGCCAGCGGATCCCGGGCATGGGACACGAAGTGCGCTCCGGTCCGTGCCACATCTGCCTCAAGCCCCTCCGGTGCCCGGCCGAAGAGCCAGGTCACCCGGCCCGGAGCAGCTATCGAGATCGGGCCGTGCCGGTACTCCATCGCGGGGTAGGACTCCGTCCAACTCTGCGACGCCTCCCGCATCTTGAGTGCCGCCTCGCTGGCCAGGCCGTACGTCCAGCCGGTGCCGAGGAACGCGAACTGCTCGGCGTCCACCCACTCCTTCTCGACCGGTGCCGTCAGCGCCTCCTCGGCGTCGCCCACCGCCCGCGCGACGTCCTCGCCCAGATGGGCGCGCAGCAGCGTCAGTGCCGTGGTCGCGAAGCGGGTCTGTACCACGGACCGTTCGTCCGCGAAGGGCAGCGCGACCGTCTCGTCGGACAGCTCGACCGCCGGGGTCTCGGGATCGCCGAGCACCGTCACCGTGGGGATCCGCCCCTTGACCGCTTCCAGTACCCGCAGTACCTCGGTCGTCGTCCCCGAGCGGGTGATCGCGACCACCGCGTCGTAGCCGCGGTCGGCGCCGAGGAACGCCTCCGAGGCCGGGAAGGGGTCCGTGACGCCCAGGCCCGCGCCTTCGCGCAGTGCCGCGTAGGACTGCGCCATGAACCATGACGTGCCGCAGCCGACGACGGCCACGCGCTGACCGGCCTTGGGCAGCGGCCCACTGCCGGCGCCGATCCGCGCGGCCTCCCGCCACGTCTCCGGCTGGCTGCGCAGCTCCTGCTCCATGTACGAGGTCTCGCTCATGGCCACCCTCCCGTGGTGCGTGCTCGGTGATGCCGATCGATTGGTCTGAGATCGACTGCTCTGAGAATGCAACTTTCTGCTTCGCTGACAGCAACTCTACGCACTTTCGTGCATGTGTTCCATCCCTCGTGCGGGTGACGGCGGCGGGTGGTGCTCGCGGTGCAGCCTGGTTGAGTAGGTGAACGCGTGGCGCGAAGTGGGCGTGGCGCGAAGCAAAAAGCGGGTAAGTGACTGTTGACATCTGCGTGAAAGGTGCCTGATATTCGCAAGATCAGTCATGCCGATGCCCGGCCATGGCCGACGATGCGGCGCCCCGGCGCCTTATTACGCAGTCATGCAGTCACGCAGTCATGAGTCACGCAGCAAAGGCGCTCCGTCGCACAAAGGACTTCCCATGTCCACTGCCCCCCTCTCCGCACCGCGCCCGTCGCCCCCGACCCGTCTCGGCACCGGCCGGATGTTCGCACTCACCGGCGCCGTCGTCGGCGTCATCTACGGCTACGACACCGGCAGCATCTCCGGCGCCCTGGTATTCCTCAGCAAGGAATTCGACCTCACCGAGACCGAGAAGGGGCTGGTCAACAGCATCTTGGTGTTCGGGTCGATCCTGGGCGCGCTGATCGGCGGCAAGCTCGCCGACGCCCTGGGACGCCGGACCGCGATGCTGATCGTCGCCGGCTCGTACGCGGTCTTCGTCGCGCTGTCCGCGGTGGCCCCCACCGTCGAAGTGCTCGACGCCGTCCGCTTCCTGCTCGGTGTCGCCATCGGCATCTCGATCGTGGCGGCACCGCTCTATGTCGCCGAGTCGACCCCGGCCCGTATCCGGGGTGCCTCGGTGGCCGCCTACCAGGTGGCCACGGTCGTGGGCATCGTCCTCACGTACTTCGTCAACTGGGGCCTGTCCGGCGGCGGTCACTGGCGCTGGATGCTGGGCCTGTCGGCGATTCCCGCGGCGCTCGTCGTGATCCCGCTGCTCCGCCTGCCGGACACCCCCCGCTGGTACGTCCTCAAGGGGCGCACCGAACGTGCCGTCGAGGTCATGGCGATGACCGATCCGGACGTCGACCCGCAGACCGAGGTCGCCGCGGTGCGCGCCGCGCTGACCGAGGAAAGCGGCGGCTCGATGCGCTCGCTGCTGCGCAAGCCGTACGCCCGCGCCGCGTTCTTCGTCGTCGGCCTCGGCTTCTTCTGCCAGATCACCGGCATCAACGCCGTGACGTACTACAGCCCGCAGATCTTCGAGGAGATGGGCTTCACCGGCAGCGGCCAGAACTTCCTGCTGCCGTCCTTCGTTGAACTGGCCTCCCTGGCCGCCGCCGTGCTGGCGATCCTCATCATCGACCGCCTCGGCCGCCGGGTGGTGCTGCTCTCCGGGATCGGCACGATGGTGCTGATGCTCGCGGTCCTCACCGCCGTCTTCAGCGCGGGAAGGCTGCACGGCGCCACCACCTGGGTGGGCTTCGTCGCGATCCTCCTGTTCACCGCCGCCTTCAACTTCGGCTTCGGATCGCTGATCTGGGTCTACGCGAGCGAGGCGTTCCCCGCCCAGCTGCGCTCCACGGGCGCGTCGGTGATGCTCACCGCCGACCTGGTCGCCAATCTTCTGATCGCCCAGTTCTTCCCGTCGCTGATGGCGAAGGCGGGGGCCGCCGCGACCTTCGCGGGCCTGGGCGTGCTCGCGCTCGGCGCCCTGGTGTTCGCCGCCTTCACCGCTCCCGAGACGAAGGGGCGCCAGCTGGAGGAGATCCGGGAGTACTGGCGCAACGGCGGCCGCTGGCCCACGGAGCCCGCGTCCGGAGCGGTCGGCGCCGGACCGCTCGGCACCGCGGCCGCGTCGCCGGCCTCGCCGTCCTAGGCAGCCCGTTGCGGGGAGGCGCGGAACACCCGCGTCGGTGCGCGGTGGGGCATGAGCCCAGGAGCCCGAGCGCCACACGGCCCGGCCCGCCGGACGGTTCCGGCGGGCCGGGCCATGGTGCGACGGGGCTCAGGAGGGGAGCTGCTGCACGTATTCCGCCAGGGCCGGTGCGGTCTTGGTCGCGATGAATTCGGTGATCCGGTACTCGCAGACCCCGGCGCGGACGAACGGGTCCTCGGCCGTGATCTTCTCGGCGGTCGCACGATCGATCCCGGCGGCGAGGATCACGCCGCCGTCACGCGGGTTCTTCCGCCCGGAAGCGATGAAGTGCCCGGCCGCGTACTCCTTTTCCAGCCACGCCACGTGGTCCGAGAGGGCGGCGTCGACGCGGTCGAGGGGCGCGGTGTAGGTCAGTTCCAATACGAACATGGCTGCAATATAGAGGAGGGGCAATCGGGGTCGGTGGCCGGTACGCACCCGGTCAGCGGTTCGATAGCGTTGCGGGCACCATGGACACTTCCGGAATCATCTCCCGTGCCGACGAACTGCGGCACTGGCCGGCGGACGAAGCCGGGGCCCGCGCGGTCCAGGACCGGCTGCGCACCCACGTGCGGCTCGACGAGCCCGGCCCGGCACCGGGCTTCGAGGGCACCGTGGTCGGTGTGGACGTCGCCTACGACGACGAGCGGGACGTGGTCGCCGCGGCCGCCGTCGCCCTCGACGCCCGTACCCTCGCGGTCGTCGACCAGGCCACCGCGGTCGGCCCGGTCTCCTTCCCGTACATCCCCGGGCTGCTCGCCTTCCGGGAGATCCCCACCGTCCTCGACGCGCTGGACCGGCTCGCCCGCACTCCCGACCTGGTGGTCTGCGACGGCTACGGGCTGGCCCACCCACGGCGCTTCGGCCTCGCCAGCCACCTCGGGGTGCTGACCGGACTGCCCACCATAGGGGTCGCCAAGAACCCCTTCACCTTCCGGTACGAGGCGCCGGGCCCGGAGCGCGGCGCCACCTCGCCCCTGCTGGACGACCGGGCGGCGGACGGTGAGCCCGAAGAGGTGGGACGTGCCCTGCGCACCCAAAGGGGCGTCAAACCGGTCTTCGTCTCGGTAGGACACCGGGTGGACCTGGACCGGGCCTGTGCGCACACGCTCCATCTGGCGGCCGCGTACCGCCTTCCGGAGTCGACCCGGGCCGCCGACGCCCTGTGCCGCAAGGCCCTGGCGAACGCCTGACGGACGGCCCGGCTACCCGCGGACCACCCGGAAGGTGATCCCCGCCTCCTGGAGGCGCCGGGTCAGCGCGTCCCCCATGGCCACGGCCGTCGTCACCTGTCCCGCGGTGTCCGGGAGGTCGTCGAAGGCCAGGCTGAGGGCTCCCTCGGCGAGCATCTTCGCGGTCTCGTCGTAGCCGGGATCGCCGCCCCTGACCTCGGTGACCAGGTGCGCACCGCCTCCGGACGCCACGAACCGCACCGCGAACCAGCTCCGCGCCCGCCGCTGCGGATCGGGCCCGTCGCCCGGTTGCAGCCGGCCCGACAACCAACGCCGGGCGGGCGGTACCTGGGCGAGCGCGGACAGCGCCCCCGCGCCCAGCGCCCCGCCCACCACCCCGGCCACCGCCGTCGGCAGCCGGCGCACCCCCGCGTAGTGCCGGTACCGGAAGTCCGGGCCGTAGTGGTCCAGGGCGGCCGCGGAGCGGGCGACGATCTGCGGGTCCAGGGTCGGCAGCGGGACGCCCCAGGTGCCGGTGTCGCGGCTCCTCACGGGTGGCCCGAACGGGGCGCTCACGGTACGGCCCACGGGCCGCGGTTCGGCCCGCCGACGGGCCCGGGCGGTCCGGGCCATGGCGGCCGGCCGGGAGACCGCGGTGAGCGCGGAGGAGAGCGTTCCGCCGGAGAACGTGCCGTTGGTTCGCACGAAGCCGTCGATGCGCAGCGGCACCGCTTTGGGGAGCAGCCCCACCGTGTAGTGCACACCCAGGTCGTACGGGACGGAATCGAAGCCGCAGGCGTGGACGAGCCGCGCCCCGGACGCGCGGGCGGTGGCGTCGTGGCGCAGGTACATCCGGTCCACGAACTCGGGCTCGCCCGTGAGGTCCAGGTAGTCGGTGCCGGCCCCGGCGCACGCCGCGACCAGGGGTTCGCCGTGCAGCAGATAGGGCCCGACGGTGGTGGCCAGGACGCGGGTGGCGGTGGCGAGCGCGCGCAGCGAGTCCGGGTCGGTGCTGTCGGCCCGGAGCAGCGGGAGGTCCGCGCAGGCCGGGTTGACGGCCGTCAACCGGTCGCGCAGCCGCTCCAGTTTGGTGGTGCTGCGTCCGGCGAGCGCCCAGCGGCAGCCCTCGGGCGCGTGCCGGGCGAGGTACTCCGCGCTGAGCTCGCCGGCGAACCCGGTCGCTCCGTACAGGACGAGGTCGTGGTCCCGTCCTGAGGTGTCCTGCCGTGCCATCTGCATCCTCTCTGGTCCGAGGTCCGGACCTTAGGGAGTCGCCGACGCCACGTCAACGGAAGGACGGGACGGCACGGTTGCCGGTGGCGGACGGGAGGGCGGGCCGGTGCGCTGCCGGTCTTGACGCGGCGGGGGAGCGCGGCCAGATTCGTCCGGTGAGAGGGGACATCCGACGTCCGGTTTGGCCTGGTACGTACGGCGGATGGGCCGGGTGGCTTCTGGAGGAGGCCGGTTGCTGTGATGACGCACTCCGCGGACCCGTCGGGCCGGACACCGCGCCGCGCCTGGTACCACGAGGTCACCCCGCGCCAGTGGAAGGCGCTGTCCGCCGCCTGGATCGGCTACCTCCTGGACGGCTTCGACTTCGTGCTGATCACGCTGGTGCTGACCGAGATCGCCGACGACTTCCGGCTGGACACCGCCACCGCCGCCTCCCTGGTCTCCGCCGCCTTCATCACCCGCTGGCTGGGCGGCGCGCTCCTGGGGGCGATGGGCGACCGCCACGGCCGCAGAGCCGCCATGATCGCCAGCATCCTGCTCTACTCGCTCGGTACCTTCGCCTGCGGGTTCGCCTGGGACTACACCAGCCTGTTCGCCGCCCGGCTGGTGATCGGGCTGGGCATGGCGGGGGAGTACAGCACCAGCGTGACGTACGTCCTGGAGAGCTGGCCCGCCCGGCTGCGGAACCGGGCCTCCGGATTCCTGATCTCCGGCTACGCGGGCGGCACGGCCGTCGCGGCCCAGCTCTACGCCTGGGTGGTGCCCGCATGGGGCTGGCGCTGGATGTTCTGGATCGGCGTACTGCCCGTAGGGGTCGCCCTGTGGATGCGCCGGTCGCTGCCGGAAGCCGGGGACTGGCAGGCCGAGGTCGCCACCGCGGCCGCAGGGGGCGGGACGGCGCCTCGGGAACGCCCGAACCCGTTCCGGCCGCTGTTCGCCGGCCGCCTCCGCCGCCGGGGCAACATCGCGCTGGCGGCGGTCGCCTCGGTCGCGCTGTTCTGCGCCTTCACACCGTACGGCGCGGGGTTCGTACCGTGGTCGGCCGCGGTCGCCGCGCTGTGCCTGGTCGCCTTCGCCGTGCAACTGGGTGGACGCCGCGGCTGGCTGCTGTACGTCTCCTTGATGGTGACGGTGTTCTGCGCCTTCCTCTACAGCTGGCCGGTGCAGGCCCTGCTGCCCACCTACCTCAAGGCCGACCTGGGGTACCCGCCCGCACAGGTCGGCGACGTGATGTTCGTCGCGGGTTTCGGCGCCATGGCCGGCTGCTGGCTCGCCGGGTTCACCGGCGATCTGCTCGGGACCCGGCGCGCCTATGCGTACACCCTGCTGGCCTCCATGGCGTTCGTGTTCCCGGTGTTCGCGGTGCGCGGGAGCCTGGTGGGGCTGGGGGTGCTGATCTTCGTCCTGCTGGCGCTGGGCCAGGGCATCTCCGGGATCCTGCCGAAGTACATCGCGGGGCACTTCCCGACCGCGACCCGCGCCGCGTCGCTGGGCTTCGTCTACAACGTGGGGGCACTGGGCGGCGCGGTGGCGCCGGTCCTCGGTGCGCAGCTCGCCCGCGGCATGCCTCTGGGGCGGGCGCTGGCGGTCCTCACCTTCGGGCTGACGCTGCTGGTCGTCGTCCTGGTGGGCGGCGACGTCCCGCGGCGACTGGCCCGGCTGGTGGACCGTCAGGTGCCCGGCGACCACCTCGTGCCGGCGGCGGATGGCGATGCGGGCACGCAACGGGTGGGCGGGCCGGATGCCGCGCGGGGGGAGTCGTCGGCCGGTGCGGTGTAGCGGGGGCGGTGGCCGTGGCGCTCGCAGGCCGGGACGGGGGCGCCGTGCGCGGAGGCGGCCGGGCTCACTCCGTGCTGTCGTCCTGCCGCCCCAGCGCGACCCCGCGGACGCCCTCCAGTTCGGTCAGCGCCGCCACCAGGGGATGCGCGGAACCGTCGCCCTCCAGGCGGAGCAGTACGTCGGCCGCCACCAGGGCGTCGTCCGGATGGGCCGCCACCTGGACGTCGGAGACCCGGAACCCGCTGCCGGTGCACAGCTCCAATATCCTCCCGAGCAGTCCGTGTTGCGCCCGGTACGTCAGGCGCAGCTCGATCCGGTCGAAGGACGGTCCCCCGGTGATCCGCTCCGACACCTTGGAGAAGCCCCGCACGATCAGGAAGTGCACCGCCGTCGCGCCGATCGCGAGCAGCGGCAGGCCACCGCCGCACGCCATGCCGATGGCGCAGGTCAGCCAGATGGTCGCGGCCGTCGTCAGCCCCCGGACCGCGTCCTTGCGCACGAAGATCAGTCCACCGCCGATGAAGCCGATGCCGGAAACGACCTGCGCGGCGACCCGGGACGGGTCCAACGCCACACCGTCCGTGCCCAGCAGCGAGCCGAAGCCGTGGATCGACACCTCCATGAACAGGGCGCTGCCCACCCCGACGAGGGTGTGGGTGCGCAACCCGGCGCTCTTCTGCCGGGCCTCCCGCTCCAATCCGATCAGCGAGGACAGCAGCAGGGCTATGGCCAGCTCGGCGAACTGACGCGGGCCCTGGCCGGCGTGGACGTCGAACAGCGCGGCGGCGAGGTGTGACATGGCGGCATTGTCCCTCTGCCGGACCGGCGTCCGGCAGCTCCGCGGGCCGTTGTCAGTGGTCGCGGTTAGCGTTGAGGTCGATGGGCTGCGCGGGCGTACGCGCGGCTCGCCGGAGGCGCCGCGGGCGGTGCCGGACGGGGGAGCGGACGTGGAGGACGACATGGTGAAGGCGGCACGGCCGAGGACGGCGCCGGCGCGGGCCGGTGCGCTCCGGCTTCGGATAGCCCCCGAGCTGCTCATCGACCGGCTCGGCGGGGGATAGCGGCGCGGCGGCAGCAGGCGCGCGAAGGCCCGTGGCGGCGATGGCAGTTGAGCATCGTCGCCACGGGCCTTCGCCGTGCGTGACCACTTGGTACGGGGGGCTTGTGGAAAGTGGAACACGTTCTTAACATCACGAGTGTTACATCAGAAGTGTCACAGTGCGGAAGGCATGGGACGCGATGACGCGGTCAGGGAACGGCCCGCTCAGCGGGGTGCGGGTGCTGGAGCTCGCAGGCATCGGCCCCGGCCCGTTCGCGGCCATGCTGCTGGCCGACCTCGGCGCCGACGTCGTCCGGGTCGACCGGCCCGGCGGCGCCGGACTGGGCATCGACCCGGCGTCCGACCTCACCAACCGCAACAAGCGCTCGGTACTGGTCGACCTGAAGCAGCCCGCCGGAGTCGGCCAGGTCCTCGACCTGGTCGAGCGCGCCGACGTCCTGATCGAGGGATACCGACCGGGGGTGGCCGAGCGGCTCGGCGTCGGGCCCGAGCCCTGCCTGGCGCGCAACCCCCGCCTGGTCTACGGCCGGATGACCGGCTGGGGCCAGGACGGACCGCTCTCCGGCACCGCCGGGCACGACATCGGCTACATCGCCATCACCGGCGCCCTCGGCATGATCGGCCCGCCCGACGGCCCGCCCGCCATCCCCGCCAATCTGCTCGGCGACTACGCCGGCGGCTCCCTCTACCTCGTCATCGGCGTCCTCGCGGCCCTCCAGCACGCCCGCACCGACGGTGGGACGGGCCAGGTCGTGGACGCCGCGATCGTCGACGGCACGGCCCATCTGACGGCGATGATCCACGGCATGCTGGCGGCCGGCGGCTGGCAGGACCGGCGGGGCGCCAATCTGCTCGACGGCGGCGCGCCCTTCTACGGCGCCTACGAGACCGCCGACGGCGGCTACATGGCCGTCGGCGCGCTGGAGCAGCGGTTCTACGCGGAGTTCATCCGCCTGCTCGGCATCGAGGACGACGCCCCCGGCCGGGACGACCTCGCCGCCTGGGACGACCTCCGCAGCGCCATCGCCGCCCGGTTCCGGACCCGTACGCGGGACGAGTGGACCGCGGTCTTCCAGGAGTCCGACGCCTGCGTGGCGCCGGTGCTGTCGCTGCGCGAGGCCCCCGGGCACCCGCACCTCGCCGCCCGCGGCACCTTCACCGAGCACGCCGGCCTCACCCAGCCCGCCCCCGCGCCCCGCTTCTCGGCCACCCCCGGGACCGTCCGCAGACCTCCCGCCCGCCCCGGAGCGGACACCGAGGAGGTCGCCCGCGACTGGCAGGCGCCCAGCCTCGCCACCCCGGCCGAGCAGCCCCGCCGACCACTCAGGACCACCCCCGAAGGGACAGCAGAGTGAAGCGCCAGATCTTCACCGAGGACCACGACGCCTTCCGCGAGACGGTGCGCACCTTCCTCGCCAAGGAGGTGACGCCGCATTACGAGCAGTGGGAGAAGGACGGCATCGTCAGCCGGGACGCCTGGCGGGCGGCCGGCCGGCAGGGGCTGCTGGGCCTGGCCGTGCCCGAGGAGTACGGCGGCGGGGGCACCACCGACTTCCGCTACAGCGCGGTCCTGGCCGAGGAGTTCACCCGCGCCGGCGCCCCGGGCTTCGCCATCGGGTTGCACAACGACATCATCGGCCCCTATCTCACCTCGCTCGCCACCGACGAGCAGAAGCGCCGCTGGCTGCCCGGCTTCTGCAGCGGCGAGACCATCACCGCCATCGCGATGACCGAGCCCGGTGCCGGCTCCGACCTCCAGGGCATCCGCACCTCCGCCGAGGACCGCGGCGACCACTGGATCCTCAACGGCTCCAAGACCTTCATCTCCAACGGCATCCTCGCCGACCTCGTCATCGTCGTCGCCAAGACCACCCCCGAGGGCGGCGCACACGGCCTGAGCCTGTTGGTCGTCGAGCGCGGGACGGCGGGCTTCGAGCGCGGCCGCAACCTCGACAAGATCGGCCAGAAGTCCCAGGACACCGCCGAACTGTTCTTCAACGACGTGCGGGTCCCCAAGGAGAACCTCCTCGGCGAGCTCAACGGCGCCTTCGTGCACCTGATGACCAACCTCGCCCAGGAGCGGATGGCGATAGCGATCGCCGGGATAGCCGCCGCCGAGCACCTGCTGGAGATCACCACCCGGTACGTCAAGGAGCGCGAGGCGTTCGGCCGGCCGCTCGCCAAGCTCCAGCACATCCGGTTCGAGATCGCCGAGATGGCCACCGAGTGCGCGGTCACCCGCACCTTCCTCGACCGCTGCATCACCGACCACTCCGAGGGCACCCTCGACGCGGTGCACGCCTCCATGGCCAAGTGGTGGGCCACCGAGCTCCAGAAGCGGGTGGCCGACCGCTGCCTCCAACTCCACGGCGGATACGGCTATATGGCCGAATATCCCATCGCCAGGGCCTTCACCGACGGCCGTATACAGACCATCTACGGAGGGACGACCGAGATCATGAAGGAGATCATCGGCCGCTCCCTGCTCGGCTGACCCTCCCCGACTGTGTCTTCCCGGGCCCTGACACCAGCGGCCGACCCCGCGGCCCCCCGAACCCCGGCCGGAAAGAAAGGCTTTTCTGTGAGCACCGAAGCGTTTGTGTACGACGCGATCCGCACCCCCCGCGGTCGTGGCAAGGCCAATGGCGCACTGCACGGCACCAAGCCGATCGACCTGGTCGTCGGCCTGCTCCACGAAGTGCGGCGGCGCTTCCCCGACCTGGACCCGGCCGCGATCGACGACATCGTGCTCGGCGTCGTCGGACCGGTCGGCGACCAGGGCTCGGACATCGCCCGGATCGCCGCCATCGCCGCAGGCCTGCCCGACACCGTCGCCGGCGTCCAGGAGAACCGCTTCTGCGCCTCCGGCCTCGAAGCCGTCAACATGGCCGCGGCCAAGGTCCGTTCGGGCTGGGAGGACCTGGTCCTGGCGGGCGGTGTGGAGTCGATGTCGCGGGTTCCGATGGCCTCCGACGGCGGCGCCTGGTTCGGCGACCCGATGACCAACTTCGACACCGGCTTCGTCCCGCAGGGCATCAGCGCCGACCTCATCGCCACCATCGAGGGCTACTCCCGTCGCGACGTCGACGAGTTCGCCGCGCTGTCCCAGGAGCGGGCCGCCGCGGCCTGGAAGGACGGCCGCTTCGAGCGCTCCGTCGTCCCCGTGCGGGACCGCAACGGCCTGGTCGTCCTCGACCACGACGAGCACCTGCGCCCCGGCACCACCGCCGACTCCCTCGCGGCCCTGAAGCCCTCCTTCGCCACCATCGGCGACGCCGGCGGCTTCGACGCGGTCGCCCTCCAGAAGTACCACTGGGTCGAGAAGATCGACCACGTCCACCACGCCGGCAACTCCTCCGGCATCGTGGACGGCGCGGCGCTGGTCGCCATCGGCTCCAAGGAGGTCGGCGAGCGCTACGGCCTCACCCCGCGGGCCCGCATCGTCTCCGCCGCGGTCTCCGGCTCCGAACCGACGATCATGCTCACCGGCCCCGCGCCCGCCAGCCGCAAGGCCCTGGCCAAGGCCGGACTGACCATCGACGACATCGACCTGGTCGAGATCAACGAGGCGTTCGCCGCGGTCGTCCTCCGCTTCGTCAAGGACATGGGCCTCAGCCTGGACAAGGTCAACGTCAACGGCGGCGCCATCGCCCTGGGGCACCCCCTCGGCGCCACCGGCGCGATGATCCTCGGCACCCTCGTCGACGAGCTGGAGCGGCAGGACAAGCGCTACGGCCTGGCCACCCTCTGCGTCGGCGGCGGCATGGGCGTCGCCACCGTCATCGAGCGCCTCTGACCCCTCGTCCCACCCACTACGGAGTACCAACCATGAGTGAATCCACCACCATCCGCTGGGAACAGGACGAGACCGGCGTCGTCACCCTGGTCCTGGACGACCCCGACCAGTCCGCCAACACCATGAACGACGCCTTCAAGACCTCCCTCACCGCGGTCGCCGACCGCCTGGAGGCCGAGAAGGACAGCATCCGCGGCATCATCTTCACCTCCGCCAAGAAGACCTTCTTCGCCGGCGGCGACCTGCGCGACCTGATCGCGGTCACCCCCGACCAGGCACAGCAGGCGTTCGAGGCCGGCAACGGCATCAAGCGGGACCTGCGCCGGATCGAGACGCTCGGCAAGCCCGTGGTCGCCGCCATCAACGGCGCGGCCCTGGGCGGCGGTTACGAGATCGCCCTGGCCTGTCACCACCGGGTCGCCCTGGACACCCCCGGCACCAAGATCGGCCTCCCCGAGGTCACCCTCGGCCTGCTGCCCGCCGGCGGCGGCGTCACCCGCACCGTCCGGCTGCTGGGCATCACCGACGCGCTGCTGAAGGTGCTCCTCCAGGGCACCCAGTACAACGCCACCCGCGCCAAGGACAACGGGCTGATCCACGAGGTCGCCGGGACCCCCGACGAACTGCTCGCCAAGGCCCGGGAGTTCATCGACGCCCACCCCGAGTCCCAGCAGCCCTGGGACGTCAAGGGCTACAAGATCCCCGGCGGCACCCCGGCGCACCCGAAGTTCGCCGCCAACCTCCCGGCGTTCCCCGCCAACCTCAAGAAGCAGCTGGCGGGCGCGCCCTACCCGGCGCCGCGGAACATCCTCGCCGCGGCCGTCGAGGGGTCCCAGGTCGACTTCGAGACCGCCCAGACCATCGAGGCGCGCTACTTCGTCGAGCTGGTCACCGGCCAGGTCTCCAAGAACATGATCCAGGCGTTCTTCTTCGACCTCCAGGCCGTCAACTCCGGTGCCAACCGCCCCAAGGACATCGCGCCGCGCACGGTCCGGAAGGTCGCCGTCCTCGGCGCCGGCATGATGGGCGCCGGGATCGCCTACGCCTGCGCCAAGGCCGGCATCGAGGTCGTCCTCAAGGACGTCACCCAGGAGGCGGCCCAGAGGGGCAAGGAGTATTCCGCGGGGCTGCTCGCCAAGGCGCTGGCCAGGGGGCGGACGACCGAGCAGCAGCGCGACGAGCTGCTGGCGCGGATCACGCCCACCGCCGAGCCCGCCGACCTCGCCGGCTGCGACGCGGTCATCGAGGCGGTCTTCGAGGACGTCGCCCTCAAGCACAAGGTGTTCAAGGAGATCCAGCACGTCGTCGAGCCCGACGCGCTGCTGTGCTCCAACACCTCCACCCTGCCCATCACGCTGCTGGCCGAAGGCGTCGAGCGGGACACCGACTTCATCGGCCTGCACTTCTTCTCGCCGGTCGACAAGATGCCGCTGGTGGAGATCATCAAGGGCGAGCGGACCGGTGACGAGGCGCTGGCCCGCGCGTTCGACCTCGTCCGCCAGATCCGCAAGACCCCGATCGTCGTCAACGACTCGCGCGGCTTCTTCACCTCCCGCGTCATCGGCCACTTCATCAACGAGGGCGTGGCGATGATCGGCGAGGGCTTCGACCCCGCCTCGGTCGAACAGGCCGCGGCCCAGGCCGGCTACCCGGCCAAGGTGCTGTCCCTGATGGACGAGTTGACCCTCACCCTCCCGCGCAAGATCCGCAACGAGACCAGGCGCGCCGTCGAGGAGGCCGGCGGCACGTGGCAGCCGCACCCGGCCGACGCCGTCATCGACCGCATGGTGGACGAGTTCGAGCGCCCCGGCCGCAGCGGCGGCGCGGGCTTCTACGACTACGGCGACGACGGCAAGCGGGCCGGCCTGTGGCCCGGGCTGCGCGAGCACTTCCAGAAGGCCGGCGCCGCCATCCCGTTCCGGGACATGCAGGAGCGGATGCTGTTCTCCGAGGCGCTGGACACCGTCCGCTGCCTGGAGGAGGGCGTGCTGACCTCCGTCGCCGACGCCAACATCGGCTCCATCCTCGGCATCGGCTTCCCGGGCTGGACCGGTGGCGTGCTCCAGTACATCAACGGCTACGAAGGGGGCCTGCCCGGGTTCGTGGCCCGCGCCCGCGAGCTCCAGGCGTCCTACGGAGACCGGTTCGCGCCCTCCGCGCTGCTGGTCGAAAAGGCCGAGCGGGGCGAGAAGTTCAGCGACTGAGCCGGGCGTGCGGGGGCGGGCCGCCGCGGCCCGCCCCCGTCACCCCTCGTCGGTGCCGCCGTCCGCGGGCCGACCGGCGCGTTCCGCCCGGCCGCCGTGCTCACCCGTGCCGAGCCACTCCCGCAGCTCTTCCTTCATCGACCGTTGGAAGGCGGTGACCAGTGCCTGCACCACCATCGGCTGCATATGCGCCGAGAGCGACTTCATCCGCGCCACCTCCTCCGCGTCCGGCCCGCCGTCCCGGTACGGCTCCCATACCTCGTCCTTGAAGAGCCGGCTGAGCTCACGGGCCGCCGAGCGGGTGTGCTCGATGACGACGGTGCGCGCCGCCAGGATCGTCTCCAGGGCGATCGGCACGTCCAGCAGCCGCGTGCCCAGGTGCAGCAGCCCCGGGTCGACCCGGAAGACCTGCGGATCCTCGGTCCGGACGAGGACGTTCATCGCCGCCAGCCGATCGAGGTCCTCCTCGGTCAGCTCCCGGCCGACCCGCCGTTCCAGCTGCTCCCGGGTGGCGTCCTCCGCCGTGTCCGGTACCCAGCTCGCCACCAGGGCGCGGTGGATGGCCAGGTCCTGGGCGCTCAGGTCGGGCGGCAGCTGCGCCAGGTAGCGTTCGATGGCGGACAGGGTCAGGCCCTGGTGCTGGAGTTCCTCGATGAGCGCGAGCCGCGAGAGGTGGTCCGGGCCGTAGCGGCCGACCCGGCGCGGGCCGATCTCGGGCGGCGGCAGCAGACCGCGGGTGCTGTAGAAGCGGATCGTGCGGACCGTGACGCCGGCGCGAGCGGCGAGTTCGTCGACGGTCAGGCCGTCGGGGGCGGACTCCATCATGTTCAACAGTATTGCTGTCTCACCAGTCCTGTGAAACCTTCTTCACCGCTCAGCGCGCAGCCAGGCCCTCTTCGGGCAGGGCCTGGGTCCTCCGTACGGTCCGCAGATCAGGCCTATGCCCTCGGGAGGCCGCCATGACCACGCTCCTGCGTATGCCCGGTGAGCCGGGCGCACTCACGCTGCCCGCCCTGCTGTTGCGCAACGCCGAGGACCACGGCGCACGTCCAGCCCTCTCCTGGCGCGCGCCGGACGGCGGCCGGCACACGCTCAGTTGGGAGGCGGCCCGCCGCCGGATCGGCGAACTGGCCGCCGGCTTCAGGGCACTCGGCGTCCGGCGCGGGGAGATCGTCCTGCTCATGATGGGCAACCGCCCCGAGCACTGGCTCGGCGACCTGGCCCTGGTGCACCTGGGCGCGGTGCCCGTCACGGTCTACGGCACCGCCGCGCCGGGCCAGATCGCCCATGTCGTCCGGCACAGTCGGGCCCGACTGGCCGTGCTGGAGGGGCCCCGGGAACGGGCGCGCTGGGAGCCGCTGCTCGACGACCCGGCGGCGCGCCTGGAGCGGCTGGTGGTCGTCGAACCGGCGGACGGACCGCCGGCCGCCGGCCACCCGGCGGAGGGCAGGTGCGAGAGCTTCGCCGCGGTGGCGGCCCGCGGTGCGGCGGCGTACGACCCCGGGGCGTTCGAGGCGGCCTGGCGGCAGGGCGACGCGGGCGACACCCTGACCGTCGTCTACACCTCCGGCACGACCGGCGACCCCAAGGGGGTGGTGGTCAGCCACCGCCACGTGCTGCTGAACGCGGTGGCGCTGGACGGCGTCGTGGAGCTGCCGGACCATGCCGCGCACCTGTCCTACCTCCCCTTCGCGCACATCGCCGAGCGGATGCTGGGCATCTACCTGCCGGTCTTCCGGGCCGCGCACGTCCACCTCTGCGCGGATCCGGCGGAGATCGCGCCGCTCGCCCGTGAGCTGCGGCCGGCGCAGTTCTTCGGGGTGCCGCGGGTGTGGGAGAAGCTGGCGGCGGCCGTCCGGGCCGCGCTGGCGGAGCTGCCCGCGGAGCACCGGGCGGCGGTGGCGGCGGCGGGCGAGACCGCCCGGGCCCACGTCGCCTGCCGGGAGCGCGGCGGGCGGCCGCCCGCCGGGCTGGAGGTGCGCACGGCCGCGGACGGGGAGATCGAGGTGCGCGGCCGGACGGTGACCGCGGGGTACCTCCGGGCGGACGGGACGGTGGAGCCGGCCGCCAGTGTGGACGGCTGGTTCCGCACCGGCGACATCGGCCGGATCGACGCGGACGGCTTCCTGTGGGTGACCGACCGCAAGAAGGAAATGATCGTGACGTCGACGGGCAAGAACGTCTCGCCCGCGCTGGTCGAGAGCGCCCTCAAGGAGCATCCGCTGATCGGGCAGGCGCTGGTGCACGGCGACGGCCGGTCGTGTCTGGTGGCGTTGGTGGTGCTCGATCCGGAGCTGGCCCCGGCCTGGGCGGCCCGGCACGGCATCGAGGGGAGCCTGCCGGAACTGGCCCGGCATCCGGCCGTCCGGGCGGAGGTCGAGCGGGGCGTGGCGGCGGCGAACGAGGGTCTGAACCGGACGGAACAGGTCAAGCGATTTTCGTTGTTGGGCGAGGAATGGCGACCTGAAACTGGCGAGCTCACACCGTCGTTGAAGCTTTGTCGCCGTGTTATTCGCCACAAATGCGGACAGATCCTAGAGCGAATGTAAGCCATGTGATCTCTCACACAGACGGGGGGCCACTCTTCGGGGAAGGTGTGCCGACTGGCCGTTCGCACGACCTGCGGAGCCGGTCATGGTCAAGTTCTCCGAAAGCGAGATGAACCAGTAGTGAGCACAGAAACCGTCGTGGATGAGGGCCAGCGGTCATCGGACGGGGGGAGCGGGACCCGGCAGGACGCGGGGGACGCGGGTTACAGCAAGGCTCTCAAGGGCCGCCACATCAACATGATCGCCATCGGCGGCGCCATCGGCACCGGCCTCTTCCTGGGGGCCGGCGGCCGGCTGCACTCGGCGGGTCCGGCACTGGCCATCGCCTACGCGGTCTGCGGCCTCTTCGCCTTCTTCGTCGTCCGGGCCCTCGGCGAGCTGGTGGTGCACCGCCCGTCGTCCGGCTCGTTCGTCTCCTACGCCCGGGAGTTCCTGGGGGAGAAGGGCGCCTACGTCGCGGGGTGGATGTACGTCGTCAACTGGTCGACGACCGGTATCGCCGACATCACCGCGATCGCCCTGTACACGCACTACTGGAGCATGTTCACCAGCATTCCGCAGTGGGTCATGGCGCTGATCGCGCTGGCGGTGGTGCTCACGATCAACCTGATATCGGTGAAGATCTTCGGTGAGATGGAGTTCTGGTTCGCGATCATCAAGGTCGCGGCGCTGGTCGCCTTCATGTTCATCGGCATCTACCTGCTCGCCACCCAGCACCCGGTCGACGGACACACACCGGGCCTGCACCTGATCACCGACCACGGCGGCATCTTCCCGACCGGCCTGCTGCCCGTGGTGATCGTGCTCCAGGGCGTCGTGTTCGCCTACTCCGCGGTCGAGCTGGTCGGCGTCACCGCCGGTGAGACCAGCGAGCCGGAGAAGGTCGTGCCGAAGGCCGTGAACTCGATCATGTGGCGGGTCGGCATCTTCTACGTCGGCTCGGTGATCCTGCTGGCCATGCTGCTGCCGTGGAACGTCTTCAGCGCCAACGAGAGCCCCTTCGTCACCGTGCTGTCCCACGTCGGCATCCCGCACGCCGGTGATGTGATGAACCTGGTCGTGCTCACCGCCGCGATGTCCAGCCTGAACTCCGGGCTGTACTCCACCGGCCGCATCCTGCGCTCGATGTCCATGGCGGGCTCCGCGCCGAAGTTCGCCGCCCGGATGAACCGCAGCCAGGTGCCGTACGGCGGCATCATGCTCACCTCCACGGTGTGCGTGCTCGGTGTCGGGCTCAACTACTGGCTGCCGGGCAAGGCGTTCGAGATCGTGATCAACATCGCGGCGCTGGGCATCATCAGCACCTGGTGCACGATCATGGTCTGTCACATGGTGTTCGTCCGCCGCTCCAAGGAGGGCCTGGTCGAGCGGCCGCGCTTCCGCCTGCCGGGCACGCCGGTCACCGACATCGCCACCATCGTCTTCCTGGTCGGCGTCATCGTGCTGATGTGGTTCGACGACGGCGTCGGCCGGCAGACCGTCCTGCTGATCCCGGTCCTCGCCGCCGCGCTGGTGGGCGGCTGGTTCGTGGTCCGCGGCCGGGTCCGCCGGATCGCCGAGGAACGCGAACTCGCCGAGTAGGTCGCGCGAGGACCAGCGCCCGTACAGCGGAGGGCGGCCGCGGTGGACCGGAAGGTCGCCGGGGCCGCCCTCCGCCGTGCGGGCCCGTTGTCAGTGGTCGCCCGTACCGTGGGGTCATGGCTGAGAAAACGGGGATCGACGCCGCAATCGCCTTCGTCAAGGGTGATGCCACCGCACCTCAGGGCAAGGGCGTCAAGATGATTGTGCATGTCTGCAACGACCTCGGGGGCTGGGGCAAGGGCTTCGTGCTCGCCCTCTCCCGCCGCTGGCCGGAGCCGGAGCGGGCCTACCGCCGCTGGCACCGCGAGCGGGCGCAGAACGACTTCGGACTGGGCGCCGTCCAGTTCGTGCAGGTCGGTGAGCATGTGTGGGTGGCCAATGTGGTCGGGCAGCGGGGCACGAGGACCGGCAGCAAGGGCGTGCCGGTGCGGTACGAGGCGATAGCGGCCGGGCTCGCCCGGGTCGCCGACCAGGCGCTGGAGTTGGGGGCCTCGGTCCATATGCCGCGGATCGGCTGCGGGCTGGCCGGCGGGAGGTGGTCCCGGGTGGAGCCGTTGATAACCCAGCGCCTCATCGGGCGCGGCGTGGCGGTGACGGTCTACGACCACTGACGGCCCGGGGCCGCCGGCGGCGGATCGCGGGTGTGGCGGACCGGCCCGCGCGGCCGGTCCGCCGCCCCGACGGGCCGGGTCAGCCGCCGATGACCGGATAGTGGTCGGAGAGGTTGGTGTAGGTGTAGTCCTTGCCCCAGCTGGAGACGGTCCAGGGCGCCGACTGCTCCTTGACCACGGTGTTCCCCCAACCGCTGGGCCGGGCATGGCCGTTGCGGAACAGCACGTAGTCCAGGTCCTCGCGGGGATCGTTCGGGTAGCGGTACGCGGCGATCGAGTTCTGCTGGGTGTCGAAGGAGTACGGGTGGCCCGTGCGGCTGTCGGCGGGGGCCAGGTCGGCGTTGGCCAGCAGGGCGTTGTACTCGGCGCCGTGGGAGTCGATGTTCATGTCGCCGGCGACCATGATCTCCTCGTTCGCCGGGATGTTCTTGGCGTCGAGGAAGGCGTCCAGCTCCTTGAGCTGCTTGGCGCGGTCGGCGGCCGCCTCACCGGCCTTGCAGCCCGAATCGGTCGACTGGGTGTGGGTGCCGACGACATGCACCTTGGTGCCGTCGACGTCCAGCACCGCGTAGACGAAGCCCTTGTCGGAGTAGGAGTCCGAACCGCAGGCGTCCTGGTAGATGTGCTGCTCCTTGCGCAGCACCGGCCACTTGCTCAGCAGCGTCACCCCGCCGTCCTCGGGCGTGACGGCCGAGTAGGCGCCGCTCGTGGCGTCCCAGCCGCTCCGGCTGCGGCCGACCACCGGGGTCTGGTGCGGATACTCCGCGGCGGCCTGCGACTTGAGCGCGTCGGAGGAGGAGTTGTCGAAGGCTTCCTGGAGCACGACGACGTCGTTGCCGTGGAAGAAGTCCGCGGACGCGATGGCCTGGGCGCGGTGGTCCTGGCCCCAGTTGGGATACAGGTTCTTGCTCATGAGGAAGGTGTTGTAGGTGAGCACCTTGAGACGGGGCGCGCTCGCGACCGCCGGGGAACCGGCGGGGCCGGCCGGGGCCGACGCGGTCGCGGCCGACGCGGTGGGGGACGCGACGGCCAGCGTGGCGGCGAGGGCTGCGGCGACGGCGACGGCCCGGGACGTACGCAGGGGGGAGTGCGGCACTGAAACTCCCTATCGAGGGGGGACTTGGGGATATGACGTGGCGACGCACATCAAACCAGCTGGGGTTACTTCTAGGTAACCTCCCGGCGGGCAGCAGATTTACAGACCGAGGAGCACTACCGCGAGATGCGGGACATGGGACAGGTCTGGGGCTTGAAAGGCCATCACCTCCCGCCCGACTGGGCGTCGTTCTGCGCCTACTACGACGGGGTGGTGGCCGGGCGGCTGGAGCTCAACGACTCGGTGCGGGACGTCCTGGCGGAGCTGGCCCGCCCGCAGAAGCCGCCGGTGTGGTGGGTCCCGGCAGCGCTCTGGCGGCCGTTCGCCGCGCTCGCCGCCCACTACGCCCTGCTGGTCGACGTCGGTGTACTGCCACCGGTCCTCCGCGAGCGGTTCGGGCTGACCTGGACCGCCCGGCAGCAGCGCCGGCTGCGCCGGTTCGCCCGGGTGGTGCGCTGTCTGGCGGCGCCGGTGCCGCCCCCGCCGCGGATCGCCCCGGCGCTCTTCCTGGCCTACTGGCACACCCACCGCCCGGGCGCCGCCCCGCGGACCCGCCGCCCGCTCGGGGCCACCGTATGATGAGCAACCGTATGAACACGGTAGGAACAGCCACGGAACGCACCGACCCGGAACCCCCGCCGCCCGGAGGTGTGCTCTGGACGCTGGTCGGGGACGTCAGATCGCTCCTGACCCTGCCCGCCGCACTGACGATGCAGGTGGCCCACCCCGCGGTGGGCGCGGGTGTGGACGACCACTCGGTCTTCCGCACCGACCCCTGGGGGCGCGGCGAACGGTCACTGGCCTCGCTCCAGCTCTGGGTGTACGGCGGCCGGACCGCCGTCGAGGAGGGCCGGCGACTGCGGAAGCTGCACCGGTCCATCCAGGGCACCGACGCCCACGGCCGGAAGTACCACGCGCTGACCCCCGCGTACTACGCCTGGGTGCACGCCACCGGCTACCCGGTCTTCCGGCACGCCCAGCGCTACCTCGGCCGTCCCTTCACCCCGGCGCAGGAACGGCAGCTGTACGCGGAGTGGCTCCAGGTCGGCCGGATCCTCGGCATCCACGACCGGGACATGCCGCAGACCATCGAGGAGTTCTGGCCGTACTACCGCAAGGTCCTCGCCGCCGAGGTCGAGGAGACCGCGGTGGTACGGGAGTTGATCGCCACCGACCAACCGCTGCCGGTCCCGGACCGCGGCCCCTGGTGGGTGCGACTGGCGCTGCGGGTGGTCTGGCCGGTGCTGCTGCCGGGGTTCGCCCGGTTCCGCCGGTTCGTCACCATCGGGCTGATGCCGCCGGACGCCCGGCACGCCATCGGTCTGCCCTGGACCGACGCCCAGGAGCGCCGGCTGCGCCGCCTGGGCCGGGGGGTGCGCCTGATGGTGCCCCTGCTGCCGGAGCGGCTGCGGTTCCTGCCGATCGCGCGGCGGGCCCGCCGGGAACACCGGGCGGCCCGCCGGTAACGGCGACGGCGGGCGGAGTCGGGCACGCCCGGACCCCGCCCGCCGCTCCCGGTCAGTGACCGGCGTGCACCTCGTGGGTGGCCGCGATCTGCTTCCACGACTTGGGCTGGGCGACCAGGCCCGGCGCGGCGAACGCCCGCGCGCCCGCGCCCGCGGCCGGCTTGGTCGGCTGGTACAGCCAGGTGTCGAAGAAGCCGGCCAGCGGCTGCCCGGACTTCTGCTCCGCGAACTTCACGAAGTCCCCGATCGCGGCGTTGCCGTACCGGTGCTCCGTCGGCCAGGACTTCAGGATGTCGAAGAAGACCTTGTCGCCGACCTTGTTGCGCAGTGCCTGGAGGGCCAGCGCCCCGCGGTCGTAGACCGCCGAGTCGAACTGCTTGTCGGCGCCCGGGTCGCCCGGCTTCACCGTCCAGAACGGGTCGTCGGCCGGGTGCTGGGCGTAGACGTAGTCCGCCAGCTGCTGCGCGGTGCCCTCGCCCTCCTTCTCCGACCACAGCCACTGGCTGTACGAGGCGAAGCCCTCGTTGAGCCAGATGTCCTTCCAGTCCTTCAGCGACACGCTGTCGCCGTACCACTGGTGCGCCAGCTCGTGCACCACCACCGAGACGTTGGTGCCCTTGTCGAACGCCTTCTTGCCGTAGAACGGACGGGTCTGGGTCTCCAGCGCGTACCCGGCCGGGACGTTGGGGACGTAGCCGCCGACCGAGTTGAACGGGTACGGCCCGAAGACGCTCTCCAGCCACTCGGTGACCTCGGTGGTGCGCTCGATGCTCGACCGCGCCGACCCCAGGTTCGCGCCCAGGTCCGGGCTGACCGCGTTGATCACCGGCAGGCCGTCGGCCGTGGTGTCGGTGGTGATGTCGAACTTGCCGATCGCCAGCGTCGTCAGATACGTCGCCTGCGGCTTGTCCGAGCGCCAGTTGAAGCGCGTCCAGCCGAGCTTGGAGGTCTTCGAGGCCAGCACGCCGTTGCTGAGCGCCTGGGTGCCGTCCGGCACCGAGACGGAGATGTCGTACGTCGCCTTGTCGGAGGGGTGGTCGTTGCTGGGGAACCACCACACCGCCGAGTCCGGCTCCTGGGCCACCACACCGCCGTCCGGCGTCCGGGCCCAGGCGGTGAAGCCGTCGATCTTCAGCTCGGAGGGCTTGCCCGCGTAGCGGACCACCACGCTGATGTCCTTGCCCTTCTCCAGCGGCGTGGCCGGAGTGACCTCCAGCTCGTGCTTCCCGGAGGTGGCGAAGGTGGCCTTCTTGCCGTTGACGCGGATCTCGCTGACCTTCAGGCCGAAGTCCAGGTTGAAGCGGGAGAGGTCCTGCGTGGTCCGGGCGAGCAGGGTCGCCGTGCCCTCCAGCAGGTCCGTCGCCGGCTGGTACTTCAGCCGCAGGTCGTAGTGGGAGACGCGGTACCCGCCGTTGCCGCTCTCGGGGTAGTAGCTGTCGCCCGCACCCGGGGCACCCGGGGTGAAGTCGGCCGCCGCCGCCGGGATCGCCAGCAGCAGGCTGAGCGCGGCCGCGCCCGGGACCAGGAGTCTGTGACGCACGAGTCCTCCAACTCGTAGGGGAGGTCGATCTCTTACGGAGCTTATGTACGCATCGGGGGCCGCGTCATGTCCATGGCCACATCTGACACATGACCGACATCTCACCGACACGCACCCCCGACGCCCCTCTTCTGCACGGGAGTTGACCCGCGCTACGGTCCGCGCGTGACAATACGCCCGGGAACCCCCCACACCCCTTGGAAAACCCTCGTCCTGTCAGCCGTCCTCGCCCTCCTCGCCCTGGTCGCCGCCCCCGGTGCGGCGGGCGCGGCCCCCGCCCCCCGGGAGAGCAAGCCGGTCTACTCCTACGACCACGCCATCCGCGAAACGGTCTGGGTGGACACCGGCCTCGACGGCGACGGCGACGGCCACCCCGACCGGGTCGCCGCCGACATCATCCGGCCCGCCGAACCCGCCCAGCAGGGCCGCCGGATCCCCACGATCATGGACGCCAGTCCCTACTACTCGTGCTGCGGCCGCGGCAACGAGAGCCAGAAGAAGACCTACGACGCCCAGGGCCGCCCGGTCCAGTTCCCGCTCTTCTACGACAACTACTTCGTGCCCCGCGGCTATGCGACCGTCCTCGTCGACCTGGCCGGAACCAACCGCTCCGACGGCTGCATCGACGTCGGCGGCCGCTCGGATGTCCAGTCCGCCAAGGCCGTCGTCGACTGGCTGGGCGGCCGGGCCCGCGGCTACACCGCCCGCAGCGGTGGGAAACCCGTCACCGCCGACTGGTCCAACGGCAACACCGGCATGATCGGCAAGAGTTGGGACGCCACCATCGCCAACGGCGTCGCCGCCACCGGCGTCCCCGGCCTGAAGACCATCGTCCCGATCGCCGGCATCTCCTCCTGGTACGACTACTACTTCGCCCAGGGCGCCCCGCTCTACGACGGCGGCCCCGACGGGCTCGCCGGTGCCGTCGAGAGCCCCGGCGCGCACAAGAACTGCGCCGCCGTCCAGAAGAAGCTCGTCGACGGCGCCCCGCGCAACGGCGACTGGACCGACCTGTGGACCGAACGGGACTACGTCCGCAACGCCGACAAGGTCCGCGCCAGCGTCTTCCTCGTCCACGGCATGCAGGACCTCAACGTCCGCACCAAGCACTTCGGCCAGTGGTGGGACGCGCTCGCCCGGCACGGCGTCCAGCGCAAGATCTGGCTCTCCCAGACCGGCCACGTCGACCCCTTCGACTACCGCCGCGGTGACTGGGTGCGCACCCTCCACCAGTGGTTCGACCACTACCTGATGGGCTACGACAACGGCATCGAGCGCGCCCCGATGGCCGACATCGAGCGCGCCCCCGACACCTGGCGCACCGACGCCCGGTGGCCCGCGCAGGGCACCGCCGCCGTCACCCTGCACCCCCGAACCGGCACCACCGCCGGCGTCGGCGCCCTGGGCACCCGGCCGACCCCGGCCGGCCAGACCGCGGCCTTCACCGACGACCCGACGCTCGGCGAGGCCGACTGGTCCGCCGCCGTCGACCGCGCGACCCCGGCCAAGGCGGGCTTCACCACCGGCCCGCTCACCGCACCGCTGCGGCTCTCCGGCGCCGGCACGGTGACCGTCACCGCCACCCCCAGCACCACCAGCGCCCACCTGACCGCGGTCCTCGTCGACCTCGGCCCGGACACCATCCGCAACTACGGCGCCGACGGCGAGGGCATCGTCACCCGCACCAACAGCACCTGCTGGGGCGCCGGCACCACCGGCGACACCGGCTGCTTCAAGGAGACCGCCGCCGACACCAGCAAGGTCGGCTTCACGGTCTTCAGCCGCGGCTGGGCCGACCTCGGCCACGCCACCGACCCGCAGCACGGCCACCCGCTCACCCCCGGCAAGCCCTACACCCTCACCCTCCAACTGGCCGCCACCGACCACATCGTCCCCGCCGGGCACCGGCTCGCGCTCATCGTGGCCGGCACCGACGCCAACCTGATCGACCCGCCCGCCTCCCGCCCCACGCTCACCCTCGACCTGGCCCGCACCGCCGCCCGGCTGCCGCTCACCGGCGGCGCCCCGGCCCTCGCCCGGTCCACCGCGGGCACCCCGGCGGCCACCCGCCCGGCCGGAACCGCCCCCAAGGGAATCGCCCCGCCGCCGGCCCTCAGCCGGCTGCCGTACGGAGACTGACCGGCCCGGGGCCGCCCCCGCGTGCGGGGCGGCCCCACCACCCACGCTGCCGACCCACGGAGGCACCCTCGTGGCACCCCTTGGATCACTCCGCTCCCGCGGCCTCGCCCTCGGTGCGCTGGCCGCCGCCCTCACCGCCGGGATCAGCCCCGCCCCGTCCGCCGACGCCACCCCGACGCGCGTGCCGCGTACCGGATTCGAGTCCAGCCACGGCGCCCGCTGGACCAGTGAACCGGAGGAAACCGCGTTCCTCGCGGCCTTGTCCCGGGCCGCGGGCGCCGCACCCCGCGTCCGCATCGACCGGATCGGCACCACCGCACAGGGCCGCCCCCTGCGACTGGTCCGCCTCGGCGCCCCCGCCCCCCGGCGCCCCGCCGCCGTCCGGCGCGGCAACTCCGTGCTGCTGGTCTGCTCCCAGCACGGCGACGAACCCTCCGGCCGCGAGGCGTGCCTGACCACCGTCCGCAACCTCGCCTACGCCAAGGACCCGGCCACCCTCCGCTTCCTCGCGCGCACCAGCGTTCTCGTCATCCCCACGGCCAACCCCGACGGCCGGGCCGCCGACACCCGCGGCAACGCCGACGGCACCGACATCAACCGCGACCACCTCGCGCTGACCACCCCCGAAGCCCGCGCGACGGCCGCGGTGATCCGCGACTACCGCCCCGACACCATCTACGACCTGCACGAATACACCCCCAAGGCGCCCTACTACGTCAAGGACCTGCTCTCCCTGTGGCCGCGGAACCCCAACACCGCGGACCCCGTCCACCGCGAATCCACCGCCCTGTCCCAGGACTTCGTCACCCCCGCCGCCCGGGCAGCCGGCTTCAGCACCGGCGTCTACGGCATCTGGACCGACCCGGTGACCGGCGCCCCCGTCAAACAGGTCGCCGGCGACGGCCAGGAGCGGATCCTGCGCAACACGGCCGGGGTCAAGGGCTCCCTCGGGCTGCTCGTGGAAACCCGCGTCGACCCGCCCGCGGCCCCCACCCGGGCGGACACCCGGTCCGCCGCGCCCACCGACACCGAGCAGGCCGACCCGGCCCCCAGCAGACGCCGCCGGGTGGACTCCCAACTCGCCGGTCTGAAAGGGCTGTTCGCCTTCCTTGAGCAGCACCGCGGGCGCATCGAGGCGGCCACCGCGGCGGCCCGCAGCGCCGGTCTGGCCGACCACGGCCCGATCTACCTCGGCGGCGCCGACAATGAACCCCCGACCGCCGACCGCGTCCTGACCCGCCCGCCGCGCGCCTACCGCCTGGACGCCGCGCAGTTCGCCCGGGCCGAAGCCGTACTGGCGGCACACGGCGTGCACTGGCTGCGGGACGGCGACGGCGGCGCCACCGTCCCGCTGCGCCAGTCACTGCGCGCGCTGGTCCCGCTGCTGCTGGACGCACGCGCCGACTCTCACGTCGCGGCGGGCACCCCGGTCGGCCCCTGAGCCGGCGCGATCTCGGCCCGCACCAGCCGCAGCACCTCGTCCGCGCACCCCCAGGACACGGTCACCCCCGCACCCCCGTGCCCGTAGTTGTGCACGCACACCGTCCCGTCCGGCAGTCGCTCCGCCGCCAGCCGCACCGCCGGACGGGCCGGGCGCAACCCCACCCGGTGCGCCAGGACGCGGGCCCGCGCCACCTCGGGGAAGTACCGGGCGCAGCGCGCCACGATCGCCTCCGCCACCGCCGGATCCGGCTCCCGCGACCAGGCCCCCTCCCGCGCCGTCCCGCCCAGGACCAGCCCGAACGGCTGCGGCAGGAGGTACGTGGTGTCCACCGCGCCCGCATCGGCGGCGGTGAACCACTCCTCGACGCCCGGATTCTCCACGATCACCAACTGCCCCTGGACGGGCTGCACGGCCGGGTCCGGAACCAGCTCACGGGCCCCCAGCCCGGAGCAGTTCACCACCGCCCGCACGCCGTCGGCCGCCTCCGCCAGGGACGCCACCGGACCCGCCACCACACTCCCGCCGGCCGCCACCAGCCGCCGCTCCAGATACCTCAGGTGCACCGGCATCTCCACCAGCGGCGTACGCGCCCGCCACCCCGCGCCGCAGCCGGGGGGAAGCTCCTCGGCGCGGGCCCGCCGCAGCCCCGGCACCGCCGCGTACCAGGCACCGAGACCCTCCTCGGGTCCGGCCGCGGCGCTCTCGTCACCCCCGTCGTCCCCGTGACCGCCGTGACCGGCGTGAGCCCCCGGGGTGCTCGCGAGGGTGCCCGTCACCAGCCGGGACCCGGTCTCCGCCGGTCGCGCGGCGAGCCCGGTGAGCACGTCCAGGGAGCGCAGCGACCAGCGGATCGCGTCGTCGTACGGCTGGATCCGGTAGGGCCAGCACAGGCCGCCGGCCACCGCCGAAGTCGTGTCGCCGGCCGCGTCCCGGGCCACCACCCGCACCCGGTACCCGGCCTCGGCGAGCACGATCGCCGAGGTCAGCCCGATCACCCCGCCGCCGACCACGCATATCTCCGGGTCCACCGACCCGCCCGTCCCCGCCGACCGCCGATCCGTCATCTCCGTGCCCTCCCGAGGTCCTGTCGCCTTGCTGTGCGTGGTGCCGTTCGCGGCGTGGTGCGCTTGCCGTCTTGCCGTCTTGCCGTCTTGCCGTCGTCCTCGTCCACTCGTCCGGCCATCGCCGCCGTCCTGGATTTCGACGCCCGACGAGCGCGCTGTCCTCCGAACCCGTCGCCTGTGACCTTCTCCACCTTTGATCTTTGTGTAACCCTCCGGCAGTGGGCCGGACACAACCGGACCGTAGGCTGGTAGGGCCCTCGGTGGACCGGCCCCGCCACGCCACCGGCCGGGCCCCGGCACCGTCGGCCGATGACGCCCCTCGGATCCGCCCGCGACCACTCCTGGCCGCGCACCCGTATCCCGTCCCCGCCATCGTCCGAGGAGACCCATGCTCCGCCACCGGCGCGCCGTGCCCGCCTGGCTCGCCCACCCCTTCCAGTGGCAGCGGCTGCCCGTGCCCTGGGCGGCGGTGGCCCGGGGCACGCTCTGCGCGGGACCGCTGCTGGCCGCGGGGATCGCCGCCGGACACCCGGCCCCCGGCGTGCTGACCGCCCTCGGCTCGATGCTGGCGGGCGTCAACGACCGCCCCGGCACCCGGCGCACCGGCATCGTCCACATCGGCCTGCCCGCGCTGGCCTCCGCGCTCGGCATGCTGATGGGCGAGTCCCTGCGGGCCGCCGACGCGGGCTGGTGGGTGGTCCCGGCGCTCAGTGCGGTCGGCTTCGTCTCCGGCGCGGGCAGCGTGGCCGGGCCGGTGCGCTCCACCGCCGGGATGCAGATGCTCGCCGCCACCGTCCTCGGCGCGGGCATGCCCCTGCCCGGCGCGCCATGGGCCAAGGCGCTCTACGTCCTCGCCGGCTGCCTCTGGCTGCTTCTGCTCCGGCTCGTGCTGCGGTCGCCGCGCCCCGCGGGCGGACCGCTCAGCGGGGAACGGGCGGCCGTCGCCACGGTCTTCGACGCGCTCGCCGACGCCCTGGCGGCGGCCGGCGGGCCGGGCGCGGAGCCCGCCCGCCGCCGGCTCACCGCCGCCCTGGACCGCGCCGACGAGGCGCTGCGGCTGCGCCGGCTCACCAGCCGGCTGCTGGGCCGCCCGGCCCGCCCGGAGGAACTCCTGCTGGCGGAGCGCTTCGCCGCGGCCACCGCGCTCTGCGAGGCCAGCGTCGCGCTGCTGTGGGAGGCCCGCCCGCTGCCGCCGCGGGTCGCCGAGAGTCCCCGCCGGTTCGCCGAGGCGCTGCGCACCGGCCGGCCACCGGGCCGGCTCGCCGCCCCGGACCGCAGCTCCGCCGCCCGCGGCGCCTTCGACCACGCCCTGCTGGACACCGCGGTCGCCTTCGACCGGGAACGGCCGGTGCCACCGCCCGCGGCGGGCACCTCCGCCCCGCCGGAACGCGCCGCGGGCCCCCGCGGCGCACTGGGCCCGGCCGGCCGGGACTACGGGCTGCGGGTCGCCCTCTGCATCGGCACCAGCGGGGCGGTGGCCCTGCTGCTCCGCGCCGACCACTGGTACTGGCTGCCGGCCACCGTCACCTTCCTCGTCAAGCCGGACCTGGGCCCGCTGTTCTCCCGTACGGTCAACCGCTTCGCCGGCACCGCGGCCGGCGTCCTGGTCTTCGCGGCGGCCGGGGCGCTGCTGTCCGGGAGCTGGTGGCCCGCCCTGGTCGCCGGTGCGGGCGGTGCGCTGCTGCCGTTCGCCACCCGGCACTTCGCGCTGCAGACCGGGGCGATCACCTTGATGGTGCTGTCCTTCGTCTACGTCGGGGGCGCTCCGCAGGCCGCCCCCGAGCGGATCGTCGACACCTCCCTCGCATGCGGGATCGTGCTGGTCGTCGGGCACCTGCCGCACCTCACGGATCCGCGCCGCCGGGTCGGCCCGCGGGTCACGGAGGCGCTGCGGAGCACCGAGCGCTTCCTGCGGTACGTCCTGGAACCCCGGCCCGCGGCCGACGCCGCCACCGCCCCCGGTGGGGCCGCCGACGCCGCTGCCGTCGCCGCGGGGCGGCTGGCGCTGCGCCGGGCCGCGTACCGGACGCTGGCCCAGGCCCGGGGCGCCGCGGAGACCGCCGCCGCGGAGTTCCGTCCCGCCCGGGACCCCGGACCCGACTGGCTGACGGTGGTCACCGCCGCCGAACGCATCGTCGACGCCGCCACCGCCTGCGCCGTCCGCCTCGACCACGGCGCCCGCCGCCCGGGCCCGACGGAGGCCGAGCGGCTCTGCCAGGCCCTCTCCGCCATGGCCGACGCCCTGGAGGCCCCCGGCCACCGCCCGCCCGGCACCCCGCCACCGGAACTCCGACCGGTCCCGGACTGCGCCACCCTCACCGACGTCGCGGCCGAACTGGAGCGCCTGCGCGGCTACGCGGGTGCCCGGTGAGCAGGCGGCTCGCCGGCCAGGCGGCTCGGCGACCCGGCCGCTTGGTGACCCGGCCGCCTGGTGACCGGTGACCGGTGACCGCTCTGTCCGGGCCTCCTGCCGACCGCATACGCCGCGGACTCCGGCCCTGACCGGGACCGGGAACCTGACCGGGGCCGGGACCCGGCCCCGCCCCGGATGGCCACCGCCCTCGAATGACCACCGCCCCGAAGCACCCCCCGTCACGACGCCGGCGCCGCCACCTTCCCCGCGCCGCCGGCCGCCCGCCGCCGCACCCGTAGCCCCTCCGCCGCGCCACCGACCGCCAGCGCCACCGCCACCAGCAGGGCGCTCACCCACAGCGGCGCGCGGTAGCCGAAGCCCGCGGCGAGCGTGATGCCGCCCCACCAGGGGCCGACCGCGGCGCCCACATTGAGCGCCGCGGTCGCGAAACCGCCGCCCAGTGTCGGAGCCTCGGCGGCCGCGTAGAGCACCTGCGCGATCAGGGTGGAGCCGACCGCGAACGACAGGGTGCCCTGGACGAAGACCAGCGCGACCGCGGCCACCGCGGCACCGGCCGACAGCGCGAACACCGCCCAGCCCACCAGCAGCGCCACGCCCCCGATCGCGAGCAGCGGCCGGGGCCGCCGGTCCGCCAGTCGCCCGCCCGCCGTGACCCCGGCGAACGAACCCAGCCCGAACAGCGCCAGCACCACCGGTACCCCGGCGGCACCGAAACCGGTGACGTCGGTGACCAGCGGCGCGAGGTAGGTGAAGGTGCAGAACGTGGCACCGTTGACCAGCGCCGCCAACAGCAGCGTCACCAGCAGCCGGGGCCGGCGCAGCGCCCGCAACTCACCGCGCGCACCGGGCGCCGCGGCGTCCGCACCGGCACCGGCCGGACCGCCCGGTACGGACCGCACGAGGGCGACGACGGCCGGCACCGACACCGCGGCCACCGCCCAGAACGCCGAACGCCAGCCCCACTCCTGCCCCAGCACGGCACCGGCCGGAACCCCCGCGATACAGGCCAGCGTCGTGCCGCCCAACAGGACGGAGGTGGCCCGGCCCTTGGCGTCCGGCGCGACCATCGCGGCCGCGGTGGCCAGCGCCACCGCCAGGAACCCGGCATTGGCCAGCGCCGCCACCACCCGGGTGGCCAGCAGCACGCCGAAGCTGGTGGTCACCGCGCCCAGGACGTGGACCAGCAGGAAGGCGACCAGGAAGACCAGCAGGGCGCGGCGCCGCGGCCAGCGCCGGCTCAGCAGCGCCATCAGCGGCGCCCCGACGATCATCCCGGCCGCGAACGCCGAGGTCAGCGCGCCCGCGGCCGGGACGGACACCTGTAGATCGACGGCGATGTCCGGAATCAGCCCGGACAGCATGAACTCGGATGTGCCCTGCGCGAATACCGCCAGCGCGAGCACGTAGAGAGCGAATGGCATCAGAAGATCTCCGCAACCACACCGTGGACCGGCACCGGCCGAGGGCACTGCCGGCGGGGCCGACGGCGCTCGGTAGGACCGGTCGAGGAAGCGGCAGCCCCGGCTACCGCATGGACAAGACCTGCCTCAACAGGCGGTCCGGTGGCGGGAGAAGACCTCGGCGTGGCGGCGCGAGAGAAGGCGCGCCGACGCGACGGCAGCCCGAGGGCGGTGTCGCGGCCGCGGAAACGGCAGCACGAGGAGCCACCGGACGGCGCCCGGTGGCTAGCGTCTTGAGGACTCGGGGCTGGACATGGTCCGCAGGCTAACCGGACCGCCCGGCCCCCGTCCACGGATTTCGGGCCCATCCGCCGCATGAGGGCCGCATGAGGGCCGGACAGCCCGGGGCCCGTCCGGTGGATCGGCATCGGACCGGTCCCGGTCCACCCGCGCCGCGACGCCGGTGCGCCGGCGGTCGGGTCAGCGCGGGGCCCGCGGTATCCGCGCGAAGACCTCGATCCAGAAGCGCTGCACGTCGGGTGCCGCCCCGACCAGATACGTCGACCGCAGCTTCGGCGGCAGCAGCGGTACCAGCCGGGCCACCACCGCACGGTGCTCCCGCAACTGCGTCAACTCGGCGGTCGCCAGCACCTGGTGGACCGTGTCGGTGTCGTTCGTCCCCTCGCCGGACACCTCGGCGGCCGACCGCAGTCTGTCCTCCCAGGCGTCGACGTCCCGCGCCACCTCCTTCAGCCCGGTGACCGGCCGGTCGCTCAGCCGGTCGAGCAGCGCGGTCAGCGACACCGGGGCGTACTCGCCGTCACCGAGGTAGATCGTGCCCATCTCCAGCGGCAGACCGCGCTGGTGGAGTTTGACCAGCCGCTCGATGGTGCGCTTGGTGATCCAGGCCCGGCCCTCCTCGTCGATGTCGTGCTTCCACCACTCCAGGACCGTCTCGGCGACCGCGCCGTACTTCGCGATCAGCCACTCATTGGCCGGGATGTCGCCCGGCTCCACCGTCAGCGAGGCGGTGAAACGGCTCGCCTGGGCGATGTTGTTGCGGGCGACCAGCAGCTTGCGGCCGAGGTGGTACGGCGGATTCTGGACCGCTATCTGGGCCCGGAGGTTCGGGATCGGCCGCCCGGCCAGCGACCACTCCTGGGTGATCTCCATCAGCTTGGCGAACGCCGCCTTGTCCTTGGGGCGGTTGTACTCGTCCCAGACGATCGCCTTGGGCTCCGGGTCCAGGAACGGCGCGGCGAGGAGGTTCTCCAACGCGCCGTCGGCGGTGGGGATCGGCGCGCACAGGTCCTCGACGTTGGTCACCGGCAGCGAGAAGTACAGCGGCTCGCGTCCGCCCAGGCCCTCCCGGACCGTCTCGCGCACCAGCTCGGTCTTGCCGCATCCGGGCGGGCCCTGCAGCAGCACCGTCCAGCGGTTGCGCAGGGCGGCCCGCACCACCGCGCGCACCGGGTCCGGCACCGTGGCGGGATTCCCGGCCCCCACGGCCGCCGCGATCCGGTCGAGGATCTCCGCCGTACGGTCCGTGCCCGCCCTGCCCCCGGGCCGCTCCTCCACCAGCCGCAGCCGTTCGCCGCCCACCAGCGGCAGCCCCCAGCGCAGCGGGAAGCCCTCGCGGGCGTTGGCCAGGATGTGGTCGAGGGTGCGCGGCGAGAGGAGTTCGCGCAGCGACGGGGCGAGAGCGGCCCAGGTGGTGAACACCTCGCGCAGGTCCCAGTCGTGGTACTTCGCCGCGAGCCGGTGCCGCCAGGACGTGTCGTTGGCGGACAACCGGATCGTCACCATCCGGTCCAGTACCGCCAGATCGCTGCGCCGGGCCGCGGTCTCCGCCAGCGACTCGTTGTCCGTCAGGAAGACGCCGATGCAGCCCAGCTCCCGCAGGTCGTACTCGCCGAGCGTCCAGTTGCAGGCGATCTGCATCAGCTGCGACTGGATCGCGGGCCCGGCCTGCAACGAGTCGTCGATCAGCAGCACGAACGGCCTGCCGGGCCGCAGCTGGCTCATCACCAGCTGCCGCAAGGCCAGTTCACCGGTCCGGGCGTCCCGCACCGGGGCGCTGACCAGCAGGTCGTCCGGGGTGAGATTGGCGGCCGGGACGAAGACCAACTCGGTGTCCGGATACGCCTCGGGGAGGTGCGAGAAGAAGGTCGCGGTCTTCCCGATGCCGTGCTCACCGAAGATCTGGCCGGTCTGCCCCATGTCGATCATCGCGTCGATGAACGACTCCAGCCGGGACACCTCCGTCCCGCTCTCCGGGGGCTCCGGATAGGTGGCGTTCGCCCGCAGGCCCGGCCGGACCGGTGTCGTCGGCGTGGTGGTGCTCATCGGTCTCCCGTCGTCACGCGATGGCAGGCCATCGGCGGGGTGTGGTGGTCGGGCCAGTCGTCGCCGCCGTCGGTGATCAGCCAGATCCACTTGTCCGGCTCGGCGGGGGTGATCGCGGGTGCGCGGCCGTCGGTGAGCATCACCACGGCATCCGGTATGTCCTCGAAGGGGCGGCCGTCCATCACCGCACGGCCCTCGACGTGGTCGGCCACCGCCTGGAAGCTCGTCCCGCCGCCGCCGTACACCCGCTCCCCGGGGCGGAACGGCATCACCACCCCGTCGAACGACAGCCAGTGCGCCACCACCCCGTCGATCGAGCCCACCAGCCCGGTCAGCCACTCGACCACCCGGTCCGGCATCGAGGCCGAGGTGTCGTACGCGACGACCAGCACCTTCTCCCGGACCGGTCCGCGCCGCGAGAGCAGCGGATCGTGCCCCAGCGCGGCCAGCAGCGCACCGCGCTTCTTCGGGTAGACCAACCGCTCGCCCTCCGCCAGCTTCGAGGCCAGCACGTCGACCAGCCAGCGCTGCCACCAGTCGACCCGGCCGGTGCGCGGGGTCTCGCCGCGCAGCAACCCCGCGCCCAGCCGCCCCCACACCCGGCGCGCCCGCGCCGACGTCCCGTCCGTGCGGTCCATCAGGTCGAGCAACTCCCGCTCGGCGTCCGGGTGTCCGCGCCGGGCCGCGAGCAGCGCGTTCAGCAGTGCGGCGGAGACCACCTCGTCGATGGTGCCCTGATCGCCGCCCGCCACCGCCGGGTCGGTCAGGTGCAGGCAGGCCGCCGTCGGCGGCGGCACCGGGGGGCTGGTCATCCGCTTGAGCTCGGTGAACACCCGCATGTCGGTCTCGACGAAGTCGTCGTAGGGGAGCGGTTCGAGGCCCTGCTCCGTCAGGTCGGCGACGTATGCGGCGTGGACCTCGAACGGATCGACGCCGACCGGCCGGTCGTCCAGCAGCGGCAGGGCGGTGCGCCGGAGCCGCACCAACGCGACGTGGTTGACGGCCACTTCGGCGGCGATGGTGAACACCGGGTCGGCGCGCAGCTCCGGATCGGCGAAGAAGTGCCGGTGCACCAGGTGCCGGGCCTCGTGGAACAGGACGAACTTCACGCCCTCCAGGCCCAGTCGGACGAAGAAGTCCGGGTTGTACAGCAGGGGGTGGGTGCCGTCGCCGCCGGCGAGCAGGGCCGCCGTGTCCACCGCCGTCGTCGGGATCTGGTGGTGGCACTTGGCGTAGATCCACGACGCCACCACGGACTCGGTCAGCCCGAAGTCCGTCAGCGCGGCCTCCTTGAGCCGCCGCGCCTGCACGACCACCGCCGGATCCGCCGGCCGCCAACTCTCCAGCGCCCGCCGGTCGGCCACCCCGATCACCGGCCGCCGCGCGACCGCCGCCATGTCGTGAGCCATGACCCACCCCCCGTTCTCAGCCGCCTCCATTGGTACCAGCAGCCACTGACAACGGGGTCGACGACGAGCGCCCCGCCCGGTCCGGACGCTGTTGGCCAACAGCGTCCGGACCGGGCGGGGCGCTCGTCGCGGCGGTCGGGGCGGGCGGCAGTGCCACCCGCCCCGACCCACCGTCAGTCCGTCACGCTCGACGGCCGTCCTTGCCGCCCAGCAGCCCGGCCCGCCGCAGCGCGTCCGCCATCGCGTCGTTGACCGGTCCGGCGTCCCGGCCGCCACGGCGCTCGCCGCCCCGCTCGCCGCCGCCCTGCCGCTGCCGCGGCGCACCGCCCCGGCCGCCCTCGCGCGGCCCCCGACCGCCGCCGGCACCGCCGCGCCGCTCACCGCCACCGGAACCGCCGCGCCGCTCACCGCCACCGGCCGGAGCGCCCTTGCCCGGCTCGTCGTCCAGCCGCAGGGTCAGCGAGATCCGCTTCCGCGGGATGTCGACGTCGAGCACCTTCACCCGGACGATGTCGCCCGGCTTCACCACGTCCCGCGGGTCCTTGACGAAGGTCTTCGACATCGCCGAGACGTGCACCAGACCGTCCTGGTGGACGCCCACGTCCACGAACGCCCCGAAGGCGGCGACGTTGGTCACCACGCCCTCCAGGAGCATCCCCGGCGCCAGGTCGCCGATCTTCTCCACGCCCTCCTTGAAGGTCGCGGTCCGGAACTCCGGCCGGGGGTCGCGGCCCGGCTTCTCCAGCTCCTGGAGGATGTCGGTCACCGTCGGCAGACCGAAGGAGTCGTCGACGAAGTCCGCCGGGCGCAGGGCGCGCAGCGCGGCGGTGTTGCCGATCAGCGCCCCGACCTCGCTGTTCGCCGCCTGCACCATCCGGCGCACCACCGGGTACGCCTCCGGGTGCACGCTGGAGGCGTCCAGCGGGTCGTCGCCGCCGCGGATCCGCAGGAAGCCCGCGCACTGCTCGTACGCCTTGGGGCCCAGCCGCTGGACGTCCTTGAGGGCCTTGCGGGAGCGGAACGGGCCGTTGCCGTCCCGGTGGGTCACGATGTTCTCGGCCAGGCCGGAGCTGATGCCGGAGACCCGGGCGAGCAGCGGCGCGGAGGCGGTGTTGACGTCCACGCCGACGCCGTTCACACAGTCCTCGACCACCGCGTCCAACGAGCGCGACAGCTTGGCCTCGGCCAGGTCGTGCTGGTACTGGCCGACCCCGATCGACTTGGGGTCGATCTTGACCAGTTCGGCCAGCGGGTCCTGGAGGCGCCGCGCGATGGACACCGCGCCGCGCAGCGACACGTCCAGGTCGGGCAGCTCCTGGGAGGCGAACGCGGAGGCCGAGTACACCGAGGCGCCCGCCTCGGACACCATCACCTTCGTGAGCTTCAACTCCGGCTGTGCGTCGATCAGTTCGGCCGCCAGCTTGTCGGTCTCCCGGGAGGCGGTGCCGTTGCCGATCGCGATCAGCTCGACGCGGTGCTCCCGCGCCAGCCGCGCCAGGGTGGCCAGCGCCGCGTCCCACTTCTGCTGCGGCACGTGCGGGTAGATCGTCTCGGTCGCCGCCACCTTGCCGGTCGCGTCGACCACGGCCACCTTCACGCCGGTGCGGAAACCGGGGTCCAGGCCCATCGTGGCGCGCGTCCCGGCGGGCGCCGCCAGCAGCAGGTCCCGCAGGTTCGCGGCGAAGACCCGGACCGCCTCGTCCTCGGCTGCCTGCCGCAGCCGCAGCCGCAGATCGATCCCGAGGTGCACCTGGACGCGGGTGCGCCAGGCCCAGCGGACCGTGTCCTGAAGCCACTTGTCGGCCGGCCGGCCCCGATCGGTGATCTCGAAGCGGTGCGCGATGGACCGCTCGTAGGAGCTGGGGCCCTCACCGGCCTCCGCCGGGTCCTCCGGCTCCAGGGCGAGGTCGAGCACGTCCTCCTTCTCGCCGCGCAGCATCGCCAGCACCCGGTGGGAGGGGAGTTCGGTGAACGGCTCGGCGAAGTCGAAGTAGTCGGCGAACTTGGCGCCTTCCTCCTCCTTGCCCGCCCGCACCTTCGCCGCGACCCGGCCGCGCGACCACATCCGCTCGCGCAGCTCCCCGATCAGGTCCGCGTCCTCGCTGAACCGCTCGGTGAGGATCGCCCGCGCGCCCTCCAGGGCCGCGGCCGGATCGGCGACGCCCTTGTCCGCGTCCACGAAGGCCGCGGCGGCCGAGGCCGGTTCCACCGACGGGTCGGCCAGCAGTCCGTCGGCCAGCGGTGTGAGGCCCGCCTCCCGCGCGATCTGCGCCTTGGTGCGCCGCTTCGGCTTGAACGGCAGGTAGATGTCCTCCAGCCGGGCCTTGGACTCGGCCTCGCGGATCTGCGCCTCCAGCGCGGCGTCCAGCTTGCCCTGCGACCGCACGGACTCCAGGACGGCGGTCCGCCGCTCCTCCAGCTCCCGCAGGTAGCGCAGCCGCTCCTCCAGGGAGCGCAGCTGCGCGTCGTCCAGCATCTCGGTCGCTTCCTTGCGGTAGCGCGCGATGAACGGGACGGTCGAGCCGCCGTCGAGCAGTTCGACCGCGGCCTTCACCTGCCGCTCCCTGACGCCGAGCTCGTCGGCGATCCGCGCTTCGATGGACCCGGGGGTCCCGATGGGCTCAGTGGCTGCCGTCACGTTGATCCTGCCCGCCTTCCAGCGACTTTCCTGAGCCTGCATTGTGCAGGTTGGCCCCCCGGACTGTCGCACCGCCCGGCCGGGGGCGCCGGGGGTGTGAGAAGACGCACGCACCCCCGGCGCCCCCGTACCGGGCCGTCGGCTACTCCCTGCCGAACAGCGCCTGGGGGAACGCCCCGGACTCCACGAGGAGCTTGGCGAACCCGGCCGCCAGCTCGGTCAGCCGGGCCACGCCCGCCGCCCCCAGGTGCTCGTACGGCGCCCGGTCCAGCCGGTCCGTCGTCCGCTCCAGGTCCTTGCGCAGCGCCGTCCCGGCCTCGGTCAGTTCGTCGGCGGTGGCCAGCAGCCCGCGTGCGCGCAGCCGCTCCTGTGCGGCCGTCAGCTCCTCCTGCGACCAGCCGCGGGTCGCCAGGATGCCGCGGTAGCTCATCCCGTGCCCACTGGCGGCGTGCGAGACCAGCGCCTCCACCGGGTCCAGCCCGGCGTCCAGCAGGGCCACCAGGTGGCCGTCGCCGCGGTGTTCGCGCAGCAGCGACGCGGCGTGCCAGTAGGCGAGGTGCGGGGCGTCCGGCACCGGCAGGTCGGCGTAGGCGGAGAACAGCGGCCGGGCGTGCCGGGCGCAGCCCTCGGCGGCGGTCAGCGCGAGCTTCGCCGCCTCCGCCATCTCCGCGGACTCCACCGCGTCGCCGAGGCACCGGCGCAGGGAGGCGTCCACCGCCCGCAGCCGGGCGTCCAGGACGGCCTGCGGTGTGGTGACCGTCCAGACCTGCGGGACGTGCTGGGCGACCAGCTCGTGCTTGAAGGAGTAGAAGGTCGCGGTGACCGTACCCGCGCCCACCGCGCCCAGCGGCGCGCTCCGGGCGGCGAAGTACCCGGCGCGGCCGTCCACCCCCAACCCGGTCATTTCCGCGCCGAGTTCGGGGGCGAAGTAGTGCGCCGAGTGGAAGGGGTTGAGGGCGTTGTGGCAGTGCCGGCCGGCCCGTTCTGGCAGTGCGCTGGAAGAGGTCATGCCAGCAGGTTACCGACCCGTTGGTATGCCGCCACCCCGAGCCGCCCGCACCGCTCCGGGGGCCGCCTGGAGCCCGCATGGCAGGAAAGGTGGGAAATCCGTCATTGCCGCCATCCGTCCCGCTGGCCAGGATGTACGGCATGGAGCAGCGCGACGTACTGGTCGTCCTCTTCGACGGCGTGCAGAGCCTCGACGTGACCGGCCCGGTCGAGGTCTTCAGCGGTGCCGGGCAGGGCGCCCCCGGGGCCTACCGCATCCGCACCGCCACCCTGGACGGCGCCCCGGTCCGCACCACCAGCGGCCTCACCCTCGTACCGGACCTCGCGCTGGACGCCGCCGAACCCCCGCACACCCTCCTCGTACCGGGCGGCCACGGCACCTGCACCCCCGACCCGCACCTGGTCGACTGGCTCCGCACGCACGCCCCGCTGGCCCGCCGCCAGGTCTCGGTCTGCAGCGGCGCCTTCCTGCTGGCCGCGGCGGGACTGCTGGACGGCCGCCGCGCCACCACCCACTGGAGCCTGTGCGCCGACCTCGCCGCCCGCCACCCCGCGGTCCGCGTCGAACCCGAACCGATCTACGTCCGCGACGGCGACGTGGCCACCTCCGCGGGCGTCACCGCCGGCATCGACCTGGCGCTGGCCCTGGTCGAGGAGGACCACGGCCGCGACCTCGCGCTGGCCATCGCCCGCCACCTGGTCGTCTTCCTGCGCCGGCCCGGCAACCAGACCCAGTTCAGCGCCCAGCTCGCCGCGCAGACCGCGGAGCGCCGCCCGCTGCGCGACGTCCAGCAGTGGATCACCGAGCACCCGGCGGCGGACCTCTCCGTCGAGGCCCTGGCCGACCGCGCCGCGCTCTCCCCGCGGCACTTCGCCCGCGCCTTCCGCGACGAGACCGGGATGACCCCCGGCCGCTACGTCGACCGGGTCCGCCTGGAGGCGGCCCGGCGGCGCCTGGAGGACACCGCCGACGGCATCGAGCAGATCTCCCGGCAGTGCGGCTACGGCACCACCGAGGCGATGCGCCGCGCCTTCGTCCGGGTCCTCGACACCTCCCCGGCGGAGTACCGCCGCCGCTTCCGGCCCGCCCGGCAGCCCTGAACGGCCCCGGAACCGCCCGCCGCCACCGACCACCACGGCACACCGCACCACCGGCCACCACGGCACACCGCACGACCGACCCAGGAATGAGGCCCCCGTGCAGATCGCCATCCTCCTCTACGACCGCTTCACCGCCCTCGACGCCATCGGCCCCTACGAGACCCTCGGGCTCGTCCCGGACGCCGAAGTGGTGTTCGTCGGCGAACGCCCCGGCGCCCACCGCAGCGACAAGGGCTCCCTCAACCTCGTCGCGGAGGCCGCCCTCGGCGACGTCACCGCGCCGGACGTCCTCGTCGTCCCCGGCGGCCCCGGGCAGGCCGCGCTCATGGCGGACGGTCCGCTGCACGACTGGATCCGTGCCGTGGACGCCGGCACCACCTGGACCACCTCGGTCTGTACCGGCTCGCTGCTCCTCGCCGCCGCCGGCCTCCTGCGGGGCCGCCGGGCCACCTCCCACTGGCTCGCGCTGGACCTGCTCCCCACCTACGGCGCCGAACCCACGGGGGAGCGGGTGGTCTTCGACGGCAAGTACGTCACCGCCGCCGGCGTCTCCGCCGGCATCGACATGGGGCTCACCCTGGCCGGCCGGATCGCCGGCGACTTCGTCGCGCAGACGATCCAGCTCGGCATCGAGTACGACCCGCAGCCGCCCTACGACGCGGGCGCCCCGGAGAAGGCACCGGCCGACGTCGTCGCCGCCCTGCGGGAGCACGGCGACGTCATCCTGGCCGGGAAGCGGTGGCGGGACGAAGGGCTCGTAGGAAAGTGACGGTGCGTCAGGTTCACGGGCGGCGGCCGCCGCTCAGCCCTCCGGCCACCTGAACCGCGGCGCCCTGCGCTCCAGGAAGGCGGCGGCACCCTCCGCGGTGTCGCCGCTCTCCCGCGCCTGCGCCGCCCAGAACGCCCCGCGCGCCTCCGCTTCCTCCGGCGGCACGTCCCACGTCCCGTTGGCCAGTTCCTTCGCCGCGGTCTGGGTCAGCAGCGACCGGCTCGCCAGGACGGCGGTGAACTCCGCGATCCGCTTGTCCAGCTCACCCTCGGCCACCACCTCGTCCACCAGCCCGGTCCGCAGTGCCCGCGCGCAGTCGATCAACTCCCCGGAGAACAGCAGGTACTTCGCGGCCGACAGTCCCACCAGCCGGACCAGCCGCCGGGTCGCGGACGCCGGATACGCCACCCCCAGCTTGGCGGGCGTCACCCCGAACAACGCCCCCTCCTCCGCGAACCGCAGATCACAGGCGGCCGCCAACTGGGCGCCGCCCCCCACGCAGTAGCCCCGTATCGCCGCCACCGTCGGACGCGGAAAGGCCGCCAGCGCCTCCTCGGCCACCACCGCCAGCCCCTGCGAGGCCCCCGACGTGTCCCGCAGCGACCCGATGTCCGCCCCCGCGCAGAACGTCCCGCCGTCCCCGGTCAGCACCAGCGCCCGCACCGCACCGTCCTCCGCCAGCCGCGCCAGCAGCGGTGGCAGCTCCTGCCACATCGCGACGGTCATCGCGTTGCGCTTGCCCGTATTGCTGATGGTGACGGTCGCCGTACCGCCGCTGACATGCGTCTTCAGACCCGGTTCCATGCCCGGATATTAGAGCGACCACCGGGCGCCCGGCCGGATACGATCGGCGACTGATGTCTGCAACCCTCGTCGCCAAAGACCTCGCCGCCGGCCACGGCGAGCGCGTCCTGTTCTCCGGTCTCGATCTGGTCGTCGCCCCCGGCGACGTGATCGGCCTCGTCGGCGCCAACGGCGCCGGCAAGTCCACGCTGCTGCGCCTGCTGGCCGGGCTGGTCACCCCGGAGCAGGGCGGTCTCGCCCTCAGCCCGCCGACCGCCACCGTCGGCCACCTCCCGCAGGAGCCGGACCGCCACCCCGGGGAGTCGGTGCGCGCCTTCCTCGCCCGCCGCACGGGCGTGGCCGAGGCCCAGCGCGCCCTGGACGCCACCACCGAGGCGCTGGCCGACGGCCGCCCCGGCGCCGACGACGCCTATGCCACCGCCCTGGAGCGCTGGCTCGCCCTCGGCGCCGCCGACCTCGACGACCGCGCCGAGGAGACCGCCGCGCAGCTGGGCCTGTCGGTCAGCCTCGACCAGCCGATGACGACCCTCTCCGGCGGCCAGGCCGCCCGCGCCTCGCTCGCCTCGCTGCTGCTCTCCCGCTACGACGTCTTCCTCCTCGACGAGCCCACCAACGACCTCGACCTGGACGGCCTGGACCGCCTGGAGGCCTTCGTCACCGGCCTGCGCGCCGGCACCGTCCTGGTCAGCCACGACCGCGAGTTCCTGGCCCGCACGGTCACCCGCGTCCTCGAACTCGACCTCGCCCAGCAGCAGGTCAACGCCTACGGCGGCGGCTACACCGCGTACCTGGACGAGCGCGAGCGGGCCCGGCGGCACGCCCGCGAGCGCTACGAGGAGTACGCCGACACCAGGGCGACCCTGGAGACCCGGGCGCACACCCAGCGCAACTGGATGGAGAAGGGCGTCCGCAACGCCCGCCGCAAGGCCCCCGACAACGACAAGATCGGCCGCAAGGGCCGGGTCGAGGCCACCGAGAAGCAGGCGGCCAAGGCCAAGCAGACCCAGCGCATGATCGACCGGCTGGAGGTCGTCGAGGAGCCCCGCAAGGAGTGGGAGCTGCGGATGGAGATCGCCGCGGCGCCCCGGGCCGGCGCGGTGGTGGCCACCCTCCGGCAGGCCGCGGTCCGCCGCGGCGACTTCCACTTCGGCCCGGTGGACCTCCAGATCGACTGGGCGGACCGGGTCGCCATCACCGGCCCCAACGGCGCCGGCAAGTCCACCCTGCTCGCCGCCCTCCTGGGCCGGCTGCCGCTGGACTCCGGCGCGGCCTCGCTCGGCCCCGGCGTGGTGGTCGGCGAGATCGACCAGGCCCGAGGCCAGCTGTTCCAGGGCAGTGGCGACACCTCGCTGATGGACGCCTTCCGGGCCGCCGTCCCGGACCTGGCACCCGCCGAGGTGCGCACCCTGCTCGCCAAGTTCGGCCTCAAGGTGGCCCACGTGCTGCGCCCGGCGCACACCCTCTCGCCCGGGGAGCGCACCCGGGCCGCGCTGGCCCTCCTCCAGGGCCGCGGAGTCAACCTCCTGGTGCTCGACGAGCCGACCAACCACCTCGACCTCCCCGCCATCGAGCAGCTGGAGTCCGCCCTCGCGTCGTACCCGGGCACCCTGCTGCTGGTCACCCACGACCGCCGGATGCTGGAGGCGGTGCACACCACGCGGCGGATCGTGGTCGACGGCGGACGGATCACCGACCGGGCCGTGTGACCAGGCACGACGCGGCCGGCGGCCCGCTCCGGTATTCGATTTGTCTCCGGGGCGGGGACCCCGTAAGGTAATCCGAGTCGACGCGGGGTGGAGCAGCTCGGTAGCTCGCTGGGCTCATAACCCAGAGGTCGCAGGTTCAAATCCTGTCCCCGCTACTCGCAAGAACAGCAGGCCCGGTGCTCAGGCACCGGGCCTGCTGCCGTATGTGCACGCACGCATGCTCCTCGCTCACCCTGCCCTCTCCCGCAATACGGGGTATACCAGGAAAAAACGGTCCCTGATCGAGGAGGCGGCGATGACCGGCAGGTCCAGAACTTCCGGACGCAGTCCGGCGGCGGCCAAGCTGGGGCGCAGTTTCGGGCTCCTCGCGATCCTCGGGATCATCCTCGTCCTGGCCGGAATCGTCGGGCTGATCTACGTCGCCGCGGCCACCCTCACCACGATGCTGCTCTTCGGCTGGCTGCTGCTGATCGGCGGCCTGGTCGGACTGGTCCACGCCGTCCAGTCCCGGGGGTCGAGCTTCTTCTGGCTCGCGGTGATCGTCGCGGCACTGAACATCGCGGCCGGGGTGGTGGTGCTCCGCCTGCCCGACGCCACCGCAGCCGCGCTGACCATGTTCGCCGCCCTGCTCTTCCTGACCGGCGGGCTGTTCCGCCTGGCCGGTGCCGTGGTCGTGCGCGGACCGCAGTTCGGCTGGACGCTGCTCCAGGGCGTGATCGGCATCCTGCTGGGCGTCCTGGTGCTCGCCAACTGGCCGGAGAGCAGCCTCTACGTCATCGGCGCCTTCTTCTCGCTGGAACTGCTCTTCGACGGGCTGGGCCTGCTCGCCATGGGGATCGGCGGCCGAGGCGTGGTCGGCATGGTCGAGGACAGCAGAGTGGCTTGATCCTTACCCCGGTCACGCCGGTTCCGACGGTGGCTCGGCGGTCGTCCCGGAGGTCGGCATAAAAGCGCGAATCAAAAACGACGGAACATGTCGCGAGGCCGATCAATTCCGGCAGAATCGGTCAAAAGGCGTCGATTGGCGCTGACTTGTGTTCAGGAGGCCGGTCCGGACCAGCACATTCTCAACACTCGTCGTGTGAGGATGCCTTCCGGACCCCCTGCAGAACCCCCCGAGGAGCTGACCTCCCCGCTCGCCTACGAAGGTGTCTGGCGGTTCACCGCCGCGGCACTGGAGTCGTCGGTGCCCCAGGCACGCCACGCGGTGCGGGATCTGCTCGTCGAACAGCACGTGCCCGTCGCCGACGACATCCTGGACGGGCTCCTGCTGATCGTCTCCGAGTTGGTCACCAACGCCGTCCGGCACGCCGCGCTGCTCTCCCCGCGGATCGCCGTCCAGCTCACCATCGGAGCCAACTGGCTCCGGATCGCGGTCGAGGACGACCACCCCTACCGCCCCAAGGCGCTGGAGGCGGACGAGGGCGACGTCGGCGGCCGCGGCCTGTGGCTGGTCAAGGCGTTCACCGCGGAAGTGGGCGGGAAGTGCGACGTGGAGCACACCGCGGGCGGCGGCAAGGCCATCTGGGCCGAATTGCCGCTGGCCCCGCTCGCTACCAGCCCGCCGACTTCCCGGTGAGCTCGCGGACCGCCGGCCGCGCCGCGTCCAGCACGGTCATGAACCACGCGGAGAACGGCACCTGCGCGTGCCGCTCGGCCAGCTCTTCGGGCGTCACGAACGCGATCTCGGAGATCTCCTCCGGGGCCGGCGCGGGCTGGGTCCGCACCAGACCCACGAACAGGTGGTTGTACTCCTGCTCCACCAGGCCGGAGGTCGGGTCGGGGTGGTTGTAGCGCACCGTGCCGGCCTCGGCCAGCAGCGCCGGGGCCACGCCCAGCTCCTCCGCGGTCCGCCGGGCCGCCGCCGCGAACGGCGTCTCGCCCGGGTACGGGTGGCCGCAGCAGGTGTTGGACCACACCCCGGGGGAGTGGTACTTCTCCAGCGCCCGGCGCTGGAGGAGCAGCCGCCCCTTCTCGTCGAACAGGAAGACCGAGAACGCCCGGTGCAGCTGTCCGGGCGGCTGGTGCGCCGCGAGCTTCTCCGCGATGCCGATCGTCGTGCCGTCCTCGTCGACCAGTTCCAGCATGATCGGCTCGGCGGCGCCGTCCGGCGCGCCCGCCGCCGAGGTTCCGGCGGTCTGTCCGTTGGCAGATGTGATCGGCATGCCCATCCTTGTCGTCGGTCGTCGATGTCAAGTCTGCCCCACCAGGGCCGCCGTCAGTGGCAGAGCACTGCCGGGTGCCGCGCGGCGCCGCGTGTCCCGGCGCCGGGTGGACCGCCCCCGAACGGTCCGCCGCCCGGGACGCGGTTGCGCACCGGCGGCGGCATGGCCCTCGCCACAGCTGCTCCACGGCAACCGTGACCAGCCCCCGCATAACCGGCACCCGGGCCGGCGGCCAGTTGTTCCGGCGAGGCCCGATCCACCATGATGATCGCGGCAGGCGCAGCCGTCGCTCACCCGATCGAGTGGTGAATACGTGGTGAACGGCCGCATCCCGCGATCGGATAGCCTCTGCCGACGTGCCTCCCAGCCCTCCGGGGCCAGGGTGTGCCACGCCCGCCGCCCGGGTAGTTCGTGTCGAATGCGGACCGACCGGCGCTGCTCGTCAGCATCCAAGGAGTGAGTTCGTCTGTCGACCGCCATCCTCACCGGTCCGCCGGTCGCCGGGTCGTCGCTCGAAGCCGACCTGCGCACACTGGGTTTTGACGTCCGTACGGTCGGTGACGCCACCGGTGCCGCCGAGCTGCTCGCCGAGGTCCCGGCCCAGGAACGGGTGGCCCTGGTGGACCCCCGCTTCGTCGGCCACCTGCACGCCCTGCGGCTCGCCCTGACCGACCCCCGCTTCCCGGCCGCCGCGGTGCCCGGCGCACTCACCGTGCAGCCCGAGGCCCGCGCCGCGCTGGACCGGGCGGCCGGCCGCATTCCGGTCGGGGCCGGCACCGCCCACCTGACCGACGTGCTCACCGACACCCTCACCGAGGCGCTCGACCGTGCCGACGTCGGACTGCACCGCGTGGAGCCGGGCAGCCTGGTCGCCACCATCGCGCTGACTCCCGCCCAGCGGGAGGAGGCCCGCGAGGCGGTCGCCGCCGTCGACGACGAGGCGGTCCGGCTGCGCACCGCCGTGAAGTCCCGCGACGGCTTCTTCACCACCTTCTTCATCAGCCCGTACTCCCGCTACCTCGCCCGCTGGTGCGCCCGCCGCGGCCTCACCCCCAACCAGGTCACCACCGCCTCCCTGCTCACCGCGCTGATCGCGGCGGGCTGCGCGGCCACCGGCACCCGCGGCGGCTTCGTCGCCGCCGGCGTGCTGCTCCTGCTCTCCTTCGTCCTGGACTGCACCGACGGGCAGCTCGCCCGCTACTCGCTCCAGTACTCGACGCTCGGCGCCTGGCTGGACGCCACCTTCGACCGCGCCAAGGAGTACGCGTACTACGCCGGACTCGCCCTCGGCGCGGCCCGCGGCGGGGACGACGTATGGGCGCTGGCGCTCGGCGCGATGATCCTGCAGACCTGCCGGCACGTCGTCGACTTCGCGTTCAACGAGGGCAGCGACTTCGAGGGCGGCGCCGGGAACGCCGGCCCGGCCGTGGGACTCTCCGACCGGCTCGACCGGGTCGGCTGGACGGTCTGGGCGCGCCGGATGATCGTGCTGCCGATCGGCGAACGCTGGGCCCTGATCGCCGTACTGACCGCGGTCACCACCCCGCGCATCGTCTTCTACGTCCTGCTCGTCGGCTGTGCGCTGGCCGCCTGCTACACCACGGCCGGCCGGGTGCTGCGCTCCCGGGCCCAGCGGGCCCGGCGCACCGACCGCGCCGCCCGCGCGCTCGCGGACCTGTCTGACTACGGCCCGCTGGTCGAACTGCTCACCGGCGGCGGCCGCGGCCGGGGCCGGGCCGGCTCCTTCCTCGCACCCGTTATGGCGTTTCTCTCGTCCGCGGTGCTGCTGGTGTGGGTGATCTCCCAGCCGGACCCCGCCTCGTGGCTCACCGTCGGCGTCGCGGCCTGCTCGGCGCTGCTGGCCGCCGCGGCCGTGTCCCGCCCGCTCAAGGGCGCCCTCGACTGGCTCGTCCCGCCCTTCTTCCGGGCCGGCGAGTACCTCACCGTCCTGGTGCTGGCCGCCCGGTCGGACGCCCACGGAGCGCTGCCCGCGGCGTTCGGGCTGGTCGCGGCGGTCGCCTACCATCACTACGACACGGTCTACCGCATCCGCGGTGGCACCGGGGCCCCACCGCGGTGGCTGGTCCGGGCGACCGGTGGGCACGAAGGGCGGATCCTCGTGGTCACCGTCCTGGCCGCCCTCCTGCCCGCCACAGGTTTCACAATCGCGCTCACGACACTCGCTGTGGTCCTGGCGCTGCTGGTGCTCGCCGAGAGCATCCGCTTCTGGGTGGCCGCCCACAAACACGGTGCACCCGCCGTACACGATGAAGGAGAACCCGCATGATCGGCCTCGTGCTGGCTGCCGGCGCCGGACGGCGTCTGCGCCCCTACACCGACACCCTGCCCAAGGCTCTGGTGCCGGTCGACGGGGACACCACGATCCTGGACCTGACCCTCGGCAACTTCGCCGAGATCGGCCTGACCGAGGTCGCGATCATCGTCGGCTACCGCAAGGAGGCCGTGTACGAGCGTCAGGAGGCCCTGGAGCAGAAGTACGGCCTCAAGATCACGCTGATCGACAACGACAAGGCCGAGGAGTGGAACAACGCCTACTCCCTGTGGTGCGCCCGTGACGTGCTCGCGGCCCACGACTCGGTGATCCTCGCCAACGGCGACACCGTGCACCCGGTCTCCGTCGAGCAGACGCTGCTCGCCGCCCGCGGCAACGGCCAGAAGATCATCCTCGCGCTGGACACCGTCAAGCAGCTCGCCGACGAGGAGATGAAGGTCGTCGCGGACCCCGCCAAGGGCGTCCAGAAGATCACCAAGCTGATGGACCCGGCCGAGGCCACCGGCGAGTACATCGGCGTCACCCTCATCGAGGGCGAGGCCGCCGCCGAGCTGGCCGACGCCCTGAAGACCACCTTCGAGCGGGACCCCGACCTCTACTACGAGGACGGCTACCAGGAGCTGGTCAACCGCGGCTTCAAGGTCGACGTGGCACCGATCGGCGAGGTCAAGTGGGTCGAGATCGACAACCACGAGGACCTCGCGAAGGGCCGTGACATCGCATGCCAGTACTGACCCGCCTCATTCCGTCCCCGGTCGTCGTCGACATCAGCGCCGGCGCCCTGGACGACCTGGCGGGTCTGCTGGCCGACCAGCGCATCTCGGCTTCCGGCAAGCTCGCCATCGCGATCAGCGGCGGCTCGGGGGCCCGGCTGCGCCGGCGGCTGGCCCCCGCCCTGCCGGGCGCCGAGTGGTACGAGGTCGGCGGCGGAACCCTGGACGAAGCGATCAAGCTCGCCGACGCCATGAAGAAGGGCCACTACGACGCGGTCGTGGGCCTGGGCGGCGGCAAGATCATCGACTGTGCGAAGTTCGCCGCGGCGCGCATCGGCCTGCCGCTGGTGGCGGTCGCGACCAACCTGTCGCACGACGGGCTGTGCTCGCCGGTCGCCACCCTCGACAACGACGCGGGCCGCGGCTCGTACGGCGTGCCGAACCCGATCGCCGTGGTGATCGACCTCGACATCATCCGCGAGGCGCCGGTCCGCTTCGTCCGCTCCGGCATCGGCGACGCGATCTCCAACATCTCCGCGGTCGCGGACTGGGAGCTCTCGCACCGCGAGACCGGCGAGGACCTCGACGGGCTGGCCGCCGCCATGGCGCGTCAGGCCGGCGAGGCCGTGCTGCGCCACCCCGGGGGCGTCGGCGACGACAACTTCCTCCAGGTGCTGGCCGAGGGCCTGGTCCTCACCGGCATCTCGATGTCGGTGGCCGGCGACAGCCGTCCCGCCTCCGGCGCCTGCCACGAGATCAACCACGCCTTCGACATCCTCTTCCCCAAGAGGGCGGCGAGCCACGGCGAGCAGTGCGGCCTCGGTGCCGCCTTCGCCACCCACCTGCGCGGCGACCGGGAGACCTCGGCCCTGATGGTCGAGGTGCTCCAGCGCCACGGCCTGCCGGTCACCCCCGGCGAAATGGGCTTCACCGACGAGGAGTTCGTGCAGGCCGTCGAGTTCGCCCCGAAGACCCGTCCGGGCCGCTACACGATCCTGGAGCACCTGGACCTGTCCACCGATCAGATCAGGGACGCATACGCCGACTATGCCGAAACCATCAGTAGCTGAACTCCGCCCGGTCGTTCACCCCGCGGGCGTGAAGGACCGGCGCAGCGGTGAGCACTGGGCCGGCCGCCTCTACATGCGGGAAATCTCGCTGCGTTGCGACCGGTACCTGGTCAACACCCGGGTCACGCCCAACCAGCTGACCTACCTGATGACCGTCTTCGGGGTCCTCGCGGCTCCGGCGCTGCTGGTGCCGGGGATCTGGGGCGCCGTGCTCGGCGTGCTGATGGTCCAGCTCTACCTGCTGCTCGACTGCATCGACGGCGAGGTCGCGCGCTGGAAGAAGCAGTTCTCGCTCGGCGGGGTCTACCTGGACCGGGTCGGCGCCTACCTGTGTGACGCCGCGGTGCTCGTCGGCTTCGGCCTGCGCGCCGCGGACCTGTGGGGCCCCGGGCGGATCGACTGGCTCTGGGCGTTCCTCGGCACCCTGGCCGCCCTCGGCGCGATCCTGATCAAGGCCGAGACCGACCTCGTCGGCGTCGCCCGCCACCAGGGCGGACTGCCGCCGGTCAAGGAGGCGGCGGCCGAGCCGCGCTCGTCCGGTCTGGCGCTGGCCCGCAAGGCCGCCGCCGCGCTGAAGTTCCACCGGCTGGTCCTCGGGATCGAGGCGTCCCTGCTGATCCTGGTCCTGGCGATCGTGGACTCGGTGCGGGGCGACCTGTTCTTCTCCCGGCTCGGTGTCGCGGTGCTGGCCGGCATCGCGCTCCTCCAGACCCTCCTGCACCTCGTGTCCATCCTCGCCTCCAGCAGGCTCAAGTGACCGCGGCCTCCGGCATGCGACTCGGTGCGGTTGTCCTGACCATGGGCAACCGCCCCGACGAGCTGCGCGCGCTGCTGCACTCCGTGGCCCGGCAGGACGGCGGCCCGATCGAGGTGGTGGTGGTCGGCAACGGCGCACCGCTGCCCGAGCTGGTCGTTCCCGGACTGGTCGTGCGGACGGTCGAGCTGCCGGAGAACGTCGGCATCCCGGCCGGCCGCAACGTCGGCATCGAGGCGTTCAGGACCGAAAGCCCCGAAGGCCCCGACAGTGCCGCCGGATCCGACGGCTACCGCGTGGACGCCCTGCTCTTCCTCGACGACGACGGACTGCTGGCCGGGACGGACACCGCCGAGCTGTGCCGCGAAGCCTTCACCGCCGATCCCGAGCTGGGCATCATCAGCTTCCGGATCGCCGACCCGGACACCGGGCTGACCCAGCGCCGGCACGTCCCGCGGCTGCGCGCCTCCGACCCGATGCGCTCCTCGCGGGTGACCACCTTCCTCGGTGGCGCCAACGCGGTCCGCACGGCGGTGTTCGCCCAGGTCGGCGGCCTGCCCGACGAGTTCTTCTACGCCCATGAGGAGACCGACCTGGCCTGGCGGGCGCTGGACGCCGGCTGGTTGGTCGACTACCGGGCGGACATGGTTCTGCACCACCCCACCACGGCCCCGGCCCGGCACGCGGTCTACCACCGGATGGTGGCCCGCAACCGGGTCTGGCTGGCCCGCCGCAACCTCCCCGCCCCGCTGGTACCGGTCTATCTCGGTGTCTGGTTCCTGCTCACCCTCGCCCGCCGGCCGTCGCTGCCGGGGCTCCGGGCCTGGTTGGGCGGCTTCAAGGAAGGCTGGGCCACCGCGTGCGGTCCCAGGCGTCCCATGAAGTGGGCTACCGTTTGGCGACTGAGCCGGCTGGGCCGCCCTCCCATCATCTGACAAGCTCGTATCTGAGAGCATCAGGCGCGAACCGGGGCGTCCCCGGCAGCGCACCTTGAGGACGAAAGTGTCAACTGTGAGCGAGACCACGCACGACAGTGCGGTCGCCATGAGTGCCCCGCCATCCGCCGACGAAGGACTCACGCCGGCTCAGCGGGCCGAGAAGTACGGGCTGTCGCAGAGCGGAGCCCGCCCCAGCCTTGCGGAGTACGTCCGCCAGCTGTGGGACCGGCGGCACTTCATCTCCGCCTTCTCCAGCGCCAGGCTGACCGCGCAGTTCAGCCAGGCGAAGCTGGGCCAGGTCTGGCAGGTGGCGACGCCGCTGCTGAACGCGCTCGTCTACTACTTCATCTTCGGCGTGCTGATCGGCACGAAGCGCGGCGTCCCGGACTACGTCCCGTTCCTGGTGACCGGTGTCTTCATCTTCACCTTCACCCAGAGTTCGGTGATGGCCGGTACGCGGGCGATCTCCGGCAACCTGGGTCTGGTGCGTGCGCTGCACTTCCCGCGGGCCTGCCTGCCGATCTCGTTCTGCCTCATGCAGCTCCAGCAACTGCTGTTCTCCATGGGCGTCCTGGTGGTGATCCTGCTGGCCTTCGGGCAGCTGCCCACCTTGTCCTGGCTGCTGGTGATCCCCGCGCTGCTGCTGCAGTTCGTGTTCAACACGGGACTGGCGATGATCATGGCCCGGCTCGGCAGCAAGACGCCGGACCTGGCGCAGCTGATGCCCTTCATCATGCGGACGTGGATGTACGCGTCCGGCGTGATGTTCAGCATCAGCGTGATCATGAAGGGCAAGCACGTCCCGCACTGGGTCGAGGTGCTGCTCTACGCCAACCCCGCCGCCGTCTACATCGACCTGATCCGCTTCGCGCTGATCGACAGCTTCAAGGCGAGCCAGCTCCCGCCGCACGTGTGGGCGTTCGCGCTCGGCTGGGCGGTGCTGGCGGGCGTCGCGGGCTTTGTGTACTTCTGGAAGGCTGAGGAGCGGTACGGACGTGGCTGAGCAGATGGAAGGCGTCCAGCCGACGGAGGCGGCGCAGGACCAGATCCCGACGGTGATCGCGGACGACCTGCACATCGTCTACCGGGTCTACGGAACCGGCGCGGGCAAGGGCAGTGCGACCGCGGCGCTCAACCGCATCATCCGGCGCCGGCCGACGGTGGGCGTGCGCGAGGTGCACGCGGTCAAGGGTGTCTCCTTCACCGCCTACCGGGGCGAGTCGATCGGCCTGATCGGTTCGAACGGCTCCGGCAAGTCCACGCTCCTCAAGGCCGTGGCGGGTCTGCTGCCCGCCGAGCGCGGCAAGGTCTACACCCACGGTCAGCCCTCGCTGCTGGGCGTGAACGCGGCCCTGATGAACGACCTGACCGGCGAGAAGAACGTCGTCCTGGGCGGCCTGGCGATGGGCATGTCCCGCGAGCAGGTCCGTTCCCGCTACGACGAGATCGTCGACTTCTCGGGCATCAACGAGAAGGGCGACTTCATCTCGCTGCCGATGCGCACCTATTCGTCCGGTATGGCGGCCCGGCTGCGGTTCTCCATCGCGGCGGCCAAGGACCACGACGTGCTGCTGATCGACGAGGCCCTGGCCACCGGTGACCGGGCCTTCCAGAAGCGGTCCGAGGCCCGCATCCGCGAGCTGCGGAAGGAAGCGGGTACGGTCTTCCTGGTCAGCCACAACAACAAGTCGATCAGGGACACCTGTGACCGGGTGCTGTGGCTGGAGCGGGGCGAGCTGCTGATGGACGGCCCGACCGACGAGGTCATCAAGGCGTACGAGAAGGAGACGGGCAAATAGCCCACCCTTCGCAGGAGGCCCCCGCGAATCCGGTTCGCGGGGGCCTTCGATCGTGACGGAAAGGTCAACTCCGAGTAATGCGGGAACGGTTGGGTTCCGCACGACGTTGATCTGATCGTTGTCCGAGGCTTCGGTACCCACTCGGACGCGGTCTGGCTGTACGACGTAAGCTGTACGGGTACTGAACAGCACAAGTGGTGCAAGTCGGGCATTCACCCGGGCGAGCGACGGGAGCTCGATCGGAGCACGTCGCGAGGTGCGGCGTGTCCGAAATGGGATGTTTTAGCTTGGCGGTGTAGAACGGGAGACGTGACGGCAATGGCTACTGGTTCGCTCCGGCTCCATAACACGCCGGGTAGCCCCCGGTGAGCCGAGGAGACGAGCAGGCGCGTCGCGCCTTCCTCCGGAGGGTGGCGGTGAGTGGCGGGAGGGACCACACGCGCACCGTGCTCGATCAAGCCGCGCACGAGAATTTCCCGGTCGCGCCGTTCTTCCTGCCCCGTGCCTGGCGCGCCGACCTGATGGCCCTCTACGGCTTCGCCCGCCTCGTCGACGACATCGGCGACGGCGATCTGGCGCCCGGCGGTGGCGACGCCGTCCTCCTCGGCCTGGACCGCGTCCAGTACGACGACCGTCCGGCACTGCTCGACGCCCTGGAAGCGGACCTGCACCGGGTCTTCAGCGACCGCGCCCCCGGCCCCAAGCACCCGCTGATGCGCCGGCTCGGCCCGACCGTCCGCCGCTGCGGGCTGACCCCCGACCCCTTCCTCGGCCTGATCGAGGCCAACCGCCAGGACCAGCGGATCAGCCGCTACGCCACCTACGGTGACCTCGCCGCCTACTGCGAGCTGTCCGCCAACCCCGTCGGCCGGCTCGTCCTCGGCGTCACCGGCACCTCCAGCCCGGAGCGCGTCCGGCTCTCGGACGCCATCTGCACCGCCCTCCAGCTCGTCGAGCACATCCAGGACGTCGCCGAGGACCTCGGGCGGGACCGGATCTACCTCCCGGCCGAGGACATGAAGAGCTTCGGCGTCACCGAGGACGATCTGGCCGCGCCGACCGGGGGCCCCTCGGTGCGCGCGCTGATCGCCTTCGAGGCGGAGCGCGCCGGGGAGCTGCTGGACGAGGGCGCTCCGCTGGTGGGGAGCGTGCACGGCCGGCTCAGGCTGCTGTTGGCCGGGTTCGTCGCCGGCGGGCGGGCCGCCCTCCAGGCGGTCGCGGCCGCCGATCACGACGTACTCCCCGGACCGCCCAAGCCGACCAAGCTCAGCCTGCTGCGCGAGGTCGGGGCGACACTGCGACGAGAGGGGTGAGTCGGACCGTGGAGGCAACCACACAGATGTCCGCGCCGGTGCTCGCTGCGTACCGCTACTGTGAGACGGTCACCGGGCAGCAGGCGCGCAACTTCGCGTACGGGATCCGGCTGCTGCCGGCCGACAAGCGGCAGGCCATGTCGGCGCTCTACGCCTTCTCCCGCCGGGTCGACGACATCGGCGACGGAGCCCTGGCCCCCGACGCCAAGGGGCGGCGCCTGGAGGACACCCGCGCGCTGCTCACCCGTATCAAGGACGGCGGGATCGCCGAGGACGACACCGACCCGGTGGCCGTCGCGCTCGCCGACGCCGCCCGGCGCTTCCCCATCCCGCTCGGCGCGCTGGACGAGCTGATCGACGGGGTGCTGGCGGACGTCCGCGGCGAGACGTACGAGACCTGGGACGAGTTGAAGGTCTACTGCCGCTGCGTCGCCGGGGCGATCGGCCGGATCTCACTCGGTGTGTTCGGTACGGCACCAGGCGCACTCGACGCCGAGCGCGCCCCCGAGTACGCCGATACGCTCGGGCTTGCGCTCCAACTGACCAATATCCTCAGGGATGTTCGCGAGGACGCGGGCAACGGACGGACGTACCTCCCGGCCGAGGATCTTGCCAAGTTCGGCTGTTCGGCGGGGTTCCAGAGCCCGGTGCCGCCGCCCGGCGCGGACTTCGCCGGCCTGGTGCAGTTCGAGGTCCGGCGGGCCCGCGCACTGTTCGCCGAGGGCTTCCGGCTGCTGCCGATGCTCGACCGGCGCAGCGGCGCCTGCGTGGCGGCGATGGCCGGTATCTACCACCGTCTGCTGTCGCGGATCGCCGACGACCCGGCGGCGGTCCTCCGCGGCAGGGTCTCGCTGCCCGGCCGGGAGAAGGCGTTCGTCGCGGTGCGCGGGCTCTCCGGGCTCGACGCGCGGGCGATCGGCCGCCGGCAGGCCGTGAGCAGGAGGCGTGGATGAGGTGCCGGACCGCGTACACCGACCACGGTCCGGCGTCGGTGCGGCGGGCAACCCTTCGCCGGACGGAGGCGTCCTTGACAGGCGTAAGGGGGAAGAGCACATGACAGTGGGAGCCACGCTGCCAGGGCGCGATTCCGCCCGTCCCTCCGGCCGTCCCGAAGGGGCGGCCGCGGTGGTCGTCGGGGGCGGACTCGCGGGTACCACCGCGGCGCTGGCCCTGGCCGACGCCGGCCTGCGGGTCACGCTGGTCGAGGGCCGGCCGCGCCTCGGCGGTCTGGTCTTCTCGTTCCGCCGCGACTCCGCCGCCGGCCCGCTGACCGTCGACAACGGCCAGCACGTCTACCTGCGTTGCTGCACCGCCTACGGCAGCCACCTGGAGCGGCTCGGCGCGGGCCATCTGGCGCCCCTCCAGGACCGGATGGACGTCCCGGTGCTCGACGCGGGGCACGCCGGGGGCCGGCCGCGGCTCGGCCGGCTGCGCCGCACCGGCCTGCCGGTCCCGCTCCACCTGGCCAAGAGCCTCGCGCTCTATCCGCACCTCTCACCCGCCGAACGCGCCGGAGTGGTCCGCGCCACCCTCGCCCTGGGGCGCCTGGACCTGGACGACCCCGCGCTGGACACCACCGACTTCGGCAGCTGGCTGCGCCGCCACGGGCAGAGCCCGCGCGCCGTCGAGGCCCTGTGGGACCTGGTCGGCATCGCCACCCTCAACGCCACCGCCGGCGACGCCTCGCTGGGGCTGGCCGCCAAGGTCTTCAAGACCGGGCTGCTCTCCGCCCCCGGCGCCGCCGACATCGGCTGGGCCCGGGTGCCGCTCGGCGACGTGCACGACACCCACGCCGCCGCCGCGCTGGAGAAGGCCGGCGTCCGGACCGCGCTGCGCACTCGGGTCGCCGCGGTCAACCGCGACGACACCGGCTGGCAGGTCACGGCGGAGAACGGCCCGCACGGCCGGGAGACGCTCACCGCGGACACCGTCGTCCTCGCCGTACCGCAGCGTGAGGCGCACGCCCTGCTGCCCGACGGCGCACTGCCCGCCAGGGACCGGCTGTTGGACATCGGCACCGCGCCGATCCTCAACGTCCACGTCGTCTACGACCGCAAGGTGCTGCGCCGCCCGTTCTTCGCCGCGGTCGGCTCCCCGGTCCAGTGGGTCTTCGACCGCACCGACTCCTCCGGCCTGGCCCGCACCGACGGCCACCCGCGCAGCCAGTACCTGGCCCTCTCGCAGTCCGCCGCACAGGACGAGATCGACCGCCCGGTCGCCGAACTCCGTGCCCGCTACCTCCCCGAGCTGGAACGGTTGCTCCCGGCCGCCCGGGGCGCCCGGATCCTCGACTTCTTCGTCACCCGCGAGCGCACCGCGACCTTCGCGCCCGCACCGGGCGTCGGCCGGCTCCGCCCGGTTGCCCGTACCCAAGTTCCCGGCCTGTTCCTGGCCGGTGCGTGGACCGCCACCGGGTGGCCCGCGACCATGGAGAGCGCTGTCCGCAGCGGCACCGCCGCCGCCCGTGAGGCACTCACCGAACTCGGCGTCCCCCAGGGCCGGTTGCCTCAGGAGGCGGCATGACCATGAGTACGGGCGCTCGCACCAGCACAAGCATCGGAAACAGAGGAGAAACCGTGGCTTCCCCGGCTATCGACACCGCGAGCGTCACCGCGCTGCTGGAGCGCGGGCGGACACTCGCCACTCCCGTGCTGCGTGCCGCCGTGGCCAGGCTCGCCCCTCCCATGGACACCGTCGCCGCCTACCACTTCGGGTGGATCGACGCGGCCGGCAACCCCAGCGCCGGCGACAGCGGCAAGGCCGTGCGCCCCGCGCTCGCCCTGCTGTCCGCCGAGGTCGCGGGTGCCGACCCCGAGATCGGGGTGCCCGGTGCGGTCGCCGTCGAGTTGGTGCACAACTTCTCGCTGCTGCACGACGACCTGATGGACGGTGACGAGCAGCGCCGGCACCGCGACACCGTCTGGAAGGTGCACGGCCCCGCGCAGGCCATCCTGGTCGGCGACGCGCTGTTCGCACTGGCCAACGAAATACTGCTGGAGCTCGGCACCGTCGACGCGGGCCGCGCCACCCGCCGGCTCACCCTGGCCACCCGCAAGCTGATCGACGGCCAGGCCCAGGACATCTCCTACGAGCACCGCGAGCGGGTCACCGTCGAGGAGTGCCTGGAGATGGAGGGCAACAAGACCGGCGCCCTGCTCGCCTGCGCGGTCTCCATCGGTGCGGTCCTCGGCGGCGTCGACGACCGCACCGCGGACATCCTGGAGAAGTACGGCTACCACCTCGGCCTCGCCTTCCAGGCCGTCGACGACCTGCTGGGCATCTGGGGCGACCCGGAGGCCACCGGCAAGCAGACCTGGAGCGACCTGCGCCAGCGCAAGAAGTCGCTGCCGGTCGTCGCCGCGCTCGCGGCCGACGGGCCCGCCTCCGAGCGGCTCGCCCAGATCCTGGCCGCCGACGCCAAGAAGAGCGAGACCGAGATCGCCGACTTCACGGAGGAGGAGTTCGCCTCCCGCGCGGCGTTGATCGAAGAGGCCGGCGGCCGTGAGTGGACCTCCCAGGAGGCCCGCCGCCAGCACGCCACCGCCATCGCCGCCCTGGACGAGATCGACATGCCCGAACGCATCCGCGCGCAGCTCGTCGCGCTCGCGGACTTCGTCGTCGTACGAGAGAGATGATGACCATCAACACGAACTAGATCGCAGTCGCCGGCCGGCGCCGTCCGGGCGCCGGCCGACGGAATCCCTGAACACGCATTGACAGTTCACTGCAGAAGGGGAAGCCATGACAGCGACGACCGACGGCAGCACCGCGGCGCTCCCGCCCCGGGGCTCCTCGGCCACCGATGCCGCCGACGGGACCGCACCCGCCGGCCCGGCCGGCAGACCGCCCACCGCCGTGCTCCAGGTCACGGCGGACGCCGCGCGGGAAGCGACCGCCCGCGCCACCGACTACCTGCTCTCCGTCCAGGACCCCGCCGGCTGGTGGAAGGGCGACCTCGAAACCAACGTCACGATGGACGCCGAGGATCTGCTGCTCCGTCAGTTCCTGGGCATCCAGGACCCCGAGCTCACCGAGGCCGCCGCCCGCTACATCCGCGGTGAGCAGCGCCCGGACGGCACCTGGGCCACCTACTACGGCGGGCCCGGCGAACTCTCCACCACCATCGAGGCGTACGTGGCGCTGCGGCTGGCCGGCGACGCGCCGGACGCCCCGCACATGGCCACCGCGTCGACCTGGATCCGCGAACACGGCGGCATCGCCGCCTCCCGCGTCTTCACCCGGATCTGGCTCGCCCTCTTCGGCTGGTGGAAGTGGGACGACCTCCCCGAACTGCCCCCGGAACTCCTCTACTTCCCGAAGTGGTTCCCGCTCAGCATCTACGCCTTCGGGTGTTGGGCCCGGCAGACCATCGTCCCGCTGACCGTCGTCTCGGCCAAACGCCCGGTCCGCCCGGCGCCGTTCGCCCTCGACGAGCTGCACACCGACCCCCGCAACCCCAACCCGCCGCGGCCGTTCGCCCCCGTCACGAGCTGGGACGGCCTCTTCCAGCGCCTGGACCGGGCGATGCACCTGTACCACAAGGTCGCGTTGCGCCGACCGCGCGCCGCCGCGATGCGCTCGGCCGGCCGCTGGATCATCGAGCGGCAGGAGAACGACGGCTGCTGGGGCGGCATCCAGCCCCCCGCCGTCTACTCCGTCATCGCCCTGCACCTGCTCGGTTACGACCTCGACCACCCCGTGCTGCGGGCCGGACTGGAATCCCTGGACCGGTTCGCGGTCTGGCGCGAGGACGGTGCCCGCATGATCGAGGCCTGCCAGTCACCGGTGTGGGACACCTGCCTGGCCACCATCGCGCTGGCCGACGCCGGGGTGCCGGCCGATCACCCGCAGCTGGTCCAGGCGGCCGAGTGGATGCTCGGCGAGCAGATCGACCGCCCCGGCGACTGGTCCGTGCGCCGTCCCCAACTCCCCTCCGGCGGCTGGGCGTTCGAGTTCCACAACGACAACTACCCGGACATCGACGACACCGCCGAGGTGGTCCTGGCGCTGCGCCGGGTCCGGCACCCCGACCCTCGGCGGGTCGGGGCCGCACTCGACCGGGCGGTGCGCTGGAACCTCGGGATGCAGTCGAAGAACGGGGCCTGGGGCGCGTTCGACGCCGACAACACCAGCCCGTTCCCCAACCGGCTGCCGTTCTGCGACTTCGGCGAGGTCATCGACCCGCCGTCGGCCGATGTCACCGCGCACGTCGTCGAGATGCTCGCCGAGGTCGGCCGGGCCCACGACCCGCGCACCCGCCGCGGCCTCGCCTGGCTGCTGGCCGAACAGGAGCCCAGCGGCGCCTGGTTCGGGCGCTGGGGGACCAACTACGTCTACGGCACCGGCTCGGTACTGCCTGCGCTCACCGCCGCCGGGATCCCCGCCTCGCACCCGGCCGTCCGGCGGGCCGTCGGCTGGCTGGAGAGGGTGCAGAACGACGACGGCGGCTGGGGCGAGGACCAGCGCTCCTACCAGGACCGGAAAGAGTGGGCCGGACGCGGCGCCTCCACCGCCTCGCAGACCGCCTGGGCGCTGATGGCGCTGCTCGCGGCCGGTGAGCGGGACGGCGAGGCGGTCCGCCGCGGGGTGCGCTGGCTGGTGGAGACCCAGCTGTCGGACGGCTCCTGGGACGAGCCGTACTTCACCGGCACCGGCTTCCCGTGGGACTTCTCCATCAACTACCACCTCTACCGCCAGGTCTTCCCGCTGACCGCCCTCGGCCGCTACGTCCACGGCGGACCGGCCACCGGCGGGACCGCCGGGGCGCCGGTGGGGGACTGATGCCGAGACGGCTCCCGCCGGACGCGGAACCGCCGCTGCTGGTCGCCTGTGCGCTCGGCATCGAACGGTTCGCGCTGCGGGGCGGTGACCACGGGGCGGCGGGTCCGCCCGTGGTCACCCTCCGCACCGGCATGGGGCCCCAGGCGGCGGAGCGGGCCCTGGCCGCCGCGCTGGGTGAGGGGTCGGCCACCGCGGGTTCGCCCGTGGTGGCCAGCGGTTTCTGCGCCGGGCTGGCCCCGGGGATGCGCCCCGGGGACGTGATCGTCGCCGAGGCCACCCGGGACCACCGGCCCGGCGTCCCCGATGTGCCCTGCCGCGACAACGGCCCCTTGGTGCGGTCCCTGCGGGAGCGCGGCCTGCGGGTGCACACCGGACTGCTGCGCGGCTCGGACCACGTCGTCCGGGGCGCGGAGCGGGCCGCACTGCACGCCGAGGGCGCGCTCGCGGTGGACATGGAGTCCGCCGCGACGCTCCGGACCGCGGTGCGCCGCGGCAGCCCCGCGGTTGCGGCCGTCCGGGTGGTCGTGGACGCCCCGGAACACGAACTCGTGCGCATCGGGACGGTACGCGGTGGAATATCTGCCTTCCGCGTGCTGCGCTCGGTTTTTCCTGTTCTCTTTGAATGGCACCGTTCTTTGCTGCTCCCCAGGAGGTGAGCCAGATGGCAATGCCGCTCCGCCAGACCATCCGGGTCGGAACCTATCTGTTTGAACAGAAAGTGCTGCGCAAGCGGGAGAAATTCCCGCTGATTGTCGAACTGGAACCGCTCTTCGCCTGCAATCTCAAGTGCGAGGGATGCGGGAAGATCCAACATCCGGCCGGCGTCCTCAAGCAGCGGATGCCGGTGGCCCAGGCGGTGGGCGCGGTGCTGGAGTCCGGCGCCCCGATGGTCTCCATCGCCGGCGGCGAACCCTTGATGCACCCGCAGATCGACGAGATCGTCCGGCAACTGGTGGCCCGCCGGAAGTACGTCTTCCTGTGCACCAACGCGATGCTGCTGCGCAAGAAGATGGACAACTTCAAGCCCTCGCCGTATTTCGCCTTCGCGGTGCACATCGACGGGATGCGGGAGCGGCACGACGAATCCGTGGCGAAGGAAGGCGTATTCGACGAGGCGGTGGCGGCCATCAAGGAGGCCAAGCGGCGCGGCTTCCGGGTCACCACCAATTCCACCTTCTTCAACACCGACACCCCGCAGACCATCATCGAGGTCCTCAACTTCCTCAACGACGACCTGAAGGTCGACGAGATGATGCTGTCGCCCGCCTACGCCTACGAGAAGGCCCCCGACCAGGAGCACTTCCTGGGCGTGGAGCAGACCCGGGAGCTGTTCCGGAAGGCGTTCGCCGGCGGCAACCGGCAGCGCTGGCGGCTCAACCACAGCCCGCTCTTCCTGGACTTCCTGGAGGGCAAAGCCGACTTCCCGTGCACGGCCTGGGCGATCCCCAACTACTCGCTCTTCGGCTGGCAACGCCCCTGCTACCTGATGAGCGACGGCTACGTCCCGACGTACCGCGAACTGATCGAGGAGACCGACTGGGAGAAGTACGGCCGGGGCAAGGACCCCCGGTGCGCCAACTGCATGGCGCACTGCGGCTACGAGCCCACCGCCGTCCTGGCCACCATGGGCTCCCTGAAGGAGTCCCTCCGGGCCGCCAGGGAGACCGTCGCCGGGAACCGCGGCTGACGCGACGCGCGGAGAGCCGGCGGTACCGGAGCGGTCCGGTGCCGCCGGTCCGGCTCGGGGCGGCGCGGCCCGCCGCCCGTAAGGAGAACACCTCGTGACCGGATTCGACCTGACCGGGCTGCTCGCCGAACGCGGCGCCGAGCGCTACGAACTGCACAGCCGCCACCTCAACCACCAGCTCCCGCGGATGCTGCGCACCATCGGCTTCGACAAGGTCTACGAACGGGCCGAGGGCGCCTACTTCTACGACGCCGACGGCCAGGACTACCTCGACATGCTCGCCGGCTTCGGCGTGATGGGCCTGGGCCGGCACCACCCGGTCGTCCGCCAGGCCCTGCACGACGTGCTCGACGCCCAACTCGCCGACCTCACCCGCTTCGACTGCCAGCCGCTGCCCGGACTGCTCGCCGAGAAGCTGCTGCGCCACGCGCCCCACCTGGACCGGGTCTTCTTCGGCAACAGCGGCACCGAGGCCGTCGAGACCGCCCTGAAGTTCGCCCGCTACGCCACCGGCCGGCCGCGCGTCCTCTACTGCACCCACGCCTTCCACGGCCTGACCACCGGCTCGCTCTCGGTCAACGGCGAGGACGGCTTCCGCGACGGCTTCGCCCCGCTCCTGCCGGACACCGCCGTCGAGATGGGCGACCTGGCCGCGTTGGAACGGGAGGTGCGGCGCGGCGACGTGGCGGGCTTCGTCGTCGAACCCGTTCAGGGCAAGGGCGTCACCGCGGCCCCGCCCGGATTCCTGCGCGCCGCACAGGAATTGCTGCACCGCCACAAGGCCCTGCTGATCGCCGACGAGGTGCAGACCGGCCTCGGCCGCACCGGCGACTTCTTCGCCTACCAGCACGAGGAGGGCGTGGAGCCGGACCTGGTGTGCGTCGCCAAGGCGCTCTCCGGCGGCTACGTCCCGGTCGGCGCCACCCTGGGCAAGGACTGGATCTTCAAGAAGGTCTACTCGTCCATGGACCGGGTGCTGGTGCACTCTGCCAGCTTCGGGGCCAACGCCCAGGCGATGGCGGCCGGGCTGGCGGTGCTCGCGGTGATGGAGGACGAGGAGATCGTCGCGAATGCCCGGCGGACCGGCGATCTGCTGCGCTCCCGGCTGGCCGCGCTGACCGACAGGTACGAGCTGCTGCACGAGGTGCGCGGCCGCGGCCTGATGATCGGCATCGAGTTCGGCCGCCCCAAGTCGCTGGGCCTGCGCAGCCGTTGGACGATGCTGCAGGCCGCCCGCAAGGGGCTGTTCGCGCAGATGGTCGTGGTGCCGCTGCTCCAGCGCCACCGCATCCTGACCCAGGTCTCCGGCGACCATCTGGAGGTCATCAAGCTGATTCCGCCGTTGATCATCGGCGAGCGGGAGGTGGACCGGTTCGTCGAGGCGTTCACGGCCGTCATGGACGACGCCCACAGCGGCGGCGGCCTGGTGTGGGACTTCGGGCGGACGCTGGTCAAACAGGCGGTCGCCAACCGCTGACGGCGCCGGGGCCGGTCCGGCGGGGCAGTGCCGGGTGGGTCACCGGGCGGTGACCCACCACGGGCGGACGTCAGTCCGTCAGCAGCCGGTCGCGCAGCCGCTCGCGGGTGGCGGGCGAGAGCTTCAGGCCGTCGGCGAGGTAGGTCTCGGTCGAGCCCCAGGTCTCGTCGATCGCGTCGAAGGCGGCCGTCAGGTAGTCGATGTCCGCGCCGAACAGCGGCGACAGCAGCTCCATGACCTCCGGCGACATGCCCGCCGCGGAGTGGTTGGAGCGGCGGACCTTGTAGCGCCGGCTGGGGTCGTTGGACTGGAGGTAGTCCGCCTCGATGGCGTCCCGCTCCACGCCGACCGCGAGCAGCGTGACCGCGATGGACAGGCCCGCGCGGTCCTTGCCGGCGGCGCAGTGCATCAGCGCCGGCATGCTGTCCTCGGCGAGGGCGTGCAGCACCTGGCTGTGGTCCGCGGTGCGGGTGGTGATGATCTCGCGGTAGGTGTGGGCCATGCGGCCCGCGGCCTTGCCGTCACCGAGCATGACCCGGAGCTGGTCCAGTTCGCCGTCCCGTACCATCGTCCAGAATTCCGCCCCGTCGGCCGGGTCGGTGAGCGGGATGTTGACGTTCCGCACACCGGGCAGGGTGACGTCGGGGCCTTCGAGCTTGATGTCGGAGGCGTTGCGGAAGTCGAAGATGGTGTGCAGCCCGAGGCCGGCGAGGAACGCGGTGTCCGCCTCGGTGGCGTGCGCGAGGTGGCCGCTGCGGTAGAGCCGGCCGTGCCGGATGCGACGCCCGTCGACGGTCGGCAGCCCGCCCACGTCGCGGAAGTTGCGCACCTCGGCGAGCTCGGGCTGGGACTGGGGGACCTGCGGCGTCTGCTGCGTCACGGGCGCTCCTCGGGGTCGGCCGCCGACGCTACTCGTCGACGAGGCGGGCTCCTTCGACGATACGACATTGATGCCATAGGCAATCAGGTGGCAAGAGCGTGCGACGCCTGCGCAACGGCGCGCATCATCCCGCATGCGCGGCGCTGTATCAGCACTCCGTGACCGTTCATTGTTCCAACTTGGACAGAATTTGACCGGGTGGTGTTAATCACCTCTCGTCAACCCCTGGTTACGGTGGCGTAGGTCACTTCAGAAGGTGAAGTATGTCCTGACGTGGCAGACGATTCGAACAACATCAGCAAGGGCGCGACAGGCGCCATCGGGTCGTACGCAGCCGTCGGGGACAGCTTTACCGAGGGGGTCGGGGATCCCGGTCCGGACGGGGCGTACATCGGCTGGGCGGACCGGCTCGCGGTCCTCCTCGCCGACCAGCGGGACGAGGGGGACTTCCGCTATGCGAACCTCGCCGTGCGCGGACGGCTCCTGGACCGGATCATCGAGGAGCAGGTGCCCCGGGCGCAGCAGCTCGCCCCCGAGCTGGTGACGTTCTGTGCCGGCGGCAATGACATCCTGCGGCCGGGCTCGGACCCGGACGCGGTGGCCGAGCGCTACGAGGCGGCCGTGGCCGCACTGCGGGAGACCGTCCCGACGGTGCTGCTGTGCACCGGTTTCGACACCCGCGGGATGCCGGTCCTCAAGCATCTGCGGGGCAAGATCGCCACGTACACCGCTCATGTGCGGGCCATCGCCGACCGGCACGACTGCCCGGTGCTCGACCTGTGGTCGCTGAAGTCCGTGCAGGACCGTCGGGCGTGGAGCGAGGACCGGCTGCACCTGTCGGCCGACGGGCACACCCGGGTGGCGCTGCGGGCCGGTCAGGTGCTGGGCCTGGAGGTGCCGGCCGACCCGGACCAGCCGTGGCCGCCGGAGACCGAGCGGACCGCCGCCGAGGCCCGGCGGGACAACGTCCACTGGGCGCGCGAGCACCTGGTGCCGTGGATCGGCCGCCGGCTGCGCGGCGTCTCCTCCGGTGACCATGTCGAGCCGAAGCGGCCCGATCTGCTGCCGCTGTAGCCCTTCCGGTGCACAAGGCCCCGTGTCCGCCCCCGTGGCGGCGCGGGGCCTTCAGTGCGTTGCGGTGCGGTACGGGAGATCCGCCCAGACCACCTGGCCGCGGCCCCCGTCGTCGGGGCGGGTGCCCCAGCTGTCGGAGAGCGCGCCGACCAGGAAGAGTCCGCGCCCGCCCTCTTGGTCGAGGGTGCCGGGCTGGGCGTGCGGCGCGGAGAGGTCCGGGCCGCCCTCGTCGGTGATCTCTATCCGTATGTGCGCGCCGACGACCGCGAGCTCGCAGCCGACCTTTTCGCTGTCGGTGTGCCGCACCGCGTTGGTGAACAGTTCGGTGACCACCAACTCCACATCGTCGCGGACCTGTTGAGCGGCGTCCCACTCGCGCAGCAGCGCGCCGACGCGCCTGCGCGCCTCGGGCACGGACGTGCACCGCGCCGGCAAGTGGAACGCGTCCTGAAGGCTCTGGGCGAGGAAGCCGCCGCATCGCCCTAACGACGGAGCGTTTTTGTAGGAAGCCACGACATAACTATGTGCGATGTTGGTCACCGTTGGCAAGGATCAGTCTGTAATTTGCAGAATCGAAAGTGCAGTCTGTTCGAGCTGATGACGGCATGACACACTGCTGAACACTGAAGCTGGTTGGAGGGGATCGGACGTGGCGGACCCACGGTCTGCAGGTGCACCGACCGTCCTGCGGGTGGTGCTCGGCAAGCGACTGCAGGATCTGCGGGAGCGGGCGGGGCTCTCCTTCGAGCGGGCCGCGGCCGCACTGGACGTGACGCACGCCACGATACGGCGCATGGAAAAGGCCGAGGTCGGCCTCAAGATCCCTTACGTCGAGAAGCTGTTGGCGACCTACGGCGTCACCGATCAGCGAGAGATAGACGGCTTCCTCTCCCTGGCCCGCGAGGCCAACCGCCCCGGCTGGTGGCACCGCTTCCGTGACGTCCTCCCCGAGTGGTTCAGCGCCTTCGTCAGCCTGGAGAGCGAAGCCAACCTGATCCGCTCCTACCAACCGCACTACGTCCCCGGCCTGTTGCAGACCGAGGACTATGCCGCTGCCGTGCTGCGCGCCGGAATGCCGCACGCCGCCCCGGCCGACATCGACCGCATCGTGGCCCTGCGCATGGAACGGCAGGCCCTGTTGACCCGCGAGAACGCCCCGATGCTGTGGTCGGTCATGGACGAGACCGTGCTGCGGCGGCCCATCGGCGGACCCAAGGTGATGCGCGACCAGATCACCCGGCTGATGGAGGCCACCTCGATGCCGAACGTCCGGCTCCAGGTGATGCCCTTCGCCGCGGGCCCGCACCCCGCCATGTACGGGCCGTTCCACATCTTCCGCTTCCCGATCCCGGAGCTCCCGGACATCGCGTACGCGGAAAGCCTCGTCGGAGCCGTGTACTTCGACCAGCGCAACGACGTCTCGCAGTTCCTGGAGGCCCTGGACCGGATGTGTGCGCAGGCCGCGCCGGCACACACCACCGAGGCCATTCTGGGTGGCTTTCGCAAGGAGATCTGAACCCCCCATGGATCGCATACGTATCTACAACGGCATGCCCGCCAACGAACTGGGCAGCGACGGCTGGCACAAGCCGTGGAGCGGCGGAAACGGCGGCGAGTGCGTCGAGGCCATGCGCCTGCGGGACGGCCGGGTCGCCCTGCGCCAGTCCACCGACCCGGACGGTCCCGCACTGATCTACACCCACCGTGAGATGGTCAGTTTCATCGAGGGCGCGAAGGCCGGCCACGCCGACTTCCTGCTCTCCGCCGCGCCGTGTCCGGCGCACTGAGGGAGGAGCCATGACCGACCAGCACAGCTCTCCCGAGGCGGACTCCGGCTGCCCGGAGATCGGACCGTACCCGCCGGGGCCGGACCACCTGGGCTTCTCCGCGGAGGAGATCGACACCAGCCGGCCGCATCCGGCCCGGATGTACGACTACTTCCTCGGGGGATGGGACAACTACGAGGTCGACCGGGTCGCCGGCGACCGGGTCATCGAACTGCACCCGCAGGTGCGCGACAGCGTCCGCGCCAACGGGGCCTTCCGCGGGCGCGCGGTCCGCGCTGTGGTGGCGTCCGGGATCCGGCAGTTCCTCGTCCTCGGCATCGGCATCCCCACCTCGCCCAACACCCACGAGGTGGCCCGGGAGACCGCACCCGAGACCCGGGTGGTGTACGTGGACAGCGACCCGATCGTCGCCACCCACGCCCGGGCCCGGCTCGCCAACGCCCCGGGCACCGCCTTCGCCCTCGGGGACATCCGTGATCCCAAGGCCGTCCTGGACGACCCGGTGGTCCGTGAGCTGATCGACTTCGAGCGGCCGGTGGGGCTGCTGATCGGCGGCGTGATGGACTTCCTCGGCGACGAGGACAATCCCGCCGCGCTGCTCGCCGCGTTCGGCGCCGCACTGCCGGCCGGCAGCCATCTGGTGCTCTCGCACGGCACGTACGAACCGTACGAGGGCTATGCGGAGGGCCGGATCGACGAGGCGGCCCGGGCTCATGTGGAGGAGGTCTACAAGAGCGCCACCACCCCGCTCGCGCTCCGCACCAAGGCCGAGATCGCGGCGCTCCTCGGACCGTTCACCCCGCTGGAACCGGGGCTCGTACGCGTGCCCCTGTGGCGACCGGACGCGCCCGTGCCCGGCCCGAAGGAGCTCAGCGACACCATCTTCTACGGAGTGGTGGGCCGCAAGGACTGAACCGGCGGCACCCCGGCACGGTCGGACGCCGGCGCCCCCGCACCGCGGGGCTGATCCGGAGTGGGAGTCCGACCGGGTGCGGGGAGGTGCCCGGGGGCGGAGAGCGCCACGGGCACGGAGTGGCGTACGGGGGCGGGGAGTTGCCCCGGGGCGGGGACGCGCTCCAGCACACCGCCCGCGAAGACGTCGTACAGCGGCAGCGTCTCCAGATGGACGTAGCCGATGTGGCAGTCGCAGACGGTCAGCGGGCAGGGGCGCGGGCGGAGCGCCGCGCGGAAATCGCCGTCGTAGAGGTTGCCCAGCTCGGCCCGGACGAAATGGCAGCGCCGGATCGTTCCGTCGCCGTCCACCGACACCACCGACTCGCCCGTCCGGCAGGGGAGTCCGGCGCTGCGGTGCGGATGCCGGCTGTACGGGAAGAGGGGATCCAGCGCCGTCCAGTCGGCGGCCTCGTCGTCCGTGTAGGTGCGGCCCTCCGCGGCGTTGACCCAGAGGTAGACCTGCTCGGGGAGGTCCGCGCGGAGCCTGCGGGCGGCTTCCAGGTGCTCGGGGAAGCCGACGACGCCCACGCTGAAGCGGACGCCGAGGTCGGCCAGCTCCCGGGTCTTGGACAGGAAACGCTCGGGGGGCGTCTGGCCCGGGTGGTAGGTGCACCACAGGGCGAGGGTGTCGAGGTCGGCCCCGGCGAGCCAGTCCGTGCGGCAGCTGAGGTTGGTCTGGATCGCCACCCGGCGCACCTGCGGCAGCCGGCTCAACTCGACGAGGGCGCGCCGGTACCAGGAGCGGACCAGGCCCTCGCCCCACGGGGTGAAGAGCACCGACAGCCGGTCGTCCGTCTGCCGCCCGACCCAGGCGGTGAAGCGGTCCAGCGCGGCCCGGTCGGCACGCAGCTGCTCGCGGCTGTCCCGCCGCTTGGCGAACGGGCAGTAGGGGCAGTCGTAGTCGCAGGACGCCAGCGGCCCGCGGTAGAGAAGCGTCAAGTCCATGGCACGGCCCGTCACTTGAGGTCGTAGGCGGCCATCCGGGACCGGACGCCGGGGGAGAACAGCAGCGGGCCCAGGGCGTCGGAGTGCGCCAGCCCCTCGGGGGACAGCCGCAGCACGTCCGGGCCGGCCGTCCCGTCCAGCCAGCCGCGCTCGGCGAACGCCGCCAGCTCCACCGGGAAGTCGTCCGCCGGCGCACTGCCGAAACGGGCCCGGTACTCCGCCACGGGCATGCCCGCCGCCTGGAGGACCGACTGCAGCAGATGGCGGCGGCGCGGCTCGTCACCGGTCATCCGCCAGCCGAACTCGGCGTGCGCGAAGTCCGCGGTGGGCCGGGCGGCGTAGTCGTCGATGAGCGAGCGGATCCGCGTCATCCCGACCGCGTAGTCGAAGGAGTAGTGCAGCGCCGAGGTGTACGAACGGGCACCGCAGCCCAGGCCGATCATGCCGTCGGTCTGGCAGGCGTGGTCCCCGGCCGCGCCCGGGCCCGCGCCGGGACCGGCCGCCGGGCGGCGGAACATCCGCATGGAGACCTGCTCGTATCCCGCGGCGAGCAGGTGGTCCCGGCCGTGGCGGTACAGCCGCAGCCGCTGGGCGTCCCACTCCGGGTCGGGGCCGGCGCTCTCCTTGCGGCCCAGCCCCGTCAGCGGTCGCACGTACAGCGGGTACAGGTACAGCTCCTCGGGGCGCCACTGCAGCGCGGCGTCCAGCGACCGCTGCCAGCTGCGCTCCGTCTGCCCGTCGATCCCGTAGATCAGATCGATGTTGAGCACCGGAACGCCCGACTCCCGTATGCGGTCCAGTGCCGCCGTCACCTCCGCCGGGTCCTGCGGACGGACCGCCGCCCGCGCCTCCGCCTCGACGAAGCTCTGCACGCCGATGCTGATCCGGGTCGCCCCGCGCTCGGCGAGCACCGCCAGCCGGTCCGCGGTGGCGGTCGACGGCGACGTCTCGACCGACAGCGGCACCGTCCGCAGGTCCGCGCCCATCCGCCGCTCCGCGATGTCGCACAGCCGCGCCAGCTCCCCGGCATCGAGGAACGTCGGGGTGCCGCCGCCGAACGCCGCGGCCGCGAAGCGGGCGTCCGGGCCCAGCGCCGCGCGGACGGCCGTCGCCTGCCGCTCCAGGGCGTCCAGATAGGCCCTGGTCAGCTCGCCCGCGGCGCCGATGCGGGTGAAGAGGTTGCAGAAGCCGCACCGCACCTCGCAGAACGGTATGTGCAGATACAGCGAGAGGGCGTGCTGCGGCTCGGCCGCCCACAACTCGCGCAGCGCCGGGCGGTCCGGCAGCCGGCGGTACGCCGTCTTGTGGGGGTAGGCGTAGACATAGCTCTCGTACGGCGAGGCGGGGGCCGCGGCGGGAGCCGGGGACAGCAGGGGGAGCGGGGTGCGGGTCATCGGGCGGCCTCGATCGTGAACTGGGCGTAGGGGACGGTCCATACGGCCTCGTGGCCGAGGCGGTGGCCGGTGTAGCCGTCGTCGCCGTATGTCGTGCCGTGGTCGGAGCAGACGACGGCGAAGCACGGGCGGCGGTCGGCGGCCGCGGCGAAGAGCCGGCCGATGTGCCGGTCGACGTACTCCAGGGCGGCGGCGTGCGTGGCACGGCTGTCGCCGGCCTCCCGGGTGGCACCGGGCAGGTGGAACCAGTTCGGCTGGTGCAGCGCCGAGACGTTCACGAACAGGAAGAGCCGCTGCTCGGCCGGCAGTCCGGCGACGACCTCCTCGGCCCGACGCACCTGGGCCTCGAACGAAGTGGGCGAGGCGACGCCGAACTCCGGCTCCCAGTGCGCCTCCTGGAACAGCCCGGGGAGCACCGATCCCAGCGCCGCCTGCCGGTTGAAGAACCCCACGCCGCCGATGCACACCGTGCGGTAGCCCACCGCGGCCAGCCCCGAGACCAGGTCGGGGGCGTCGAACACCCAGGTGCCGGGCGCGGTGGTCTCGCTGCCGGCGAACCGCGCCGCGAACAACCGCGGATGCGGCCCCGGGGAGGCCGGCGTCGGCAGGAATCCGGCGAATATCGCCTGGTGGGAGGCGTAGGTGAAGCTGCCCGGGGCGTGCCGGCGCTCCCACTGGCCACTAGGCAGATGGCGGGCCAGATGCGGGATCCGGCCGGCCTCGGCGAGCTCCTGTGCCACGTCGTAGCGCAGCGTGTCGAGGGTGACCAGCAACAGGTCGTGACTGCCGACGATCTCGGTCATGTCGGGCCCGGCGGGCACGCCTTCCGGGGCGGCCGCCGCTTCCGGGATGCGGGGGGTGGTGTCAGGGGCGTGCACGAGACGTTCCGTTCTTTCCATGCGTACGGCATACGGCGGCGATCTGCGCACCGTAGGTGTCCAGGCCCTCGGCACCACTGCCGGGCAGGCCGGTCAGCCGGGGCAGCAGATCCCCGAAGGCGTTCACCTCACCCACCGCGAACCGCCGCCAGCCCGCCGCCGGCAGCAGGTCCACGCCCACGCACAGGGTGCGCGGGAAGCACGCGGCGGCCGCCTCGCAGACCGCGAGGGCATCGGACCAGCGGGCCCCCGACGCCTCGATGGCCGCCCGCGCGGCATCGAGGTCGCCGCGCGCCCCGCCCAGGTGGAGGTTGGTCATGGGGGAACGGCTGGTGCGCACCACGGCGTGGGTCGCCCGGCCGGCCACGACCACCACCCGCAGATCGGCCACCCGGCCGTGCTGCGCCGCCTTCGGATACCACCGCTCGATGTGCAGGCCGTCCGGGGCCAGCGCGTCCACGATGGCCGCTATCTGCGGCTCGCCGTCGTATCGGCGCACCCGAAGGGAGTTGAACAGGCGCCCGTCCCCGGTCAGTTCGACCGAGGTGGTGGCGCGCAGCCGACCGCGGCCGTCGCTCTCCAAGGCCATCACTCCGGACGCCGAGGAGCCGTGCGCCGGCTTCAGGAAGGCCCGCCGCAGACCGGCCGACTCCAACAGCGCCCGGACCTCGGCCCAGCCGCCCAACGCCGGAGCGGCCGGGCCCGATGTCGGCGACTCCGGCACCGGCACCCCGGCGGCCCGCAGCACCCCGTGGCACCGCCGCTTGTCGAAGAGCACCGCCAACTCGCCCGGATCGTCCAGCAGGACGGCCCCGCCCGCCGAGGCGGCCCGGGCGACCACCCGCACCGCCTCGGTGAAGCGGGCGTACCACCGGGCGGTGCCCTCCACCGCGGTCGGATCGGCTGCCCCCCGCAGCAGCCGCTCGACGTCGGCGTTCTCCCCCGGCGAGTCGATCCGGACGAACTCGCCCGGCGCGAACTCCGCACCCGTGCGCAGTACCTCGGACCAAGCCAGCAGCCGCGGCGCGGGCAGCCCCGCGGCGCGGACCGCCTCGGCGAAGAGCGTCACCCGGCGGTTCTCGGGATTGCCGACCACGGCGAAGCGGGGCGGGCCCGCGGTGCCGGGTCGGTCGGCGGTGTGCATGGGTGCCTCCGGGCGTTGGGTGGTCCGGCGGGCCCGGGGGAGGGGCCGGACCGGTCTCGGGCGGGTCGTGGCGGCGGCGCGGGCTACTCGGTCACCGCGGCGTACCGCCAGACCCGGTCCTCGTACTGCGCCAGCCGCTCGCTCTCGCCTATGACGACCTCGACGCCCTGCTGCGTCAGCGTCGTACGCACCCGCTCGGCCATCGCGGGGGTGAGGAAGTGGTGCTCCAGGTCGAGCTTCTTGAGGTGGGTGAGCGGCTGGCCCGTGACCAGTGCCTCCGCACCCGTGTCGGTGAGCGTGCCCATCGACAGGTCCAGGCTCTCCAGGCCCGCGACGACCGGAGCCGCGGCGACGGCGGCGGCGATCTCGTCCTGGATCTCGCTGTTCTGCAGCCCCAGGTGGCGCAGTCGGGGGAAGCGGGCGCCGGACAGCGCCCCGGCCAGGTCGCCGATCTCGTAGTCCCCGCCGTACTCCGGCACCCCGAGCCAGAGGACCAGCGACTCCAGGTCGGGGAAGTCGCTCCCGCAGACCCCCCGGACCACCTCGGCCGGCAGCCCGCCGGACTCCAACCGCAGCTCCCGCAGCGCCTCATGGCGCACGACCGGGAATTCCAGCTCCGAGCCGCCGCGCACGATGAGCACCTCCAGCGCGGGGAAGGCGGTGAGCAACGGGGACACGTCGGACTGCTGGATCCAGGAGATCTCCGCCTCCTCCTGGGCGATCTCGCCGAGGAAGACGGCTCGCAGGCCGGTGAACCGGTCCTTGGCGGCCACGATGGCCGAGACGACGATCTCCGAGGTGTTGTCGTACGCCTCGCCCCACTGACCGATGATCAGCGCGCGCACCCCCGACAGGTCCACGGCCCCGGTGAAGCGCTCCCAGAGCTCCTCGAAGCTGCTTTCTTCGCCGTCGCCGTACGGATCGTGACTGAGCCGCCAGGCGACCGCACCGACTTCGGGGAGCGAGGCCGGGGCGTCGGCGGACTCCGGGAACGTGAAGACGGGCAGCCCGCCGAACTCTTCGAGGAACTCGTGAACGCTCATGCCGACATTCCTATCAACCGGCACTGACAATCCCGCCCGAGCCCCCACCTCCCGCCCGCCGGTATCCGGGTGTTTCCGCAGCTCAGCGCCGATTGTCAGACCCGGCCCCTAACGTTTTCGGCAACTCGCGGCGTGCGGCACGACCGCCGTGCGGCGGGTCGGACGTCGGGACGAACGAGGGGAGCAAAGGTCGTGTACCGACAGGGAGATGTACTGATGGTGCCGGTTGCGGAAGGGGCGCTGCCGGAGCATGTGGAAGGGCTGCCGGACGAACCGCGGGACGCCCGCGGGCGGATGGTGCTGGCCCTCGGCGAAGTCACCGGCCATGCCCATGCGGTGGTCGGCCCCGGGGCGCTCCGGCGGGTGGCGGGGGACTGGGGCCCGATGCTGCTGCACCTGCCGGACGGCGGCCGGGTGGTCCACGAGGAGCACGCCGCGATATCCCTCCCGAAGGGCTGGTACCGCGTGGTCCGCCAGCGCGAGTACGTGCCGGGGTCGGTGCGGCTGGTGGCGGACTAGGGGCGGTCACCGTACGCGGCGGGGCGCGCAGCGGCGTACGCGGCGTACAGAGCGGCCGCGCCCGGGGCGGCGGCCGCGAGCGCGAGAACGGGGACGACGGGATGGACGGGACGAACGGGGATGACGGGGTGTTGGAGATGGCGGACGTGACAGGCGTGGCCGAGACGGCAGGGACGGCCGCGACGGCCGAAGCGACTGAGGCGACCGAAGCGAGGGGAGTGGCGGACGCGGTCCGGGCGGCGGAGGTGTCCGCGGCGGTCGCCGAGGCCGACGAGTGGCGCCGGGTCGTCGCCGTCACGGGCGCAGCGGACCGGGCCGCCGCCGAGGCCGGGGTGCGGCTGGCCTACCGGCTGGCCGGACTCGACGAGCCGGAGCGCGTGGAGTGGGTGGCGTCGCCCAGGGAGGCGGTCGCCCGGGTCCTCGCGGCGCCGCCGGGCGAACGGGGCGCGAGCGTCCGCGACGCCGTCCGCAGCCGGCCCTGGGCGGCCGAACGGGACGCGTGGCACGCCGCGGTGGGACGCGCCGCCTGGAGCGCGCACTGGCAGCGCACCGGCGGCCGGCTGTGGGACACCACCCGGACGCTGACCGAGCGGATCGCGACCGGAGTCGTCGCGGAGCTGGCGGCGGCACCGGAAGAGGAGGCCGCGGTGCGGCTGGCACTGCTGGACGCGGTGCACGGACAGCACGACGCGCCCTGGCTGGCCGCGTTCGGCACGGCCGACGGGCGGCTGGCCGGGCTCGCCGCGGTGGCCCGCAGCGCCGGCTGGTGGTGGCCGTACGAGAAGGTCGCGCTCGTCGCCGAACGGCCCACCGAGCTGCACCGCGACGAGGCCGGGCGGCTGGACCGCGGCGACGGTCCGGCGCTGGCCTTCCCCGACGGCTTCGCGCTGTACGCCTGGCGGGGAATGCCGGTCCCGGCCGCCTTCCTGGACGAGCTCGGGAGCCTCACCCCGCAGCGGATACGCGCGGAGGAGAACGCCGAACTCCGCCGCGTCATGCTGGAGTTCAACGGCTACGACCGCTACCTGGAGGAGTCCGGGGCGCGACCGTCGGGCCGCGACGAGACGGGCGTGCTGTGGCGCATCGACCTGGCCGACGACGAGCCGGTGGTGATGGTCGAGGTGGTCAACTCCACGCCCGAGCCGGACGGCACCCATCGCACGTATTGGCTGCGGGTGCCGCCGCGGACGCGGACGGCGCGGCAGGGCGTCGCCTGGACCTTCGGGCTCACCGAGGAGAGCTATGCCCCGGCGCTGGAGACCTGAGCCTCGGCGGCGGGCACCGGGGGCGGAGGCGGCGGCGGGGTGGTGGAGGCCCGGAGGTCGTCCGGTTCGGCCAGGGCGGTGTGGGTGCCCGCCGCCGTACAGGCGTGGGCACCGGCCACGGCACCGAGTCGGGCGCACTCCTCCAGGTCCTCGCCCGACAGCCGGCCGTAGAGGAAGCCGCAGGTGAAGGCGTCACCGGCACCGTTGCTGTCCACGACCGGGGTGGGCGGTACGGCGGCCGGCACCAGCCGCGGGGTGCGGTCGTCCGGCGTGAGGAGGTAGGCGCCGCCCGCGCCGGCGGTGGCGATCACCGCCTTGGCGCGCCCCTCGCGGATGATCTCGCGCATGATCTGGCCGATCCGCTCGCCGGCTCCCGCCGTACTGAGGAAGACCAGGTCCGAGCGGAACGCGAAGGCGCGGTGGTGCTCGGTCAGGCCGTCCCAGTCGTGCAGGTCCGTGGAGACGGGGACGCCCAGTGCCGCGATGTCGTCGAAGAGGTAGCGGGCGAAGTGGCTGATCGACAGGTGGACGTGCCGGGTGCGGCGCAGGAGGGGGAGGTAGTGCTCGGGCGGCATCCGGAGATCGAGCGGGTCGCGGGCGTCGTAGAAGGACATCCGGCGGCCGTCGGGCGAGACGAGGTTGACCGCCCGGCGGGTGCCGTGCGGGGAGATCAGCGGGCGGAAGTCGACACCGCTGCCGGCCAGCCGCTCGCGGACCAGCGCGCCCGGCGGGTCGTCGCCGAGGAAGTCCACGAATCCGGTGGCGAGTCCCAGCGCCGCGCAGCCGAGCGCGACACCGGTACCGGTGTGCCCGGCCCATTCGCGGATGGGCGGCACCGCGTGGCTGTCGGCGGACGGTACGGGCAGTGCGCCGACCCGCACGATGGTGTCCACGCCCGATCCGCCGACGACGAGTACGTCATATGGCTCAGATACCTGCTGGAAGGTCACAAGCGTCCCTGAATCCCTTGCTGGTGAGACGAGTCCCGTGCTGGTGGGAGCGGCCGCGGCCGCGGTGCGTCCGCCGTCGGGAGTCTAGACGCAGACTCGCCTCATATCGGGATGTTAGGGACTGGCGTGACGCGCGGGCGGAACGGCACCGGAGCAGCCGCCGCTCAGGCCCGGAGCCCGGCGGTGAGCGGGTGGCGGCCGGGGTGCTCCCGACCGGCCGTCAGAAAGCGAGCGGGCAGGGAGAAGGGCCGGAAGGGGCGTCGCACGGTCACGTCGCCGGAACGGTCACGGTGGCGAACGGGTCGTTGACACGGGCGCGCCGGGCGCTGAGGCTGAGGCGCACCAGTGATCAGGTCTCGGGTGACCGGCGTGACCACCCTCCGGTGGACGCGCCGGCCGTGGGGGAGAAGGGGTACGCATGGCGGAGCACACCGGGCGCGAGCGGACCGCGATCGTGATCGGCGGCGGGCTCGCCGGGATGCTCGCCGTCACCGCCTTGCGGGGGCACGTCGACACGATCACGGTCATCGAACGGGACCGCTACCCCACCGACCGGACCTTCCGCAAGGGCGTCCCGCAAGCCCACCACCTGCACATCTTCCTCAGCGGTGGACAGCGCGCCCTGGACCGGCTGCTGCCCGGTACGGTCGCCGCGCTCACCGAGGCCGGGGCTCGCAGCCTGTATCTTCCGCGCGACCTGGTCACCCGTACGCCCACCGGCTGGCAGCGCCGTTTCGACGAGCGCCGGCATCCCACGCTCAGCATCACCCGACCGGTCCTGGACGCCGTGGTCCGCGAGCGGGCCCTGCGTGCCACCGCCGGCCCGGCCACCCGGGTCGAGGTCCTGGAGGCGACCGAGGCCGTCGGCCTCACCGGCGACGCCCGGCGGGTCACCGGCGTCAAGGTCCGCGCCCGCAACGGCGACCGCAGTGCCGGTACCGCCCGGGAGCTCCCCGCCGACCTGGTGGTGGACGCCTCCGGCCGTGGCTCCCGTACGCCCCGGTGGTACGCCGAACTGGGCCGCGAGGCGCCGCAGGAGGAGACCGTCGACTCCGGTCTGGCCTACGCCACCCGGATGTACCGCCCCACCGCCCAGGACGGCGAACCGGCGGTCGGCGTCAACATCCCCGGCTGGCCGGAGTGCCCGCGGGGCGCCGCCTACATCCCCGTGGAGGACGGCAACTGGCTGCTGACCCTGTCGGGGGTGCGCGGGCACCATCCGCCGACCGACGAGGCGGAGTTCGCCGCGTTCAGCGCCACCATCGGCGACCCCTACGTCCACGAACTGCTCGCCCGCGCCGAACCGGTCTCGCCGGTGCACGGCTTCCGCGACACCTGCAACCGCCGCCGGCACTACGAGCGCCCCGGCGCGGTCCCCGACGGCCTCCTGGTCCTGGGCGACGCCAACTGCACCTTCAACCCGGTCTACGGCCAGGGCATGTCGGTGGCCGCGCTCGGCGCGGTGGCCCTGCGGGACACCCTCGACGCCGCCGGTGGCCCGGGGCCCGGTGTCCTCGCCCGGGCGCAGCGGGCGGTCTGCCGGGCCGCGGATCCGGCCTGGATCGCCGCGGTCGGCGCGGACCGCCCCTACGTGCGGGGGCTCGGCGCCAAGGCGGGCCTCGGCGAGCGGTTGACGACGTGGTACCTCGACCGGCTCTCCGCCCGTGCCGCCGTCGACCGCGTCGTCGGAGCCGCCTTCCGGGACGTCTTCTGCCTCACCGCCCCGCCCTCCCGCCTGATGGCCCCGCACGTCGTCCTGCGCACCGTCCTCCTGCCCCGCCGTCCGGGCCTGCCCCGTCTGCCCGCCGTGGTGGAGGCGGCATGACACCGCGGAGCGGAGCGGCCCCGGACGGTCCGGCCGCCCCGCGCCGGCACCGAGTGGGGCCACGGGCGGCAACGACGACGGCAGCAACAGCGACGGCGGCACGGACCGCGACCGTGACCGGCAACAGGGCAGGAGCCACGCCATGACCTGGTCGATGACCCGGGACCCCGCCGACTTCGAGGCGGCCGCGGGGGAGTTCCTACGGGGGCGGCCGGTGGAGCACACCACGCTGCTGTCGGTGGCGGCCGCCGTGCGGGCGCTCGGGCCGGACACCTATGGCCCGGAAGCGCCCTGGTACGGCTGGTGGCGCGGCGACGAAGGGGCGGCGGTCGGCGGCGCGTTCCTGTGGACCCCGCCGCGGAAGCTGCTGCTGTCCCCGTTGCCGGAGGGCGCCGCGGCCCAGTTGGTCGACGCCCTGGCGCGGCGGCGGACCGGGCTGCCCGGCGTGAACGCGGCGCGGACGACCGCGGAGGCGGTCGCCGCGGCCTGGCAGCGGCGGCATGACCGTCCGGCGCGGATCGTCGAGCGGCACCGGCTCTACCGGCTCGGCGAGCTGACGCCGCCGCGGCCCGCCCCACCCGGAGCGGCCCGCCTTGCCACGCCCGCCGACCGGGAACTGCTGCTCGGCTGGTCCGCGGCGTTCGCCGCGGACATCGGCAGTTCGCCGCCCCGCAACGCCCGCGCCCTCGACGGACGGATCGCCGCGGGCCGCTGCGCCCTCTGGGAGGCAGGTGGACGCCCGGTCGCGATGGCCGGCATCACCGCGACGCTCGCCGGTATGGCCCGGGTCGCCCCGGTCTACACACCTGCGGAGCTGCGCGGACGCGGCTACGCCGGTGCCCTGACCGCCGCCTTGTCGGGGGCGGCCCGGACCTCCGGCGCGACCGAGCTGCTGCTCTTCGCGGACCTCGCGAACTCCACCAGCAACGCGCTCTACCAGCGGATCGGCTACCGCCCGGTGGAGGACCACCTGGTCATCGCATTCGGAGCGGAGGAGGGGACCGGCTAGGGAGGAGCGTGGAGGAAGCAGACGGCGCCCGGGGGCCGGAGGCGCGCCCTGCGCCATGCGCCCCACGCCCCGGCATACCCACCCTGAATTCACCCGAACGGGTGCTTTCGGCTGGCGCTTCCGTTCATCCCGCCGTAGGCACCCGCGGCCCCCGCCCCCGGTCGCGGAACACACCCGCACACCGGGCCGGGAATGCGCCGGTCGGCTGTGCCGTTGCCCCGGAGAATGCCGGTTGCCGCATCCGGGGCCGCTGCCTGGCGGTCCCGCGGTACCGGAACCCAGCGTTCGCGCGGTCCGTTCACTTCGCGACTGCCCCGACCATGGAGGTGCCGTGACCGCATCCCGACCCCGCCCCACGCGACTGACCGCGCTGCGTCCCGCGAGTTTCGGGGCCGAGCCGACCGGGGAGCGGCTGGCGAGGATGCGAAGATCGCCGCAGTTCGTGGACGGTCAGTTCCGCAACCCCGCCCCGACCCGGCAGCTGCTCCGGGGCGCCGCGCTGCCGATGATGCGTGCGCGGCTCAGCCGCGAGGGGCGGCTGCGGCGCGCGCCGATCGGACGGATCCCGGTGCACCGCCCGACCGACGGGGACTGGGGCCGCCCGCCCGCCTCGGGGCTGCGGCTCACCTGGATGGGACACTCCAGCGTGCTCGCCGAGATCGACGGGCACCGGGTGCTGTTCGACCCGGTCTGGGGCGAGCGCTGTTCACCGTTCGGCTGGGCCGGGCCGAAGCGGATGCACCCGGTGCCGGTGGAGCTGGCGGAGCTGGCACCGGTCGACATCGTGGTGATCTCCCACGACCACTACGACCACCTCGACATGCCCACCGTCAAGGGCCTGATCGCCTCCGGTGCGCACTTCGTCGTACCGCTCGGCGTCGGCGCCGACCTGGAGTTCTGGGGCGTACCCGCGGAGCGGATCACCGAGCTGGACTGGCACGAGTCCACCCGGGTCGCTGGACTGACCCTCACCGCCACACCGGCCCAGCACTTCTGCGGCCGCGGTCTGCGCGGCGCACAGCACACGCTCTGGTGCTCCTGGGTCGTCGCCGGACCCGAGCACCGCATCTATCACAGCGGTGACACCGGCTACTTCCCCGGTTTCGCCGAGACCGGCGCGGAGCACGGCCCGTTCGACGCGACGATGATCCAGATCGGTGCCTACTCCGACTTCTGGCCCGACAACCGCACGGACTGCACCCCCCACCCCGGCGGCTGGCCGGACATCCACATGAACCCGGCTCAGGGCGTCCAAAGCCACCTTGACCTGCAACGAGGCCGGCCGCACGGCGTGCTGCTGCCGATCCACTGGGGCACCTTCAACCTCGCACCGCATCCGTGGGCCGAGCCCGCGGAGTGGACCAGGGCTGCCGCCGAAGCCGTGGGGCAGGACGTGGCCTTCCCGGTCCCCGGTCGACCCTACGAGCCCGCCGGCACGCTTCCCACCCGCCCCTGGTGGCGTGACCTGGCCCTTCCCCTGGACCGGGCCTGGCCCCTTCCCGCCAGCGCGACGACGGCACGCGGCAAGGACCTCGATCTCGTGAACGAGGGCTGACGGGGACGCGTTGAAGCAGCGGCGCCGGCCCTCGCGGCAGTGCCCGATGTCGTCCGGCTGAAGTGCGCAGCCGACGCCCCGGGCGCACGGTGGTGGTACATCTGCGCTACGGATCGGCACGCCCACGGGGAAGCGCCCCTCACAAAAGCGAGGGGCCCTTCTTGCGTCGGCAATGGCGGTTCACCGGCGCCTCGGATCTCGTACGAGCCCGGCCTGCCGTTCCCCGACGCCGTGCCGTTCCGACACCGGCGAGCGATCACAGCGCTTGTCCGGTCGCTCCGCCAGGCGGAACCGAGCTGCGACGGGACGCCGCAGCCCGGCCCGTCACGTCAGTCTTCGCGGCTGGTGACTTCGAGGAGGTGAAAACCGAACTGGGTCTTCACGGGGCCCTGGATCGTGCCGACCGGGGCAGAGAAGACGACCGTGTCGAATTCCTTGACCATTTGCCCCGGCCCGAAGGATCCGAGGTCACCGCCCTGCTGCCCGGAGGGGCACGTGGAGTGCTGCTTGGCAAGCCCGGCGAAATCTGCGCCGGCCTCGATCTGCGCCTTCAGATCCGACGCCTTGGCCTCGCTGTCGACCAAGATGTGACGTGCGGTTGCCCTAGCCATTTGTTACACCCTTTCGATTACGCATGAATGCCGCCAAAGGGTATGCGCCTGGGGACCTTCCAGGTGGTGGCTGTGACGGCCCCGACCTGCCGCAGGTCCCTTCGGCCTCCCGTAAGCGGCGTTCGTAAGTCAGACCTGCACCATCTCACAGGCGATCACACCGTGGCCCATCGGACAGGTCCTTCGGCCGTTGCCGGTGCAGGCCGCGGGCGCGATTCCGCTGCGGTACCGCGCCGACGGCCGCGGCCGAACCGGCCCTGATGCGGCTCGGAGTGCGGGCTCCCGCCGATCGTGCGAGCAAGCCGCCCACCACGCCGACGATGATCTCCGGCATCGGCGCCGCCCACCGTATTCGAGTTCGTGAACGTTGTTTCTTGCGCCGCTGGAACTGCCGGGACCCGCTCGGAAACCCGGACATGGCGGCGCACTAAATGTTCAGGGCCTATTCGGTATTTCAGCTGCCGGAGAAATGCCGCTGCGAGCGGTGACGGGGCAAGTCGGGCGTCGCCGGTGGACTCCGCGACATCCGGGGCGCCTGTCAAGACACTTCACGTGTGAAGGTGCCGGCGGGCGCCGTGGATTCGACGGGAGTCCTGCTGGCGGGGTAAGGCTGATCGGCCTGCCGTCCGGGGCGAGGACGGTGCGATGGTGCGGCCTCGGCGGAACGCCCGAAGCGAGGCGGGGTCGGTGGGGCGGCTGAGGTGTCCGGTGGTGCCTCAACCGCTGCTTTCTGTACGGGAGTTCGGATCTTTTCGTAACTGCGTGCGGGGCGTGCCTACCCAAGGAGGTGGCGCGGGGTGGCGAAACCCCGGAGGGGGTCCGAACCCCACCCCCGCAACAACTAGCGTGCGTGCTCCGCGAACTGCCAACGGCCGATCCGGAGGGCGCCGATGCCTACCGCAACCCCGCCGAGGACCGAGACGTCCCAGGAGGCTCCCCGGTCCCATGGCGGACGGCACGGCCGGACGGCCTTCCCGGAGCCGGTCACCGACTCGGCCATACGGGCCCGCCTGGTCCGGCTCGCCGCCGTCCCCGCCCTGCTCGCCGCGGTCGTCTGTGCGGGCGTCGCCGCGTTCGTGGTCCGCAGCGGCGGCGCGCGGCTCGGCGGCCGCGAGTGGGCGGTGCTGGCCGGTGGCCTCGTCGTGGTCTGCGGCGTCGTCCTGGTCGGCGGCCTGGTCGGGAACGCCGAGGCGCGCGCCCTGGCGCACCGGTGCGCGCGGCTGCGCGAGGTGTGCGCCCGCGCGCAGGCCGATATCGACGACCTCCTCGACCGGGTGCGCAACGACGAATGGCTGCGGATCCGCGACGACCGGGAGCCGTTGCCGGAGGCCGGTGGCGATCCGCTCGGCCGGCTCGCCCACGAGGTCGCCGCCACCGGCCGGGCCGCCGAGGCCGCGCTGATCGAGGCGGTGGGCATCGTCCGCAGCGACGCCACCGGCAACCAGCAGAAGCTGGAGGTCTTCGTCAACCTCGCCCGCCGCCTGCAATCCCTCGTGCACCGCCAGATCCTGACCCTGGACGAGATGGAGCACCAGGTCGAGGACCCGGACCTGCTCAAGGGCCTGTTCGTCATCGACCACCTGGCCACGCGGATCCGCCGGCACGCCGAGAACCTCGCCGTCCTCGGCGGCGCCATCACCCGCCGCCAGTGGACCCGCCCGATCACCATGACCGAGGTCGTCCGCTCGTCGACCGCCGAGGTCGAGCAGTACACCCGGATCAAGCTGGTGTCGCCCTTCGAGGGCACTCTGCGCGGGCACGCGGTCGCCGACGTCGTGCACCTGCTCGCCGAACTCGTCGAGAACGCCTCCGAGTTCTCCGACCCGGAGACGCCGGTCACGGTGCGGGCCCGGCACGTCACCGCGGGGCTCGCCGTCGAGGTCGAGGACCGCGGCCTGGGCATGCCGACGGAGGAACAGGAGCAGATGAACCGCCTGTTGGCGGACCCCGAGCGGATCGACCTCACCGAACTCCTCGACGACGGCCGGATCGGTCTCTACGTGGTCTCCTCGCTCGCCCAGCGGCACGGCCTCGTGGTCCGGCTCCAGGGCAGCATCTACGGCGGCGTCCAGGCCACCGTGATCGTGCCGCCGGAGCTGCTGGGCGCCAACTCGGCCGAGACCCGCGAGGAGTTCCCGGACGGTATGGAGGAAGAGAGGGCCGCGGTGGACCCGGCGCGCGGTCAATGGACGTACGGCGAAGGGACGTACCGCGAAGGGACGTACGGCGGGGCGTACGGCGAGCGGTTCGACGGCGGCGTCGGCCGCCGTGAGCCGACCGGTGCCCCCGCGGCCCGCGCCCTGCCCCCCGCCCGTGCGCTCACCGCCGGACCCGACGGCCTCCCCGCCCGCCGGCGCATCGTCCGCACCCCCGCCTCGACCACCGTCGCCAGCGTCGAGGCCGCCGCGCTCGCACCGCAGCACACCGGCGGCGTGCCCGACGGCCCGCCCGGCTTCCTGCCCGGTGGCGGCCACCCCGCCGACCACCGGCCCACCGAGGCCCGTCTGACCGCCGCCCGGCCCGCCGATCCCGGCCCGGTGGTCCTGCCGCCCCCGCCGCTGCCCCTCGACGACGGCCCCCGCCCCCGACTGCCGCGCCGCATCAAGCAGGCGCACCTCGCCCCCCAACTGCGCGACCTGCCGGACCACCCGCCCCAGCGCACCGGCCCCGAACGCCTCCACGACCCGAACCTGATGGCCGCCTACCAGCGCGGCTTCAGCCGAGCCGACCCCAGCTACGCGGCCGGCCTCATCGCCGCCGGCCACCCCGCCCCCGCTCCTGCCACCACCCCGGGCCAGGACTGCGCGACCGGCAGCCCCGGAGACCCCGAACTGCTCCTTGCCCCCGACCACGACGCCCCGATGGCCCGCCCCCGAGGAGACGACCCCGACCATGGTGAGTGATGTGCGCGCGCAGACGCACGCGGAGTTCCGCGGCAATCAGCACACCGACCTTTCCTGGCTGCTGACCGGACTCGTCCAGCGGGTACCGCACACCCGCAGCGCCGTCCTGCTGTCCGCCGACGGCCTGGTCAAGGCATCCCACGGCTTCGAGCCGGACGTCGCCGACCACATGGCGGCGCTCTCCTCCGGCCTGTACTCCCTCGCCCGTAGCGCCGGTTCCCGCTTCGGGGAGGGCAGCGACATCCTCCAGGTCGTCGTCGAGATGGAGCAGACCTTCCTCTTCGTCGCCGCCGCCGGCTCCGGCGCCTGCCTGGCCGTCCTCGCCGGACGCGAGGCCGACGCCGGGGTCCTCGGCTACGAGATGGGGATGCTGGTCAAGAGCGTCCGCCCGTATTTGTCGACGCCCGCGCGCCACCAGGCCACGGCGGGTGGCCGTTGACCGTGGCCCTGCCGCGCCGGCAGCGGCCGCACGGCCCGGACGCGCCGTGGGTCGACGAGGTGGCGGGCCGCCTGGTCCGCCCCTACACCGTCAGCAGGGGCCGCACCCGGCCCACGGCGCACTTCGACCTGATGACCATGGTGCGGGCGACCGGGCGGCGGCCCGCCGGCCTCCAGGGACCCGACTACGACCGGGTCCTGGCGCTGTGCGACGCGCCCGTCCCGGTCGCCGAGGTCGCCGCGCACGTCCGGCTGCCCGCCGCGGTCGCCAAGGTGCTCCTCGCCGACCTCGTCGACTGCGGGGCGCTCACCGCGCGGATCCCGCCGGCCGTCGCGGCCGAGCCCGCCCCCCGTACCGACCGTGCCCTGCTGGAGGCCGTGCTGCATGGACTTCGTGAACGACTCTGACTTCCGGCTCCCGGGGGATCCCGTGTCCGACTCCTTTCCGACCGCGCTGAAGGTGCTGGTCGCGGGCGGTTTCGGAGCCGGCAAGACCACCTTCGTCGGCGCGGTCAGTGAGATCGAACCGCTCAGCACCGAAGAGCTCATCACCCAGATCAGCGCCGGCACCGACGACCTGTCCGGTGTGGAGGACAAGACCACCACGACCGTCGCCATGGACTTCGGGCGGATCACCCTCGGCCCGGAGCACGTCCTCTACCTCTTCGGGACGCCCGGACAGCACCGCTTCTGGTTCCTGTGGGACGAGCTGTCCCACGGCGCGCTCGGCGCGGTGGTGCTCGCCGACACCCGGCGGTTGGACCAGTCCTTCGCCGCGGTCGACTTCTTCGAGGGGCGGGGCATCCACTTCGTCGTCGCGGTGAACGAGTTCGACGGCGGCCACCGCTACGGGTCCGAAGAGGTCCGGGCCGCCCTGGACCTCGCCCCGCAGATCCCGGTCGTGCTCTGCGACGCCCGTCAGTGCGCCTCCGGCACCCATGTCCTGGTGTCCCTCGTCGAATACCTGCTCAGCCCTGTCCTCACCGCCACCCCGGAGCTGTCATGAACGTCCCCTCCGCACGCTTCCCCTTCCCCTCCCGATATCCGTCCTGGCGCTACCCCTCTTCCGAACTCCCTTATCTGACCGATGACCTGACGCGTCGACTGGTGATCACTCCGGAGGACCACGAGGCGCCGGCGCGGGTGGCCCGGCTGCGCGAGCTGGGCATCGGCAAGAACCCGCTGCCCGCGTTCGACGACTTCGCCCGCAAGCTCGCCCGGACCACCAACACCCCTTATGCGATGGTCAACTTCATCGACGAGCGCGAGCAGTACTTCGCCGGCCTCTACGCTCCCGACCTCGACACCTCCGTCGAGCTGGGCCCGGCACCGCCCAGCGGCCGCCCCGAGCGGATCATGGCCCGTGACCACGGCTACTGCCCGTACGTCGTGGTGCGGCGCAAGGCGCTGGTCCTGGAGGACGTCTGCGACTACCCGCGGTTCGCCGGGAACCCCGTGGTCGACGAACTGGGCATCCGCACCTACCTCGGCGCTCCGCTGATCGACCGCACCGGGACGACGCTGGGCACCGTCTGCGTCATCGACCGAGAACCCCGGCCCTGGGGGCGCGAGGGGCTGCACACCATCAAGACGTTCGCCGCCGAACTCGTCGAGCAGATCGACGAGATGGAACGGCGGCAGCGGGAGGCCGACGCCCGCTGACCGGGTGCGGCCACGGCCCCGGAGGCCCGTCCGGCCGGCCGGGGCCGCACCCGGGCGGCAGCGGCGCGGCCGACCGCGCTCAGGACACCCGGGCCAACGCCTCCCGCCCGCCCGGCAGCGGCTCCTCCTCGGGCCGTTCCGCCGGCGCGGGCCGCAGCACCTCCGCCAGCCGGCCCGACCACTCGCCCTTCCCCTGCCCCAGCGCGAGTTCGCCCAGCCGCAGCAGTTGGATGTCGGAGGTGCCGGCCGGCGCGAAGATGTGGTGCGCGTCGCGCAGGAAGCGCTCCACCGGCCGGTCGGTGAACAGCCCGCAGGCGGCGTGGATGTCCATCGCGTCCCGCGCCGACTCCAGCGCCGACTCCGCGTTCACCAACTTGGCGTTCATCAGCTCCGCGTCGCACGGCAGCCCCTGGTCGAGCAGGTGCACCGCGTGGTACGCGGACAGCCGGGCCAGCAGCAGCCGGGACTGGATCCGGCCCAGCTTGAGCTTGACGGTCGGCAGCTCCGCGAGCGGTTCGCCGTAGCGCCGCCGCTCGGTGCAGAACGCCGTGGTCTCGTCCAGGACCGCCTGGTGGATGCCGAGCGAGACCGCGGTCAGGTTCGGCCGTCCGTACAGCACGCTGGAGGAGTACGCCACGGAGAGCCCGTCGCCCTCCCGGCCCAGCAGCTGCGCCGCCGGGACTCGGCAGTCGTCGAAGAACAGCTCGCCGAAGCTGAAACCGTGCAGGCCCATCGCGGGCTGCTGCGGCCCGACCCGGAAGCCGCGGGTGCCCGACTCGACGAGGAACGCCGACAGGCCCTTGGAGCCCTCGCCGGTGCGCACCACCACCCCGTGCAGATCACCGATGTGGCTGTTGCCGACGTAGATCTTCCGGCCGTTGAGGACGTAGTCGTCGCCGTCGCGGACCGCGGTGGAGGCCATGCCCAGCACATGGCCGCCGGACTGCGGTTCGGTGACCGCGATGGTCGGCAGGCAGTCGCCCGACGCGATCGCCGGCAGCCAGGTCTTCTTCTGCTCCTCGCTGCCGAAGTGGACGATCTTCGCCACGCCCAGCTGGGACGCCTGCGCCATGGCGCCCATCGCGGCGCTGACCCGCGACAGCTCCTCGATGATGAGGGTCTTGGCGACGTGCCCGGCGCCCATCCCGCCGTACGCGCGGTCCACCGTCGCGCCGATCCAGCCCTGCCGGGCGATCAGCCGCGAGAGGTCGGGGCAGACGGTGCGGCTCGCCTCCATCTCGGCGATCCGGGGGCGGACCTCGCGTTCGGCGAAGTCCCGCACCTGGCGCCGGAGTCCCTCATGTCGCTGGTCCGTGAAGTAGCGATGCAAGACGAGCCCTCCTCCGCGAACTTCCGTGTGCCGATCCCTCCCCGCCTCGGGGCGGCACGGACGGTGCCGCCGTGATCGTATCGAAAATGATCTTGTGCCTACCGTGCGCAATACCCGTTGGAATACCAGCTGCGGGTCGCGCAAAACATCAACCGGGCGCATCCATACGGGCACTTGGAGTGCGCGGATGCGCCGCACAACCCCGGCCGCGCCATGCCGGGCGACGCGGTCCCGGGCCGCCCGGAACCGCGCCACCCCCCGCCTCCCCGACCCTCAGTGCCCGGTGCCGCAGCAGGACTCGCGGCGCTGCTGCCGCCCCACCTCCAGCCAGTCGGTGCCCGCCGCCGCGCGCACCGCCGGCCCACCGGGCGCCGGGAACGACTCCACCAGCGCCCGCTGCTCGAACAGCCGCCCGCCCTTGAGCACCGTCGAGGTCCGCACCAGCGCGCCGAGATCGCGGAACGGATCGCCGTCCACCAGCGTCATGTCGGCGAGCTTGCCCACCTCCAGCGTCCCCAGGTCGCGCTCCGCACCGAAGACCCGGGCCGGCAGCACCGTCGCCGTGCGCAGCGCCTGCACGACGCTCAACCCGCCCCGGTGCAGTGCCCGCAACGCCAGATGGAGCGACAGCCCCACCGGCACCAGCGGCTGGTCCGTCCCCAGCGCCACCAGCCCGCCACCGTCCAGGATCCGCCGGTAGACGCCCACCTCGACCCCGATGTCGGCCAACTGCGCCGGCGTCGGACGGCGCCCGGCGTTCTCCCGGACCACCGCGCTGTCCCACGGCGGCATCAGCCGGCTCACCCGCACGTCCTCGGCCAGCGCCGGATCCTCCCCGATCAGCGGCGACGCCGAGAACGGCGTGGCCAGCATGTGCAGCCCGCCGGCCGTGTAGACGTTCTCCACGTCCTGGTACGCGTGGCCCGAACCGGACACCGCATGCCCGAACTCCAGTCGCTGGGTGGCCTGCAGATGGGTCGTCAGATCCTGCCCCAGCTGCACCCCCGGGGTGAGCAGATGGCTCCCCGAGCGCACCCCGAGCCGGTCGTGCGCGAAGCGGGCCGCCTCCGCCATCACCCAACCCGGCGCCCGCACATAGGTCTTGACGAAGTCCCAGTCCAGCGCCGCACCCCGGGCCAGCGACCGCCGCAGCCCCGCCTCGGTGCGGTGCGCCCGCCCCATGCTGTACGCCACCCGCCCGCCGTCCAGCAGCTCACCGCAGGTCAGCAGCCGCGGACCGGCCAGCACCCCGGCGGCCAGCGCCTCCCGCAGCCGCGCCTGCTCGTAGGAGAAGCCGCCGCAGGACACCGTGGTGGTGATGCCGTACGCGAGCTGCAGCGCGGTCTGCCGCCCCCCGTACGTCGTCTGCCAGGGGTGCGTATGGGCGTCCCACAGCCCCGGCAGCACGGTCCGCTCCGCGGCGTCCACCCGGCGGGCGGTACCGGCCCGGGACGCCCGGTGCGGCTCCACCGCCGTGATCCGCCCGTCCCGCACCACCACGTCGACGTCCTCGCGTACCGTCTCACCGGTGCCGTCCCAGAACCGGCCCGCGTGCACCACGGTGTCCCGGGCCCGCGCCGGCCGCTGCGTAAGCGCGACCGGAACGGTCCGGGCCGGACCGCCGGACACCGGGACCAGCCGCAGCTTCCCCGCCGAGAGGTACAGCAGCGTCCCGGAGTCCCCGGACCACGACGGATGGTCCGCGGCCTCCTCGGTCAGCTGCCGCGGCGCACCGTCCGGCGTCCCGTCCGGCCGCACCGGCAGCACCCACAGCGCCGACTCGGCGATCAGCGCCAGCCACTTGCCGTCCGGCGACCACACCGGCCCGGAGTCGTAGCGGTCGGCGATCGAGACGTGCTCGGCGACCTGGTACAGCCGGTCCTTCCCGGTCTCCGTGTCCACGATCCGGATGACGTTGTAGCCCTCGCGGAACCGGCGGTTGAGCCGATTGCGGTCGCACAGCGCCAGATGGCGGCCGTCCGGCGACCAGCTGGGCCGGCCCGGCAGCCCGCCCGCCCCCATCGGCGCGGCCAGCACCTTCTCCGATCCGTCCGCCGGCGTCCGCACGACGAGGTTGCCCGCCATGTCCAGCGCGGCCAGCCGCCCGCCGTCCGGCGACAGCGCCGGCTGCACCCGCCCGCCGGACGCCAGCACCGTCTCCGCACCGGAGTCCACCTCCAGACGGCGCACCGCGAACAGCCCGTCCCGGTCGTCCGCGTACACCAGCGCCCGGCCGTCCCGGGACCAGCTCGGCGCGAGCACGTAGCGGGTGGCCGCGGCCCGGGTGATCCGGCGCGGCGCACCGCCACCGGAAGTGGGCGCCAGCCACAGCGAGTTGAGCGCGGCGAAGGCCACCCGGCGGCCGTCCGGGGAGAGCGCCGGCAGATGGATCCCGCGGACCGGGCCGGCCGCCGTGCGCTCGAAGCCGTAGTCCTTGACGCGATACCGCGGCCGGTCCAGCGGCAGCCGCGCGGTGAACGGGATGGCCTCGGCCCGCCGCGGCGCGTCGGGCCGGACGATCCGGAACTCCCCGCCGACCGTCACCAGCAGCTCGTCCCGCGACACCCAGCGCGGCGGCACCGGCTCCACATCGCCGTCCACCGCCACCACCGCCCCGTCCACCACCAGCGTGCAGCTCGGCCCCGGATAGTCGGTGGTGCGCAGGTACGCCAACCGCCCGGCCGGGGACAGCGCGGGCACCATCACCTGCGCCGTGACGGTCTCGGTGTGCTCGGTGCGCACCGCGCCCCGCCCGTCGGCGGGCACCGACGCCACCGTCCGGGAGACCAGCGCGGCACCGTCCAGCCGGCCCCGCACGAAGAAGATCCGGGCGCCGTCCGGCGACCAGCAGGGATCGAAGTCCTCCCAGGCGCCGCCCTGATGGGGGCCGTCCTGGCCGGGCAGACCGGTCACCCGGGTCAGCCGCCCGGACGCCACCTCCAGCACCCAGACCCGGTACGGGCTGCCGCTCACCGCGTCGCCGCCGCGCTCCGAGGCGAACGCGAGCCGGGTCCCGTCGGGCGACCAGGCCGGCCCCCGGTCGTCCCACGGCCCGTCGGTCAACTGCGTCAGATCCGAGCCGTCCGGGGCCAGCGCCCACAGGTGGAAGTTGCCGCCCCGGTAGGCGCACACCGCGAGCCGTCGGCCGTCGGGGGAGTACACCGGGCGGGTGGGCTCCAGGTCGGGCGGGGTCAGCGCCCGCGCCTCACCGCCGGCCCGGGGCAGCGACCACAGGACGTTCTGCACCTCGGCGACCAGCCGGTCACCGGACGGCGCGAGGGTGGCCGCGCCATTGGTGGCGGCGGTGAACGACAGTGCCACGGGCGCACCGGCCGACGGTGCGCCGCCGGGTGCGGCCGGCAGGGCCGCGGCCGTGGGCGCGGCGACACCCGCCAGACCGGCCACGGCGGCGGCCGAGGCGGTGCCCTGGAGGAATCTGCGACGGGAGAGCGGCGAAAGCGGGGCCGGAGCGTGCTCGGGGCGGTCTGCGGTGTCCAACGATCCTCCTGCGAAAGGGGGTTGCGGCACAGAACCGCCTGATCGTGTCACGCGGACGGGCCGCGGACCATCTCTGCCGCGCGCCCCGTGGCCACCTGCCGCCCCACGGGTCAGAGTGGGCCCGACCGACGAACCCTCCGCCCCGGGAGAGCACCATGCAGCAGGACGTCCACCAGGCCCCCGACGGCGCCCGCATCGCCACCTACACCTGGCTCCCGGAGTCCGGCACCCCGCGCGCCCTGGTCCAGATCGCCCACGGCGCCGCCGAGCACGCCCGCCGCTACGACCGCTTCGCGCGCTTCCTCACCGGCCACGGCTACGCGGTCCTCGCCTCCGACCACCGCGGCCACGGCGCCACCGCCGCCTCCACCGGCGGCCGCGGAGTCACCGGCGAGGACGCCTGGCGGGCCGTCGTCGGCGACCTCAAGGGCATCGGCGACCGCGCGGCCGCCGCCCACCCGGGCCTCCCCCTCGTCCTCCTCGGCCACAGCATGGGGGCGATGCTGGCCCGCGACTACGCCCAGGAATACGGCGCCGACCTCGCCGGGCTGATCCTCACCGGCGCCTTCCGCACCCTGCCGAGCCTCGACATCGACGCCGCCGAGGCCGAACTGGAGGCCGAGATCGCGGCACACGGCCGCTCCCACCTCTCCTCCTTCCTGCCCCGCGCCTTCGCCACCTTCAACGACGCCTTCGCCCACCGCACCGGCTACGAATGGCTCTCCCGCGACACCGCCGAGGTCGACCGCTACGCCGCCGACGAGGACTGCGGCTTCCCGTTCTGCGCCGGTCTGGTCCTCGACTGGGTACGCGCCATCCGCAAGGTCAACGACCCCGACCACCTCGCCCGGATCCCCCGCGGCCTGCCGGTCCACGTCGCGGTCGGCGACCAGGACCCCTGCCACCAGCGGATGACCCTGGTCCACGAACTCCTGGAGGACTTCCGCTACCTCGGCATCCGCGACCTGACCTGGCGCGCCTACCCGGGCGCCCGCCACGAGATCCTGAACGAGACCCACCGCGACGAGGTCCAGGACGACCTGCTGGCCTGGCTCGGCAAGCACCTCTGACCCGCCCGCCACCGGGCCGGCCCTACGCGCCCAGGAACCCGGTGATCCGGGCCCGCAGGCCCTGCGGGTCGAGCCCGTGCGCGGCCAGGTGCTCGTCGAGCTGCCCGTAGCGGCGCAGTTCGCGGCGGCCGACGCCCAGCCCCAGCACCCGGTGCGGCCGGTCCGCCAGCGCGTCGCCGGCGTGCCGGGTGGAGGTGCCGGCCAGGTACGGCTCGACCAGCACCACGTCCGAGGAGCCGGCGGCCTCGGCGGCGGCCCGCAGCGTCCGGCCGTCGAACGGCCGCACCGTCGTCGCATAGAGGACGGTCACGTCCAGCCCCTCGGTGGCCGCCAGCACGGCGTCCAGCATCGGGCCGACGGCGACCACCACCCCGCGGCGGCCCTCCCGCAGCGCCGTGAACCCCGCTCCGGCGACCGGCCGCGGTGCCTCGTTGGCCTGCACCGACAGCCGCACGTACACGTTGTCGTCGCCGGCCGCCGCGGCCTTCCGCAGCAGCACCTCGGCCTCGTCCGGGTGGCCGGGCACGTGCACCGTCCAGCCGTCGAGGGTGTCCAGCAGCGCCACGTCGCCCGGTGCCGTATGGGTGAAGCCACCGCTCGGCCAGTCGTAGGAGGCGCCGGCGCTCACCAGCACCCCGCCGGTGCCCTGGTGGCCGAAGTCCAACTTGAGCTGCTCGAAGGGCCGCTCCACCAGGAAGCTGGCGAAGGTGTGCAGCACCGGCCGCAGCCCGGTCAGCGCCAGCCCGCCGCCGACCCCGATCAGCAACTGCTCGCGGATGCCGACGTTCACCACCCGCTCCGGGTGCCGCCGGGCCGCGTCCGCGAAGCCGTCGACGCCGATGTCGGCGAGCACCACGGCCAGCCGCGGGTCCTCGTCCAGCAGCCGCGAGGTGACCGCGGCGAAACGCTCACGCATGGTGTCCATCTCTGAATTCCTCTCGCAATACGGGTCGTTGGGGGAAAAGGACCGCGGTCAGGCGGCGTGCGCGGAAGGCTCAGGGGTCCCGGGGCTCCCGGGGCTCTTGGGCTGCTTGGGCTCGACGCGGGCGACCACCGCGTGCGGCCGGCCCGGGTGCGGTGCGCGGAACGCCTCGTACAGCGCCCGGTGGTCGCGGCCGTCCACGGTCGTCGCGGACCAGCCGGCGGCCGCGAAGCGGGAGGCGATCCCGCCGTGCCAGCCGTGGGTGGCCGAGGAGTTGTCGATGACGAGGGTGTGCAGCCGGTCCAGGCCGACCGGGCCGGCGTAGGCGATCGCCTCGTGGTTGCTGCCCTCGTCGAGTTCGGCGTCGCCGATCAGCACCCATACGGCGGGTTCGGTCCGGCCCTGGGCGCGCAGCCCCAGTGCCGTGCCCACGGCGAGCGGCAATCCGTGCCCGAGCGATCCGCTGCCGATCTCGACGCCGGGCACCAGGGTCCGGTCGGGATGGTGGCCGAGCGGCGAGTCGTACGAGCCGAAGGCCGGCAGCCAGTCGGTGGGGAAGAAGCCCTTGGCGGCCAGCACCGCGTAGTAGGCCATCGGGCCGTGCCCCTTGGAGAGCAGGAAGCGGTCCCGCTCGGGGTCGGTGGCGGTGGCGGGGGAGACCCGCAGCACCCGGTCGTAGAGGACCCAGAGGGCGTCGAGGGTGGAGGTGGCCGCCGGGCCGTGCTTCTCGTCGCCGGTCATCAGCCCCATCAGCCGGGGCAGTTCACCGAATCCGCGGGCGCCGCGCAGAGGGGCGCCCACGGTGCTGTCCGTCGCTGTCTTCGTCATGCGACAGACTTTGCAACCTCAAGCGAACTTGAGGTCAAGCCTAGGGCCGCGGATCGGCGACCCGCGGCCCGTGGTGGCCGGAATCAGATCTGTCCCGGCTTGAAGGCGTCCTGCTCGATGAGGAGCTTGTCGATCCGGGCCTTGTCCACCCGGTTGGTCACCTCCGTGGCCTCCTGCTTGTCGCGGACGCACTTGGCCAGGGTGAACGCGGACGAGACCACGAAGACCAGCCCCAGCGCGAGGAACCCGCGCTCCCAGGCGCCCACCGGCAGTTTGATGATCCCGATCACCAGCGCCGCCAGCGACAACCCGAACGAGAGCGCGGCCTGCACGAAGAAAGCCGTGGTCGTCGGCCGCTGAATCGATGGAGTAGTCATGCGCGTAGCGTGGCCGCGCGGTGACGTCACCGCATGAGTACGGGTACTCATCCCGGCCACCCCGCCACCTGCCCCGTCGCCCGCCCCGGCCGGGAAATGGCGACGCGCACCGTCTGACATGCGGTATTGTTCTCATGCGCGACCGGCCGGGGAAGCCCCCGGCGGATCGGGCACCGGGACGTGGCGCAGCTTGGTAGCGCACTTGACTGGGGGTCAAGGGGTCGCAGGTTCAAATCCTGTCGTCCCGACTTGCGGAAACGTGAGTCGGAGGCCGTGTCGGAAGTATCCGACACGGCCTCTTCGCGTTGTCCGCCGGTGCCCCGACAGCCCCTGCCGCCCGTCCGCTCTCCGGGCGATCCACATGCCCTCCCTCCCTGTGATGCGGCCCGCCGGGGCCACTCACAGTCGTTGCCGGATCACTCAACTCGTGGTTAAGTCCGGCCTTCCTCACTGTCCGTATGTGGACTGGTGCGGCGTGTTCCCGGCGTGCCAGGATGGGGACGTAGCTTCGACGGCCTTAACTGCTCGTTGGGCCGGCCCGGCGAACGGGGGGAATGGCAGTGGGGGGCGACAGCCGGCCCAAGGGGGAGGGCAGCGTGCTCGCGGAACGGCTCAACCACCTCTTCGCGCACATGCACCCACCGGGCGCCCCGTACACCAACGCCCACGTGGCCGACGAGATCAGCCGGGGGGCGGCGGAGTACGGCGGGGTCAAGGTCACCGAGCAGTACCTGTCGATGCTGCGCAACGGACGGCGGACGAACCCGGGCCCCGAACTCCTGCGCGCGCTGGCGAAGTTCTTCGCGGTACCGGTCGGGTACCTGCTGGGGGACCTCTCGCAGCCGCAGGCCACGCGGGTGGAGGAGGAGGTCCGGTTCCTCGCCGCCATGCGGGACCAGCGGGTGCGCGCCATCGCACTGCGCTCGGTCGGGCTGCCCCCGGAGGTACAGGACAGCCTGACGACGATCATCTCCCAGTTCCGCCGGCAGATGAACCTGCCGGACGGCCCGTCGGAGCAGGGTGGTGATCGGCGTGGCGCACGGCCCGATTCGGACCGCTGAGCGCGACCGGATCTTCACTACCTGGCGGCGGGCCGGACACGAGGGCGGGACGAGCATGCGAGTGGGCCAGATGCGCAGGCGGTGCAAGCAGCTCATCAAGGAGCTGCGGCTGCCCGCCTCGACCGATCTGCGGGGGATCTGCGACATCGTCGCGGCACGAGTGGAACGGCCCGTCCACCTCGTGCCGATGAGCCTGGGCGGGGTGGTCTCCGGCATGACCGCCACCACGGACGACGGCTACTGGGTCTTCTACGAACTCAAGACCTCCGCCTGGCACCAGACCCACATCGTGCTGCACGAAATCAGCCACCTGCTCCTCGGGCACGCCCAGGACCCGGCCGTCACCGAGGACGCGCTGCGGATGTGGACGCCCTCCGTCGACGTCGCCACCGCCATGCGACGCATGGGCCTGACCATGGGCTTCGCCCGGCACCACGGCTACGACAACCTCGCCGAGCGGGAGACCGAGGTGCTCGGCACGCTCCTGATGGAGCACGTGGTGCCCGCCACCGTGGAGCGGGAACTCCCGCTGGAGGGGCCGGCCGCCGAGGTCGCGGCGGCGCTGGGCCCCGCGCTCCGGCACATCCGCCGCCGGCAGGAGGCCGCCGGACCGGAGGAGGAAGCCAATGTTTGACGTCGTCTACCTCTGCTTCGGGGCCGCCGCCTGGGCGTTGGTGGCCTACAAGGCGGTCGCCTGGTTCCGGGACCGCTCCAACACCGACCTCGGGCTCGCCTGCGTGATGACCGGCGGGGTGGCCACGGTCTTCCTCTTCTCCGCGCCCAGCCTCTACCGGGGATTCGACCGGCTGGTCGGCGTCGCCAACCTCGCCATGGTCTTCCTCTACTCCTCCGTCGTGGTCTTCGCCGCCGGTGCGTTGGTGCTGCTGCTCCGCTGGACGGCAGGCGAGGGCGAGGAGGCCCGGAACCGGGCGCGGACCAGGGCGCGGGTGGCGGTCGGCGCGGTGGCGCTGCTGTGGGCGGTGGCCGTCACCGGCTTCGCCGTCGGCCGCCCGGACGCCGTGGAGCACCCCCGGGACTTCAGCACCGCCTACACCGACGCGCCCGGCGTGATGCTCTTCCTGATGCTGTATCTGGCCATCTTCGGGGCGAGCTTGGCGGGCCTGGGGACGCTCTGCCCGCGCTACGCCGCCCGGCTCGGCGGTTCGTGGCTGGCCCGCGGACTGCGGGTGCTGGCCGCCGGCTGCTGGCTCGGCCTGGTCTACTGCGCCTGCAAGGTCATCGGCTTCGTCCTGTCATGGACCGGACACCCGGCGCTCTGGCTCTCCAACGGCGTCGCCCCGCTCAGCGCTTCGGTCGCCGCGATCCTCGTCCTGGCCGGCTTCAGTCTGCCCGCGGCCGGCCCCCGGGTCGCGGCGTGGCGCCGACTGCGCCGCCTGACGCCCCTCTGGCGGACCGTCACCGCACAGACCCCCGAGGTCACCATGGACGGCTCCCGGTGGTCCGGCCGCTGGCCCTTCGCCGACCTGGAGTGGCGCGCCAACCGTCAGATGGCCGAGATCCGCGACGTGCAGCGCGGCATCCGCCGCCATGTGGAGTCCGACGCCATCGACATCGTCCTCGAACGCGCCCGCGCGGTCTCCCTGGACGACGGCCAACTGGCCGCGGTCGCCGAGGCGGCCGCCCTCCGACGCGGCCTGGAGAACCGCGCGGTGGGCCATGTCCCGGCCCACGGCGCCGACAGCGTGGTGGTCGCCGACGGTCTGGACGCCACCGAACTCGCCGCCGAATACGAGCACTTGGCACTGGTCGCGGACGTCTACCACTCACCGCTGATCGAGACCGTGCTCACCGAGTTGCGGCAGCGCAGTGCCACCATGCGCAGCTGACCGCGACCCCGCAGACGGGGTGGCCCGGTACGGGGGTCCGGGCCTCCCCCACCGCACGCGGCGGCACTGACCCACGTGGCCGGTGCCGCCCGGCGCTCCACCACTGGTGATCTAGGCTCGGGCGCCATGCAGAACACCGCCGAGACCGGCCCCGACGCTCCGTTGGACACCACCCCCCTCCTGGACGACCCGTACGCCGCCTGCGCCGCACTCCGCGAGGCCGGCCCGGTGCACCGGATCACCGGCACCGACGGACAGCCCGCCTGGCTGGTCACCCGTTACGACGACGTCCGCAGCGCCCTGGCCGACCCCCGGCTCTCGCTCGACAGGCGGCACGCCACCCCGGGCAACTACCGCGGTTTCTCCCTGCCGCCCGCCCTCGACGCCAACCTCCTCAACATGGACCCGCCGGACCACACCCGGATCCGCCGCCTGGTCGTCAAGGCCTTCACCCCGGGGCGGGTCGAAGCGCTGCGCGCCCCCGTGCAGCGGATCGCCGACGACCTGCTGGACGCCATGGCGGCGCGGGGCCGCGCGGAACTCGTCACGGAGTACGCCGGGCCGCTGCCGATCACCGTCATCTGCGATCTGCTCGGCATCCCGGCCGAGCACCGACGCGACTTCCTGGCCTGGTCGGACGCGCTCATCACGCCCGACCCCGGCCGCCCGCAGGCGATGAAGGAGGCGATCGGCGCGATGCTGGAGTTCTACACCGGGCTGATCGCCGCCAAGCGTGCCGAGCCGGGTGACGACCTGCTCTCGGATCTGATCGCGGTGCGCGACGACAGCGCGGACACCCCAGGCGCCGACCGGCTCAGCGAGGACGAACTGACCTCCCTCGCCTTCCTGATCCTCTTCGCCGGATACGAGAACACCGTCCAGCTCATCGGCAACGCCGTCCTCGCCCTCCTCGACCATCCCTCGCAACTCGCCGCGTTGCGCCGAAATCCAGCCGAACTGGCGCCCGCCGTAGAGGAGTTCCTCCGCTACGACACCCCGGCCTCCCTGGCCATCCGCCGCTTCCCTGTCGAGGACCTGGAAATCGGCGGCGTCCGCATCCCCGCCGGCGAGAGTGTGCTGCTCTCGATAGCGTCCGCGAACCGCGACCCGAACCGGTTCCCCGACCCGGACCGGCTGGACCCGGCGCGTGACCTCTCCGGTCACCTCGCCCTGGGGCACGGCATCCACTACTGCCTCGGCGCGCCGCTGGCCCGTATGGAGGCGGAGATCGCCATCGGCGCCCTCATCAGCCGCTTTCCCGGGCTGCGGTTCGACGTACCGCGGGATGAAGTACGGCACCGTCGGACAATCCGGGCGCGTGGCCTGATTTCGCTGCCCGTGACCTGGTAATCCGGGGACGCACAAGTTTTTGATGCGTAACCCTTCAGTCATGCGGTAGAAAAGTCCTGTGACCCGCCCGGTGTGCATCCCCCGTCGCACCGGGCGGGTCCTTCTTTGCGACTGCGCACACCTCCCGACATGCCGACCGCGTCACCCCTCCCGTGGCCCGTCTGGCGCACCTGCGCTGCGCCCGCCGCCCGCCCTCCTTAGCGTGACTCCATGGCATTTGACGCGCTTGTGTCCAAGAAGGCCGGTGCGCTGGCACTGATCGCCGCCGCCGGAGTGTCCCTGACCCCCATACCGGCCGATGCCCGCCCCGCCGCACCAACGGGGCGTCAGGCCGCGGCCCCCGCCCGGCACCTGCCCGGCGGCCTCAGCGCCCTCGCCTGGATGGTCGCCGACGCCGACACCGGCAAGGTGCTGGCCGCCAAGAACTCGCACCGCAGACTCGCCCCGGCCAGCACCCTCAAGACGCTCTTCGCGGTCACCGTGCTGCCCAAGTTCTCGTCCGGCCGGGTGCGCCAGGTCAGCGCCGACGACCTCGCCGGCCTCGGCGCCGGCAGCAGCGTCGTCGGCGTCCGCCAAGGACAGCGCTACACCGTCGCCGACCTGTGGCGCGGCGTCTTCCTGCGCTCCGGCAACGACGCGGTGCACGTCCTCGCCGCCATGAACGGGGGGTGGTCGGCCACCGCCCAGGAGATGCAGCGGACCGCCCGCCGGCTCGGCGCCCGCGACACCACCGTGAAATCCCCGGACGGCTACGACGCCCCCGGCCAGGTGTCCTCCGCCTTCGACCTGACGGTCTTCGCCCGCGCCGGCCTCGCCAACGACGACTTCGCCCGCTACTGCTCCACCACCCGCGCCGGGTTCCCGGCGGCCGGCGGGGGCACCGTCCAGATCGAGAACACCAACCGGATGCTGGTCGGCTCGCACGGCCTGACCCGCTATCCCGGCATCATCGGCGTCAAGAACGGCTACACCAGCAAAGCCGGCAACACCCTCGTCGCCGCCGCCCACCGCAACGGCCGCACCCTGATCGTCACCGTGCTCAACCCCCAGTCGGGCGAGGCCAACGGCGTCTACAAGGAAGCGGGCGCGCTGCTGGACTGGGGCTTCAACAATGCGACGCGCCCCGAGCCGGCCGGCCGCAGCGGCTCCGACGACGCGGACGACGACGACTCGTGACCCCGGCCGCCCCTCCGGGCCGGTGCCCTGCGCCGACCGCCTAACCGGCGCGCAGCCGGGGAGCCGCCCCGGAGGCGGAGACCGTACCGGGCGCCCCGCCCTCCGGGACCCCGGCCAGAGTGCCGGTCAGGTCCCGTGCCCAGGCCGTCAGTCCGGCGATGTCGATGCCGTGCGGGGCGGCCGCGGCATACGGGGCGAGTGCCGCCGCGCCGCGTCCCAGCAGCGCCGCACCCCCCGTGGCGTTGCCGCGCGCCGCGTGCGTGAGCCCCACGGCCAGTTGGGCCAGCCCGCGCCACAGTTCCCGCTCGGCCTCCGGGGCACCCTTCCAGGCGTCCTCCAGGACCTCGTGGGCGTGGAACGGCATCCCGGCGTCCAGCAGCCGCTGCGCCTCGGTCAGCGCCTCATCGGGCGTACGGGGCACCCCCTCGGGTTGCCGGGCGATCCCCGGCGATCCGTAGGGCAGCGGGCGACCCAGCCCGTCCCGGGGCCTGGCGTTGCGGGCCCGGCCCTGCTCGTCGCGGTCACGGGAGCGGGGCGCGGGGGCGCCGCCCTCCTCGTACCGGGTGCGCTGTCGGTGGTCCTCCGGGGCGTTCACCCTTCGATTGTGCGCCGTGGGACGGTCGGCGTCGCCACGGGGTCGCCACGAGGCGGCCGGGGGCCCCCGGCACCGGTGGCGGGGCCCATCGGCGGCCCGCCGCCGGCGTCAGGGGACCCGGACCGGGGAGGACGCGTCCGGCACCCGGAGCGACGGCGCCCCGCCGCCGTCCGCCGGGACGGTCCAGACGTCGCTCCGCCGCCCGTCCCGGCCGGGCAGCGCGTACGCCAGGGTGCGGTCGTCCAGCCAGGCGGCCTGGTCGTCCACGCTGCGGGTCTCGGCGACCGGACGCTCCCGCAGCGTCCGCAGGTCCAGGACGTACAGCCGCCACGGATCGGTGGCGCCGGCCCGGACCCGCTTCTTGAAGGCGAGACGGGTGTCGTCGGGCGACAGGGAGGGGCACTCGACGTTCTCGCGGACCGTGTGCGCCACCCATTTCCGCAGGTCGCCCTGGACCAGATAGGTCTTCCCGCGGGTCGAGACGGTCGCGTAGAAGAGGTTGTCGTCGCGGGCGAAGGTCACGCCCCAGTAGTTGACGTCGGGGGAGTGGTACCGGCGACCGCCGAGGGTGAGCGGGATCTCCTCGATGTTCTTGATGAGGTAACCGGTGCGGGTGTCCAGGATGGAGGTCCGGGTGGAGAACGACGTGGTCGCGTAGGAGTCGCCGGTGGCGAACATCGTCCAGGACAGCATCCGCCCGGAGGCCGAGACCCGGGCCCGGTTGGGGATGCCGGTGAGCGCGATCCGGCGCCGCTCCCGCAGCCGGCCGTCCAGGACGACCGCGTACGACCTGGGCGGAATACCGGGGCGCCGCTGGAGACAGAGACCGGTGTCGGCGGCCGCGTGGAAGCGGTCGCACACGGGTCCGCCGGTGGTGCGCCGGTCGTCCCCGGGCGCCGTGCCGGGCGTGCGTCCGCCGGGCGCCGGGGCCGGGAGACTGGCCACGCGGCCGGCCCCCGCGCCCGTACTGCGGAAGTACAGCCGCCCGTGGTCGAGGCCGAACGCCGAGGCGGTGTCGGTCGGTTGGGCGCGCCGGGCGGAGGCGACGGTGTAGCCGACGGCGACGGCGGCCAGCAGTGCCCCCGCGGCCGCCACGGCGAGGATCCGGGCCCGACGGGAGCGAGCGGGGAGGGGCGGGAGCCGGTGGGGCGAGGCGGTGGGGGCTTGCGGGGTGTCGGGGTGGTCCGCGGGGCTGGGGCGGGTCATGGGCGGGACGGTCGCCTTTCGGGGTCGGGGGCTTCCGGACCGGGGCGCTCCGGGGGCGGGCCGGTGTTCTCGGGACCTCCGGTGTGCTCCGGTTCTTGCGGATCCGGGCCTTCCGGGGCCGGGTCCTCCGAGGGCGGGGCGGGGCTCGGTTGCCGGGTGCCGGGGCGCCCACGGTCGGCCGGGCCGCGGCCCGCACGTCCGGAGAGGAGGACAGTGGCGGCCGCCAGTGCCGCGGCCAGCGCGAGAGCCGCGGTGACCAGGGCCGGGCCGCTGCCCCACAGCGTCCAGGCGGCACCGAAGCCCGCCGCGGCCAGTAGCCGGCACAGCGCCTGGCCCGTCTGGAGCAGCGCCATCCCGCTCGCCCGGTTGGCGGCCGGCAGCACCGGTCCGGCCAGTGCCATCAGCACCCCGTCGGTGGCCGCGTAGAAGACACCGAGCAGCAGCAGGACGCCCACCAGGAGCACCGGCCCCGCATCGGTGGCCAGGAACAGCAGATAGCCGCCGAGCAGCGCCACGTGCCCGCACAGGAACGGGACCCGGCGGCCGATCCGGTCCCCGAGCCGGCCGGCCGGCACGGCGAGCGCGAGGTAGACCGCCGCGGCGCCCAGCGGCAGCAGCGGGAACCAGCTCACCGCGAAGTCCAGCCGGCGCTGGAGCAGCAGGTACAGGAACGAGTCCCCGATGGTCGCCGCGCCCAGCAGGCCCGCCGCCGCGCAGATCCGCCGGAAGGCGGGGTCGCGGAGCGGGGCGAGCAGCCGGCCCTGGGAGCGGGGCACGGGGCGCGGCTCCCGTTGGTGGGCCGGCAGCCCGGCCCTCCCCGGGACGAAGGCGACGAGCAGCAGCACCCCGAGCAGCCCCACGCAGAAGCTGACCACGAACACCGCGTCGTACGCGTCGGCGGTGGCCCAGAGGAGCGCGAACGCGGCGAGCGGTCCCAGGAGGGCGCCGGTGGTGTCCATCGCCCGGTGGACGCCGAAGGCCCGGCCGAGCGCGTCCGGCGGCGCGCTGAGTGAGATCAGGGCGTCGCGCGGGGCGGTGCGGACGCCCTTGCCGATGCGGTCCGCGGCGAGCGCCGCACCGATGCCCAGGGTGCCGCCGCCGGCGAGCAGCAGTCCCAGCCGGGAGAGCGCGGACAGGGCGTAACCGGCTCCGGCGACCAGCTTGTGCCGGCCGCCGCGGTCGGCGGCGCGCCCGCCGAGCAGCCGGACGAGCGCGGTGACGCCGTTGTAGAGGCCGTCGAGGAAGCCGAACTGAAGGGGGGAGAGACCCAGTTGGAGGACGAAGTAGAGGGGCAGCACGGCGGTGACCATCTCGGAGGAGACGTCGGTGACCAGGCTGACCGCGCCGAGGGCCAGTACCGGCCCGCCGACGCGGCCCCGCGTCACCTTTGCCGTCGCGGCCGCGTCCGTGGTCGCGAGATACATCGATCAACCCTGGTGGGCGTAGGAGGAATCGACCTGGATGGCGGTGCTGTCCGGCCCGGCCCCCGGGGCCGGGCCGGTCGGTCAGTGGCACTGGTAGGACGGACTGCTGTCCTTCGTCTTGCCGTCCGTGCCGATCAGGTCCCAGGAGAAGCCGTTGTCGGTGAAGTTCAACCGCACCACACCGAAGGTGTTGGTGAGCCGCTTCTCGCTGTTGGGCTGGACCTCCTCGATCTTGTACGGGTTGGCGCCCCCCATCCCGCCGAGCAGCTCCACGATCCCGTTCTTGTCGGCCTTGCCGTCGGGGTCCTGAGGGGCGAACCGCTCGTAGTGGTGGTCGTGCCCGTTGAGGACCAGCTCGGCCTTGGCGTCCTGGAGCAGCTTCCACACCGGGCGGCTGACCGGGTCGTTGCCGTGCTCGCCCGACGAGAAGAGCGGATGGTGCCAGTAGGCGGCCACGCACTTCTTGGAGGTGGCGGCCAGGTCGGCCTTGAGCCAGGCCAGCTCCGCGGAGTCCAGGGTGTTGGAGTCCAGCGCGATGAAGTGCCAGTTGTCCTGGTCGAAGCTGTAGTAGGGCTTGCCCTTGGGGTACGCGATCGAGCCGAAGTACGCCTTGTAGCCGGCGAGGGCGCCGGCCGGGTCGTAGGTCTCGTGGTTGCCGGCGACCGGGTGCGTCTTGTCCTTGAAGGCGCCCCAGGTCTTGTCGTAGTACTTCTTGAAGTCCTTCAGGCGGGCGTCGTCGTACTGGTTGTCGCCCATGGTCAGCACGAACGCCGGGTTGATCTTCTTGACCAGTGCCGCGGTCTTGGCGTGCTCGCAGTCACTGTCCTTCGCGGTGCACTGCTCGGCGATGTCGCCGGCGGCGACGGCCGTGAATCCGGCGGCGTGCGCACCCGGGACGCGGTCCGGCGCGGCGTCCGCACGGCCGGGGGCGGACCAGAGCGCCACGCCGCCGACGAGCGCGAGGGCCGCGCCCGCGGCGGCGGGGATGCTCCAACGGGGGCCGCCGGCAGGGGATTTCAGTCGCCTGGTCGGCTTGTGCTGGTTGGATTTCTCGGGCTGCGCCGGGTTCCGCATCGGCTGCTCGGCGCGGGGGATGGACGTCATTTCCGTCTCCTGGATCGGCATGGGGGAGCCGTCCCAAGTGATCCTGAAGGGACCCCCATGTACGCGTCAAGAAGTCGGCACGATAATTGTCAGGAAACTTTCCTAACGATGCTTCGGGGCGCGGAGACGGCCGCCGCCACTACCCCAACTGCACCTCGTGGAAACAGAGATGATCCTTGATCTCCGCGACCCCGGCATGCGGCTCGGGGTAGGCCCAGACAAGGTCCTCGGGGCCCTGTTCGAGCGACCAGTAGGAAGCGGTGCCCTTGAACGGGCACACGGTACGGGTCGCCGACGGCGTCAGCAGATCGGTGCGGACATCCTCCGGCGGCAGGTAGTACCGCACCGGAAAACCGGTCTCGAAGAGCAGCAGCGGCCGCCGGCTCTCGGCGAGCAACTGCCCGTTCACCACGACCCGGACGTGCTCGGTGCCGCGCTTGACCTCAATGCGGTGGCCATGTGTGGACAAAACCCTGATCTCCGTTCATGACGCGGACGGGTACTTCCTCAGGGTCGCATCCGGGACGGGTTCAGGGAGATCCCTGAGGCCGGCGCGCCCCGCGATCGGCACAGTGTCAGGCATGACTTCCGACATGACTTCAGACATGACCTCAGACACGCCTTTCGGTACGCCTTCGGCCTCTCCGTCCCCTTCCGTCGGCCCGGCCCACCTCTCCCGCAGAGCGGCCATCGGTGCGGCAGTGGCGGGTGCGGCGGCCCTCGCCGTCATCGGCCCGACGCGCACTGCCGCCGCAGCGTCCCCGCCGACACCACCAGCCCCACCCGCACCGCTCCCGCCGCTGGAAGTCACGGCCCTGCGCACCGCCCTCTCCGACCTCGCACACCCCGAGGTCACCGGCGCCCAGCTGCGGGTCACCGGCAAGGCGGGCCGCTGGTACGGCACCGCCGGCGTCGCCGACCGCACGAGCGGCCGACCCATCGACGAGCACGACACCTTCCGCATCGGCAGCATCACCAAGGTGTTCGTCGCCACCGTGGTCCTCCAACTGGCCGCCGAACACCGCCTCGTGCTCGACGCCCCCGTCCAGCGCCACCTTCCCGGCGTCCTGCCGTCCGCGTTCCCGCCCATCAGCGTCACCCAGCTGCTGAACCACACCAGCGGCCTGCCCGACGAATCGCGCGACGGCGCACCGGACCTGTCCACCCCCGAGGGCATCGCCCGCCACCGCTACGACAGATGGACCCCGGAACAACTGGTCGCCCTGATCTCCCGCGGCCCGATGAAGTTCACCCCCGGCAGCAAGCAGGAGTACCGCGGAATCAACTACGTCCTCCTCGCCCTGCTCATCGAGCGCCTGACCGGCCGTCACTACGGCGAGGTGATCGCCGACCGCATCCTGCACCCGCTCGGCCTGCGCCGGACCTCACTGCCCGGGAGGGACCCCCGCATCCACGGCCCCCACGTGCACGGCTACCTGAGAATGACCGACGGCAGCCTGCTCGACATCACCGCGTACGACCAGACATCCGCCTGGGGCGAGGGCGAGATGATATCGACCACCGGCGATCTGGACCGCTTCCAGACCGCCCTGTTCTCCGGCACGCTGCTGCCACGGCCCGTCCTGGAGCGCATGTTCACCCTGCCCGACGGCGTGCGCATGGTCGACGGCAGCCCGGCCCGCTACGGCGCCGGTCTGCAGACCGTCACGATGAACGGCATCACGTTCTGGGGCAAGACCGGTGAACGGTACGGCTACGCCTCCTTCATGATCGCCACCCGCGACCAGCAGCGCCGCGCGGTGCTCGCGTTCAACCCGACGCACCGGGACGCCACCCAGCTCCAGATGACACTCCGGGTCGGCGAGGCGCTGACGAAGGGCTGAGGAGGGCGGAGCCGTGTCGTTCATGACCATCGCGGACTTCAGGGGCCGAGGGGGTGTTCGGTGAAGCGGCCGCAGGAGCGGAAGCCCAGTCGGCGGTAGACGGGTTCGCCGTCCGCGGACGCCTGCAGAACGGCGATGCCGGTGCCCTCGGCGCGGGCCGTGTGCAGCGCGGCCAGGGTGAGGGCGGTGCCGTATCCGCGTCGGCGGTGGTCGGCCAGGGTGCAGATGTTGTAGATCCCGGCGACGTCGGCGTGGTGGAAGACCTCGGCCGAAGCGACCGGGCGGCCGTCGGCGTAGCCGACCAGGAAACGGGCCGGGCAGTCGGCTGCCAGTGCCTGCCGCGCCGCCCCTTCGTAGAAGCGGAGGACGGTGGCGGCGGGCGGGTTCCAGTTCGCGGCGAGGATCGCGGCGTAGTGCGCGAGCTGTTCGGGGGTGGTCACCTGCTGGATGTCCAGGAGGTCCGGGGAGGGGGAAGGGAGAGTGCCGTCGAGTTCGGCCCACATGGCCGTCTCGTGATCGGAAGGGGGAAGACCGGCGGCCGCGAGCCGGGCCGTCAGGTCCGGCGGTGTCGAGGCGGGGCCCACCCACCAGGAGAAGGGGCGGCCGGTCCCCGCCGCCGCCCGCACGGTTTCGGCGATCCGTGGCGTGGCGGTGGCGGGGGTGAAGCGGGCCCCGGCGACGACGTTGAAGGTGTCGTCGGCGAGGCCGCTGTCCGCGACGAGGAGGTCGGCGGCCTCGGTGACGGTCGCGCCCGCAAGGTTCCGGTGCAGGTGGCAGGCGTGCTCGGCCAGATTCCGCTCCATCCTGGTCAGGAGGTCGCGTTCGTCGGAGAGAGGAGTTCGCACATGACGCATGATCGATGATCAGAACACGACCGGGCCCGGATGGCACGGCGTTTTCGGGGCCGCCGAACCTGTGCGCCGCGCACCGATGGTCAGGTGCCGACCGGTCGGATCCCGTGACCGGCCCAGTCCGGGGCCGGTGTGGTGAGGGCGGCGAGACGGGCGTGGGTGGCGTCGGGGAAGGGGACGGCGAACCCTTCGCGCTGGTCGACATGGAGGGTGAAGAGTTCCTCGGTGGCCACCGGAGTGCCGCTGGGTGCACCGGTGGGATCGCAGCGGTACATCTCGTGGACCACGCGGAGCTTCTTGGCGGCCACCCCCAGCACCGTGCTGCGGACGGCCAGTTGGCTGCCGCGGGGGACCTCGTCGAGATAGCGGACGTGGGCCTCGACGGTGTAGAGGGAGCAGCCCGTGCGGGTGCGGTAGTCGGCGTCGAGACCGCATGCGTCCATCAGGGCGTCGGTCGCGAAGCCGAAGACCAGGACGTAGTACGCCTCGCTCAGGTGGCCGTTGTAGTCGATCCAGCTCTCGTGGACGACCTGGCGGAAGAGGGGGAGGGGGAGGGGTGGGGAGGGGTGGGGGGAGGGGCCCCCGGGGGGAGGCGAAACCGGGGCGGCGGTAGCTGTGGGGGGTGCAGACGGGGCGGTTGCTGTGGGTGGCGTGGGTGGCGTGGGTGGCGTGAGTGGTGTGGGTGAAGTGGGTGGCTGGGGCTTCATCAGGCCAGGCTCCCCGGGGTGTTGGGGCTCTTGGGGGTGCCGGGGGAGTCGGGGTTGCTGCGGGAGTCGGCGTGACTGGTGTGGGGGAGGCGGCCGGTGGCGCGGAGGACGTTGATGACGCCCTGGTCGCGTTCGGCCACCAGGTCGGCGTAGGTGCGGTCCCCGGCGGCGGTCGCGCAGCCGTCGACCATGGCGTCGCGGAGTTCGCGGTCCAGTTCGGGGGCCTCCAGGCGGGTCCAGGGAGACTTCAGGGACGGGCCGAAGTGGTCGAGCATGTGGGCCATACCGCCCTCGCCGCCGGCCAGTGCGAAGGTCAGGCAGGGGCCCATGAACGCCCAGCGCAGGCCCGGGCCTTCGGTGATCGAGGCGTCGATGTCCTCGACCGTGGCCTCACCGTTGGCGACCATGTGCAGGGCCTCGCGCCACAGTGCCTCCTGGAGGCGGTTGGCGATGAAGCCGGGGAGTTCGCGGTCCATGGTGATGACCGACTTGCCGGCGAGGTCGTAGAAGCGGGACGCCCAGGTCACGGCCGCGGGGTCGGTTTGCGTACCGCCGACGACCTCGACGAGCGGGATCAGGTACGGCGGGTTGAAGGGGTGGCCGACGACCAGGCGGGACGGGTCGGCCGCCGCGGTCTGCATGTCGGTCATCGGGTAGCCGGAGGTGGAGGAGGCGATGACCACGCCGGGGGGCGTGGCGGCGTCCAGTTCGGCGAGCAGCGAACGCTTCAACTCCAGCTTCTCCGGGGCGCTTTCCTGGACGAAGTCGGCGTCGGCGACGGCCTGGGCGAGGGTCGGCGCGACCGTCAGCCGGTCCGGGGAGGCGCCGTCGGCCAGACCCAGTTGTTCCAGGGCGGGCCAGGCGGCCGACACCAGGCGGTGGAGCTTGTCCGCGGCGTCGTCGGCGGGGTCCCAGGCCGTGACGTCGTAGCCGCGGGCGAGGAAGTGGGCGACCCAACCGCCGCCTATGACGCCGGCGCCTATGCAGGCCACGCGGCGCGCGGCCTCGGGGGTGGTGGAGGGGGTGTAGGGCATGGGGTGCTGCCTCCTGGGGGCGGGAGTTCGAGTGGGGGACCGTGGAGCGACGGCTCGTCGGGGTACGGCACGCCGGATACGGCTCGTCGGGGCATCGGCATCGGCATCGGTGCGTGCGTAGGCGCGACGCCGAGGGTGCGGCAGTGAGGGAGTGAGGGAGTGAGGGAGTGAGGGAGTAGGGAGTGCGGGCGCAGGGGCGCGACGCGGCGCCTGCCTCGCCCCGGCGCCTGCCCGGGCCTCAGACCCGCCTTCTTGACCCCGCGCCCTCAACCCCCCGACCTCAGCTCCGCACCCTCAGCTCCGCGCCCTCACGCCCGCAGCTTCAGGCCCAGCCGGGCGCGGGCCTGGTCCGGAGTGGCCACGGTCGCGCCGAGGAGTTCGGTGATCTGGACGGCGCGTTCGACGAGTTGGGCGTTGGTGGCCTTGACGCCGCGGCTGAGGTAGAGGTTGTCCTCCAGGCCGACGCGGACGTTGCCGCCGAGCAGGATCGACTGGGCGACCCAGGGCATCTGCATCCGGCCGAGTGCGAAACTGGCCCACTGGGCGCCCTCGGGCAGCATGTTCACCATCGACTGGAGCACTCCGGGATCGGCCGGGGCGCCCCACGGTATGCCCATGCAGAGCTGGAAGACGGTGGGGTCGTCCAGCAGTCCCTCGGCGAGCAGCTGCTTGGCGAACCACAGTTGGCCGGTGTCGAAGATCTCCAGCTCGGGACGGACGCCGAGTTCCTGGATCCGCTTGGCGCCGGCGCGCAGCATGTCGGGCGTGGAGACGTAGAGCGTGGAGCCGTCGCCGAAGTTGAGGGAGCCGCAGTCCAGGGTGCAGATGTCGGGGAGCAGGTCCTCGACGTGCGGCAGCCGTTCCAGGCCGCTGACCAGGTCGGTGCCGGGCAGCTGGGTGAGCGGCTGCTCCGGGTCGATGACCAGGTCGCCGCCCATGCCGGCGGTGAGGTTGATGACGACGTCGGTGCCGGTCTGCTTGATGCGGTCGACGACCTCGGCGTAGAGGCGGGGGTCGCGGGACGGGGCGCCGGTCTCGGGGTCGCGGACGTGGATGTGCACCACCGCGGCGCCCGCGGCGGCCGCTTCGACGGCGGACGCGGCGATCTGCTCGGGCGTCACGGGGACGTGCGGGGAGCGGCGGACGGTGTCACCGGCGCCGGTGAGGGCGCAGGTGATGATGACCTCGCTGGTGGGGGTGGTCATGGGATCCCTTCGGGTCGGTCGGTCGGTAGGTAGGCAGGGCAGGTCTGCGCGGCGGGGAGGGTGGTCGCTCGGCAGGGGCGGGCAGCAGCGGCGGCGTGCGCCGGGCCGGGGACGTGGCGCTGCTCTTCAGAGGGAACGGGGGCGGGTGTACGGCGAACGGCAGCGGCACGAGCGCTCAGGGCCGTCAGGGAGCCGTCCGGGGAGTCCCGGGGCCCGCCCTGCGTGCCCCGGTCGTCCGGGTCGTCAGAGTCGTCAGAGTCGTCAGGGACGTCAGGGTCGGTTCGGATCGGCGGCCGGGTCCGGCCGGGGCGCGTCGAGTTCGTTCTCGACGAACGCCAGCAGGGCGGCGTGCATGGTGTCCGGGCTGGTGCTGTCCGGGGCGGTGGCCAGGACCTGGGTGGCCAGGCCGTCGATGAGTGCGGTGAGCCGGAGGGCGGTGACGTCGGGGTCGACGGGGCGGAAGACGCCCTGGTCGATGCCGCGCCGGAGGACGTCGGCGACGGTGGTGCGCCACTGCCGGTAGTAGTGCTCGTGGAGGCGCCCCACGGCGGTGTCGCGGGCGGCCTGTGCCCACAGGTCGAGCCAGACCAGCCACTGCCGGCGCTGTTGTGCGGTGCGGGGGGTCTGCAGGGCGATCAGGTGCAGGAGTTCGGCGCGGGCGTCGGGGGCGGCGGCCAGTCCGGCCGCGCGGCGTTCGGTGTCCTCGTCCATGCACCAGCGGACGGCGGCCTCCAGGAGTTCGTCGCGGCCGGGGAAGTGGTAGTGGACGGCGGCCGGGCTGGTGCCGCAGGCGGCTGCGATGTCGGCGACCCGTACGGCGTGGAAGCCGTGCTCGGCGATCAGGCGGACGGTCTCCCGGACGATCTGGAGCGGACGGCCGCCGTCGGGGACCGTGGCCGGGCGGGGCTCGGGCGGTGCCGCGGGGCGTTCCGGGGCGCCCAGCAGCCAGCCGGTGTCCACCCCGCCGATGTCGGCGATCCGGACGATCTCGGCCAGGGCGAAGCGTCGGGTGCCGCCCAGTGACCTGGAGAGTTTGGACGGGTCCATGACGATCCGGCGGGCGAACTCCCGATGGCTGCAGCCGAGCCGTGCGATCACCTGCCGGACGCGGTCGGTGACGCGTCCGGTGTCGTCGGCGATCCGGTCCCCGGGGTCTTCGTTCATGGCCGGGGACGCTAACAGGGTGTTGAGAACATCGCAACGACTTCCGGGGGGTGAGAGTGGAAAGGCGCTGTTCTTCCTGCATGTGTGAGATGGTGTTGAGAGGGTACTGAGTCATGAGTCAGTGATGTGGCGGGTGGGGTGGGACGGTCCGTCCCGGTAGGCGCGGACGGTCGTGGCGATGGGGCCGGCAAGCCGTGGCGGTGGCGCTCCGCAGGCCGCCGCGGGGCTGCCGGGCAAGCCGTAACGGGGGGCCGGGCGAGCTCCGGCGTGCCGCTTGCCGAGCCACCGCGGTGCGACTGGACAAGCCGCAATAAGGGTGAATGTGGCAAAGTGACGGCATGGCTGACCGGGGAGCGAAGGGGCCCACCGTGTCGGTGCCGGAGGACTGGCCCGCCCACCCGGACCTGACCCTGGCGCTCAACGGGATGGGCGGCTTCGACTGGGACCTCGACAGCGGGCTGATGCATCTGGATCCGCCCGCGCTGGAGGTTTTCGACCTCCGGCCGGCGGAGTACGACGACCGCCCGGAGAGCCTCGGCTGCCGGGTCCCGAGCTACGAGGCGGCCCGGCTCGACGCCCTGGTGGCCCGCGCCCTCAAGGACGGCAGTCACTCCTACGGTGCCTATTTCCGGATCCGGCTGCGGGACGGCGGCCTGCGCTGGACCCACGCCCAGGGCAGCATCCGCCGCGACCCCACCGGCCGGCCCCGCCGCATCATCGGTGTGGTCCGCGACGCCACCGACGAGTACGCCCAGGCCGCCGAGCAGATCGCGGTCACCGAGGAGCGCCGCCGGCACACCAGCATCGTCGAGCGCACCACCGCCGCCCTGGCGCACGCCCGCACGGTCGGCGAGGTGATCGGTGTGCTCGCCGACGAGCAGGGGCTGAGCCGGCTGGGCGCCGAGAACGTCATCCTCGGCCTGGTCGAGGCCGGGCGGATCCGGCTGGTCTCCGAGGGCAAGGCGGGCAGCTTCGTCCCGGACCTGGAGTACACCCGTATCGGTGACGAGTTCCCGATGAGCGAGGTGGTGCGGACCCTCACCCCGCGGTTCGTGCACAGCCGGGAGCAGTTCCGCACCCACTACCCGCGCCTGTGGCCGGCCATCGAGCCGCTCAACGTCAGCTCCGCCGCGTATCTGCCGCTGATCGCCCAGGGGCGCCCGATCGGGGTGATCGGGCTGTTCTTCGAGCGGGAGAGCGACTTCCGCGACCCGGAACGCAACGTGCTGGTCGCGCTGGGCAGCAGCATCGCGCAGAGCCTGGCCCGGGCGATGCTCTTCGACCAGGAGCACGAGATCGCCGCCGGCCTCCAGCAGGCCATGCTGCCGCGCCGGATCCCCGGCTTCCCCGAGGCGCAGATCGCGGTCCGCTACCGCTCCGCCCGCATGGGCCGGGACATCGGCGGCGACTGGTACGACGTGATCCCGCTCCCGGACGGCCGGGTCGCCGCGGTGATCGGCGACGTCCAGGGCCACGACACCCAGGCCGCCGCGCTCATGGGGCAGCTGCGGATCGTGCTGCGCGCCTACGCCGCGGAGGGGCACGCGCCGGCCACCGTGATGGCGCGGGCCTCCGCGTTCCTCAACGAACTCGACACCGACCGCTTCGCCACCTGCACCTACGTCGACGCCGACCTGACCACCGGCGCCGCCCGGTTCGTCCGGGCCGGCCACCTCGACCCGATGGTGCGGCACGCCGAGGGCATCTGCCGCCGGCTCCCGGTGGCCGGCGGGCTGCCGCTGGGCATCTCCTCCGAATTCCGGCTGCTGGACTACCCCGTCACCACCGTCCACCTCGCCCCCGGCGACACTCTGGTGCTGTGCACGGACGGGCTGGTCGAGGAGCCCGGCGCCGATCTGGACGCCGGTCTGCGGCAGTTGGCGCGCGAGGTCCGGGACGGCCCGCAGGACGTCCAGCAACTCGCCGACCGGCTCTGCGAGTCGGCGGACGGCCGGCGGGGCGAGGACGACATGGCGCTGCTCCTGCTGCGTCGCCTCGGGGCGCCCGAGCACGACACGGTGGGCCGCTTCCGGCAGCACATCGTCCCCGCCGACCCCGAGGGGCTGTCCGCCGCCCGCCACATGATCCGTGCCGCGGTGCGCGCCTGGGGCGCCCGCGAGCGCTCCGACGAGATCGAGCTGGTCGCCGACGAGCTGATCACCAACGCCCTGCTGCACACCGACGGCGAGGCGGTCGTCAACATCCGTATGCCGCACGGCGCCGAACGGCGGCTGCGGCTGGAGGTCGAGGACGGGTCCAGCAGCCTGCCGCGCCGCCGGGAGCCCGGCGAGGCCGGGGTCTCCGGCCGCGGCCTGCTCCTCGTCGACCGGCTGGCGGATGTCTGGGGAGTGGAGCCGCGCGGCGGTGGAAAGTGCGTATGGTGCGAGTTCAACTGCCCCTGACCGGGAGGCCCTGGCCGATCCGGGCACTCAGCGGGAACGGGCGCCGAGGGATCGGCACGGCCACGTAAGGACTGTTCTATGGGATCGCGGGCGGAAGAGCGCGAGAGCGCCCGCCAGTTGGCGGCGCGACTCGACGCGGAGGGCGTCGGCAACATCGCGCTGACCTGGGTGGACAACGCGGGCATCACCCGCGTCAAGTCGATTCCGGCGGCGCGGCTGGCGGACGTCGTGGAACGCGGCGTCGGGATGTCGCCGGTCTTCGACGTCTTCACCTCCGACGACGCCGTCACCGCCTCCGACCACCTCGGCGGCCCCGACGGCGATCTGCGGCTCTTCCCCGACCTGGACCGGCTCACCACCCTCGCCGCGCAGCCCGGCTGGGCCTGGGCGCCGGTCGACCGCTACGACCAGTCGGGGCAACCCCACCCCGCCTGCCAGCGGCTGTTCGCCCGCCGGATGGTCGACCGGGCCGCCGCCGCCGGCCTCGACCTGCGGATGGGCTTCGAGACGGAGTGGGTGGTCACCCGCGCCCCGCAGGGGCCCGCCGACGCCGAACTGCTCGACTACCCCTGCACCGGCCCCGCCTACGGCATGACCCGGGTCGTCGAGCTCTCCGACTACCTCCGGGACGTCACCGAAGCCCTCACCGTCCAGGGCGTCCAGGTCCTCCAGCTCCACCCCGAGTACGCGCCCGGCCAGTTCGAGGTCAGCACCGCCCCCGGTGACCCGCTGCGCGCCGCCGACGACGTCGTCCTGGTCCGCGAGACGATCCGCGCGGTCTCCACCCGGCACGGGCTGCGCACCACCTTCGCCCCGTCCGTCGTCGCCGGCGAGGTCGGCAACGGCTGCCACCTCCACCTCAGCCTCCACCGCGCGGGGACGAGCCTGCACCGGACCGCCGGCGCCGACTGGGGCCTGGCGCCCGACGCGGTGGCGTTCCTCGCCGGCGTCCTGGACACGCTGCCCGCCCTGCTCGCCATCGGCTGCCCCTCGCCCGCCAGTTACCTGCGGCTGCAGCCCTCCCACTGGGCCGGGGTCTACCAGTGCTGGGGCGTGGAGAACCGCGAGGCGGCGCTCCGGCTGATCACCGGCGCCCCCGACGACCCCGACGGCGGCCACGCCGAGATCAAGCCCTTCGACGCCGTCGGCAACCCCTACCTCGTGGTCGGCGCGGTGATCGCCGCCGGGCTGCACGGCATCGAGACCGGCGCCCACCTGCCCGCCCCGCAGCCCGGCGACCCGGGCGTCCTCGGCGTCCGCGAGCGCGCCCGGCGCGGCATCGTCCGGCTGCCCGCCACGCTCACCGAGGCCGCCGACCGGTTCGAGAAGTCGACGCCGCTGCGCGAGGCGCTCGGCGAGGTGCTGCACGGTGCGGTGCTCGCGGTCCGGCGGGCCGAGGAGGCCCACTTCGAGGAGCGCGAACCGGAAGAGATCGCCGCGGCCACCCGCTGGCGCTGGTGACGGCCGCGAACGCCCCGGGGCCCGGCGCCGGCTCCGCGGTGCTGGACGGACTGCCGCCGCTGGTGGACCACCACTGCCACGGCGTGATCCGTTACGAACCGGACCCCGGGACGTTCGCCGCGTTCCTCACCGAAGCGGACCGGCCGCCCGCGGCGGGCACCACCTTCTTCGACACCCAGACCGGCTTCGCGGTCCGCCGCTGGTGCCCGCCGCTGCTCGACCTGCCCGAGCACTGCCCGCCCGAGCACTATCTGGCCCGCCGCCGCGAACTGGGCCCGGACGAGACCCGGCGGCGGCTGCTGACCGCCACCGGGATCGGCGCCTACCTTCTCGACACCGGGCTGTCCGGCGACCTGACCGGACCGGCCGAGACCGCCGGTGCGGGCGGCGGCACCGGACACGAGGTGGTGCGGCTGGAAGCCCTGGCCGAGCGGACCGCGGCCGGCCACCGCGGGGCCGGTACGGCGGACGCCGCCGAGGAGTTCGCGGGCGACCTCGCCCGCGCCGTGCGGGCGGCCGCGGACACCGCGGTCGCGTTCAAGTCGGTGGCCGCCTACCGGCACGGCCTCGCCCTGGCCCCCGCGCCGCCCGGCCCGGACGCGGTGCGCACGGCGGCCCGCGACTGGCTCGGCGCGGGCGCGCCCCGGCTCACCGACCCGGTCCTGCTGCGCCACCTCGTCTGGCTCGCCGTCGCCACCGGCCGCCCGCTCCAACTGCACACCGGCTTCGGCGACCCCGACCTGCGGCTGGACCACGCCGATCCGACGCTGCTCACCGACCTCGTCCGGGCCACCGCGGACACCGGCACCGACCTGGTGCTGCTGCACTGCTACCCGTACCACCGGCAGGCCGCCTACCTGGCCGGGGTCTTCCCGCACGTCTACGCCGACGTCGGGCTGACCCTCACCCACGTCGGCCCGCGGGCCGCCGCGGTGCTCGCCGAATTCCTGGAACTGGCGCCGTTCGGCAAGCTGCTGTTCTCCACCGACGCCTACGGCCTGCCGGAGCTGTACGCGGTGGGCAGCGCGCTGTTCCGGTCGGCGCTGGGGGAGGTGCTGGGCGGCTGGACGGCGTCCGGTGCCTGGTCGGCGGCGGACGCCCGGCGGGTCGCGGCGATGATCGCGGCGGGCACCGCGCGCCGGGTGTACGGGCTGCCGGACGACGGTCCGCCGGACGCCGAACGGTAAGGGGCAGTCGGCTCATTCACCTATTCCGCCGCGGCCCGATGACGTGGTTTACTGCTGCGTGCCACGTACAACGACCTCTGACGCGCCGGCCGATGACCAGGCCGGAAAGGGCGAAAAGCCCCGAATAGCGCGGCGCGGGCGGATCTTCGCCGATCTGACCCCGCTGCGCACCTCGCCGGACTACCGCCGCCTGTGGTGCGGCAACACTGTCTCCTGGATGGGCCAGCAGATGACCGCGCTGGCGGTCTCCCTCCAGGTCTACGCCCTCACCCGCTCCACCTTCTCCGTCGGCCTGGTGGGCCTGTGCTCCCTGGTCCCGCTGGTCGTCTTCGGGCTCTACGGCGGCGCCATCGCCGACACCGTCGACCGCCGCAAGCTGGGCCTGTACAGCGCCGCCGGCGCCACCGCGATGTCCGTGACGCTGGCCGCCGCGGCACTGGCCGGCTACCACCGGGTCTGGCTGCTCTACACCGTCGTCGCCCTCCAGGCCGTCTGCTTCGCGATGAACTCCCCGGCCCGCTCGTCGATGATCCCCCGGCTGCTGCCCACCGAGCAGCTGCCGGCCGCCAACGCCCTCCAGTCGCTCACCTCCAACCTCGGCCTGATGGGCGGGCCGATGCTGGGCGGCGTGATCGTCGGCCTGTGGGGCTACCAGGCGGCTTACCTGATCGACGTGGCGGCCTTCAGCGCCTCGCTCTACGCGATGTGGCGCCTGCCCGCCATGCGGCCCGAGCAGGGCGAGGGACCGGCCCGCCGGGCCTCGGTCCTGGACGGCCTGCGGTTCCTCGCCACCCGCCCCAACCTGCGGATGACGTTCTTCTCCGACCTCGCGGCGATGGTGCTGGCCCAGCCCCGCGCGCTGTTCCCCGCGGTCGCCGCGCTCTGGTTCGGCGGCGACGCCAAGACCGTCGGCCTGCTGGTCGCCGCCCCCGCGGTCGGCGCCGTCCTGGGCGGCCTGTTCTCCGGCTGGCTCGGCGGCATCCGCCGCCACGGCCTGGCCATCCTGATCTCGGTGGCGGCCTGGGGCGCCGCCGTGGCCGCGTTCGGGCTCTCCCGGCACCTGTGGCTGGGCCTGTTCTTCCTGGCCGTCGCGGGCTGTGCGGACACCGTCTCCATGGTGTTCCGCAGCACCATGCTCCAGGCCGCCACCCCGGACGAGATGCGGGGCCGCCTCCAGGGCGTCTTCATCGTGGTGGTCGCCGGCGGCCCCCGGCTCGGCGACTTCCTCGCCGGTTCCGCGGCCGATCTGACCTCGCCCGCCACCGCGGTGATCGGCGGCGGCCTGGCCTGCGTCCTGGTCGTCACCGCGCTGGGGCTGGGCCGCCGCGCCTTCGCCCGGTACGACGCCCGGGACCCGCAGCCGTGACGGACGGGCGCCGGGCCGGGCGGTGACGGGGGACCGGCCCGGCGCCGGAATCCGCCGTGCGTCCGGGCCATCGACGGGCCAGACTCGGGTACGGGGGCTCCTACGCCACCCGTCGTCTCATCCCGGAGGCCCGTCGTGCAGCGGCAACCGCTCGTCCGCCGTGACCGCACACCCGACTGCGACCACCGGCCCCCGCCGGTCCCCCCGGACCCCGGAGGCCCACCGCCCGGCCCCGTTCCGGAACCGCCCCCCGGCCCCGTGCCGCCCGAGCCGATTCCCGGGCCGCCCACCCCGCCGGCACCGCCGGACCCGATACCCCCGGAACCCTCACCGGTGCCCCGCCCACCCGGCCCCGACCTGGACCCGGTCCCGGAGCCGTCCCCGGTCCCGCAGCCGCTCACGCAGGCGCCGCCCGGCCCTCCCTAGCGCCCGGCCCCGGCGTCCCGCCACCGCACCGCACCGCAAGGAGGTGCCGACCATGGCCAACACGGCCATCGCCACGGTCAACCCGGCCACCGGCGAGACCCTCAAGACCTTCGACGCGCTCAACGCGGGCGAGATCGAGGACCGCCTGGTCCGCGCCGAACAGGCCTTCCAGGACCACCGCAGCACGTCCTTCGCCCACCGCGCCGAACTCCTGCACCGCGCCGCCGACCTGCTCGAAGCCGACCAGGACGGCATCGCGCGCACCATCACCACCGAAATGGGCAAACCACTGGCCCAGGCCCGCGCCGAGGCCGCGAAATGCGTCAAGGCGATGCGCTGGTACGCCGACCACGCCGAGGCGCTCCTCGCCGACGAGCGGCCCGACCCCGCCGACGTCCACGACTCCGGCGCGGCCCGCGCGGTGGTGCGCTACCGGCCGATCGGCACCGTCCTCGCGGTGATGCCGTGGAACTTCCCGCTCTGGCAGGTCGTCCGGTTCGCCGCGCCCGCCCTGATGGCCGGCAACACCGGACTGCTCAAACACGCCTCCAACGTCCCGCAGACCGCGCTCTACCTGGAGGAGCTGTTCCGCCGCGCCGGCTACCCCGACGGCTGCTTCCAGACCCTGCTGATCGGCTCGGGCGCCGTCGAGGAGGTGCTGCGCGACCCGCGGATCGCCGCCGCCACCCTCACCGGCAGCGAACCCGCCGGCCGTGCGGTCGCCGCCGCCGCCGGCGACGAGATCAAGAAGACCGTCCTGGAACTCGGCGGCAGCGACCCCTACGTCGTCCTCCCCTCGGCCGACCTCGACAAGGCCGCCCGGGTCGCCGTCACCGCCCGCGTCCAGAACAACGGCCAGTCCTGCATCGCCGCCAAGCGGTTCATCGTCCACACCGACGTCCACGACGCCTTCGCCGAGCGGTTCACCGCGGGGATGGCCGCGCTGACCGTCGGCGACCCGATGGACGAGGCCACCGACGTCGGACCGCTCGCCAGCGAACAGGGCCGCTCCGACCTGGAGGAACTCGTCGACGACGCGGTCCACCGGGGCGCCCGGGCCCTGTGCGGCGGCGGCCGCCCGCCCGAGCGCCACGCCGGGTGGTTCTACGAGCCGACCGTGCTCGCCGGCATCACCCCGAGCATGCGGATCCACCACGAGGAGGCGTTCGGCCCGGTCGCCACGCTGTACCGCGTCGCCGACCTGGACGAGGCGGTCACGCTCGCCAACGACACGCCGTTCGGCCTGAGTTCCAACGCCTGGACCCGGGACGCCGCCGAACAGGAGCGCCTGGCCCGGGACCTCCAGGCCGGCGGGGTGTACTTCAACGGCATGACCGCCTCCCACCCCGGCCTCCCGTTCGGCGGCGCCAAGCGCTCCGGCTACGGCCGGGAGCTCTCCGGCCACGGCATGCGCGAGTTCTGCAACATGACGACGCTGTGGTACGGGCCGGAGGAGTGAGCCCGGGGCCCTGATCCGGCGGGACCGTCCGCCGGATCAGGGCCCCGCCCACAAGGTGACGGTCAGGCCGAAGGTCGGGTTGTCCGGCCCCGCGCCGCTGCTGCTGTCCGCCGGGTCCACCTTGGTGAACGTCACCTTCGCCACCTGGTTCCGCGTGGACACCACGCACCAGACCGTACCGGCGGTGATCTTCCCGGCGTCGGGGTGCGGGCCGACCGGGTTGCCCTCGGCGGCCGCCCGGCAGGCCTCGGCGGTGTCCGTCCCGGCGTCGGCGGTGCCGGCCCGCACCGGGCTCATCATGCTGCCGCCGACCTCGATGACGGCCTGGGCGCCGTACATTCCCTTCAGGCAGCCCATATAGTCCAGGTCGCCGTCGGACGACGCGGACAGCGGGCTCGTGGCGACGGACGCCGCGTCGAGGTCGAGCGCCTGGAACGTGCCGCCCAGGCAGCTCGCCGCCCGCCAGGTCAGACGCTTGTCGCGGTAGACCACCTTCGCGGCGGCCGCGGTGCGTTCGGACTCCGGCGAAGGCGTGCCGGAGTCCGGCAGAGGGTTCCCGGGGGAGTTGCGGGGCCCGCCGGGGGTGGTGTGGGCGCCGGCCCCCTTGCGGTCGGCGGCGTCGCCGCCGCTTCCGTCGCCGGTTCCGAACACCCCCCGCACCAGCGACGACGTCAGCAGCACGGCGAGGGCGCCGCCCACCGCCGCGGCGAGCAGCACCGCCCGGCCGCGGCGCGCGGGCCGCGGCGCCGGGGCGGGGGCGCCGAGGTCGAACGGTGGCGGGCCGCCGGGCGGCGGGGTGCGCGGCGGAGGCGGCACCGGGCCCGCGGTGCGGGGTGCGCCCGCCGTACCCGGCACCCCCGACGGCCCCCGCATCAGCACCAGGGACCCGGCCGCCCCGGCCGAGCGGCGCTGCGGCCGCGGCAGCCCCCGGGCGTGCAGCGCCCGGTCGACCTTCCCGTGCACCTCGTCGAGGGTGAGCGGGACCGGCGCGGCCAGCGCGTCCAGCAGCGCGCCGGTGAAGGCGGTGTACGCCTCCCCGGCGGGCGCGTGGGCCGGGGCGGTGCGCGTGGTGGACGTCAGGGTGTAGGTGCCCGCCAGGTCGAGCTGGCCGAGGGCCAGGTCGGCCGGCCCGGCCATCGCGGAGACCGCCCGGCCCGAGAAGCAGCAGTCCACGACCAGTACCCGGGCCTTCGCCCGGGCCTCGCCCACATGCCGTTTCACCAGGTCGATCGGGACGGCGGAGAAACCCACCTGGTCGAGGTCGGTGTGCACCAGCCCCAGGTGCAGCAGCCCGGTGTCGTCCAGGACGCCGTGCCCCGCGTAGTAGACCAGCAGCGCCTCCTCGGCCTCCCGCACCGCCCAGGCCAGCGCCGCCCCGACGGCCGACTGGTCGGTGGGGTCGGCCACCACCCGGCAGTGCTCCGGGGCCAGCAGCCCCTGTGCGGGATGGGTCAGGGCCGCCCACAGCCCCTGGAGGTCGGCCGCGACCGACGGGATGCCCGGCAGGTCCGGGCTGGTGTAGCGGCCGGTACCGATCAGCACGGCGCGACTGCCGGGCCCGTACGGGAACCACCGGCCGGCGGTTCTGCCACTCATCGATGCCCTCCCCTGCATGACGAACGGTCGTCGCCATCCTGGCACGATCACCCCGCTCGCACGCCCGGTTCCGCAGGCCGGGTCCGGGGTATCCGCGGTGCCCATCTCCCGCGCCGCGTCGGTGAGTTCAGGATCCTCTGCCGGGCGGGTCGTCCGGCACCACGAACTCGCACCACAGCGCCTTGCCCGACCCCCGCGGCTCGGCACCCCAGCGGTCGGCCAGCGCCTCCACCAGCAGCAGGCCCCGCCCGGAGGTCGCCGTCTCGCCGGGCCGCCGGCGCCGCGGCCACTGACTGGACCGGTCCTCGACCTCCAGCCGGATCCGGCACGGCGAACCGGGCAGCAGCTCCACCGAGACCAGCGCGCCGCTCTCGGTGTGGGTGAGCGCGTTGGCGATCAGCTCCGAGGCGGCCACCTCCACGTCGTGGGTGACCGCACCCGCCCGCCACTGGTCCAGCGTGCGGCGCACCGCCGAGCGGACCTCCGCGGTGCCCGCCGGGTCGGCCTGGTGGACGTGCAGCCGCAGCCGCGGCGTGGCGGCCTCCCCGGGGATCGCGCTCCGGTGCAGCAGCAGGAGCGCCATGTCGTCGTCCGAACCGGGCTCGGCCCACAGGTGGTCGGAGAGCCGGTCGGCGAGCGCGTCCAGTGCGGTGGGCCCGGCGCGGACCGCGGCGGACAGCGCGTCGATCCCGGCCGAGATGTCCTGGCCGGGCTGTTCGACCAGCCCGTCGGTGCACAGCAGCAGCGTCGACCCCGGCTCCAGGAACAGCTGGGTCTCCGGGAAGTGGTCCTGCCCGAAGGCGGTGGCCAGGCCCAGCGGCAGCCCGCCGCTGATCTCCGGCCAGTCGATGTGCCGGGAGCTGTTGCAGATCAGCGGGCCCAGATGGCCGGCCCGGGCGAGGTACAGCGCCCCGGACTCCAGGTCGGCCTGGACGTAGGTGCAGGTCGCGAACCGCTCGGTCTCCAGCTCCGCCAGGAAGCGGGAGGCCCGCACCAGCACCGTCTCCGGCGGGTGGCCCTCACTGGCGTAGGCGCGCAGTGCGATCCGCAGTTGGCCCATCACCGCCGCGGCGTGCGTGTCGTGCCCCTGGACATCGCCGACCACCAGCCCGGTCCGGCCCTGCGGCAGCGCGATCACGTCGTACCAGTCGCCGCCGACGTCCCGGCCGACGCTCGCCGGGTGGTAGCGGACGGTGACCTCGCCGCCGGCGATCGGCGGCAGCAGGCGCGGCAGCATCGCCGCCTGAAGCCCGGTCGCGAACTCCCGCTCCTGGTCGAAGAGGGTGGCCCGCTGCAGGGACTGCGCCACCACACCGGCCAGGGCCAGCGCCAGGTTCCGGGCCTCCGGCGACTGCACCGCCGGCTCGTGGTTGAACAGCCCCAGCGCCCCGAGGACGGTGTCCTGCGCGACCAGCGGCAGGAAGGCGGCACTGCCGGTCGGCAGCACGTCGACGGAGGGGCGCAGCCGCGGATAGCGGGCGACCAGCTCACCGCGGGTGCTCAGGAAGCTGGGCCGCCGGGAGCGCACCGCGTCGGACAGCGGGAGGGTGTCGTCCAGCCGCGAGTTCATCATGTCGGCGGGCACCTCGCCGTCCAGCCCGGCGGTGGCGATCACCTCGAACCGGTCGTTCTCGACCAGGCCCAGCACCAGCGCGTCCGCGCCGAACCGCCGCGCGCCGCCGGTGCCGGTCAGCACCCGCGTCACGTCCGTCACCGACAGCGCGCGGGCCAGCGCCGCGGTGGTCTGCTGCACCATCACCGTCTGCCGCTGCCGCTCCTGCTGGAGCGAGCGCAGCAGCGCGGAGTCGGCGAGCTCGCTGGTCGCCTCCCGGACGATGCCGATGACCCGGTACGCGACGCCCTGCGCGTTGTGCAGGATCCGCCCCTGGGAGTGGGTCCAGCGCCGGGTCCCGTCGCGGCACTGGATCCGGAAGTACGCCCCGTAGGAGGAGTTGCCGTCCTGGAGGGCCTGGGAGAGCGCCGCGTCCAGCCGCAGGCCCTCCTCCGGGGGCACCCGGAGGGTCAGGGACGTCGGCGCGCCGTCGTACTCGCCGGGGCGCAGGTCGAAGACCTCCATGGCGCCGGGGTCCAGGTCCATGAACCCGCTGTCCAGGTCCCAGTCGAAGGTGCCCATGCGGTTCAGCGACAGCCGCTCGCGCAGCCCGATCGGCTCGTGGTGGGACACGCCGGGTGCCGCCTCCTCGACCCGGGGCGCGGCCCGGTCGGCGCGGGGGTCGTAGCCCTCCGCGGAGGGGTCGGGGGGCCGCTCGGCCATGCGAACACCTTAGGCGGGGCCCACGCGGCCCGCATTCCCGGCGGCCGGGACGGCGGCCGTGCCCCGCGGTGAACGGCGCCACCGCACGGTACGGCCGCGATCCACCGGACGGGTCCTCAGGCGGACGCCGTGGCCCGCGCCGCCGCTGCGACCGGCCGGGTGCTGTGCGTCCGGTGCGCCAGTGTGGCCCGCCGGGTCGGTACGTCGACGGTGTAGACGTCGAGGGTCAGCCGGGCGGCGGACGCCTTGAGGACCATGAAGCCGTGGTCGGCGAAGTTCTGCCAGGCGGCCGGGTGGTCGAAGTGCGCCCTGCCGTCGCCGGTCTTCGCCGCCGCGCCGCACACCACCTGCCGGGTGCCGCCGGTCCGGGCCGTCGGTTCCAGCACCTGGAGCGTGTGGTCGTGGCCGGACAGGATCAGGTCGGTCCGCCCGCAGACCACGTTCTCGTACAGGTCCTTGAGGTGGACGCCGCTGGTGTAGTGGCCGATGGTGAAGCCGTCGTAGGCGCCGGCGCTGCCGTGCTTGCCGTTGTTGAGGTACGGGTGGTGGCTCAGGACGACCTTCCAGCGGGCCCGGGACGCCCGCAGCGCACCGTCCAGCCAGGCCCGCTGCTCCCGCATGTACGGCCCGTCCCAGCGGTAGTACGGGTCGAGCTGGGCGACGTAGGACGACCAGGGGATGGTGTCGAGGGCGAAGAACTCCACCAGGGGGCGGGCGGCGGGCAGCGGCACGCTGTAGTAGCGGGCGGGCATGTACCAGCGCCGTGACCGGGTGGCGTACAGCACCTCCCGGTCGCCGCGGGACGGGTCGCCGCCGCTGCCCGGGATCAGCCCGGAGCAGTCGTGGTTGCCCAGCACCATCAGCCACGGCACGTCGATGCCGCTGTTGGGCTTCTCGAACTTGTCCTGGAATTCCGTGTCGTGGTCGGACTCCGGGCCGTTCTCGTAGAGGTTGTCGCCCAGGCCGACGGCCAGTCCCACCCCCTCGGCCCGGCAGACGTCCCGGGCGGCGGCCGCCACCGCGTACTGGGCCGCGTCCCCGGTGCCCGCGTCCCCGATGATCAGGATGGCGAACTCGCCCTTGCCGTTGGGGTGTTCGGGGAACGGGAAGGAGCCGGCCGGGCCGCCGGAGCGCGGTGCGGCGGCGGCCGTCCCGGCGCCCGCGGGCAGGGCCGCCAGCGCCGCGCCGGCCATCGCCCCGCCCAGCACCGCGCGGCGCCCCACATACCCCGGGACCCGGCCGGTGGTCCGCGGCAGCGGTCCGCCGGCCGGTGTCCGGGGGTCGGTCCGCAGCCACTCCTGCTCGGTCAAGTCCGCTTGCGGCGGGATCAGTTCGTCATCGCACATGCCTGGCTTTCTCTCACGGCGGGCCGGGCCGGTGGTGACGGAACGATGAAGCCGGGGTGGACGTATGGCGATCAGCGGCGGTCGTCCGCGCCACCGGCCAGCCGGCGCAGCGTCGCGCCTAGATGACGGGCGTACCCGCGCTGCAACACCGGGACCAGTGGCCCGGCGAGGCGGGTGAGTGCGCGGGCGGGCCGGCTGAAGGCGGTGACGGTGAGCCACACCGAGCCGTCCGGGCGCCGCTCGACGACGAACGCCTCCTCGCCGCACTCCGGGTGGCCCGCCCGGGTCCCGTACGCGAAGCCCGCCCGGTCCGCCTCGTCGACGGTCCACACCACCCGGCACGGGGCGGTGATCCGCAGCGGGCCGGCGCCCAGCGAGACGTCGACGGTCACGCCCGGGGCGGCCCGCGGTGCGCCGGCCCGGATGCGGGTGCCGGCCGCCCGGTGCATTCGGAAGGTGGCCACCGCGTCGCCGGCGGCGGCGAACACCGCCGGGCCGCTGCCGAGCCGGACCGCCTCGCGCAGGTGGTGGTAGCCGGGCGGCAGTGGGGCGCGCCGGGTGCCGCCCCGTTCGGGGTAGGTCAGGTCGTCGTCGGTCATCGGGCGTCGTCCGCCGCGCCGTGCCGTCCGGCGCCCGCCGCGAACCGTGCCGCGCCCGCCAGGCCCTCGGCCAACACGGCCTGCCCGTGCCGGAGTTCGATGGCCATGGCGGTCTCCTCGGTCCGGCCCTCCTGGTCCAGCAGGCCGGCCCGGTCGCTGCGCAGGCAGGCCTGCGGGAGGCGGGCCAGCTCCGCGGCCAGCCGCTCCGCCGCGGTGCGGGCGGTGCCGGTGGGCACCACCCGGTTGACCAGCCCGATGTCCAGGGCCTCCGCGGCCGGCACCGGACGCCCCGTCAGGACCAGGTCCATCGCCCGGCCCGCGCCGATCAGCCGGGGCAGCCGCACCGTGCCGCCGTCGATCAGCGGGACGCCCCACCGCCGGCAGAACACCCCGAAGACCGCCTCCTCCTCCGCCACCCGCAGATCGCACCAGAGCGCCAGCTCCAGCCCGCCGGCCACCGCGTGCCCGGCGACCGCCGCGATCACCGGCTTGCCGAGCCGCATCCGGGTCGGGCCCATCGGCCCGTCGCCGTCCGGCGCGACGCGGTTGCCGTGCGCGGTGCCGACCGCCTTGAGGTCGGCACCGGCGCAGAACGTGCCGCCCTCGCCCCACAGCACCGCCACCCGCGCGTTCTCGTCGTCGTCGAACTCCCGAAAGGCATCCGCGAGTTGACGTGCAGTCGGGCCGTCGACGGCGTTCCGGGCGGCCGGCCGGGACAGCACCACCGTCGTCACCGGACCGGCCCGCTCGACCCGTACGGGGGCGCCGGGGTCCCCGGGCATCAGGCGGCGTCCCCGCCGGTCCGGGCGCCCCCGAGGACCCCGGAGAGGTCGGCGCCGGGCGGCAGGGTGCCGAAGGCGTGGCCCCACTCGCCGTCCAGCCGGGAGGCGCAGAACGCGTCGGCGACCGCCGGGGTGCTGTGCCGCACCAGCAGCGACCCCTGGAGCACCAGCGCCAGGCGTTCGGCCAGCGAACGGGCCATCAGCTGGGCCCGCTCCGGGTCGCCGAGCCCGCCGAGCATCTTGCGCAGTCCGGCCACCGCCGCGTCCAGCCGCCGGTCGGCGCCGGAGGCGGCCTCGACCTCGGTGAAGTAGGCGTCCAGCGCGGCCGGTTCGCGGGTCAGGGCGCGCAGCACGTCGAGCGCGGCGACGTTGCCCGAGCCCTCCCAGATCGACAGCAGCGGCGCCTCCCGGTACAGCCGCGGCATGCCCGATTCCTCGACGTAGCCGTTGCCGCCCAGGCACTCCAGGGCCTCCGCGGCGTGGCTGCTGCCCCGCTTGCACACCCAGTACTTCCCGGCCGCCAGCGCCAGCCGGCGCAGTGCCGCCTCCCCGGCGTCGCCGGCCTGCGACCGGTCCACCGCGGCCGCCAGCCGCATCGCCAGCACCGTGGCGGCCTCCGACTCGACGGCCAGATCGGCCAGCACCGAGCGCATCAGCGGCTGCCGGTCCAGCTCCCGCCCGAACGCCTGCCGGTGGGCGGTGTGGTGCAGGGCCTGCCGCAGCCCCGCCCGCATCCCGGCCGCCGAGCCCAGCACGCAGTCCAGCCGGGTCATGTTCACCATCTCGACGATGGTCCGCACCCCGCGGCCCGGCTCGCCGACCGGCCAGGCGACGGCGTCCTCGTACTCGATCTCGGACGAGGCGTTGGAGCGGTTGCCGAGCTTGTCCTTCAGGCGCATCAGCCGCATGCCGTTGCGGGTGCCGTCGGGCAGGACCCGTGGCACCAGGAAGCAGCTCAGCCCCTCGTCGGTCTGCGCCAGCGCCAGGAACACATCGCTCATCGGGGCCGAGGTGAACCACTTGTGGCCGGTGAGGCGGTAGCTGCCGTCCCCGGCCGGGACCGCCCGGGTGGTGTTGGCCCGGACGTCGGAGCCGCCCTGCTTCTCCGTCATCGACATGCCGGCGATCAGGCCGCGCTTGGTGAGGGGGGCGCGCAGCCCGAAGTCGTAGGTGCGGGCGGCGAGCAGCGGCTCGTACTGCGCGGCGAGGTCCGGTGCGGCGCGCAGGGCCGGCACCACGGCGTAGGTCATCGAGACGGGGCAGCCGTGGCCGGGCTCGGCCTGCGACCAGACGTAGAACTTGGCGGCGCGCACCAGGTGCGCCCCCGGGCGCGGGTCGGTCCACGGCGCGGCGTGCAGGCCGTGCTCCACGGCGGTGGTCATCAGCTGGTGCCAGGCCGGGTGGAACTCGACCTCGTCCACCCGGTGCCCGAACCGGTCGTGGGTGTGCAGCCGGGGCGGCTGCTCCTCCGCCCAGCGCGCCTGGTCCTGCACCGCGGCCGAACCGGCCAGCGCGCCGAGTTCGCGTACCTCCTGCTCGCCCCACGCGCCGCCCTCCCGGCGCAGCGCCGCCAGCAGCGCCGGCTCGTCCGCGGCGCTGAAACCCGTCAGCGGCGGGGCCTGATTGGTTACTTCATGGGTGACGGTCATAGCCCGACATTACAGATTCTCAACGACCGGAGGAAGAGTGTAAGAGCGCCCGGGGCGGCGTTTCGTCCGCACGATCTAGACTTCCCGGACCTATGAACGACGCCCCACTCGCCCTCCGGCCGCTGACCGCCCGCTCCGTCGTGCTGAGCACCCTCCTCGGCCATCACCCGCCCCGGCTCCCGGTGCGCGCGCTGGTGCGGGTCGGCGAACTCTTCGGCATCGCCGAGGGGACGGTCCGGGTCGCGCTCTCCCGGATGGTCGCGGCCGGCGACCTGCGGCAGCAGTCGGGCGGCTACGCGTTGACCGCCCGACTGCTGGCGCGCCAGGCCCGACAGGACGAGAGCCGTGCACCGCGGACCCGCCCGTGGCGCGGCGCCTGGGAGATCGCCGTGGTCACCGCGGACGGCAGCCGCCCGCCCGCCGAACGCACCGCCCTGCGCCAGGCGATGGCCGCGCTGCGGCTGGCCGAGCTGCGCGAGGGCAGCTGGCTGCGGCCCGCCAACCTCGACCGGCCCCACCCGCCGGTGGCCACCGCGCAGTGCACCTGGTTCACCGGCGCCCCCGACGGCGACCCGGCCGCGCTGGCCCGGAGCCTGTGGGACCTGGACGGCTGGGCGGCGCACGCCCGTGAGCTGCTGGCCGCGCTGGACCGCGCCGAGACCCCCGCCGACCGCTTCACCGTCGCGGCGGCGGTCCTCCGCCACCTCCTCACCGACCCGCTGCTGCCCGCGCCCCTCCTCCCGGACGCCTGGCCGGGCGCCGCCCTCCGCTCCCGCTACGACGCCTTCGAGGCCGAATTCCGGGAACGGCTCCGGCACTTCCTGGCCCCCGGCGACGGGTAGTGCGCTTGCCCCGCGCACGTGCCACCCCGTTGGCGCGGCGCTCCCCGCCCCCCGCGGACGGCGGGTCGGCCGGTCGGAGGGGCGCACGGGCGGCGCGGTGACGCGCACGGATGCGGAGCGTGCCGGCACGGGTGGGGGCGCAGGGAACGGGCCTCCTGGAGCGGTGCCGGTGCGCCGGGCCGGAACGCGCCGCGCGGCGGGCCGCCGCGGGCCGTACGGCCTGCCGACTTCCGGTGAAACCCGGGCGGTTGCACCGTCCCGACGGCCGTGCGCGGTGTGTGCGGCCCCCGCCGCGCGTATGCACCGAGGCCGGCGGATGCACGGGGCGTAACCTCCCGGAGTCGAACGCCCGGGCGATTGCCGGTCGGCCGGGCACCGGGGGCACAGGGGGTGCGCCCCTACCCGCCGGTGTGGTGTGCCATGCGGAGGATTTCGTACCCCTTCCGGCGGCGAGGGGGCAGACCGGTCGCCGAAAGCGCTACCGCGCGCTCTGCCGATGCCGACGCGGCCCATGGTTGTCTCTTCCTCGTCGAATTCGACCGCCCGGAGAAAGAAAACCCGACGATCCAGAATCCCAGAACTCGCCGAAAACGCTGACATCTCTGCGCGCCCACCGAAATACCGGCACCTTCCGGAATTCGAAAGCGGGCGACAACTCAGTACGCACAGCAACAAGCGACGGGAGTACGCACATGGAAACTCAGCAGGTACCGGAAACGCAGGAATCGCCGGAGCCGCAGGTACGCCGGGCAGCGGAAGTACGCGAACCGGCGGACCGGGCCGTCCGCGGCGAGGCACTGCGCGGCCGGGGGGCCCGGGGCGTCACCGCGGCCGCCGTCCTGCTGGCCGCCGGGGCGCTGGGCGCGGTGTCCGAGGAGCCGGCCGAAGCCGTCAGCAGCGGCACCTGGGACCGCCTGGCCCAGTGCGAAAGCGGCGGCGACTGGCGGATCGACACCGGCAACGGCTTCTCCGGGGGGCTCCAGTTCGGCCACTCGACCTGGCATTCCTTCGGTGGCCACGTCTATGCGTCCCGCGCCGCCCGGGCATCGCGGACCCAGCAGATCCAGGTCGCCGAACGCGTACTGGCCCGCCAGGGCTGGGGCGCCTGGCCCGCCTGCTCGGCCTCGCTGGGGCTGTACGGCGTCCCCCGCGGCGCCGCGCACACCACGCCGGCGCAGGGGCAGGCCGTACCCAAGCGCACCCACGGCCGGCCCCCCAAGCCCCAGGAAAAGCCCTACAAGAAGGATCGGCATCGCGTTCCCGGGGGTGCGGTGACGGTCAATGCGGGGGACACCCTGAGCGGTATCGCCGTCGTCCACGGAAAGCCGTGGCAGGAAATCTACCGACAGAATCGCCAGGTCATCGGCGAGGACCCGAACCTCATCTATCCGGGCACCCGACTCCAGGTACACGCATCCGGTACGAGGTGACCTGCGGCGGCTGAACCGACGCCGCAGCGGATCCGTGGCCGGGTAATTTCCGCGGAGTGAGTCAACGGAATGCAAGGGGCGAGAGATATTCCCCAACCTTGTTGTTCCGGTGACTTTCCGGGGAAATTGACGGGGGATCCAGGGGGAATTCCGGGAGTCGCTTCCCGAGGGGAGAGGGCAGGCCGTCCGTGGCGCCGCGGACGGCCTGCCCGGCACCGGAGCTAGGTGCGCCGGACCCGCCGCCGGATTTCGTAAGCGGCCAGGACGACACCCAGCGTGAGCAGGCTCAGCCAGAACTGCGCCCGACTGTCCGGCAGCACCGCCATCGCCCCGATCACCAGCGCCATCAGCGCCACGGTCAGCCGGCTGAGCCACGGGAAGCCCCACATCCGCAGGGTCAGCCGCGCCGGGGCGTCGCGTTCCAGTGTGCGCCGCATCCGTAGTTGCGCCACCGCGATCGCCAGATAGACGAACAGGGCGATGGCTCCATAGGAGTTGATGAGGAAGGTGAAGACGACATCGGGCGAGATCCACGCCGCGATCACCGACAGATATCCGACCGAGGTGCCGGCGAGCAGCGCCCGGCGCGGCACCCCGCTCGCACTGACCTTGGTGAAACCGCGCGGCGCGTCGCCGTTCCGGGTGAGGGCGAAGAGCATCCGCGACGAGGTGTAGAGCGCGGAATTCAGGCAGGAGAGCACCGCGACCAACACGATCGCGTTCATCACCGTCCCGGCCGCCGGCACCGCCAGCCGGTCCAGCACCGCCGCGTACGGGCTGACCTCGATCGCCTTCGACGTCCACGGCACCACCGCGACCACCAGGAAGATCGACAGCACGTAGAACGCCACCACCCGCAGCACGATCGACCGGATGGCGCCGGCCACCGCCCGCTCCGGCTCGGCCGACTCCGCGGCGGCGATGGTGACGATCTCGGCGCCGGTGAAGAAGCCCACGCAGGGCACCACGGCGGCCAGCACCGCACCGATCCCCTCCGGCGCGAACCCGCCGTGCGCGGTGAGCCCGGCCAGCCCGCCGGTCGACCCCGGCCATAGCCCGAGCACGTAGAGCGCGCCCAGGAAGAGAAACACCACGATCGCCACGACCTTGATCGACGAGAACCAGTACTCGAACTCGCCGTAGGAGCGCGCCGACACCATGTTCGTCGCCGTCAGCAGCGCCATCAGCACCAGGCTGACCGCCCACAGCGGGGCGCCGGGCAGCCACAGCCGGATGATCCGGCCGCCCGCCACCGCCTCGACCGCGACCACGATCACGAAGAAGTACCAGTACAGCCAGCCCACGGCGAACCCGGCCCGGTGCCCGAGGGTCTCCCGGACGTGCGCGTAGAAGGAGCCCAGCGCCGGGCGGGCCACCGTCATCTCGGCGAGCATCCGCATGATCAGCACGGTCAGGCCGCCGGCCGCCAGGAACGACACCACCGCGGCCGGCCCGGTCGACCGGACCACCACCCCGCTGCCCACGAACAGGCCGGCCCCGATCACGCCGCCCAGCGCGATCAACTGCATATGGCGGCGTTCGAGCCCCTGTCGGAGGCCCGTGCCGGCGGTTTGCGCGCCCGGTCCCGCCGGGTCCGGCCGCTGCGCCGGGGTGTTTGGTGCGGCACCGGCACCGGATGCTGTGGTTCCCGTACTCATGGGGCGCGACGCTAACGCGCCAATCCTGCGGGCCTGTTGCCGCAGTGTTTCAGCTGCGCCGGACCGGACGGCGACGGTCAGCGCGGCAGCACGCAGACCGCCATCGGAGCCGCGAACGGCTCACCGACCCGCACCAGCGCCCCGGTCCGGGCGTCCACCGCGAACACCGTCACCGACCCCGACTTCTGGTTCGCCGCGAACAGCCACCGCTGGTCCGGCGAGAACGCGATCTGCCGGGGGAAGTCGCCGCCCACCGGCACCGTGTCCAGCAGCCGCAACCGGGCCCCGGCCGCCGCCACGGCGTACCGGGTGAGGCTGTTGTGGCCGCGGTTGGCGAGGAAGGCGAACCGGCCGTCCCGGGTGACCAGGATCTGCGCCGGATAGCTGACGCCCGGGCCGGTCCCGGTGGACTGCGGCGCCCCGGGCGCCAGCCGCCCGCTGCGCGGGTCGTAGCCGCAGACCACCACGGTGTTGTCGACCTCGTTCGCCAGATAGGCGTACCTCCCCGACGGGTGGAAGGTCAGATGGCGGGGCCCGGCGCCGGGCCGCAGCGCCGCGTACGCCACCTGCGTCAGCTTCCCGGCCCGCGGGTCGAGCCGGTAGGTGTAGACGGTGTCGTTGCCGAGGTCCACGGCCAGCACATGGTGGCCGTCCGGAGCGGTGACGATCTGGTGCGCGTGCGGCCCGGTCTGTCCGGGGCCGGGCGGCGGGCTGTCGTGGACGACCAGGTCCGTGCGCGGGCCCAGCGCGCCGCTGCCGGGCTGGACCGGGTGCACGGCCACGCTCCCGGAGAGGTAGTTCGCGCTCAGCAGCCACCGCCCACCGGGGTGCACCGACAGGTGGCACGGCCCGGCCCCGCCGGTGGACCGGCTGCCCAGCACCACCGGCCCGCCGCCGTCCCGCGGCAGCGCGACCGCGGTCACCGCGCCGTCCTCCTGCTCGTCGACCGCGTAGAGTGTCCGGCGGTCCGGGGCCAGGGCCAGGTACGACGGGTCGGCGACGCCCGGGATCACTCCGGTGGCGGTGAGCGCACCGGTACCGGGGTTGTAGTCGGCCAGCCCGATGCCGGTGCCGCCGCCCGGCTTCGAGGTGTACGTCCCGAGGAACAACTGCCGCGGCCGCCGCTCCCCGCCCTCCGCGGCTGCCACTTCCGCGGCTGTGGTCACTCCTGCCACTCCCGCGACTCCCGCCGCGACGGCCCCGACCGCCCCGACGAACCGCCGCCGCCCGATGCCCCCGCGTGCCCCGACCGCCTCGTCCATCCCACACCTCCGGTGCCGTGCCCGTCAGGGTGGCCCGTCCCGCAACACCCCGCAAGAGCACCACTTGTGACGTCTCGTCAGATCTCTGACCCCGAGAACCCCGTACATCCCGATGATGACCACCCACCCCCTCCGTAGCACTCCAGTCGTACATCACAACCCATACGTGGACGGATTCGCCGCACGCCTCCTCTTCCGTACGTTCGTGAACACGGCAAACGCATGATCGAGAGGCCACGGATCGATGTACGGCAAGGCATTCGCCCCGGAGTACCAGGGCGAACTGGGCTCGGCGCTGAGCGTGAACTCCTCCTACGAGGAGGTGCTGGCCACCGCGCACCGGACACTCACCGAAGCGGACACCGCGCTCAAGCGGTCCAGAGCCCAGCTGGCCGTCGCCGAGGCCAACCGGCGACTGGGCAGGGTGGACGCGGCGGGCGCCGCCTGGCGCGCCGCCTACCGCAGCGGCCGGACCGCCGGCGACCCCGCCGCCATGGCCTGGGCCCTGTGGAGCGGCGGCACCCTCGCCCGCCAGTGCGGCACCCTGGCGCTGGCTCGGCGGCTGCTCACCCACGCGGTGGCCCTGGCCGAGACCGGCGGCGACCGCCTCGCCCACGGCTACTCCCTCGCCGGCCTCGCCGAGACCGGCCGCATCCAGGGCGACTACGCCGCCGTCGCCGACCTGCACGAGCAACTCCTGGAGCAGGCCCGGGCGCACGGCGAGGCCCGGCACATGGTCTGGGCGATGTCCGGCATCGCCCAGATGCACCGCAACACCGGCGACCACCGCAAGGCCCTGGAACTCTTCGAGGAGTCCGCCCGGATCGCCGCCGACGCCGACGACTTCCGCGGCCGCGCCTGGTCGCTGCGCGGGGTGGCCGACGTGCTCTCGGTCCGCGGCGAGCCGGACCGGGCGCTGGCCCTGCTGTCCGAGGCCGAGGCCATCTGCCGCACCATGGACCTGGCCGGTGCGCTCGCCTACAACCACAAGATGCGCGGCAACGTCCTCTACCGCGCCGGCCGCTACGCCGCGGCCCGCGACATCTACGCCCTCGCGCTGCGCGAGTTCCGGGAGATGCAGGAGCCGCGCGGTGAGGCGCTCTCCCGGCTGGGCCTGGCCAAGTCCCGCGCCCGACTGGGCCGCGACCGCACCGAAACCCTCGCCGAACTCGACGCCCTGGAGCGGGACTTCGCCCGGATCGGGCTGCGCCACGCCCGCGAGATGGTCATCGCCTTCCGTACAGAGCTGACCGCGACACCGGAGGCAGGAACTCCCGCTCCGCGGTCCGGTGCCACCACTCGCCGGTCTCCCGCAGTTCCCGCCAGGTCGTGAAGCGGTAGCGGAACACCCGGGCCCGCACCCGGGCCGGCGGCAGATCGGGGAACGGATTGCGGCGCAGCAGCCGCACGGTGTCCCGGTCGTTCTCCAGCAGCCGCGCCACGAACGGCACGAACCACGACCGGGCGTAGGCCGGCGAGAGCGCCGCGAACCACATCAGCCAGTCGAGCCGCAGATGGTAGGGGGCGAACTGGCGGGGCAGCCGCGCCGGTTCACCCGGCTTGCCGTGGAACTCGTAGGCGTGCCAGGTCGTACCGGGCCCGGAGACCGCGTCCGCGGTGCCCTCGACGACGATCTCCCGGCGCACCCGGGTGATGCTGCCGAACGCGCCGTAGGAGTTGACCAGGTGCAGCGGCTCGTACGAGGTGTTCATCAGCTGGCCCCGGGACAGCAGGTTGCGGGCCGGGCGGTAGCTGAGCGCGAGGACGCCGGCGGCCGCCGCGCACACCACCGCCTCGAACCACACCGGCGGTGCGCCCGGCGCCGGCGGGGTACCGCCCCACAGCGGGGCGGCGGCCGACAGCGCCAGGGCGATGGTGACCCAGTTCAGCCAGGAGAAGTTGCCGGACAGCACCAGCCACAGCTGGGTGGCGGCCATCCCCAGGGCCGCCCACCCGGCCACCGGCTGCGGGGTGAAGAGCAGTACCGGAAGGACGAGTTGGGCCACGTGGTTGGCGGCCGTCTCGGCCCGGTGCAGCGGCTTGGGCAGCCGGTGGAAGAACCAGCTGAGCGGCCCCGGCATCGGCTGGGTCTCGTGGTGGTAGTAGAGGCAGGTCAGATCGCGCCAGCAGCGGTCCCCGCGCATCTTGATCAGCCCGGCCCCGAACTCCACCCGGAAGAGCAGCCAGCGCAGCAGCCACATGATCGGCACCGGGGGAGCGGTGGCGGCGTTGCCGAGGAAGACCGCCAGCGCCCCCGCCTCCAGCAGCAGCGTCTCCCACCCGAACCCGTACCAGGTCTGCCCGACGTTGACGATGGACAGGTACATCGCCCACAGCACCGCCCACAGCGCCATCGCCGCCCCCAGCGGCACCGCGTCCGCCGCCCCCGCCGCGACCGCCGCCGCCAGCACCGCCCCGCTCCAGGCCCACGCCGCGAAGAAGCGGTCCGAGTAGTGCAGCTGGAAGACCGACGGGGACAGCCGGAACGGCGCCCGCGCCGTGAACGCCGGGATCGGCAGCATCCCGCGGGACCCCAGCAGCGCCCGGAACTGCCGGGCCGCGGCGAGGAACGCGACCAGGTAGAGCACCGCGAGCAGCCGCTGGAAGACCAGCCGCCCGAGCCAAGAACCGGGATCCGAGAACCATTCCACCCGCCCATGGGTAGCACCGCGGCCGCCGACGCACGGGCGCGGCGCGCGGGCGGGTGCCCCCGGCGCACGCGGACCGGCTTCCCACCTTACGGACGGCGTCGCACCCGGCAACCGGGGGCCCGCGAACGCCGCGCGGAAGAGGGGCTGACGGCCAACCGGGTGAATGACGCAGCGTGTTTCCGCGCCCCGGCGCGGGCCGTGGCGCCGGGCGGACGCCCCGCGTTCCCGAGACGTGCCGTTATCGGCGGAAAAAGTCGAGCGTTCCCCGAGCGGCGTCGATATCCTGGAGGGCGACGGACGACCCTCCTGGGAGACGCCAACACCATTGGCCCGTCGCGGGAACGCCACACACCCTGGCCGACCTCCCGGTCTGTGAAAGAAGGCGCCACCGCGTCGGAACCAATACCTCGAAGAAGGAGTGCGTGGTGGCATTGCACAAGGCTCAACACAAGCAGCCCCGTCTGAAGCAGGGCGAGCGCCCCGGGCGAATCAAGGAAGTCCGCAATCTCGAAGCCTGGGACCGCTGCGCCCCGGTGCGGCTGGCCGGCTGCGAGGAGGATCCCGTCGAACCGCACATCGTCCGCGGCATCGACTGACCCGACCGCGGGTGCCCGCCGGCCCCGGCCCCTCCTCGGAGGCCGGGGCCGGCGGCCGTGCGGTGCTCAGGGCCGGCGGCCGAGCAGGCACAGCAGCCGGGTCTGGTCGTCGGCGTCCGCCGGGGGTTCCACCGGCGCGGCGAACAGCCCCGATCCCGCCAGCACCTCCGCGTACGGCTCCACCTCGCGCAGTGCCGCGGCCACCAGGTGCGCCGGCAGCCGCTCGTCGGCGCCGATCGCCCGGGACAGGTCCCAGGTGTGCACCACGGCGTCGGCGGTCAGCTGCGTGCAGTACGCGTCGGCCGGGGTGGTGCCGTAGGACAGGTGGACCGAGCGGTGCAGCGCGCCCGGTTCGGCGAACGCCGCGCGGGCCGCCGCCGAGGCCCGGTCCCAGCCCCCGACCGGGTCCTCGCCGAGCTGGTCGCCGTCGAAGTCCCCGTCCACCTCGGCGATCGTGGCCCCGTCCCGTACCAGGCGGGGCACCCACAGCTGTTCCGCGGCGAGGTGGTTGACCAGGTCGAACACCGACCACTGGGTGCACGGCGTGGGTGCCTCCCACTGGTCCTCCTGGACGGCGTGGACCCGGGCGCCGAACAGTGTCAGCGCCTCGCCGTGGGTGCGCAGGATGTCGTTGTTGCCCATGGTCCCGAGGATAGGAGCGGCCATCCCCGACGGCGCCCGCTGCGGGGCGATCGGAGCACCGCGCCGACCGGGCGGGGATGGCGCGGGGAGCTCTGGTGGGCGCGCGGCGGATGGCTGTTCAATGAGCCGGACCGGTGTGGGCCGGTCCTGGCCGCTCCCTCCTGGAGGCACCATGGAAGCCGTCGCACCGCCCGCCGCCCGCGCCCCCGCCATCCGCTGCGCGGGCCACGAACGCGGCTACCCGGAATTCCTCGACCGCGCCGCCCGGATCGCAACGGGCCTGGCGGACCTGGGAGTCGGGCCCGGCGACCGGGTCGCCGTGGTGCTCCGCAACGAGCCCGCGCACCTGGAGATCACCACCGCCGCCGCCCAGCTGGGCGCCGCCGCGGTCCCCGTCAACTGGCACTTCCGCGCCGACGACCTGCGCCACGTGCTGACCGACAGCGGCAGCGCGGTGGTCTTCGCCCACACCGACCTGCTCGGCGCGGTGGCCGCGGTCCTGCCCGAGGGCGTGCAGATCGTCGAGGTCGCGGTGCCGCCCGGCGTGGCGGCTGCCTGCGGGACCGCCGCCCCGCCCGTCACCGGCCGGCACCCGGTCCTCGACGACTGGCTGGCCGATCGGCCGCCGCTGTCCCGGCCCGTCGGGGCCCGGCCGCCCACCGTCATCTACAGTTCCGGAACGACCGGGCGCCCCAAGGGAGTTCTGCGCGAACCGGTCGGTCCGGAGCGGCTCACCGAGGCGGTGGCGAGCTTCCTGGAGTACTTCGCGGTCGCCCCGGGCGGCCGGACCCTGATCCCCGCCCCGCTCTACCACGCCTCGCCCAGCCAGCACGCGGTGCTGGCCCTGGCGGCCGGCCTGGACATCACGCTGATGCCGCGCTTCGACGCCGAGGAGTTCCTGCGGCTGGTCGAACGGCACCGCATCGAGCAGGCGCAGGTGGTGCCCACCATGTTCGTCCGGCTGCTGCGGCTGCCCAAGGACGTCCGCGAGCGCTACGACCTGTCCTCGCTCACCTCCGTGGTGCACGCCGCCGCGCCCTGCCCGCCGCATATAAAACACGCCATGATCGACTGGCTGGGTCCGGTCCTGCGGGAGTACTACGGCGGCAGCGAGACCGGCGCGGTGACCTGGTGCGACAGCCCGGAGTGGCTCGCCCACCCCGGCACCGTCGGACGCGCCCAGGGCACCTGCGCGGTCCTCGTCCTCGGGCCCGACGGGGAAGTGCTGCCGCCCGGTGCCACCGGCGAGATCTACGTCCGGCCCGCCGAGAACTGGCCCCGCTTCAGCTACCTCGGCGACCCGGACAAACGCGCCGCCATGGAGGCGCCGGACCGGCCCGGATACGTCACCCTCGGCGACATCGGCCACCTCGACGAGGACGGCTACCTCTACCTCAGCGACCGCCGCAACGACCTGGTCATCTCCGGCGGCGTCAACATCTACCCGGCGGAGATCGAGGGCTGCCTGCTCGCCCTGGACGGGGTGCGGGACGCGGCGGTGTTCGGCATACCCGACGAGGAGTTCGGCGAGGCGCTGGCCGCGCACCTGGAGACCGAGGCCGGGGTGCGGCTCACCGCCGTGGCGGTCCGCGCCCACGTCGCCCGGCGGCTCGCCGCGTACAAGGTGCCCCGGGCCGTGGTGTTCGAGGAGCGGCTGCCGCGGGACGAGTCCGGGAAACTCTTCAAACGGCAGCTGCGGGACCCCTACTGGGACGGCTACGGCCGCCGGATCTGACCCCCGCGGCCGCCGCCCCGCCCCGCGCTCAGCCGGCCATCGCGTCGAGCACCGGAACCAACTGCTCCTCCTCGTAGGTGAGATGGGCCTCCAGCTCGTCCGTCAGCCGCTCGACCTCGGCGCGGATCCCGCCCGGGGCGGTGGACGGCTCGGCGAGCGTCCGGCGCAGCTCCTCCAGGAGTGCGGCGATGCTCCGGTGCTCCTCGTCCAGCCGGTCCAGGACGGGGGCGAGTTCCGGGCGGTGGCGGCGGAGCGCCGGGAACATCCCGAGGTCCTCGCCGGTGTGGTGGTTGTGCAGCCCCTGGCACAGGGTCAGGCAGTTGATCCGCAGCTGGGCGCCGAGCGCACTGCCGGATTCGGCCAACTCCTTGCGGATGGTGCCGAGTTCGCGGCGGAACGCGTCATGGATGAGGGTGACGGACTGGCCCGGGGTCGCCCCGGGGAAGCGCGGCGGGCCGGTCTCGACGGAGGTCAGCGCCACCACCGGGATGGTGCGGCGGGTCTTCGCCTGGTAGTCGGCCCAGCCCGAGTCGGCCTCGACGGCGCGGGCGAAGACCCGGTCGCGTTCCTCACCGGTCAGCACCTCGGCCGCCGCCTCGTAGGTGAAGACCCCGTCCTCGACCGTGGCACGGGGGTGGGCGACCAGGTTGTGGAACCAGTCGGGGTGGTGCGGTGCGCCGCCGGCCGAGGCGATGACGAGGATCCGCTCCCCGTCGGGGAGGTAGCCGACCGGGGTGGTGTGCCGGGTGCCGGTGCGGGCGCCGGTGGTGGTCAGCAGGATCAGCCGACCGCCCTCGAAGGGGCCGCCGACCCGTCCGGCGTTGGCCCGGAACTCGTCGATGACGTGCTGGTTGAAGTCATGGGGCATGAAGGGTCCGTCTCCAGGTACGAGGTGCCCAGGGCGAAGCCGCGTGGGCAGGGTGAAGTGACCGCACGACGACGGTGGCGGCGCGGCGCGGCAGGGCGCGGCACGGCGGCGTCCGTGGTGCGGGAAGAGGAAAGGCGCGCGGAAGAGCCGCGCGAAACGGTGGAAATGGCGCGTCGCATACGCGCAGGGGAGAGGCAGGAAGAGGTGGGGCGGGTCCCTGACCCGCCGCGCGGTCACGAAGTGACCGGGTGCCTCACTCGCTCGTGGCCCATGGCCGACCCGGTAGTCACGACGCCCACCGTACGGGCACGGACGTGCGAAGGCAATTCCGAATCGGACCGCTGGTCGCCTACCGGCCCTTCCGCCGAGGGGAGTTGACTGCCACGATGTCCCCGCCTCCTCACAGGGGAGAACACTGTTCGTGTACGTGAATATCCGTGCTTCCGTCCCGGAGGGGTGTGCATGGAACGCCGGCACGTCCGCACCGTCGCCGTACTGCGCAGGGTCGCCGACCACTGGATCGGCGCGCACCGCGACCCCGGCGACAACCAGTGGGCCCGCGCCACCTTCTTCTGCGGGCTGATGGCCCTGCACCGCCTCACCCGCGAACCCCGCTACCTCGCCTACACCCGCGGCTGGGCGGAACGGCACGGGTACGGCCTGCACAACGGCCCCACCACCCGGCACGCCGACGACCAGTGCGCCGGCCAGGTCTACCTCGACCTGCACGCCCTGGACCCCGCGCCCGACCCGGCGAAGCTCGCCGCCGTCGAGGAGTCCGTACGGCGGATGGCCGACACCGCGGGCGGGCGGCACGACGACTGGTGGTGGGACGACGCGCTGCACATGGCGATGCCGCCGTTCGCCCGGCTCGGCGCGCTGCGCGCCGACCGCTCCTACTGGGACGCGATGCACGCCTTCTACCTCCACACCCGGGACGCCGAGGGCGGGCCGGGGCTGCACGATCCCGGCAGTGCGCTCTGGTACCGCGACAAGTGGTTCCTGCCCGGCGGGATCACCTCCCCGGCCGGCCGGCCGGTGCTGTGGTCCCGCGGCAACGGATGGGTGGCGGCCGCGCACGCCAAGGTGCTGGCGGTGCTGCCGGACACCTTCGCGCCGACCGCCGCCTACCGCCGCACCCTCGCCGCGCAGTTGGCCGCGCTGCGCACCGCGCAGCGGCCGGACGGGTTCTGGAACGTCAACCTCGCCGACCCCGGGCACCTGCCGGGCCCGGAGACCAGCGGCACCGCGTTCTTCACCTACGCGACGGCCGCCGCGATCCGCGCCGGGGTCGTCCCGCGCGACGCCTACCTGTCGATGGCCGCCCGCGCCTGGGCGGCGATGGCGGCCACCGCCGTGCACCCCGACGGCTTCCTGGGCTACGTCCAGAGCGCCGGTGACCGGCCGGAATCGGGCCAGCCGGTGACCCGCGACTCCACCGCCGACTTCGGGGTGGGGGCGTTCCTGCTGGCCGGTACCGAACTGGCGGCGCTGGGCGGCTGAACGGCGCCGGACCGCCCGGCGTGCGGACCGCGGGCGCCGGCCGCCGTCCCGGCCGCCGACCAGGGCCGGTCACCCCCTGATCGGCACCGCAGGCCCCCCGCTACAGTCGGCTCACCACAGCAGACCAGGGCAGACCGGCACAGACGCCGCCGCCACGGGTTCCGGGGGCTGCCGCCCCGGGGGGAGGACGAACCGCGAGATGAGCCGCCGTTCCCAGGGATTACTCGGCATCTGGGCCGAGGCACAGCGCCAGCAGCAGCGCCGGACGGAGGCCGCACACCGCGCGCAGGCGCAGCAGCAGCGGGAACAGGAACGGCAGGCCCGGGCCGCCGAACGCGCCATGGCCCGCATGCACCGCGAGCGGCAGACGGCCTACCGCCGGCAGCGCGAGGCCGACGCCCGCCGCCGCACCGAGGAACTCGACACGCGCGTCGCCGCCCTCACCGACCTGCTCGCCGACGGCTGCCGGGCCCCCGCCTTCACCGCCGCCGCCCTGCTCCGCCCCGAACGCGTCGAGCCGTTCGCCCCCGGCGCGCTGGCGACCCCGGTGGCCATGCCCGACCCGGCCCGCTACCAGGTGCCCACCGGCGGCCTGCGGTCCGGCGTCCGCCGCGACCGCGACCAGCAGGAGGCCCGCGCCCGCTTCGAACAGGACTGGTACGCGGCCCAGGCCGCCGAGGCCCGGCGCCAGGCCCAACTCGCCGCCTACCAGCAGCAGTACGACCAGTGGGCGGCCGGCGCCCTGGACGGCATCCGCCGGCACAACGCCGGCATCGAGGAACTGCTCGCGGGCCTGCGCACCGGCGACACGGACGCGGTCGTGGAGTACTTCTCCGCCGCCCTGTACTCCGGCACGTCCTGGCCCGAGGGCTTCCCGCGGCAACTCAGCGCCGGCTACGACACCGCCGCCCGCCAACTCGTCCTCGACTGGGAACTGCCGGGCTACGACGTCGTCCCCGACGTCAAGGCCGTCCGCTACCTGCCCACCGCCGACGAGGAGCGGGAGACCGCCCGCCCGGCCGCCCAGCGCCGTGCGCTCTACCGCGAAGTCCTCGCGCAGAGCGTCCTGCTGGTCCTGCGCGACCTCTTCGCCGCCGACACCTACGGCGCCCTGGAGTCGGTGGCGCTCAACGGCTTCGTCGACGACGTGGACCCGGTCACCGGCCGCCCCGCCACGATCTTCCTCGCCACCGTCCTGGCCCCCCGGAACGCCGTCGAGTCCTACCAGCTGGCCCAGGTCAGCGCCCTCGACTGCCTCACCGACGGGCTCCGCGGGCAGCTCTCCGCCCGCCCCGACCAGCGCACCCCGGTCCGCCCCGGGCGCCGCCCGGACGACATCGCCGGCGGCGCGGTGGTCTCGCACGGCACCGACGGCGAACCGGACCTCTTCGCCATGGACCCGCTCGCCTTCGAGCAGCTGATCGCGGAGCTGTTCCGCGCGATGGGGATGCGGGCGGTCACCACCCAGCGGTCCGGCGACGGCGGGATCGACGTGGACGCCCTGGACCCCGACCCGATCCGCGGCGGCAAGATCGTCGTGCAGGTCAAGCGCTACCGCAACACCGTCCCGCCGACCGCGGTCCGCGACCTGTACGGCACCGTCCAGTCCGAAGGCGCCAACAAGGGTGTGCTGGTCACCACCTCGCACTTCGGGCCCGGCGCACACCGCTTCGCCCAGGGCAAACCGCTCACCCTCATCGCCGGCCCCGAACTCGTCGACCTGCTCGGCCGGTACGGGCTGCGCGGCCGCCTCGGCCCCGGCGACGACGGCCCCGGCACCCCGGAGCCCGCCGAACCGGCGCCGGACCACACCACCCTCGCCATGAACTGGTCCGGCCGGGCCGCCCTCGACGTCTGCGCCCTGGTCTGCAAGGGCACCGCCGTGCTCGGCGACGACCACTTCGTCTTCTTCAACAACCCGGCCACGCCGGACGGTTCGGTGCGGATGCTGGCCGGAGTGACGGAGGACCGCGCCGCCCTGCGGGTGCGCTTCGCGGACCTGCCATCGGACGCCGACCGGCTGGTCCTGGTCGCCGCGGTCGATCCGGAGACCGACCCGGACGCCGATCTCGGCGGCTTCACCGACGCCCACATCCGCCTGCTGGACGCCACCGGGACCGAACGCGACCGGCTGCCGGTCTCCGACGGGCGGCCCGGCGAGCGGGCGCTGGTGCTCGGCGCGTTCCGCCGCCGGGCCGGCGACGACTGGGACTTCGTCCTGGGCGGCCGGGGCTACCCCGGCGGGCTGGCCGCGCTGGTGGGCGACTTCGGGATCGAGGTGGCCTGAGGGCGTCGCGCGGCGGGCGGGACCCCTCCGGTCCGCCCGCCCGGGTCAGCTCTGCCACAGCCGGGTGAGGACCTCGTTGACGACCTCGGGCCGGTCCTGGTGCGGTGCGTGGTCGGTGCCCGGCACCCGCACATGACGGGCCCCGATCATCTCGGCGAGGTACTCCCCGCAGGCGGCCAGCGCATCCCCCACGAACGCCCGGTACTCGGGGTGCGCGGTCTCCCAGGTCCCGTTGACGACGGTCTTCGGCATCTCGGCCCGGGCCAGCGGCGCCAGCGGGATCTGCGCGTCCCAGACGGGCCGCTCCCGCATCGCCGACCGGACCGCCCGCAGCACCCGCGGCGTGACCTTCGGCAGGCGCATCCCGTACGCCTCGGTGGACTGCCGCAGGTACTCCTCCGGACTCACCTCACCGGCCCCCTCGGCGCTCGCGTACGCCGCCCGGATCCGCTCCACCGCGGCCCGCACGACGGGGTGCGCGGCCGCGGTGCGCAGCGGTGACGGCTCGATCAGGGTGAGCGACTGGACGGCCTCCGGACGCACCACCGCGGCCAGCATCGCGGCCGCCGCGCCGTACGAGTGACCCACCAGGTGGGCCCCGTCGCCGAGCAGCCGAGCGAGGTCCTCGGCGTCCACCGCGTAGTCGCTGCGCTCGATGTCGGGGCTGTCGCCGAAGCCGCGCCGGTCCACCACCTCCAGCCGGAACATCCCGGCCAGCGGCCGCTGCCCCGCGAAGCAGTCGGTGCCCCAGCTCATCGTGCCGTGCACCAGCAGTGCCCGGGGCGCGCCGGGCAGTCCCTCGTCCCACACCGTCACATGAAGCGGTTCCTCGTTCATACCGGGCCACCCTAGGGGCCGCCGGTCGGTCCGGCCGGTCAACAGGCCGGGGGAGGGGGAAGGTTGGTGCCGGGGGCCACGTAACGGGTGTGCGGGGCGGGCGAGTTGTGGAGGGATCGTGACCGAAATCCGCCCGGCCGGATGCCCGGCGTGCGGCCGGACGCCCGTCGGGCCGCACGCACCCGCCCCGACCCCGCGTCACCGCCGCCCAGGGCTCTTCCCGCCCCCAGGCCCGGGGCCGTCCGAGGGACAGCGACGGACACCACCCCGTACGGACATTTTCCGGCGCGAAGCGACTGATATCTGTCGGACATGAGCGCGTTCACCCGGTATGCGACAGCGGTGCTGCTCGTCGCGCTGGCCGTCGGCTGCGGCGCCCGGCCGGACGCCCCGCCGCCCGCACCGCGATCCACCCCGCCGCACCCCGCATCCCGCGCCGCGCCGCCCTCCCCGCCGCACCGCCGCACCGGCGCCCGCCCCGCGGAGACCGCCCCGGCCCGGCCGTTCACCCTGGTCGCCACCGGCGACGTCATCCCCTCCTACCCCGACGCGGTCGGTACCGCGCAGGACGACGCCCCGGTGGACGGCGGCTACGACTACCGGCCGATGCTCCGGGGCGTCGCACCCGTCATCGCCCACGCCGGCCTCGCGCTGTGCCACCTGGCCGCGCCGCTCGGCCCGCTGGACGGCCCGTTCACCGGCTACCCCGACCTCCAGGCCCCGCCCCAGATCGCCACCGCGCTCAAGGCCACCGGCTTCGACTCCTGCGCCACCGCCTCCCACCACGCCCTCGACCAGGGCGAGGGCGGGGTGCGCCGGACCCTCGACGCGCTGGACACGGTCGGCCTGCGGCACACCGGCACGGCCCGCGGCGCCGCCGAGGCCGCCCACCCGACGCTGCTGCGAGCCCCCGGCGGCGCCCTGGTGGCCCACCTCGCCTACACCTACGAGGCCGGGGAGGTCCGGCCTCCGAGCGACGCGCCCTGGATGATGAACCCGCTCGACCCCGGACGGATCCTCGCCGACGCCCGCGCCGCCCGCCGGGCCGGCGCCGACGTGGTGGTCGTCAGCCCCTACTGGGGCACCGAGTACCGCGCCGCCCCCGACGCCCGCCAGCTGCGGCTCGCCCGGCTCCTCGCCGCCGCCCGTACCGACGGCCGCCCCGACATCGACCTGATCGTCGGCAGCCACGCCCACACCCCGCAGCCCTTCGAGAAGCTCCGCGGCACCGGGGCCGTCCGGACACCGGAAGGCGGGCCGGCGGCGGCCGGCCGGCACGAGAGCGGTACGTGGGTCGCCTACGGACTGGGCGACCTCATCGGCGGCACCCATCACGACGAGCGCGGAGGGATGAGCACCGCCGCCCGGTTCACCTTCGCGCCCCCGACCACGCCCGGCGGCCGCTGGGAGATCGCCAAGGCCGAATTCGTCCCGCTGTGGTGGGACGAGCGAGCGGGCCGCGTGATCGACCTGAACAGGGCGATCGACGCCGGACGGCAGGACCTCGAACCCCTCCGCCACGACATCCGCCACATGGTGCTGAGCCGGGGCGCGGGCAAGGCCGGACTGGCCATGGGCAGATGACGCCGGCCTTCCACTTAAAGCCGTGGTGTGTGTGGCGAGTGAAGAGAGTGGTGTTTCGTTCTCCGCGCCCCACGCGAGCGGGCAATCTGACGCACGGCGGGGGTCGTTCAAGGGGTTCCCGCCGCAGTGCCGCCTGCGCATTGCGACTCATCACTAGAAGAAGGAAGCTCATCATCATGAGCAACACCCACGGCATTGAGACCCGCGAGATTGCCGATGACGACCTGGACGGCGTCGCGGGCGGTCTCTCCGTCAGTGGCTCCCTGGAGGGCCTGACCGCCAAGTTCGCCCCGGGCCCCAACGGTCTGCCCATCCTGACCGGCGGCTCGATCAAGTCCCTCAGCCTCACCGTCTCGGACATCCCGCTGGGCCCGATCGGCGGCTGAGTCACAGCTTCCGCACGTCGGCCTCCAGGACCTGCTCGTGGTCCTGGAGGCCGATGTCGTTCCCGGGGGCCGACGGGTGCGCGCAGCCGGGGGCGGGCCGCGCTCGGCCGGGGCGCCGGGGACGGCGGGCCGGTGCGGTGGCGGTGGGCGCGGGCTCGCAGCACCGGCCTCCGGTCGGCCGCTGGACCGGACCGTGGTCCTCCGGTACGGTCCGCCGCCGTGGTGTGAAACCCTGGTGAAGGAGTGCCGACCCCGCTGACGACCGGATCGGCCAGGCAGAGAAAGGACCGGAGGGCAGTGGGCGAGAGTGCGGCCGTCCGGCCTCGTAACCCGCGCGGGCAGGGCGAGCGCCTGCGGGAGGAGCTGCTGCGGGCGACCGAGCGCCTCCTGGAGGAGGTCGGCAGCGAGGACGCGCTGTCGCTGCGCGCGGTGGCCCGGGAGGCCGGGGTCGCCGCGCCGAGCATCTACCGTCACTTCGCCGACAAGACCGAGCTGGTCTGGGCCACCCTGGAAGTCAGCTACGAGCGGCTGGCGCACGCCATGAACGACGCCGCCGCGCAGGCCGACGAGGGTGACCCGGTGGCCCGGCTGCGCGCCCAGCTCCGCGCCTACTGCCGCTACGCCATAGAGCACCCGGCGAACTACCGCCTGCTGTACGAGACCCGGCAGACCCCGGTCGGCCCCGAGCGGCTCGCCGGGCACCCGGCCGGGCTGCTGGTCCGCAGCTGGCACCACGCGCTGACCGCCTGCGAGGAGGCCGGCTGGCAGGTGCGGGGCTCCCGTGCCGAGGCGCCGTACCTGCTGTGGTCGGCGGTGCACGGCCGGGTGATGATCTGGCAGGTCATGCCGAGCCGCAAGGACACCAGCCGGCTGGACGGGTTCGTGGAGGAGCTCCTCCAACTGCTGCTGGAGCGCTGACCCCGGGTCCTTTCCGGCACCTCTCCGGCACCTTTCCGGCGCCCTCCCAGGAGCCTCCCTCGACGCTCCGCCCCTGCTCATCCCCCTCGCACGAGGCCCCCAAGGCCCCGGCCGCCCGTCGGCCGGGGCCTTGCGCGTACCCGCCGCCGACCGGCCGCGGGGTGTTCCGTTCCTCACGTTCCGACGCGAACCCCGGGACGTTTACCCGATCATTACGCATGTAAGTTTACGCTCGTTAGGCGAAGGATCGACTCATGGCGCACACCCGACCGGTGTGCGCGCGAGGAGCGAGATGACCGAGATGATCGACACGACAGTTCCCGCCGCCCCGGCCCCGCTGCCCGTACAACCCCCCAGCGGCTGCCCCTTCGACCCCCCGGCCGAGTTCGGCACCCTGCGCGCCGAGGAGCCGATCTCCAAGATCTCGCTCCCCGACGGCAGCTGGTCCTGGCTGGCCACCCGCTACGCCGACATCCGCGCGATCCTCGGCGACACCCGCTTCAGCTCCGACACCACCCTCCACGGCTACCCGCTCAGCGGCATGACCGGCGGCGGCAACACCGACAACCGCGGCTTCATCCGCATGGACCCGCCGGAGCACACCCGGCTCCGCCGGATGGTCACCCGCGAGTTCATGGTCAAGCGGGTCGAGGCGCTGCGCCCGGAGATCCAGCGCCTCACCGACGAGCTGTGCGACGCGATGGAGCGCCGGGCCGGCGAGCCGGTGGACCTGATCGAGGCACTCGCCCTGCCCGTCCCCTCGCTCGTCATCAGCCTGCTGCTGGGCGTCCCCTACGACGACCACGACGTCTTCCAGCGGCTCACCGGCAAGCTGCTCTCCCGCACCATCGCGGACGACGAGCGCGAGGCCGCCCGGATCGAACTCCGCGACTACCTCGACGCGTTGGTCACCGCCAAGGAGCAGGAGCCGGGCGACGACATCCTCGGCCGGCTCATCGTCGAGCAGCGGCACACCGGCGAGATCAGCCACGACGACGTCGCCGCCTTCGCCGCCCTCCTGCTGATCGCCGGGCACGAGACCACCGCCAACATGATCGGCCTCAGCGCCCTGACCCTGATGCAGGACCCCGGCACCGCCGAGCGGCTCCGCCAGGACCCGACACTGATCCGCGGCGCCGTCGAAGAACTCCTGCGCTTCCACAGCATCATCCGCAACGGCCCGCGCCGGGTCGCCACCACCGACATCGAGATCGACGGGCAGCTCATCCGCGCCGGTGAGGGCGTCGTGGTGGCCGTCCCGTCCGCCAACCGCGACGCGACCGTCTTCGCCGACCCCGACCGCCTCGACGTCGGCCGGGCCAACGCCCAGCACCACGTCGCCTTCGGCTACGGCATCCACCAGTGCCTCGGCCAGGCCCTGGCCCGGGTCGAGCTCCAGGTCGTGATAGCCACCCTGCTCCGCCGCTTCCCGACGATGCGGCCCGCCGGGCCCGTCGAGGAGATCCCGTTCCGCACGGACATGGCCATCTACGGCTGCCACGCGCTGCCCGTCACCTGGTGACCGGCCGCACCGGCCGACCCACCGTCCCCACCCACCCCCACGGAGCCACCGCCATGAAGATCACCCTTGACGCCGACAAGTGCTGCGCCGCCGGCCAGTGCGTGCTGATCGCCCCCGAGGTCTTCGACCAGCGCGAGGAGGACGGCGTGGTCGTCCTCCTCGACGCCGCACCGCCCGCCGAGCAGCACACCGCGGTCCGCGAGGCCGCCGCCATCTGCCCGGCCGCCGTGATCGAGGTGCAGGAATGACGACCCGCCCGATCGCCGTCGTCGGGGCCTCGGCCGCCGGGATCACCGCCGCCGAGACCCTGCGCCGGGCCGGCTGGTCCGGCCCGCTGACCCTCATAGGCGACGAACCGCACCTCCCGTACGACCGGCCGCCGCTGTCCAAGCAGCTGCTGCACGGCGCCTGGGAGCCGGAGCGGCTGCTGCTGCGCACCGAGGAGCAGCTCGCCCCGCTCGACCTCGACCTGCGGCTCGGCACCCGGGCCACCGGCCTCGACGTGGCCACCCGCACCCTCACCCTCGACGGCGGCGAGCGCCTGGCCTGCGCCGGCGTGATCATCGCCACCGGCGTGGCGGCCCGCACCCTGCCCGCCGCCGACGGCCTCGCCGGTGTCCTCACCCTGCGCACCCTGGACGACGCGCTGGCGCTGCGCGACCGGCTGTCCGGCGGCGCCCGCAGGCTGGTCGTGGTCGGCAACGGCGTCCTGGGCTGCGAGGCCGCCGCGGTGGCCCGGGAGCTGGGGCACGAGGTCGCCCTGGTCGGCCGGGAGCCGGTACCCATGGCCGCGGCCGTCGGGGAGGGCATCGGGGAGCTGCTCGCCGAGGAGCACCGGGCCCGCGGCGTCCGGCTGCTGACCGGCGAGGTGGCCGCGTTCGAGACCGCCGCCCCCGCCGCCGACGCAGCGGCCGCCGAGGGCACACCGGCGCAGGTCGGCGGCGTCCGCCTGGCCGACGGCAGCCGGCTCCCCGCCGACCTGGTGCTGCTCGCCATCGGCTCCGAGCCCGCCGTGGGCTGGCTGGCCGACCCGGCCCTGGACACCACCGACGGGCTGGGCTGCGACGCGTACTGCGCCGCCGCCCCCGGGATCTACGCCGCGGGCGACGTGGCCCGCTGGGAGCACCCGGTGCACGGCCGCCCGCTCCGCTTCGAGCACCGGATGAACGCCACCGAGCAGGCCATGGCCGCCGCCCGCAACCTCGTCGCCGAGCTGACCGCCGAAGCGCCCGCCGGGCCGCCCGAGGGCGCCGCGGAGGGCACCGAGCCGCCGGAGCGCCGGCCGTTCGCCCCGGTGCCGTACTTCTGGTCCGACCAGTACGGCCTCAAGCTCCAGGCGTACGGCCTGACCGGCGGTGCCGATCAGGTGGAGACCACCGTCCTGGACCGGGAAGCCCGCCGCGCCGTCGCCCTCTACGGCCGCGACGGCCGGGCCGTCGGCGCCCTGGCCTGCGCCCTGCCGCCACGTCAGATGCGGGCGCTGCGCGCCCTGGTCGCCACCCCCGTCCCCTGGGAGGAGGCCCGCGACCGGGTCCGGGAGGCCACCGCGGCCGGCTGACGGCCCCGCACGCCGCGCACGGGTGCCGCGGGCACGGCGGGCGGTGTCCGATCATGGAGGGATGACCGACTCGTACGTCCGGGTGCGCGGCGCCCGCGAGCACAACCTCCGCGGCATCGATGTGGACATCCCGAGGGACGCGCTGGTCGCGTTCACCGGGGTGTCCGGGTCGGGCAAGTCCTCCCTCGCCTTCGGCACCCTCTACGCCGAGGCGCAGCGCCGCTACTTCGAGTCGGTCGCCCCGTACGCCCGGCGGCTGATCCACCAGGTCGGCGCCCCCAAGGTCGAGGAGATCAGCGGGCTGCCGCCGGCCGTCGCCCTGGAGCAGCGGCGCTCCGCGCCCACCTCCCGCTCCTCGGTCGGCACCGTCACCACCCTCTCCAACACCCTGCGGATGTTGTTCTCCCGCGCCGGCGACTACCCGCCGGGCAGCACCGAGAGGCTCGACTCCGACGCCTTCTCACCCAACACCGCGGCCGGCGCCTGCCCCGAGTGCCACGGGCTGGGCACCGTCCACCGCGTCACCGAGGACTCCCTCGTCCCCGACCCGTCCCGCTCCGTCCGCGACGGTGCCGTTGCCGCCTGGCCCGGGGCCTGGCAGGGCAAGAACCTCCGCGACATCCTCGCCGCCCTCGGCCACGACATCGACCGCCCCTGGCGCGACCTCCCGCCCGCCGACCGGGAATGGATCCTGTTCACCGACGAACAGCCGGTCGTCACCGTCCACCCGGTCCGCGAGGCCGGCCGCATCCAGCGCCCCTACCAGGGCCAGTACACCAGCGCCCGACGCTACGTCCTGCACACCTTCGCCGACTCCAAGAGCGAGACGCTGCGCAAGCGCGTCCGCCAGTTCATGACCGCCGAGCCCTGCCCGGTGTGCGACGGCCGGCGGCTGCGCCCCGAGGCACTGGCGGTCACCTTCGAGGGCCGCGACATCGCCACCCTCGCGGGCCTCCCGCTCGGCACCCTCGCGGAACTCCTCCGCCCCACCGCCGCCCGCCCCGGCGACGAACCCGCCCCGGCCCTCGCCCGCGACCTGGTCGCCCGCATCGAGGTCCTCACCGAACTCGGCCTGGGCTACCTCAGCATGGACCGGCCGGCCCCCACCCTCTCCGCCGGCGAACTCCAACGCCTCCGCCTCGCCACCCAGTTGCGCTCCGGCCTCTTCGGGGTGGTGTACGTCCTGGACGAGCCCTCCGCCGGCCTGCACCCCGCCGACACCGAAGCCCTGCTGACCGTCCTCGGCCGCCTCAAGGAAGCCGGCAACACCCTCTTCGTCGTCGAGCACGACATGGACGTGGTCCGCCGCGCCGACTGGCTCGTGGACATCGGCCCGCGCGCCGGGGAACAGGGCGGCCGAGTCCTGCACAGCGGCCCGGTCGCCGCCCTCGCGGACGCCGAGCACTCCGCCACCCGCCGCTTCCTCTTCGCCGCCGAACCGCCGCCCGCGCGCACCCCGCGCACCCCCACCGGCACCCTGACCCTGCACGGCGTCACCCTGCACAACCTCCGCGACCTGGACGCCGCCTTCCCGCTCGGCGTCTTCACCGCCGTCACCGGCGTCTCCGGATCCGGCAAGTCCACGCTGGTCACCCGGGTCCTCGCGGAGGCCGTCCAGGACCGCCTGGGCACCGCGGCCTCCCGACCCGACGCCGACGACCCGGCCGCCGCCGACGACCAGGACGCCGGGCCCGCGGTCCGCGCCCGGCTCACCGCCGCCACCGGCCTGGACGCCGTCGACCGGCTGGTCCGCGTCGACCAGAAGCCCATCGGCCGCACCCCGCGCTCCAACCTCGCCACCTACACCGGCCTGTTCGACGCCGTCCGCAAGGTCTTCGCGGCCACCGACGAGGCCCGCGCCCGCGGCTACACCGCCGGCCGGTTCTCCTTCAACGTCCCGGCCGGCCGCTGCGAGACCTGCCAGGGCGAGGGGTTCACCGCCGTCGAACTCCTCTTCCTGCCCGGCACCTACGCCCCGTGCGCCGACTGCCGCGGCGCCCGCTACAACCCCGAGACCCTCCAGATCACCCACCGCGGCCGCACCGTCGCCGACGTCCTGGGCCTCACCGTCGACGACGCCGCGGAGTTCCTCGCCAACGTCCCCGCCGCCGCCCGCAGCCTGCGCACCCTCCAGGACGTCGGGCTCGGCTACCTGCGCCTCGGCCAGCCCGCCACCGAACTCTCCGGCGGCGAGGCGCAACGCATCAAACTCGCCACCGAACTCCAGCGGGCCCGCCGCGGCCACACCCTCTACCTCCTCGACGAACCCAGCACCGGCCTGCACCCCGCCGACACCGAAGTGCTGCTGCGGCAGTTGCACGGCCTGGTCGACGCGGGCAACACCGTCGTGGTCGTCGAGCACGACATGGGTGTGGTGGCGGGCGCCGACCACGTCGTCGACCTCGGTCCCGGCGGCGGCGCGGCGGGCGGCCGGATCGTCGCCGCGGGCACCCCCGCCGAGGTCGCCGCCGCCCCCGGCAGCCGCACCGCCCCCTACCTCGCCCGCCGCAGGGCGCACCGGGACCCTTCTTGACGGTCCGCTAATGTACGCGGGTCAGATCACCCCGCGGTTCCGGCACACAACGGGCCGCGGCACGACGAAGGGGCACCACCCGTGGCAGACATAGAGCAGGCCAGGGCCACGTTCGCGCGGTTCGACGCGGATGGCGACGGCCGGGTCACGCCGGACGAGTTCCGGCACGCGATGGCCGAGATGGGCGACCACCTGGTCACCGGCCCGGTGGCCGAAGCGGTCATCAAGGCCAAGGACACCGACGGCGACGGCCTGATGTCCTTCGACGAGTTCTGGAAGTCCGTCCAGGGCTGAGCCGCGGGGCCGGGCCCGGCGCCCGGTCTCACACCCCCTTCGCCTCCCGTTCGCCCGCGACCGCGCGCAGCGCCGCCACCGCGCGGGCGATCGGGGGCCGGTCGGCACTGCCCCGCCGCACCACCGCCACGAAGCGCCGCACCGGCACCGGCTCACCGCGCAACGGCACCCGCACCAGCGGCGCGTGCTCCGGCACCGGGGCCAACCGCGGCAGCAGGCAGATCCCGCAGCCGTGCGCGACCAGCGCGGCGACCGTGTACCAGTCGACCGCATGGTGCCGCACCCGCGGAGCGAACCCGGCCGACGCGCAGGCGGCGAGCAGGAGTTGATGCTGGCCGGCCGGATCGCCGGCCCGGACCCAGGTCGCCCCGGCCGCCTCCGCCGGCGCCACCCCGTCCACGGCCCGCGCGGCGAACGGATGCCCGGCCGGCACCAGCAGGTCCTGCGGCTCCTGGAGCAACGGCAGCACGGCGAACCGCGCGTCGTCCGGTGGCGGCACCTCCCCGGCCGCCCGGAGCCGGGAGTCCGCCGGCGGGCCCACCGGCGCCGGAATGACCACCGCGATGTCCGCCCGCCCGGTCAGCAGCAGCCCGTACCGGTCCTCCCCGGGATCCTCGCCGATCTCCACCTCCAGCCGCGGCAGTTCAGCCCGCAACCGCGCCGCCGCCGGCGCCAGGACACCGGCGACCGCGGTCGCCACCCCGGTCATCCGCTGCCGCCCGGCGATCCCGTCCGCATACCCGGCGAGGTCCGCGCGGACGTCGTTCCGGGTCGGCGCCGCGGGCGCGCCGGGAGTGGCCACCGCCGACGGGTGCTACGCCCTGCTCGCGGTGGTCGGCGGGGCCGCGGCCGCCCGGGTCGTCGCCCCGGGCGGAGCCGCCCTCGGACGGGTGCTGACCGGTCCGCGGGGACGGACCGCCACCGCGCTGGTCTCCGCCGCGGTGGTCTCTGCCGCGGTGCTCTCGGCGCTCGCCCTCGTCCTGCTGCTGCGGGGCTGAGGAGAGCGCCCCGAAGTCCCCACCGGCGCGGGCTCGTTCTCGGGCCCGGCCGAGGCGCGCCAAGGGGGCGAACCCCGCCGAGGCACCCCGCCGACGCACCTCGTCTACCCTCGCCCTGTGCACCCGTCAGACCCATCGGAGACCCGCCGGACACCGGCACCGGCACCGGCACCGGACCGTCCGGACCCGGCCGGTCCCGCCGCCCTGCCCACCGAGTTCGTCCGGTACGCCGTCGCACTGGACGCGGTCGAACTCGCCTGGGGGTACCTGCACGCCGGGCTGACCGCCGAGGACACCGTCGAGTTGGCGTTCCTCCGGCGCTGCGACCTCGGGACGGACGGGATCGCGTTCGAACGGATCCACAAGGCCGGGGCGGGGGTGGCGACCGGGGACACCGCGGAACTCGACGCGGTCTGCCGGGAGGTCGCGGCCGCCGGCGAGCCCGCGGACGGCGTCGACCCGGGCCGGATCTGGGACCACCTCGCCGACTGCCGACGGGCCGCCCGCGGCGACCGGACCGTGTCGCAGGCCCGACTCGCCGCCGGACGTGCCGAGTTCCTCCTCGACCGGGCGGTCCCCGGCCGGGGCATGAACTGGCAGGAGGGCTCCGCACTGCTCGGCACCGACCGCCCCGAGGAGGTGGACGCCGCCTTCGCCCGCGGCGAGGAACTCCTCGGCGTCGCGGTCATCGGCCTGGCACTCACCCACCCGCACCCCGAGGCGATCCTGCCCCGCGTCGCACGGACCCTGGAGCGGGCCCTGGCGGTGGGCGACACCGGCCTGCGCCACCAGGGCATCGTCGCGCTCGCCCACACCGCCCGGCTGCACGCCACGGTGGACGCCCGCTGCCTGGAACTGCTGCGCCGCTGCCCGCGCGACACCGAGGCGGACATGGACGTCTGGGCGTACGTGCCGCGCCGCCGCCTGCCGTGGTGGCTCTGGTGGCACCGGATCGCCGGGCGGCGGTGGCGGGCGGTGCTGCGGAGGATGCGGCGGCGCGGCTGAACCCGTCCGGCGCGCCGCCCCGGCCGGGCGTCACGCGTCGCGGGCGGCGCCCGCCCCGTCCGGCGTACGGCACACCGGCTCCGCCCGCAGTCCGGGCGCCAGCACCACCGTCACCGCCAGCGACGCCACGGCCAGTATCGCCATCGCCCGCCCCGGCGCCGTCCACTCGGCCAGGGCCCCGGCCAGGGCGGCGCCCGCCCCCTGGAAGGTGAGCATGCCGGCCGCGTGCAGCCCGAGGGCGTGCCCGCTCAGGTCGTCGGGGGTCAGTGCCATCAGCCGGTCCTGGAGCAGCAGCCCCGAGGCGTAGCCGACGGTGGCGAGCAGCACCGCCGCCACCGCCACGGCCGTCGGCGGGCGCACCGCGAAGACCGCGTACGGCCCGGCGAGCAGCAGGCACAGCGGGACCACCAGGCGGTCCGCCCGGCGCCGGGGCACGAACCGGCCGACGAGGGTGTCCCCGGCCAGCATGCCGAGCGCCCCGCACGCGAACAGCAGCCCCGCCTGCCCGGGCGCGTACGGGACGTAGAGCGATTCGCAGCCGACGATCAGGCCGTTGGGCAGCCACAGCGCGAGGTAGACGTACCGCCGGGGCCGGGCGGCCCACAGGACGGCGTTGGTGCGCCAGGTCTCCGCGACCGAGGGGCGGCCGTCGGCGCGCGGTGGCCGCCGGGCCAGTCCGCGGCGGGCCGCGGCCGCACCGGCGGCGTACAGCCCGGCCGCGACCAGCAGCGCGCCGCGCGGCGACAGCGCCGCCACCAGCGCCCCGCCCACCGCGAAGCCGCAGATCTGCACCACCCCGGACGCCATGCCGAACACCGAGCGGCCCAGCAGGTACCCCTCCCGTGGCAGCAGTTCGCCGAGCAGCCCGTAGCGCACCCCGCCGCCCAGGGAGGAGAGCACCCCCAGCGCCGTCAGCACGGCGAACGACGCCCCCACCGGCAGTCCGGGGACGGCCTGGACGGCGGTGCCCAGACCGAGCAGCAGCCCCAGACCGGTCAGCGCGGCGCGCGGCGGGAGCCGGTCGGCCGCCGACAGCAGCGTGGCCGCGCCGATCACCTGGGCCAGGGACGGGCCGAACATGGCGAGGGACGACAGCAGCGGCGAGCCGGTCGTCCCGTACACCAGCGTGCCCAGGGCCAGCCCGCCGACCGTCTGGCCGGCCACCTGCCCGGCGGAGGCGAGGAAGAGCGGAGTGAACTCCGGGGTGCGGAAGAGCTCGCGGTAGCTGCGCATGGCGGGAGTGTCGGGGCGGCCCGGCGCCCCGGCGTACAGTTTCGCCGGCGGGCGAAACGAGGGGGCGGTGGGCGTGGGGTGGTGGGAGGTCACCGCGGACACCCTCGCCGCGGGCCGGTTCGCCGTCTCACCCCTGGCCGAGACCACCGCCGCCCTGAAGACGCTGCACCGCGGCACCGCCGCGCACCCGGGCGAACGCGCCTGGCTCGACGCCCACTTACCCGCCTACCGCGCCCACCTGGCCGCCGACCCGCCGACCGCCCTCCTCGTCCGCTGCGCCCTGCGCCGCACCTGGAACGCGACCTTCCTGACCCCGACCCCGAGCGGCGCACCCGACCAGGACTTCCCCGCCGAACTGGCCCGGATCCGCGACACTTTGCCGGCCACCGCCCGGGCCGACCTCGCCGAGGCGCTGGCCGGCACTCCGCTGCCCGCCGCCCTCCGCCACCGCGACGACCTCCCCGAACGCACCGCGGCGCTCCTCGACTGGGTCTGGCGGCACACCGTGCGGCCGGACTGGCCGCGCCGCCGCCGCGTCCTGGAGGCCGACGTCCTGATGCGCACGGCCCGGCTCGGCAGCGGCGGTTGGGCCGCCGCGCTGGACGGGATGCGCCCCGGCCTGCGCTGGCTCGGCGCGAACCGCCTCCAGATCACCGCCCACGACCAGCCGCCGCGCGAACTGGCCGACGCCCGGCTGCTGTTCGTCCCCGTCACCCCGCAGCAGTCCTGGCTCTCCTGGGACACCGGCGGGCGGCGACCGCCCCGCTCCGCGGTGGTCTACCCCTGCTCCGGCACGCTGGCCGAACCGGACCGGGCGCCGGTCCCCGGGGCGCTGGCCGCCCTGTTGGGGAGCGGCCGGGCGGCCGTCCTGGTGCTGCTCGGCACGCCGAAGAGCACCACTCAGCTGGTCGCCCTGACCGGCCAGGGCCTGGGCTCGGTCGGCCGGCACCTCCAGGTGCTGCGCGACGCCCGCCTGATCGCCCGCCGCCGGGCCGGGCGCAGTGTGCTCTACCGCTGGACGGAGGCCGGCGAGGCGGTCGTCCGGGCCGTCACCGCCGCTGCGGAGCCGTCCCGTCCGCCGTCGCCAACGCCGACTTCCGGTAGGAGTACGAGAAGTAGATGACCAGGCCGATCACGAACCACACCGCGAACCGCACCCAGGTCTGCCACTCCAGGAACGTGATCAGCCACAGCGAGAAGCACACCCCGATCGCCGGGACCACCGGCATGCCCGGTGTGCGGAAGGTGCGCGGCAGGTCGGGTTGCCGGTAGCGGAGCACGATCACCGAGACGCAGACCACCACGAACGCCAACAGGATGCCGATGTTGGTCAGTTCGGCGGCCTCCCCGATCGGCAGGAAGCCGGCGATCAGCGCGGACGCCGCGCCGACGATCCAGGTGACCCGGACCGGCACGTGGTGGGTGGCGCTGGTCTTCGCGAACCACCTGGGCAGCAGCCCGTCCCGGCTCATCGAGAACCACACCCGGGTCACCCCCAGCATGAAGGTGAACATCACGGTCAGGATGCCGATGATCGCGCCGACCGCGATCACGTCCGCCAGCGCGTCCAGCCCGACCGACTTGAACGCCGTGGAGAAGCCGCTCTCCGGGTCGATGTGCCGGTAGTTCTGCATGCCCGTCAGCACCAGGCAGGCGAGCACGTACAGCACCATCGAGACGGCCAGCGAGTACATGATCGCCCGGGGCATGTGGCGCTGGGCGTCCTTGGACTCCTCGGCCGCGGTGCTCATCGCGTCGTAGCCGAAGACCGCGAAGAAGACGGTGGCCGCCCCGGTGAACGCGCCGCCCACCCCGAACGGGAAGAACGGCCGGTAGTTGCCGGTGTCGATGTGGAAGAAGCCGACCCCGATGACGACCAGGACCACCAGCACCTTCAACCCCACCACGATCGTCTCGAACCGGGCGGCGTTCTTGATGCCCAGGGTCAGCAGATACGCGATCAACAGGCAGAGCACCGCCGCGAACAGGTCCATCCGGTGCCCGGGGCCGGTGCCGGGCGCCCCCAGCATCCACGCCGGCAGCTTCAGGCCCATCTCGCCGAGCAGGAACGAGAAGTAGCCGGAGATGCCGATCGCGACCACCGCCACGATCGCGGTGTACTCCAGCAGCAGGTCCCAGCCGATGAACCAGCCCGCGAGTTCGCCCAGCACCGCGTAGCCGTACGTGTAGGCCGAGCCGGCCTTCGGGATCAGTCCGGCGAACTCGGCGTAGGAGAAGGCCGCCGCGGCGCTGGCCACGCCGGCGATGAGGAAGGAGACCAGCACCGCGGGGCCGGCCTTCTCACGGGCGACGGTCCCGGCCAACGTGAAGATGCCGGCGCCGATGATGCCGCCGACGCCGATGGCGGTCAGTTGCCACAGCCCCAGCTCGCGGGTGAGCTGCTGGGCCGCGGTGCCTTCCGGCTCCTCGATGTGCTCGATCGGTTTGCGGCGCCATACGCCCTGACCCGCGCGCAGCAGGCGTGCCATGGGTGATCCCTCCGTACGCTCGGTACGTGTCCGTCGAGGTCCGACGGCGGATCATCATGGACTGCCGGTGGCGCGGTGACGAAGGCGACGCGGCGGCGGGGAGCCATTCGGCCCCGGGGCTTCAGCCCGCGTCCTCCAGCCGGAAACCGACCTTCAGACCGACCTGGTAGTGGTCGACCCGGCCCTCGACGATGTGCCCGCGGACCTGCGTGATCTCGAACCAGTCGAGATTGCGCAGGGTGCCCGAGGCCCGCCTGATGCCGTTCTGGATGGCGGCGTCCACGCTCTGCTGGGACGTCCCCACGATCTCGGTCACGCGGTACGTGCGGTCGGTCACGGTCTCTCCCTAGTCGGGGCGGCGCTCCCCCCGTCCACCCTCCACCGTGCCTCAGCCCGGCCCGGCCCACCAGCGGAGCGCCGGACGCGGCCGGTGGCCCGGGTGCTACGGCACGACGGTGACCGGCCACCGGCCGGCCTTGACCAGCCGCACCGCGACCGAGCCCATGATGCGGTGCCCGGCGGACTCCGAGGCGCCGACCACCACCGCGTCCGCCTTGAGCTCGTCGGCCATCTGCACCATGCCGTTGTACGGATCCCCGCGCAGGGTGTGGAACTCCCACCGCAGCTGGAAAATCCCGTCGAGCCGTTCGGTGGCCTTGCGGATCTCGGCCATCAGCTCCTCGGCCACCTCGTTGGTGGCGTCCATGACCGGCGCGCCCATCGCGGCGCCGGCCGCCAGCACCGGCTGGACGTAGACCATCACCAGCTTCGACCCCTGGCGCCTGGCCAGCCCGGCCGCGTACGCCGCGGCCCGCCAGGACGAGTCGGAGCCGTCGACACCGACGACGATGACCTTGGGACCGTCCGTTCCGCGCTCGAACGGCGCGGTCGTGTTCTCCTCCACACCAGGGAGGTTATCCGCACACACGTGCAGTCGGACTCACGGGCCGGGCGTTCGCGCGCCGCCGTCCCCGGGTGCCGCGGGCACCGGCGGCCAGCGGTCGGCGGCGAGCACCCCCAGTACGTACGCCTTGGCCACCAGCGCGGTGCGGCCCTGGACGCGCCAGCGGCGGGCCAGCCGGGTGAGGTGGTAGTTCACCCCGTCGACGGTCAGCCCCAGCGCGCTGCCGATCGCGGCGGTGGTCGCGCCGCCGGCCGCCAGCGCCAGGATCCGGGCCTCGACGGGGCTGGTCGCGGCGCGCGGCGCGACCGGCGGGGCGGCGGCGCCGGCCCCGGGGTCCTCCCGCAGCAGGGCCAGCAGCGACGGCGGTGCCGCGGACGGGCCGCCGACCGGATCGATCGTCAGCTCGCCCTGTTTCTCCGGCTCGTCGGGGCCGGTCCGCCAGCGCACCTCGACCGGATAGCGGGACCGGTGGCCCAGGCGCAGGGCCTCCATGATCCGGGCGATCTGCGCCGGGTCCCGGGGCCGGAACAGGTCGAGCAGGTTGCGGCCGCGCAGTTGTCCGGGGACCGCGCCCCACTGCGCCGCCATCGCCGGATTGGCGATCAGCACCTGGCCGTCCGCCCGGCACACCGCGATCGGTGTGGGGATGCGGTCCAGCAGCATCACGAAGTAGTCGCGGTAGGCGCCGGCCGGGGGCGGGGCGGGTGGGATCGGCGGCCAGGCGCGCGGACAGTCCGCGCCCGTGCCGTCCTCCGGTGCAGCACCGTGCGTCGCCCCGCTCATCGACCGGTTTCCGCCCTTTCTTCCGTACCGACGGTAGCCCCTGCCTCATCCTCGCCGTCCGCACAAGGGCGCGCGACGACGAACCACTGCACAATCATGCAGTTCCCCGGGGCGGGGCCGGCCACCGGGCCGGTCACGCTGGAGACATGACCGACACCATCGCGCCCCAGACGGGCGACCGCGCCACCGCCGTGAGCGTCCCGGTCGCCGACCTCACGGCGACCGGGATCAGCACGACGCCCATTCAGCAGGCCATGGACCTCGCCCGGATCCACGGCCCCGCCTTTCTGCGCAAGTTCGGTGCGCGCGAGACGCTGTTCCTCTCGTCCCTGGACCTGGTCACCGAGGTCGCCGACGAGACCCGTTTCGCCAAGGGCGTCTCGGTGGTCCTGGAGGGCGTACGGGAGTTCGCCGGTGACGGTCTGTTCACCGCCTACAACGACGAGCCCAACTGGGCCAAGGCCCACGAGGTCCTGATGCCGGCCTTCGCGCTGGGCTCGATGCGCACGTACCACCCGGCGATGCTGAAGGTCGCCCGCCGGGTCACGGCGGCCTGGGACCGGCGGATGGCCGAGGGCCGCCCCATAGAGGTCGCCGACGACATGACCCGGATGACCCTGGACACCATCGGACTGGCCGGCTTCGGCTTCGACTTCGAGTCGTTCTCCCGGGACACCCCGCATCCCTTCGTCGAGGCGATGGTGCGGTGCCTGGAGTGGAGCATGACCAAGTTCGCCCGTCGGCCCGGCACCGACCACGCGGCCGCCGACGCGGCGTTCCGCACCGACGCCGACTACCTCGCGTCCGTCGTCGACGAGGTGATCGCCGCCCGCACGGCCGGCGGTGAGCTGCACGACGACGACCTGCTGGGCCTGATGCTCGCCGCCACGGAGGGCAACGCGGCGCACCAGGGGCCGGTCCTCGACCTCGCCAACATCCGCAACCAGGTCATCACCTTCCTGATCGCCGGTCACGAAACCACCTCCGGCGCGCTCTCCTTCGCCCTGTACCACCTGCTCAAGGACCCGGTCGCGCTGCGGATGGCGCAGCGTGAGGCCGACGAGCTGTGGGGCGACGACCCCGACCCGGACCCCACCTTCGAGGACATCGGCAGGCTGGCGTTCACCCGCCAGGTGCTCAACGAGGCGCTGCGGCTGTGGCCGACCGCCGCCGCCTTCACCCGCCAGGCCCGCGCCGACACCGTGATCGGCGGCCGCTACCCGGTCGCCGCCGGCCAACTGGTCACCGTCCTCACCCCGATGCTGCACCGCGACCCGGTCTGGGGCGACAACCCCGAGGCGTTCGACCCGTTCCGCTTCGGCCCGGCGGCCGAGGCGGCCCGCTCCCCGCACGCCTACAAGCCGTTCGGCACCGGTGAACGCGCCTGCATCGGGCGGCAGTTCGCGCTGCACGAGGCCACCATGCTGCTGGCCCTGTTGGTGCACCGCTACCGGCTGATCGACCACACCGGCTACCAGCTCCGCATCAAGGAGACCCTCACTCTCAAGCCCGACGGCTTCACCCTCTCCCTCGCCCCCCGCACGCCCGCCGACCGGGCCGCGACCCGCGCCGCGCTGGCCGTGCTGCCCGGCGGGCCCACCGGGTCCGCGGACGGCGACGCCACCGGCGCCGCGCCCGACGAGGGCCTGCCCACCCGCGTCCCGCAGGACACCGGCCTGCTCCTGCTGCACGGCACCAACTACGGCACCTGCCGGGAGTTCGCCGAGCGGCTCGCCGACGAGGCCGCCGCGCTGGGCTTCGCCACCGAGGTCGCGCCGCTGAACGCCTGCGCCGGCGGACTCCCCGCCGACCGCCCCGTCGTCATCGTCGCCGCCTCCTACAACGGCCAGCCGACCGACGACGCCGCCGCGTTCACCGCCTGGCTCGGCACCGCGCCCGAGGGCGCCGCGGCCGGCGTCCGCTACGCCGTGCTGGGCGTCGGCGACCGCAACTGGGCCGCCACCTACCAGCAGGTCCCCACCCTCCTCGACGACCGGTTGGCGGCCCTCGGCGGCGAGCGGCTGCTGCCCCGCGCCGAGGCCGACGCCTCCGGCGAACTCACCACCACGGTGCGGAAGTTCGGCGCCGAACTGCGCACCGAGCTGCTGACCCGCTACGGCGACCCGGCGAGCGTCGGCGACCGCGGCCCCGACGGCGCCGCCGACGACGCCGGCTACACCGTCACCGCGCTCACCGGCGGCCCGCTCGACGCCCTCGCCGCCCGGCACGACCTCGTCCCCATGACCGTCACCGAGGCGTACGACCTGACCTCCGACGGCTGGGCGCGCCCCAAGCGCTTCCTGCGCCTGGCGCTCCCCGACGGCGTCTCCTACCGCACCGCCGACCACCTCGCCGTCCTGCCGGCCAACACCCCCGAGGCGGTGGACCGCACCGCGCGGGCGCTCGGCGCCGACCTGGACACCGTGCTGGCGCTGCGCCCGCCGGCGGGCCGCCCGGCCCGTGACACCCTGCCCCTCGACCGCCCGCTGACGGTACGTCAACTCCTCACTCATCACCTGGAGTTGGGTATCCGCCCGACCCGCGAGCAGCGTGCCCTGCTCGCCGCCCACAACCCCTGCCCGCCCGAGCGGCATGCCCTGGAGAACCTCCCCGAGGACGATCCGCGCACCCTCGTCGAGCTGATCGAGGCCCACCCGGCGCTGCGCGGCGCACTGCCCTGGCCGGTGGTCCTGGAACTGCTGCCGCCGCTCCGCACCCGCCACTACTCGCTGTCCTCGTCGCCGGCCGCCGATCCCCGGCACGCCGACCTGATGGTCTCGCTGCTGCCCGGCGGCACCGGCTCGACGTATCTGCACACCCTGCGGCCCGGCGACACCCTGCTGGCCCGGGTCCAGCCGTGCCGGGAGGCGTTCCGCCTCGACCCGGCCGACGACACCCCGGTCATCCTGGTCGCCGCCGGCACCGGGCTCGCCCCGTTCCGCGGCGCCGTCGCCGACCGCGTCGCGGCCGGCCGGACCACCCCGGCCCGGCTCTACTTCGGCTGCGACGACCCCGACGGCGACTTCCTGCACGCCGCGGAGTTCGCCGCCGCCGAGCGGGCCGGCGCGGTCGCCGTGCACCCCGTCTTCAGCGCCCGCCCCGAAAACGGCCACCGCTTCGTCCAGCACCGGATCGCGGCCGAGGCCGCCGAGGTGTGGGAGCTGCTGCGGGCCGGCGCCCGGGTCTACGTCTGCGGCGACGGAAGCCGGATGGCGCCGGGCGTCCGGGACGCGTTCCGCGCGGTGCACCGGGCCCGCACCGGCGCCTCGGAGCAGGAGTCGGAGGCGTGGCTGCGCGAACTGACCGCGTCCGGCCGCTACATCGAGGACGTCTACGCGGCGGGCTGACGTCCCGCCGGGCCCAGGCGGCGGGTGCGCTGCTCGCGCACCCGCCGCCGCCCGTCACGCCTCCGCGCTCTCCGGCCGCTCGGACGTCCCCGACCACTGCACCACCAGCAGCACCAGGCCGGTCACGAGGAAGTTCCGCACTGCGGCCTCCACCCCGTTCCACTGCTTCGACTGCCACATCGAGAACCACTCGCCGCCGATCGCCCAGAACCCGGCGCCGAACAGCAGCAGCATCATCAGCAGCCCGATGGTGGCCAGCCGCCGCGCCCGCCCGGCACCGCCGGACCGCCCCCGCACGGCCCACAGCGCGGTGGCCGCGAGCAGCACCAGCGCCGCCACCGACTCCCACGCGATCACCGCCACGTACGCGGCATCCTGTAGGCCCCGCGAGGTGATGGCCCGCCACATCAGGTCCGGGTCGTGGAAGGTGGTGTCCATCGCCAGCACATGGCGGACGTACTCCCGGTTGGTGCCGAAGTCGGTGATGTTGCCGAAGGCGACCAGCGCTATGTAGAGCGCCACCGTCCCCGTCAGCACCGCCGCCGCCCACGACAGCCCGCCCGAGCCGGCTTGGCCGGTCCCCCGATTCTGCATCCGTACACCCTTTCGCTTGGTCGTTTGCGTCGCTGACCGTATCGCGCCCGCTTCCGTTCCGCCCGCCGGCGGCCAACTCCCGTACCCTGCTCACCGACCAGGCAGGACATGAGGGGAAGCGGGGCCCATGAACAGGAAGCGGTGTGCGGGAACGGTCGCCGTCGCGGCGGCGGCGATGATCGCGGCGACGAGCCCGGCAGGGGCCGAGCCGATCGCCATGAAGATCTCCAACACCTACGACACCAGCACCGCGGTCGGTGTCCACAACGCCTACGAGAAGGCCACGTACCCGTATCTCGCCGATGCGTTGGACTCCGGTGCCGCGCTCGTCGAGGTGGACGTCTGGACCAACGGCCTGGGCGGCTCGTGGCGGGTCTCGCACAGCAACCCGCTCGGCAACAACAACAACTGCGTCGGCGCGGCCACCGCCGCCGAACTGCGCACCAAGGACCGCAACCAGGACTTCGCCGGCTGCCTCGCCGACCTCCGGGCCTGGCACGACGCCCACCCCGGCCACCGCCCGATCCTCGTCAAGGTCGAGATGAAGGACGGCTTCAACGCCAAGGGCGGCCGCGGACCCGCCGAATTCGACGCCCTGATACGCCAGAAGCTTGGCGACGCGGTCTACGGGCCCGGCGACCTGGCGGCCGGCCACGCCACCCTCGACGAGGCGGTACGGGCCGGCGGCTGGCCGCCGCGCGCCGACCTGGCCGGCAAGTTCCTCTTCGAGCTGATCCCGGGCACCGTCGAGGAGAAGAACCCGTTCGACAAGCTGTGGACCGACGTCGAGTACGCCGGCCACCTCAAGGACCTCGCCGCACAGGGCCGACTGGGCCGGGCCGCCGCCTTCCCCGCCGTCCACGGCGCCGCCGCCGGCGACCCCCGGGCCCGCTACGCCGACGCGGCCCTGCGCCCCTGGTTCGTGGTGTTCGACGGCGACGCCGCCAGGTATCTCGACGGCACCATCGACACCTCCTGGTACGACGCCCGCCACTACCTGCTCGTCATGACCGACGCCCACAAGGTCCCGCCGGCCCTGGACGCCACCCACCCCACCGAGGCGGAGGCCCTGGCCCGGGTCGGGAAACTCGCCGCCGCGCACGCCAGTTTCGCCACCGCCGACTGGTACCCGCTGCCGTCCGTCCTCGCCACGGTCGTCCCGCGCGGCGGCGCCTGACCGGCCTGACCGACCCACCGGACCGGACCGGGCCGCCCGCTAGCCGCGGGTGGCCCGCCGGTACAGCGCCGCCACATCCGCCCCGAAGCGACTGCTGTACGACGTGCTGTCGTCCCCGCCCTCCTCCTGACCGCCGATCAGCCCGATCAGGGAACCGGTGCCGGTCGCCGGGTCGACGTCGGTGAGCATCGGGCCGCCGCTGGTCCCGGCCGGGAAGCCGGCGCAGGGGAAGCGGAGCTGGCCCGGCCCCTCGGCGTCGGCGGTGTGCCGGCAGTTGACCGGGGTGTCGCGGTCGGACGGATAGCCGGTCAGCTGCGCCGGCCGGCCGGGCGGGGCGTCGAACCGGATCAGTTCGGCGCCGGTGACGTCCTCGATCCGCTGATCGGTGCCCCCGTGCCGGCGCACCCGGAGGAACGCCACGTCGTGGTCCGGGTCCCGGTCGCTGATCCAGCGCGGGTCCACGTAGATCCGGGTGGGCACCCACAGGCCGTACGGCGCGGTCCCGTCGTGCAGGCCGGGCGCGAAGACCAGCCGGGTGCGGAAGCCGCCGTCGTGGACGCAGTGCGCCGCGGTGGCGATGAGGTTCCCGGCGGGGGAGTGCACCACGCTCGCGCTGCAGTAGTGGCCGGTGTCGCCGTCGGGGCCGGGGGAGAAGAGCGCGCCGACCGGCGGCGACGGCGCCGCCGTGGTGGCCACCAGGGGGCGGGAGGCGGGCAGCGGGGCCGGGGCGTCACCGCCCCGGGGCGCGGCGACGGCCGGCGGGCCCGGCAGCTCCCGGTACGGGCCGGCCAGCACCGCGGCCGCGGCCCGGTCGCCGGCGGACCGCGAGGAGACGTACGTCCCGGTGACCGGGTCCCCGGGCGCCACGTACGGGTCCTGCCGCGCGGCCTTCAGCGCCAGCGCCGTACCGCCGACGACGACGGTCAGCACCCCGAGCGCCACCGTCACCCGCAGCGGCACCCCGGCGCGGGCCCGACCGGTGCGGAGCGGCCGGCCCGCCCCCGGCCACTTCGGCGCCCCGGCCGCGTCGTGCGTCCGTCGCGCGTCCTGTGCCGCCGCCCCGGGCCCGCGTTCGCTCGTCTCCACCAGGTGCCGCCTTGCCGCTTCAGCCGGCGCGGCCGCACCGCGCACCGTCGTGCGGGGCGGGGGCAGCGCCGGAACCAGACATTTCATCCAGTCTGATGCACGGTGGCCCGTGGTGGTTCGGTTCGACGGCCGATCACGTGTGCGCGTGGGCCGGCAGAGTGACGCCGAGCCCGGCCAGGTTGTGCCGGATCAGGGTCTCGGCCATCCCGAACTCGTTGGGGAAGTCCATCGGGACGATGCCCAGCCCCCGCCAGGCGCTGCCCTCCGCACCCTCCAGCAGGCTCTTGACCTGCGGGTTGAGGCGGTCGGCGTTGGACCGCGGCGGGAGCAGCGCGGCGGTCGAGACGTAGTTGACGAAGAGCTTGCCGGGCTGGCCGACGGCCTTGCGGAACTGGGCCTCGACCTTGGGGTACTTCCCGATCGGCTCGGTCATGTAGTCGTCCTGGATGTCGAACTGCGCCGGGTCGGCGTACCGCACGCCGCCCAGCCCGTCCGAGTCCGCCAGCAGCACGACCCGCCCCCGGGCCGCGCCCAGCACCGGCAGCCCCGGGTCCAGCCGGAACAGCGAGCGGTAGCCCTTGCCGTCCAGGTAGCTGTCGAAGATCCGGCGGAAGTCCTCCGCGGAGACCTCCGAGTACTCCTGCTTGACCCGCATCAGCACGGTCTCGGTGGGATGCGCCCGGAGGAAGTCCCGGCACGCGTTGAGCACGTCGCCGAACATCAGCTCCTGGTAGAACGCGCCGTGGTGGATCGCGAAGACGCCGTCGATCGCCCGGCAGCGGACGTCCAGGAACCGGATGCCGGAGGCGAGTTGCTCGGCAACCGAGGTGTTCTGGCACGCCACCCAGGGCCCGCCGATCCGCGCGCCGGAGTCGTGGGTGCCGGGGATGCTCAGCCCCTGCACGGGCGTGGCGTCGCCGAGCGCGGACATCCAGTCCTGCACCGAGACCGCGGTCGGGGCCGCGGCCGCCGCGGACCCCCCGCCGCCGATGCCCGCCAGCAGTCCGGCGGCGGACAGCCCCGCCGCGCCTCTGAGGAAACTCCGCCGATCCAGCGCCGTGCCCATGCCCTGTCCCTCCGTCGAGCCCGTGTGGCCCCGTACGCGGCGGGCACGCCCGGCGGCGCGTACGGATGTGCGATCGGGGCATCGAACCACATCGACGGAGGGAGGGGCACCCGTCGGGCGAAACCGATCAGATCCGCAGCGCCAGCGACAGCGCGATCCGGCCGGCGCTGTCGGTCCACCACTCGGTCAACTTCATCCCGGCGGCGGCGAGTTCGGCCCGCACGCCGTCCTCCCGGAACTTCGCCGAGACCTCCGTGCGCAGTTCCTCGCCGGCCGCGAACGGCACGATCAGATCGACGCCGGGGATCTTCACGGTCAGTTCCGAGCGGGCCCGCAGCCGCATCTCGATCCACTCCTCCGCGGCGTTCCACCGCGCGACGTGGTCGAAGTCGGCCGGGTCGAAGTCGGCGCCCAGCTCGCGGTTGACGACCGCCAGCACGTTCTTGTTGAAGTCGGCGGTCACCCCGCGGGCGTCGTCGTACGCGGCGACCAGGGTGGCCTCGTCCTTGACCAGGTCGGTGCCGAGCAGCAGCGCGTCGCCGGGGGCGAGCAGGTCGTGGACGGAGCGCAGGAACGCGGCCCGCTCGTCCGGCAGGAGGTTGCCGATGGTGCCGCCGAGGAACGCCAGGAGCCGGGGGCCGGGCGTGGCGGGCAGGGTGAGGCCCGGCTGGAAGTCGGCGACCAGGGCGTGCACGGTCAGCCCCGGATGTGCGGCCAGCAGCCCCTCGCCGGCCGCCCGCAGCGCGGACTCGCTGACGTCGACCGGCAGGTAGGTGTGCAGGTCGGTGAGGGCGCGGAGCAGATGACGGGTCTTGTCGGACGAGCCGGAACCCAGCTCGATCAGGGTGCGGGCGCCGGTGGCGGCGGCTATCCGGTCCGCGGTGGCGCGCAGGATCTCGCGTTCCGCACGGGTGGGGTAGTACTCCGGCAGGGTGGTGATCTCGTCGAACAGCTCGCTGCCGCGGGCGTCGTAGAACCACTTCGGCGGCAGTTGCTTGGGCGTACGGGACAGCCCCGCGACGACATCGGCGCGCAGGGCGGCCGCGGTGGCGTCGGCGGGCAGGGTGCGGGTGATGCTGAGGGGGCTCACGTTGCGGGCTCCTTGAGCGGGGTGAGGCGGACCTCGGTGCGGGTGGCGCAGAGCAGGGTGCTCTCGGGGACCTCGGTCCAGTGGGGGGACTCGTCGTAGGGCTCGGAGGCGACGACCCGGCCGCCGCCGGGTATGGCCAGGTGGAACAGGGTGTCGCCCCAGGTGGTGCCGGCGATGCGGGTGCCGTCGGTCAGCAGCAGGGTGAGCCGGGAGCCGGGCGCCGCCGCGGCGACCTCCTCGACCGTGTCGGCCAGCGCCTGGCCCGGATCGTCGCCGGCGATCAGCCGGCGGTGCACCAGGGCCCACAGGAACGCGGAGTCGTTGCGGGCCTGGAGCCGCAGTAGCTCCTCCGCGGGCAACCCGGCGGCCAGCGGCGCCATGGTGCCGGGCCACCCGGCCACCGCGCCGTTGTGGCTGAAGAGGTACCGCCCGGACGCGAACGGCGCGGCGGCCGCCTCGGCGTCCGCTCCGGCCACGGTGGCGTCCCGGACGGCGGCGAGCAGCGCCCCCGTGCGGACCACCCTTGCCAGGTCGGGCAGTTGCTCGTCGGCCCAGATCGGCCCGGCCCGCCGGTAGCGGGCCGGCACCGGGTCGCCCGGCGCGTACCAGCCGACGCCGAAACCGTCCGCGTTGACCGTGCCGTGCCGCTGGTGGCGCGGCGCCCAGGACTGCCGGTAGAGGCCGTTCGGCGGGGCCAGGACCACCTGCCCGAACGGTATCTCCGGACCCACGTACGCGAGATGACGGCACATCAGGTCAGGTCCCCGGCCGACGCCCCGGCGTTCCGGGCGGTGCGGAAACCGGAGAAGATCTGCCGGCGCACCGGGAGGTCCCAGTTGCGGAAGGTGCCGCGGCAGGCGACCGGGTCGACGGCGAACGAGCCGCCGCGCAGCACCTTGTGCGCACCGCCGAAGAACACCTCGGAGTACTCCCGGTAGGGGAAGGCGGCGAAGCCGGGGTAGGGCAGGAAGTCGCTGGCCGTCCACTCCCAGACGTCGCCGATCAGCTGGTGCACGCCGAGCGGCGAGGCGCCTTCGGGGTAGCTGCCGACCGGGGCCGGCCGCAGGTGCCGCTGGCCGAGGTTGGCGCGGTCCGGGGTCGGGTCCGCGTCGCCCCACGGGTAGCGCCGCTCCCGCCCGGACGCCGGGTCGTGGCGGGCGGCCTTCTCCCACTCGGCCTCGGTGGGCAGCCGCCGCCCGGCCCATCGCGCGTAGGCGTCCGCCTCGTACCAGCCGACGTGCAGCACCGGCTCGTCCGGCGGCACCGGCTCGGTCACCCCGAACCGGCGCCGCAGCCACTGCCGGCCCTCCCGGCGCCAGAACAGCGGGGCCCGCAGCCGGTGTTCGCGCACCTGCGCCCAGCCCGCCGGGGCCCACCAGCGCGGGTCGTCGTAGCCGCCGTCCTCGATGAAGCGCTGGTACGCGCCGTTGCTGACCGGCGTGGTGTCGAGGAAGAAGGGCGGCACCGTCCGCCGGTGCGCGGGCCGTTCGTTGTCCAGCGCCCAGGGTTCGGTGGACGTTCCCATCAGGAACGCCCCGCCGGGTATGAGGACTTCCGACGGCAGCGGGCCGGCCGGCGCGGCCGGTGGCTCGGGCGCGGTGAGCACCGGCGGCCCGGACCGCAGCTGATGGGTGATCAGCATCGTCTCGTCGTGCTGCTGTTCGTGCTGCGCGATCATCCCGAAGGCGAAGCCGGCGGTCAGCAGCGGCCCGCCGTGCAGCTCGGCCCGCTCCAGGACGTCCAGCACCCGGCCGCGCACCTCGGCGACGTAGCCGTGCGCCTCGGCCGGGGCCAGCAGCGGCAGCGCGGGCCGCTCGGCCCGCGGGTGCTCGAAGGCGTCGTAGACGGAGTCGATGTCCGGGCGCAGCGCGTCACGGCCGCCGACGGTGCGCAGCAGCCACTGCTCCTCCTGGTTGCCGATGTGCGCCAGGTCCCACACCAGCGGTGACATCAGCGGGGAGTGCTGGGCGACCAGGTCGGGGTCCTCGACGCAGGTGGTCAGCGCGCGGGTGCGGTCGCGGGCCGTGAGCAGTGCCGCGGCGGCCCGCTCCCGGAACGGCTCGGGGTCGATGGTCACTGGCTGTCCTTCCCACGGATGAGGCGGCCCTCGGCCGCGGTGCCGGCGCCGTCCTCGACCGGGCCCCGGCCGTCGGCGTCCGCCGCGGGCAGCGCGTCGAGCTGGTCGTCGGCCGGGCACCGGCCGCGCGCCACATAGCGCTCGGTGAACTCCGCGACCGCCGCGCGGATCCCGGGGGCGGCCCCCAGCCGCGGCAGCGCCTCCTGAGCGGCGGCGAAGCAGGCCACCGCGGCGGCGTGCAGCTCGGGGTCGGTCAGCCCGTCCCGGGCCGCGGTCCGCCACAGCGGGTTCTCCGGTGCCGGACGCCAACCTGCCGTCTCCGCAAGGGGCTTGACGGCACGGTAGGCGTACTCGGCGGCCTCCGGATCGTCGAAGAGGGCGACCGTGACGGCCAGTGGCACGATCCACCCGTCCGGGCCGGGCTGCGCGTCGATCATCCGCAGTTCCAGATGGCCGCGCGGCCGAACGGGCGGGAAGAGCGTGGTGACGTGGTAGTCGAGGTCCTCCCATGTCACCGGCCGCGGGTCGCCGGTGCGGACCCACTCCCGGAAGGTGAGGCCCTCCGGCGCGTCCCACGGGCCGTCCGGGCGCCGGACGCACATCACCGGGGCGTCCAGGGCGTAGCGGGCCCATGCGGTGCGCGGGTCGGCGTCCTGCGGCGGGGCGCAGGTGCGGCCCGGGTCGAGCTGCGCCCAGATGGCCTGGCGGGTGGTGCGGTAGCCGGTGGGCCGACCCTCGGCGAGCGGCGAGTTGGCGAACGCGGCGGCCAGCACGGCACCCAGCAGATGCGCCAGCAGCCACCGCCGGCCGAGCCCCAGCGGCCCGGGTTCCTCGTGCCCGGCGTCCACGCAGACCTGCACGGAGGCGGTGCCGCACATCATGGAGCGACCGGCCGGGCCGCGGCGGTCGAAGTACGCCTCCATGGCGTCGTAGCGGGGTGCGGTGAGCACCCGCCGCGGGGGGTGCCAGGGATTGTGGCCGTGTCCCGCGAGACCGAGGCCCCGCTCCGCGAGGACGGGGCGGACCCGGGCGAGGTCGGCGGTGACCGCCTCGACGCAGGCGGTGAGGGAGGCGGCGGGCAGCGAGCTGAGCTCCAGCTGGCCGCCGGGTTCGAAGGTGAGGCAGGAGTGCAGCGGCAGGGCGCGCAGGGCGTCCTCCGCGGTGCGCATCCGATCCGGTGCGACCGGACATCGGGGGTTGCGCGCGTCGTGGACCAGGAGCTCGATCTCGACGCCTATGCGACGGGGTGGACCCGTCTTGAAACAGATCCCGCGTAGATGGGCCTCAAGTTCCGCTTCCGACACTGCTGGTCGTACGGGCATCGCTTCCCTCTCCCCTCCGGGGCGGCGGCTGGACTGCCGCCCTCCACCTAAGCCGCTGTGGGCGGTGCGCTCAAGGGCGCCTGCCCGCGGCGGACGGCCCGGTGCGGGGGACCGGGCAGGTGGGACGGGGGAGGGCCGCCGGGAAACGGGTACACCCGTTCGGGTGCCGGGCGGCCGTGACCGGGGAGGGAGGGCCGCGGTGCCGGTCCGCCTCCCCGGCGGCGGTGCGCCCGCTACTGCCGGTAGCCGGCCAGGAACCGCCCGATCCGGCTGATCGCGGCGTCCAGGTCGTCGGCGTGCGGGAGGGTGAGGATCCGGAAGTGGTCCGGGCGCGGCCAGTTGAAGCCGGTGCCCTGGACGACCTGGATCTTCTCCCGCAGCAGCAGGTCCAGCACGAACTTCTCGTCGTCGTGGATCTTGTGGACCGCCGGGTCCAGGCGCGGGAAGGCGTAGAGCGCGCCCTTGGGCTTGACGCAGGAGACGCCCGGGATCTCGTTGAGCCGCTCCCAGGCCCGGTCGCGCTGTTCGCGCAGCCGGCCGCCGGGGAGGACCAGGGCGTCGATGCTCTGCCGGCCGCCGAGCGCCGCCTGGATGGCGTACTGCGCGGGGGCGTTGGGACACAGCCGCATCGAGGCGAGGGTGCCCAGCCCCTCCAGGTAGTCCGCGGCGTGCTCCTTGGGGCCGGAGACCACCAGCCAGCCGGAGCGGAAGCCGGCCACCCGGTACGACTTGGAGAGGCCGCTGAAGGTCAGGCACACCAGGTCCGGGGCGAGCACCGCGGCGTGGTGGTGGACGGAGTCGTCGTAGAGGATCCGGTCGTAGATCTCGTCGGCGAAGACCATCAGGTGGTGGCGGCGGGCCAGGTCGAGCATGCCCTCCAGCACCTCGCGCGGATAGACCGCGCCGGTCGGGTTGTTGGGGTTGATGATGACCAGCGCGCGGGTCCGGTCGGTGATCTTCGAGGCGAGGTCGTCGAGGTCCGGCAGCCAGTCGGCGGACTCGTCGCAGAGGTAGTGCACCGGTTTGCCGCCGGCGAGTGAGGTGACCGCCGTCCAGAGCGGGAAGTCGGGCGCGGGGATGAGGACTTCGTCCCCGTCGTCCAGCAGCGCCTGGATCGCCATCGAGACCAGCTCGGAGACGCCGTTGCCCAGGTAGACGTCGTCGACGTCGACGTCCTGGAGTCCGGCCTCCTGGTAGCGCTGGGCCACCGCGCGGCGGGCGGGGAGGATGCCGCGGGACTCCGTGTAGCCGTGTGCGCGGGAGAGGTTGCGCATCATGTCCTGGAGGATCTCCTCCGGGCACTCGAAGCCGAACAGCGCCGGATTGCCGGTGTTCATCCGGAGCACGCTGTGGCCGGCCTCCTCCAGCGCGTTCGCGTGCTCGATCACCGGTCCGCGGATCTCGTAGCAGACGTCGGCCATCTTGCTGGACTGCTTGAACTGCATGCGGCGGCCTCCTCGTTCTCTCTCGCCCGCCGCGGGGCGCGGCAGCACTCGTGACACCGTACTTGGTTTTCCCAACTTCGGACTTGGAAAATCCAATCACATGTCTATGCTGGTGTCATGCCGCGTCGAAGCTATGACCAGTACTGCGCCGTCGCCCGGGCCCTGGACGCCGTGGGCGACCGCTGGACGCTCCTGATCGTCCGGGAACTGCTCGGCGGCTCCCGGCGCTACACCGACCTCCACGCCGACCTCCCGGGCGTCAGTACGGACATGCTCGCCTCCCGCCTGAAGGACATGGAGCGCGACGGGCTGCTGATCCGCCGCCGACTCCCCCCGCCCGGCGCCGCCTTCGTCTACGAACTCACCCCGCGCGGCCACGCCCTGCTCCCCGCCCTGGCCGCACTCGCCGACTGGGGCGCCCCCGCCCTCGGCGAACCGCGCCCCACCGACGCGGTCCGCGCCCACTGGTTCGCGGTCCCCCTGATGGCCCGGCTCGCCCGGCACTTCGCCGGCGGCCCGGTGCGCGTCATCGGCATCGCCCTGGACGAGGGCGCCTTCCACGTCGTACTGGACCCGGACGGAACCCCCGCCGCCCGCTACGCCGACGGCCCCGCCCCCCACCCCGACGCCGTCCTGCGCATGGACACCGCCACCTGCGCCGCCGTCGCCCACGACCGCCTCTCCCTCGCCGAGGGCCTGGCCGCCGGCTGGATCGAGGAATCCCACCCGGACGCCCGGCCCACCGACCCCATGGCGGTCTGAAGCGGGCGACCGCCCGACCGCCCGCCGACCGCCCCACTCGACACCGACCGCCCCACTCGACACCGACCGCTCACGCGGCGCCGCCCGCCGCCCTTGCCGCTGGCGGCCGCCCGTGCCACCGTCCGTCCGGTGGACGCAGACCGGACACCGCCCCACCCGCCCTCCGAGACGGCTCGCTGGCACACCCATGACCTCTCCCTCCACCCCGACCGGGTCGTCAAACGCTTCCGCCGCGCCGAGGGCCCCGGCCCCTACGAGCGCGAACGGCGTGCGCTGACCCTGCTCGGCACGCACGCCCCGGGCGTCGCCCCCGTCCTGCTGAGCGCCGGTCTGGTACCAGGACGCGCGGGGCGTCCGGGCGCAGCTGCCGCTGCTGGCGGAGTACGGGGTGCGGGGGAGGCGGCTATGGGCGCTCGGGTTCGAGGATCCGGGCGTCTGGGCCGCGTTCCGCGGCGAGGAGGCGTAGCGCGGCCTCGGAGGGCGAGCCCTCGGCGGCGGTGTACATGAGGACGCCCTGACCGGAGCCGTCCTGGGTCTGCATCATCTCGAAGTCCAGGGTCAGGTCGCCCACCAGCGGATGGTGGAAGTCCTTGGTGCCGAAGGTGCAGTTGTTGACCGCATGGCGCGACCACAGGGTGCTGAACTCGGTGCTCTTCATGGACAACTCGCCGATGAGCTCGGCCAGTTGCTGGTCGTCGGGGCGGGCCCCGGCGGCCATCCGGAGCGCGGCGACGGCGCGCCGGGTCTCCGTCTCGCGGTCCGGGTAGAGCTCGCGGGTGTGCGGGTCGAGGAAGAGCAGCCGCTGGGTGTTGGGCCGGTCCGCGGGGCGGGACGGGCCGTCGAAGTCCAGGTGGCCGGCGAGCAGGGCGTGCCCGAGGCGGTTCCAGGCCAGGACCTCGAAGCGCGGTCCGAGGGCGACGGCCGGTACGCCCTCGATGGCGGCGAGCAGCTGCCGCATGCCGGGGCGGGCCATGGCGGGGCGGACCGCCGGGCGGCGCCGGTTCGGTGCCGGGCGGGCCAGCTGGCGCAGGTGGGCGCGCTCGTCGGGGGTCAGCCGCAGCGCCCGCGCCAGGGCGTCCAGCACGCCCTCGGAGGCGTTGTGGCTCTGGCCCTGTTCGAGGCGGGTGTAGTAGGCGATGCTGACGCCGGCGAGCTGGGCGAGTTCCTCGCGCCGCAGTCCGGGGACCCGGCGGCGGGCCCCGTAGGAGACCAGGCCGACGTCCTCCGGCTGCAGCCGGGCGCGGCGGGTGCGCAGGAAGTCCCCCAGTGCGGAGGGGCCGGTGGCGGGTGAGTCCATGTCCGCCAGTCTGCGCCACGGGGCGGCCGGGTTGCCTGTCCCTGTCGTTGGCAGGCTGCCGGGTGCGGGTGCGGGTGCGGAGGGGGCGACGGGCCGGGCGGGGCGCCTGTGACGGGCCCGGCCGGAACTGTTCCTTCGGGATTACCGACTGCTTAGTATGCATCGTGGCGAGGGCCGGGCCGGCCCCGCACCAGCCGTACGACTTCAGGTCTGTGGAGGCATCAGGTGAAGGCATGGCGCGTGCACGCGAACGGGGAACCGCAAGCGGTGATGCGGCTGGAGGAGGTGCCGGACCCGCAGCCCGGCCCCGGCCAGCTGCTGCTCCGGGTGCGGGCGGCCAACGTCAACTTCCCCGACGCGCTGCTGTGCCGGGGCCAGTACCAGGTCCGGCCGCCGCTCCCGTTCACCCCCGGCGTGGAGATCTGCGGCGAGGTCCTGGCCGTGGGCGAGGGAGCGGCCGGCGAGGTCGGCGCGCGGGTGCTGGCCCAGCCGGCGCTGCCCGGCGGCGGCTTCGCCGAGCTGGCGGTCGCCGACGCCGCGACGGTCCGGCCGGCCCCCGAGGCGCTGGACGACGCGGAGGCCGCCGCGCTGCACATCGGCTACCAGACCGGCTGGTTCGGACTGCACCGCCGGGCCCGCCTCCAGGCGGGCGAGACGCTGCTGGTGCACGCCGCGGCCGGCGGCGTCGGCAGCGCCGCCGTCCAGCTGGGGCGGGCCGCCGGCGCCCGGGTCATCGGCGTCGTGGGCGGACCCGAAAAGGCCCGTACCGCCCGCGAGTTGGGCTGCGACCTGGTCCTCGACCGGCACACCGACGACCTCGTCGCGGCAGTCAAGGAGGCCACCGGCGGGCGGGGCGCGGACGTGGTCTACGACCCGGTCGGCGGCGACGCCTACACCAAGTCCACCAAGTGCATCGCCTTCGAGGGCCGGATCGTCGTCGTCGGCTTCGCCGGCGGCACCGTCCCCACCCCGGGCCTCAACCACGCCCTGGTCAAGAACTACACGATCCTGGGCCTGCACTGGGGCCTCTACAACGCCAAGGACCCGGCCGCCGTCGACGCCTGCCACAAGGAGCTGACCGCACTCGCCGCCCAAGGGGCGATCAAGCCGCTGATCGGCGGCCGGGTCCCGCTGGCGGGAGCCGCCGACGCCGTCCAGCGGGTCGCCGACGGGGACTCCGTCGGCCGCCTCGTGGTGGTTCCCGGAACGGAGGAGACCCGATGACTGACGCCGCCGACCTGCGCCGGCGCACCGCCGACCTGCTCGCCTCCCACCCGCCGGCCACCACCGGCCGGCTGGACTTCCTGCGCGCCCGCTTCGACGCCGGACTCGCCTGGGTGCACTTCCCGGCGGGACTCGGCGGCCTGGACGCCCCGCGCGCCCTGCAAAGCGCCGTGGACGCCGAACTGGCCGCCGCCGGCGCCCCGGACAACGACCCCGGCCGGATCGGCATCGGCCTGGGGATGGCCGCGCCGACCGTCCTGCGCTACGGCACCGAGGAGCAGAAGAAGCGCTTCCTGCGGCCGCTGTGGACCGGCGAGGAGGTGTGGTGCCAGCTCTTCAGCGAGCCCGGCGCCGGCTCCGACCTGGCCGCGCTCGCCACCCGCGCGGTCCGCGACGACGCCGGGGACTGGATGGTCGACGGGCAGAAGGTCTGGACCTCCAGCGCCCACCTGGCGCGCTGGGCGATCCTGGTCGCCCGCACCGACCCGGCCGTGCCCAAGCACCGCGGGCTGACCTACTTCGTGTGCGACATGACCGACCCCGGCGTCGAGGTGCGGCCGCTGCGCCAGATCACCGGCGAGGCGGAGTTCAACGAGGTCTTCCTCACCGGCGTCCGGATCCCCGACGCCCACCGCCTCGGCGACGTCGGCGACGGCTGGCAGGTCGCCCGCACCACGCTGATGAACGAGCGGGTCGCCATCGGCGGCGCCCGCACCCCCCGCGAGGGCGGGATGATCGGCGTGGCCGCGGCCGCCTGGCGCGACCACCCCGCACTGCGCACCCACGACCTGCACCAGCGGCTGCTGAGGCTCTGGGTGGACGCCGAGGTCGCCCGGCTCACCGGCGCCCGCCTGCGCCAGCAACTCTCCAAGGGCCAGCCGGGCCCCGAGGGCAGCGGCATGAAACTCGCCTTCGCCCGGCTCGCCCAGCAGATCAGCGGCTGGGAGGTGGAGTTCCGCGGCGAGGACGGCCTCACCTACGACGACTGGACGCTGCGCCGCCCCGAGGGCGTCGACTTCACCGGCCGCGAGGCCGGCTACCGCTACCTGCGCGCCAAGGGGAACTCCATCGAGGGAGGCACCTCCGAAGTGCTGCTCAACATCGTGGCCGAGCGCGTCCTGGGCCTGCCGCCCGAGCCGCGCACCGACAAGGACGTCGCGTGGAAGGACCTCCCCCGATGACCCGCACGACCGGGACCCCCGAACCCGACCTCCTCTACTCCGCGGAGGAGGACGCGCTGCGCGCCGCCGTACGGGCGCTGCTCGCGGACCGCTGCGCCCCAGCCACCGTACTGGCCGGACTGGAGACCGCCCGCCCCCACGACCCGGAGCTGTGGCGGGCTCTGGCCGTGGAGATCGGCGCCGCCGGGCTGCTGGTCCCCGAGAAGCTCGGCGGCCAGGGCGCGGGCCCCCGCGAGGCCGCCGTCGTCCTGGAGGAGTTGGGCCGCGCGGTCGCACCGGTGCCGTACCTGACCAGCGCGGTGCTCGCGGTCACCGCCCTGCTCGGCTGCGACACCGACCGGGCCGAGGTCGCCGGACCGCTGGCCGCGCTCGCCGAGGGCCGAACCGTCGGGGCGCTCGCCGTCCCCCTGCCGACCGCACCCGGCGGGACCGGCGCGCCCACCGTACGGGCGGACGCCGCCGGCGCGCTCACCGGCCGGATCACCTCGGTCGCCGGCGCCGCCGGTGCCGGGCTGCTGCTCGTCCCGGCCGAGGGCCCGGACGGCCCGGCGCTCTACGCGGTGGACGCCGCGGCGGACGGCGTGCGTACCGAGCCGCTCACCCCGCTCGACCTGACCCGGCCGCTGGGCCACGTGGCCCTCGACCGGGCCCCCGGCCGACTGCTGGCCCGCGGGGAGCGGGCCCGGGCCGCCGTCGACCGGGCGCTGCTCACCGGCGCCGGTCTGCTCGCCTCGGAACAGCTCGGGCTCGCGGAGTGGTGTCTGACCGAGACCGTGCGGTACACCGGCGAACGCACCCAGTTCGGCCGCCCGATCGGCTCGTTCCAGGCGCTCAAGCACCGGATGGCCGCGCTGTGGCTGGACGTCGCCTCGGCCCGGGCCGCGGCCCGCAACGCCGCCGACGCACTGGCCGGCGACCACCCCGACGCGCCGGTGGCGGTCGCGGTGGCCCAGGCGTACTGCGCGCCGGTGGCGGTGCGCACCGCCGAGGAGTGCGTCCAACTGCACGGCGGCATCGGGATGACCTGGGAGCACCCCGCGCACCTCTTCCTCAAGCGCGCCAAGGCCGACGAACTCGCCCTCGGCACGCCGGGGCGCCACCGGGACGCGCTGGCCGGGCTGGTCGGCCTGGCCGCGCCGTAGGCGGACCGGCGGCGCGCGCCGGGCCCGGAGCGGACCCCGGCGCCGCCGCGCGGCCCGCCCGCCGGGTCAGTCGGTGACGGCGAACGGCCGGCTGAAGGCGTGCGCGGTGCCGCCGCCGGCGGCCACCTCCAGGGCGTAAGCCCGGCCGGGCGGCACCACGGGCAGCGTCACCAGGGCCTCGCCGGCGGTGGCGGCGCCGGCCCGCGGGGAGACCAGTGCCAGTCGCTGTATCCGGCCGCGGCCGGCGGCCTCGTTCAGCCAGACGTCCACCTCGGTGCCGGTGGTGTTGGTCCAGGCGACCGGGAAGCTGCTGTTGGTCCGCAGGCTTCCCGCGGCGGCGGGCGCGCTGACCTGGATCCGGCCGGCCGGGATCCGACCGCCGCCACGGGGGAGCGGCCCGTCCGGTCGGGGACCGGCGGGCCGGGTTCCGGCCGGGTCCGGTGCGGTGGCCGCGGCCCGGTCGGCCGGGCCCCCGGCGGCGTCCGGCCCGTCGCGGGTGACCGCGGTGCGGCCGGTGGCGACCGGGCCGACGGCGACGGCGGGGGCGGTGGGGGACGCGGGCTGTGCGGAGCCGGCGCGGTGCGAGGGGGCCAGTTCGAGGACCATCGTGCAGCCGACCGCGGTGGCGGCGACGGCGATGGCGAGGGAGTTGGCCGTCTCGGCGACCCTGCCCATCGTGTCCTCCTTTTCCTCGGGGGAGGGACGAGCCGGAACATCCCCGGCGACCTTGATCATCAAAAACCCGCGCCCGGCGACCACCTGCATGGGCAGCTCCGGCGCGACAGGACCGGGAGCGGGAGGGATACTGCCCGGCACCACCGGGCGATCAGTAAAGAATCCGTAAATTGGCAAGGGTGTCTTGAAAGTGCGGTTCGGGTAGCGTCGGAGCCATGAAGACCGCAACCCGCCGTGTGCTGATCGGACCGGTTCTCCTGCTGCTGGCGGCCCTCCTCGCGATGGTCACCGTGGCCGCCCCCGGTGCACATGCCGCAGGTGGGCTGGACGAAGCGGCCGCCGCGCTACGGAAGGGCCCGGTCTACGTCGACCCCCGCGCCTCAGGTCAGTTTTCGGCCAGCCAAGCGGACGCCCTCGCCAAGAAGATCAAGGACTCCGGCAAACCGGTCTTCGTCGCCGTCCTGCCCCGCACCTCCGACTACCAGCCGGCCACCGTGCTCCGGGACCTGCGCACCAAGGTCGGCATCAGCGGGGTCTACGCCATCGAACTCGGCGACGGCTTCAACGCCGGCGCCGACCCCCGCGTGATGCCGCGCAGCGCCGTCCAGAACCTCGTCGGCGCCGTCCGGCGCTCCGCGTACCCGACCGTCTCCGAGCGCCTCAACAGCTTCGTCGACACCGCCGCCACCGAGGCCCGCGGCCACGCCCCGGCCTCCTGGGGCGGCACCGGCGGCGGCTTCGGCACCGGCACCGCCGTCGGCATCGGCGCACTGATCGCCATCGGCGGCGGCGGCGCCTACGCCATCGCCCGCCGCAACCGCCGCAAGCGGGCCGAGGAGGAGCGCGCCGCCCTCGAAGACCTGCGGATCGTGGTCGACGAGGACATCACCGCCTTCGGCGAGGAACTGGACCGGCTGGACTTCGACCCGGGCGAGCCCGGCGCCGACGACGCGATGCGCACCGACTACTCCCGCGCCCTCGACGCCTACGAGGACGCCAAGTCGGCGATGGCCGCCGCCGAGCACCCCGGCGACGTCCACGCGGTGACCAAGGAGCTGGAGGAGGGCCGCTTCGCGCTCGCCACGCTCGCCGCGCGCCGGGCGGGCGGACCGCTGCCCGAGCGCCGGCTGCCCTGCTTCTTCGACCCCCGGCACGGCCCGTCGGTCACCGACGCCGGCTGGGCCCCGCCCGGCGGTGCCGAGCGCACCGTCCCGGTCTGCGCCGCCGACAAGAGCCGGCTGGAGGACGGCCGCGAGCCGCTGGCCCGTACCGTCCGCACCCCGCAGGGCGACCGCCCCTACTGGGACGCCGGCCCCACGTACGCCCCCTGGGCCGGCGGCTATTTCGGCGGCGGGCTGCTCCCCGGCCTCCTGGTCGGCACCACGCTCGGCCACCTGATGGCGGCCGGCCCCGCCTACGGCGCCGACTTCGGCGGCTACCAGGGCGCGGAGGGCGGTGACGTCACGGGCGCCGACTTCGACCCCGGTGACTTCGGCGGTGGCTTCGGCGACGGCGGCGGGGACTTCGGGGGCGGCGGCGACGGGGGATTCGGCGGCGGATTCTGACCGGCCCGGCCGGGCCGGTGCCCGCCCCCGCCGGCTACCCCTCCCCGGAGCCGCCCGCCGGCACCCGCTTGGCGCCCAGGAAGCGGGCGTACCGCGGCCGCGCCGCGAAGTCGGCGTACGACCACACCACCGGGCGGCCCACCTCCCGGCACAGGTGCAGCACCCGGTCCGGGCCCAGATGGACGCCGACGTGCGCGCCGTACCCGGCCGGCCGCCCGGCGACCGAACCGGCGTCGAAGAGCACCAGGTCCAGCGGCTCCGGCACCACGGCCCGCCGGGTCGCGGTGCGGTCCGCCCAGAGTTCGGCCGACCGCAGCGGCGGCACCCGCAGTCCGAAGTGGCCCAGCACGGTGTAGGCGTAGCGCTGGCAGTTGGCGCCCCCGCCGAGGTCCGGGGGCGCCCCCGGACCGGCCGCCCCCGGCCCGGCGGGGCGTGACGGGCATTCAGGTGTCCCGGCTCCCGGATGGCGGGCGCCCGAGTAGGCGACGTTGCGCAGCGCACCGGGCAGCGCGTCGTACGCGACCGGGCCGTGGGCGCTGGGGACTTGGGGGCGAGCGGTGGAGGCCACCGGGCCATCATGCCGGTGCTCTTCCCGGTGCTGCCCGGCGCGGTGTCGAGGAGTCTCGACGTGAGCTGATCCATGCACGTGCCCACGCCCGGTCCGTCCGGGCCCGACGTGTACTCGACACCGCGAGGAGACCTCGATGGAACGCCGCATTCCCAAAGCCGCCCTGTGGAGCGCGGCCGCGGCCGCCCTGCTGGCGGCCGTCGCCCCGAACGGTCCGGCGCGGGCCCTGCCGCAGCCCGACCCCAGCCCCCAGCCCTCGCAGCGCGGCATGCTCGACGCGATGCGTCGGGACCTCGGACTCTCCCCGGTCCAGGCCCGGACCCGGCTCGCGCAGGAGGCCGAGGCCCAGCACACCTCGCTCGCGGTGCGCCGGGCGCTGGCCGCGCCACCCGCCGGGATGTGGTTCGACAAGACCCTCGGCCGGCTCGTCGTCGCGGTCAACGACGCCGCCGACGCTCGGCGGGTGCGGGCCGCCGGAGCGGTGCCCAAGACCGTCCGGCACAGCCGCGCGACGCTCCGCGGCATGGTGCAGCAGATCGCCGACCGGGCCGGCCGGGGCGTGCCGGGCGTCACCGGCTGGGGCATCGACGAGCGCGCCAACGGCGTGGTGGTGCGGGTCGACCGCGCGGCACGCACCAACCGCACCGCCGGTTTCGAGAGCGCGGTCCGGCAGCTCGCGGTCCGCTCGCGGGTGCCGGTCTCCGTCGAGCGCAGTGACCAGGCACCGCGCCAGCAGAGCGGCACCGTCGTCGGCGGCGAGCGCTGGATGCCGGGCACCGACGGCATCTGCTCGATCGGCTTCTCGGTGACCGGTCCGGGCGGATTCCAGGGCTTCCTGACGGCCGGCCACTGCACCCGCAAGGCCGACCAGCCCGCGTACGGCAAGGACCGGAGCCGGGTGGGGACCTCCAACCGGGGCGGGACGCACAGCGTCAACGGCTACGAGGGCGACTTCGGCCTGGTGACGGTCGACCAGCCGGGCTGGAAGCTGAGCCCGGCGGTGGCCGGCCAGGGCGGCAGCCCGGTGGCCGTCACCGGCTCCCAGGAGGCTCTCGTCGGGACGTCGATCTGCCACTCGGGCCAGACCAGCGGCTGGCGCTGCGGCGAGGTCACCCGCACCGACCAGACCGTGGACTACGGCAACACCGTCATCTCCGGGCTGTCCTTCACCAACGCCTGCTCGGCGGCCGGGGATTCGGGCGGTTCCTACGTCGCCCAGCCCAGCGCCCCGAAGGCCGTCGGGGTGCACTCCGGCGGCGGCGCCGCGACCTGCGACGTCGGCGGGGACACCGTCACCATCTTCCAGCCGATCGACGAGCCGCTGCGGAAGTGGGACCTGAAGCTGGTGACCGGCACCCCGTGAACCGCGGCCCGGCCCCGGGGGCCTCCGCGTGCCGCAGCAGATCGGGGGCGTCCGGGACCGGTTCATGACCACACCTTTACGTACTGTTTAATGGCAACCGCACAATTGCGAGCGGTTCGCAACAGCAGTCGATCTTCAAGAGGTGTGTGGGCATGACGTCCCGGTCCGTACGGCGCGCGGCCGCCACCGCGCTGGCAGCCACGATGGCGCTCACCGCGGCGGCCTGCGCCGCGCCGGACGAGGGCCGGGGCGGCGGGCCCACGGACACCGCGGTCGTCGGCATCGCCTACGAGCCCGAGACGCTCAGCCCACTCCTGGGCTACGGCAAGGACGGCAACTCCAAGATCTTCGACGGGCTGCTCACCCACGACGCCGACATGCGCCTGAAGCCCGCGCTGGCCGCCGCCCTGCCCAAGGTCACCGACGGCGGGAAGACCTACACCTTCACCCTCCGCCCGGGCGTGACGTTCAGCGACGGCAAGCCCTTCACCGCCGGCGACGTGGTCTTCACCTACGAGACCATCCTCGACGAGCAGACCAACAACGCCTCCAAGGCCGAGCTGGACGCCCTCGACACGGTCGAGAAGAAGGACGACCGGACCGTCGTCTTCCACCTGAAGTACCCCTACGCCCCGTTCGCCGAGCGCACCGTCCTGCCCATCGCCCCCGCACACCTCGCGGGCAAACAGGACGTCAACACCGGGTCGTTCACCACCCACCCCGTCGGCACCGGCCCGTACGTCCTCACCAAGTGGTCCAAGGGCGAGAAGCTCACCTTCACCGCCAACCCCCACTACTGGGGCGGCGCACCCAAGGTGAAGCACCTCACCATGGCCGTCATCAAGGACGACGACATCCGCGCCACCCGCCTGCGCTCCGGCGACCTCGACGGCGCCATCCTGCCGCCCGAACTCGCCGCCACCTTCAAGGCCGACAAGGGCCGCAGGACCGTCGCCGCCAAGACCTTCGACTACCGCAACGTCACCCTGCCCAGCGCCAACCCGGTCACCGGCGACCGCACCGTACGCCGGGCACTGGACCTCGCCGTCGACCGCCAGGCCATGGTCAAGGGCATCCTCAGCGGCGCCGGCAAGCCCGCCTACGGGCCGGTGCCGACCGACAGCCCCTGGTTCGCCAAGGGCACCGAACGCCCGCACGACCTCGCCAAGGCCCAGCAGCTCCTCGACGAGGCGGGCTGGAAGAAGGGCCCCGACGGCGTCCGCGCCAAGGACGGGCAACGCGCCTCCTTCACCCTCTGGTACCTCTCCGGCGACAAACTCCGCCAGGAACACGCCCTGGCCTTCGCCTCGGACGCCAAGAAGGCCGGCATCGAGGCCAAGGTCGAGTCCGGCACCTGGGAGGCCATCGAGCCCAACATGAAGCGGGACGCGGTCCTCGCCGGCGGCGGCAGCCCCGCCGACCCCGACTTCGACCAGTACCTGCTGCTGCACTCCTCACTCGCCGGCGACGGCTTCAACAACATGTCCAGGTACGCCAACAAGACCGTCGACGACCAACTCGTCACGGCCCGCCGCACCGACGACCACCAGGCCCGCAAGGCCGCCTACGACACCGTCCAGCGCGAACTGGCCAAGGACCCCGCCTACATCTTCCTCACCCACGTCGACCACCTCTACGTCGTCGACGACCGCTGGCGGGACCTGACCACCCAGGTCGAACCGCACGACCACGGCCTGGCCTCCGGCCCCTGGTGGAACGTCGAGGACTGGCAGCCCGCGAAGTGACCGCGCCGACCTCGCTGCCCTGGGGGCCGATGGCACGGATGACGGCACGGCGGGCCCTGACCGCAGTGCCGGTGCTGCTCGCCGTCACCCTCGGAGTGTTCGCGATCGCCGCCGCCTCGCCCTTCGACCCGGTACGCGCCTACGCCGGCACCGCCGGACTCACCGCCTCCCAGGAGAACCTCGACCAGCTCCGGCACAACCTCGGCGTCGACCGGCCGCTGCTCACCCGCTGGTGGGACTGGCTGACCGGCGCCCTCACCGGCGACCTCGGCGACTCCGCGAGCCTGCGCGCCCCGGTCTCCCAGGTCATCGGCGAACGCCTCGGCTGGTCGGTGCTGCTGTGCGCACTGGCCTTCGCGCTCGCCGTGGCCGCCGGCACCGTCCTCGGCGTCCTGGCCGCCCGGCGCCGCGGCGGCGCCTTCGACCGCGCCGTCACCTCCGCCGCCTACATCCTGGAAGCCGCCCCGCCGTACTGGCTCGGACTGCTCGCCGTCTGGCTGGGCGCCCTCAAACTCGGCGTGCTGCCGGCCGGCGGCCTCACCGACACCGGCAGCGACCTCGCCACCCCCGACCAGATCGCCCGCCACCTCGTACTGCCCGCACTGGTGCTCGCCGTCTCCCAACTCCCGTGGTTCGTCCTGTACGTCCGGCAGGGCGTCGGCGACGCACTGGAGGAGGACCCCGTCCGCGGCGCCCGGGCCCGCGGCCTACGGGAGCGCACCGTGCTCCTCCAGCACGCGCTGCGCTCCGGCCTGCTGCCCGTACTGACCCTGATCGGCTCCCGGGTGCCCGAACTCATCACCGGCGCCCTGCTGGTGGAGACCGTCTTCAGCTGGCCGGGCATCGCCGCCGCCACCGTCCAGGCCGCCACCAGCGTGGACTTCCCGCTGCTCGCCGCCCTCACCGCACTCGCCACCGCCGCCGTCCTCGCCGGCAACCTGCTGTCCGACCTGCTCTACGGGTTGGCCGATCCGAGGGTGGGATTCGATGGCTAGCGCCACCACGTCCGCCGCGAAGCCGCGGACCCGGCGCGGCGCCGGCCCGCGGCGCGCCCTGCGCCTGCGGGTCTGCGCCGGAGTCCTGGCCGTCATCGTCCTCGCCGTCGTCCTGGTCCCCCTGCTGTTCCCGCTGGACCGGCAGGCCGTGGACCTCGCCGCCAAGCTCCTGCCGCCGTCCGCCGCCCACCCGTTCGGCACCGACGAGGTCGGCCGCGACCTGCTGCTCCGCTGCGTCTACGGACTGCGGGTCTCGCTGCTGGTCGGGGTGGTCGCCGCACTGGCCGCCACGGTCCTCGGCACCGCCGTCGGCGCCCTGGCCGGGGCGCTCGGCGGCTGGGCCGACCGCACCGTGATGCGCCTGGTCGACCTCTTCTCCTCCGTGCCGCACCTCCTGCTCGGCATCTTCATCGTGGCCGTGTTCCGGCCCGGCGTCTGGCCGGTGATCGTCTCGGTGGCGGTGACGCACTGGCTGTCCACCGCCCGGATCGTCCGCGCCGAGGTGCTCTCGCTGCGCTCCCGGCCCTACCTCGACGCCGCACTCACCGGCGGCGCCTCCCGCCTGCGGGTGACGGTCCGCCACCTCCTGCCGGCCGTGCTGCCGCAGGCCGGACTCGCCGCCGTCCTGATGGTGCCGCACGCCATCTGGCACGAGTCCGCACTGTCCTTCCTCGGTCTCGGCCTGCCCGCCCACGAGGCGAGCCTGGGCATCATGGCCAACGCCGCCCGCAGCTCCCTGCTGGCCGGCGACTGGTGGCCCACCCTCTTCCCGGGCCTGTTCCTCATCGTCCCCACCCTCGCCGTCGCCGGCCTGGCCGGCGCCTGGCGGGAGCGGCTCAACCCGCGCCGCCGATCGGAGCTGACCCTGTGACCGCCCACGGGACCGCGGCGGGGGCCGCCCGCCCCACACCCGACCCGACGCCCGACGGGACCCCTGACGGAACCCCTGACGGGACCCCTGACGGGACCCCTGACGGGACCCCTGACGGAACCCCTGACGGAACCCCTGACGGAACCGCCACCGCCGACCGCCCCCTCCTCGCCGTCCGCGGGCTGACCGTCCGCTTCCGGATGCCCGGCGGCCGGTCCGTCGCCGCGGTCACCGACGCCGCCTTCGACCTGGCGCCGGGCGAGTGCCTGGTCCTCGTGGGCGAGAGCGGCTGCGGCAAGTCCGTCCTCGCCTCGGCCCTGCTCGGCCTGCTGCCCGGCAACGCCGAGGCCACCGGCACCGCGCTGATGGCCGACGCCCACGGCGAGACCGAACTGCTCACCGCCCCCGAGGCCGAACTGGCCCGGACCGTCCGCGGCCGCCGGATCGGGCTGATCCCGCAGAGCCCCGCCGCCCACCTCACCCCCGTCCGCACCGTCCGCTCCCAACTGGAGGAAACCGTAAGGGAGTTGAACGGCGTGCCGCGCGGCCCCGCCCTGCGGACGGCCGCCGAACGGGCCGCCGAACGCGCCGCCTTCCCGCCCGGCCACCTCGACCGCCACCCGCACCAACTCTCCGGCGGCCTGGCCCAGCGCGCCGCCACCGCCCTCGCCCTGGCCGGCGACGCCCCCCTGCTGCTCGCCGACGAACCCACCACCGGCCTCGACCGCGACCTCGTCGACCGCACCGTCGACGAACTGCGCCGGCACCTCGCCGCCGCACCGCCCGGACCCGCCGGGAACGACACCGGCCGCGCCCTTCTGATGATCACCCATGACCTGGCGGCGGCCGAGCGGATCGCCGACCGGGTCGCCGTGATGTACGCCGGACAGATCGTCGAACTCGCCGACGCCCGAAGGTTCTTCGGCACCCCCGGCCCGCGGCACCCCTACGCCCGCGGCCTGCTGGACGCCCTGCCCGACCGCGCCTTCACTCCCATCCCCGGGATGCCGCCCGAACTCGGCGACCTGCCGCCCGGCTGCGCCTTCGCGGCCCGCTGCGACCGCGCCACCGCGACCTGCGCGACGCTCCCCGCGCCGCGCGACGGCGTCGCCTGCCACCACCCCGGGCCGCCGGAGAGGGAGACCGACCGTGCTGGAACTGCGTGACATCACCGCCGGATACGACCGCCGCGCCCCCGTCGTCCGCGGCGCGTCGCTGACCCTCGCCCCCGGCGAGGCGGTCGGCCTGCTCGGCCCCAGCGGCTGCGGCAAGTCCACCCTGGCCAGGGTCGCGGCCCTGCTGCACCGGCCGGACGCCGGCACCGTGGTCCTGGACGGCACACCCGCCCAGGGCTGGCGCCACCGCGCGCCCCGCGAGCAGCGCACCGCCTTCGGCGTCCTCTTCCAGCAGCCCCGCCTCTCCGCCGACCCCCGCCTGCGGCTCGCCGACGTGATCGCCGAGCCGCTCCGCGCCACCGGGAGAAAGGCCGAAGTGCCGTCCCGGCTCGCGGAGTTGGCGCCCCTCGTCGGCCTCGGTGACGAGCTGCTCACCCGCCGCCCGCACGAGGTCAGCGACGGCCAGCTGCAACGCGCCTGCCTGGCCCGCGCGCTGGTGCTCCGCCCCCGCTGGCTGATCTGCGACGAGATGACCGCGATGCTGGACGCCTCCACGACCGCCGCACTCGTCGCCGTCGTCGAGTCCTACCGCCGGGAGAGCGGCGCCGGACTGCTCGCGGTCGGCCACGACCGCACGCTGCTGGCACGCTGGTGCGACCGCACCGTCGGCTGGGCGGAGCTGGGCGCGGCAACTGGAATGCCCGGCGCGGCCTGAGCGTTCAGCCCTACGATGGTCCGTCGTGACGCACGGGACGTACATGGCGTACGGGGTGCACGGGGTGCACGGGGTGCACAGGACTTTCGGGTAGACAGGAGCGATCGTGACCGAAGTGACGCAGGTGGCGGCCGGGACGGGTGCCGAAGAGACGCACGTGACGGCCGAGACGGGTGCGGACGCCCCCTTCGCCGTGCCGATCACGGTCCGGGGCTATGAGACCGACACCCAGGGCCACCTCAACCAGAGCGTCTACCTCCAGTACGCCGAGCACGCCCGCTGGTCCGCCCTGCAGGCCGCCGGCATTCCGCAGAGCGCGATGCTGGCTCAGGGCATCGGCCCGGTCGCTCTCGAAACCACCATCCGGTACCTGCGGGAACTCCGCGCCGGCGACGAGGTCGAGGTCAGCTGCCGGTTCGTCTGGGGCGAGCGGAAGACCTTCGTGATCGAGCAGACCGTGCGCCGCACCGACGGCACCCCCGCCGCCGAGATCAGCGCCGTCTGCGGAATCCTGGACCTCACCGCCCGCCGACTCGTGCACGACCCCCGTACGGCCCTGCGGGAACTCGCCTCCGACGCCAAGGCGCTGGGGCTCGGGTAGCCGTTTGAGGCAGGCGCTTGAGGCAGGCGCTCGGGGTGGCCCCTGGGGGGTGGGCGAACGGATCCCCTAGGGGGAGCGGACGCCCCCTCGGGGCCACAACGCGCGGATGGGAGCGAATATTCCGGAGGCCCCGCGCCCTTCAGCGCAGCCGCCCCGCCTCACGCAGCACGGCCACCCCGCCCCCCTCACCCCAGCTGCCCCGCCTCACCCCTCGCGCGCCCCGCGGGTCGGTACCACCGTCACCTCCGTGCCGGCCGCCCGCACCGCCCGCACCTGCTCCACGGGCAGCCCGTCGTCGGTGATCAGCAGGTCGAAGTCGGTGAGCGGCGCCAGCGCGTACAGCCCGTCCTTGCTGAACTTGGTGTGGTCGGCGACCAGTACCCGGCGTGCCGCGCTCTCCATCATCGCCCGCTTGACCTGCACCGTCTCCGGCGAGGTGTGGTAGCAGCGGCCCTTGGCGACGGCCGTGGTCGACAGGAACAGCACATCCGCCCGGTAGGCCCGGACCGCGTCCGCGGTGTGCAGCCCCATGAACGCGTCGTACGCCGGGAAGTACGCCCCGCCCAGCGTGATCAGCGAGATCCCCGGCTCCTGGGCGAGCGTGGTGGTCGCCGGCAGCGAGTTGGTGATCACGGTCAGCGGCGCGTGCTCGGGCGTCTGGTGCGCCAGCATCAGACAGGTGGTGCTGTCGTCGAGCAGCACCGTCTGCCCCGGCACCAGCAGTGCCGCCGCGGCCCGCGCCAACAGCTGCTTGGTCGCCGCCATCGTCGCCATCCGCTCCGCGACCGTGCCGTGGAACTGCGCCGACGGCAGCCCCGTCGCCCCGCCCCGCACCTTCCGCAGCCAGCCCTGCGCCTGGAGCGCGTCCAGATCCCGGTGGGCGGTCATCAGGCTGATCCCGAACTCCGCGGCCAGCTCCGAAGTCCGTACGAACCCGCGGGCGATCACCTTCTCCCGGATCCGCCGCCGCCGTTCCTCCTGGGCCTCGACCCGGTCCATCGCCCCGTTCCCTCCGGTTCGCGCCGCGGTCACCCACGTGAAGGCGCCGCGTGATGTTCACACGAAGGTAACGCGGCGCACGCGGCTCAGGTGCCCGCCGTATGCGGTGCCGCCCCGATGCACCACGGCAGATCCCCGCCCCGATGGGAAGATTCCGGCCACCCTTGACGCCCCTTTTACGCGAGCGATTGCATCACCGCGTCGTCCACCGGCCCCCGCGGATCCCGCCACCCCCTCCGCCGGCCCGGACCCACCCGCATCCGTCCCGCCGCAAAAAGGGGAGCTTCGATGACGAACCCTCCACTGCCCGCGCCCCGCGCGCTCCTGGCCCGCCTCGGCATCCCACCGACCCTCGCCTGGGGCTACCTAGGGCTGCTCCTCTTCATGATCGGCGACGGCGTCGAGTCCGGATACCTCTCGCCGTACCTCATCGACCGCGGCATCCCCGAATCCCGGGTCGCCCTGCTCTTCACGGTCTACGGCATTGCCGCGGGCATCGCCGCCTGGCTCTCCGGCGTCCTCTCCGACCTGTGGGGCCCCCGCCGCGTGATGGGCGCAGGCCTGGCCGTCTGGGCCCTCTTCCAACTGCTCTTCCTCACCGCGGCCCTCCCTCTCACCAGCTACCCCCTGATGCTCCTCGGCTACGGCCTGCGCGGCCTGGGCTACCCGCTCTTCGCCTACGGATTCCTCGTCTGGATCGCCGGCGTCGCGCCGCGCGCCCGACTCGGCACCGCCATGGGCTGGTTCTGGTTCGCCTTCACCGGCGGACTGCCCACCCTCGGCTCCCTGGTCGCCAGCGGCCTGATCCCGCGCATCGGCGCCTACGCCACCCTCTGGGCGGCACTGGCCCTGGTCGCCGCCGGCGGCCTGATCGCGCTGCTGCTGGTCCGCGACGAACACGGCGCCCGCCGCCCCAGGACCGCGGGGGAGGGGCCACTGGCCACCCTCGTCGGCAGCGTCACCGTCCTCTGGCGCAACCCCCGGGTCGGCGTCGGCGCCCTCGTCCGGGTCGTCAACACCGCCTCCCAGTTCGGCTTCTTCGTCATCCTGCCGGTGCACTTCACCAAGACCGTGGGCTTCACCCTCACCCAGTGGCTGCACCTGCTCAGCGCGATGTTCGCCACCAACATCTTCGCCAACCTGCTCTTCGGCGTCGTCGGCGACCGCATCGGCTGGCGCCGCACCATCGCCTGGTGCGGCGGCGCGGGCTGCACCCTGAGCACCCTCCTCCTCTACTACGTCCCCACCACCGCCGGCCCGAACTTCCCGCTCGCCCTCCTGGTCGCCGCGTTCTACGGCGCTACTCTGGCGGGATACGTACCGATATCAGCGTTGATGCCCTCTCTGGAGCCGCGGCACAAGGGACAGGCACTGGCGGCCCTCAACCTCGGCGCCGGCGCCAGCACCTTCGTCGGACCCGCCGTCGTCGCGGCCTTCGTCGGGCCACTCGGCGTCGAAGGGGTGGTCTGGATCTTCGCGGGGATGTACGCGGTGAGCTGCGCCCTCACCCTCTTCCTGAAACTCCCGCACGGGTCGGAACCGGCACCGGCCGGCCACGACGCCGCCGCGCCGCACACCACCCCCGGCCTCGGCGTGAAAGGAACCCGCTGATGTCCGTACTCACCATCGACGCCGGCACCACCGTCATCAAGTCGGTCGTCTTCGACGACCAGGGCCACGAGATCGCCGTCTCCCGCGTCGCCACCGAAGTGCTCCGCCCCCACCCCGGCTGGGCCGAACAGGACATGGACGCCGTCTGGCAGGCCGTCGTCCGCACCGTCCGCGACGTCCTCACCGACCTGACCGACCCGGTCCGGCTGGTCGCCTTCACCGCCCAGGGCGACGGCGCCTGGCTCGTCGACGACCACGGCCGACCCACCGGCCCGGCCATCCTGTGGTCCGACGGCCGCGCCGGCGACCTGCTCACCACCTGGCAGCGCGACGGCCTCCTCGAAGCCGCCTTCCGCCGCAACGGCTCACTGACCTGCGCCGGCATGCCCAACGCCCTCTTCGCCTGGCTCGCCGCCCACGACCCGGACCGACTCGCCCGCTCCACCACCTCGCTCACCGCCGCCGGCTGGCTCTTCCTCCGCCTCACCGGCATCCGCGCCACCGACGAATCCGACGCCTCCGCACCCTTCCTCGACCACACCACCGGCGCCTACGACCCCGCCATCCTCGAACTCTTCGGCCTCACCGCCCACGCCCGACTCCTGCCCACCGTCCTCGCCGAGGACCAGCGCACCGCCGAACTCACCACCGACGCCGCCGACCAACTCGGCCTGCCCGCCCGCCTCCCCGTCGTCATGGCCCCCTACGACATCGCCGCCACCGCCCGCGGCGTCGGCGTCGTCAACCCCGGCCAGGCATGCAGCATCCTCGGCACCACCCTGTGCACCGAAATCGTCCGCACCGGCATCGACACCACCGGCGAACCCTCCGGCATCAACATCGCCTACCGCGGCCGCGAACGCGTCCTCCGCGCCTTCCCCACCCTCAACGGCGCCGAAGTCCTCGGCTGGGCCGCCCGCCTCCTCCACCTGCCCGGCCCACCCGAACTCTCCCGACTCGCCTTCTCCTCGGAACCCGGCGCCCGCGGACTGATGTTCCTGCCCTACCTGTCACCGGCCGGCGAACGCGCCCCGTTCCTCGACCCCGGCGCCCGCGGCTCCTTCTGGGGCCTGACCCTCGAACACACCCCCGCCGACCTGGCCCGCGCCGTCTTCGACGGACTCTCCCTCGTCCTGCGCGACTCCCTGGCCGCCGCCCGCACCGACATCACCGAACTCCGCCTGTGCGGCGGCGGCGCCAACAGCGACGCCTGGTGCGCCCTGATCGCCGACGCCACCGGCGTGCCCACCGCCCGCTCCGGCGACACCGAGATCGGCGCCAAGGGCGCCTTCCTCACCGGACTGGTCCGCACCGGCGCCGTCAGCAGCATGCACCGCGCCGCCGACACCTACGTCCACATGCAGCACCGCTGGCAACCCGACCCGGAACGCGCCGCGTTCTACGCCGCCCTCCACCAGGACTTCCTCACATGGCGCGGCCTCGCCCGGAACGCCGGCTGGCGCACCACCGCCACCTGGCGCCCGAACCCCGCCACCCACAACACCCTCACCACCCGCCGCACCGACCCCACGCACCACCCCGCCGAGAACCCCGCCCCAGGAGGCATCCGTGTCTGACCCGCACGCCCCCGGACCCACCGGCCCAGGCCCCGACGGCATCTGGCTCGGCCTCGACCTCGGCACCCAGAGCGCCCGCTGCCTCGCCGTCGACGGCACCGGAACCCTCCTCGCCACCGCGGCCCGCCCGCTCACCAGCCGGCGCACCGGCAACCGCCACGAACAGGACCCCGACCAGTGGTGGACCGCACTCGCCGAAGCCTGCCGCGAAGCGCTCGCCGGACTCGACACCGCCCGGATCCGGGGACTGGCGATCGACGGCACCTCCGGCACCCTCCTCCTCACCGACACCCACGGCACCCCCCGCACCCCCGGCCTCATGTACGACGACGGCCGCGCCACCGACCAGACCGAACCGGTCAACACCGCCGGCGCACCCGTCTGGCAGGAACTCGGCTACCGCACCATGCCCCCCTCCTGGGCCCTGCCCAAACTCCGCTGGCTCCTCGACCACGACCCCACCCTCCGCACCGGCTCCCGACTCCTCCACCAAGTCGACCTGATCACCTGGAAACTGGCCGGCCGCCAACTCCCCAGCGACACCAGCCACGCCCTCAAAACCGGCTACCACCTCATCGACGACCGCTGGCCGCACGACGTCATGGACCACCTCGGCATCCCCACCGACCTGCTCCCCGACGTCGTCCGCCCCGGCACCGTCCTCGGCACCGTCGCCCCCTCGGCCGCCGACGCCACCGGCATCCCCGCCGGCACCGCCATCGTCGCCGGCATGACCGACGGCTGCGCCGCACAGATCGGCGCCGGCGCCCTCACCCCCGGCGCCTGGAACGCCGTCCTCGGCACCACCCTCGTCCTCAAAGGCAGCAGCGACCACCTCGTCCGCGACCCCGCAGGCGTCGTCTACTGCCACCGCGGACCCGGCGACACCTGGCTCCCCGGCGGCGCCTCCAGCAGCGGCGCCGGCGTCATCTCCCAGTACTTCCACGGCGAGAACCTCGACGTCCTCACCGGCCAGGCCGCCGCCCTCGACCCCGACGCCGTCGCCTACCCCCTGGTCTCCACCGGCGGCGAACGCTTCCCCTTCCACGCCCCCGAAGCCGAACCCTTCATCCTCGGCGACACCCCCACCCGCGCCACCGCCTTCCACGCCTACCTCCTCGGCGTCGCCTGCCTCGAACGCCTCTGCTTCGACTACCTCGACCACCTCGGCGCCCCCACCGACGGCCCCCTCACCTACACCGGCGGCGGCGCCCGCAACACCTACTGGTGCCGCCTGCGCGCCGAAGTCCTCGGCCGCACCGTCCACCTCCCCGAACACGCCGAAGGCGCCCTCGGCATGGCCGTCCTCGCCGCCACCTCCACCGGCACCCCCCTCACCGAGACCGCCACCGCCATGGTCCGCCCCGGCACCGAGATCCGCCCGGACCCCGACCGCACCGCCCGCTACCTCCCCGTCTACCACCGCTTCGTCGACGAACTCACCCGCCGCGGCTGGCTCGCCCCCACCGTCGCCGACCACGCCCTCAGGAGGGCCGCCCAGTGACCGACTTCCTCCTCGTCCGCCACGGCGAGACCGTCTGGCACGCGGAGAACCGCTACGCCGGCCGCTCCGACGTCCCCCTCACCGACCGCGGCCGCGAACAGGCCCACACCCTCGCCCACTGGGCCGCCACCGCCGACCTCACCGCCATCTGGACCTCCCCCCTGACCCGCGCCCGCCTCACCGCCGCCCCCGCCGCCGACGCCTGCGGCCTCACCCCCCACATCGACGAACGCCTCTACGAACTCGACTTCGGCCAGGGCGAGGGCCTCACCCGCGACGAAATGCGGCAACGCTTCCCGCACCGCGTCACCGCCTTCCTCGCCGACCCCGCCGACCACCACCTCCCCGGCGGCGAACACCCCCGCCACGCCGCGGAACGCGCCGCCGCCTGCCTCACCGACATCGCCCACGACCAGCCCCACGGCCGGATCCTCGTGGTCGCCCACTCCACCCTCATCCGGGTCCTGCTCTGCCACCTCCTCGGCATCCCCCTCGCCGAATACCGCCGCACCTTCCCCCAACTCCACAACGGCGCCCTCACCGAAATCCGCCTCGAACACGGCCGCACCGCCCTCCTCCGCCTCAACGCCCCCGCCCTCGCCCCCACCCCCGCCCTGCACTGACCCGCCACCACCCCGGCAACCCAGGAGAGAAACCCCGCATGACCACCACCGTCCTCGCCGCCGGCAACCACTTCATCCGCCCCGGTCTGTTCACCGCGGCCGTACGCAAGGCGGCCGGGGACACCCCACTGGAGATACGCGAGATCCAATTCGGCTGGCCGCACACCCCCTTCGGCCCGGTTGCCGAAGTCACCGAGGCATCCGGCACCGAGGACCAGATGATCCAAGCCCTCCAGGGCGTCGAGATCTGCGTCACCGAACACGGCCCGCTCACCGAACGCATCCTCGCCAACTGCCCCGACCTCAAGCTCTTCTGCACCAGCCGCGGCGGCCCGGTCAACGCCAACCTCGAAGCCGCCACCCGCCACGGCGTCGCCGTCTGCAACGCCCCCGGCCGCAATGCCACCGCCACCGCCGAACACACCCTCACCCTGCTGCTGGCCGCCGCCCGCGGCGTCGGCGACACCCACACCGACCTCCGCCGCGGCATCTGGCGCGGCGACTACTACGACTACGACAACTGCGGCATCGAGATCGACGGCACCACCATCGGCCTCATCGGCTTCGGCGCCATCGGCAGCCGCGTCGCCAAGGTCCTGCACGCCATGGGCGCCCACGTCCTCGTCCACGACCCCTACGTCCGCCCCGAGGCCCTCGCCGGCCTCGCCGAACAGGTCCCCCTCGACGAACTCCTCACCCGCTCCCGCATCGTCTCCCTGCACGCCCGCGTCACCCCCGAGACCACCGGCATGATCGGCCCCGCCCAGCTCGCCGCCATGCCGCGCGGCTCGGTCCTGATCAACTGCGCCCGCGGCGCCCTCCTCGACTACGACGCGGTCTGCGACGCCCTCGAAACCGGACAGCTCGCCGGCGCCGGCTTCGACGTCTTCCCCGAAGAACCCGTCCCCGCCGACTCCCGACTGCTGACCGCCCCCGGCGTAGTCCTCACCCCCCACATCGCCGGCGGCAGCCAACAGGTCGCCCACAAGGCCGCCGCCATCGTCGCCGCCGACGTCGGCCGCTACCTCCGCGGCGAACCCCTCCACCACCAGGCCAACGCCTGACCCGCACAACGACAGGACGGCCCGCCTCGAAAGGCGGGCCGTCCTGTCATTGCACTTCCGGGTGCGCCGGTCAGCGCCTCCGCACCAGCGGGAACGGCAGCGTCTCCCGGATCGACAGACCGGTCAGGAACATCACCAGCCGGTCCACGCCGATGCCCAGACCACCGGTCGGCGGCATCGCGTACTCCAGCGCCTGGAGGAAGTCCTCGTCCAGCTCCATCGCCTCCGGGTCACCACCGGCCGCCAGCAGCGACTGCGCGGTGAGCCGCCGCCGCTGCTCGACCGGATCGGTCAGCTCCGAATAGGCCGTACCCAACTCGGTACCGAACGCCACCAGGTCCCAACGCTCCGCGAGCCGCGGATCGACCCGGTGCTGACGCGTCAACGGCGAGACATCGGTGGGGAAGTCCTTGTAGAACGTCGGCAGCGTGGTCTTCTCCTCCACCAACCGCTCGTACATCTCCAACACGATGTCGCCCCGGCCCATCTCCGGCTTCACCGGCACCGACGAGGCGTTGCACAGCCGCCGCAGCGCCTCCGGATCGGTGTCCGCGTCGACCTCCTCGCCCAGCGCCTCGGAGATCGCCCCGTACACGGTCTTGACCGGCCAGATGCCCGAGATGTCGTGCTCGACCAGCCGCCCGTTCTTGTCCGCCTTCCGCGCCGTCGCACTGCCGAACGCGGCGACCGCCGCACCCTGGATCAGCTCCCGCGTCAGGTTCAGCATCACGTCGTAGTCGGCGAACGCCTGGTACGCCTCCAACATCGTGAACTCGGGATTGTGCTTGTACGAGATGCCCTCGTTGCGGAACGTCCGCCCCATCTCGAAGACCTTCTCCATACCGCCCACACAGAGCCGCTTGAGATACAGCTCCGGCGCGATCCGCAGGTACAGGTCCAGGTCGTAGGCGTTGATGTGGGTGTGGAACGGACGGGCGTTCGCACCACCGTGGATCTGCTGCAGCATCGGCGTCTCGACCTCCAGGTAACCCCGGTCGATCAGCCCCTGCCGCAGCGCCTGCACGGCCGTACTACGGGCCCGCACCGTCTCCCGCGCATCCGGCGAGACGACCAGGTCCACATACCGCTGCCGGACCCGGGCCTCCGGATCGGACAGACCGCGCCGCTTGTCCGGCAACGGACGCAGACACTTGGCGGTCAACCGCCACTGCGTCACGAACACCGTCAGCTCACCGCGCTCACTGGCGCCGACCTCACCCTCGGCCTCCACGTGGTCACCGAGGTCCACGTCCGCACCGAAGCGCTCCAGCAGCTCGCTGCCCGCGTCCCGGGTCAACGCGATCTGCAGATCACCGGACCAGTCCCGCAGTTCCGCGAACAGCACACCACCGTGATCACGGACGAGCAGCACCCGCCCGGCGACCGTCACGGTCTTGCCGGTGCGCTCCCCGGCAGCCAGCTCCCGGTGCTCCTCGCGCACCTGCCCCAGGGTGTGCGTCCGCTGCACCCCGACCGGATACGGGTCGGTACCCGCCTCCCGCAGCCGCGCCAGCTTCTGGTGCCGCACCCGCACCTGCTCGGGCAGCGCGGCCAGCTCCCGCTCCCGCTGCTCCTCCTCGGTGGCCGGCTCGGCCTGCACCAGACCCAGCTCGTCCAACGACGGCAGACCCGCGGTGCTCGCCGGCGCCAGCACCCGCTTCTTGTGCCCCTTGCCCCACAGCTTGCCCAGACTCGGCACCGCCACGAAACCCTCGGCGATACCCGACGCCATGCCGATCCGGGCGAGCGCACCGGCATCCGCGTAGCACAGGAACCGCGGGTACCACTGCGGCTGGTACTTCGAGTTCGACCGGTACAGCGCCTCCAGCTGCCACCAACGGGAGAAGAACAGCAGCAGCCGCCGCCACACCTTCAGCACCGGACCGGCACCGATCCGGGAACCCTCCTCGAAGGCGGACCGGAACACCGCGAAGTTCAGCGAGACCCGGCGCACGCCGATCGACCCGGCCTGCGCACACAGCTGCGCGACCATGAACTCCATCACGCCGTTCGGCGCACTGCGGTCGCGCCGCATCACGTCCAGCGAGATGCCGTCCTTGCCCCAGGGCACGAACGACAGCAACGCGATCATCTTCCCGTCGCCGTCGAACGCCTCGGCCAGCAGGCAGTCGCCGTCCTGCCGATCACCGAGCCGGTCCAGCGCCATCGAGAAGCCGCGCTCGGTCTCGGTGTCCCGCCACGCGTCCGCGCGGTGGATGACCTCTTCCATCTCCGCATCGGTCAGCTCGGCGTGCCGCCGGACCCGGAACGTCGCCCCGGTCCGCTCGACACGGTTGACGGCCTGGCGGGTGACCCGCATGTCCCGGCCGTCCAGATCGAACTCCGCGATGTGCAGGATCGCCTCGTCGCCGAGCTGCAGCGCACCCATCCCGGCGCGGGCGAACGCCTTGGCGCCGTCCTCGCTCGCCCCCATGACGGCCGGCTGCCAGCCGTACCGGCCGGCGACGTCCAGCCACGCGTCGATCGCCGGACCCCACGCCTCCCGGTCACCGACCGGATCACCACTGGCCAGGCAGACGCCGGCCTCCACGCGGTACGTGACCGCGGCCTTGCCGCTGGGGGAGAAGACCACGGCCTTGTCCCGGCGGGTCGCGAAGTAACCGAGCGAGTCCTGGCTGCCGTACTTCGACAGCAGGGCCCGGATGCGGTCCTCCTCGTCACCGTGCAGCGCGGCTTCCATCCGCTGCGAACGGAACAGGGCGGCGGCGGCGTTGAGCAGCGCCAGCGCGCCCAGCAGCCCGAGCAGCGTGCCGATCCAGTGCGCCGGGTGCCCCTCCACGATCCGGCCGCCGACCAGCCCACCGCAGACGCGGTTGGCCGCCCACAGCAGCCGGTTGCCGCCACCGGCCTCCAGCGAACCGGGCGCCAGCGACACCAGGCCCCAGCCGATCAGCACCGACACCACGAGCCCGCCGGCGAGCACCAGCGCGGCCCGCAGGAACGCGCCGCGCCGGGTGATCGCGTAGAACTCACGGTGCGAGACGAGCAGCAGCACCAGCGCCCCGACGCACAGCACCAGGGAGAAACTGAACTCCCAGTACCCGCCGGCCAGGAACAGCGCGTCGGCGAGGCCGTTCAGCACCATGTACGCGGCCACGAACCACAGGGCCACCCGTTTGCGCGTGGTCATCGCCGCGGCCAGGAGGAAGAGGAACGCGGCGTAGGCGAAGTTCGGCGCCACGGGGATCGTGAGCGTGTCCAGCCAGTAGATCACCGAGTGGAGGGCGCGCCGAAGGGGCCCGATCAGCGCCGTCAGGGCGCAGAAAAGCCCCAGCAAGCTGAAGATGATGGCGAAGCCATTGGGGACGCGGCGCCGGAAGCGCCGCCACCCCGTGAGTTGATCCTGGTCCTGCACGGTGCTCATTCCGTCACATTAGGCTCTGAAGAGGGGTCGGCAGTCCGACACGAGGCGCGTGCTCCGCCTCCGGCCCACTGCCGCTGCGACCGGCCGACCATCCAGTCTCCGGCCCCGCTCCCTCTGTTGTCTGTCCCTCGCAGGGAGGGTTCGGTGACCGCCACGGGTCACCCACCTGGACCTTGCCATAAAGCCGGCGTGAGTCCGAGTCCGGGTGTGATGTACGCGTCAGAATCGAGGTCCGCCCGGACGGCCGCACTACGGCCCACGGTGAACCGCAGCCCGTAGTCCTTGGTGAAGAACCGCCCGCCACCGGAGTCCACGCCGTTCAGCTCGGCCCGGAGGGTCACCTTCGTGCCCGGCTTCCAGTCCCGCTCCGGCCGCCAGACGATCCGGTCCTTGCCGTGGGCCGACTCCCAGGTCCAGGCGCCCACCGTCCGGTTGTCGGTCGTCACGGTCAGCCGCTGCTCCACCGCCGCCCGGTCACGCACCGGAAAGGCGAAGGTCAGGCTGATCGGATCGTCGACGTCGACCACCTCGCCGTGCGGCCGGGGACTGAACGTCGGCCGGTTCCGCTTGGCCACCTTCCCGGTGGTCAGCGACTCCTTGGCCTCGTCGGAGGCGCCCTGGGGGTTCTTGGTCCGCGCCAGCACCGAGTACTTGGTGTCCGGGGCGGCCTTGGCCCGCGACGTCCACACCGTCCCACCGTGGCTGAACCCGCCGACCAGCTGCCGACCCCGGGGATCGGTCACCGTCACCTCGGTCAGCACCCCGCCGTCCGCGCTCACCCGCAGCTGGTCACCGGCCTGCACCGTCGGGTGCCCACCGGCCGACCCCAGCCCCACCTTCACCGGCTGCTCCGGGGTCGCCGACGCCCGGGCCGCGTCGCACGCCGCCAGCGTGCCGACGCCGAGCACCGGCATCAGCGCGAGGGCGACACACAGCGACCGGGAGGGCCGGAACGGCCGGGCGGGGCTCAGGCTCATGGGCGGACTTTCCGTCGGTGGTGGGAGCGGCGGCAATGTCGGCCGCTAAGACGTTCAATCGCAACACTCCGTTGCGAGGGGTGAGGTGATCCATGCCACTTCTTTACCGACGGGTGGAACTCCCCTCGAATGTGTCTTTCCCGTGGGCGAGTTGAGGGTGAACCGCGCTCCTGCGCTCCTGCCTCCGCACCCGGCCACCCCTTTCGGTAGCCAGTCCATGACCCGCAGTGATCACCCGTTCGGAGCACCCTGCCGCGAACCGGATATACCCCGAAATGCGCCAAACTGGCCACCGCTCGCCGTCCATTCGGGCGGTTGTCGAGGAGGTGTGGTGTCCATGGCGGTCTCTATCTCGGTCGTCCTCTTGCTGGTGATCCTGATCGTGATCTTCCTGCGCAGCGGAAAGCTGAAGATCTCGCACGCCGTCGTCTGCGGACTGCTCGGCTTCTATCTGGCGGGCAGCAGCCTCGCCCCGGACATCCACCACGGCCTCGCTAGTGCCGCCGAGGTCGTCAGCAGCGTCCGCCCCTGACTCCACCCGCACTCGCAATCACGCTGAGTGATAACAACGGGAACAATTAACTCTCCGTAATCGTTGCCGAACAAGGAAGAAAGAGGCACCCGGCCCCAGGAGGCACCCAGGCGTACAGAGGCACCCGGCCCCGGCCCCGACTCCCGGGCCCCACGACCCCTCCGGCCCGCGGCCCCCACCCCTCGATCAATGGAGCCCGCCCCGCCGGGCCTCCCGACCCTCGCCGCCCGTCCCCGCCCGGCCCTCGCCGCCCCACTCCGCCCGGCCCCGTTTCCGCCCCGCGCCCGGCCGGTACGCCCTCACCGCCGTCACCCCGCCCCGGATCGACCGCTGACCGTCCGGTGACCGCCCGGGACCAACCAGCGCCCGCCCGGGACCGGCTCCCCGCAGCGGGCCTGCGCCCGGTCGAGCCGCCTGGCCGAGCCGCCTGGCCGAGCCGCCTGGCCGAGCCGCCTGGCCGAGCCGCCCGGCCCGGCGCCCCGCATCACCCGGCCGAGAAGACCCCCACCGCATTGGCCACCGGTCGCTCCTTGCCGTCCGTGGGGTGGTTGCGCACCCGCGCCTCGCCGTAGAGGTCCTGGGTGACGAACGTCGAGGAGCCGCCGCCGTCCAGGTCCATCGCCTCGCGTGCTCCCAGCCGCGCCATCAGCTCGGCCAGCTCCCGGACCGTGAGGCCGGTCTGGTGCCGGCCCTTCTCGCCGTCCAGGGCCATCAGGAGCAGGGTGTGGCCGCGGTTCGCGATTCCGGCAGAGGTCCGCATGGTGACGGCGGCGGTGTCCAGGCCGGCCGCGGGGCGCCCGTGGCGCAGCACCGGGAAGCCGCCGACCGCGCAGCGCAGGCGGCCTGGGAGCCGACCTACGAGGCGGTGGCCGACCTGGACCCGCTCGCCCCGGTGCAGTGCGCGCAGCCGCCGTGCGCCCGCCTCGCGGCCGACCAGCACCACCGACCCCGGTTCGATCACGCCGGCGCCCGGGCGCTCGGCGGTCTCCGCCACCCGGCCGTTGCGGATCGTGACCTCGGCGGTGTCGGTGTCGCAGCCCGCCCCGCGGTCGCTGTCGGTGCCGCACACCGCCCGCTCGCGGGACGTCCGGCCCCATCGGGCGGTGTACGCGCCGATGCCGCCCTCCGGCAGGGCGTACTGGTTCAGCCCGCGCAGCGGCCAGGAGCCCGAGGCGCTGCGGACGGTGCCGTGGAGGGCCAGCCGGTCCAGCCGGGCCCGGTGGTCGTAGCCGATGCCGAGCACGTCCCGGGTGGTCGCGCCGGGCGGCAGCGTCGGGCCGAAGCGCTGGCCGTCCGGCACCGCGCCCTTCAGTTCCCGGCCCGATGACACGGCGGGGCCGACCGGGGAGCCGGTGACCTCCACCCCGGGGTGCTGCGCCTCGCTGATGTTGAAGAAGTCGCCGTTGACCGCCCCGACCGCGTCCCGGTCGTCGGCCAGTTCGGAGACCGGGGCCCGGGCGGCGACCGCCGCCGGATGGAGCAGGTCCACCGAGACCCCGGGGTGGGAGAGGTCCACGGTCAGCAGGTGCCCGCGGACGATGCCGCGCGGCAGGGTCAGCCGGAACTCGGCGTAGGTGACTCCGGGCGCCAGTCGCACCGGGGGCGTGCGGGTGAGGCCGCTGTCCGGCATGGCACCGGCGTCGGCCGTGGCACCGCCTCGGGCCGTGTCGCCGCCGTCGGCGGCGGCTGCCCGTGCCGCGCCCGCCGCCGTGCCACCGACCAGGACGCCCCAGGCGACCGCGACCGCCGCCACCGTCCGCATCCAGTCCAACCACTGCTTCACGACAGCCCCCTGACGTTGCGTCAACTCTTTCAGGTGGTGGCAGCGCTCACTATGACCCGCGGATGGCGTGATTCCGAACATCCGCGGAACGGTGCCGTGTCGCCCGGCGGGTGACGGCGTGGTGGCCCGGGGGTCAGCGCCCGGGCCGGCGGGACACCGCGGGCCCGGCCGTCACAGGCCGGTCAGGCTCTCCCAGAAGGTCACGCCGTTGACCAGCTCCATGTAGTGGGCCCAGTCCCAGTACTCCCCGGGGTCGGTGTGGTCGGTACCGGGCACCTCCATGTGCCCGATGATGTGCTCGCGGTCCTTGGGGATGCCGTAGTGCTCGCAGATGGCGGCGGTCAGCAGGGCGGAGCGGGTGTAGAGCGTCTCCGTGAACCACTGCGGGTCGTCGATCCAGCCCTCGTGCTCGATGCCGATGCTGCGGGTGTTGTAGCTCCAGTTGCCGGCGTGCCAGGCGACGTCGTGTTCGCGTACGCACTGGGCGGTGTAGCCGTCCGAGGACCGGACGACGTAGTGCGCGGCGGCCTTGTGTGCGGGGTCCTGGAAGAGTCGCAGGGTGTCCGGGAAGGTCTCCTGCGTCACGTGGATCACGACGGTGTCGATCGGGTACTGCGCCGGGCGGTTGGCGGCCGTGAAGTTGGCGGAGTCGGCCGGGTGCCAGTGGACGGGCGGGTAGCCGTCGGTCTCCGCGGGGCGCTTGCGCGGCGTCGTGGCGCGGGCCGGGGTGAGGGGGGTGAGTGCGGCGGCCGCGGCGAGTGCGGCGGCGCCGGTGAGCAGTCGTCGGCGGGCCGGGAAGTGCTGGTCGGGTTCCATGTGAACTCCTGACAAGGACCGAGGGGTGGTCGCGTACATGTCACGCACATGCCGGTGCGTTCATCATGCGCAACAGCGCGCGCCCTGCCAAGGGAATGGCCGTAGTGTCAATGGCTTGACCAAAGATGGCTCGCCGCCGGTCGAAAGTGCCCAACGCCGCCTGTTCGGCCGGTACGCACGTCACCCGGGTGCCGCGCCGCGCCGGGACCCTGACGGAGGGTCGGCGCCGCGACGGCACCCGGGTGACGGTGCGTCGGGCCGGTTGCTCAGTGCCCGATCTCGACGTCCTCCAGGACGCCCAGCGCATCGGGCACCAGCACCGCCGCCGAGTAGTAGGCGCTGACCAGGTACTTGATGACGGCCTGGTCGTTGATGCCCATGAACCGCACCGACAGGCCCGGTCGGTACTCGTCCGGGATGCCGGTCTGGTGGAGCCCGACCACGCCCTGGTTCTCCTCGCCGACCCGCATGGCGAGGATCGAGCTGGTCTGGTCGGGGTTGATCGGGATCTTGTTGCAGGGCAGCAGCGGGATGCCGCGCCAGGCGCGCACCGGCGTGCCCTCGATCTCCGCGGTCGCCGGGTAGACCCCGCGGGCGTTCCACTCCCGCCCGATGGCGGCGATGGTCCGCGGGTGCGCCAGCAGGAACTGCGTCTTGCGGCGCCGGGAGATCAGCTCGTCCAGGTCGTCGGGGGTGGGCGGGCCGCTGTGGGTGTGGATGCGCTGCTTGAGGTCGGCGTTGTGCAGCAGGCCGAACTCGCGGTTGTTGACCATCTCGTACTCCTGGCGCTCGCGCAGCGCCTCCACCGTGAGCCGCAGCTGCTGGTCCAGCTGGTTCATCGGGTCGTTGTAGAGGTCCGCGACCCGCGAGTGGATCTTCAGGACGGTCTGCGCGACGCTGAGTTCGTACTCCCGCGGCGCCCGCTCGTAGTCCACGAAGGTGCCCGGCAGCGCCGGCTCGCCGATGTGTCCCGCGGCAAGTTCGATGGCCGCCTCGCCGTGCTTGTTCTGCGCCGGGACCAGTGCCGTGCGGAAGCTCTCGATGTGCTCGCGCAGCGTCGCCGACCGGCCCAGCACCTCCTCGTAGTCGCCGCGGGAGAGGGTGAGGACGGTGCCGCGGGTGGCCGCCCGGAGGGTGAACTCCCACAGGGCGTCCGGGGCCAGCAGTGCAGCGTCACCGGCCGCGTCGCCGCCGGCGAGCACCGCGGTCACCGTCTCGTCGCCGTACTTGCCGGTGCCGACCCGTTCGAACTTGCCGTGGGCGATCAGGATGACCTGGTCGGTCGGCGTGCCCTTCTCGGCGAGGACGTCACCGGGGACGACGTCCCGCTGGGCGAACCGACCGGCCAGCTCCTGGAGCGTGGGGTCGTCGGTGAAGCCGCGCAGCGGCGCCAGTTCGCGCAGCTCCTGCGGGATGACCCGGACCTCGGCGCCCTCGGTGACGAACTCCACCTGGCCGTCGCCCAGGGTGTGGGTCAGGCGCCGGTTGACGCGGTAGGTGCCGCCGGAGACCTGCGTCCAGGGCAGGACCCGCAGCAGCCACCGCGAGGAGATGCCCTGCATCTGCGGCGGGGTCTTGGTCGTGGTCGCCAGGTTGCGGGCGGCCGCGGTGTCCAGGCTGGACCGGTGCTGCTCGGAGCCGTCGGTCTGCGGGCCGGACGTGGGGTCCACGGATGTGGTCATGACGGGGGGTCACCTGTTCCGATCGGTGCGTGAAGCTTTGCAGGGGGATCTCGGGAAAGGCGCGGGAAATCGGCCGGGAAACGGTTGGAGCGGGCGCACTGCCGGTCCGCGCGGCGCGGCAGTCGCTGTCCGGGGATTTCCGCTCAGTGCCCGATTTCCACGTCTTCCAGGATTCCCAGGGCGTCGGGGACGAGGACGGCCGCGGAATAGTAGGCGCTGACGAGGTAGTTCATGACTGCCTTGTCGTCGATTCCCATGAAACGTACCGAAAGGCTCGGCTCGTATTCATCGGGAATTCCGCTGCGGTGCAGCCCCACCACGCCCTGCTTTTCCTCGCCGGTGCGCAGCAGCAGCACCGAGCTGGTGCCCTCCTTGGTCACCGGGATCTTGTTGCAGGGGAAGATCGGCACGCCGCGCCAGGACGGCAGCGAGTGGCCCATGAAGTCCACCGCGTCCGGGTAGAGCCCGCGGGCGCTGCACTCCCGGCCGATCGCGGCGATCGCCTTGGGGTGGGCCAGCAGGAAGCCCGGGTCCTTCCACACCGTGGCGAGGAGTTCGTCCAGGTCGTCGGGGGTGGGCGGGCCGTTGCGGGTGTGGATGCGCTGCTTGAGGTCGGCGTTGTGCAGCAGGCCGAACTCGCGGTTGTTGACCATCTCGTGCTCCTGGCGCTCGCGCAGCGCCTGCACCGTGAGCTTGAGCTGTTCCTCGACCTGGTTCATCGGGTCGCTGTAGAGGTCGCCGACCCGGGTGTGGGTGCGCAGGACGGTCTGCGCGACGCTGAGTTCGTACTCCCGCGGTGTCCGCTCGTAGTCGACGAACGTGCTGGGCAGGGGCGGTTCGCCGCGGTGGCCGGAGGTGAGGGTGATCGCGGATTCGCCGCTGGCGTTGGTCGGCCGCGCGGAGTGGTGGCCGTCGGACGAGAGGTGGTCGCGCAGGGCCGGGGAGCGGCCGATGACCTCCTGGGCGTCCTGGCGCGCCAGGGCCATCACCGTCACCCGGGTCACCGCCCGGTAGCTGAACTCCCACTGCCCGTCGGCGCTGTTCAGCACGGCGTCGCCGAGGTGGTCGCCGCCGGCGAGCGCTTCGAGGACGGTCTCGTCGCCGTATTTGCCGGTGCCGATCCGGTCGACGCGGCCGTGTGCGATCAGCACCACCCGGTCGTGCGGGGCGCCGGCCTGGGCGATCAACTCGCCTGGTGCGTACTCGTGTTGAGTAAACCTTTCACCGAGTGCCGAGAGCACGTCGACGTCGGTGAACTCCCACAGCGCGGGGAGTTCGCGCAGCTCTTCGGGGATGATCGCGACCGTGGTGCCGTCGATGTCGAAGTCGATCCGCCCGTCGCCGACGGTGTACGCCAGGCGCCGGTTGACACGGTACGTACCGCCTGAGACCTGGACCCAGGGCAGCAGCCGCAGCAGCCAGCGGGACGTGATGCCCTGCATCTGCGGCGCGGTCTTGGTGGTCGTCGCCAGATTCCGCGCAGCGGACGTGCTGAGGCTGGAATTCTGGCTCTCTTCGGCGTTTCCGGTCAGCGTTTCGCCGGCAATCGTCACCATGTCACCTATCTCGTGGAGGCTGCGGCGTGGAACACCGGGCAGGGCTCGACGAAGCCCCCGGCAACTCGCCGCCGCCTCGAAGATAGTGGTGCTCTTTTTATCGACACAATCGCTCGATTGGGTGGCATGGAATTAGATTTCCATGGAAAGAGTTTAGGTTTTTCGGTACTGGGCAAAGTGTGCCGGGGCGATGATCACGGACGGGCGGTCAACCGCCCAGCAGTGCCGCCCCGTCGGTCAGTGTGGCCGCCAGCCGGTCCCAGGCGGCGCCGTCCCGCTCCCGCGCCGGGTACGCCGCGCCGCGGGCCGTCCCCCAACGGCGCGCCACCGCCGCCGGATCCTCGCCCAGCAGCAGCCCGGCCGCCTGCGCCGCCGCCCCGAGCGCGACCAGTTCGTCCGCCTCGGGCACCACCACCGGGCGGCCCGACAGGCGCCGCACGGTCTCCCGCCAGGCGCGGCCCCGGGCCCCGCCGCCGATCAGCAGCAGCGGCGCGCCGGGCGCGGTGTCCACCCCCGGCAGGCGGTCCAGCGCCCGCAGCAGCGCGAACACCGCGCCGTCGTAGGCGGCCTGGAGCAGCTGGCCGGCGGTGGTGTCGTGGCGCAGTCCGTGCAGCAGGCCCGCGGCGTGCGGGAGGTTCGGCGTCCGCTCGCCGTCCAGGAACGGCAGCAGCACGGCGCTGCCGCCCGCCTCGACGGCCTCCCGGTCGCGGCCGAGCAGGGCCGCCACCCGGTCCACCGCGAGCGTGCAGTTGAGCGTGCAGGCCAGTGGCAGCCAGTCGCCGCGGGCGTCGGCGAAGCCGGCGACGGTGCCGGTCGGGTCGGCGGGCCGGCGGGTGGTGACCGCGTACGCCGTGCCGGAGGTGCCCAGGCTCAGCACCGGCTGCCCCGGGCGCAGGCCCAGCCCGAGCGCCGCCGCCATGTTGTCGCCCGTCCCGGCGGCCACCAACGCACCGTGCGGAAGGGGGAGTTCATCGGTCCGCACGGTGCCCGCCGCCTCGCCGGGGAGCGCCACCCGCGGCAGCATCGCGGGGGCCAGTCCGACCCGGTCCAGGACCTCCGTGTCGTACGCGCCGGTGGCCGCCGCCCACCAGCCGGTGCCCGAGGCGTCGCCGCGGTCGGTGACGGCCTGGCCGGTCAAGCGCTGGACGAGGTAGTCGTGCGGCAGCCGGACGGCGGCGGTGGCGGCGGCCGAGGCCGGCTCGTGGCTGCGCAGCCAGGCCCACTTGGCGACCGTGAACGCCGGGCCCGGCACGCTGCCGATCCGCTCCGCCCACACCTCCGGGCCGCCGCCCTCCGCGATCAGCCGCGCGCTCTCCCGGGCCGGGCGGACGTCGTTCCACAGCAGTGCCGGGCGGACCGGCTGCCCGGCCGCGTCCAGGGTCACCAGGCCGTGCTGCTGCCCGGCGACGGAGACCGCGGACGCCTGCCGGGCGGCGGGTCCGCACTGGGTCAGTGCCTCGCCCAGCGCCCGCCACCACTGCCGGGGATCGCTCTCCTTGCCCGCCCCGCCGCTGACCGTGTGCGGCGCCTGACCGCGGGCCAGCACCTCGCCGGTCTCGGCGTCCACGACCAGCGTCTTGGTGGACTGGGTCGAGCTGTCCACCCCGACGACCAGGGGTCCGGCCGACTGTGCGCCCATCGAGCACTCTCCCTCGGCGGCCGGTTCGTCCAGGCCCTGACCCCGGGGCTCCCGGCCGCTTGGGGCCCCGGTGCGCTGCCGCATGGTAATCCGCGCGCCGCGGGGCCCGGGCGGCCTGTGGACGACACGCGTGGCGCACGCCGGCCGGCGCGGTCAGTCGTCGAACAGCTTGCGGAGGAACCGGATCTCCGCGGTCCGCTGCGCGCCCCCGCCGCTCTCATGGGCGTTGAACCGCCAGACCTCCAGCTGTTTGTCGCCCGCGTAGTGGTGGTAGGCGGCGAATCCGGTGGACGGCGGGACGATCTCGTCGCGCAGGGCGGTGCCGAAGAGTGCCGGGGCGGTGGCGCGGACCGCGAAGTTCAGGCCGTCGAAGTGGTCGAGGGTGTGCAGCGCGGTGTCGATGTGGTCGCGCCGGCCCGCGAAGTAGCGGGTGAGTTCGCCGTACGGTCCCTGGTCGGTGACGTCCAGGGCGCGCCGGATGTGGGTCAGGAACGGCACGTCGATCAGTGCGCCCGCCAGGCCGGGCACCAGGCCCGCGACGGCCAGTGCGAGGGCGCCGCCCTGGCTGCCGCCGGCGACCACGATCCGTCCGGCGTCCACCGCGGGGTGTCCGTGGGCGACCTCGACGGCCCGTACGGCGTCGGTGATCAGCCGCCGGTAGTAGTAGGTGTCGGGGTCGAGCAGGCCCTGGGTCAGCTTGCCCGGTACGCCCGGGTGGACGACGGCCTCGGGGTCGGGGGTGTCGCCGGGCCGGTTGGGGCCGCTCTGGCCGCGGGTGTCCATGACCAGCGTGGCGTATCCGGCGGACGGCCACAGCAGCCAGTCGTGCGGCAGCATCCGGCCGCCGCCGTAGCCGAGGTACTGCACCACGCACGGCAGGGGGCCGGCGGCCGTCCGGGGGCGCAGGAACCAGCCGCGGATCCGGTGCCCGCCGAAGCCGGCGAACTCCACGTCGTCGGTGTGCAGTTGGGTCAGGCCGGTGTCGGCCGCGGTGAAGCGGGGGGCGAGGTCGTGGGTCCGGGCCTCGTCGAGGGTCCGGAGCCAGAAGGCGTCGAAGCCGGGCGGCTCGGGCAGGGGAGGGCGGTAGCGGCGGAGTTCGTCCAGGGGAAGGTCGGTGAACATGGCGCACCTCCGGGCAGTGAGGCGTACACGTCGGGCACGTTAGGGTCTGTCCGGGCGATCAGGACCGGGAGCCGTCCGTACGGTGCCGCGGGTCGCAGGCGGTCCCCACCGGCGCGGAGGGCTCGCCCCGGATCGGCCACCGCGTCCTCGACTCCCATCAAAGAAGCGACATTTCCGCCATGAGCTTTCCCCCGCCTCCGCCGTCCAACCAACCGCCGCAGCAGCCGCCCCAGGGGGCGCCGGGCGGCTTCGGTCCGCCGGGCGGCGGGTACGGGCCCGGCGGACAGCAGCCGGGGCCGGGCGGTTACGGTCCGGGCGGTTACGGGCCGTCGGCGCCGCCGACCGGGCCGTCGCCCGCCGGGCCGTACGGTCCGCCCGCCGGGGGCTTCGGGCCGCCCGGGCCCGGCGGTCCGGGCGGGTGGCAGCAGCCGCCCGCCCCGCCCTCCGGCGGCGGCAGCGGCACCACGATCGCGCTGATCATCGGTGCCGGTGTGCTGGCCGTGGCGCTCGTCGTCGGCTGCGTCATATGGGCCAACAGCGGTGACGGCGGCGGCAACCAGGCCCGGCCGTCCACCGGCCCCACGGCGGGCCCCACACCGGCGGCCTCCGACTCCGGCCTTCCGTCCCCGTCCGACTCGCCCACCGCGACCCCCAGTGGCCCGGAGACCACCGCGTCCTCGTCCAGCGGCCGCACCGTCGCCTTCTACGCGCTGAAGACCGGCGACTGCTACGACATCCCGCCGGGCGGGAACGGCGGCAACAACGCGTCGGCCTCCTGCACCGGCCCGCACGACGCCGAGGTCGTCTTCGTCTACACCCTGCCCGGCGGCCTGGCCTCCGCGGCCGAGATCAAGGACAGGGCGTCCGCGCTGTGCGCCTCCGAGCTCCAGTACAAGGCGTCCAGGCAGCCCGCCGGGACGGCCGAGGGCACCTATGTGCAGTTCCCCAGCGCCAACGGCTACAAGATGGGCATCAAGTCCGCGGTGTGCAGCCTGACCGGCAACCACAGCGGCACCAGGAAGCTCACCAAGCCGCTGCGCTGAGCCGGGCCGGCCGCCGGACGGCGGGGTGGACACGGGGCGGGTCGGTGCGGGTCGGGTCAGGGTTGGGTCGACGGTTCCGTGACCGGCCCGGTCCCGTCGGCCCCGCCCGTCCCGTCCGCCCCGCTCGTCCCGTCCACCTCGGTCGCCGCCGGGTCCAGCACGCGGGACAGGAACGCCCGGGTCCGCTCGTGCCGGGGCGCGCCCACCACCTGTGCCGGGGCGCCCTCCTCGACGATCAGCCCGCCGTCCATGAAGACCACCCGGTCGGCGACCTCCCTGGCGAAGCCCATCTCGTGCGTGACGACCAGCATGGTCATGCCGTCCCGCGCCAGTGACCGCATGACCGCCAGCACCTCGCCGACCAGTTCCGGGTCGAGCGCGGAGGTCGGTTCGTCGAAGAGCATCAGCTGCGGATCCATCGCCAGTGCGCGGGCGATGGCCACCCGTTGCTGCTGCCCGCCCGACAGCTGCGCCGGATAGGCGGCCGCCTTGTCGCCCAGGCCGACCCGGGCCAGCCGGTCGCGGGCGATCCGCTCGGCCGCCGCCCGGTCGCGGCGCAGCACCCGGCGCTGGGCGATCGTCAGGTTCTCCAGCGCGGTCAGGTGCGGGAAGAGGTTGAAGGACTGGAACACCATGCCGATCCGGCGCCGCACCCGGTCGATGTCCACGTCCGGGTCGGTGACCTCGGTGCCGTCGACGGTGATCCGGCCGGCGGTCGGCTCCTCCAGCAGGTTCACACAGCGCAGCAGCGTCGACTTCCCGGAGCCCGACGGCCCGATGACGCACACCACCTCGCCGCGCGCCACCGAGAAGTCGATCCCGCGCAGCACCTCCAGCGCACCGAACGCCTTGTGCAGCCCGCGCACCTCGATGGCGTTGCCGTCGCCGCCGTCGGCCATCCCGCCCCCTGCCCGTCGCCCGTCCGGTCGTTCCGCTCCCCGTCCGCGCACCCGCCCCGTCACCGGGCCCTCGCCGTACGGGCCTCCAGCCGCCGGACCACCTGGCCCAGCGGAAGGGTGATCACCAGGTACAGCAGCCCCGCGACCAGCACCGGGGTGAGGCTCTTGTGCTCGTTCAGCGCGTCCCGCCCGAAGTTGGCCAGCTCGAACTGGGAGAGCGAGAGCCCCAGCAGGTACACCAGTGAGGAGTCCTTCGTCAGCAGGATCAGTTCGTTGGTGAGCGGCGGCAGGACGATCCGGAACGCCTGCGGAATGACGATCGAGACCATCGCCCGGCCCTGTGACATGCCCAGTGAACGCGCCGCCTCCGTCTGCCCCTTGGGCACCGCCTGGATACCGGCCCGGACGGTCTCCGCCATGTAGGCCGCGCCCACCAGCCCCAGCGACAGCATCACGGTGACGCCCTGGTCGAGCGCGACCTGGAAGGCCAGCGGCACCCCGAAGCCGAGCGCGATGAACACCAGGAGGGCGGGGATCCCGCGGAAGAACTCGATGTAGGTCACCGCGATCCAGCGGTACGGCGGCACCGACGACAGCCGCATCAGCGCGAGCAGCAGCCCGAGCGCGAGCCCGAAACCGAACCCGAGCAGGGTGTACCGCACCGTGTTGACCAGCGCGGTGGTGACGATGTCCGGGAACAGCGCCCGCGCGACGGAGACGTCGAAGAACGCCGACCCCAGCCGGCGCCAGTCCGCGGCCAGGGCAAGGGCCGCCACCGCGGCGGCCAGCACGCCGTACTGCGCCCCGCGGACCAGCCGTGCCCGGCGCCGCCGCGACGGGTGCCAGGGCATCAGCCGAACCACTTCCGGTGGATCCGGTCGTAACTGCCGTCCTTCATCGCCCGCGCGAGGACCTTGTCGATGCGCTCCCGCAGCGCGTCGTTCCCCTTCCGGACGCCGAATCCGTAGTGCTCGCCGGTGTCGAACTCGGCCGCCACCCGGGTGTCCTGGTTGTGCTTCACGTAGTCGAGGAGCACGCCGTTGTCGTTGATCCCGGCGTCGACCTGACCGGACCTCACGGCCGTCAGCAGCAGGCCGACGTCCTCGAACTCGACCAGTTCGACGCCCTTTGCATGGGCCTTGGCGTAGAGCGCGCCGGTCGTGGCCTTCTGGTAGCCGAGCTTCCTGCCCCGCAGGTCCTCGATCTTCCGGATCGGGGCACCGCGCTTCACCAGCAGCGCCTGGGTGGCGTCGAAATACGGGGCGGAGAAGTCCATGACCTTCGCCCGGGCCGGCGTGATGGTCATGCCCGCCGCGGCCAGGTCGCACTTGCGGATGGCGAAGTCCTGCCCGGTCTCGATGCCTTCGAAGGGGGTGTTGATGATCTGCTGGGTGACGCCGAGGTCCTTGGCCACCAGGTCCACCAGGTCCACGTCGAACCCGACGACCTTGCCGTCGCGCGTCACCTGGAAGGGGGAGTAGGGGAGGTGGGTGCAGGTCAGGAGCGCTCCGGGGCGGACCAGTTCCGGGCCCTGGCCCGGGCCGGCGGGCGCGGTGCTGGTGCATGCCGCCAGGAGGGCGGCGGCCGCGACGGCGGCCAGAGGGGGCAACGCGGAGCGAGCGGTCACAGGGCCTCCAGGAGTGCCGTGACGGTCAACCGGGCCGGGGGTGCCGTGAGTTGGCCTGCATCCTGCCATCGGCCGGGGTTCCTGTCGCCGGTGCGTCCGTTGCGGCTGGGTAACGTCGGCCCGCTGGTGCGCCGTTCCGGCGGGCGGCGACCGGCTCGGCGCAGGGTCCGGAGCCGGCCGAGCGGGGGCAGGCCCAGGGGCCGGGCCACCGAACGGGAGGCGTGGTTGGCGGCGGTGGTGCGGTGGAAGAGCACCTGCTCGTGCCGGGTTGCGTGCTGCGCCCGGGCGGCGACGGCGGCCGGCGGTCAGCGGCCCAGCGCCGCCGCCAGTTCGGCGATGGTGTCCGGGCCCACCCGGCAGCAGCCGCCGATCAGCCGGGCGCCGGCCGCGACCCAGCCGGCCACCCGGTCGGCGGGGAACGCCGGACTGCCGAGCCAGGCCCGGGCCGTGGCGTCCCAGGTCTCCCCGCTGTTGGGGTAGACCACCACCGGTTTGCCGGTGACCCGGGCCGCGATCTCCACCGCCCGGTCGGCGTCGTCCGGTGCGCAGCAGTTCACCCCGACCGCGATCACCTCGTCCGCGTCCGCCGCCCCGGCGAACGCCTCGGCCAGCGGCTGCCCGGCGCGGGTGCGGTCGCCGGCGACGCTGAACGACAGGTAGGCCGGGACGCCGAGGCCGCGGACCGCCCGCAGCAGCGCCTGCGCCTCGTCCGCGTCGGGCACGGTCTCCAGGGCCAGCACGTCGGGTCGGGCGGCGGCCAGTACCTCCAGGCGCGGCCGGTGGAAGCGCTCCAGCGCGTCCACGGACAGGCCGTACCGGCCGCGGTACTCGGAGCCGTCCGCCAGCATCGCCCCGTAGGGCCCCACCGACGCGGCGACGTAGAGAGGCCCGGTGACCCCGCCCGCCTGGGCCCGCGCGGCGGCCTCGCGGGCCAGTGCGACGCTGCGGCGCAGCAGCCCGGCGGCCTCCTCCGGGCCGGTGCCGCGCCGCGCGAACCCCTCGAACGTGGCCTGGTAGCTGGCGGTGAGGGCGACCTGGGCGCCCGCTTCGTAGTACGCCAGGTGGGCCCGCAGTACGGCGTCGGGTTCCTCGGCCAGCAGCCGGGCCGACCACAGGGTGTCGCCCAGGTCGTGGCCGTCGGCCTCCAGCTGGTTGGACAGTCCGCCGTCGAGGACGACCGGTCCCGCGGCGAGCGCCTCGGCGAACGGCGGCGACGGCGGTCGGGACGACGGTCCGGTCATGGGGACACCCTCTCTCAGTACTGCTCTTCGAGCTCTCTCAGTGCTGCTCTTCGGGCCGGACCGCCTGGATGTCCAGCTCGACCCGGATGGTAGCGCCGATCGCGGCGATGCCCCTGGCGAGCATCTTGCGCCAGTCCAGGGTGAAGTCCTCGCGGTGCAGTTCGGTGACGGCCTGGCACGCGGTGCGGGTCTCGCCCGCGATGCCCGTGCCGATGCCCAGGTAGCGGGTGTCCAGTTGGATGGTGCGGCTGACGCCGTGCAGGTGGAGCACGCCCTGCACCGTCCAGCGGCCGCCCCCCTTGTGGACGAACCGCTCGCCGGCGAACTGGAGGTACGGGAAGCGCTCCACGTCCAGGAATTCCGCCGACCGCAGGTGGTCGTCCCGCATCCGTACGCCGGTGTCGATGCTCGCCGCGTCGATGGTGACCTCGACCCGCGAGTCCTGCATCCGTTCGCCGATCCACAGTCCGCCCTCGAAGCGGTTGAACCGGCCGTGGATCTCGGCCAGTCCGATGTGCCGGGCGGTGAAGCGGATGGCGCTGTGGTCGGGGTCGAGCCGCCACTGGCCGGCGTCGGGCAGTGGCAGCGCCGGCGCCAGTTCGAGGGTGACCGAGCGGGGCGCGGTCCGCTCGCCCGCCGCCACCTCGGCCTCGAAGCGGGCCGGCCGGAAGCCGTCGGAGGTGACCGCGAGCCGGTAGCCGCCGGGCGGCAGCGTCACCGTCAGCCGGCCGTTGGGGTCGGTCCGGCCGGCCGTCGCCTCCCGGCCTCCGGAGTCCCGGACCGAGATCCCCACCCCGGCCATCGGGAGTCCGACGGGATCGTTGACGCACAGGTCCAGTGCGCCCGCCCCGCGGGGGAGGGACGGCTGGGTGCGGTGCGGCGTGCGGTCGCGCAGACGGTGGAGGAAGGCGAGCGGCATGGCAGGACGGGGCCCCATCGGTCGGATCGGTCTGACAGCGGACAGTGGACAGCGGGCGTGCGGGCACGAGCTGTCGTGGCCGGGCGCAGGCGGGCGGCGCCGCGGAATGAATCGCACGAAAAGGGTGCGGATTCGGTTTCATCCTGTCATTGGTGGCGACCTGAAACGGTCATCAGTGTCAAGGTCTGACCAAAGGTGATGTTTCTCGCACCATGGGGGGATTCCCCCTAGGAACACCCCTCCGATACGTCCGCCGCGACGCCCGCCAGCGCCGCCGCCGGATCCTCCGCGGCCGGGCCGGCCGGCGCCCACCGCCCACCCTCCTTGCGGAACGGCCACCAGTGACCGTCGCGCCCGAAGCGCAGCTGGACGTCCCCGCCGACGACCGTCCAACGATTGCCGGCGGCCCGGAACCGCGGCCGGGACGCCTCGTCCTCCCAGGCGGCCGCCAGCCGGTCCCGCAGACGGGACAGCACCTCGGGCGCCGGCGTCCACTCCTCCTCCAGGGCCGCCAGCCCGACCGCACCGCCCACCTGCCAGGCCCGTACGGCCAGCGCCAGGCCCCGCGCATCACGCCCCGAACCGTCCGCCAGCCGCGCCGCGACGGCCGCCCCGGGCCCGGCGGCCGCCAGCCGCACCGCGTCCTGGGAGGGTGTCAGGGCGGGCACCGGCGGACTGTCGGCGTGCCCGGGGGAGAGCGCCTCCGCCAGCAGCCGACGGGCGCGCGCCGCCGCGTCCTCGACCAGGAACTCCAGTGCGTCCGCCGCCACTCCGGGCGCCGGCGGGGCACCCCCGCCGAGCACCGGCGCCGGGCCGGGGGCCTCGACCGGCGGCGGTGGCGGGGGCAGCGGCGGCAGGATGTCGCGCGCCGCGTACGCCTCGGCCGCCGGGACGCCCGCCGCGGCGGGCCCGTCCGCGGCACCGGCCGGGCCCGCCGCCCCGGCCCGGGACGCGCTGCGCCGCTGGAGCTCGTCCAGCAGCTCCTCCTCGCCCCGCCCGCGCAACAGCAGCAGCACGAACGGGTCCTGGTCCAACAGCCGCGCCACCTGGTAGCACAGCGCCGCCGAATGCGCGCAGTGGTCCCACGCCTCGCAGGCGCACTCCGGCTCCAGGTCCCCGATGCCCGGCAGGAGTTCGACCCCGGCCGCCGCCGCGTCCTCCACCAGGACCGGCGGGATGTCGCGGTCCAACAGGGCCGCGAGGTGCCCGGCCCGGTCCGCGACGACGTCCAGCAACCGGTCCCAGTCCGCCGCGGTCAACTGCTGGAGCAGGACGTCGGAGCGGTGCCGGGTGTGGTCGCGGTCCTGGACGACGGCGGTGATCCGGCCGGGGCGCACGGAGACCGCGCCGACCGCCCCGGCGCGGGCGTGCCGACGGCCCGCCTTCACCTGCGCCCCGTCCAGCGCGGTGTCCTCCAGTGCCCTGAGCCACGCCTGCCCCCACCAGGTCTGTGCGAAGCCCCGGCCGCGCGCCACCGGCAGCGCGGCGAACGTCCGCTCCGGCCCCGCCCCACCGGTCCCGCTCCGGTGCACCGCTTCCCCGTCCGCCATGTCCCCGTCCGCCATGCCCTCGTCCGTCCTGTCGTCGTCCGTCGTGACCCCGTGCGCCCGGCGGTCCGCCCGCCTCCCCGTCGTGCTCACCGCTCGCTCCCGCGCAACGCGACCAGGTCCGCCAGCTCGGCGTCGGTGAGTTCGGTCAGCGCCGCCTCCCCGGAGCCCAGTACCGCGTCCGCCAACTGCTGCTTGCGGGTCAGCAGCGCGGCGATCCGGTCCTCGACCGTGCCCTCCGTGATCATCCGGTGGACCTGCACCGGCTGGGTCTGCCCGATGCGGTAGGCCCGGTCGGTGGCCTGGGCCTCGACCGCCGGGTTCCACCAGCGGTCGAAGTGCACGACATGCGACGCCCGGGTGAGGTTCAGGCCGGTGCCTGCCGCCTTCAAGGACAGCAGGAACACCGGCACCGCCCCGTCCTGGAAGCGCCGCACCATCTCCTCCCGACGGGCCACCGGCGTCCCGCCGTGCAGCAACTGGGCCGGCACCCCGCGCGCCGCCAGGTGCTCCGCCAGCAGCCGCGCCATCTGCACGTACTGGGTGAACACCAGGACGCTCGCCCCCTCGGCGAGGAGGGTGTCCAGGAGTTCGTCGAGCAGCTCGGCCTTCCCCGACCGGGCGGCGAACCGCGCGGTCCCGGTGTCCGGCCCGCCGGGCGGCTCCTTGAGGTAGTGCGCGGGGTGGTTGCAGATCTGCTTGAGCGAGGTCAGCAGCTTGACCACCAGCCCCCGCCGCGCGAGCCCGTCCGCCCCGGAGATCTCGCCGAGTCCCTCGCGCACCACCGCCTCGTACAGCCCGGCCTGTTCCGCGGTGAGTGCCACGGCCCGGTCGGTCTCCGTCTTGGGCGGCAGCTCGGGCGCGATCCCCGGGTCGGACTTGCGCCGGCGCAGCAGGAACGGCCGCACCAGCCGGGCCAGTCGCTCCGCCGCCGCGGCCGCCTCGGGCGACCCCGCCGCGCCCCCCTCGACGGCCTGCGCGTGCCGCCGCCGGAACCGGCCCAGCGGTCCCAGCAGCCCCGGCGTCGTCCAGTCCAGGATCGCCCACAGCTCGGACAGGTGGTTCTCCACGGGCGTCCCGGTCAGCGCCACCCGGGCCTTCGAGGGGAGCGTGCGCAGCGCCCGGGCGGTGGCCGAGAAGGGGTTCTTGACGTGCTGCGCCTCGTCGGCGACCACCAGCCCCCAGCCGGCCTCCGCCAGTCTGGCGGCGTCCATCCGCATCGTTCCGTAGGTGGTGAGGACGAATTCCCCGTCGGCGAGGTCCGCCAGGCTGCGCCGCCCGGCGTGGAAGCGGCGCACCGGCGTCCCCGGCGCGAACTTCTCGATCTCCCGCTGCCAGTTGCCCATGAGGGAGGTGGGGCAGACGACGAGCGTGGGTCCGGCCGACTCCGGCTCGGCCTGCCGGTGCAGGTGCAGGGCGATCAGGGTGATGGTCTTGCCCAGGCCCATGTCGTCGGCCAGACAGCCGCCGAGGCCGAGTGACGTCATCCGGTGGAGCCAACCCAGGCCGCGCACCTGGTAGTCGCGCAGGGTGGCGGCGAGTCCCGGGGGCTGCCCGACGTCCGGGCCCGGTGCGCGATCCGGGTCGGCCAGCCGGTCGCGCAGGTGGGCGAGCCAGCCGGACGCCTGGACCGCCACCCGGTGGCCGTCCTCGTCCTCGGTGCTGCCGGTCAGCGCGGCGCCCAGCGCGTCGAGCGGGGTGACCGTGCGGTCCTTGCGGTCCCGGGCGGCGCGCACCGCCTCCGGGTCCACCAGGACCCACTGGCCGTGCAGCCGCACCAGAGGGCGCCGGGCCTCGGCGAGCCGGTCCAGCTCCGCCCGGTCGAGCTCCTGGTCGCCGAGGGCGAACCGCCAGCTGAACGAGAGCAGCGCGTCGGCGGAGAGCAGCGACGGCGGTCCGCCGGCCCCGGGCCCGCTGCCGGCCACGGCGGCGTCCGGCCCGCCCGGCGGGCCCACCACGGCGCGCGTGGTCAGCGTCCGCGCCAACTCCCGCGGCCAGTGGACCCCGACCCCGGCGACGGCCAGGGCCGTGGCTGCCGGGCCCAGCAGTTCGGCGACCTCCTCGTCCGCCAACTCCAGTGCGTCGGGCACCGCGGCGGACAGCAGCGGCGTCAGCGGCGCCCAGGCGGCGGCCGCCCGGCGCAGCGTCAGCAGGGCCTCGGTCCGCGCCCGCGGCCCGAACGCCTGACCCGCCGGTGCGGTGCCCGCCCACACCTCGGCGGCGTCCGCGACGACCGCCGGGTCGGCCGCACTGTGGACCTGGACGACGGCGGTGAACGCGGGGGCCGGGGAAGGGGCGGATGCCGGTTCCGCACCGGCCGCGGCCGGACGCCGCCGGTCCGCCTCCGCGCCTCCCGGCCGGTCCGGCGCCGCCGTGCGCGCCAGGTCCACCCCGTGCACCTCCACCCGCAGCGAGAGCCGTACCCCCGCGTCGTGCCCGGCGGCGATCTCCGCGGCCCAGGCGCGCTGCTCCGGGACGTGCTGCGGGGCGGCCGCGGCGAAGGCCGGTCCACCGGCCGCCAGTTCGGCCGCGGGCGTACGCGGCAGCCCGTCGGCGACCGCGTCCAGGAACGCCCGCACGTGGCGCTCGGGGTCCGGCAGCCGGACGGGGGCGGTGCCGGGGAGCGGGGCGGCGTGCGCGTACGGCGGCATCGCGGCGGCCAGGTCGCGCAGCCGCGCCAAGTCGTCCGGGTCGAGCGGGCCGGCCCGCCAGGCGTCGTGGTCGGTGGGGCTGAGGCCGGGCAGCAGTCGGCCGCGGGCCGCGACCTGGAGTGCCAGGAGGGCGGCCGCGCCCCAGAAGGCCGCGGCCGGATGGGTGTGCCGCCCGGCGCGCATCCGGGTGAGGACGGGGAGCGCGGCGGCGATCGGCAGGACCAGGGCCGGCACGGCGCACACGGTGATGCCGTCGCCGCTGGCCGCCGCGTCGCCGTCCTCCGGCCCGGTGGGGAGGGCGACGGCCAGTTGCTCCAGTGCCGGTGCGCCGTGGGTGGTGGTGTCCAGGACGGGTCGGCCGTCCGGGCGCCAGAAGGCGATCCGCCCGAGCCGGGGCGGATCCGAGGGCAGGAAGAGCGCCGCGCAGCGGGACGGCTCGGAGAGTGGAAGGGGCGTGACCGAGGGGAGGGAAGCCACTGGGCCAGTTACTCCTCAAATTTGACTACTGGAGCGTGGAGCGCCCGAGGGTACAGCACGATCCGCCCCGTCAGGGAACCTCCGGAGCCGAACCGGCGTTCAATGGAATACGACAGAGCGCGGCGCGCGCCGCGGAAAGGGCGTGAAGGATGTCCACACAGGCGAAGGTCGCGATCGGCGGCGTCGCGGTGGGAGTGATCCTGCTGTGGCTGCTGCCCTTCTGGGCGGCCGTCTTGGTCATGGTAGGGATCTCGGCCGTCGCGTATCTGACGCTCGACCCTTCCCAGCGGCGCCGGCTGCGCCGGGTCGGCCGCAAGGAGCTGGGCCGCTGAGCCGGCGGCCCCGGCCGGTGCCTCGCCCCTCAGAGGCGGCCCCGGCCGGCCGCGGCCGTCAGACCGGGCGGGCCGCCAGCCCGTCCAACGACGCCAGCAGCCCCGGGAGTTCGGGCCCCCGCCCCACCGGGTGCACCTGTCCGGGCTCGTCGTCCAGCAGGACGAACGCGATGTCGTCGGTGCGGGCCACCATGCTCCACCCGGGCCCGTCGACCCGCAGCGTACGGGCCTCGCCCGCGGCGAACGACGACCGCACCCGGCCGGGCGGCGGCGGATCGGCGACATAGCCGCGGGCCTCCGCCAACACCCGCCGTACGCCCTTGTGCCGCTCCTCGCCGGGCTCCGCGAAGGCGACCTCCTCGACCTCCACCTGGGCCCGCCACGACGCCCACTGGAGCGCTATCTCGTCCGCGCCCAGCCGCCGCTGGGCCGGCCCCCAGTCCCCGGCGTCCGGCGGCGCCAGCGGCGCGCGGTCGCCCTCCTGCGGCTCCGGGTCGTGCGGCTGCGGCACCCCGGGAGCCGACACCGCAAGGGCCAGCGGCCACCCCGGCAGCGCCACGACGATGCTGTCCTCACCTGGCGACAGGTCGTACTCCATACCGCAGTCCCAGGCCGCGATCGCACAGGCCACCAGCGACACGTCCTCCGTGACCACGGTCCAGCGCGCCCCGGTGCCGTCCTGGCCGAGGACCAGCCCGTAGCCCTCCGCGTACGGTTCGAGGCCGAGTCCCGAGCACACCTCGGGGTAGTCGTCGCCGAGCACGCTCGGGAACTGCGCGGGCGTCAGCAGCACCGCCGTCAGCACGAACAGCTGATCGCCCAACTGGTCCTGGTCGGCGCTCTCGGTCGTCGGCACGCCGGGCCTCCTTGCATTGCGGTCCGCTTTCGCCGCGCACCCTAATTGGCCAGGTGCGGCCTTGTCACCAGCCGTACGCTGCGGTGATGCGATCGCGCCCCCGGTGGCGCGGCCACCGGCCGCCGCGCGTCAGGGCAGCGGCAGCCCGAGGAGGTCGTGGGCGACCTCCCGCGGCGACTGATCGCGCTCCCGCGCCAGCGCGAGCACCGCCCGGCAGGCGAGCTCGTGGACGCCGAAGGCCAGCGCCTCGGGCGACACCCACTCCGCCGCCTGCGCACCCCGCTCCTCGTCGCCCTCGGCGCCCGCCGCCACATAGCAGGCCGCCGCCTCGAAGAGATTGTGCGCACGCTCCGCCGCCGGGCGGCCGCCACGGCGGAGCACCGCGCGCCGTGCGGCCCCGATGCGTCTGCCGGGGTGCAGCACCCCGGCCATGTCGCGTATGAATCCCGCCATCCCGACCCCCGGCCCCTCGTCCGTCACCGTCGTAGGAGTCTGCCCGCAGCCCGTAGTGTGGGAACTTCGGCGGACGAAGGGACGGACAACAGGTGCGGCGCTACGACTGGTTGAAGGAGATCAGGCGGCTCGATCCGGAGCGCGACTTCTTGCGGATCTACCGCATCACCTACGCCCACGAGTTCCCCTGGGACATCACCAGGGCACTGGAACTGGCCCTCTACCGCACCTACGCCGTGCCGAGCGTCGGGCGGCTGCTCGCCGAGACCGCCGAGCTGACGGACCGTGCGCAGAAGCGCTACGACGACACCGTCCTCCTCCTGGACACCGTCCTGGAGCACGGCTTCGACGGCGCCGACGGGCGGACCGCGATCCGCCGGATCAACCAGATGCACCGCAGCTACGACATCAGCGACGACGACATGCGCTACGTCCTGTGCACCTTCGTGGCGGTGCCCATCCGCTGGATCGAACGGTACGGCTGGCGGCGGCTGAGCGAACACGAGAAGCGCGCCATCGCCGCGTACTACCGCACCCTGGGCCGCCACATGGGGATCACCGACATCCCGCGGACCCACCAGGAGTTCGAACGCTGCCTGGACGCCTACGAGGAGGAGCACTTCGGCTGGGACCCCGGGGCCCGGCAGGTGGCCGACGCCTCCCTGGACCTGATGGCGGGCTGGTACGGCCCGCTCGCCCCGGTGGTGCGCGGCGCGAGCCTGGCCCTCCTGGACGACGCACTGCTGGACGCCTTCCGCTACGACCGGCCCCGGCCCGCCGTGCGGACGGCGGTGCACACCGCCCTGAAGCTGCGCGCCAAGGCCGTGCGGCTGCTCCCGCCGCGCCGTGCCCCCCACTTCGCCCGGCAGAACCCGGAGATCAAGGGCTACCCCACCGGCTTCCGGGTCGCCGAACTCGGCACGTTCCCCGCGTCCCGGCGGCCGGGCGGCTGCCCCGTGCACCCGGTGGGTGGCGACGCCCCGCTCCAGGAGGACCCGGCGGCCTCGTGACGCGGGGCGGTCCGCCAGGGGGACGCCGGGGCGCCACGGCGTCCGGGGCGCCTCACCCCTGGCGGACCGCCAGCGCCAGATAGCGGGTGTCCTCGTCGACGTACCGGACGAGGTCCCAGCCGCTGCCGGCCAGGAGGGGGCGCAGGTTGGGTTCGGCCCGGAGGTCGCCGGGGGTGAGCGGGTGCCCCTTGCGCGCGGCGAGGGCCGCCCGCCCGACGGGATGGAAGAGCACGAGCTTGCCGCCGGGGCGCACCACCCTGGCCAGTTCGGCCAGTCCGGCCGCGGAGTCGGGCAAGTGGGAGACCAGCCCGGCGGCGAACACGGCGTCCAGCGCGGCGGGCGGCAGCGGGAGCCGGGCCACGTCGGCGAGCAGCAGGGCCGCGCAGGTCTCGCGTCCGGCCCGTACGGCGGCCGCCAGCATCTCCGGGGTGAGGTCGGCGCCCAGTACCGTCCCGCGCGCTCCCACGGCCGTTCTGAGGGCCGGGAGGGCGCGTCCGGTGCCGCAGCCGGCGTCCAGCACCCGCTGGCCCTCCCGCAGGTCCAGGGCGGCCACGCCGGCGGCGTAGGCGGGCCCGTCGTCGGGGAACTTGGCGTCCCAGCCGGCGGCGCGGGCGCCGAAGAACGCGCGGACCTCGTGCGGACGACTGGTCTGGGGGCCGCTCATCGGTCTCCTTCAGGTGTGGTGGGACGGCGGGCGAGCGGGGCGGTGGCGGCATACAGGACGCCCGCGACGAGAAGGGCGGCCACCACCCCGAGGTTCATGGCGCCCAGCGTGCCGTGCGCGGCGGCGCCGGTGAGCAGGAAGCCCGTGATCCGGGCGATGTTGGGGTCGGCGGACGTGATCAGGCCGAGCCCGACGGCGGTGGCGACGGCGAGCGAGAGGACCGCCGGCCACCTGACGGCGGGCACCGCGGACGGTCCGGCACCGGAACGTCCCTCGCGCCACCGCGCCACCAGGAAGACCGCCGACCATGCGGCCATCGTCACCCCGACGATCGACAGGAACGCCTGGAACGTGGCGAAGAAACTGGGCGAGACGAACAGCACGTACCAGCCGCCGACGGCCATCAGGACCCCGTCCACCAGCACCGCGAGGTGCCGGCGGACGGGCACCCCGAGGGCCAGCAGCGACATCCCCGAGCTGTAGATGTCCATGATCGCCCCGGAGGCGAACCCCCCGATGGCGGTGAGCAGATACGGCACCAGGAACCAGGTCGGCAGCGCCGCCGCCAGCGCGCCCACGGGGTCGGCGGCGGCCGCGGCGGCCAGCTTCGGGTCGCCGGCGTTCAGCAGCACCCCGAAGACCAGCAGCACCACGGGGGCCAGCACCCCGCCCAGCGTCGTCCAACCGGTGATCGCCCGGCCGCTGCTGTTGCGGGGCAGGTAACGGCTGTAGTCCGCACCGCAGTTGACCCACCCCAGCCCCAGGAGGGTCATCGCGAACACCACGCCCCCGACGGCCGTCCCCAGACCGCCCGGCCGACCCGCCACGAGCGCGGAGGGATGGATCCGGTCGGCCGTCAACACCAGGTATGCCGCGGTCATCACGGTGATCGCGGCGGTCAGGTACTTCTGCACCTTCATGATCAACGCGTGCCCGTAGACGCCCACGACCACCACCGAGACGGCGGTCACCGCGAAGCACAGGGCCTGCGCCCCGGTGGTCGGCGTCCGCCCGTCGGCCCGGGCGAAGACCGCCGGCGAGACGCGTGCCAGGATCGCGGCCCCGCCCAGCGAGGAGAGCGCGACCAGCACGGTCTCCCAGCCGACGTTGGAGACGTAACTGAACACGGTGGGCAGCTTGTTGCCCTGCCGCCCGAAAACGGCCCGCCCGATGACCATCGTGGGCGCCCCGGTCCGCGCCCCGGCCACCGACACCAGGCCGACCAGGACGAACGACAGCACGTAGCCGATCGCCCCGGTGACCACCGCCTGCCAGGCATTGAGGCCGAGGCCCATGACGTAGGCCCCGTAGGCGATGCCCAGCAGTGACAGCCCGGAGCCGGCCCACGGCCAGAACAGGGAGCGGGGCGTGCCGTGCCGCTCGGCGTCCGGCACCGGGGCGATGCCGTTGCGCTCCACCGCCGTGGCCGAGGGGGGTACCGCGGCGGACGCGGCGCGCCGCTCCGGTGACTGCGCCGCCTGCTGCTGCGTCATGCGCACATGATCCCCCATGGCCGGTGCTCCGGGGGAAACGCCTGTGCGACGGAGACCGGCGGCAGGACGTGGCCGGATTGCACAGCATGTCCCGATGCCGTGGCGGCTTTTGCGAATTCGAGGAAATCCTGATCAGCGGACGGTACGGTCCTCGCCATGGATTTCCGGACGGCACCCGGTGCCGCCGCCGGCCCCATCGTTGTGCCTCGGATCCGCACACCCGCACCGCGCGGGACCTCGCACCCTGGAGGAGACGGCCCATGAACGCCGTACAAGGGACCCCGGAGGACAGAGCCCCCGGCCCTGCCCCCGATGTGGCCCTGAAGATCTTAGTCGCGGGCGGTTTCGGGGTGGGCAAGACGACCCTGGTGGGCGCGGTCAGCGAGATCCGCCCGCTGCGCACCGAGGAGCGGCTCAGCGAGGTGGGCCATGCGGTCGACGACACCGGGAAGGTGGCGGACAAGACCACCACCACGGTGGCGATGGACTTCGGCCGCATCACCATCCGGTCGGGACTCTCCCTGTACCTCTTCGGCACTCCGGGACAGGACCGCTTCTGGTTCCTGTGGGACGACCTCTCGGAGGGCGCACTGGGCGCCGTGGTACTGGCCGACACCCGCCGCCTGCCGGACTGCTTTCCGGCCATCGACTACTTCGAGCGCCGCGCCCTCCCCTTCGTGGTGGCCGTCAACTGCTTCCCAGGGGCCGGGTCCTACGGGGCTGACGAGGTCTCCCGCGCCCTGGACCTGGACCGCGGCACGCCCGTCGTGCTCTGCGACGCCCGCGACCGCGACTCGGGCAAGGAGGTGCTGGTCCGGCTGGTCGAGCACTCCGCCCGACAGCTGGACTCGGTCGGCTGACCGGCCCGTGGGGCGGGCGCCCGACGCCCTGAGGGCGCGGCCCCCGGAGGGCCGCGCCGCCCGCCCCTCAGTCCGCGAGCGCGGCGACCGCGACCGCCTTGTCGATGCGGACCCGCACCAGCAGCTCGCCGGGCACGCCGTTGCGGGCGCCGTACTCCTCCGCACGGTCCTCGCCCATGTAGCGGGCCGCGATCCGGGTCGCCCAGTGCCGGACCTCCGACAGCTCCTCGCCGAGTTCCGCCGTGCCCTGCACGACCACGAAGGAGAACGGCGGCCGCTCGTCGTCGACGCACAGCGCCACCCTGCCGTCGCGGGCGAGATTGCGGCCCTTGACCGTGTCCCTCCCGGTGTTGAAAACCAGCTCGTCGCCGTCCATCAGGAACCACACCGGAGCGACGTGCGGGCTGCCGTCCGCCCGCACGGTCGACAATTTTCCGGTTCGGGTGCCCTCGGAAAGGAACGCCGACCACTCGTCCTTCGTCATTGTGTGTGCCATGTCGCTCATCCTCGCCGCCGGCACACGCCGGAGGTATGTGGCACGCCGCGGTGCGGAGCCGCTTGCCGAGACGGCGGAGGTGGGACAGGCTGGCACGGCGGCTCGCCGACGGGCTGCGAACTACCGTCCGGCCACGGCGGCGGACGGGGATACGGGGAGGAAAGGGCATGGCACTGAGCAGCGGACTCGACTGGCTGCTGGACGACCTGACCAAGCGGGTGGAGCAGGTACGGCACGCCTTGGTGCTGTCCAACGACGGGCTGGTGACCGGCGCGAGCCAGGGGTTGGAGCGGGAGGACGCCGAACATCTCGCGGCGGTCGCCTCCGGACTGCACAGCCTCGCGAAGGGGTCGGGGCTCCACTTCCGGGTCGGGCGGGTGCGTCAGACCATGGTCGAGTTCGACGACGGGGTGTTGTTCGTGACGGCGGCTGGGGACGGCAGCTGTCTGTGCGTGCTGGCCGGCGCCGACTCCGACATGGGGCAGATCGCTTACGAGATGACGCTGTTGGTCAACCGCGTCGGGGAGCACCTGGGCGTCGCGGCCCGCCGGCCGGAGAGTTATCCACAGGTCTGAGACGCGCGTTGACGCTACGTCATCGCCCGCGGCATGGTCGTAACCATCAGTGATCGACGACCGAGTCGCAGGGGGAAGCACCATGACGATGACAGTGATGTGCGACGGGCGGCAGACGCTCTCGACGACGCAAGCCGCGCAGGAACTGGAGCTGCGGACCGGCGAGTGCGAACTCGCCACCCAGCTCGGAGAAGTACGGACGGTCCCGGCCGGGACCGCCGACCGGCCGGGCAGCGCCGGACGGCCCGCCCGGCGCCGGGTGCCGGCCGAGGAGATCGCCCGGCTCCAGGCCGAGCCGGGCTTCCCCGAGGGGCTCCGCGCCCGGCTCCGCACGGTCACCACCAATGAGGCGGCCGCCCTGATGGGCATCGGCCCCGGCCGGGCCCTGCGGCTCACCCGGGCCGGCTGCGTGAGTCCCGTCCGCTTCTACGTGAACCGCTTCGGCGCGGTGGTCTGGCTCTATCTCGCCTCGGAGATCACCGAGTTCGCCGACCGCGAGCCGGAGCTGCTGCAGGGCGACACCCCCGCCGCGATGCGGGTGATGCTCACCAGCGGGCAGGACTGGCGGGGCCGGCAGTGGCGCAGCCGCCGGGTCGCCCAGCTGATGGGCCGGACCGACGATCCGTGGGAGTCGGCCGCCGTGATCGCCGCCGTCCTCCCGCCGGAAGAACTGGCCTCGGTCGCCGACGACCCGCTGGAGCGCGCCCTGCTGCGCCGCCTCCGGCCCACCCTCGCCTCCGCGATCACGGCGACGTCCGCGGCCCGGGAGTCCTTCGAACGGACCCTGACGTCCGAGGAGTTCGACGAGGTCCTCTGGTACCGGGTCAATCTCTCCCGCGCCCTGGAATCCGCCCGCCGTGAGGACCCCGGCCGGGTCCGCCGGCCGACCGCCGCCCGAACCAGCCGACCCGCGAGCCCGCAGAACAGTCTCTCCTGGACGCAGCGGCCCAGAAGTCTCTCCGCGCATGCGTAGCCCCGGCCGCAGGCGGCGGGCTGCGGCGGTCGGGGGCGAGGTCGGCGCGACGGCCGGTGCCGCCCGCGGTCACCGCCGAGGGTCCGAGGCGTCCCCGCGATCCGCCAGTACGGCCCGCGCGATCGTCGACAGGGTCAGGGCCCGGTCCTCGCCGACGACGAGCCAGCCCTTGTCCAGCAGGGATTGCAGCAGCGGGCGGACCTCGTCGCCCAGTGCCTCCGCCACATCGTCGTCCGCAGGAGGTGCGCCGGCCCGGAGGCAGGCGGCGACATGGCGGACGACGGCCTCCTCCGCCGGGGTGAGGGTGAAGTCCATACGACGAGCGTAGGCGGTGCGGCGACCGCCGCCCATGCACCCATCAGCTGCCGAGCGCGCGGAACAGCCCTTTTGGGGATCGGCCTTCCAGGCCCGCAGCACACTCTTGAATCTTCGATGGGCTGGAGGGGGCCAGGGGCCAGTACCCGGTTGCAGATCGTGATCTTGCTGGGCGGGTGCCAGGTCCTGGGGCGAACCGATCCCCGCCCCGATCGGTCCGGTCCGATGCGCTTGCCGTCTCAGCCGGACTGGTCAGTGGAGGGGCTGATGGCGCTGTCCGTGCCGTAGAAGCGGCCCTGGTCGCAGAGGGCGTCGATCTCGGCGTTGTCTGCCTCGCTCAGTTGCGCGTCCAGCGAGAGGCTGATGACGCGTCGGGCGTGGGCCAATCGCCGAGCGACATCCCAGTCGGTGATGAACTTGCCGACGGTGTAATCGTCGGCGGTTCCGGACGCCTGGCGGGATCCGAGTCGGTCGAGGGAGACGACGAACTCGTTCAGGTCCTGCAGTACTGCGACGACGTCGCTGAGGGGCATGCGGATCTCTCGGGAGGACATGTCCATCAGCAGATTCAACTCCGGAGTTCGTGCTCGGGCCCAGATCCTGATCTTGGGCGCAGCGCGGCTTCAGCTCCTGAGGTCCTGGGGTCCTGTGGTCCTGGGGCCCCGGGAGCGTCGCACCGCGTCGGGGGGCTACCGAGTGGTCGTCCCCGGAGTCTTCTCTTCGCTGGACCCGTCCATGTGATGCGGACCGTAGGGACGCAGGAGCCCCTCCTGCACGACGGATACCAGCAGGCGCCCGGCGCGGTCGTAGATGCGGCCGCGGGCCAGGCCCCGGCCGCCGGTGGCGATCGGGGACTCCTGGTCGTAGAGGAACCACTCGTCCGCCCGGAAGGGGCGGTGGAACCACATCGCATGATCGAGGGAGGCCATGTCGAAGCCACGCGGGCCCCACAGGGGCTCTATCGGGATGCGGACCGCGTCCAGCAGCGTCATATCGCTGGCGTAGGTCAACGCGCAGGTGTGCACCAGCGGGTCGTCGCCGAGCGGTCCGACGGCGCGCATCCAGACCGCGCTGCGCGGTTCCGCGCCCTCGATCTCGTCCGGCGACCAGCGCAGCCGGTCGACGTATCGGATGTCGAACGGCTGCCGGCGGGCCATCCGCTCCAGCGCCTCGGGCAGGCCGCCCAGGTGCGCGCGGACCTCTTCCGCGACGTTCGGCAGCTCTTCCGGGTCGGGAACGGCCCGGCGCATCGGCAGTTGGTGTTCGAAGCCGGGTTCCGGCTTGTGGAAGGAGGCGGTCAGATTGAAGATCGTGCGTCCCTGCTGGACGGCGACGACGCGACGGGTGGTGAAGGACCGCCCGTCGCGGACCCGCTCGACCTGGTACACGATCGGTACCCCCGGCCGGCCCGGCCGGAGGAAGTACGCATGCAGCGAGTGGACCGGGCGGTCCCCTTCCGTGGTCCGCCCGGCGGCGACCAGCGCCTGTCCGGCGACCTGCCCGCCGAAGACCCGCTGGAGGCTCTCGTGCGGGCTGCGGCCGCGGAAGATGTTCACCTCGATCTGCTCCAGGTCCAGCAGATCGACCAGCTTCTCGGCCGGATTCGTCATGACCGGTGGTCCTCCGTCGTCTCCTTCGGCGGCCTCGGTCGAAGCCGTCGCCTCACAACTGCCCCACAGCGGTGACCCGGACCACCGCGCGCCCCTCCTCGTCGGAGGCGGCCAGGTCGACCTCGGCCGAGACACCCCAGTCGTGGTCGCCGTTCGGGTCGGCGAAAGTCTGCCGCACCTTCCACAGCCCGTGCGCGGCGTCCTCCTCGATCTGGAGGAGCTTCGGGCCGCGGGCGTCCGGGCCGGTGCCCAGCTCGTCGTACTCGTCCCAGTAGGCGTCCATCGCCTCGCCCCAGGCGTCGGCGTCCCAGCCGGACTCGGCGTCCATCTCGCCGAGCTCCTCGACCTTGTCCAGCGCCGCCAGCTCCACCCGCCGGAACATCGCGTTGCGGACCAGCACCCGGAAGGCCCGTGCGTTGGCGGTGACCGGCCGCACCTGGTCGGCGCGCTCGGCCGCCTCGTCCGCCGTCTCCTCCTCCGGGTTGGCCAGCTGTTCCCACTCGTCCAGCAGGCTGGAGTCGACCTGCCGGACCATCTCGCCGAGCCAGGCGATGATGTCCTGGAAGTCCTCCGACTTCAGGTCGTCCGGCACGGTGTGGTCCAGCGCCTTGAAGGCGCTCGCCAGGTAGCGCAGCACGATGCCCTCGGTGCGCGCCAGCTCGTAGAAGGAGGTGAACTCCGTGAAGGTCATGGCGCGTTCGTACATGTCGCGGATGACCGACTTCGGCGACAGCGGGTGGTCGCCGACCCACGGGTGGCTCTTGCGGTAGAGGCCGTAGGCGTGCGACAGCAGCTCGTCCAGCGGCTTGGGGTACTCGACGTCCATGAGGCGCTCCATGCGCTCCTCGTACTCGACGCCGTCGGCCTTCATCTGCGCGACCGCCTCGCCGCGCGCCTTGTTCTGCTGGGCGGCCAGGATCTGCCGGGGGTCGTCCAGCGTCGACTCCACCACCGACACCATGTCCAGGGCGTACGACGGCGACTCGGGGTCGAGCAGGTCGAACGCGGCCAGCGCGAACGTGGACAGCGGCTGGTTGAGCGCGAAGTCCTGCTGGAGGTCGACGGTGAGCCGGACGATCCGGCCCTCCGCGTCCGGCACCGGGAGCCGCTCCACGATCCCGCCGTCCACGAGGGAGCGGTAGATCGCGATCGCGCGGCGGATGTGCCGCAGCTGGTTCTTGCGCGGCTCGTGGTTGTCCTCCAGCAGCCGGCGCATCGCCTCGAAGGCGTTGCCGGGCCGGGCGATCACCGACAGCAGCATCGCGTGGGTCACCCGGAAACGGGAGGTCAGCGGCTCGGGATCGGAGGCGATGAGCTTCTCGAAGGTGTTCTCGCCCCAGTTGACGAAGCCCTCCGGCGCCTTCTTGCGGACCACCTTGCGGCGCTTCTTCGGGTCGTCGCCGGCCTTCGCCAGCGCCTTCTCGTTCTCCACGACGTGCTCGGGGGCCTGCGCGACGACGAAGCCGGCGGTGTCGAAGCCGGCCCGCCCGGCGCGGCCCGCGATCTGGTGGAACTCCCGCGCCCGCAGCGTCCGCACCCGCGTCCCGTCGTACTTCGTCAGGGCGGTGAACAGCACCGTGCGAATGGGGACGTTGACGCCCACGCCGAGGGTGTCGGTGCCGCAGATGACCTTCAGCAGACCCGCCTGGGCCAGCTTCTCCACGAGCCGCCGGTACTTCGGCAGCATGCCCGCGTGGTGCACCCCGATGCCGTGCCGGACGTACCGGGAGAGGTTCCGCCCGAACTTCGTGGTGAACCGGAAGTTCCCGATCAGCTTGGCGATCTCGTCCTTCTCGGCGCGGGTGCACATGTTGATGCTCATCAGCGCCTGCGCCCGCTCCACGGCGGCGGCCTGGGTGAAGTGCACGATGTAGACCGGCGACTGGCGGGTCTCCAGCAGCTCGGTCAGCGTCTCCGTCAGCGCCGTGGTGCGGTACTCGTACGACAGCGGCACCGGCCGGGTCGAGGAGCGGACCACCGAGGTGGGCCGACCGGTGCGCCGGGTCAGGTCCCCCTCGAAGCGCGACATGTCACCGAGCGTCGCCGACATCAGGACGAACTGAGCCTGCGGCAGCTCCAGCAGCGGGATCTGCCAGGCCCAGCCGCGGTCCGGCTCGGCGTAGAAGTGGAACTCGTCCATCACGACCTGGCCGATGTCGGCGTGCTTGCCGTCACGCAGCGCGATGGAGGCGAGCACCTCGGCGGTGCAGCAGATCACCGGGGCGTCGGAGTTGACCGACGCGTCGCCGGTGAGCATGCCGACGTTCTCGGTGCCGAACAGCTTGCACAGGTCGAAGAACTTCTCCGAGACCAGCGCCTTGATGGGCGCGGTGTAGAAGGTGACCTGGTCGTTGGCGAGCGCGGTGAAGTGCGCGCCGGCCGCCACCAGGCTCTTCCCGGAGCCGGTGGGGGTGGACAGGACGACGTTCGCCCCCGAGACCACTTCGATCAGCGCCTCCTCCTGGGCAGGGTAGAGCGCGATGCCCTGCTGTTCGGCCCAGCCCGAAAAGGCTTCGAAGAGGGCGTCGGGGTCGGCGTTGTTCGGCAGATGATCGATGAGGGTCACGCCCCCATACTGCCTGCCTTCGGCCCGGATCCGGGAACCGGTGCTCCGGATGGAGATCAACTGGAGACCAACGGGGGCCGGCGAGGTCCGGCCCGCACCCCTGCGCGGCGGCGTCGGCACACCCCGCGCACGACCGTGCGCGGGGTGTGCGCGGGCCCGTCCCGCCCCCGGGTGCCGGTCCGCCACCCGCTCCCCGTTCGGAGATCATCTGACGCTACGCTGAGTGGCCGATCGGGCGTCAGAAGCGCAGAACAAGGGGTGGGGAACAACCATGATGGGACCGGCGCACTCGCTGTCGGGAGCCGCGGCCTGGCTGGGGGTGGGGGCGGCGGCCTACGGCGCCGGCTCTCCAATGCCCTGGCCGGTGCTGGTCAGCGGCGCCCTGATCTGCGCCGGGGCGGCGCTCGCACCGGACCTCGACCACAAGGCGGCCACCATCTCGCGGGCCTTCGGTCCGCTGTCGCGGTGGCTGTGCGAGGTGGTCGACACCCTGTCGCACGCCGCCTACAAGGCGACCAAGATGCGCGGCGACTCGCACCGCTCGGGCGGGCACCGGACGCTGACCCACACCTGGCTGTGGGCGGTGCTGGTCGGCGGCGGCATGTCGCTGCTGGCGATGGAGGGCGGGCGCTGGGCGGTGCTCGGCATCCTCTTCGTGCACATGGTGCTCGCCATCGAGGGGCTGCTGTGGCGGGCGGCGCGGGTCTCCAGCGACGTGCTGGTGTGGCTGCTCGGCGCCGCGACGGCCTGGATTCTGGCCCAGATAATGGACCAGCCGGGCAACGGCGCGAGCTGGCTGTTCACCGAGCCGGGGCAGGAGTACCTCTGGCTCGGCCTGCCGATCATGCTGGGTGCGCTGGTGCACGACATCGGCGACGCCCTGACCGTCTCGGGCTGCCCGATCCTGTGGCCCATCCCGATCGGCCGGAAGCGCTGGTACGCGCTGGGCACGCCCAAGCCGATGCGCTTCCGGGCCGGCAGCTGGGTGGAGCTGAAGGTGCTGATGCCGGCGTTCATGCTGCTGGGCGGCATCGGTGCGCTGGGGGCGCTGGGCTACATCTGATCCGTTCGACCGGACCGGGCGGTGCCCTGGTCCGGGCCCGCTCACGGGTGGCGCCCCGCGGATCCGCGGGGCGCCACGCGTGCGTCCGGGGCGGTTCAGTCGTGCCACGACCGCCACAGTGCCGCGTACGCACCGTCGGCGGTGACCAGTTCCCGGTGGCTGCCCAGTTCGCTGATCCGGCCGTCCTCGACGACCGCGATGACGTCGGCGTCGTGGGCGGTGTGCAGCCGGTGGGCGATGGCGACGACCGTCCGCCCGTCCAGGACCTTGCCCAGCGACCGCTCCAAGTGGCGTGCGGCGCGCGGGTCCAGGAGCGATGTCGCCTCGTCCAGCACCAAGGTGTGCGGGTCGGCCAGGACCAGGCGGGCCAGCGCGATCTGCTGGGCCTGGGCCGGTGTCAGGGTGGTGCCGCCGGAGCCGACCTCGGTGTCCAGACCATCGGGCAGGGCCCGGGCCCAGGCGTCCGCGTCCACCGCGCCCAGGGCCGCCCAGAGTGCGGTGTCGGCCGCGTCCGTGCGGGCCAGCAGCAGGTTGTCCCGCAGCGTCCCGACGAAGACGTGGTGCTCCTGATTGACCAGGGCGACGTGCTCCCGGACGCGTTCGGCGGGCATCGCGGAGAGCTCGGCACCGCCCAGCGACACCGAGCCGGCCCGCGGTCCGTAGATGCCGGCCAGCAGCCGGCCCAGGGTGGACTTCCCGGCGCCGGACGGGCCGACGAGCGCCACCCGGCTGCCCGGGCGGACGCTCAGCGAGACCTCGCGCAGGACGTCGACACCGGCGCGGTAGCCGAAGCTGACGTCCTCGGCCCGCACGTCCCGGCCGCCGGGGACCACCGACGCGTCGCCGGCCGCGGGCTCGATCTCGCGGACGCCGACGAGCCGGGCGATCGACACCTGGGCCACCTGGAGCTCGTCGTACCACCGCAGGACCAGGTTGACCGGTTCGGTGAGCATCTGGGCCAGCAGCGCGCCGGTCGTCAGCTGACCCGGGGTGAGCCAGCCGTGCAGCACGAACACCCCGCCGAGCATCACGACCGCGCCGAGGACCAGCACATGGGTGACGTTGATGACCGGGAAGAGGACCGAGCGCAGGAAGAGGGTGTAGCGCTCCCACTGGGTCCATTCGCGGATCCGGCGCTCGGACAGGGCAGTCCGGCGGACGCCCAGGCGGTGCGCCTCGATGGTGCGGCCGGCGTCCACGGACTCGGTGAGGACGGCGGAGACCGCGGCGTAGCCGGCGGCCTCGGAGCGGTAGGCGGCGGGCGCGCGCTTGAAGTACCAGCGGCAGCCGACGAACAGTACCGGCAGCGCGACGAGCACGGACAGCGCGAGCGGCGGCGCGGTGACGGCGAGCCCGCCGATCAGCAGGCCGGCCCAGACGACGCCGATCGACAGCTGCGGTACGGCCTCCCGCATCGCCTCGGCGAGCCGGTCGATGTCGGTGGTGATCCGGGACAGCAGATCACCGGTGCCGGCCCGCTCCAGGATGCCCGGCGGCAGTGCCACCGACCGGACCAGGAAGTCCTCCCGCAGGTCCGCCAGCATCCGTTCGCCGAGCATCGCCCCGCGCAGCCGCATCATGCGGACGAAGACCGTCTGGACGACCAGGGCGAGGGCGAACAGGCCGATGGTGCGGCCCAGTTGGAGCTGCCCGCCGCGGCCCGCTGAGAGGTCCTCGACCAGGCCGCCGAGGAGGTAGGGCCCGGCCATCGAGGCGATGACCGCGACGGCGTCGACGAGGACCAGGACGGTGAAGTCCCGGCGGTTGCGGCGGATCAGCTCGGCCACGTAGGCGCGCACCGTCGCCGGCGAGCCGACCGGCAGGGTGTCTGCGGTCCGGGGCGTGTGGGGATCGTGCTCCGGCGGGGCCAGGCCGATCATGCGGTCTCCTCGATGGTGCGGTCGGCGCGGGGGGCGGGCGCGTCGTGGACGGGATCCGGTTCGCGGGTGACGACGGCGCGGTATTCGGGGTGGGTGTGCAGCAGTTCGCGGTGCGGGGCCGCGCCGGCGATCTTCCCCTCCTGGAGGAACACCACCTGGTCGGCGCGGTCCAGGAGCAGCGGGCTGGAGGTGAGGACCACGGTCGTGCGGCCCGCCCTGATCTCGCGCAGACCGTCGGCGACCCGGGCCTCGGTGTGGGCGTCGACGGCACTGGTCGGTTCGTCCAGCACCAGCACCTCGGGGTCGGCGACCAGTGACCGGGCCAGGGAGAGCCGCTGGCGCTGGCCGCCGGAGAGGGACCGGCCGCGTTCGGTGATGTGGGTGTGCATCGGGTCGCCGGAGTCGTCGGCGGTCGCCTGGGCCAACGCGGCCAGCACATCGGCGCATTGGGCCGCGTCGAGCGCCGCGGTCGCGGTCACCCGACCGGAGGCCGGGACGTCGAGGAGCTCACCGAGCGTTCCGGAGAGGAGTACCGGGTCCTTGTCCTGGACGAGGACGGCTCTCCGGGCGGTGTCGCGCGGGAGGTCGTCGAGCGGGGTGCTGCCGAGGACGACGGAGAGCGGACGATCCGGGCCCGGGGCGGCGGGCTCCGGGGCCGGTCCGGTGGCCTGCGGGGCCGGTCCGGGGCTCTGCGGGTCGGGGCCCGGCGACGCGTCCGGAGGCGGGGCGGCGCTTTGCTGCGCGGGTGGGGCGGCGTGCGCGGGATGCCCGCCGAGGCGTTCGGCGAGCCGGCCCGCCGCGTCCGGGTCGCCGCACACCACGGCGGTCAGCCGGCCGGCCCGCGCGGTCAGTCCGCTGGCCGGGTCGTGGAGGTCGCCGGACGGCGGTGCCGGGTCGGCCGGCCGTCCGCCCGTCTGCCGGCTCAGCGCCAGCACGCGTGTCGTTCGCCCTGCCGAGGGCAGGGCGAACGACCAGGCCATCGTCATCTCTTCGAATTGGCGCAGCGGGTAGAGCAGGAAGGCCACCATGCCGTAGAGGGTGACGAGTTCACCGATCGCGATCCGGCCGTCGAGGGTGAGGTGGACCCCGTACCAGACCACCGCGATCAGCAGCAGGCCCGGCAGGGCGACCTGCACGGCCGAGATCAGTGACCACATGCGGGCGCTGCGCACGGCGGCCCGGCGGACCTCCTGGGAGGCGCTGCGGTAGCGGCCGAGGAAGAGCTCCTCGCCGCCGATGCCGCGCAGCACCCGCAGTCCGGCGACGGTGTCGGAGGCGAGTTCGGTGGCCCGGCCGGCCTTCTCGCGCTGGGCGTCCGCCCGGCGGGTGGCCGGCGCCAGCAGCGGGAGGACGGCCAGGACCAGCAGGGGCGTGCCGAGGGCCACCACGAGGCCGAGTTGCGGCTGGTAGGCGACGAGCGTGAGGCAGACGCCGACCGAGGCCGCCAGCGCCGCGCCGAAGCGGGACAGTGTCTCGACGAACCAGCCGATGCGCTCCAGGTCACCGGTGCTGACGGCGACGATCTCACCGGCCGCCACCCGCCGGGTCATCGCCCCGCCCAGCTCCGCGGTCTTGCGGGAGAGCAACTGCTGCATCCGGGCCACCGTGACGATCCAGTTGGTCACGGCCGCGCGGTGCAGCATGATGTCGCTGACCGCGACCAGCGCGCCGAGCAGCGCCAACAGGCCGCCCGCCAGCGCCAGCCGGGCGCCGCGGCCGTCCACCGCGGCCTGTACGGCGAGGCCCACCGGCAGGGGCAGCGCGGCCGTCGAGCCCATGTGCACCAGCCCCCAGAAGAGGGCCTTGGCATGTCCGCCGAGCTGCTGTCGGCACAGCCACACGAGGAATCTGCCGCCCGTACGGACGTCGGGGACGCCGGGGTCGGGGTGGGGAAGGTCGCGAATGCGCATGATGTCCAAGGAGTTGTCGCGGGGGGTGGGGGTGGGTCGCGCGCCGGGCGGGCCGGAGGGGCGGGCCGGGGAGCGGGGTGGTGGTCGTCGGCGGGGAGCGGTGGCACGCCGTCCGGGCAGGCCGGCAGGGCCCTCGCGCCCTTTGGTGACGGGCCTCGGCGCGAGCGGAGGCACAGGGAAGGTTCGCGTGCCGGACGGCCCGGCTTCAAACGGTTTTTCCGCAGAAAGCCGGTTAGTCGACGGGTTTTCCGTGCGGGACGCGTCGGCGGGCCGGGGCGAACGACCGTCAGGAGGCGGTGGGAGCATGGACGTCATGCGGACAGCGGGTGGTGCGGGACGGGCCGTGGCGGTGGCCGCGGCGACGGCGGTTCTCCTGGCGGGCTGCGGAGCCGGCGGCACGGCGGGTAAGGGCGGCGGCGACGGCGGCGACGGCAGGGGCGCCAAGGGGCGCGGAGCCGGGGCGGGGGAGCGTCCCGGGGGACCGGCCCGCGGGGGTGCGGCGGCCACGCACTCCGACGGCATTCCCGACGTCGGCGCCGCGCTGCGGTCGCGGATCCCGGCCGCCGCCCGCCAGGTCGTCGCGGTCTACGGCGCCGGGGCGAACTCCCCCGACGCGACCGTGGTGCTGTACGAGAAGGACGCCAACGGCTGGCAGAGCCAGGGGAGTTGGCGGGCGCACAACGGCCGGCGCGGCTGGACGCCGACCACCACGAGGGCGACCAGCGCAGCCCGGTCGGCGTCTTCCCGCTGACCGACGCCGGCGGTGTGCTCCCCGACCCGGGGGCCCGGCTGCCGTACACCCACTCGGCGGCCTTCACCCCGCCCGCGTACTGGTCGAAGAACACCCGCCACGACTTCGACTACGTGGTGGCGATCGACTACAACCGGGTCGCGGGGACGTCCCCGCTGGACCCCACCCGCCCCCAGGGGCAGGCCAAGGGCGGCGGGGTCTGGCTGCATCTGGACCACGGGGGCGGGACCTCGGCCTGCGTCAGTGTGGCCGAGTCGGCGATGGTGGCGCTGCTGCGTGCGCTCGACCCGGCGCGGCACCCGGTCGTGGTGATGGGGGACCGGGCGCACCTCGCCGACTGAACCGGGTACCGGCCGCAGCGCGAGGGCCGGGCGGCCGCCCTCCTTGGATCAAGCTCCAAGATTTCCGGGAAGTTGCACCGCACTCTTTCGGCAGGAACCACAACCGGCCATAGTGACGGACCGCGGAAGTTCATTTCCGTATTCCAGAATCCGTCCATGGAGGAGTGCCCGTGCCGCACGCCACCGGAAGCCTGGCCCGCCGCGCCGGGCGCCTGTTGCGCACCAGCCTGTTCGTCCAAGTGCTGCTCGCCCTGCTGGTCGGTGTCCTGGTCGGACGCCTGTGGCCGCAGGCGGGCGCCTCGCTCCAGCCGTTGGGCGACGGCTTCGTCCGCCTCATCAAGGCGGTCATCTCCCCGCTCGTGTTCTGCGTCGTCGTCGCCGGCATCACCAAGGCGGGCGACCTCAAGTCCTTCGGCCGGATCGGCGTCAAGGCCCTGATCTGGTTCGAGGTCGCGACCAGCGTCGCCCTGGTCGTGGGCCTCCTGGCGGGCAACGTCTTCAGCCCCGGCGCCGGGATGCACGTCGACCCGGCCTCCCTCGACAAGGGCGCGGTGGACGCCACGACCGGTGGCGGAAAACTGCCCTCCGCGGCCCAGTTCGTCCTGGAGGCGCTGCCGAACAGTGCGGTCGGCGCGTTCGCCGAGAACTCCCTGCTCCAGGTCCTGGTGCTGGCCTGTCTGGTCGGCGCGGCGCTGCTGCACCTCGGGCAGAAGCGCGTGCCCCAGCTGCTGCCGCTGATCGAGCAGGTCCAGGACGTGGTCTTCACCATCGTCGGCTACATCATGAAGCTCGCCCCGCTCGCGGTCTTCGGAGCCACCGCCCACCTCGTCGGCCAGTACGGCCTGGGCGCCATGTCGACGTACGGCAAGCTGATCGCGGTCTGCTACGGCGTCGCCCTGGTCTTCCTCGTCCTGCTGGGGCTCGCCCTCAAGGCCGTCACCGGGCTCAGCCTCTGGAAGTTCGTCCGCTACACCCGCGAGGAACTGCTGCTGGCGCTGGGCACCGGCTCCAGCGAGACCGTGATGCCGCGGATGATGCAGAAGCTGCGGGCCGCCGGCTGCCGGGACGACGCGGTCGGGCTGGTGCTGCCCACCGGGTACTCCTTCAACCTCGACGGCGCCTCCATCTACCTCTCCATCGGGACGCTCTTCATCGCCCAGGCCATCGGCGTGCACCTGTCCCTCGGCCAGCAGATCACCGTCGTCCTGGTGCTGATGCTGACCAGCAAGGGCATGGCGGGCGTGCCCGGTTCGGCGTTCCTGGCGCTGTCCGCGACCGCCTCCGCGCTGGGCGTCATCCCGGCCTCCGCCGTCGCCCTGCTGCTCGGCGTCGACCGGATCATGGACTCCATGCGGGTGGCCACCAACCTGCTGGGCAACTGCGTCGCGGTCTTCGCGGTGTCCCGTTGGGAGGGCGCGCTGGACCGGGTGACGGCCAAGCAGGTGCTGGCCGGCGCGGCCCCGGCCGGGCAGCCGCGGACCGCCCCCGCCGGCCGGGAGGAGCCGGACGGCGCCGCGGTCGCCCCCGGCGAGAAGTGACCTCCGGGGCCCGGTGGCGGACGGCCCGCCACCGGGCCCCGGACGCCCGCGCCCCGGCTACTCGGCGGGCTTCTGCGAATCCATCCCCGGGCGCGCCTTCCGCCACAGCCCCCGGGTGAAGTCCGGGATCTCCTGCGGTGCGCCCTGCGCCTTGATCGAGCGGTCGCTCAGCGGCACCGGCGCGGACCAGGTCGCCGCGTCATAGACGTCGAAGTCCGGTACCAGGCCGAGCCGCAGGCACTGGGTCAGCCGGAAGACCAGCATGTAGTCCATCCCGCCGTGGCCGCCGGGCGGGTTGGCGTGCTCCTTCCACAGCCAGTGGTCCCACTGCGCGTACCCGCCGAAGTCGCCCCACTCGTCGTTGCTCTGGTCGGGCTCCAGGTAGATCCGCTCGGGATAGTCCTCGAAGAGCCCCTTGGTGCCGCCGAGGCTGTTGATCCGGCTGTACGGGTGCGGGGTGGAGACGTCGTGCTCCAGCCGGATCACCCGGCCCTTGGCGGTCTGCACCAGGCTGATCGTCCGGTCGCTCTCGACGTAGGACTCCTTCCAGCTGGGGTCGCCGGACGGCATGTGCTGCTTGCGGTACGCGGCCAGGCCCAGTGCCGGGGTGCCGAAGCTGGCGATCCGGACCGCCCGGTCACCGCGGTTGACGTCCATGTAGTTGGCGACCGGGCCGAAGCCGTGGTTGGGGTAGAGGTCGCCGCGCAGCCGGGTGTGCCACAGCCGGCGCCAGGGCCCCTCGTAGTACGCCGGGTCGAACATCAGGCCGCGCAGGTCGTGGATGTACGCCCCGGCGCCGTGCAGCAGTTCGCCGAAGAGGCCGGCGTGCGCCATCCGCAGCACCCGCATCTCGTTTCTGCCGTAACAGCAGTTCTCCAGTTGGAGGCAGTGTCTGCGGGTGCGTTCGGAGAGGTCCACCAACTCCCACAGCTGGTCCAGGCGGAGCGCCAGCGGGCATTCCGTGCCGACGTGCTTGCCGTTGAGCATGGCGGTCTTCGCCATCTCGAAGTGCCAGTCCCAGGGGGTCGCCGCGTAGACGAAGTCGATGTCGGTGCGCTTGCAGAGGTTTTCGAAGTCGTGGTCGCCGTTGGTGTAGACGGCGGGTGCGGGCTGCCCCGCCTTGGTCACCTTCGCGGCGGCCTTGGCGACCTTGTCCTTCACCGGGTCGCAGAGCGCCACCACCCGTACGTTCGGCATCGCCAGGAACAGGTCGATCATGCTGCCGCCCCGGTTGCCGAGGCCGATGATGCCGATGCGCACCGTGCTGCGCGGTTCGAACGGCACCCCGATCATGGTCTTGCCCTGGGGCTTGGGGGTCGTGGCGGCGGCCTCGGCCGTGCCGGTCGTCCCGGGTGCGGCCGCGGCCGCCGGTCCGGTGCCCAGCCCGGCGAGTCCCAGTCCGGCGCCCGCAGCGCCGGCGGTCCACAGGATCGAACGGCGGCTGGGGCCGGTCTCGTCGGGCTGCTGGTTCTGCGGTTGTGCCTCGTGCATCGGTCCTCCAAGGAAGCGGATCGTACGCGGGACAGTCGTGAACCTCGGTGAGGACCCTGACGGTTGGGTGGCCTGGGGCACAAGAGGGCCCATTGGACTCTTGGTACGCGTACTTGGACTCTTCGTACGCCGCGGGTGCCGCCGCGGGCCGCCCGACCGTGTCAGCGTCTTTCGCAAGACCCTGAAAAGCCTTGCCGAAATCCTTGACGTGTCCACGCACGAAAAGGCAGGCTCCGAAGCGGAATCCCCCCCATGGCGGCCTGGCGCGTGGCTGCTCTCGTGGGCGCGGTCCCCGTGCCCCATGACGAAGGAGCCGCAACAGTGCAGCGACGAAGGAGCCGCGACAACGCAGCGACGCAAGCGCCGAACCGGGGGCACCGGTCCCGGGCGCGGGCCCGGACGCTGGCCGGGGTACTGGCCGCGGTCGGCCTCGCCGCCTTCGCCCCCTGGCCCTCGCAGGCCGCCCCGCCCGGCGACCGGAACGTCACCGCCACCCTCTTCGAGTGGAAGTACGCCGACGTCGCCCGGGCCTGCACCGACCAACTGGGCCCGGCCGGCTACGGCTACGTCGAGGTCTCACCCGCCTCCGAGCACATCCAGGGCGACCAGTGGTGGACCTCGTACCAGCCGGTCAGCTACAAGATCGCCGGACGGCTGGGCGACCGGGACGCGTTCGCCGCGATGGTCGGCGCCTGCCACACCGCCGGTGTCAAGGTCATCGCCGACGCCGTCATCAACCACATGGCGGCCGGATCCGGCACCGGCACCGGCGGAACCCAGTACACCAAGTACAACTACCCCGGCTACTACCAGGACTGGGACTTCCACGGCTGCCGCAAGAACATCTCCGACTACACCAACCGCGACGACGTCCAGAACTGCGAACTGGTCGGCCTCGCCGACCTCGACACCGGCAGCGACTACGTCCGCACCACCCTCGCCAAGTACCTCGACGACCTGCGGTCGCTGGGCGCGGACGGCTTCCGGATCGACGCCGCCAAGCACATCGCCGCCGCCGACCTCGCCGCCATCAAGGGCAAGATGAAGGACCCGGGCTACTGGGTGCAGGAGGTCATCTACGGCGCCGGCGAGGCGGTCCGACCCGACGAGTACACCGGCACCGGCGACGTCGACGAGTTCCGCTACGGCAGCCACCTCAAGAGCGCCGTCCAGGGCCGGAACCTCGCCCAGCTCAAGTCCGTCGCGGACGGCAAGCTCGCCGGCGACAAGGCCCGTACGTTCGTCGACAACTGGGACACCGAGCGGAACGGCTCCACGCTGACCTACAAGGACGGCGCGGCCTACACCCTCGCCAACGTCTTCATGCTCGCCTCGCCGTACGGCTCCCCGAACGTCTACTCCGGCTACCAGTGGACCGACAAGGACGCCGGCCCGCCGGCCTCCGGCAGCTCCGCCTGGACCAATGAGCACGCCAAGCGCGAGATCACCGGGATGGTGGGCTTCCGCAACGCGGTGGGGTCGGCGGAGCTGACCGACTGGTGGGACAACGGGGGCGACGCGATCGCCTTCGGGCGCGGGTCGGCCGGGTTCGTGGCCCTCAACGCCGGGGACGGGGCGGTGAGCCGGTCGTTCGCCACACCGCTGCCGGCCGGGACGTACTGCGACGTGGTCGCCGCGGACCCGTCGGCGTGCGACGGGCACACGGTGACCGTGGGCGGGGACGGGCAGGCGCAGATCACCGTGCCCGCCCACGGCGCCGTGGCCCTGCACGTCGCCCGCTGACGCCCGCGCGTCCTCAAACGCCGTACGGGCCGGGGTCGTTGCCCGGACGCGTCGCCCATTCCAGCGCCAGGAGGGCCGAGCGGTAGCCTCGGCCCTCCGTCGCGTGGTCCATGCCGATCTCGCACATGCGGTTCGCCGAGAGGTGGGCGTCGAAGGGGCGGGCGGTGACCTCGGCGGCCTCCTTCGCGGTGGCGGACTCGGTCAGTTCCCGGTGGAGCAGGCCGCGGTCGCCGGCGAAGGCGCAGCAGCCCGCGTCGTCCGGGACCACCACCTCGCGGGCGCACGCCTCGGCGACTCGCCGCAGTTGGTCCTCGTCGCCCAGGTGCTGCATGGAGCAGGTGGGATGGAGGACGGCGGAGCCGAGCGTGCGGCGGACCGCAAGGCGCGGGAGGAGCTCCTCGGCCCACACCACGGAGTCGACGACGGTCAGCTCGGCGTGCAGTGAGCGGTTGAACGGGGTGAGGTACGGCACCACCTCGCGGGCCAGGCCCAGGGTGCAGGACGAGGCGTCCACGACCAGGGGCAGCTGTCCGCCGGCCGTCCAGCCCCAGGCGGCCTCGACGATGCGGTTGGCCATCAGCCGGTTGCCCCGCTCGTAGCCCTTGGAGTGCCAGATGGTGGCGCAGCAGGTGCCGGTGACGTCCGGCGGGATCCACACCGGGCGGTCGGCCCGCCGGGCGAGCGCCACCACCGCCTGGGGGAGGGACGGCCCGCGGTGGCCGGCGGGTTCGCCGAAGATGCGGTTCACGCAGGCCGGGTAGTACACCGCGGCTGCCCCGGTCCGGCGGGTCGCGGGCAGCCGGCCGGCCGCGGCGCCGGGGATCTGCGGCAGCCACTCCGGCACCAGGTCGGGGCGGACGGCCCGGCGGGCGGTGCCGGTCACCCGCGCCAGCAGCCGGTCGTCGAGCCGCTCCGCGGCGGCCACCGCCAGCCGGGCCGCCCGCTCGACCGCCCCGAAGTGCCGGGCGGTCGACTCGGCGATCCGCTCCTCGCGCGGGGTGTGCCGGCGGTGCCGGAAGTCCTTCATCAGCGCGCCGGTGTCGATGCCGACCGGGCAGGCCAGCTTGCAGGTGGAGTCCCCGGCGCAGGTGTCCACCGCGTCGTAGCCGTAGGCGTCCAGCAGGGCGTCGCCGACCGCGGAGCGGGGCGGCTGGCGCAGCATCTCGCGGCGCAGCACGATCCGCTGGCGGGGCGTGGTGGTCAGGTCCCCGCTGGGGCAGGTCGGTTCGCAGAAGCCGCACTCGATGCACGGGTCGGCGACCGCCTCGACCTGGGGGATCGTCTTCAGCCCGCGCAGGTGCGCCCGCGGGTCGCGGTCGAGCAGGACCCGCGGGGCGAGGATGCCCCCGGGGTCCACGGTTTCCTTGATCCGCCACATCAACTCCGTGGCCCGCGGCCCCCATTCGAGTTCCAGGAACGGTGCGATGTTCCGGCCGGTGGCGTGCTCCGCCTTCAGGGAGCCGTCGAAGCGCTCGACGGTCAGCCGGCAGAAGTCGTCCATGAAGGCGGCGTAGCGGGCCACGTCGTCGGGGTCGGCGGCGTCGAAGGCGAGCAGGAAGTGCAGGTTGCCGTGGGCGGCGTGGCCGGCGACCGCGGCGTCGAAGCCGTGCCGGGCCTGGAGTTCCAGCAGCGCGGTGCAGGCGTCGGCGAGCCGGGCCGGCGGGACCGCGAAGTCCTCGGTGATCAGGGTCGTCCCGGCGGGCCGGGAGCCGCCGACCGCGGTGACGAACGCCTTGCGGGCCTTCCAGTAGCCGCTGATCACGGCTGGGTCCCGGGTGAGGTCGTTGCCGACCGACGGCACCGGGGCGACCAGTTCCAGTCCCGCCAGCACCCGGGCCGCCGCCTCCTCGTACGCCTCCTGCGCGGCCTCGTCCGGTGCCCGGAACTCGACCAGCAGCGCGGCGGTCTCCTTGGGCAGCTCCGCCCAGTCGGCGGGCACCTGGGGCACGCGCACCGACGCGCGCAGGGTGTTGCCGTCCATCAACTCCACGGCGCGGGCGCCGGCTTCGGTGAAGCGCGGGACGGCGGCGGCCGCGGCCGCGAGGGTCGGGAAGAAGAGGAGCGCGGTGGAGGTGTGCCGGTCCAGCGGCAGGGTCGTGAAGACCGTCTCGGCGATGAAGCCGAGGGTCCCCTGGGAGCCGACCATCAGCCCGCGCAGGATCTCCACCGGCGTCCGCCCGTCGAGGAAGGCGTCCAGGCGGTAGCCGTTGGTGTTCTTGATCGTGTGCTTGGCGCGGATCCTGGCGACCAGGTCCGGTTCCGCCTCGATCTCCGCCTTGAGGGCCAGCAGTTCGGCGCAGAGCACCGGTTCGGCCCGGGCCAGGTCGGCGTCGGCGGCCGGGTGCGCGGTGTCGACGACGGTGCCGGACGGCAGTACGAAGGTCAGTGAGGCCAGCGTCCGGTAGGAGTTGCGGGTGGTGCCGGCGGTCATCCCGGAGGCGTTGTTGGCGACCACGCCGCCCACCGTGCAGGCGATGGCGCTGGCCGGGTCGGGGCCCAGCAGCCGGCCGTACCGGGCGAGCGCGGCGTTGGCCCGCAGCACGGTGGTGCCGGGCCGGATCCGGGCCCGGGCGCCGTCGTCCAGCACCTCGACACCGGCCCAGTGGCGGCGCACGTCGACGAGGATGTCCTCGCCCTGCGCCTGGCCGTTGAGGGAGGTCCCGGCGGCCCGGAAGACCACATGACGGCCGTGCGTGCGGGCGTACGCGAAGACCGCGGAGACGTCGTCGGCGGTTTCGGCGACCACCACGACCTGGGGGAGGAAGCGGTAGGGGCTGGCGTCGGAGGCGTAGCGGACCAGGTCGGAGACGGTGTGCCGGACCTTGTCCGGGCCGAGCAGCGCGAGCAGGTCGCCGCGCAGCGGCTCGGGGGTGCCGGCCGCCAGTCGTTCGGGCACCCGGTCCGGCGCGGGGTGGGTGGTACGGGGCCGCAGGGCTTCGGGCGTGGGCTCCAGCAGGGGCACGGTCACCTCCGGTTGGCTGCGCGGCGGCCCGTGGGTCAGGCCGGTGCGGCAGTGCGGTGCGGTTCACCCGGTCCGTCGACGAGGGTGGCGAGCAGGCCGCCGAGCATCTCGCGCTGTTCGGCGGTCAGGGGGGCCAGGATCTCCTCCGCGGCGGCCCGACGCGCGCCGCGCAACGCCCGCAGCGCGGACCGGCCGGTGTCGGTGAGTTCGATCCGCACCACGCGGCGGTTGGTCGGATCGGGCATCCGGCGCACCGTGCCGTTCGCCTCCAGTGCGTCCACCAGCGTGGTCACCGCCCGGGGCACCACCTCCAGCCGCTCGGCCAGGTCGGCCATCCGGGGCGGGGTGTCGCGGCAGTGGCCGACGATCCGCAGCAGCCGGGACTGGGCGGGGGTGAAGGCGATGTCGAGGTGGGCCATGTGGCGCTTCTGGGCGCGCTGCATCCGGCGGGTCAGCCGCACCAGCTGCTCGGCGACGTTGGCTTCGTTCGCGCCGACCGACGGCTCGGGGGAGGGCATGCCCCCAGAGTACAGGACAAGATTCATTGTGAGTATAGGTAACAATGAGCTAAGCTCGGCAAAGTTTTCGCCCTCGCAGTCCCTGACCCTCGCCCTCGTAGGAGCCCATGCGTCCCGAAGAACCGAACTGGACCCCGCCCCCCAAGGACCCCGACGCCCCGGTCCAGCTGCGGCGGATCCTCGCGCTGTTCCGCCCCTACCGCGGCCGCCTGGCCCTGGTCGGCCTGCTCGTCGCCGCCTCCTCCCTGGTCTCGGTGGCCTCCCCCTTCCTCCTCCGCGAGATCCTGGACGTCGCCATCCCCGGCCGGCGCACCGGCCTGCTGACCCTGCTCGCCCTCGGCATGATCGCCACCGCGCTCACCACCAGCGTCTTCGGCGTCCTGCAGACCCTGATCTCCACCACGGTCGGCCAGCGCGTCATGCACGACCTGCGCACCGCCGTCTACGCCAAACTCCAGCGGATGCCGCTGGCGTTCTTCACCCGCACCCGCACCGGCGAGGTCCAGTCCCGGATCGCCAACGACATCGGCGGCATGCAGGCGACCGTCACCTCCACCGCCACGTCCCTGGTCTCCAACCTGACCTCGGTCATCGCCACCGTCGTCGCCATGATCGCCCTCGACTGGCGGCTCACCGTCGTCTCGCTGCTGCTGCTCCCGCTGTTCGTCGCGATAAGCCGCCGGGTCGGCAACGAACGCAAGAAGATCACCACCAAGCGGCAGAAGCAGATGGCCACGATGTCCGCGATGGTCACCGAGTCCCTCTCGGTCAGCGGTGTGCTGCTCGGCCGCACCATGGGCCGCGCCGACTCGCTGACCAGGGACTTCGCCGCCGAGTCCGAGCGCCTGGTCGACCTGGAGGTCCGCGCCAACATGGCCGGCCGCTGGCGGATGGCCACCATCGGCATCGTCATGGCCGCCATGCCCGCGCTCATCTACTGGGCGGCCGGCCTGGTCCTCCAACTCGGCGGCCCGGCCTTCTCCCTCGGCACCCTGGTCGCCTTCGTCTCCCTTCAGCAGGGCCTGCTGCGCCCCACCGTCTCGCTGCTGACCACCGGCGTCCAGATGCAGACCTCGCTCGCGCTCTTCCAGCGCATCTTCGAATACCTCGACCTGCCGGTCGACATCACCGAGCCCGCCGACCCCGTCCGGCTCCCCGCCCCGCGCGGCGAGATCCGCTTCGAGAAGGTGTCCTTCGGCTACGACCCCGAGGCCGCCCCCACCCTCGACGGCATCGACCTGACCGTCCCGGCCGGCACCAGCCTCGCCGTCGTCGGCCCGACCGGCAGCGGCAAGACCACCCTGAGCTACCTCGTCCCGCGCCTCTACGACGTCACCGGCGGCCGGGTCACCCTCGACGGCACCGACGTCCGCGACCTGGGCTTCGACACCCTCGCCCACGCGGTCGGCGTGGTCTCCCAGGAGACCTACCTCTTCCACGCCTCGGTCGCCGAGAACCTGCGCTTCGCCAAGCCCGACGCCACCGACGAGGAGATCGAGCGCGCCGCCCGGCTCGCCCAGATACACGACCACATCGCGGCCCTCCCCGACGGCTACGACACCGTCGTCGGCGAACGCGGCTACCGCTTCTCCGGCGGCGAGAAGCAGCGCCTGGCCATCGCCCGCACCCTCCTGCGCGACCCGCCGGTCCTCGTCCTCGACGAGGCCACCAGCGCCCTGGACACCCGTACCGAACACGCCGTCCAGCAGGCCGTCGACGCGCTCTCCGCGGGCCGCACCACCCTCACCATCGCGCACCGCCTCTCCACGGTCCGGGACGCCGACCAGATCGTCGTCCTGGACGGCGGCCGGATCGCCGAACGCGGCACCCACGACGAACTGCTGGCCGCCGACGGCCGCTACGCCGCGCTGGTCCGCCGCGACACGCACCAGGAGGAGCCGGACGAAGCGGCCGGCACCACGGACGACGGGAGCGCCCCCGGGGTCCTGCGGTGACCCGGACCCCGGGGTGCGGCGGCGGGCGGCGGCCGTCCGCGACGGGGCGCCGAAAGCCCGTCAGAGCGCGGCCGGATCGACCGCCTCCGCCATCACCCGGTACCCGGCGTCGTCCGGGTGCTTGAAGTCCCCGCTGTCGTAGGCGGACCGCAGCGCGTCCGGATCGGCCGGATCCGCCAGCACCGCCGCGAAGTCGGCCACCGCGTCGAACGCGCCCGCCGTCCGGATCCACTCGTTGACCGCCCGGCGCTTCGCCTCCGCGACCGGCGTGTGGTACTCCGACCCCTTGAACGGCAGGATCGTCCCCCCGACGACCCGCACCCCGGCCGCATGCCCCCGATCGATCAAATCCCGGTATCCCGCGATGAGTTGCTCGGCGGAGTTGTCCGGGTTCGGCTTGTACGTCGGCAGGTCGACCTCGCTGAAGCCGATGTCGTTCAGGCCGACCAGGACCACCACCGACCGCACGCCCGGCTGTGCCAGCACCTCGCGGTCGAACCGCGCGCCGGCCGACTCGCCGAACCACGGCGAGTCGTTCAGCAGCAGGTTCCCGCCGATGCCCAGATTGAGGACCCGCAGGGGGCGGCCCCCGGCGGCCAGCCGCTCGGCCAGCGCGTCCGAGTACCGCCGGTCGGCGTCGACGGTCGACCCGAAGCCGTCGGTGATCGAGTCGCCGAAGAGCACCACGGTGTCCCGCCGGGCCGGGCCGCCGTCCGCCAGCTCGACCGCGGCCAGGTGGTACCAGGACACCGACGTCTCTCCGAAGACCGCCGGATCCACCTCCCCCAACTGTGCGCCCGCGGCCCGGTACGCGGTGGCCCACGCCTGCGCGTGGAAGGTCGCCGGTCCGGTCGGCCCCGCGAAGTACAGCGACACGGTGAGCGACTCCAGCGCCGCCACCGTCACCTCCGCCGGGTCGCTGTACACCTCGCCGCCGGCCGGGATCCGCACCGAAGCGGCCCCGTCGAAGGTCAGCGGCCGGACCGAACCGGCCGCCACCGCCGCCCCGGTGCCGGCCCGGGCGAGGCTCGCGCCGGACACCTCCAGCGGCGCGGTCCCGTAGCGGTTGGAGAGCTTGATCCGGGCCCGGGTCCCGGCCCCGGTGACCCGCACGGTCTGCCGCACGGTCTGGTCCGCGAAACCCTCCTCGGCCCAGTTCTTGTGGAACCCCACGCTCGGCCGCTGCACCGCGGCGGCCCAACCAGCGTTCCAAGCAAAGGAGTTGTGGTGGCTGTTCATGGCTGTCGGCTGCCTCTCGGTCATCTGCTCGGTGCGATGACCAGGAGTCTTCCGGCGGGCGCGGGGGCCGCCCAGACACCTGCGGATGGTACGCATCGGATGCCTACCACTGCCGGGGTCACCCTCCGCGCCGGCCGCCCGCGCCCGCCCGGCGCCGCGCCCGCTACCCCGCGTCCCCGCGCTCCGCGCCGTCCGCCAGCAACACCACCTCCAGCGTCCGCGGACCGTGCACCCCCTCCACCCGGTCCAGTTCGATGTCGCTGGTGGCGGACGGCCCGGAGATCCAGGTCAGCGGGCGCTCCGGGGACAGCCGCGGCAACGCCTCCGGGACCGAGCCGACGACCTGGTCGGGGACCCGTACCACGCAGATGTGGTGGTCGGGGACGAGGGTGATCCGGCGCCGCCCCTGGTCCGGGCCGGCGTCCAGGACCAGCGTGCCGGTCTCCGCGACGGCCACCGCGCACCCCGTCACCACGCTGTCCACCGCGTCCAGGTCCCGCACGGTGTCCGCGGCCCGGTCCGGGCGCAGGGTGACCTCGGCGGCGGACAGCCACCGCGGGTCCAACCCGGTCGGCACCACCACAGTCCGGGCGCCGCGCGCCGCCAGCAGCCGGGCGAGCAGCGCCGGCAGCCCGGCCGGCGCACAGTGGTGCACCACCGCGCGGTAGTCCGCGAGGTTCTCCGCGAGCAACGCGACGGTCTCGTCGGTCGTCCGGGAACCGTGCACCCGGCGGTAGTCGCGGGGCACCGGCGGATCGTGCGGCCCCTCACCGCGCGGCACATCGGCCAGCGCCCGCCGCACCCGTGCCAACACCACGTCCCTGCTGCTCACTTGACTCCTCCTCGGTCGGGTTCGCCGGCACCGCCCCGGGTGCGCTGCCACCAGTCGCGGAACGACTCGGCGGGCACCGTCGGCAGGGTCCGGGTGTCGGTCCAGGCGCGCCCCGGCCCCGGCAGCCGCCGCGGATGGATCCGCCGGGTCCGCGCGGCCAGCCGCATCCCGCCGCGCAGCGCGCCCGGATGGTCGAACGCCCAGGCGGCGGCGCGCATCGCGGCCCGCTCCGCGGCGTGCCCCTTGGCCGGCTTGAGCACCACCCGGGTCCCGTGCCGGGTGACCGGGCCGCCCTCCACCACCCGCTCCCGCAGATGCACCAGCACCTCGGGGATGTCGATGGCCACCGGGCACACCTCGTAGCACGCCCCGCACAGCGACGAGGCGTACGGCAGCGACTGCTCCAACGGCCCGGCCATACCGCGCAGTTGCGGGGTGATGATGGCGCCGATGGGACCGGGGTAGGGGGATCCGTAGGCGTGCCCGCCGGCCCGCTCGTACACCGGGCAGACGTTCAGGCAGGCCGAGCAGCGGATGCAGCGCAGCGCCTGCCGTCCCACGGTGTCCGCCAGGGTGTCGGTCCGCCCGTTGTCGAGCAGCACGAGGTGGAAGGTCCGCGGCCCGTCGCCGTCCGTGGTCCCGGTCCAGGTGGTGGTGTACGGGTTCATCCGCTCGGCCGTGGAGGAGCGCGGCAGGACCTGGAGGAAGACCTCCAGGTCCTGCCAGGTCGGCACGATCTTCTCGATGCCGACGACGGAGATCAGGGTCTCCGGCAGGGTCAGGCACATCCGGCCGTTGCCCTCGGACTCCACGACCACCAGGGTGCCGGTCTCGGCGACCATGAAGTTGGCGCCGGAGATGCCCACCTTCGCGGTGAGGAACTTCTCCCGCAGATGCAGACGGGCCGCCTCCGCCAGCTCGGCGGGGGAGTCGGACAGCCCCTCGGGCGCCGGACGCCCCCACTTGCCCATCTCCCGGCGGAAGATGTCCCGGATCTCGGCGCGGTTGCGGTGGATCGCCGGCACCAGGATGTGCGACGGGAGGTCGTCGCCGAGCTGCACGATCAGCTCCGCGAGATCCGTCTCGTAGGCCCGGATCCCCGCCTCGGCCAGCGCCTCGTTGAGGCCGATCTCCTGGGTGGCCATCGACTTGACCTTGACGACCTCGTGCTCACCGGTCTCCCGGACCAGCCGGGTGACGATCCGGTTGGCCTCGTCGGCGTCCGCCGCCCAGTGCACCCGGCCGCCCGCGGCGACCACCGACTCCTCCAACTGCTCCAGATAGTGGTCCAGATGACGAAGCGTCCGGTCCTTGACCGCGGCGCCCGCGGCCCGCAGCTCCGCCCAGTCGTCCAGTTCGGCCACCGCCCGGGCCCGCTTGTCGCGGATGGTGCGGGTGGCGTGGGCGAGATTGGCCCGCAGCCGGGTGTCACGGGTGGAGACGGCCGCGGCCCGGGGGAACGCCGGCATGCCGAGGAAACTGCGGCTCATCGCACGCCCCCTTCCGCACCGGCGCCCCGGCCGGCTCCGCCGTCCGCCACCGCATCGGCCTCCGTACTGGCCAGGATCTCCGCGAGGTGCACCGGCCGCACCGGCGAACCCTGCCGGGCGAGCATGCCCCCGATGTGCAGCAGACAGGAGTTGTCCACCGTGCAGACCGCCTGCGCGCCGGTCCCGGTCACCGCGCGGACCTTGTCGGCGCCCATCGCGGCCGACACCGCCGGATTCTTCACCGCGAACGTCCCGCCGAACCCGCAGCACTCCTCCGCGCCCGGCAGCTCCTTCAGCGTCAGCCCCCGGACCTGCTCCAGCAGCCGCCGCGGCCGGTCGCCGAGCCCCAGCATCCGCAGCCCGTGGCAGGTGGGGTGATAGGTCACGGTGTGCGGATAGTAGGCGCCGACGTCGGTCACCTTCAGCACGTCCACCAGGAACTCCGTCAGCTCGTACGTCTTGGGCACGGCCCGCGCCGCGGCCTCGGCCAGCTCCCGGCCGCGGCCCTCCGCCGCGGCCTTCGCCGCGATCCGCGGAAAGTTGTCGCGCACCATCGCGGCACAGGAACCGGACGGGGTCACCACGTACGCGTAGTCGCGGAACGCCCGGTCGAAGCGGCGCACCAGTGGCTCGGTGGCGTGCCGGTAGCCGGTGTTGAACTGCGGCTGACCGCAGCAGCTCTGCTCCGCCGGGAAGTCGACGTCGACGCCCAGCCGTTCCAGCAGGGTCACCACCGCCCGCCCGGTCCGTGGGTGAAGCGTGTCGTTGATGCAGGTGACGAACAGTGCTACCCGCACGGTGCCTCCTCCTCGCGCTCTCGTCCCGGCACTCGGCCGGCCCGGCCCGGCGGCGTGCCGGAATGTTGCCGGCGCATTGCCGGCGCATGGCGATCGGCTTCCCGCGGCCCCACGGCTGCGACTTCGTCGTCGTAACCCTGGCGGCCGCCCGCCTCACCGGTACATGATCGCCTTTCGGATCATCCTGCCCCAGCGGCAGGCGGAGGAGAAGGACCGGGAGCCCAAGGACGATGTCGAGCGCACAGCCCATAGCCGAGGACGCGGCACCCGAGGGTGTCCGTCCGCCGTCGCAACTGAGGCAGCTGGCCGCCGCCTCCGTCGGCAACGCCGTCGAGTGGTACGACTGGTACGCCTATTCCTTCCTGGCGGTCTACTTCGCCGACCAGGTCTTCCCCAAGGGCGCCGGCAACTCCCTGGTGCCGCTGCTCTCCACCTTCGCGGTCTTCGCCGTCGGCTTCTTCATGCGCCCGGTCGGCGGGCTGCTGCTGGGTGCCGTCGCCGACCGCCGCGGCCGGCGCGCCGCGCTGACCCTCACCATCCTGCTGATGGGCGGCGGCAGCCTGCTGGTCGCGCTCACCCCGACGTACGCGGCCACCGGGGTCCTCGCGCCGATCGTGCTGGTCCTCGCGCGCCTGGTGCAGGGCCTGTCGGTGGGCGGCGAGTTCGCGGCGTCGACCACGTTCCTGGTCGAGTCCGCCGGACCGGGCCGGCGCGGCCTGTTCTCCAGCTTCCAGTACGTCTCCACCACCCTCGGCCAACTTCTCGCCTCCGGCACCGGGGCGCTGCTCGCCGCGCTGCTCACCGAGCACCAGATGGGGCAGTGGGGCTGGCGCGTCGCGTTCCTCGTCGGCGCCCTGCTGAGCCTGCTCGGCCTGTGGATCCGGCGCGGCGCCCAGGAGACCCTTCCCGGAGCGGGAGCCGGGGAGACCTCCGGCGGCGCACAGCGGGCCGCCCGCCCCGGCCTCTTCGAGGGCCTGCGCCGCCACCCCCGCCAGTCGCTCCTGATCTGCGGCATCACCGCCGGCGGCACCATCGCCTACTACACCTGGACCACCTACCTCCCGACCTATGCACAGGTCAACGCCGGTTTCGACAAGGGCGACGCACTCACCGTCGGCACCCTGTCACTGGTCTTCTTCGCGCTGCTCCAGCCCCTCGGCGGGATGCTCTCGGACCGCATCGGGCGCAAACCGCTGCTGCTCACCTTCGCGTTGGGCTTCGCGGTGCTGGCCGTTCCGCTGCTCCACCTGGTCACCGACGATTTCTTCTCGCTGCTGCTGGTGCAGTGCGCCGGCATGGTGCTGCTCACCGGCTACACCTCGGTCGCCGCCGCGGTGAACGCCGAGGTCTTCCCGGCCCGGGTGCGGGCCGCCGGCATCGGCTTCCCGTACTCCCTCACCGTCGCGCTGTTCGGCGGCACCGCCCCGTACGTCGGCACGTGGTTCAAGCAGGCCGGCCATCCGGACCTCTTCCCCTGGTACGTCGCGGTGGTCTGCCTGGTGTCCTTCCTGGTCTACCTGGCGCTGCCGGAGACCGCGCGCCGGCCGCTGGAGGTGTAGCCGGCCGCCGGCGAACCGGGCGGTCCGCCGCGGCGGTTGCCCGTCCGGGCAGACGGAAGGCGCCGCTCCTCCTGGGACATGGGGGAGCGGCGCCTCGGGGTGGTGCAAGTCCGTCAGACGAGCCAGCCCACGAGGTGGACGATGCCGGCAAGCAGGCTGGTGAGGAAGTTCATCTGGCTCTGTCTCCTAGCGAATTGCGTTGTGGGACCAACTCTCCGGCCCAGCAAGGGATGTCAGCCGGAGGCGCCGTAACGGTCTGCAGCCCGTCGCTTGCGCCCCGTAAGCATCACCCGTCGCGGGGCCCTCGGGGAAGCCGTTCCGTGATCGACCACGCTTTCCGGCGAACATTCGCTTCGGCGTTCGTTTGTTCCCATTGGGTGGCGGGGCGTCGGGTGTCAGGCACGTAGTTGTCAGACAAGATCGCACGCCATCGGGCAAGGCATGCCGGGCGTGCCTGCCGTCGCGGGGCCCGTCTCCTCGGCGGAGCGGCCGGGGTGGCCGGTCGCCGGGCCCGGAGCGATGGAAAACTGGCCGCACGCGCCTGCCCGAGGCGCGGTGCGGGCAGTCGGACCACGGACGCGGGGAGACCGAGATGGCTGGCAGACAACAGAACCGGGAACGCCCCCCGGCCCGGCCCCAGCGGCGGCCGGTCGTCGCGCTGTACGAGCGGATGGTCGAGGCCATCCGCGCCGGCACCTACCCGCCGGGATCCGCACTGCCGACCGAGCCCCGGCTCGCCGCCGAACTCGGCGTCAGCCGCCCGGCGCTGCGCGAGGCGCTGATCCTGCTCCAGGAGGACGGCGTGATCACCGTGCGGCGCGGGGTGGGCCGCACGGTCAGCCACCATCTGCCGCCGCGCGGCTTCGAGTTCCTCAAGCCGGTGGAGGCGCTGCTCGGGGAGGGGCGGCAGGTGGTGACGGTGCCGACGGCCCGCACCCGCGAGGAGCCCACCGACTTCTCCACCCAGCACCTGGTCCTGCCGGCCCACGGCGAGGTGCGCTTCTGGGAGAGCGTGATCGAGGTCGGCGGCCTCCCGGCCTGCCTGACCCAGGAATGGGCCTCGGACGAGACGCTGGCGGAGCTGCTGCCGGACGCCGCGGCGGCGTTCGACGGGCCGGCCGGGCGGGCGTCGTCGATGCTGGGCCTGCTGCTGGAGGCCGGGCGCGGACTGCCGCTGACCGGCAGCAGCGCCATCGTGGCCACCACCCTCGGCCGGCAGCGCGGCACCCAGCTGGGGCGCCCCGCCGACACCCCCGGTGTCCTGGTCACCCAGGTCGTCCGGCTGGACCGCACGCCGCTGCTGGCCGCCAAGCACATGCTGCCCCCGGGCGCCCCCGCTCTTCCGGTGTGGCAGGCGCGCTGAGCAGTCCGGACACCTCGCGCCCCGGGTCGGCCGCCGGACCGCCCGGCGAGACCCGGTCGCCCGGTGGTGCCGCGACGTGTCATACTCCCGCCCCATGACGTTGTCTGACAAGCTTCCGCCGCAGTCCACCCACGCCCTCGACCAGGAGCGGATCCGCCGCGCTCCGAAGGTGTTGCTCCACGACCACCTCGACGGTGGTCTGCGCCCGGAGACGATCATCGAGCTGGCGGAGGCGATCGGCTACCAGGACCTGCCGACCACCGATCCGGCCGCGCTGGCCGTCTGGTTCCGCGATGCGGCCGACTCCGGCTCGCTGGAGCGGTACTTGGAGACCTTCGCGCACACCTGCGCCGTGATGCAGACCGGTGAGGCGCTGTTCCGGATCGCCGCGGAGTGCGCCGAGGACCTGGCCGGCGACGGCGTGGTCTACGCCGAGGTGCGCTACGCCCCCGAGCAGCACCTGGCCGGCGGCCTGACCCTCGACGAGGTCGTCGACGTGGTCAACGCCGGGTTCCGCGCCGGCGAGCGGCGGGCCGCGGAGGCCGGCCGCCGGATCCGTGTCGGGACGCTGCTGTGCGCCATGCGGCACGCCGATCGCGCGGTGGAGATCGCCGAGCTCGCGGTCGCCCACCGGGACCGGGGTGTGGTCGGCTTCGACATCGCCGGCGGCGAGATCGGCAACCCCGCCGCCCGGCACGCCGAAGCCTTCGACTACCTCCGCAGCCAGGGCGCTCGCGTGACCATCCACGCCGGCGAGGCGGTCGGCGCGGAGTCCATCCACGAGGCGGTGCTGCGCTGCGGTGCCCACCGCATCGGGCACGGAGTCCGCATCACCGACGACATCACGATCGGCGCCGACGGCCGGGTCACCCTCGGCCGGCTCGCCTCCTACGTCCGTGACCAGCGGATCGCGTTGGAGGTCTGCCCGACCTCCAACCTCCAGACGGGCGCCGCGACCGGCTATGCCGAGCACCCCATCGACCTGCTCCGCCGGCTGGGCTTCCGGGTCTGCCTCAACACCGACAACCGCCTGGTCAGCGGCACCAGCATGACGCAGGAGTTCCAGCACCTGCGGGACACCTTCGGCTACGGCACCGCCGAACTGGAGGAGTTCACCGTCCACGCGGCCAAGGCCGCCTTCCTCCCCTTCGACGAGCGGACCGCCCTGATCAACGAGGTGATCCGGCCCGGCTACGCCCAGCTGCGGGCGTGGGAGCTCAGCCGCGTCCCGGTGGGGGAGACGGCCGCCGCCCCGGCCGCGTAGCCGGTGCCGCGTCCCGCGCGGTCGTCGGCCGGGCGGGGGTCCGGGACGCCCGCGCCCCGGACCCCGGCGGCCGGCCGCGGGGATCCGCCCGGCGCGGGTGGCGCGGGCGGGGCCCCCGTCAGCAGCTGCCGGATCTCGCGGACCGCGGCGCGTCCCGCCCGGTTGGCGCCGATGGTGCTGGCGGACGGGCCGTAGCCGACGAGGTGCACCCGGGGATCGCGCACCACCCGGGTCCCGGCCAGCCGGATCCCGCCGCCCGCCTCGCGCAGCCGCAGCGGCGCGAGGTGATCGACGGCGGCCCGGAAACCGGTCGCGTAGAGCAGTACGTCGGCCTCGACGGTCCGCCCGTCGTCCCAGGCCACCGCGTCCGGGGTGACCCGAGCGAAGAGCGGCAGCCGGGCCAGGACACCGCTCTCCTGGGCCTGTCGGACCGCCTCGGTCATCGGCAGCCCGGTCACGCTCACCACGCTGCGCGGCGGCAGCCCCTGCCGTACCCGCTCCTCCACCAGCGCGACCGCGGCGCGCCCCTCGTCCGCGCCGAACGGACCGGAGCGGAACACCGGCGGCCGCCGGGTCACCCAGGTCGTCGCGGCCGCGACCGGCGCGATCTCGATCAGCTGCTGGACGGCCGAGGTGCCGCCGCCGACGACGACCACCCGGGCGCCGCGGAACTCCGCCGGCCCGCGGTACTGCGCACTGTGCAACTGCCGCCCGCGGAAGCCCTCCTGCCCGGGGAAGCGCGGCCAGAACGGCCGGTCCCAGGTCCCGGTCGCGTTGATCACCGCCCGCGCCGCGTAGCGCCCCTGCGAGGTCTCCACCAGCAGCCGCCCGTCCCGGGCGTCCCGCACCGCGGTGACGCTCACCGGGCGGTGGACCCGCAGCCCGAACCGCTGCTCGTACGCGGCGAAGTACCCGCCGATCACCTCGGCCGACGGCCGGCGCGGATCGGCGTCGGTCAGCGCCATGCCCGGCAGTGCGTGCATGCCGTGCACCTTGTCGTAGGTCAGTGTCGGCCACCTGAACTGCCAGGCGCCGCCCGGTTGCGGGGAGTGGTCGAGCACCACGAAGTCCGCATCCGGGCGGTAGCCGGAGCGCCGCAGGTGGAAGGCGGCGGCCAGTCCCGCCTGCCCGGCACCGATCACCACGACCTCGACCTCGCGCACCGCGATGTAGTTCATGTTTCTACTAACTCGGGGTGGGGCCGGGATCTTCCCGTCCGCCCCCACCCCGTCCCGGGCACGTCGCTCAGCGCCCGCCCGCCACCAGCAGCGGCGCCCCACCGGGAGCCGAGGCCGGCCGGCCGTTCGCCGCCGGCACCCCGGTCAGCGGCGACGGCCCGGCGTCCAGGAGCCCTCGCGCCGCGAGCTCCGGCCGGACTCCCTCGCCGAACCAGTACGCCTCCTCCAGATGCGGGTACCCGGACAGCACGAAGTGCTCCACCCCCAGCGCGTGGTACTCCTCGATCCGGTCCGCCACCTCCGCGTGACTGCCGACCAGCGCGGTACCCGCACCGCCCCGCACCAGCCCCACCCCCGCCCACAGATTGGGCGATATCTCCAACTTGTCGCGCGAGCCGCCGTGCAGCGCCAGCATCCGCTGCTGCCCCACCGACTCGCTCTTGCCCAGCGCCTGCTGGGCGGCGGCGACGGTGTCCGGGTCGAGGTCGTCCAGCAGGCGGTTCGCGGTGGCCCACGCCTCCTTCGACGTGTCGCGGGAGAGGGTGTGCAGGCGGATCCCGAACCGGACGCTCCGCCCCTCCCGCTCCGCCAGTCCGCGAATCCAGTCGATCTTCTGCTTCACCTGCTCCGGCGGCTCGCCCCAGGTCAGATAGACATCGACGTTCCGCGCTGCCACCGGCCCGGCCGCCGCCGACGACCCGCCGAAGAAGATCTCCGGCAGCGGATCCGGCGGCAGCGCCGTCAGTCCGCCCTCGACCTGGTAGTGCTCCCCCCGGAAGTCGAACGGCCGACCGCTCCACACCCCCCGCACGACCTGCAGGAACTCGTCCGTCCGCGCATACCGCTGATCGTGCCCGAGATGATCCCCGAACCGCTTCTGCTCGGTCGAGTCCCCGCCCGTGACCACGTTGAGCAGCAGCCGCCCCCGGGACACCCGCTGGAACGTGGCGGCCATCTGCGCGGCCAGCACCGGCGAGATCACCCCCGGCCGGAACGCCACCAGGAACTTCAGCCGCTCGGTGACCTGCGACAGCGCCATCGTCGTCAGCCAGGCGTCCTCGCACCACGTACCGGTCGGCGTGAGGACCGCCTCGAACCCCAACTGCTCGGCGGCCTTGGCGATCTGCGCCAGGTACTCGACGTCCGGGGCACGCACCCCGCTCACCGGGGTGATCCGCTCCCGCCGGACGCCCCCGTCGGTGTAGGCGTGCCGGTCGACGAGCGTCCGGCCGTCCCCGCCGGTCGGCAGGAACCAATGCAGGTGTACGGACATATCACTGGGCCTTTCCGTAGGTGCGCGGCGCCGTGCCCGAAGGCGGCAGACCGCCGTTGAAGCGGGGATCGACCAACTCCCCGAAGTCGAAGGAGCGCGGGATCAGCTTCAACGCCGCGAAGGCGTCCACGATCCGCTGCTCGGAGGCGACGGCCTCCTTGTCCACGGCGACCGGCACCGCCGTCCCCCGGGTCCGCTCGACCGCGTCCAGCGCCACCTTCTCCGACAGGCCGGTCGCCTTGGCCCATGCCTTCGCCCAGACCTCCGGGTGCCCGAACACCCAGTCCTGGGCCCGGCGCAGCCGCGCCGTGTAGTCCTTCAGCGCCGCCGACTTCGCCTTGTCGTCCAGAGCGGCGGGCGCGGCGACCTGGAAACTCAACCCGTTCACCAGCCCCTGACCGGTCGTCAGCACCCGCGCGTCGGCCTGGTCGAGCGCCTGCGAGGTGTACGGGTCCCACACCGCCCAGGCATCGACCTTCCCCCGGGTGAACGCGGCCAACGCGTCCGCCGGCTGGAGGTAGTTGAGGGTGACGTCCTTCGGCGACAGCCCCGCCGCCTTCAACGACGCGACCAGCTGGTAGTTGGCCGAACTGCCCTGCGCCACCGCGATCGACTTCCCCTTCAGCTCCGCGGGAGACCTCAGCGGCGAGTCCTTCTTCACCAGGATCGCCTCGCCGTCCGACCGGCTGTGGGACCCCGCGATCACCTTGATCTTCGAATGCGCGGCACCCGCGAAGACCGGCGGCGTGTTGCCGACCGCCCCGACGTCCACCGCCCCCGCGTTGACCGCCTCCAGCAGCGGCGGCCCCGAGGTGAACGTGGACCACTTGATCCGGTAGGGAAGGTCGTCCAACTCGCCCGCGGCCCGCAGCAACGCCTCCGAACCCCCCTTCTGGTCACCGACGTTGAGGGTCAGCGACCCCTTGCCGTCGGTGTGCCCGCCGACCCCGCCCCCGGCACCGTCGGCACGCGAGGCACCCCCGCAGGAGGTCAGCACCAGGGCGAGCGGCAGCGCGGCCAGGGCGAGCGAGAGCCGACGGCGTCCCGCCACCGGGCCGCCGATCAATGCAGGTCTCATGAGATGTCCGTCCGTTCTGCCGTTCTGCGCTCGGGGGCAGTGACTGGCGGGGGAGTGGGTGGGGATGGAGTGACTGTGAGTTGGGTGACTGAGGGTGGAGTGTGGGCGTGTCTGGGAGCGAGTGACCGGGGAGGACCGTGACTGGGGCCGGGGCCGGGGCCGGGGCCGGGGCCGGGGCTGGGACTGGGACTGGGACTGGGACCGTGACTGGGGCCGGGACGGGAGGGGGGCAGGGTCGGGACCGGGACAGGCGCGGGGCGAAGCCTCAGGCGGCCACCGCCTCCCGCGCCCCGTCCACCACACCCCCCGCCACGGCCGTCGCTTTCCCCTCCTCCGTCGCATTCCCTTCCTCCGCCTCGCCGCCGTCCGCGTCCGCCACCCCCAGCCGACCGAGCAACCGGGCGCGCAGCGCGGCACACCGCGGATCCGTGACATCCCGCGGCCGGGGCAGGTCCACCGCCGTCTCGTAGGCGATCCGGCCGCCCTCCATCACCAGCACGCGATCGGACAGCAGCAGCGCCTCCTCCACGTCATGGGTGACCAGCAGCACCGCGCACCCCCGCTCCTGCCACAGCTCGGCCACCAGCCGCTGCGCCTTGATCCGGGTCAGTGCGTCCAGCGCACCGAACGGCTCGTCGAGCAGCAGCAGGTCCGGGTCGCGCACCAGCGCCCGCGCCAGCGACGCGCGCTGCGCCTCGCCGCCGGAGAGCGTCTTGGGCCAGGCATCCGCCCGGTGGTCGAGCCCGACCTCCGCCAACGCCCGTTCCGCCGTGGCGCGTTCGGGACGGCCGGGCAGTCCGAGCAGGACGTTGCGCCAGACCCGCTTCCACGGCATCAACCGCGGTGCCTGGAACGCCACCGCCCTGCGCCGCGGGACCAGCACCTCGCCCTCGATCTCCCGGTCGAGCCCGGCCAGTACCCGCAGCAGCGTCGACTTCCCGCACCCGCTGCGTCCGAGCAACGCCACGAACTCACCGGCCTGGATGTCCAGTTGGAGTCCGTCGACGACCCGCCGCCGATCGAACTCCCGCACCAGCCCGGCGACCCGCACCGCGACCTCGCCACTCCCAGGCGGAGCACCGGGGGACCGGGGGGAGGAGGGAGTCGCACCAGCGGTCGGCGGAGAAGACGGCAACACACCCGCCCCGTCGGAGATCTCCGGTTCGGGGCTCACTGCCCCGTGAACGTCGGTCGCCATTGCAGCAACAGCCTTTCGAGGGTACGGACGAGGAAATCGGCGAGCAGCCCGAGCACCGCGTAGACCACCAGGCAGACGACGATCACATCGGTGCGGAAGAACTCCCGTGCCTGGTTCATCAGGAAGCCCAGCCCGTCGTCGGCGTTGACCTGTTCGCCGAAGACCAGCGCCAGCCACGCGGTCGCCAGCGAGTACCGCAGCCCGGTCATGGCGCCGGGCAGCGCCCCGGGCAGCACCACGTGCCGGACCAGCCCCCACCGGCCGAGCCCGAGCGCGTTCCCGGCCTCCACCAACTGCGCATCCACGCCCCGGATCCCGGCGTACACGTTCAGATACAGGTGGAACGCGACCCCCACCGCGATCAGCGCGATCTTCGGGGCCTCGCCGATCCCCAACCAGATGATGAAGAGCGGGATCACCCCCACCCAGGGAATCGACCGCAACATCTGCACGGTCGCGTCGACCAGATCCTCACCCAGCCGCGAGAGCCCCGAGACCAGCGCCAGCCCGATCCCGACGATTCCGCCCAACAGCAGCCCGGCGAAGACCCGTTGCAGCGACACGCCCATCGCCGACGGAAGCGTCCCGTCCGCGACCATGCCGCCGCCCGTACGGGCGATGTCCACCGGCGACGCCAACATGTCCGCCGGCAGTACCCCGCCGGCGCTCAGCACCTGCCACACCACGACCAGTCCGACCGGCCCCACGGCCCGCCGCACCCACCGCGGCACCACCCACCGCCGGCCCGACACCGGCACCACCCGGGACAACTCGATCGCCCCGCCCGGCGCCACCGACACCCCGACCGGACCAGTCCCGGCCACGGCAGCCTGCTCACCGCTCATCAACAACCCCAGACACACAGGCACCGGGCGGGCACACCACGCCGAGCCGCGACGCCGCTTCACCACGCAGACGTCAGGCATCCGGCGCCCGAGGCACCCGGCACACACAGGAAGGAAAACTCAGCGAGAACCGCGGAAAGCGAACGGAAAGAACGTCAGCAACAGCGGCCGCGAAGGCAACACGCGGCAGACGCCACCCGCAGCAGGTCGATGTGACCGCGCGTGGTGAGCAGGGCTGACGTAGACATGCCGCCGAACGTAGCGCCGCCCGCGGAGAGGGGTCAAACCCCCGTCTCGGCTGCTGGACCTTTGTTGCCACAGCATTGACCGGCCCTCGCCGACCCGGGCGTGCGGCACCGGCCCGACGCGCCCCGGCCCGACGCGGCGCCGCCACCCCGCGCGTACGACGTGCACCGACTCCCCTTTGGGAAGATCACCACATGGCTGCAACCTTCACGACACGAGAAATCGACGTACGAACCGGCTCCACGGAGACGGTCCACGACCTCACCCGCGAGTGCCTGGCCTTCCTGCGGGACACCGCACCGGGCCGCGACGGCCTGCTGAACGTCTTCACGCCCCACGCGACGACGGGCGTGGCCATCCTGGAAACGGGAGCCGGCAGCGACGACGACCTGCTCGCCGCACTGCACGACCTCCTCCCCGCGGACGACCGCTGGCAGCATCGCCACGGCACCCCCGGCCACGGCCGCGACCACGTCCTCCCCGCCCTCGTCCCCCCACACGCCACCCTGCCGGTCATCGCGGGCGAACTCGCCCTCGGCACTTGGCAGTCGGTGTGCCTGGTCGACACCAACATCTCCAATGTCAACCGTAAGGTTCGACTGAGCTTCCTGGGCTGACCAAGATCGCCCTGGGTGCGGCCGCGAAATCTCCGTACTCTGCGTGCCCGAAACGGAGAAGCCTTGCGCGGTACGGACCTGGACACCTGAAGAAGTGCTGGACCATCCCGCCACGGGCGAACGCACAGTTCGCAGCCCGGATGGAAGACGTCCTGGCCGTCTACGCCCGGCCCTATGACCCGGCACGTCCGGTGGTGTGCATGGACGAGAAGCCCTACCAACTCCTCGGCCACGTCCGCGACCCACTCCCGGCCCGGCCCGGTCACGACGCCTGCCAGGACAGTGAATACATCCGCTGCGGCACCTGCTCCATCTTCGTGTGGACCGAACCCTTACGCGGATGGCGTCGCACCCAGGCACTGTCCCGACGGACTCGCATGGACTGGGCCGGCCAGGTCAAGCAGCTGCTGAACGTGGACTACCCCAACGCCGAGACCGTGGTTCTGGTGATGGACAACCTCAACACCCACAACATCGCCGGCGGTGGACGTTCGCGACCGAGGAGCCCGACAGCGGGCACGCACCTGTACGCAGACGCCCTGCACACGGCACTGAGGGGCTGCCTCATGGCCGCCGGCGAGAGCCTGCCGCCCGTCGACCCGTTCAGTGTTTGTGCTTGCCGGGTCTGTGGGCCTTCTTGGGGCCGGGCTCGGCGTCGGGTGCACTCTCCGGTTTCTGCTCGGCAGGCTGTGGCGGGAGTGCGGAATCTGTCGCGTATGACGCCGAGGGGGACGGCGTGGCGGAGCTCGTGTTCGTGGACGGGATGGTCTGCGGCTCCTGCGCTGAGCCGTTGTCGGGGGAGAACCACACCAGGCCCACGACCACCGCCAGGGTGAAGACGCCGGCGCCGCCCAGCACAGCGACCAGCCGGGAACGACGGAGGAACGGCAGGTGTGCGCGGCGGGTCGAGGCCCGGTGCACGCTCGTCTGCCACTCGGTGGCCGCCACCGGGGCGAAGGCACGGTCGGAGTGGGCGGTGGGAGCGGAGAAGGAGCTTGCGGAGGCGGCGGCCCTGGAGCCGGTGTTGTGCGGCTGATCCGGGCGACCGTGATGCCGGTGCTCGCTCGGCAGCGGCTCCCGCGCGCCGCGCCAGGCTCCGCGCCCGAACCAGTCCGCCACCTCCTCAGCCGTGGGTCGGCTCTCGGGCTCCTTGGCCAGCAGACCGAGCAGATAGCTCTCGAAGGCGGGCGGTAGACCGGCGCTGAGTTGCCGGGGCGGTACCGGGGCGGAATCAAGGTGCTGATGAAGCACCGCGAGCGCGCTGTCCGCCTGGAACGGCGGTCGGCCGGTGAGGAGTTGGTAGAGCACGCAGCCCAGGGAGTACACGTCGGATGCCGGGCCGGCGGTGCGGCCCAGGGCCCGTTCGGGCGCGAGGTAAAGGCTGGTGCCGACGATCTGCCCGGTGGCGGTGAGCGCGGCACCGGGGTCGTCGAGGAAACGGGCGATGCCGAAGTCGCCGATCTTCAGGGTTCCGTCGGCGCCCAGCAGGAGGTTGGCCGGCTTGATGTCCCGGTGCACGATGCCCTGCCGGTGCGCGGCGGCCAGCCCAAGGGCGGCCTGTGCGGCGATGTGGGCCACCTGCTCGGAGGGCAGCGGTCCGGAGCCAGTGAGCAGTTCGGCGAGGCTTTCCCCCTCGACGAGCTCCATCACCAGGAACAGGCGGTCGTCGTGTTCGCCGAAGTCGAGAACGGCGACCACATGCGGGTGGTTGAGGCGGCCGGCGGTCTGCGCCTCCAGTCGGAAGCGGGAGGGTGCGGTGGAGTCGGTGTCGTGGGGGAGCAGCAGTTTCACGGCGACCGGTCTGCCGAGCGTTTCGTCGAAGGCCCGCCAGACCTCCCCCATCGCGCCCCGCCCGATGGTGTCTCGCAGTCGGTATCGGCCCGCTATCAGCACTTGTTGTTCATCCTCATGGCCAAAGACGTCTTGATGGTCGCAAGCCATGACTCACGGTGGGGCGCGGATCAAGGTGCGGGTGCCGCAGAGGCCCCAGCGTACCGGCCCTGCAACCTTGTTCTTTCCGGGCGGCGCAGAGCCCGGCTGCTACGGGCAGCCCCGCCGGAGGACGAGGATGCGTGCATGGCTGGCGGTTGAGTCGTGACGGCTTCAAGCTGCCCTGTTCACAAGAGCGCTGGATTGGTGACCATCTCTCTCCACCAGTGACATTTCAGGGGCGCAGCACGCAGAAGGGAGTGACCCGATCATGAGGGTCGAGGCGCTCGCTCCCCTGGAGGGGTTGCGCGGGCGCCGACCGCAGGAGCGGGCTGGTTCCCCCCGTGCTGGCCCGCTCCTGCGCGCAAACGGCAGCCCGGGCGTCCCACGTGGCAGTGGCCCGCGGGCTGCGTCATCAGTGAATCCCTTAAGGCCCTTGCATAGCACCGGCGGCCAGGATGGTCGCCCTCTCTCGCGCGTCCACGACGGCCTGCCCGGCATTCACGTCGGCGACGAGCGACTTTCGGTTCTCCACCCGGAGCCATCGTGCTCTGGCATTCTTCGGTGCAGCGGACCCGCAGAAAGCGGATGAGGTCATCACAAGAAGCGGATGCCTTCATGCAGAGCGCCGATGATGTTCATCGTGAGACGCGGGTGTCGGTGCTGGCTCCGCGCTCGGTGTCACTTGGCGCCCTGGAGTTCTGAAATCCAGGTTCTCATGGCCCAATATCCAATGCCTTGGACTCAAGGAACTCAAAGCGAGCGCACTGGGGATTATTACCTCATGCCGGTCTTTTCGCCCAATCGACGAGCCGAGCCCACCAGCCGCCCCTCGGTCGGCCCGGGGGACTCCCCGGGTGCCCATTGGCGTGTGTGCGTCGCGACACCCCACCCTGTAGGGCCGGCGCCGATTCCGAACGAGTCGTCGCCTCCACCGTGCGTGCACGCTTGCGTTCCGCGGGCTCACACGTGCACCGCTGAGCCGTTGGCACACCCATGAGCACTTCGTCCACATGCCTTCCGCAGCCCTCATAGGTCAGCTTCCGGCACGACCGACAGGCAGCACGTTGACACATGATTGATCTCCCTCAGCTCTTCGTTCGATATTCACGCCATCGCCACAAGAAACTCCAGAATTTACAACCCTTCCGTAAATGGCTGACTTGCGCCAGCGTGGGCCGCGCTCACGCAGTCGAATCACGATTCAAGCAGCCTCGTCAGCGATTGCAAATATCCGGACATGAGGGGCAGGCGCCGCAAATCCGTCGCGGAGAGTATCTAGCTAAGTGGTACCAGGTGCCCTGTTTGGGAGAACTCCCTGAGTTGCTCGAATGCCGAAACAATGGTTGCATCTCGGCCGATCAAGGAACGGAGGCGCAACGCCTTACTGTCACTGCCCGCCACCGCATTGCTTTTCAGACCGTCGACCGGGCGCAGCGAGGGCAGGAATCGAGAACGGCAACCGCTCTCCCCGAACGGGTGGTGCGCCGGTCAGGAAGGAGCAACGTGGGTTGCTCTCACGCCCCAGGATGCCCCCTTTTTCCCCTACTCCAGGCGAGCTTGCAAGGGTGGCGCGAATACTACTGCGACAGCGCGGATCGATGGCTCGGCTGTGCGCGCTACCAGATGTCACTCACCGGCGAGCGCGTGCCGATCAGCCTGCTGCCCAACGGAGCCCGCGCGCGACACCTCGAAGCCCCGAGCAAGCCGGACCGATCCGGCGCCACCAGCCCGGCGGCGGTCCGCCGACAGCCCCCGCCGCCACAGCCCACTCCGGGGGTACCGGAGAGCGCGTCCTGGCCCCAGCCGGCACCGACCCAGCCACCTGAGCAGTCAGGACCTGGAACCGAGATACCGGAGGCCATGGGCCAGTTCGGGGCAACGCCTGCTTCGCCTGTCTGGCATGACCAACCGTCACCGTCCCCACGAGCTGACCACCCTTCAGACGGCCTCGCTCGACACGCACGGCAAGCGCCCAGCTCGAAGGACGGCTGGTGGGCTCGACTTGCCGATTGGATGAGAGGACCCGCATGAGTACCTACTGGCCCTGGTGGGCGGGCGCTATCGGGCTCGCCCTGGTCACCATCAACCACACCCTCATCACCGATCGGTCTCTCGGGGTGTCGGCCGCGTGGGATCGCGTGTTGCACTGGCGTCGCGAGCGCCGGCTCGAGCAGATGGACGAGGAGTTCACCGACGATGAAGCTCTCGCTGAGGCGCTTGCCGCAGCTACAGCGGAGCACTTCGGCACCTGCACCGGCGCATCTACCGTGCCGCAGGAACCGTACGGGAAGTCGCAGCCGCTCGAAGCCGACGCCGAACCGGCAGCGAGTGGGCGCCCGGCAGCCACGAGCCTGCGCCCGGCCCCGCTGGTCACCCAGGCTGCCCTGCTGATATCGATCTTCCTCGGTGGGCTCGTCGCCGCGGTCACCTCCGGGCGCTTCCACCTCCGCTACGACATGGGCCCCGGATTCCGCGACCTGGTCACCGCCGATCCGACCACCATGATCGCCGTGCTGTTCGTGGGAGGCGTGCTGGTCGGCTTCGGCACTCGGCTGGCCGGTGGGTGCAGCTCCGGCCACGGACTCAGCGGCTGCGGCCGGCTACGCCCGGTCAGCATCGTCGCGACCGCCGTGTTCTTCGGCACCGCCGTCGCGGTGTCGTTCCTCCTGTGGAAGGTGATCTGATGCGCACCCGGGGCGCGATTCTGCTGGCCGCCATCATCACCGGGCTGGCCCTCGGCTATACCGTCACCAACATCGGCTTCGGCGACTACACCGAGCTGAACCGCATGTTCACCTTCCAGGACCTGCGCATGTTCCTGTCCTTCGCGGGTGCCGTGGTGATCATCGTGTGCGCGTTCGCTCTGCTGCGGGTCCGCCGCACCCCAGGGCGCATCCACGCCGGTGTGATCCCCGGCGCGGTGTTGTTCGGTACCGGCTGGGCGATCTCAGGTGGGTGCCCTGCAATCCCGATCATCCAGGTCGCCAGCGGATACCTGCCTGCCCTGATCACCATCGTCGGCGTCATCGTCGGTATACGGCTGTGTCGTTGGGCCAACGCCCGATACTTCCACCTCGACCGCGGCTCCTGCGGGCTGTAACCGAGCACGCCCACCGACCCGAGCCATGAAGGTCGGGGCTCTCGCTTCGACGATCTTCCCGACCTGTCCAGTGCCCGCACGTGTACGGCCACGCCGAGTTCCGGTATCTGATCGAGGGACGAGCGCGCGTCCGAGAAGGCGTTGGCCTTCAGGTTTGCGGGTCGCCGTCTCCTGGGTGAGCCGATCGTTTCTCACTGCTTGCGGGTGAACCATGAAGCCACGCCCTCGTGCCGACCGAAAGTGGACGATCACTCCCGTTATTGTCAGTTTTGTGCCGTTGAGCTGTGCGTTCGTGAACCTCAAGCCCGGCGTCGGAAAGACGACGAGTGCTGTGTGGCTGGCCCATGCGTTTCATGAGTTGGGTATGTCGCCGTTGCTGGTCGACGGTGACCCGGCCGCTTCCGCGTTGCGCTGGAGCGAGCTGGCCAGTGGCTTTCCGTTTCCGGTGATCGCTCTGCCGGTGGGGGATGTCCACCGTCGCGTGAACGACTTCCTCGGCAACCGGCAGGCCGTCGTGCTCGATGCGCCCCAGCTGGAGGACCATCCCCGCATCGCCCGCAGCATCATGAGGTACGCCGGCGAGTGGATCGTTCCCGTGACGCCCGCCCCCATCGAACTGGACCGGATGGCACCCATTCGTAGCGAGATGGCGGACGTGCAGTCGCTGCGTGCCGAGCCGGCCCGCACGGCGGTCCTGCTCAATCGCACCAACCGTCCCGATGCCACGCGCACCGGGCCCGATGCGGACGCTCGCGAGGCACTCACCGAGCGGGGTTTCGAGGTGCTGGACACCCAGATCGCGCGGCTCGACCTCTACGCCCAGTCTTTCGGGAACCCGGTCCAGGCCAAGGGCTCGGCGTACATGGACTTCGCGGAGGAACTGATCAAGCGTCAGGATGGGGCATGAGTCAGCGCAAGGAGAGCTACCGCGCCGCATTGCGGCGCGAGCAGGATGTCTCGGCACCCCGGTCCACCAAAGTCACCACGCTGAAGAGCAGATACATCCGGGTGACCGTCGAGCTCGATCCCGACCTGCAAGGCGACCTGACGCGATGGGTGGGACGGCCGGTCTCCTCGGTCGTGTTCGTCGGCGCGACCGTACTGCGTACCGTGGCCGCCACCGCCGGCTGGGTAACCCGGCTCGGAGGCCAGGCTGCGTCCGTCCCGCGTGAGGTTCCGGATTCGGGTCGCTGACCAGGCGGTTCACACGGCAGGGGGCCCTGCCTGAGGTGGCCGTACGCAGTGACGGCCCCCGGCCGTGCCAGGACGACGGCGGGGCCCTCGCGCGGAGGTGGAGCTACCAGGTGAAGCGTTGGGGCGCCCCGCCGTTGCGTGCCTGGATGACGAGCTGTCCCCGAACCGCGACCGCTATGCAGGCCGCACGCGACGTCACGCGACCCGTAGGGATGTCGCCCTGAGGGACCACGCACAGCGCCGTCGGCACCGCGAGGCACTCTGCTCCTGCGGAACCACCCCAGACCAACCGAGACCAATGCCCTGACGAGCACAACGCCGGCATCGAGAGGTGGGACGCCTGTCCGCACCTCATTGAAGGCCGACTCCATGCCCGACTGCCCCCCACGATGGCTGACAGTGCGGTGTTCGACTCCGCGTGCACCCGGGTGGGCCGCGAGGGCCGCACGATCGCCCTGCTGTGCGCCGACGCTTTCGCAGTCGTATCCGGCTTGTGCCGCCGGGCGGCCGAAGGGGTGTACGGAACGTGGTGCGGCCCGATCGGCTGCCTCTCAAGAGTGCCGGGAGGCTGCCGCGTGGCGAGGCTTCTTATGACAACGGCATTGACGTGTAGGGGAGCCGCCGATTTCATGGCTCGCACTTCCTCCCCCCACGCCCCTCCGAGCAAGGCGGTGATCCGTTGGCGTCGACGGTGAAGGACATGCGATCTGGTCCGGGAACGGCCGCGGGCCACGGCGCGATGCGCCAGTCGATCGGCCTGCTGGACGGTGCGGTGATCGCCGCCTCCAGTACGGCCGCCACCAGTAGCATCGGCATCGGCCTGGGTCTGATGGCCGGGATCGTCGGCCTGCACCTGCCCGCGATCATGCTGCTGGCCTTCCTGCCCGTGCTCGCCATCGCGGGCGGCTACGGGCGGCTGAACGCCGTCGAGCCGGACGCCGGCAGCAGCTACCGCTGGGTCGGTCGTACCCTCAGCCCCTGGCTGGGCTTCCTCACCGGCTGGGTGAACACCGTCGGCACGGTGGTCTTCATGGCGTACACCACCACCGTCACCGGCTCGGCGATCATCCAACTCCTTGGCCAGGCGCACCTGCGCAGCATCGCCGGCCTGCGGCTGGACGCCGACTCGACCGTGCAGTGCACCCTGCTCGGGCTCGTCGTCCTGATCGGTGCCGCGCTGGTCGCCGTACAAGGTCTCGAGCTCGCTGCCCGGCTGCAGAAGGCACTGTTGGTGTTCGAGTACCTGGTGCTGCTCGGCTTCTGCGGGTACGGGCTGTTCGCGGGTGATCAGCCGTTCTCGCTCCAGTGGTACAACCCCTTCGACATCCCCTCCTTCGACGCGGTGGCGCAGGGCATGGTGCTGGCGGTGTTCTGCTACTGGGGCTTCGAGTCGGTGTTCAGCGTCGGCGAGGAGGTGCGCGACCCACGCGACGCCTCCCGGGGCGGCTTCCTCGCGCTGGTGGTGATGCTGCTGCTCTTCCTGCTGGCCGGCACCGCCTTCCAACGAGTGCTCCCACTGGGCGAGTTGGCCGACAACGGCGCGCACGGACTGACCTACTTCGGCGACCGGCTCGCTCACCAGCCGCTGGCCGCACTGCCGTTGATCGCGCTGATGTTCTCCGCCGTGGCCTCGCTGCAGTCCTCGGTGATCCCGACCGCGCGCGGGATGTACGCGATGGGCCGCGACGGAGTACTCGGGCCGATCTGGACCCGGCTGCACCCCCGGTACGCCACTCCCGCCATCGGCACCCTGCTGATCACCGGCGTCGCCGTGCTCCTCGCCCTCGCCTCGATCGCCATCCCCACCGTCAACGACCTCATCTCGGCCTCCGTCAACGCGATCGGCATCATCGTCGCGCTCTACTACGCGCTCACCGCCGTCGCAGCCGCCGTCCGGTTCCGCCACCTCCTGCGCACCGACCTGCGGCAGGGCCTGCGCGCCGTGGTCGCGCCGCTGCTCGGCGCCGCCGTGCTGCTCGCCGTCGGCGGCTACCTGGCCTGGACCTTCTACGACTCCACCGACCACTTCGAACTGGCCGCCGACAACGGGTGGTTCGAACTGACCGTGGTGGTGCTGATGGTCGTCACCGGACTGCCGTCGGCGGCCTGGGCCCGTTGGCGGCGGCGCTCGCCGTACTTCCTCCACCCCACTGACTGACACAGCAAGAACGGAGCACCACCGATGACCGAGGCCGATCTGGTCTTCACCCACGGCCCTGTCCACACCGGCGACGCCGCCCGCACCCGGGCGAGCGGCCTGGCCGTGACCGGTGAGCGGATCACCGCCGTCGGGCACGACGAGGTCCGGGAGTTGATCGGGCCGAAGACGGAGGTCGTGGACCTCACCGGCAAGCTGCTGCTGCCGGGCTTCCAGGACGCCCATATCCACGCGGTTTCCGGCGGCGTCGAGTTGGCCGCCTGCGACCTCACCGGCACGGTGGGCGTGGCCGAGTACCTGGAGCGGATCCGCGCCTACGCCGAGGCCAACCCCGACCGGGCGTGGATCAGCGGCAGCGGCTGGTCGCTGGAGAGCTTCGACGGCGGGCTGCCGACACGGCAGTTGCTCGACTCCGTCGTCCCGGACCGTCCGGTCTACCTCACCAACCGCGACCACCACGGCGCCTGGGCCAACACCCGAGCCCTGGAACTGGCCGGCCTCACCCGCGACACCCCCGACCCGGCCGACGGCCGGATCGAGCGCGAGGCCGACGGTACTCCCAGCGGCACGCTCCAGGAGGGCGCCACCAGCCTGGTCGCTCGGCTGGTGCCGGCGGCCACGGCCGCAGAACGGCTTTCCGGTCTGCTGCGGGCGCAGCGCCTGCTGCATTCGCTCGGCATCACCGGCTGGCAGGACGCGCTGCTCGGCGTGTTCAACGGCCAGCCCGACCCCTCCGACGCCTATCTGGCCGCCGCCCGCTCCGGCGCGCTGACCGCCCGGGTGACCGGTGCGCTCTGGTGGGACCGCGACCGCGGCGCCGAGCAGATCACCGAACTGATCGAGCGCCGCGCCGAGTTGAGCCACGGACGGTTCCGGGCCGGCTCGGTGAAGATCATGCAGGACGGCATCGCGGAGAACTTCACCGCCGCGATGACCAGCCCCTACCTGGACGGCTGCGGCTGCGCCACCGCGAACTCGGGCCTCAGCTTCGTCGATCCGAAGGACCTGTGCGGGTACGTCTGCGAACTGGACGCGCTCGGCTTCCAGGTGCACTTCCACGCCCTCGGCGACCGGGCGGTCCGCGAGGCGCTGGACGCCGTCGAGGCCGCTCGGACGGCCAACGGGTGGCGCGACACCCGCCACCACCTCGCCCACCTCCAGGTGGTCCACCCGGACGACATCCGGCGCTTCGCCGAGCTCGGCGCGATCGCCAACATCCAGCCGCTGTGGGCCGCGCACGAGCCGCAGATGGACGAGCTGACCATCCCCTTCCTCGGGCCCGAACGCGCGGCCTGGCAGTACCCGTTCGGCGCGCTCCTGCGCGCGGGCGCCACCCTGGCGGCGGGCAGCGACTGGCCGGTGAGCAGCCCGGATCCGCTGGCCGGCCTGCACGTCGCGGTCAACCGGCGGGAGCCGGAGGCCACCGACGGCCGGGTCTTCCTGCCCGAGCAGCGCCTCGACCTGCCCTCCGCCCTCGCCGCGTACACGGCCGGAGCCGCCCATGTGAACGGCCACGACGACGCGGGCACGCTGGCCGTCGGACGGCTCGCCGACCTGGTCGTCCTCGACCGCGACATCCTGACCCGACCCGCCGAGGAGATCGCCGACGCCCGAGTGCTGCGCACCTACGTCGGCGGGGAACTCGTCCACGCGGCGGACTGAACGCGTCGCAGGGCGTCGTCGCCGGGCCCCGGGGGGGCTCGGCGACGACGCCCTGCGACTGGTGCCGGGTGTCAGCTGTCGAAGCCCAGGCCGAACCGGTCCAGCGTGCGCAGCCATAGGTTGCGCCGCCCGCCGTCGGCGTCGGCGCGGGTGAGCGCCCACTGGGTGATGCCGATGCCGATCGAGCGGACCGGCTCGGGCGGGAACGGCAGCGGCTTGCGGCGCACCAGCTCCAGGGCGGTGCGCTCGGTGCGGGCGCCGGCCAACAGGTCGAGCATCACCTCGGCGCCGAAGCGGGTGGCGCCGACGCCCAGGCCGGTGAACCCGGCGGCGTAGGCGACCCGGCCGCCGTGCGAGAGGTCGAGGAACGCGCTGAACCGGGTGCAGGTGTCGATCGCGCCGCCCCAGGCGTGGCTGAACCGGACGCCCGCCAGCTGCGGGAAGGTCTGGAAGAAGTGTCGGGCGAGGGTGGCGAAGGTCTCCGGGCGCTGGTCGCGCTCGGCCCGTACCCGGCTGCGGAACTGGTGGACGACGTCGTAGCCGCCGAACAGGATGCGGTTGTCGGCGGAGAGCCGGACGTAGTGGAAGTGGTTGGCGCTGTCGGCGAAGCCCTGGCGGTTCCGCCAGCCGACGGAGGCGAGCTGCTCCTCCGTCAGCGGTTCGGTCATCAGCGCGTAGTCGTAGACCGGCACGGTGTAGAGCCGGTGACGGCGCAGCAGCGAGGGGAAGGCGTTGGTGGCGAGCGCGACCCGGCGGGCGCCGACGCGGCCGTACGGGGTTCGGACGGTGATCCCGCGCGGGGAGTCGGTCAGCCCGGTGGCTCGGGTGTGTTCGTGGATCCGTACGCCCAGGTCGAGGCAGGCCCGCTTGAGGCCCCAGGCGAGGCGGGCGGGGTTGAGCATGGCGACGCCCTCGCGGTCCCAGAGCCCGCCGAGGAAGGTGGGGGAGTCGATCTCGGCGCGGACGGCCTCGCGGTCGAGGATGTCGAGCCGGCTGCCGTAGCGGGCGGCGAGCTCCGCGAACTCGTGCAGGCCGTCGACCTGGTAGGGCTCGGTGGCGACGACGAGGGAGCCGGTGCGCTCCCAGTCGCAGTCGATGCCGTGGCGCTTGATGGTGTCCTCCATGGCCTGGAGGTTGGCGGCGCCGAGCCGTTCCAGGGTGGCGAGTTCGTCCGGCCAGCGCGCGTGGCCGTTGGCGAGGCCGTGGGTGAGGCTGGCCTCGCAGAAGCCGCCGTTGCGGCCGGAGGCGGCCCAGCCGATCTCCTGCGCCTCGATCAGGGTGACGTCGAGCGAGGGGTCGCGCTCCTTGGCGATCAGCGCGGTCCACAGCCCGCTGTAGCCCCCGCCCACCACCAGCAGGTCGCAGCGCACGTCCCCGACCAGGGCGGAGGCGGCCGGGGGTCTGCCGGGGTCGTCGAGCCAGAACGGTATGGGCTGGGCATCCTGGAGGGCGCGGCGGGGGTCGGCCATGGCGGGTGGCTCCTTCGGTGCGTGGAGGGTCAGGGCCTCCGGGTGCCGTCATCAGACCGCCGGGCCGGATTCAAGGTCAATGGTGTTGACATAAGCGCTAGGCAGGGGGCGGGAGCTCGATCCGGTCCAGGATCCGGGCCGCGATCGCCGTGGCGCCCGGCTGGTAGCGGTGTGCGAGCGTGCGGAACAACTGCTCGGCCGCCTCGGCGGGCCAGTCGGCGGGCAGGTGCTCGGCCGGCAGGTGCGGATCGCCCCGGACGAGGTCCAACCAGTCGGTGTGGAGCAGCAGTTCACGGGCGAGGTCGTCGGTGCCGGGTGTGCCGGGTGCGGTCCCGCCCCACCGGTCGAGGAAGGCGCCGTACCCGGCCGCGATCGCCGGGACGTCGAAGGCGGCCAGCAGGTCGGCGGCATCGGTCGGGGCGACGGCCCGGCCGTGGAAGACCCGCAGGTGCCCCTCCAGGTCGAGTCCGTCGACCAGGGCGGCCACGTCGACCTCGCCGGGTGCCGTCCACAGGCCGCTCTGCAGCGGGGCGAAGCCGCCCCAGACCAGCCGGGAGCGCAGGTCGTGCCGCTCGCGGCGCCAGGCCTCGGGGAGGGAGAAGCCGACCAGCGTCCAACTGCCGTCCCACTCCCGGTTGACGGCGCCGGTGCGCCAGATCCGGTCCTGCCCGTCGGTGAGCACGGTCGTGGCGCGCTCGGTCAGGCCGAAGTACATGCGCCGGCCGCGGCGGTGGCGTGCCAGCAGGCCGCGGTTCACCATCCGGGTGAGGGTCGAGCGGACGGCCTCCTCGCTGACCTGGACCCGGGCGAAGGCGTCGATGACGCCCGCGGAGGCGAGGGCGACGTCCCGGCCGAGCGCGTGGATGCCGAAGAAGCTCAGCATCAGGGACTGCGGTCGCGGCGCAGCGGCGTCCTGGTCGGCGGGCAAGGTCTTCCTCCTGAGGTTCGGTGGGTCGGGGCAACAGCGTAGTCAGGACAATATTCGGCAGTCTATTGACCGTCGACAAAATTGTGCCTAGCTTCTCGGTAGCCGCCGGTGGCGATGCCTGGTCGCGAACACGCGCCTCCGCCCCGGCCGGGCGAAAGGACTCCCATGGATCGCATCGCTCTCTCCGGCAGGGTCGCCGTCGTCACCGGCAGCGGACGCGGACTCGGCCTCGCCTACGCCAGGGCTCTGGCCGCTGCCGGAGCCTCGGTGGTCGTCAACGACGTCGACCCGCAGGCCGCCGCCGACGCCGTCAAGGTGATCACCGACGCCGGCGGCCGGGCCGTCGCGCTGTCCGTCCCGGTCGGCACCGCGGAGGCCGCCGAGGCGCTGGTCGCCTGCGCCGTCGAGAACTTCGGGCGACTGGACGCGATGGTCACCAACGCCGGAGTGCTGCGCGACAAGGTGCTCTGGAAGATGACCGACGAGGACTTCGACACCGTCGTGCAGGTCCACCTGCGCGGCACCTTCACCTGTGTCCGCGCCGCCGTCGAGCGGATGCGCGAGCAGGGCGAGGGCGGCCGGATCATCGTGGCCGGCTCCCCGGCCGGGCAGCGGGGCAACTTCGGGCAGACCAACTACGCCGCCGCCAAGGCCGGGATCGCCGCCATGGTGCGCACCTGGGCGATGGAGCTGGCCCGGGCGGGCGTCACCGCCAACGCCGTCATCCCGGTCGCCGCCACCGCCTTGACCAAGACCATCCCCGTGTTCGCCCCGCATATCGAGGCGCTGGAGCAGCACGGCACACCGTTCCCCGACACCCTGCGCAAGGGCGAGGGCTTCGGCACCCCCGAGGACGTGGCCGGGCTGGTCGCCTTCCTCGCCTCCGAGGCCTCCGCCGGGATCACAGGGCAGTGCATCGGCGTCGGCGGCGACAAGCTCGCCTTGTGGTCGCACCCGGAGGAGGTCGCGGTCGCCTACACCGACGGAGGCTGGAGCGCGGAGGCGATCGCCGCGACCTGGCCGGTCTCGGTCGGGCGCAACCCGCAGACCTACGGCATCCCGGCCCCGCAGCTGTGAGCGCCGAAGCGAGGGATCGCCACCACGCCGCGATGACCCCGGACGAACTCGTCGCGATCGACGTGCACACCCACGCCGAGGTCTCCGCCAAGGGCGCGGCCTCCCTGTCGGCGGAGCTGGACAGCGCGGCCGGCGCCTACTTCAAGGCCGAGCACCGCCACCCCACCCTGCCGGAGATCGCCGCCCACTACCGCGAGCGGAGGATGGCCTGCGTCGTCTTCACCGTCGACGCCGAGTCCGCCACCGGCACCCCGCCGGTCCCGAACGAGGAGATCGCCGAAGCCGCGCTGGAGCACCCCGACGTGATCATCCCCTTCGCCGGGGTCGACCCGTACAAGGGGAAGGCCGCGGTGCGCCAGATCCGGCGCCTGGTCGAGGAGTTCGGGGTCAAGGGCTTCAAGTTCCACCCGAACATCCAGGCCTTCCACCCCAACGACCGGCTCGCCTACCCACTGTACGAGGCGATCGAGGAAGCCGGCGCGATCGCCGTCTTCCACACCGGCCAGACCGGGATCGGCGCGGGCGCGCCCGGGGGCGGCGGAATCCGGCTGAAGTACTCCAACCCGATGGACGTGGACGACGTCGCCGCCGACTTCCCCGGCATGCGGATCATCCTCGCCCACCCCTCCTTCCCCTGGCAGGACGAGGCGTTGGCGGTGGCCACCCACAAGCCGCAGGTGTACATCGACCTTTCCGGCTGGTCGCCCAAGTACTTCCCGCCGCAGCTCGTCCGGTACGCCAACAGCCTGCTCAAGGACAAGGTGCTGTTCGGTTCGGACTACCCGCTGCTCTCCCCGGACCGCTGGCTCGCCGACTTCGCCGGGCTACCGATCAAGGACGAGGTCCGCCCGAAGATCCTCAAGGAGAACGCGATCCGGCTGCTCGGCCTCGACGGGAGGTGAGGGCAGCCATGCGCACACCCGCGCGCAACCAGGGCATCGGATCCTGGCCGACCCGTCGGGCCCGCCGCACCCCCCGGCGCTCCGCGCTGGTGCACGAGGGCGCGGCCGTCGACTACGCCCGGCTGTCCGATCGCTGCACCCGGCTGGCGCACGCGCTGCGCCAGGCGGGCATCCGGCGCGGCGACCGGGTGGCCTTCCTCGGCCCGAACCACCCGGCCTACCTGGAGGCGCTGTTCGCGGCCGGACTGCTGGGCGCCGCCTTCGTTCCGCTCAACACCCGCCTGGCGGTGCCGGAACTCCGGTACCAGCTGGCCGACTCGGGCAGTGCGGTGTTGCTGACCATGCGTCAAGACAGCGATGTCGTACGGCTGTTGACTGAAAGTGTCGATGTCTGGCAGGCGGAGGGCGAGGCGTACGAGGAACTGCTCGCCGCCGCGCCCGGGGAGTCGATCGACGAGGAGGTCGGCCCGGACGACCCCTGCCTGATCATGTACACCTCGGGCACCACCGGCCGGGCCAAGGGCGCCGTCCTCACCCACGGCAACATCCTCTGGAACAGCCTCAACGTGCTGGTCGACACCGACCTCACGAGCGACGAGGTGGCCCTGGTCAGCGCTCCGCTGTTCCACACCGGCGCGTTGAACATGAGCTGTCTGCCGGTGCTGCTCAAGGGCGGCACGGTGGTCCTGGAGTCGGCCTTCGACGCCGCCCGCACCCTGGAGCTGATCCAACGCCACCGCGTCACCTGCATGTTCGGCGTGCCGACCATGTACGACGCGGTGGCCGCCGCCCAAGGTTGGCCGGCGGCGGACCTGTCCAGCCTGCGGAACCTGCTGTGCGGCGGGGCGCCCGTGCCCGCCCGCACCGCCCGCGCCTACCTCGACCGCGGTCTCGCCTTCGTGCAGGGCTACGGCATGACGGAGGCCTCGCCCGGCGCGCTGATCCTGCACCGCGCCGACGCGCAGACCCGTGCCGGAACGGCCGGAGTGCCGCACTTCTTCACCGAGGTCGGCGTGGTGGACCCGCTCGGCGAGGAGGCCGGACCGGGTGTGGAGGGGGAGGTACTGGTCGCCGGGCCCAACGTCACGCCCGGGTACTGGAACCTGCCCGACGCCACGGCGAAGGCCTTCCACAGGGGCGGTTGGTTCCGCTCCGGCGACGTCGCGGTGGTCGACGCCGAGGGCTACGTCCGCCTGGTCGACCGGGTCAAGGACATGATCATCTCGGGCGGGGAGAACATCTACCCGGCCGAGGTGGAGGACGCCCTGCTGGAGCACCCGGCCGTCGCCGAGTGCGCCGTCATCGGGGTGGCCCACCCGGTCTGGGGCGAGGTCGGGCGGGCGGTGGTGGTCCTGCGCGAGGGCGCCGCCGTCGAGCCCGCCGAGCTGCTCGCCCACCTGGACGGGCGGCTGGCCCGCTACAAGATCCCCAAGTCCGTCGTGCTCGCGCCCGAACTGCCGCGCAACGCGACCGGAAAGCTGCTCAAGGGCCCGATCCGGGCGCGCTTCTCCGACTGACCCTTCCCTACGTTCGACAAGGAGCACCCGTATGCCCACCACCGTCCACGGTATTGAAGAGATCAAGGCCCAGGCCGGCGCCGACCTCGGCCACACCGCCTGGCGGGAGATCGACCAGCCGCGGGTCGACCTGTTCGCCGACGCCACCGACGACCACCAGTGGATCCACACCGATGCCGAACGGGCCAAGACCGGCCCGTTCGGCGGCACCATCGCGCACGGCTACCTCACCCTCTCGCTGCTCATTCCGCTCTGGAGCGAGCTGCTGGCGGTCGAGGGCGTCGCGATGGCCGTCAACTACGGCCTCAACAAGGTCCGTTTCCCCGCGCCGGTGCCGGTCGGCGCGAAGATCCGTGCCCACGGCACGATCGTCTCGGTCGAGGACGTCAAGGGCGGCGGCGTGGAGGTCGTGGTCGACCTCACCGTGGAGATCGACGGTATCGCCAAGCCCGCCTGCGTGGCCCAGGCCGTCTACCGCTTCTACGCCTGATCCCCGCTCCGCAACCCCGAAGGGGGCGGCTGCCACGAAGCAGCCGCCCCCTTCGGGGTTGCGCCTCAGACCACCGGCAGCCCGACGTAGTTCTCCGCCAGCGAGGCGGAACCGGCCGGTGAGGAGGCCAGGTACCGCAGGTGGGACAGGCGCAGCCGGCGGTCGAACTCGCCCTCGCCCGGCGCCGGGTGGAGCAGCGTGGTCATGGTGTACGAGAAGTGCTCGGCCCGCCAGACGCGGCGCAGCGCCGTCTCCGAGTAGGCGTCGAGCAGCGACTCGTCCCGGCCCGGAGCCCAGCGGCCGATCGCCCGGGCGAGCAGGGTGACGTCGGCGACGGCGAGGTTGAGGCCCTTCGCGCCGGTGGGCGGGACGATGTGCGCCGCGTCGCCGGCAAGGAACAGCCGTCCGTGGCGCATGGGTTCGGCGACGAAGCTGCGCATCGGGGTGATGCTCTTCTCGGTGATCGGGCCGCGGGCGAGGCGCCAGTCGGCGTCCACGGCGAAGCGGGTGTCCAACTCGTCCCAGACCCGCTCGTCCGGCCAGTCGTCCACCGAGTCCTGCGGATCGACCTGGAGGTAGAGGCGGCTGACCTGCGGGGAGCGCATGCTGTGCAGGGCGAAACCGCGCTCGTGGTGGGCGTAGATCAGCTCCTCGCAGGAGGGTGGGACATCGGCCAGGACGCCCAGCCAGGAGAACGGGTACGTCCGCTCGCTGACGGTCAGCAGGCCCTCGGGCATCGACCGGCGGCCGATGCCGTGGAAGCCGTCGCAGGCGACCACGAGCTCGCAGTCCAGGGTGTGCTCGGCGCCCTCGTGCCGGTAGCGGATGCTCGGTGCGGCCGTGTCGATGCCGTCCACCGACAGCGCCTCGGCCTCGAACAGTACGGTGCCGCAGGCCGCCTCGCGCAGCGCGATGAGGTCCTTGACCACCTCGGTCTGGGCGTAGACCATCACCGAGCGGCCGTCCGCGAGGGCGGGGAAGTCGATCCGGTGCGAGCGGCCGTCGAAACGCAGCTCGATGCCGTGGTGCGGCAGGCCCTGGCGGTCCATCCGCTCGCCGGCGCCGGATTCGCGCAGCACGTCGACGGTGGCCTGTTCGAGGATGCCGGCGCGCTGGCGGCGCTCGACGTAGCCGCGGTCGCGCAGCTCCAGGACGACGTTGTCGATGCCCTGGGTGTGGAGCAGGTGGGAGAGCAGGAGGCCGGCCGGGCCGGCGCCGATGATGCCGACGCTGGTGCGCATGGGGTGTGCCTTCCGGTGAGGTCAGTGGGTGGGGGAGTCGGCCGGATCAGCGGGACCGGCGAGGTCCGCGAGGACGGCCTGGGCGGTGGCGAAGGCCGCGTTGGCGCTCGGCACCCCGCAGTACACGGCGGTCTGCAGCAGCACCTCGGCGATCTCGTCCGCCGTGAGCCCGTTGCGGACGGCGGCGCGGACGTGCATCGCCAGCTCGTCCTGGTGGCCGCGGGCGGCGAGGGCGGTGAGCGTGACGCAGCTGCGGGTGCGCCGGTCGAGGCCGGGACGGGTCCAGATCTCGCCCCAGGCGTAGCGGGTGATGAAGTCCTGGAACACGGCGGTGAAGCCGGTGGTCCGGGCGGCAGCGCGGTCCACGTGGGCGTCGCCCAGCACCTGGCGGCGCACCGCCGTGCCCGCGCGGTGGCGGGACTGGTCGTCGGCGGGGGTGCCGAAGTGGCCCATCAGGGCGGTGAGAACGGCCTGCGGCTGTTCGACGGGGGCGAGATGGGCGGCGTCGGCGAGCTCCAGCAGGCCGGCGTCGGGGATGCCGTCGGCGAGTTCCCGGGCGTGTGCCGGTGGCGTGGCCGGGTCGCGGCGGCCGGCGATCACCAGGGTGGGCGCGGTGATCCGGGCGAGTTCGGTGCGCAGATCGTAGGCGGCGAGCGCGTCGCAGCAGGCGGCGTATCCGCTGCGGGCCGTGCCGCGGAGGTCCTCGACCAGCGCGGCGGCGGCCGGGGAGTCGGCGAAGGCGGGGGTGAACCACCGGCCGGGGGCGGTCGCGGCCAGCGCCCCGGTTCCCTTGGCGCGAACCAGTTCTGCCCGTTCGAGCCAGCCGGCGGGTGGACCGAAGCGGGCCGAGGAGCAGACCAGGGCGAGTGCGGTGATCCGTTCGGGGTGGTGCACCGCGAGGTGGGCGCCGATCGCCCCGCCGAGCGAGATCCCCGCGTAGCCGAAGCGCCGTACGCCGAGGTGATCGGCGAGGCCGAGGACGAGGTCGGCGAGGTCCGCGACGAGGGTGCTGCCGTGATCGGGCAGGAGCTCGGCGGTGCTGCCGCCGTGGCCGGGCAGGTCGAAGCGGACCACCCGGTGCCGGCGGGCCAGCGCGGGCAGTTGGGCGTCCCAGACGGCGAGGGAGGTGCCCAGGGAGGGGCCGAGGAACAGCACCGGCGCGTCCGGCGGCCCGTCGATCCGGTGGTGCAGACGTACGGTCACGAGGGGTTCTCCTGGGCGGGGGGAACGGGTCGGCGCTGCAGGGCCCGGTCGACGAGCGCTCCGGCGGCGCCGAGGTACCGGGTGGGGTCGGTGAGTTCGTGCAGCCGTCCAGCGGTGATCAGGCCGTGCAGGGCGGGCTCCTGCGCGAGCACCTCGGCGAGGTTCGACTCCTCCTCGGCGGCCCGCAGGACGGCGCGTTTCAGCAGCTCCCGGGCCGGGCCGCGGCCGAGCAGTGCGGTGAGTTCGCCGACCAGGTGCTCGCTCGCCACCAGGCCGCGGGTGAGGCGCAGGTTGTCGTGCATCCGGACGGCGAACACCCGGAGGTCGGCGGAGAGTTCGGCGGCCCGGGCGGACGCGGCGCCGGCCAGCCGGAGCAGCTCGCGCAGCGGCTGCCACTCCGCGTGCCAGGCGCCGGCCGGGCGCTCGTCCTCGGCGGCCAGCGCGCCGAGCAGCACGGCGGCCGACGCCGGGGCCTGCCGGGCGGCCGCGGCGATCAGCGTGGCCGCCACCGGGTTGGCCTTGTGCGGCATCGCGGAGGAGCCGCCGCCCCGGCCCTCGGTGAGCTCGCCGATCTCGGTGCGGCTGAGCACCAGCACGTCGGCGGCGAGCTTGCCGAGCGCGCCTGCGGTGAAGGCCAGCGCGGCAGCCAGGTCGGCGATCGGGGTACGCAGCGTGTGCCAGGGCAACTCCGGCTCGGCCAGGCCGAGTTCGTGAGCGTACCGGGCCATGAGCGCCGGCCCGTCCGGGGCGTCGAAGGCCGCCAGGGTGCCGGCCGCGCCGCCGAGTTGGGCGGGCAGCCGGACGGCGGCGAGCCGGTCGGCGGCGTCCAGTACGAGGCTGCGCCAGCCGGCCGCCTTGAGCCCGAAGGTGGTCGGGACGGCGTGCTGGGTGAGCGTGCGTCCGGCCATCGGGGTGAGCCGGTGCGCGGCGGCGAGCCGGCCGAGGGCCTCGGCGGCATCGTGCAGGGCAGCGGTGATCAACGGCAGGCAGCGGGCGGCGACCAGCATCGTGGCGGTGTCCAGGATGTCCTGGCTGGTGGCGCCCCGGTGCACGTACGGCGCGGCCTCGGCGGGCACGGCCGCGGTGAGGTCGGCGACCAGCGGGATCACCGGGTTGCCGCCCACCCGGGCGCGCAGCGCGAGGCTCCTCGGGTCGAAGCCCTCGGCGCGGGCGGCGGCCGTCACGGCCTGCGCGGCCTGGGCCGGGGCCTGGCCGAGCCCGGCCTGGGCCCGGGTCAGAGCGGCCTCGGCGTCCAGCATCGCCTGCAGGAAGGCCCGGTCGCCGGTGGCGGCCTCGACCGCCGTACCGGCTCGGACGGGGGAGAGCAGGCCGAGGTCCGCGCCGTCGGGGTCGTCAGGGGAACCGTGAGGGGAAGTGCCGTCGGTGGAAGTGCCGTCAGTGGAAGTCAAGGAAGACCGTCTCCTCGGGGCCCTGCAGTCGCACGTCGAAGCGGTAGCCGCGCGGGGCCGTCTCGTGGGCCAGCAGGGTGGTGCGGCGCTGTGGGCCGAGCGCGGCCAGCAGCGGGTCGGCGTCGGTCGCAGGCCCGGGCAGGTAGATCCGGGTGTACAGGTGGTGCAGCAGGCCGCGGGCGAACACGCACAGCGACAGGTACGGCACCCCGCCGGGCGGCAGGGTGCGGATCGCCCAGCGTCCGTCGGCATCGGTGGGGACCCGGGCGAAGCCGGTGAAGGTCACCCCGTCGCGGCCGGCGAAGCCGCCGGTGGTGGGGTCGCGGCGCAGCGAGCCGGGCGCGCCGGTGCGGCTGCCGTCCGGGGCGGGCTGCCAGAGCTCCAGCAGCGCGTCGGAGACCGGCTCGCCCGCGCCGTCGTACACGGTGCCGTGGACGGTCAGGGCCTCAGGGTGCCCGGCGGGCGCGGGTTCGGGGCCGCCGGGGAAGGGCAGCGCAGAGCCGTAGAACGGGCCGACGGTCTGGGACGGGGTCGGGGGAAGCACGGGCATCATCGGCCTTCCTCGAACAGGGTGGCGCGCGGTCCGTCGAGGACGATGTCCCAGCGGTAGCCGAGCGACCACTCGGGTACGGACAGCTCGTGGTCGTACGCGGCGACCAGGCGGGTGCGGGCATCGGCGTCGGTGACGGACTGCAGGATCGGGTCGTACGGCAGCAGTGGGTCGCCGGGGAAGTAGAGCTGGGTGACCAGCCGCTGGGTGAACGCGGTGCCGAACAGTGAGAAGTGGATGTGCGCGGGGCGCCAGGCGTTGGTGTGGTTGCCCCACGGGTAGGCGCCGGGCTTGACGGTGGTGAAGCGGTAGCGACCCTGGTCGTCGGTGAGGCAGCGGCCGGTGCCGGTGAAGTTGGGGTCCAGCGGCGCCGGGTGCTGGTCGCGCTGGTGGGCGTAGCGGCCGGCGGCGTTGGCCTGCCAGATCTCCACCAGCTGGCCGGTGACGGGCCGTCCGGTCCGGTCGAGGACCCGGCCGGTCACGGTGATCCGCTCGCCGAGCGGCTCGCCGGTGTGCTGGCGGGTGAGGTCGTGGTCGAGGTCGGTGACGTCGGTGCGGCCGAAGGTGGGGCCGGACAGTTCGGCCGCCTCGGGATCCCGAACCGGGACGAGCGGCTGCCGGGGGTGGCGCAGCGCGGTGCTGCGGTAGGGCGGGTAGGCGCGGTCGGGGTGGTGGCGGGTGGCGTCCCCGGCGGCGTACGCCTCGGCCTGGGCGGCGATCTGCTCGGAGATCTCGTGCTGGGTGGGGGTCATGCCGGATTCCTCTCGTCGGCTGGGCGGGTCATCGGTCGAGGACGAGGGCGAGCCCCTGGCCGACGCCGATGCACAGCGCCGCGACGCCCGTACCGCCGCCGGCGGCCCTCAGCTGGTGGGCGACCGTCCCGGCCAGCCGGGCCCCGGAGGCGCCGAGCGGATGGCCGAGGGCGATCGCGCCGCCGCGTGGGTTGAGCACGGCCGGGTCGAGCTCGGGCCACTCGGCGAGGCAGCCGAGCACCTGGGCGGCGAAGGCCTCGTTGAGCTCCAGGGTGGTGAGGTCGGCGAAGCCGCGGCCGGCCCGGGCGAGGGCCCGCCGGACGGCCTCGACGGGCCCCAGCCCGAAGTACTGCGGCTCGATCCCGGTGACGGCGGTGGCCCGGACCCGGGCGAGCGGCTCCCGGCCGAGGCGGCGCAGGCCGTCCTCGTCGGTGAGCAGCACGGCGGCGGCGCCGTCGTTGAGCGGCGAGGCGTTGCCCGCGGTGACGGTGCCGCGTTCGGTGCGGAAGGAGGGCGTGAGCCTGGCCATGGCCGCGAGGGAGGCGTCGGGGCGGACGCACTCGTCCCGGTCGACCACGAGTGGTTCGCCCTTGTGCCGGGGAACGGAGACGGGCACGGCCTCGGCGTCGAAGAGGCCCTGTTCCCAGGCGGCGGCGGCCTTTTGGTGGCTGGTGAGGGCGAACGCGTCCTGCTGCTCGCGGGTGATGCCGTGCCGTTCCGCGATCAGCTCGGCGGACTCGCCGAGCGGGACCGTCCACTCCGGCGCCATCTTGGGGTTGACCATCCGCCAGCCGAGCGTGGTCGAGTACAGCTCGGCGTGCCCGGCCGGGAAGAGGCGGTCGCTCTTGGGCAGCACGTAGGGCGCGCGGCTCATCGACTCCACGCCGCCGGCGACCACCGTCGAGGCGTCGCCGAGCGCGATCGCCCGGGCCGCCTGGACCACCGCCTCCAGGCCGGAGGCGCACAGCCGGTTGACGGTGACGCCCGGCACGGTCACCGGCAGCCCGGCGAGCAGGGCGGCCATCCGGCCGACGTTGCGGTTCTCCTCGCCGGCGCCGTTGGCGTTGCCGAGGTACACGTCGTCGATCGCGGCCGGGTCCAACGCCGGGCTGCGGGAGAGGAGTTCCCGGATCACCCCGGCGGCCAGATCGTCCGGGCGGACGGCGGACAGCCCACCGCCGTAGCGGCCGATCGGGGTGCGGACGGCGTCGACGAGGTAGACGTCCTTGGTCATCGTGGCTCACCCGCCTGCACCGGGGCGGCAGTTCGGGCGAGCAGTTCGTCGGCGCTCACGCCCGGCGCGGTCTCCACCAGGACGAGGCCCCCGGGGGTCACGTCCAGCACGCCGAGGTCGGTGATGATCCGGTCCACGCAGGCGCGGCCGGTCAGCGGCAGGGTGCACTCGGGGACGATCTTCGGCGAGCCGTCCTTGGCGGTGTGCTCCATCAGCACGATCACCCGCCGGGCGCCGTGGACCAGATCCATCGCCCCGCCCATGCCCTTGACCATCTTTCCGGGGATCATCCAGTTCGCGAGGTCGCCGCCGGCCGACACCTGCATGGCACCGAGGATCGCCGCGTCGATGTGGCCGCCGCGGATCATGCCGAAGGAGAGCGCGGAGTCGAAGAAGGCGGCGCCGGGCAGGACGGTCACGGTCTCCTTGCCGGCGTTGATCAGGTCCGGGTCGACCTCCTGCTCGGTCGGGTACGGGCCGACGCCGAGCAGCCCGTTCTCCGAGTGCAGGACGACGTCCACGGAGGGCGGCAGGAAGCCCGGCACCAGGGTGGGCAGGCCGATCCCGAGGTTGACGTACCAGCCGTCGGCCAGTTCCCGGGCGGCTCGGGACGCCATCTCCTTGCGGTTCCATGTCATGCGCTGCGCACCGTCCTTCGCTCGATGGCCTTGGCACCGGCCTGCTCCGGCGTCAGCGCGAGGACGCGCTGGACGAAGACGCCGGGCAGGTGGATCTCGTCGGGGTGCAGCTCGCCCGGCTCGACCAGTTCCTCGACCTCGGCGACGGTCACCTGTCCGGCCATCGCGGCGAGCGGGTTGAAGTTGCGGGCTGCCTTGGCGAAGACGAGGTTGCCGTGCCGGTCGCCCCGGGCCGCGCGGACCAGCGCGAAGTCGGTGGTGATGGCGCGCTCCAGCACGTAGGAGCGGCCGTCGTACTCGCGCACCTCCTTGGGTGGGGAGGCGACGGCGACGGAGCCGTCCGGCTCATAGCGCCAGGGCAGGCCGCCCTCGGCGACCAGGGTGCCGACGCCGGCCGGGGTGAAGAACGCGGGGATGCCGCAGCCGCCCGCGCGCAGCCGTTCGGCGAGGGTGCCCTGCGGGGTGAGTTCCAGCTCCAGCTCGCCGCTGAGGTAGCGGCGGGCGAACTCCTTGTTGCCGCCGACGTACGAGCCGGTGACCCGGCTGATCCGGCCGGCGGCGAGCAGCACGCCCAGGCCGCCCCCGTCCACGCCGCAGTTGTTGGACACCACGCTCAGGCCATCGGAGCCGCGGGCGTAAAGCGCCTGGACCAGCACGTCCGGGACGCCGCTGAGGCCGAAGCCCCCGACGGCGAGCGAGGCGCCGTCCTCGATGCCGGTGACGGCCGCCTCGGGGGAGGCCACCATTTTGTCCATTCCTTGCCCCTGTTCGCCTGGTGAACTATCGTTCGGAATCACGGGTGCGCAGAGTGTGTGCCGACGCCCGATGCCTGTCAATGGAGTTCGAGGCGCGAGTTCGAGGAGAATCCGCAGATGCCCGCAACCGTCCCCGACTCCGCTGCCCCGCAGGCCGCCCCGCCGGCGGAGTCCGTCGGCCCGCTGGAACGCGGCCTCGCCCTGCTGCGCACCATGGCCCTCGACCCCGCTCCGCGTCAGCGGCCGAGCGACCTCGCCCGCACCACCGGCTTCGCCCGCTCCACCGTCGACCGGATCACCACCACACTGGTCCGGCTCGGCTACCTGCGCTCCGACGGGCGGGACCTCGTCCTCGCGCCCCGGGCAGCCGAGTTCGGCAACGCCTACCTGGCCGGAAGCCGCCTGCCGGAACTCCTCGGACCGCCCGCCGTCGAACTCGCCGACCGCCTCGACGAATCCGTCTCGATCGCCGTCCCCGACGGCGCCGGCGCCCGCTTCGTCGTCCAGGCCACCCGGCGCCGCACCATGGCCGTCTCCTTCCGCATCGGCGATCTGCTGCCCGCCGAACGGTGCGCCCCGGGCGCGCTGTTCGCGGCCGAATGGGACTCCGGGCAGCGGACGTCATGGCTGCGCCACCACGGCGATCCGACCGAGGCCGGCTTCGCCGTCGCGCCCTCGCGCATGGTCGAACCGGACGAGTTCCTGGAGCGGGCCCGGCTGGCCCGGGTGCAGGGCTGGTCGGTCGACGACCAGCTGATCGAAACCGGACTCGTCGCCGTCGCCGTTCCGGTCCGAGACCCCTCGGGCTCCGCCGTCTGCGCGGTCAGCGTCGTCAGCCACACCAGCCGACACGACGCCCACTCGCTCGCCGACCACGCCCTGCCGCAACTCCGCCACACCGCCCGGGAGATGGAGCGCCGGCTCGCCGACCCGACAGCGGTGACGACAACGCCTTCCGGGGTGTCGTCGAGCCGGGCGTTCAAGGACGAACTCGGCTCCGGCTTCCTCCAGTCACTCGCCCGCGGGCTCGACGTGCTGCTTGCCCTCGGCGCCGCGCCCGGACACCACACCCTCGCCGCCGTCGCCCGCGCCACCGGTCTGCCCCGGGCCACCGCCCGCCGGGCCCTGATCACCCTCCAGTGCCTGGGCTACGTCGGCACCGAAGGTGAGGGGTTCCGTCTTCTGCCCCGCGTCCTGGAACTCGGCTACACGCGACTGGCCGGCCTCTCCCTGCCCGAGATCGCCGAGCCGCACCTGATCGACCTGGTGCGCACGGTCCACGAATCCGCCTCCATGGCGGTCCTCGACGGCCCGGACATCCGCTACATCGCCCGCGTCCCCACCAGCCGCATCATGCGCCTGGACATCACGGTCGGGACTCGTCTCCCGGCGTTCGCGACCTCCATGGGGCGCGTCCTGCTCGGGGCGGTTCCGGAGGCCGAATTGCTCGAACTCCTCAGGGATATGAGGCGCGATCAGCTCACCGACGTCACGGTGACCGACCCTGTCGCGCTCGCCGCCACCATCAGGTCCGCCGCACGCGAAGGCCATGCCATGGTGGACCAGGAACTGGAGGAGGGCCTGCGCTCCATCGCGGTCCCCCTCCACGGTGGACACGGCGAAGTCCTGGCCGCCGTCAACATCGCCCTCCACGCGGGCCGGGGGACCCCGGCCGAGACCCGCGCCGGCTTGCTCCCGGCGCTGCGCGAGACCGCCGCCGCGATCGCCGCCGACCTGTCCCTGGCCCGCCGCTGGACCGGTGCGCCACCGGCCTGAGGGAGGCGGGGCGCGGCCGTGTTCAGCGCATCGCCGTGAGGCGGGCCTCGGCGGGTTCTTCGTCTGCCGGCGGTACATCACCTAAACGCTCTTGACCAGCGAATACGCTGGGGGCGAGGCGAACGGTGGCGCAAGACCCACCCACGGCCGGGCGTTCGCGGTGACTGTCTCAGGCGCTCGACGACCGGACCAGGGTCATCGCCGGGCAGCCCGGCGTCGGTGGAACGCGACGGTGGCGGCGGCGGTGGTGAGGCCGACGAGTGCGGTGCCCGCCCAGTAGGCCGAGCCCAGTCGGTGCTGCAACAGAGTGGTGAACAGCGCGCCTCCGGTGAAGCCGCCGAGGGACTCGCCGAGGGTGGCGCTGACCTGGCGGAAGTTGAAGACCTCGACCATGGGCCGGCCGTCGCCGAGTTGTGCGTAGGCGGTGCTGACCATGGGGGAGAAGACCATCTCGGCGACAGCGAAGACGCCGACGGCGAGGAAGGTCAGGGCGATGGACGCACCGGGGAGCGCGAGGAGGAGGAAGGACAGGCCGAACACGGAGATGCCGTCCGTATCGCCTCGATGGCCATGCGCGTGGGCGGGGAGTCGTCGGACGCCTGCGCGATGATCGTGCGCAGGAAATCGACCGGGAGAGACGTACGTGATTCCGCCGCGGCCATGGGACTCCAATCTCCGACACCGCACCCCTGGCCTCTGGTCGGCCCCACCCGGGCGCGGTGATGTACCAGGTGTTGGCACCAATCATGCCGAAGGGGACTGACAGGGCAAGCGGTTACGAACATACGGTTTCGGAGGGGCTTGCGGAGCAGGTTGGCTGCCCAAGTTCGGCACGACGCCGACGTCTCTACGCCTGGCGTGACAGGTCGGCCACCAAGAGATCGAGGGTGGCCTCCTCGTGGAGCGCGATGCCGAGGGCGGTCATGGCAGGGGCGAGATCCGGGTCCCAAGCTGCGCTGACAGGCGAGCCGTCGAGCGCCAGTTGAGGGATGCCCTCAGACTGACTGCGCGCGGCCAGGTGTTCGTAATCCGCGGCCCCCATACGCCACGACACAGCTTCGTAGCGGCGGATGACCCGGTTGGCCAGAGCCACCCCTGGCCAGTCGAAGTCGCCGTGGTAGGCGAAGCGGCAGCCCGTGGCGGCGAGGGCGTCAAGAAGAGTGAAGACCACCGTGGCGGCGCTGCCGGACGTGCACACCAGGGGCTGCGCGCAGGCCGCGTCCGCTGCGGCTTCCACCACGCGTGGATTCTCACAGATGCGGACGAGCGTTCCGGTGGGGAGTTGCAGCCGCAGAGCGTGCAGGTCACGCGGCGTGAGGTGGGCTTCGGCGTGATGCTCGGCTCGCTCCCGTAGGGCACGCTCCCGCCAGCCCTCGCCGTCGGGTCGCAGCCCGTAGGTCAGCACCGTGCTGGAGACCTCGTCCGGCGTGACGGATACCTGCCGCCACAGGGCGCGTCGACCGGCCGCGTCGTCGGGGAACCCGGTGCCATGGGCAAGGGCGACGCCGCGTTGGACGAGGCGTGCGAGCCAGGTGCCGTCGTCCAAGCCGTGAGCGGAGCCGGTCGCCATGGCGGCGAGTTCTCCTCGACCGAGTACGCCGTCGCGCGGGGGCCCTAGGAGAGTGGTGAGGACGTGGACCGCCTGCTGGAGTGTCCCCATGGCCGCTTCGGGCGACACTCCTCTCGGAACACCGGCGCGACGCAACAGGTCGTACCACCGCCGGGGCCATTCCTGGTCGGCGAGCGGTGAGGCGTCCAGCGACATGGCGAGGGACGACCACACCTGCTCCCGCCGTGCCGCCACGTCCGCGCGGGCGGCACGTCGGTCGGTGAGTGGCGGGCCGAGTTCCTCCAGGGTTTGTCTGAGGCCGAGTCCGGCGGCCGAGGCCCTCAGCCGTGCGTCGAGCATGTCGAGCCGCACGGTCACGGTCGGCCCTGTGAGGGGTTTCCCCAGCAGAAGGGACAGGTCGTTGCGTTCCTGTGCGTTCATCGCGGTCAGCCGGAGCGAACCCGTGGCCTGTACGCCGTTGCTCTCCAGGCGCTTGCGTACCCCCTCCCAGAGTCGGTTGAGTCCAGGTCCCGTCAGCCAGTCACGCGTTGCGTCGGGCAGCCCGCTCATACGGACACCAGGCGCCGGTGCCGACCGTTCCAGGTGTAGTGCAGAGTGGCCACCCCGCGCACATGGGGGTCACGGAGGCACTCGTAGATGTGCAGGGACGGAACTTCGGGCCAGTTGCCCATGAGCCGCTCGCTGGTGAGGACGAAGTCGAGATCGAGGTCGACGAGGATTCGGCCAAGTCGTCCATGGGTGGGTTCGTCGACCTTCGCGAAGGCGTCGTCCAAGAGGATCAACCGCGGCGCGTGCGGTGCTGACTCGGCGAGACTGCTGAAGTGGGCGGCAGCCGCGGCGAAGAGCACGAGGTAGGAGAGCACCCGCTGCTCGCCCTGGCTGAGCCCGGTCCGGCCGGTCAGTTTTCGACGACGGCCCGGGGCCGCGTCCTCGACCACGAAGGTGTGAAAACGGAACCAGTCGCGGTAATCCAACGCGGTCCGCAGATGGGCGGTGTAACCGGCTGACGGGTCGGCACGACGAGCGTCCTCGATCCGGCGTTGCAGTACCTCGCGCAGCTGCTCAGTCTGCTCGCGTGTCCTGAGGCTTGATGGACTGCGCAGCAACTCGACGGCCGCGCGTACGTCCGCGTCCACGTCTTCGTCCAGCTTCCATAGCAGCTCGACACCGAGGCCGTGGGATGTGCGTACGGTCCGCAGGGTGTTGTTGAGCGCCGCGACCAGATTCGCCGCGGTGATGACCTGAGCCGAGAGGTGATCGCCCAGTTCTCCGGTCAGGAACCGCTGAAACACCTCACGTTCGCGCTCGGTGAGCCGTCCCCGGGCCTCCGCGGCCTGGACCGCGATCCGCTCGCCCACGGCCGCGACGTCATGGGACCCGTGGTCGTCGACCAGGCGGCACACCTTGATCCCGTCGCGTTCTTCAAGCTGTGCGTCGAATCCGCCGGCCAGTTGGTCGCGCAGCTCGGTGTGGCGGTTGAGCAGGGTGCTGTCCGACACTTCGCCCTTCGGGCGGCCGAGGGCCTGTTCTACTGCGTCGGCGAGTGCCCGCAGTGCTCGCAGACGGGTGCGGACGTCCGTGCCGGGATCGTCCGACACGTATTCGGGCAGTGAGGGCCGGTCAAGGCTGGCGCCGCGGACCACCTCGGGTCGGCTGAGAGCACCACGAAGTGCGCTGCCGGTGTCGATGACCGTCGTCTCCTGGTCCGCCAGGTTTCCGCGCAGGCGCTTCTCGTCCTCTTCCGCGCGCACGCGCAGGTCGTGGAGTTCGTCGCGGGCTCGTTGTGCGCCGGGGAGGGCACGGACGGCGTTCGTGATGCGCTGCTTGGCCTCCTGCTCGCGGGTGAGGATCTCTTCCTCGGACGAACCGATGGCCTGCTCGCGGGTGTGCAGGTCCTGCTCCGCGGTGCGCAGTCCGGCGAGACGGAGCCGGTAGCTCTCGTCCGCGGCCAGGCGATCTTCTCGCGCGCGTCCGTACCGATCGGCATCGGTCTGGTTGGCGCCGAGCCGCTCGCCCGTGCTGCTGACGGCCCTGCGCAGATGACCGATACCGGTAAGCAGGGCAGCCAGCCCGGTGCGTACGCGGTCCAGGGCGGCGGGGTCGCCGGGCAGGTTGTGGGCCGTCGCGGTGGCATGCGCCTCGGCACGCGCTGATACGGCGAGAGCGCGGGCCTCCTCTGCCAGCCGTGCCGCCCGGGTCGCCTTGACGGTCAGGTCACGCAGCGTCCTCTCCGCTGAATGGGTCCTGCTCCAGGCGTCCGCGAGACTCCGTGCCCGGGGGAAGTTCCGTTCCGCGAGCGTGAGCGCCCGGCGCATGGCATCCGCTACGACGAGCTCCTCGCGGATGCCGGCCAGCCGCTGTTCTGTCTGCGCGATCCGTTCCTCCAGCTCGGCGAGGCTGCGCCGCCGCGTCTCTGCGCGTACTGCGGCTCCCACGTACTCGGCGTCGCCCTTGTCATGACGGCCGCCGAGCACGCCCAGACGCCAACTTCCGTCGTGACAAACCGTGTTGTGGGCGGAAGTCTCCTGTGCTGGTGCGAGTGCAATGCTGGCCAGCAGGCGCCCCACCTGGTCGGCGGTCACACCGCACCCCGGTTCAGGGGCCGGACGCAGGACCGAGGCGAGAGTCGGCCCGTCCGACAGCACGGGACCGGGCCGCAGGACGGTGTCCCGGGTGCGGGGATCGAGAAGGACACCGTCCGCGCCTACCCACGCGTCCAGGATTCCACTGGCCTCCAAGGCTCCTTCCAGACCGGCCCGGTCGGCCGGAACAAGGGCATCCGCGAAGTCCACGAGCCGGTAGAACGGCGCTCCTTTGCCCGGCGTCCTTTCGGCGACGCGATGGTGCGGGGCCGGCGGCTCAGGATCGGTCGTCTGCTCCCAGTCCCGTTTCTGCTCCGTCAGGTGGTCCAGATCCTTGCTGAGCTGGCTGACATCGAGCGCCAGGGCGTCCCGGCGTCCGGTGAGTTCTTCGCCGTACGGCTCCAAAGCGGCTTGAGCGGTTCGCCACGCCTGGCTGTCGATGTCGGGCGGTAGCGTGCGGTCCGCGAACGGTGCGTCGGCAGAGCTCTCGCAGCTGACCGAGGTGTGGACGGCATCCAGTGGCGGGCAGTTGGGACCCAGCGCAGTCCGCGAGTGCGTCGCCCACTCGGCGACTTGGCGGGCGTAGGCGCCGCTCTCCTCAGCGACCCTCTGATGGCTGCCGTCGAGATGACCGGCGGCCTCTTCCGCTTCGCCCTCCAGCCGTTCCCGCTCGGCATCGGCCTGAGCCGCCCCGGCCCGGGCCTCGTCTGCCCCTGAAAAGAGGCGGGTCACCTCCTGGGCCATCCGGGCCCGGTTTCTCGCGACCGCCTCACCGTCCGCCAACTGGTTCTGCCAGGTCCGCAGCCCTTCCTGCGTCGTGACCGGGTCCACGCGGGCCACCGATCTGTGCCTTACGGTGCGTGCCTCCCCGTCCGGAGTCGTCAACTCAGTCTCCGTGGCCTGGGCGAGAACCGTGCGCGGCAGGGCCACCGCCGCGCCGAGATGGCCGGTGGGAAGCCCGGTCTTCTCCGCCTGTGTCACAAGCTCCCGGTGTTCTGATCCCAACTCGGCCAGCCGGCTTCCGATGTGTTCGATCCCTTCGGCCAGCCGTTCTGCTGAGCTCTCCTCTGCATCATGTGCGTTTCGCAGGGTGGTGAACGCAGCCACAGCGGCGGTATGCAGAGCCTCCACCGTGCCACGACGCTCCGATAGTTCGCGCAGACTGCGGTAGGCATGACTGGCATGCAGGGCGGCCAGGTCGGTCCGGGCAGCCTGTTCCTCTTCACGCAGGGTCTCCAGACGGCCATCCGACTCGCCCTCCTGCGTCCTCAGGTCGCTCGTCCGCTGTGCGGCGTCTCCGGCCGCCCGGCGCCGCTGTGCGAGGACACCCAGCTCGTGCCCGACTCTCTGCGCGGAGGTACGCAGGACGCCGGACAAGTAGCCGCGGTAACTGGTGAGGAAGGTGCGCAGCGCCGCGTCGGTGCGCTCCAGGCGGCCGAGTTCGTCTCGTACGGCGTCGAGGTCGTGGAGGTTGCGCGCCACCTTCTCGACCACGTCCTCGTCGAGCCCTGGCAAGGTTTCGCTGAGCAGGGAGGCCAGGCCCCCGTGTTCGATGCGGTCCCCGACCGTCGGACGCCTTAGCCGGTGGAGGAGCTGGGTGAGGTTGCGGTAGCGCGTCGGGTCGGCGATGCCGAAAAGCTCGCGGGCCACACGGGAGCGGTGCACTACCGCACGGTCGGTCGCGTTGTCGGAGCCGACGATCTCTTTCAGCCGGTCGACCGACAGCGGCTTACCTGCCTCGACCAGATGCAGGTCCTCACCGATCCGCAGTGGGGTGACGAAGAACGTCGGCAGCGCCCTCTGCATCGACTTCGAGGCACGGATGGCGGCACCGAGCGTCAGGTGGCGGTGGCCGCCGTCGTCTGCCGTGCCCCGGAACTCCACCCACAGATACCCGAGACGGTTGGTCTGCTCGAATCCGTCCAGCATCAGCCAGGCAAGCGTGGTGCGGCCGGTGCCTGTCGCGTCCAGTGCCCGGGAGTCGCCGTCCAGAAGATAGGGAAGCAGCATCTCCAGGGCCTTGGACTTGCCCGCGCCGTTCTTGCCACGCAGCAGCAGCCGTCCGTCGCCGAAGGAGAACTCCTGCTCGTCGTACTGCCAGACGTTCTGGATGCCCGCCCGGTGCAGCCGGAAGCGGGTGCCGATGGTCGTCGCGGAGCCGGAACGCGGCAGCGGAACGAGGCCACGCGCATCGGTGGTCATAGCGGTAACTCCTCTTGAACGCCCGTGCCTTTGTCAGATGCGGTGGCCGGGCGCACGGTGACGTGGGTGGCGTAGCGGGCCGCTGCAGCCAGCAGCACCCAGCCGCCCCCGGCAGGCCGTGCGCCATGGGCATCGGTCACCGTGCGGCCTTCCGGCGCTTCTTCGACGTATCCCTGCGGCAGTCCTTCTCCCTCAGCGCGCAGCCGGCCGGCACGGGCCATCAGCCGCATGCGGACCAGCAGGTCCAGCACTGCCTCTCGCAGGGAAGATAGGTCCTCCAGGTAGCCACGTTGCCAGTTGCTGCGCTGCCCGTACTCGGCGATCAGCCCGGCCAGCACCTCATCCACCAAGCCGTCCGGGACAGCCACCCCGATCACGAGCGTCCCGCCCGTCGCCGGATGCCCCGGCTCCTGCGGTCGAAGCCGTTCCACGAGCCGTACCGCCAGTAGCAGCGCCGCTTGTGCGACAGTCCCGGTGCCCGGCAGGTGCAGATCTGTCAGCTCCTCCTCAGGGTCCACCAGCGCCACGCCCTCGGCACGGATCTCCATTTCCAGACCCAGGAGTTCGGAGAAAGCCTGGGCTTCCCGGCGCTGCCGGGTGCGCAGCCAGTCGCGCTCGGCGTCGGTGAGCTCGTCGAGGTGGACGACGGGTGTCTCGACGAGCATCCGGCGCACATAGGTGCGAGGTCCGCCGAACCCCGGGTCCGCTGCTCGCTGAACCAGCTCGGCGCCGTCCCGGGCTTGTGCGAGTGGGCCGGCGACGACCACGCGTGCCAGTTCGCGATCCACCGTGATCAACGCTTCCCCGCCCGCTTCCTGCGCGATCGCGGCCACCTGGCCCTCGGTCTCGATGAGCACGCCCCAATCGACCAACTGCCGCAGAGCCGCGACCAGGGTCCGCTTCCCAGCTACCCGACCCGTCTCCTCCAGCTCGATCCCTGCGTCGGCCGCGGCGGCCCTGATGTCGGCGACCAGCTGCGATAGCAGCATCTGCTCGGGAGCGGTCACGAGCACGGACAGGGCCAGCGCGAGGCAGGCGTACGTGTGTGGGGTGAAGGGGGTGCCGGTGGAGCGCTCCAACCGGTGTCCCGAGCCCGCCCCCAGCCCCGCTTTGAACAGCCGGGCGTATGAGCTGTCGACCAGCAGGCGGTAGCCGAGAACCTGCTGAAACCGTTTGCCCAGCCAGTCGGCGTGCCTGCGGATCAGAGGGAAGAGGTCGGCATGGGGGCCGTCCGACGCCACCAGGGGGTGGGCAAGGAGCAGTCGGGCGGCGCTGCGGCGCTCGGCGGCCAGAGCCACGTCGTGAGTCGAGGGAAGGGTCATGACACGCTCACCTTCGCTTCGCCTCCACCCGCGACGGAGATACCAGCGATGTCCAGCTCCAGGCCGTCCAGCAGCAGGTCGCCGTCGGCCGAGTGCAGCACCGTCTGTGTGCCCTCGGTTCGGCGCACGGTTAGCCGGATGCCCAGTTCGGCGTCCTCGCTGTGCGCCGAGCCCAGGTCGAAGCTCGCCGTCCCCACCCCGCCCGCATCGGCGCGACTCCTGAGTTGGGCGTTTCCGAGTGCCGTGGCCAGCAGCTCCAGGAGCAGCCCGAGCGCCGCCGACGTGAGGTGCACCTCAGCGAACCGGCCGGAGGCGCTGCGCAGTTCGTCCGCAGCCGCTGCCCTGGCTGCCGCCCGCTGACGGGCGGCCTCCCGAAGCCGCCGCTTCTGCGCAGAGTGGTCCTCCACCGCGGACGTCCGGCCCCGCTGGGCGCGGCTGCCCCTTTCACGCAGGGCCACGGGAACCTCGACCACCGGCCCGGTCCACCAGCTCGTGTAGGCGGGCACCACCTCGTCGGTGGCAGGAGGTATGCCCAGATGACGGGCGCCGTACAGTCCGAACGCGGCGACGGCGATGTCGTGTGCGTCCTGCGGCGCCGCTTCGTCGAACCAGCGGGCCAGCCGCAGCAGATCCTTGCGCCGGGACATCTCCCCGGCGGCCGACCGCAGCATCCGCTTGGCGTTGGCGAGTAACGACTGCAACGCGCGCAGCGTGGCGTCCCGTAGTTGGTCGACCTGGCTGCCCTGACCGTCGGCGTCGCTGAACCAGCCGCGCAGACCCTCCCAGTCCGCGAGCTCGCGGCCCCGGCTGCGCTGGACTCGGACCTCCAGGCGGTCTTCGCCCTGCGCTGAGAGCCCGGTGAGCCCCTGGGCGTGGGCGTCCAGGCGGTCCAGCAGGGCCGGGATGTGCGGCCACAGGGTGTCCAGCGTCGCCGAGATGCGGGGCGCGCGGAACGCTACGTCCTCTGTGATCGCCTCGACGTAGTCCAGGAGCAGTTCCTTGAAGCCCTGGTACTCGGCGCCGTCCAGGTCGTAGCGGGACAGCACTTGGCCGAGGTAGGCGTAGAAGTCGCGTATGGAGTCTGCGAATTCGGTGAACTGCACGAACAACGTACTGATCCGCTCCAGACCGTCCTGGGGCTCGATGCCGCCCGGTACGGTCACGAGGCCGGCCAGCTCCCGCAGTCCGCGCTCGACCAGTGCCAGCAGTTCGTTGCTCACCTCACGGGCCGCGTCGGCCTCGGCCAGGACACCATCAGCGTCCCGCTGGATGCGTTCGCCCAGTTTCGACAGCTGGTAGCGAGAGCGGGAACGCTGGTACTCGCTGATGCTGGACGCCTTCACCGTGTGACTGCTGCGCAGCAGGTTTCCCCACTGCACCAGCTGTTCCAGCCGGACCGTGAGAGTGTCGGCGTCGAGCCCTGCAGCAGAACCATCGGCCTGGCGCAGCTTCGCCATGATGTCCGGGACGGCAAGATCCGCCAGCAGCGTTCCACAGAAGACCCGCATGATCGCGATGTGCTCCAGCCGCTCAGGCGCACTGAGGTAGGTGTACGCGTTCAGCCGCCGGCGTGCCTCCTCGTCGGTGTCCTGCGCTGCGTCGGATGTGGATCCCCCCATGCGCGCGAGGTTACGCGGCCCATGGGGCCGCCGCCGTTGTGTGGCCGAAAATGCCACGGATACGTGCCAGACAACGGCTCGGTCTCGTCAACGAACCGCTGTCCCGGACAGCGAAAGCACCCGCGCCAAGCTGAAACGCCTGATCAAACTCGGCATCCTCACCGAACCCGACACCGGCAAGGCGACTTCACTCGTCGGCAGCAGCCGACCAAGCCCCGCCACCAGGAGCCCTGCCCCACCCTCACCTCGAAACGGACATCAACCCACGAACCGCCCTCCGGGGCGACCTCGGAACCACTCAAGAGTCACGAAAGGCCCTCTCACCGGCTTCGTCGCAGGCGGATGTTCTGGGTCCAGGCGTTCGTCCCGCCATTCGGCGTGGTCTTGCAGGCGGTGGCGTAGCAGCGCCAGACCCAGGTGCCGTTCTGCAACGACGTCCGTGACGAGCTCGGTGGCTCGCAGTCGGAAGTCGTCTGGATGCTCGCCGCCTCCGGCACCGGAACCCTCCTGGCCGCCCTCGTCCTGCCCCGCGTCCTCGACCGGATCGCCGCCTGCGCCGTCATGATGACCGGCGCAGGCGTCCTGGTCGGCGGCACGACCGCCGCGGTCACTCTCATCGCGACCGGCCTCACCGCATGGACCGGTACGGCGGTCACCTGGACCGTGATCGGCATCGGCATCGGCATGGCACTGATCATCACCCCGACCGGCAGGGCCCTGCGCGCCTCCGTCGGACGCGTCGCGATCCCCGAGGTGTTCGCGGCCCGGCTCTCTCTGTCGTATCCAGCCCGGCTGATCGCCTATCCCATCGCGGGATGGCTCGGCACGAACGCCGGCTTCACGCTCGCCTGGTCCGTCCTCGCGGCCCCCGCCGGCGCGGGAGCGGCCTTCGCCCTCCTCCTGCGGCCGTGCCACGACGGACAAGGAGCCGTCACCGCACCCGTGCCCCTTCCTGCCGGACGCGCAACCGGCAGGGATCGACCCACCCCCACCAAGGCCGCATGAATTGCCGAACGTGAAGGCCGTCAGGGGGGTTGGCGTTGCGGGCTCGCGTCCCTAACGTAGAGCGGAACATGAGTCCTGCTCACATTTAAGGACCTACGCGATGGTCATCGTTCAACCTTTGCGCCGCAGACTCAGATCGTTCGCGGTGGTGTCGCTGCTTCTTGCCGTGACGGCCCTGGTGCTCGGTCCGGGGCCCAGCTCCGCGGCGGAGTCCAACTGGTGGGATCCCTCCGCGAGGCCCGCACCCGACTCGCAGATCAACGTCACGGGCGAGCCCTTCAAGGGCACCGACGCCGAGGGCCGCGTCAGGGGCTTCGTCGACGCCCACGACCACATCATGTCCAACGAGGGCTTCGGCGGCCGGCTGATCTGCGGAAAGCCGTTCTCGGAACAGGGCGTTGCCGACGCGCTCAAGGACTGCCCCGAGCACTACCCCGACGGCTCGCTCGCCCTCTTCGACATGATCACCAAGGGGGGCGACGGCAAGCACGACCCTGTCGGGTGGCCGACGTTCAAGGACTGGCCCGCGCACGACTCGCTGACCCACCAGCAGAACTACTACGCCTGGATCGAGCGGGCATGGCGCGGCGGCCAGCGGGTGCTGGTCAACGACCTGGTCACCAACGGCGTGATCTGCTCGGTCTACTTCTTCAAGGACCGCGGCTGCGACGAGATGACCGCCATCCGTCTCGAGGCGAAGAAGACGTACGACATGCAGGCCTTCATCGACAAGATGTACGGCGGTCCGGGCAAGGGCTGGTTCCGGATCGTCACGGACAGCACGCAGGCCCGGAAGGTCATCGAGCAGGGCAAGCTGGCCGTCGTCATGGGCGTCGAGACCTCGGAGCCGTTCGGCTGCAAGCAGATCCTGGACGTCGCGCAGTGCAGCAAGGCGGACATCGACCGGGGCCTGGACGAGCTGAAGCAACTGGGCGTCAGCAGCATGTTCCTGTGCCACAAGTTCGACAACGCCCTGTGCGGGGTGCGCTACGACTCCGGCGCGCTCGGTACGGCCATCAACGTGGGCCAGTTCCTGTCGACCGGCACGTTCTGGAAGACGGAGACCTGCCGCGGCCCGCAGCACGACAACCCCATCGGCAACGCGGCGGCGCCGGAGGCCGAGAAGCGGCTCCCCAAGGGCGTCGCCGTCCCCTCGTACGCCTCGGGCGCACAGTGCAACACCCGCGGGTTGACCGACCTTGGCGCGTACGCGGTGCGCGGCATGATGAAGCGCAACATGATGCTTGAGGTCGACCACATGAGCGTCAAGGCCGCGGATCAGGCCTTCGACCTCCTGGAATCCGAGTCGTACCCGGGCGTCATCTCCTCGCACAGCTGGATGGACCTGGGCTGGACCGAACGCCTCTACAAGCTCGGAGGGTTCGCTGCCCAGTACATGAGCGGCTCGGAGGCGTTCAGCGCGGAGGCCAAGCGCACGGAAGCGCTGCGCAGGCAGTACAAGGTCGGCTACGGCTACGGCACCGACATGAACGGTGTCGGAGGCTGGCCGGCCCCGCGGGGCGCGGACGCCCCGAACCCGGTGAAGTACCCCTTCCGCAGTGTGGACGGCGGCTCGTTGATCGACAAGCAGACCACCGGCCAACGCACTTGGGACTTCAACACCGACGGTGGCGCCCACTACGGCATGGTCCCGGACTGGATCGAGGACATCCGGAACGTCGGCGGCCAGGGCGTCGTCGACGACCTCTTCGCGGGGGCCGAGTCCTATCTGCACACCTGGGCGAGCACCGAGAAGTACAAGGGCGGGACGAACCTTGCCGCGGGCGCGGCCGCCACGGCGTCCTCGTCGGAGTGGTGGAACCCGTTCGTCAGCTTCAAGCCCGGCAACGCGGTGGACGGCGACACGGGCACCCGCTGGGCCAGCGAGTGGAAGGACGACCAGTGGCTGCAGATCGACCTCGGATCCGCGAAGCCGGTCGGGCGCGTCACCCTCGACTGGGAGCAGGCGTACGCGAAGTCGTACCGCGTAGAGCTGTCGGAAGACGGCACGAACTGGAGGACGGTGTGGTCCACAGACTCCGGTGACGGCGGCCTGGACACGGCACGTTTCGCCGGAACTCAGGCGCGCTACGTACGCGTCAAGGGGCTGGAGCGCGGCACCCAGTGGGGCTACTCACTCCGTGAGGTCGGCGTCTACGCCGACTGACGCACGGGGCCGGCCGGATCGGCTCACCCGATCCGGGCGGCCCCGGTGGACGAGTACGACAGGGATGAGTAAGACGTGCGCCCAACTCACATTCGAGGATTCGAGTGATCACTCACCACTCCGAGGCCCGCCTCTGGCTTCTGAGCACTCCCGGCACCTCCTACGCCTTCCGGCTGGACGCCGACGACGTCCCCCGGCACGTGCACTGGGGCCGGCCGCTCACCCTGGAGCAGGCCGTCGTCATCGCGGCCGACCTGCCCGAAGAGGACCCCGGCGGCGACGACCCCGGGGGCGAGGAGTACGTGGTCGAGGGCGGCCTGCGCTTCGGGGCGCCGTCGCTGACCGTCCGGTTCGACGACGGTGTCCGCGGCTTCGAGTGGCGGTTCGTCTCGCACACGGTCGACGAGGGCCGGCTCACGCTCTCCTTCACCGACCGTGTCCGCTCCCTCGCTCTCGACCTGAACTACCGGATCCGGGAAGGCCATGACCAGATCGAGCGCTGGGCCGTCCTCACCGCGGACGAGCCGGTGGAGGTCCTGCGCTTCGACTCCGCCGCCTGGACGCTGCCGGCCCGCGACGACTACCGGGTCAGCCATGTGGTGGGGGAGTGGGGCCGGGAGTTCCAGCTCCAGCGCGACCGGGTGCCCGTCGGGGAGACCGTGTTCACCAGCCGCCTCGGCATCACGGGAGCGCACGCCGGACCCTGGCTGATGCTCGACGCGCAGGACGCCGCCGAGGAGCACGGCGAGGTCTGGAGCGCGGCCCTGGCCTGGAGCGGCAGCCGCCGGATCACCCTGCGCCGCGACCCCTACGGCCGCGCCTCGTGGACCGGCGGGTTCGGTCACGAGGGGCTGGTCTGGAATTTGGGCGCCGGCGAGTGTCTGGAGACCCCCGTCTTCACCGGGCTGTACGCCCCCGACGGCTTCGGCGGCACCAGCCGACGCTGGCACGCCTACGTCGAACGAGAGGTGCTGCCCGCCCGTCCGGCCGAACGCCCGTTGATCTTCAACTCGTGGGAGGCGACCGAGTTCGACATCAGCGAGAGGCAGCAGACGGAACTGGCCGACCTGGCCGCGGGGCTCGGCGTCGAGGTCTTCGTCGTGGACGACGCCTGGTTCGGCACCCGCACCAGCGACCGGGCCGGGCTGGGCGACTGGTGGCCCAACCCCGACCGCTTCCCGAACGGTCTGGGCCCGCTCGCCGACCACGTCCGTGCGCTGGGCATGGGCTTCGGCCTGTGGGTCGAGCCCGAGGCGGTCAACCCGGACAGCGACCTCTTCCGTGCGCACCCTGACTGGATCCTCTGCCAGGACGGCCGTACCCGCACGCAGCGTCGCAACCAGCACGTGCTGGACTTCGCCCGCCGCGACGTCCGCGAATGGGCGGTCGAATGGCTGGTCAGGACCGTCACCGAGCTGGACGTGGTCTTCCTCAAATGGGACATGAACCGGCCCTTCAGCGAGGCAGGGCGGCCTGGGGCCGCCGACTCCGACCGGGTCTGGATCGAGCACACGCGCGGGGTCTACGAGGTGATGGACCGGCTGCGCGCCGCCCGTCCCGGCCTGTACCTGGAGTCGTGCGCGGGCGGTGGCGGCCGGGCCGATCTGGGCGTGCTGGCCCGCGCCGACCAGATCTGGACGTCGGACAACACCGACGCCGCCGACCGGGTCGCGATCCAGCACGGCCACGGCCAGCTGCTGCCCGCCCGGACCATGGGCGCCTGGGTCACCGACAGCCCGCACAGCCTCACCGCCCGCCCGACCTCGATCCGTTACCGCTTCCATGTGTCGATGGCGGGGGCGATGGGCATCGGCGGCAACCTGCGGAACTGGAGCGAGGAGGATCTGGCCTGGGCCCGGATGCTGGTCGAGCAGTACAAGCGGATCAGGCCCGTGGTGCACGGCGGTGTCCAGTACCGCCTGGCGCGCGACGCCGTGCAGTACCTCACCGAGGACGAGGTCGTCGTCTTCCAGTTCCAGCCGTCCGCACTGACCCGCTCGGCCGCCCGCGTCCGGCTGAAGGGCCTCGACCCCGATGCCCGCTACCGGGACGAGGGCACCGGTGCCGTCCACGAGGGCGCCGTCCTGCTCAGCCACGGGCTTCCGCCGCTGCTGTCCTTCGACTGGACGAGCGAGCTGGTCCACCTCAGGAGGGTGCCCCGATGAGCCTCGCCCCCGAGCGCCGCGAGCGCCCTGAGCCGCCCGAGCTGCCCAAGGCCCTCGCCGAGCCTGTCCGCAAGGTCGGCCCGGGCTGGGTCGCCCTGTACGTCCTGGCCAACGTCGGGGTGTTCCTCCCGATGCAGGTGCCGACCACGTTCCTGATGCCCGAGCAGATCGCCCGGATCGACCCGGTGGGAAAGGTCGGCAGTTACGCCTGGGTCAGCATGATGGGCGCGATCTCGGGAATCGTCATCGCACCGCTGGCCGGCGCGCTCAGCGACCGCACCACCAGCCGGTTCGGCCGCCGCCGGCCGTGGCTGGTCGTGGGCGCACTGGTCTGCATGGCGACGCTGGTCTTCGTCGGCATCCAGACGACGGTCGCCGGGGTCGCGCTCGGTTCCCTCGTACTGTCCGCCTCGTTCATGATCATCGGCGCCGGACTCTCCCCGGTGGTGCCCGACCAGGTCCCGGTCGCGCAGCGCGGTGCGGTGCTGGGCTGGGCCATGGTCCCGCAGGCCGGCGGCTTGATCGCGGGCGGGCTGCTGCTCGGGCTGGTCACGGGCTTCCCCGCGCAGTACCTGCTGCTGGCCGCATTTCCGCTGCTGATCCTGCTGTTCGCGACCGTCTTGAAGGATCCGCCGCTGTCCCGCCGGCACCGCGAGCCGTTCTCGCCGGGTGCCTTCCTGGACGGCTACCGGATCAGCCCACGCGCGCACCCCGACTTCCTCTGGGCGATGAGCTCCCGGTTCATCATGGGCCTCGGCTACGGGACGGGCACGCTCTACCTGCCGTACTTCCTGGACGACGTCCTGCACTACGAGCAGTTGTTCCCCGGCCGGTCGACCGAGGACGGCCTGCTCATCGTGATCGGCGTCAACTGCCTGGCCACGATCTCGACCGTCGTCCTCAGTGGCTGGCTCTCCGACCGGCTGGGCAAGCGGCGCATGCTGGTCTTCCTCGGCGGCGTCACGATGGCCGTCGCCGCGGTCCCGCTCGCGCTGTGGCCCACCTGGACCATGACGTTGGTCGCGGCCGTCATCCTGGGCCTGGGCTACGGTGTGTACCTGGCCGTCGACACCGCCCTGGTCACCGAGGTGCTCCCGGCCTCGGCGGATCGCGGCAAGGACATGGCCCTGGCCAACCTGATGACTTCCCTGCCGTATGTCCTGGTTCCCCCGATCGCCTCGGTCGTGCTCGGCGGTCCAGGGGGCTACCACTCGCTGTTCCTCTGCTCCGCGGCCCTGTCCGCGCTCGGTGCGGTACTGGTCTGGAGGGTCAAGACCGTCCGCTAGGTCGTGTCCGCTGACTGGACGCCAGGAGCCGGATGCGGTCGCTCAGATAGCTGTTGAGGACGTGTTTGCACTCGGCGATGAGCTGGGGATCGCCCTGCGGATCGGTACGGAAGGCCAGTTGCAGCACGCCGTCCGCGCACTCCAGGGCCACCCGCACGGCGATGTCGAGTTCGGCGTTGTCCGGGACACCGGTCAGGGAGGCGGTCAGCGCGCGCAGCCGTCCGGCGACCGCGGTGTTGTTGTCCAGTGGCGGCTGCAGGATGTGGTCCTGTCCCACCGCACCGAAGTCGACCACGCCGAATCCGGTGATCGTCCGGCGCATGGCGACGAACTCGTCGACGGTCACCTCCACGACGCCCGAGATGCCGTCGGGCGCCTCGCGCTCCAGCCGGTCCGCGACCCGCTCCAGAAAGGACTCCAGGTTGCGGGCGGCGAGCGCGCCGATCAGTCCCTCCCGGTCGGAGAAGAACTGGTAAAGGGTGCCGATGGGCACCTCGGCTCGGCGTGCCACCTCCTTGGTGGTCAGCGCGGCATAGCCGACCTCGTCCAGGAGTTCGGCGCAGGCATCCAGCAGCCGTTCGAAGCGTACGACGCTGCGCTTCTGGACCGGCAGCCGGCGCGGCGTCCCTGCAGTGCGGTCTTGGTTCACGCCTTCCATCATCCCATCGGAGCGATTAACGTGAGCCCTACTCATGTTTTAGGGGGTTGTACGTGACACTGGACCATCTGCCCGCGGACTTCGTCTGGGGCGCGTCGACGGCGTCGTATCAGGTCGAGGGCGCCACCAAGGAGGACGGTCGCGGACCGTCGGTCTGGGACACCTTCACCGCCCGCCCCGGTACGATCCGCGACGGGCACACCGGTGACGTGGCCTGCGACCACTACCACCGGTACGAGGAGGACCTCGCGCTGATGGCCGAGGCGGGCCTCACCGGCTACCGCTTCTCCATCGCCTGGCCCCGGATCCGGCCGACCGGCAAGGGCGAGGTGAATCCCCTGGGCATGGACTTCTACGACCGACTGGTCGACGGCCTGCTCGCACGCGGCATCGAACCCGTCCCGACTCTGTTCCACTGGGACCTCCCGCAGGGCCTTGAGGACGACGGCGGCTGGCTGAACCGCGACACCGCGCACCGCTTCGCCGAGTACGCCGCCGTCATGGCCGACCGGCTGGGAGACCGCGTCCAGAAGTGGATCACGCTCAACGAGCCGTTCATCCACATGGTGTGGGGCTACGGCCTCGGCACCCACGCACCGGGCCGCGCACTGTTCCTGGACTGCCTGCCGGTCGCCCACCACCAACTGCTCGGCCACGCACTGGCGCTGAGGGAGCTGCGGGCGCGCGGCCTCCAGGTGATGATCGCCAACAACTGCACCCCGGTCTGGCCCGCCTCGGACGCCCCCGCCGACCACGCCGCCGCGCGGGCCTATGACAGCCTGCACAACCGCCTGTTCAACGATCCGATCCTCACGGGCACCTACCCCGACCTGTCGGCCTTCGGCGCGGACGCCACCCTCGGCGGCTCCGTCCGGGAGGGCGATCTCGAACTGATCTCGGCCCCCCTGGACGCGCTCGGCATCAACTACTACAACCCGACCCGGATCCAGGCGCCGGCGTCCGAGGGGCTGCCGTTCGAAGAAGCCCCCATCGAGGGCTACCGCCGCACCGCCTTCGACTGGCCCGTCGTCCCCGACGGCCTACGGGAACTGCTCGTCGGCCTCAAGGAGCGCTACCCGGCACTCCCGCCCGTCTACATCACCGAGAACGGCTGCTCGACCGAGGACGTCGTCGCCGCGGACGGCACCGTCCCGGACCTCGACCGCATCGACTACCTCGACACCCACCTCCGGGCCGTCGACGCCGCCGCGGCCCAGGGCGTCGACGTGCGCGGCTACTTCACCTGGACCCTGATGGACAACTTCGAATGGGCCGAGGGTTTCCACCAGCGCTTCGGACTTGTCCACGTCGACCACGACACCCAGGTGCGCACCCCGAAGGCGTCTTTCGCGTGGTACCGCGATCTCATTCGCGCGCAGCGGGGTTGAGCTCCCAGAACAGGGTCGCAACGCAGGTCGGGCAGGTCCCCGCCGCCCGGCTGCGCTGCCCCTCGAAACCCTCACTTTTCCCTGTCGTGGGGCGGCGGCTCGGCAAGGCTCGACGGCAACTCTTTCAAGGCGTCGGAGGCGGCCTTTGCGGAGCGGAGGATTCCTGTCAGCAGTTCTGACAGTTCGGACAAGGACGCAGAGGGCTGGCTCGTGGGGGAAGTCGCCTGAGCGACCGCGCATTCCGCATCGTGCCGTCGATGGTCCTTTTCGCCGGTCTCCCACTCTGCATTGACTTGCGCGAACACCTCCTCGTCGAGGAAGTACCCCCATCGCTGGATGCCGAGGCTGTTCGCCACTTTGACCAGGGTTTCGATGGTCAGGTTCGTCCCGTCGGCGGACTCGGCCGACGCCAGCGTCCGCTTGGAGACGTTTGCGTGCTCGGCCAGTGCCGCCAAGGTGAACGGGCCCTCTGGATGGCGCTGTCGGGCGTATCGGAGACGGGCGGCGATCGCTGTCTTGGCGGCGCGCATCTGCTCATCGAGGGAGCAGGCCGCCTCCCTGTCGCGTCCATCGTGTTGAGAGTTCACAGTTCACCCACCTATTGGTGCAAGATAATGCAACAAGGTGCAGCATGTTGCACATGGGTGTTCAGGGTCGTAGGCTCACCGCGGGAGCGGACCTATCGAGGGGGAACGCAAAGTGCTGGAGCGGTCATCAGCATTACGCCGCGAAAAATTCTCCGACGGTCCGCTGAATTCTGGCATTTTCTTGCACGAGTTTCGCCCTGTTCGAGCGGGAGAGCCGTGCTGCGGGGCGGTTTCGGGACCGTGTGCGCCCCGCCGGCGGCCCCTCGACCCGGCCATCGACGCGATGCGCCTCCCGTCTTTCATGTCGGACGATCCGTCGCCCGCTGCCGGAGTGTGGCAGCGGAAAGCCGCGGTCCGATACGGGGGAGGGCGACGGCGGGAATGCCCATGTGATTCTCCGTAGATCACTTGTTGCCTCGCGACGCTTGGCCGGATGGCCGGATGGCCGGATGGGTGGGGAGAGGGGCGCTGAGGTGCCCAGGCTCCCGACCCGTCATGGGGGCGGAGCGGCGCTTCTGGGGGTTGAAACGTAGGGGCGGCGCTGCCTCCGTCAAAAACCCGCCTCCTCGGCCGTCGATCGAGCGCGCCGACGCCTGAATTGACGGTCTGCTGCTTCGCCGCTCGACCGGCCCGTCGAGCGAAGGCCGAGGTCTTCGGCCAAGGCATCTCACCCATCCGACTTTGCGGAGCAGGGCTTCAGCCAGCCGAAGCAAGCAGCTCAGGAAGGCATGTCCATGGTGCAGTATCACCCTGTGTTGTGTCAGCCCGGCCGTTTTCGGACAGTGGGTCGCCGGCCGCTTCGAGGCGCGGGAGCGGGTGCAACGGTGCGCAGCCTTCTGCGGCACGTACGGCAGCCGTGATTCCTGCGGAAAGGCCCGATCCGCAAGCGCTTCTATCGAGATCCGGATCTGAAAGAAGTCAGTCCAGGGGCGAGCCCCGAGGTCGTCAGTGGGGCACGCCGTGCTGCCGTGTCGGGCGGGCTGTTTGTTGGAGAAAGGCGTAGGTCGGGGTCGATCTGCCGGTGGCCGGTGGCTGGCCCGCCGATGGCCGGTGGCCGATGGCCAAGGATTCCGGCTGAACGATTTCACTCAAGCGTTCATTCCGTAGGGAGGGTGCATGATGACGGAAGGAGTATCCGTGAACAATCCTTCATGCGCAAGTGGCCTGTTGGCCTTGAATGTTGAAAGCGTATCCATTGACTTACTCGTTGCGGCAGGCTCGCCACGACTGGAGGGGGAAAGCGTAGAGCACGCTCGGACGCTTGCTCAGTCCGAGACCGACTTTCCCCCGATCATCGTGCATCGGCCGTCGATGAGGGTCATCGACGGAGCACATCGACTGCGCGCCGCGACTTATCAGGGCCGAGCGGAAATCGAGGTCAATTTCTTCGAAGGAAGCGAGGAGGACGCGTTTGTACTTGCCGTCGAGTCCAATGTGCAACACGGTTTGCCGCTGACCCTGTCCGACCGCACCGCGGCTGCGCGGCGCATCGTCACGTCGCATCCGGAATGGTCCGACCGCGCGATCGCCGCGGTCACCGGCCTCGCGGCGAAGACCGTCGGTGCGATTCGCCGGCGGTCGGCAACTGGGGAAGTTCTCCAGTTGCACAGCCGGATCGGGCGGGACGGCAAGACACGTCCGGTGAGCACCGCCGAGGGGCGCCGGGTGGCGAGCACGCTGCTCATGGAGAATCCCGGCGCCTCACTGCGTGAAGTGGCCAAGGCGGCCAGTGTCTCGCCCGGCACCGTGCGTGATGTGCGTCAGCGCCTTCAGCGCAACGAGGACCCGGTCCCTTCCCGTCAGCGCAGGGCCGAGCTGAAGGCGGCGAAGAAGATCTGCGCCGCGGTGAGTGGCACGACGGGTTCCGGCGCCAGGGTTGAATTCGCCGAAGTCGGGGGCCCGGAGCGGAAGATGGCGATTCAGGCGCTCATGCGGGACCCGCAGTTACGCATGTCCGACGAGGGGCGGCTCCTGTTGCGCCTCTTCACTGCCCGAGTCGTCGACGAGCGGCAGCGGCAGCGGCTCATCCGGTGGATTCCCAGCCGTTGGCGGCGCACCGTCACAGAACTCGCATACTCCTGTTCGCGTGACTGGTACGACTTCGCCCGGCAACTGGAGGCGTGTGACGGGGGAGGGGCGGCCGACGACAAACGAGTTCTGGAAGAGATCGGTTGACTCGATGTCGTCGGGGAGTGGTCAGGAGCTTTCCAGACCCTGTGGGACCGCGCAACGAACGAACGTAGAACAGTGCGCGGGTCGGCAGAGGCCGCATGTGGCGTCGCCAGGACGCATGAAGACCACCGGTCGGGTACGGAAAGCCTGGCAGCGCCACGATTTCGGTCGGCGCCGGCATGTTCAGGAACGACTGCCACTTCCCTGCCCGTGTGTCGGCTGTGCAGAGCGAACGTAGAAATTCCGTATCGGCGTGCGTTAACTTCCCCGAGGCCATGCGGAGTTCGGCTGCCGGCCGGGTTCCGCCCTGCCCATATTCCAAGGAGGTTTCATGGACAGCACTGTGAACGTCTGGAAGAACACCATGTACCGAGAGGGCCTTTCGATGGACCCGAGCCACCCCGCGGGTGTGGTGGACCTTACCGCCGACCTCTCCGACGAGGGTGACGTCGTGGCCGCGAAGACCCTCTCCACGCAGCCGTTCTTCAACTGCTGCGGCTGATCCCGTCTACGGCATCCGCCCGCACCGGTGTGTCGCGGGTGTCGAGACCGGCGTCGGCCCGCACCTCGTGCGGACCGACGCCGGTCGGCCCGGCACCGCCCGCGCCGGTTCGGACACGTGAGACGGACTCGCACCCCGCCAGAAAGGGACTCCGCATGCTGCACGACCGATGGCCCGGCGAGGACGCTGCCTCCCTCACCCCCGGCTTCTGGGCTGCAGCCTGCTACGCGCGGGAACGCGTCACCCCCGCCTCCGCCCCGTCGGTTCCCGACAATCCCGACCTGGCGGCGGCCCGGCTCGCCGACTGGCGGGCGCTGGCGCCGTTCCGGGGCTCGGGGGAAGGATTCTCCGACGCACTCCGCCCGGTCGGCGTGACCGAACCGGTGCTCCACAGACTCCTCGGGGAGGACCCCGAGGCGCTTGCCGCCCGGCTGCCCGGCCGCCCGGCATGGGCGGACCGCCTGCGCTCTGCCGACCTCACCCCCGCTCAGTCCGGCACCGAGCCGCTGCCCGGCCTCCTGCGCGTCGCCGAACCCTTGGTCCGGCGGGCCCGGGACCGGCTGCGCTTGTCCCTGCACCGCCTCGGCCCCTTCCCGGCGGAACTCGACGGGCTGTGCGAAGCCCTGCTCGCGAGCGTGCCGGTCGCCCGGCTGGCCGTGCTGCTGAAACCCACCATGATCCTCGAAATCAACGTGGCGCGCGTCCAGGGCGGACTCGCCTCCGGAAGGACCGGCGAGGAGCGCTACAACCTCTTCGTCGACGCGCTCACCACGCCCGAGGAGCAACACCGCCTGTGGTCGGAGTACCCGGTGCTGGCCCGGTGCGTGGTCGAACTGCTCGACGACTGGGTGGCGGACCGTACGCGCTTCGCCCGGCATCTGCGCGACGACCTCGCCGAGTTGTGCGACACCCTGTGGTCCGGTGCGCGGCCCGGCGGCGTCGCGGCGGTCCGTTTCGGCCACGGTGACGTCCACCGCAGGGGCAGGTCGGTGTGCCGGGTCGACTTCCACGGCGTACCGTCGGTGTTCTACAAGCCACGCTCACTCGCGGTGGACGAGCAGTTCGCCGCACTCCTGCACCGCTTCAACGAGGACAGCCCGCACGCCCTGCGCTCCCCGCGCACCTCGACCCGCGCGGACCACGGCTGGGCGGAGCACGTGACGCCGCGGGCCTGCACGAGCCGGCAGGACGTCGCCCGCTTCTACTGGCGCACCGGCGCACTGCTCGCCCTGGTGCACGCGCTGCGCGGAACCGACTTCCACCACGAGAACCTCATCGCGGCCGGCGAGCATCCGGTACTCGTCGACCTCGAAGCGCTGCTGCACCCCGGCGCCCCGGAGCGAGCGCCGCGGCGCAGCGGGAGCGGTGGGGTCGAGCCGGACGAGCCGGCCCTGGCCGCCCTGAACGAGTCGGTGCGGGCCACCGCGCTGCTGCCGTCCAAGGTGGTGCTGGACGCGGCGGCGGGCGTGTCCGCCGCCGACTACAGCGGACTGAACGGCTCCCAGGGCCAGCCGTCCGCCGTCCCGGTTCCCGTCGAGAAGAACGCCGGGACCGACGAGGTGCACATCGTGTGGGAACACATCCGCACGGAGGGCGGGGAGAACCGCCCGCGCATGCCCGACGGTACGTACTGCCACCCCGCGGACCACGCCCCTGACGTGCTGGCGGGATTCCGCTGCGCGTACGACTGGATCGTCGCCCGGCGCGCGGAACTCCTCGCCCCCGGCGGCCTGATCGCCGGTTTCGCCGGCACACCGGTGCGCTTCTTGCCCAGGGCGAGCTTCGTCTACGCCAAGGTGGTCACCCAGAGCATGCATCCGGACTTCCTGCGGGACGCGTTGGACCGGGAGCGCAGCACCGCCCGGCTGTGCGCCGGAAGATACGCCGGATCGGCGGGCGCAGCGGTCGTGCGCGCCGAGATGGACGCGGTACTGCGCGGGGACATCCCGCTGTTCCAGGCCCTGCCCGGGGCGCGGAAGCTGATGCTCGACGACGGCCGCTCGGTACCCGGGTTCTTCGACGAACCGGTGCTCACAGCGGTGCGCGGCCGTATCGAGGCCATGGGCCCCGAAGACCAGGCGCTCCAGGAGCGGATCATCGCCGGTTCGTTCGTCGGCAGAGTGGACGTCGGCTTGTTGGAGAAGCCGCCCTCCGCGGCCTCGCGGCACGGTCGGCGGCGGACCCGTACCGCCGGCGCCGGGGAACTCGTCGATGCCGCAACGGCGATCGGCGACCGGGTACGCAGGCTCGCCATCGTCCGGGACGGGAGAGTCGGGTGGATCGCGCCCAAGGACGTGGCGTACGGGGTCTGGGACCTGGCCGCACTCGACGAGGACCTCTACTCCGGACTCTCCGGGATCGGTCTCTACCTCGCGCGCCTGGGCCACCTCAGCGGCCACCGGCGCTTCACCTCGCTGGCATCGGACATCGCCGACGAGGTGGTCCGCAGGGTCCACACGCGGGCGGCGGCCGCGGCCCGACGACCCGCGGGCAGCGGAACCCCCGCGGACATCGGGGCATTCGGCGCCTGGATGGGGCCGCTGTACTTCCTGGCGCACCTCGACCGCTTGCTCGGCGGCACAGCTCATGTGGCCGCGGTACGCGAGCCGCTGCTGTCCGCCGTGGAACGCGACCTGGGCAGGACGAAGACCTTTGACGTCGTGGCGGGTTCGGCGGGCTGCGCGCTGGTTCTGCTCACTCTGATCGACGCCGGACTCGACAGCGACGGCCGGGCGGCGGACCTGGCCCGGCGCGCCGCCCGGCACCTGGTCACCGGTGCCGTTCCGGGTGGCACCGGGCGAGGTCTGGCCTGGGAGCACCACCAGATCGGCAGCAGTCGGCCGCTCACGGGCTTCGCCCATGGAACGGCGGGCATCGTGACCGCACTGGCCCGACTGCACCCCTTCGTACCCGAGGAGGGATGCGCCGCCGCGGTGACCGGTGGACTGGCCTACGAGAAGGAGGCGTTCGACGCCGAGGCCGGGAACTGGCCCGACTTCCGCTCCGACGCGCCGTCGCCGTTTCGCTCACTGTGGTGCCATGGTGCCGCGGGAATCGGCATGTCCCGCCTTGATCTGCTCGGCCGGACGGCGACGACCGGCCGGGAGGAAGAGCTGGCCGCCGACGCCATGGCGGCGCTACGACCCGGCGACTCCGGTGCCGGCACGCTGCGCCTCACCGGTCGCGGCAGCGACAGCATGTGCCACGGGGACCTGGGAAACCTCGAACTCCTCCTGCTGGCCGAACAGAGCGGCCGGGTCGAGCCCGGCCACCTGGCGCGGTCGCTCGGGGAGAAGCTGGATGCCGCGGCGGAGACCGACTGGGTGTGCGGTTCGCCGTCCCGGAGCGAGGCCCCCGGCCTGATGACCGGCCTCTCGGGCGTGGGGCACCAACTGCTGCGCTTCGCCTGCCCGGAGCAGGTGCCCTCCGTCTTGCTGCTGCACCCGCCGGGGGCGTGAACGGATCGGGTCAGGCAGTCAGGCTGCCAGGCAGTCAGGCCCCTGCCTGTCCCGGCGCGCCCGATGCCTGTCCTTCCTCTTCCTACTCTCCCTCCTGTCCGTGCCGGGCTGCGAAGTCCGTGAACCGCTCCAACGCGGAACCGAGGTCGGCCGGTCCGCAGCGGAGATGGCAGACGGAGCCGTCCGACCATGCCTGAATCCAGGAATCCCCCTCGGCGACCTCGGTCCGGTCCAGGGTGACTCCGTTGAGTCCGGTCTCTTCGAGATCGACCTCAACGGACCAGCCGGGATTGTCCAGCGTCTCGATGCGGATGCCGAACCCGTTGAATCGAAGGACATGTCGAGCACGCCGACGGACCCAGTGTTCACCACTGCGGCGGGGTCCGGCACAACTCGTAGGACACTCAAGCACCTTGGCCTCGCCGTCATGCGCCCCAGGCGCCGCTCCCGTCGCGGAGTTACCGCCGTGACACCGTCGCCGGGCATAATTGGGTGACCATGCCGGGCCGCGGCGTGTGCCGGCATCGCGGTGCGGAGGGTGCGCCGGGCGGTGCCGGGACCAGGCGCGGCGGCGGACCGGCGGTGCGGCAGGCGGCGCTCCTGGGCGCGGGCGAGGGCGTTGCCACGCGTTGCCATCGGTGAACGTGCGAACGAACGTCCGCACGGCGCATTTCTCTGGGGGGACGGTGGAGAGCGGAGCCCGTCGGCAGAAGCCGACCTACGACGCGTTCATCAGCTACAACACCAAGGACGGGGCCGTGGTGCACCGCCTCGCCGAGATGCTGCACGAGGAGGGCTTCCACGTCTTCCTCGACGACTGGAGCCTGGTGGCGGGAGAGCCCTGGCACGAGCGCCAGAACGAGGCATTGGCCAACAGCCCCTGCTGTCTTGCGATGTGGGGCCCGCACGGCCTGGGGCCGTGGCACAACGAGGAGGTGCGGCTCGCGGTCGAGGCCCGGGTCAGTGGCCGCTCCATGCGGGTGATCCCCGTGCTGCTCCCGAACAGCCCGGATGCGGCCCTGGAGCATCCGGACTTCCTGGACCGGTACACCTATTGCGACTTCCGCGACGGGCTGGACCAACCCCGTTCGTTCACCCGGCTCTGCGCCGGGATCCGCGGCGAGGCACCCGGACCACCGGAACCGCGGGCCGCGACGCCACCGGGCGGATCGACCGACGCGGCGTATCGGTCGGAGTTCAACACCCCTGCCAAAGGCTGGCGGAGGAGCTCTGTCGTGACGGCGGCCCGCGCCGCGGCGACGCCGGGCGGGCCCCCGGTGGTGCTGTGCGGACTGCCCGGCATCGGCAAGACACATGCGCTGTGCGACACCGCGGACGACCTCCGCGCCGGCCGGACCGTCCTCGCCCTGTCCGCGGGAGGGACCGTGGCCGCCGAGCCCCGCTTCCTGGTGGACGGGGTCAACGACTGGCTGGACAGGGCGTTCGACCGCGGGTTGGCCGGTGAGGACCTGTACCCGCGTGACTGGCCGGACGCGCTCGCCGCCCTACTGGCGTGCGTCGCGGACGAACCGCTCCTGGTGCTGTTGGACAACCTCGGCACGGACCGTGTCGGACGGACCATTCTGAGCGCCTTCGCCGGACTCCGCGACTGCCTCGTCCTGGCCACCGCCCAGGAGCACTTCGCGGACACCACCGACGTCCTGCACGTAGTGGTGCCGCCGATGTCCCACGCCGAAGGCACCGACTTCATCGCGCATGTGGCGCGGAGCACCAACCTCCCGGTGGACCCGGCCGAGCTGGCGCGGCAACTGCCGGGTGACGTGCTCTCGCACCCCCTCGCCCTGCGCACGTTCCTGGCACACACCGCCTACGTGCCCGCACCTCTGCTCATCCGCCCCGACCTCCCCTCCGATGTCCTCTCCGCACGGAAACTCGTGGCAACGGCAGTGGCCCGGCTTCCGGCCGTACACCGCAAGGCCCTCGCGTACGCCGCGGTGCTCGACCGCGTACCCCTGGCGGATCTCCTCTCGGCGGGGATGGCTCTTCCACCGTGGTTCACCGCGTCGTTGACCGATCTGGGGCCGCGCTGCCTCGTCGTCCAAGTCGCCGGCGGCATCGAGGTGCCCCAGCTCGTGACGCAGGCCCTGGACGATGTGGACCCGTCGGCCCGCCGGTCCGCCCTGCACGACATCTTCGCCGAACTGGCGGACCTGGCGGCCGAGGCGGAGAACGAAGCGCTGGGGGCGCTGGCGGGTGTGCTGGCGCCGGTAGCCCTGGTGTCGGTGGAGACGGATGAATGGCGCGCACTTCGCGACGCCGTCCCCGACCGGCTGCTGGACCGGCTCAACTCACGCGGTTTCTGGAAGGAGTACGTCCTGCTCACCAAGGCAGTCATCGAGGCGGTCGACGGCCTCGGGGACGATGCGGACCGGGTCCGCCTGCGGGTCCGGCTGTCCCGCAAGATCGCCCAGCTCGGCGACACCAGGTCCGCTTGGCAGTTGGCGCGCGAGTGCGAGTCGATCCCGGGGGCCCTCGACTCACCCGGGCTGCGCGCGGAGCTGGCGGGCCAGCGGGCCTTCCTCTCCTACTTGCAGGAGGACGACCGTTCGACCTTGCACGAGCTGGGTGTCTGTGTCGACCTGCGGACCCGCACGGGCGATGCCGCGGGCCTGCTGATCGCCCACAAGCTGGAAGGCAACGTCCATCTGCGGCGCGGGAGGTACCAGGAGGCCGCCGAGGCCTATCGCACCGCTCTGGCCGTGGGTGGCGAGACGGCTGACGCCCGGCACCGTCTCGACACGGAGGCGAGCCTGGGGATGTGCGAGGCGCGCCTCGGCTCGCCCTCCTCGGCCATGCGGCGTCTGAAGGGCGCGGTGGACGAGATGCGCGCCCTGTCCTTGACCATCGACCTGCCCCGTGCGCTGCACGGCCTCGCCCTCGTGTACGAGCGGCTGGGGCTGCCGGCGCGGGCCCTGGAAGCGGTGCGCCAGGCTGCCGCAACACCGGCCCGCGACCCCGCGGTGCGCAAGGCGGTCGACCGGATGCTGTGGCGCTTGGAGAACCTACGGCCGGTGACCCGGTTCGCGGTGGACGAAGGGAAGGCAGAGGGCGATCCGCGGTGCTAGGACGAAAGACTCCGGCACGGGTGATGAGGTCGGCGCTCCGTGCCAGCGGCCTGCCGGGCTATCTGCGGAAACTGTTCGCACAGGCCGCCCCCGGACGGATGAGCAAGCGGACCGGGGAGCTGCTGCGCGGCCACCTGGTGCTGCTGGTGCACGCCTCACGGTCGGACGATTCGGTGCTGGATGCCGGGGACGCCTTCGGTGAACTGCGCAGCCGCTGGGCCGTCGAGGGCGGGAACACCGCCGACCTGCTGAAGCTCGTCAGAATGGTGGACTACCGTGCTCAGGCGCTGCACGCGCCCGTGGCCGGTGAGCCGGGGGAGGAGACCGGCCCCGCCGCTCTCGCCCAGTTCTGGGCGACGAGCGGTCACGACATCGAGGAGCTGTCCGGGTTCCTGGCCGATGTCGACCAGGAGGCCGCTGATTGGCTTCCGGGGTGAGCGGCACGACGGCGTTGACGACGCTCGCCGAACTGCTCGAGTACTCCCGCCGGCACGTCCCCCACTACCAGTCGCTGGTTCCGCCGGGCCCGGTGACCGGGGAGAACGCGGTCGCGGTGCTGCGTCGCCTGCCGCTGCTGCGCCGTGCGGCCGTCCGGAGCGAGCGCCCGCGCCTGTGGTCGGCAGAGGGGGACGCCCGCCGGTGGCGGCGGGTGCACACCACCGGAACGACCGGTGCGCCCCTGGAGGTCGTCGTCGACGACGCGGCCCAGCACGCGGAACGTGCCGCCCTGCTCCGGCATGCTCGGCGTCACCTCGGTGGGCACAGCGCTCTGGCGATCACGCATCTGACGCTGCACCTGGCGTCGACCTCCCGCGCGTCGGTCCCACCGGACCTGCCCGACGTCGCGCTGGTGAAGTGGAACCTCAGCCGTGCCTGGCAGTTGCCGGACGATGAATTCCGTTCCGTGCTGGGGGAGCTGCGCGGGAAGGTGATCACCGTGATGCCGAGCGTCATGGCGGCCCTGTGCGATCGCCTGGGGCCGTCGAGCGGGATCGCGCCGCGGTTGGTCGTCCTGTCCGGTGAGCAGTTCACCGCGGGCCTGCGGGAACGCATCCAGGAGACGTTCGAGTGCCCGGTCACCGCCCTCTACACACTCGCCGAGGCCGGCATCGTCGCGCACGAGTGCGGGGAGAGCGGGACGTACCACGTAGAGGAGACGGGTGCCTTCCTGGAGGTGGTGGGAGAAAGGGGGGATCCGCTGCCGCCCGGGGTCGCCGGCGACGTCGCGGTGACGCCGCTGGTGAATCGCGCCATGCCGCTGCTGCGCTACGTCAACGGGGACAAGGGCGTCTGGGTCGACGGTCCGTGCGGCTGCCGGCGGCCCGGTCCGCGGCTGGAGCTTCTCGCCGCCCGGACACAGCACGCCCTGGTGACCGGGCCGAACGGCCATGGGGTGCGGAGGGCCGATCTGGCCAAGCTCTCCAGACAACTCGACCTCAGCGTCTCGCGGATCGCTCGGGACGGCGACGAGGTCGTGGTGGAACACCATGACCCGCACCCCGCCACGGACCTCCAACGGACCGTGCTCGCCGCGGCGTTGCGTGCGTTTCTGGGAGCCGACCTGACCGTCCGGACCCTTCGGACCGCCAGCGCGCCCTCCGCCGCGGGCCCTCCCGCGGATCCGGGCCCCGTCCGGCCCGCGTTCCTGCCACCGGGGGACATCGCGGCCTGGGCCCGCGGCGTGCTGCGCGGCCGGCCCGGCGTCCAGGCCGCCGTCCTCACCGGCTCGACGCTCGACCCGGCGGCCGTCAGTCGCTTCAGCGACATCGACGTCACGGTCGTCATCGACGACGACCCCTGCCAGGAGCAGTGGTACGCACTGGCCGCGGCGATGAACCGGCACCTCGCCACCCTGCGCGTGAACGTCACCGAGGCGGCCGGGCTGGCGCGGTCCCCGCTGGTCGCCTGTCGCCTGCTGGCGGAACACCGTCCCGTGGTCGGAACGCTGGCGGAGGCAGGGGTGACCTGGCCGACCACCGAGGCTCTGGCCAACGAGGCCCGGTTCTGGGCACAGAACGCCGAGAGCGTGCTGTGGACCCGGCTGACCGCAGCCGATCGGCAGCGCACGGACCCGGTGCGGGACGCCTGGCTCGCTTCCCGCTTCTGCCTCGACGCACTGCGCTACCGGTTGCTGTGCGAGGGCGTGCGGGTGACGGCGGCCCGTCATGTCCTCCTGTGGGCGCCGGAGTTCGGGGTGCCGGACGCGACGGGCATCCGGCGTGCCTTCGCCGTGGGGCGCGAGCACCACCCGCCACCCGCGCCCGGATCGCCGGAGGCGGACGGGTTCCTACGGGCCGCCCTGGCCTGTGTGCGATGGCTGGGCCGGTCTCTGTGACCCCGTCCGACGGCACACGGCCGGCACGACGGCCAGGACACCGGACCACCGAGGAGGAGGGAGCCATCCGGCGACCCTTCGCTCCCGGATCACCGCACGATACCGTCGTCGGGTCGGGACCGAGGCGGCTCGGCAGGGGGGATGTACGAGGTGAGCGCGAGCGCGGCTGACGGTGCCGGTCAGGATGCCCCGGAGCAGCAGAGCGGGGTGTCCGGCACCCCACGGGTATCGGGCGGTGTGCACAACACCGTCTCGGGCGGGGTCTTCTACGGTCCGGTGATCCAGGGCGGGCAGGTGACCATCACGGCCCCGCAACGGCCGGCGGGCGCGCCCTCCGGCGGATTTCCGCCGCCGTCGTCGGTTCACATCGGCCACGAGGCGGAACTGGCCTCTCTGGTGGCCGCTCTGGACCCGGCCGGCCGTCCTTCCGGACCCGCCGCCTGCCTGGTCACCGGGCCGGGCGGGGTGGGCAAGAGCGAGCTGCTGCTCCAGGCCGCCCACACCGTGCACCGGCAACGGCGATTCCCCGGAGGCGTCGTCTTCGTCGATCTCCAAGGGCACGCGTCGGGCACGCCCCCGCTTCCACCAGGGGAGGCCCTCGGGCGCCTGCTCCACCAGCTCGGCGTCCCGGAGCAGGCGATCCCGGCGCACACCGAGGACCGGGCCGCCGCCTACCGCAGGCACCTGGCAGAGCAGCCCGTGCTCGTACTGCTGGACAACGCGCACGACAGTGACCAGGTGCACTCGATGCTCCCGCCGCCCGGTGGGAGCAGGGCGGTGGTGTCGAGCAGACGGCTGCTCCCCGCGCTGGACGACGCCCACCGCATCGCCCTCGACGTCCTGCCACCCGACGCCGCGGTCCGGTTGCTGGTCGAGGTGTCCGGGCACCCCGGTGCCGGGGCGGGCGATCCGGCCGCGGCGGAGCTGATGCGGCACGCCGAACGGATCGCCCAGCGATGCGGAGGACTGCCGCTGGCGCTGCGCATCGCGGCTGCCCGGGTACGCGGAAAGCAGCCGGCGGCCTTCGCCGACCTGGCCACATGGCTGGCGGACGAGCAGAGCAGGCTGTACGAACTCGACGACGGGGAGCGCCGGATGACCTCCGTGCTGGCGGTCTCGTACCGGGACCTCGACCAGGACCAGCAGCGGCTGTTCGCGCTGTGCGGCGTCACCCCCGGCCCCCGATGGGGAATCCACGCCGCCGCCGCTCTCATGGGCCTTCCGCCGGCCCGGGTCCGCCGCCTGCTGGAGGGCCTGTGCGGCGCCCACATGATGCAGGAGGAAGAGCGAGGGCGCTATCGGATGCACGGGCTGGTCCACGACTACGCCCGAGAGAGGGCCGGGGAGGATCTGGCACCCTCCGGGCGGGCAGCCGCCGTTGACCGACTGGTCGATCACTACCTGGCCACCGCGGACCGCGCCGACCGCGTGCTGTCGCCCCACCGCTACCGCCTTCAGGACGAGCTGGGACTCCCGTCCGGCATCACCCCGGAGCTCCCGTCCCGGAGCGCTGCCCTCTCCTGGCTGTCCACCGAATGCGACAACCTCGTGGGCATCTGCCGGGCCGCTGCCGAGTCCACGGCGCCGGAGCGCAGTTGGTTGCTCGCCGACGCGCTGCGCGGGTACTTCTTCCTCGCCAAGGCGTGGGCACCGTGGGAGGGCACCCACCGAGTGGCGCTCGCTGCCGCCGAGCGGGCCGGCGCACACCGCGAGCAGGGCATCCTGCACAACAGCCTGGGGCTGGCGCTACTGGAACAGCGCGACCTGACGCGTGCCGCCACGCACTATTCGGCCGCCGCACGCCACTTCGAGACCGCGGGGGACGCGCACGGAAGCGCGAACGCGATAGAGAACCATGCGTGGGTACGGCACTACTCCGAGGACTACGCCGGGGCTCTGGACGAACACCTTCAGGCGCTACGGCAGTACGAGCTGCTGGGGGCGGAGCGGAACCGCGCCATCACCTTGCGGGGCATGTCGCTGGCCGAGATGGAACTCGGTCGTACCACGGACGCCATCGAGCATCTGCGCGAGGCCGGGCGGATCTTCGACGAACGGGATCTGCACCTGGACGCGGCGATGACGCTCAACGGGCTGGGCGAGGCGTATGCCAAGGCCGGTGATCTGAGGGCGGCCCGGTTGCATCTGCTGCGGGCCCTGCGCCTGAGCCGGTCCTGCGGCAGCACGTACGAGGAGGCCCGGGCACGCCGTGGCCTGGGCTCGGTCAGCAGGGCCGTCTCACCGCGGCTCGCCGTGCACCACTGGGAGCGCGCCCTGCACCACTACACCGAACTGGGGTCGCCCGAGGCGGAGACCGTGCGCGCCCTGATCGCGGAGGTACGCGCATAGCGCCGACCTTTGTCGGTAGCCGAGTTGGCGGTTCCTGATGGGTTTCCGGTCTCCTGTGCGGCGCTCGGCGGCGCGGGAGACGGCTGTCGTGACTTGCCCGGTGTTCCGTGTTCGGTGCCTGGGGGCCGATGCCGGGGGTTCGATGCCTGGCGTTGGGTGTCTGGGGTTCGGGCCCGCGCCTTCGTCGGGTGTCGGCCGGGTGCCTGGGTGGGATGCCAGTCGCGCCCCGTCCGTCCATCCCCTCCCCAAGAGGTAATGAAATAGTAAAACCCCTGGTATGGTCGGAAATTCACCAAGTGATCCGGCTGAAGGATTCTGCATGACCACGCCCGTCTCCCCGGACGGTCCCGCGCCCGCGGACCCGCGGTCGCCGGACCGCGACCCGTGGGCCCCGCCGACCACCGAGGGCGCCGCGCAGCCCGCGTCGCCGTACCCGCCGCCGGTGTGGGTCCGGCCGCCGGGCAACGGCATGCCCATCGCCGCCCTGGTGCTCGGTCTGGTGGGCATCGGCCTCGGCCTGTTCGTCGTCCTGTTCTGGGTGTCCTGGCTGCCGGCCGCGCTGGCCGTGGTGTTCGGCTGCGTCGGACTGAGTCAGGTGCACAGCGGCCGGGCCACCAAGAAGGCCATGGCGCTGAGCGGCGTCATCATGGGCGTCATCGGTCTGCTCCTGGCCGTGGCCACTGCGGTGTTCACCGTCGTGCTGGTCAAGGGGGCGGTCGACGAAGCCCGCAAGGAGGTCAAGGAGGCCACCGACGAGGCCAGCGCGAAGGCCAAGGCGGCCGAGGACGCGGCGGCTGCCGCCGAGAAGGCCCGGCACCTGACCTTCGGCCGGTCGTACACCTTCGGCAACGGTCTCAAGGTCACGGTCGCCAAGCCGGAGCCGTTCGTCCCGGACGCCTTCGCCAACGGCCACGCCAAGGGCAACAAGGCCGTCGAGGTCACCGTCACTGTGGTCAACACCGGTAGCAAGCGGGTCTCCGTCGAGACCGGGCTGCCCGACGTCAACGACGCGGACGGTGCGTCGGCGGAGTTGGTGATCGACGGGAGCGGGCGGCAGAAGGTGCTCACCGGCTACGTCCTCCCCGGCAAGGAGGCCGTCGGCAGATACGCGTTCTCCCTGCCGCCCGACGCCGCCGACGCGATGGAGGTCGAGTTCAGCCCGGACGCCATGCGGTGGGAGGACGCCTACTGGAGCGGCCCGACCTCCTGACGGCCTCGCCCTCGCCCTCGCGCTACGCCGACGGGGACGCAGGCCCGGAGCTGCCGGCGCCGTACGGGCCGTGGTCGAGGATGCCCTGGGCGCGGGCGGCGGTGAGCCAGCTGGGGAACTCCCCGAGCAGCCGGTCGTAGAGTTCGGCGTCCGGCAGGGAGCGGGGTTGGGTGCCGGCGGGGAAGAACCCGGCGTTGTCGACGATGCGGCGGCCGGGGACCGGGAGTTCGTCCAGCCGACGGAGGAAGTCGAACTCCCGGTGTTCGGGATCGCCGAAGCCGATGAACTGCCAGAACAGCGGCAGTCGGGCCGCCTTGCACAGCCACTTCTCGGCAGCGGTCCGGCTGGTGGGTCCACCGTCGGTCTGGAACACCACCAGCGCCGGGGCGGTTGCCCCGGAAGCGAGGTAGTGGTCGAGTACGGCGTCCATCCCGGCCTCGTAGTGGGTGCGCCCCATGTGCCCCGACTGCTCGTGGAAGGCGGCCACGCGCCCTCGGTAGTGGTCCAGGCTGAGCTCGTGCACTCCGTCGACGTCGGTGGAGAAGAACACCAGCGGGACGACCGCGTCATCGTCGAGGTGCGCGGAGACGGCCAGCACCTGTTCGGCCAGGTGCTGCATCGTGCCGTCCTTGTAGTACGGGCGCATCGAACCCGACCGGTCCAGCACCAGGTACACCGCGGCCCGCTGCCCCTCCAACCCGTGCTTGCGCAGGCTGACTCCGGCCTGCTTGTAGAGGTTCACCAGCGGCGGCGCGGTCTGCTGCACCTTCTCCAGACCCAGTGGACTCAGTGGACTCGGCGCACTCAGCGGACTCAGCGGACTCATTGATCGGGCTCCTTTCCCTTTCGGGAGCCTACGCACCCGGTGACGTCGGAGCCGCCGCGGTGCGTCGCGCGCAGCGCTCCGGCCACCGTTCCCCGAGGCTCGGCCGATCGTGACCGAGACCGGGACCGAGACTCCGCCGGTTACCGGCGCGGTATGGCCGAGAAGGTGAAGCCGTGCTCGATCGCGGGGTAGGCCAAGTCGTCCTGGAGGGACAAACTGCCTTCTGATTCCGCCGAGTACCAGTAGTTGAGCGACTTCTTCAGTGTCGCGAGGACGCCGGCCTCCTCCTCCATGGCCTTTGTGCCGCAGGTGCGCCGCGTCGTCAGGACGGGGTCGTGGAAGGAGACGTGGACGCCGGCGAACGCGGCTTCGGCGGTGAAGTCGTTGCGCCTGGCCTGGGCGAGTGTGATGTCGTCGCCCAGGCGGTTCTTGACGTGCAGCTTGGTGTAGCCGCCGGGACGCTCCGTGGAGGGCGAGACCTCGCCGCCGAAGACCGCCTTCACCTTCTTCTCGAAGTCCGCCAGCGGTGGTGTGCGGGCCACGTCGTCCGGATGGCACGGCCCCGGCCCACCCTCCGGCACAGCGGGCGGCAGGGACGGCGCGGGGAGGGGAGCCGCCGCCTCGCCCAGTGTCAGGCGGGTGGCCGTCACCTCGGACTTCGCGTGGAACGGTGTGCAGCCGTAACTGCCCGATGCCGTCCCGTCGTCGTCCATGGCGATCCATGGCCGGGCCTCGGACGGCAGCGTCTCCTCATGGCCACCGATCGTGACCGCCTGGATCATCCAGACCCCTCCCGACAGCAGCCCGCCCGCCCCCGCCGGCCGCTGCTTCGCGGGTGGGGCGGAGGCCGTGGTGCCCTCCGACGCACCGCCGTCCCTTCCGCCGCGCGGGGCCGCCGAGCCACCGCACGCGGACAGCGCGAGGAGTGCGGTCACGGTGGCGGTGACGGAGACGAGCAGGAATCTTCGGGCCAACTGCATGGAGATCAGGACGCAAGATCCGTATGAGGGGTTCCGGTTGCCTTCGGCGCGGCGGCCAGCATCTCTTCGACGGCCCGCTCCAGAACGGCGGCCCTCTGCGCCGGGGCGCTCCTCTTGACCTGGGCGTTCACCCGCTGGGCCAGTTCGGTGGTCGGGAGGAGCCCCACCAGGAGGACCGGCAACAGCAGGCGCCGGGCGAGGAGTTCGTCGTCCGAGGTGATCCGCGGTCGCCGCACGACCGAGACGTTGACCCGGACGGCGTGTTCGTTGCCGGGCCGGACGCCGGGCCGATCCGTCTCGATCGCGGCATAGCGGAAGCCGTGCGCCCGGTCGCAGTCGGCGCAACCCACCGGACCGCGACTCAGCCGATCACCGCAGGCGGAGCAGACCAGCCTGTCGAGCGCGGCGTCCACCAACCGCCAGTCGTGGCGGTCGGGTTCCGCCACCACCATCTCCGCAAGCGCCACCTCCTGGTCGCCGCGGTCGCTCCCGTCCGCGCCACCGAGGTTCCACTCGTGCAGAAAGGCGGACCACTCACCTTCCACGATGCCGTCCACCAGCGCACGGCAGGCCGTACAGTCCGGGGCTCCGCCGTACTCGTATCCGCCGCACTCCGCACAGCGCCGCAAGGCCGCCCCCACCGCAGGTCTGGCCATGCGCCCTCCTCCGTCGCTGCCGGTGCGGCACATCGGACGACCGGCGATCCACCTCGTATCGAGCCCGAGCCCGAGCCCGAGCCCGAGCCCGGTGATTTTCCCGCGACGGGACGGGGTCGGGGAAATGAATTACGGCGGCGGTGCCTGCCTACTGCGCTGCTCCGGTGGCGGAGGCGCCGTCCGTCGGCACGGCCGCGGGCGGTACGAGTGCGGCCGGGACGGGCGGGCGCGGAAGGCGGCGGGCGAGGGGGAGGGCGATGGCGCCGAGGACGAATCCGTAGCAGGCCACGAGACCGTGCCCGTTCTCCTGGGCGAGCCACATCGCGAGCCCGGCCGCGGGCACGCCGACCGCCGGCAGCCGTTCCTTGGTTTGGGTGCCGGTCAGGAGCAGGGCCGCCGCGAGGGTGGCGGCCAGGAAGTACGTAGCGCCGGAACTGCCCGCGAAGTTGCGGGGATCGGTGCTGGGCGCCGTCTCACCGAACAGCGCGTCGATCTGCTGGGGCAGCAGAATGCCGCCGGCGAACAGCAGCAGCATGAGCGGGCCGCGCCAGAACCACTGCGCCAGCGCGGCGATCACCGCCAGGGTGGCGATGTTCCAGACGCCTCCGAACAGCCCGCCGTTCTGCATGAACACCGAGGTCACCACGCGCCACCAGCCGGTCTTGCGCGGATCGCCGTCCAGGGCGTCCATTGCTCCGGACCACGTCAGCTGGAGGACCACCGCGCCGACCGCCACGGCGGTGAGGGCGATCGCCACCCAGGGCACCGGTCGGCGGCGCATGGTGTCTTCGCCGACCAGGAGCAGGCCGCACTTGAACATCAGCACCAGCAGTGCCGCGGTCGTCAGATTGAAGATGATGGCGTCCACGTAGCTCTTCCCCCGTTGAAAAGACCCTGGTCACAGGTCGGCGCTCACCGTAGTCCAGGGAGCGTCCGTACGGTGAAGATACTGGGAGAGGGCTCAGGGTTCCGTTCCGGGGCCGCCCGCGGCGCACCCGGGCGAGCGCGCCGCGGCCGAGGGGGAGCGGCTTGCTCCGCTGCTGCCGGAGCCGGACGGGCGCGGTCGGCCGTGGCGCGGTCACCGGCCGGTGGCCGACGGGATTCTGTGGTGGTTGCGGGCAGCGCACCGGCGTTGCGCGCTGCTTCGGCCGCCTCGGATCGGCGGTGCCCGTCCGCCGCCCGGCGCCGTGCGTCAGGGCAGCATGATGACCTTGCCGAACTTCCCCGGACCGGCCAGCCGGGCGTAGGCGTCGGGGTATCGGGCCAGTTGGAAGGCCGCGTCGACGGGGACCCGCAGTCGGCCCTCGGCCAGCAGCGGGACGACGTTGGTGCGCACCGTGGCCGCGAGGAGCGCCTTCTCCGCGTGGGAGCGGCCGCGAATGGTGGTGCCGATCAGCTGGGCGCGGGCAAGCATCAGGTCGAACATGCGCAAGGGGGCGATGGACCCGCCCTGGACCCCCACGACGAGGATCCTCCCGCGGGCGCGGAGCAGTTCGACCCGCCGTAGGCAGTCCTCCCCGCCGACCAGTTCGACGACGACGTCGTACGGAGCCCCCGCGCCCTCCTCGCCGGGGACCACCACCTCCACGGTGCCACCGGTGGGGGCGAGTTCCCGCACCCGGTCGTGCAGTTCGGGCCGGCGCACACTCGCCACGACATGGGCGCCGGAAGCGGCGGCCACCTGCACCATCGCCGTACCGACTCCGCCCGCGGCGCCGGTGACCAGAACCCGGTCGCCGGCGCGAACCCCCGCTTGGCCGACCAGCGCGTCCCAGGCGGTGCTGAACGCCTCCGGGAAACCCGCGGCCTCCCGCCAGGACAACCCCACCGGGATCGGAAGGAGCAGGTCGGCGGGGACCACGATCCGTTCGGCGTGGCCACCGCCACCCACCAGGGCCATGACCCGGTCGCCGACGCCCAGTCCCGTGACCCCCGCGCCGACCTGCTCGACCTCACCGGCGATCTCCAGCCCGGGGATGTCGGCCGGCCAGCCTGGTGGCGCCGGGTAGTCGCCCCGGGCCTGTTGGAGGTCGGCCGCGTTGAGTCCCGCGGCGTGGATCCGTACTGCCACCAGGCCGGGTCCGGCCACCGGATCGGCGCGCTGTTCGAGCCGGAACGTGCCCCTGCCGTCGATCACCACTGCTCGCATGGCCGCGAATCTACTCTCCTGCCCCGGCAGGGCAGTTGGGCGCACGAACCCTCCGAGCCGCAGTCATGCGGCCGTCGGTTCCGAGACCGCGACCGCGGCGGGCAGGCGCGCCCGACCGGCGGCGCCGGGAAGACGCCCGGCACGGTCAGCGGCGCGTCAGGCGATTCATCAGGGAGCGGGCCGGGCCTGGCGGGGAATGCGGGCCCCCGTGCACAAGGTGGTGTCGAGGAGGGACCGTGCGTGGTCGGGGGTCTTGGGGGTGGGCGTGGGGTCGGCGGTGACCGCGACCGTGACGCCGCGGCCGTCCGCGGTGACGCCGGTGCGCGTGCGGTAGCCGGGTATGTCGCCGCCGTGGCCCCACATCACGCCGCCGCAGCTCAGCGGTGTACTGATCAGCCCCAGTCCGTACCGGGCGCCGGGCCACAGACCGGATTCGGCCGGGACGGTGCGGCGCATCTCGGCGAGCTGCGCGGGGCGCAGGAGCCGGCCGCCGAGCAGCGCGGTGAAGAAGCGGTTCAAGTCGCTCGGGGTGGAGAGGAGTTGGCCGGCGGCCCAGGCCCAGCCGGGGTCCAGTTCCGTGACGTCGGTCAGCGGCCCGCCGGGCTTCGACGGGAAGTAGCCCTCGGGGTGGGCCTCCCGGATGTGCTCGTCGCCCACGCCGGGGAAGGCGGTGTGGCGCAGCCCGATGCGGTCGATCACCCGCCGGGTGATCTGTTCGGCCAGCGGGCGGCCGGTGACCCGCTCGATGAGCAGACCGGCCAGGAGGTAGTTGGTGTTGCTGTACGACCAACGCGTCCCGGGGGCGAACAGCGCCTTGTGCGCCAGTGCCAGGTCGAGCAGGGCGCGCGGCTGGAGGTAGGTGTGGCGGTACGTGCTGAAGTCGCCCATGAAGTCGAGGTAGTCGGGCAGTCCGCTGGTGTGCTGGAGCAGTTGGCGTACCGTGATGCGGCGTCCGTCGATGCCCTCGCCCCGTACCAGTCCCGGCAGGTAGCGCTCGATGGGCGCGTCGAGCGCCACATTGCCTTCGCCGACCAGTTGCAGGACGACCGTGGCGGTGAACGCCTTGGTGTTGCTCCCCGCCCGCACCTGCCCGTCGACCGGCACCCGCGCCCCGGTCGTCAAGTCCGCCACGCCCGCGGTGTAGTTGCGGGTACGCCCGTCCCGGCCGGTGGTGGCGGCCAGCGCGGCGGGGAACCGGTCCTCCTCCACCAGGCGGTGCAGTCCCTGCCGGACGGCCTCACCGGAATCACGGGCCTGCGCGGCCGGTGTGGGCAGTGTGCCGCTCAGGGCCAGCGCGGCGGCCGTCACCGTCACCGTCGCGATCCCCCGCCGCCCGCACCATGACGAAGCGCGGGACCGCCGCACCTGATGAGCGGGATCGGTCATGACATCTCCCCTGTCCCTCCTGGGCGCAAGCCGCCCGCCGCATCGGATATGCGGCCCTGCCCAGCGTGCGCCCGTACGCGCCGCCGAACCATCCGGGCAGCGGGACCGTGCGCGGTGGGGACAGCCCCCGGTTCCGGGGCCGCGGCGGCATGCGCGCGGCGGCCTCCGGGCCGGGTCAGCGGAGCCTGGCGCCGTACACGTGCTCCACCGTCATCGTCATGAGCACCCTGCGGTCGGACTGCCGGCGGTGGGCGCCGCGGGGCCGTCAGGAGCCCGGGTTCGGGCGGCTGTTGGCCGGGAGGGCGCAGGCCGGGGTGCCGCCGGGCATGCGGTGGCGGTTGGTGGCGATCAGGCGGTAGACGGCGTGGGCGATCCAGCGCACCGGGGGGAGGGTGAGGACGGCGCCGGCGACGGACCAGGGGGCGCCCGCGCCGAGCAGGAGCTTGGCGACGGCCTGGGCGCCGCCGTGGACCGTTCCCGTCGGGGTGATCCACAGCACCTCGTGCTCGGCGCGCTGCTGGGTGACCCCGAGTGCGTCCAGGTCCGTGAACTGCCAGGCGGTGATCAGGCAGCGGGGCCGGAGGTACCGCTCGGCGATGTTCACGGAGGTGGTGCAGAAGCCGCAGTCGCCGTCGTAGACGAGTACGGGTCGGGTCCTCGGGGTCGTCGGAGTCGTCATGTGCCCATCATGGCGGAGCCGGGCGTCGCCGAGCGTGAGGGGGGTTGACGGTCGGTCGTGGGCGCGGGGGGCAGGGTGGCCCGCTGTCGCGGGGTGGTTACGCCTCGTCCTCGGTGTGCTGCTTCTCCTTGAGGCGGGCCGATTCCTTGCGGACCTCGGCCTGGGTGGCGCGCTCCTTCTGGAGCCACTCCGGGTTCTCCGTCTTGAGGGCGTCGATCTGCTCCGTGGTGAGGGCCTCGGTGACCCCGGCACGGGCGAGACCGGAGATGGAGACGCCCAGCTTGGCCGCGACCACCGGTCGGGGGTGGGGGCCGTTGCGCCGCAGCTCGCGCAGCCACTCGGGCGGGTCCGCCTGGAGTGCGTTGAGTTCGGTGCGGGAGACGGCGCCCTCCTGGAACTCTGCGGGGGTGGCCTGGAGGTACACACCCAGCTTCTTCGCCGCGGTGGCGGGCTTCATCGTCTGGGCGGTCTGGTGCGACTTCATGGCTCCAGGGTATCGAGCGTGCGCACCACCTCTGACCACGGCCTCCGGCCACGCCGGGTAACCTGGCGGGGTGACAGGCTCGGAAGCATCCCCCTCGTTCCGGCTCGCGTATGTACCCGGAGTGACACCCGCCAAGTGGGTGCGGATCTGGAACGAGCGCCTGCCGGACGTCCCGCTCACCCTCCTCCAGGTGTCGGCCACCGAGGCCGCCGCCGCCCTGCGGGACGGTGGCGCCGACGCCGGTTTCCTGCGGCTGCCGGTCGACCGGACGGATCTCAGCGCGATCCCGCTGTACACCGAGAGCTCGGTGGTCGTCGTGCCCAAGGACCACCTCGTGGCCGCCTTCGAGGAGGTGAGCGCGGAGGACCTCGCCGAGGAGATCGTGCTGCACCCGCTCGACGACACCCTGGACTGGGCGCAGCCGCCGGGCCGGCCCGCGATCGAGCGTCCGGCCACCACTCCCGACGCCATCGAGCTGGTGGCGGCCGGCGTGGGCCTGCTGGTCGTCCCGCAGTCGCTCGCGCGGCTGTACCACCGGCGGGACCTCACCTACCGGCCGATCACCGGCACCCCGCAGTCCCAGGTCGCGCTGTCGTGGCGCGAGGACCGGACCACCGACCGGGTGGAGGACTTCATCGGGATCGTCCGCGGGCGGACGGTGAACAGCTCCCGGGGCCGCCGCCCGGCCGAGGAGACCAAGCAGAAGCCGTCCGGCAAGAAGGAGCAGCCGTCCGGCAAGGGGGGCGGGGCGGCGCGGGGGAAGGCGCCGGCCGCCGGGCGCGGCCCGCGGCGCGGCGCCGGTGCACCCAAGGACGGGGGCCGGCGCGGTCGGCCGCGCCGGCGGTCGTAGCGTCCCTCGGAGGCCCGGGGGCTCAGTGTCCCTGGGCGGCCTTGACGTTGTCGCCGAAGGTCCAGCCCTTCGCGCCGTCCCAGTTGAGGGACCAGGTCATCAGGCCCTTCAGGCCGTTGCGGTAGGTGTTCCACGCCTGGGCCACCAGGCCCGGGGCCATGTAGCCGCCGCCCGCGCCCGGCTGGGCGGGCAGCCCGGGGACCTGCTTGTCGTAGGGGACCTTGATGGTGGTGCCCTGGACGGTCAGGCCCTTGTCGAGGCAGTCGGTCTGCCGGGTGAAGCCCTCGACGGTGCCGGCCTCGTACGAGTCGCCGGAACACCCGTACATGCTGCCGTTGTAGTACTGCATGTTCAGCCACCAGAGGCGGCCGTTGTCGGCGTACTTCTTGATGATCGGCAGGTAGGCGCCCCAGATGGAGCCGTAGGTCACGCTGCCGCCGGTGACGTAGGCGGTCTCGGGGGCCATGGTGAGGCCGAAGCCCGCCGGCATCTGGGCGAGGATGCCGTCGATGATGCGGATGAGGTTGGACTGCGAGGGCGACAGCTGGTTGATGTTGCCGCTGCCGCTGAGGCCGGTCTCGATGTCGATGTCGATGCCGTCGAAGTTGTACTTCTTGAGGAGCGGCACGACCGTCGCGACGAAACGGTCGGCCACGGCGGTGGAGTTGAGGTCGATACCGGCGGTGGCGCCGCCGATGGACATCAGGATGGTGGCACCGTCGCTCTTCGCCTGGCACATCTCGGCCGGCGTCGGCACCTTCACCGTCGCGTCCATGCCGTCCTCCCAGCGGGCGGTGCCGTCCGAGCTGATGACGGGGAACGCGGCGTTGAGGACGTTGTAGCCGTGGGCGCGGATCTGCGGGTCGGCGATCGAGGTCCAGCCGAACGGCGGGTGGACGCCGTTGGCCGCGCCGTCCCAGTTCTCCCAGTACCCCTGGAGGACCTTGCCGGTGGGCTTCGGCTTCACGGCGCAGGTGTCGCTCCGGGGCGCGGCGGTGGCGGGTGCCGCGGCGCCCAGCATCGGCAGGAGGCAGGCGGCCGCCAGGCCGGTTTTCAGCAGACGCGCTATCCGACCGGTCACGCTGGGCTCCCTTCGCGCCATGACGGGGCGTCAGTGGCGGGGAATCGGGGGGTGGTGCGCACACCGTAGATTGGTCCATACCTTTCGTCAATGGGTAGGGACCGTACGGGACTTGGGGCCTGCCGGCTTCGGGTGTCGGGGCTCAGGAGTCCGTGCGGCGGGTGCGGCGGGCCCGGGAAACGGCGTGGATCACCAGCGGGAGATAGGTGCCGGGCAGCTCGTCCGGGGGGAGGTGGTCCGGTTCGACCAGGCTCTGCGCGAGGGAGCCCTCGTGGACGGCGGTGACCAGGCGGGCGAGGGAGTCCAGGTCGACGGTGGGGCGTCGTCCCAGCCGGTCGAAGAGGACGGCCAGCAGCCGGGCGATCTCCGTGCGGAGGCGGCGGTCGTGCTCGGCGAGGGTGCGGGCCGTCTCGGGGTGCCGGATGGCGTGGAGCGTGAACTCCGTCGAGAGCAGGTACCAGCGGCGCTCGGCCTCGTCCGGCGTGCTGGTGCGGGCGATCAGCGTGCGCAGCGGGTCCTCGGTGTCCTGCATCTCGTCGACCGCCGCGGTCAGCCGCTCGACGACGCGCCGGGCGTGCAGGTCGAAGAGCGCGAAGAACAGCTCTTCCTTGGTCCGGTAGTTGGAGTAGAACGCCCCGCGGGTGAGGCCCGCGCGGTCGCAGATCTCCTCGATGGAGGCGCCGTGGAAGCCGCGGTCGGCGAAGGTCTCCCGCGCCGCGTCGAGCAGTCGGGCGGTGGTCTGCGGCCGGCGCTTGGTCGGTCCCTTGGGCAACGCGTCCCTCCACAGGCATTGACACATTGACACGCCGACGTGACTGCGCTCACGGTACAGCACCGTATGCGATACGTATTCGTATCCGATACGGCATGTACCGCCTGTGGGTTCGCGTCCCCCTTGCCCGCCGTATGCCGCTGTATGTCGCGGCACGACGCCGGATGCCGCACCGCGGGTGGCGGCCGGGCGGCTACGAGCCGTAGAGGGCGCGTGCGCGCGTCAGGTCGGCGGGCCCGTCGTGGCCGAGGTCGAAGAAGTAGTGCACCTGCCAGGCCTGGGTGCTGCGGGCCTGCCGGTTGGTCGTGGTCACCCACGGCGGATAGACGCGGAATCCGCGCTTCCCACCGGATCCGCCACGGGAGACGATGCCGCGCTCGCACAGCACCTCGCGCGGGAACACGAACTGCCCGAAGCCGTCGTCGTCGCGGCTGCCGATGACGAAGAGGTCCACACCGTCGTCGGCGTCGAACGGCCGAATCGGCCCCTCCTCGGACCGCTGCCACACGGTGACGAACTGGCCCACCTTCGTGGGGGTGGTCTTGGCCACGCGGAACCGGACCGACCGGTCGTCGAGTGTGAACCCGCAAGCCGCGTACGCGGCGCCCTCCGGTTCGGGCACCGGCACTGAGCAGGCGAAACCGATCGGGTCGTACACCGACGCCTTCGCCACCAGGAGGTCGCCGTGGAGCCCCGCCCACGGCTGATTCGTCACCATGCCGCCATCCTGCCATCGCGACCGCGCGCCGCGTCGGCCCCCACCCGTCCCGTGACGCAAGGCGGCGCGGCTCGGAGCCGCCCCGGGCACGGCCGAGCCGTAGCGGACCGGCCCCTTACCGGCGCGCCTGCCACTCCTCACGGGTCAGCGCGTACTCCACATCGCCGTGCTCGTCGCCCTCCACCCGGTAGGGCCACTCGTCGAAGTAGGTGCGGACGTAGGAGAGTCCGCTCTTCTCCATCACGCGGCGGGAGCCCGCGTTGACGTACATGGTGTTCGCGGTGATCCGCTCGTAGCCCAGCTCGCCGAAGCCCTTCCCGATGAGCGCCAGGGAGCCTTCGGTGGCGAACCCTCGGCCCCAGGCGGCCTTGCGCAGGCGGTATCCCAGCTCGGCCGAGCGTGCCGGGCCGTCGCCGTGCGGTCGGAGGCAGTGCCAGCCGAGGAACTCGCCGGTGGCGCGCAGATGCGTGGCCCAGAAGCCGCCCGGCAGCATCCGTGCGAAGGACTCGGCCCGGATCTCGTCCCGGGTCGTCGGACGGCCGCCGGTGATGTACCGCATCACCTGCGGGTCGCTGTCGAGTTCCACCACCAGATCGAGGTCGGCCTCGGTGTCGGTGAACGGCCGGAGGGCCAGGCGGGCGGTCGTCAGGTACGTCTCCATGGGGTGATGTTCAACAGGCCGGGCCGCCTCCGCCAGCCAATTACGGGGGAGCGGCCGGGCCTGCCGGGGCGACTTGACCTTCACCCCGGCGTGAAGGTCGAGGGTGGTGCTCATGGATACCTCGCCTGTCGCGCCCATCGCGCCCATCGCGCCCATCGCGCCCATCGCGGCCAACGCGCCCTGTTCCCCTGCCGTGGACGGCAACCACCCCGCGCCGGACGCCCCGAAGGGCGACCACGGCAGCCAACACAACCTGGGCGGAAACGAGTTCAACCGCCGCGTCATCGAGGAGTTCCGCGCCAACGGGGGTGCGGTCGGCGGTCCGCTCGCCGGGCAGGCGTTGCTCCTGCTGACCACCACGGGAGCCCGGTCCGGGCTGCCGCGCACCACGCCCGCCTGCTACCTGGCCGACGCCGACGGCCGGCTCGCCGTCTTCCCCTCCAACGGGGGCACGGCCACCCCACCGGCCTGGTACCACAATCTGACCGCCCACCCCGAGGTCACCGTGGAGGTCGGCGCCCGCGTCTTCCGGGCCCGCGCCACGGAGGCCACCGGGCCGACCCGGGACCGCCTCTGGGACCAACAGGTCGCGGCCGACCCGCAGTTCGCCGCCTTCCAGGACCGCGCCGGGCGGCGCATCCCGGTGGTCGTCCTCACCCCGCTCGGCGAACCGGCTTGACCTTCACGTCCACGGCAAGGTCTACGCTCCCCCCGACGGCAGCCACCAGGAGGAAGCACCATGCGCATCGGGGAACTCGCCCGTACCACCGGCGTCACCACCCGGGCGCTTCGCTACTACGAGGAGCAGGGGCTGCTCCGCCCCGAGCGGTCCGCCAACGGCTACCGCAGCTACGGGGAGAGCGCCGTGCGGGTCGTGGCGAACATCCGGCTGCTGCTGGCCGCCGGCCTGACGACCGACGATCTGCGGTTGCTCGACGGCTGTCTGCGCGACGAACTGACCGGACCGCACACCTGCGCCGACCCCACACCCAAGATCGAGGTCTTCGAGCAGCGGCTCGCCCTGCTCCAGGGCCGCATCGACGACCTGGCGGCCGTCCGCGACCAGCTCCTGGACCGGCTGTCCGACCTGCGCGGGCAACCGGCCCGGCCCGTGCGGCCGGCCCGCGCGGTCGCCCCGCATGCCGCGTCCGCGGCCGAGCCCGCGGCGGCCTGAGGCCGCGGCCGAGACCGGCGCCCCGCGGACGTCATACCTGGGAGCCACCACCATACGAAGGAGCTACCGACCGGGCCCGGCAAGTGCAGACCAGAGGGTGACGCCGGTTACCCGCCGCGCCGGGCACCGTTGAGGCGTGATCGAAGCGACCCGACTGACCAAGCGATACCGCGGCGCCACCGCCGTCGACGCCCTGACCTTCACCGTGGCACCGGGCCGCGTGACGGGGTTCCTCGGCCCGAACGGCGCCGGCAAGTCCACCACCCTGCGCATGATCCTCGGGCTGAACGCCCCCACCAGCGGCTCCGTCACCGTCGGCGGCGTCCCGTTCGCCGCCCGCCCGCGCGGACTCCGTCACGTCGGTGCCCTGTTGGACGCCCAGGACGTGCACGGCGGCCGCACCGCCCGGGCCCACCTCGCGATCCTCGCCCGCACCCAGCGCATCCCGCCCGGCCGGGTGGACGAGGTCCTCGACGAGGTCGGGCTGACCTCGGCCGCCGACCGCCGGACAGGGGGCTTCTCCCTCGGGATGAAACAGCGCCTCGGCATCGCCGCGGCGCTCCTCGGCGACCCGCCAGTCCTCCTCTTCGACGAGCCGCTGAACGGCCTGGACCCCGAAGGGGTGCGCTGGGTGCGCGGCTTCTTCCGCCGCCTGGCGGCCGAGGGCCGTACGGTCTTCGTCTCCAGTCACATGATGGCCGAGATGCAGCACACCGCCGACCACCTCATCGTCATCGGGCAGGGCCGGCTGCTCGCCGACCAGGCCATGGCCGAGTTCGCCGCCCGCGACTCCGCGCCGCGGGTGACCGTGCGCACCCCCGGGCTGACCGGGCTGGCGGCCGTGCTCACCGCCGACGGCGCCGCGGTACGGCCGGAGAGCGCCGAGGAGGCCGAGGTCACCGGCCTGACCGCGGCCCGGATCGGCGAACTCGCCCACCGCCACCGCATCGTGCTGCACACCCTCACCCCGCGCACCACGTCCCTGGAGTCGGTGTTCCTGTCCCTCACCGCCGGCCACGCCGACCACCTCACCGGAGGGCTCCGATGACCAGCACCCCGATGGCCGGCACCCCGGTGCCGCCCCCGGTCACCGCCCGTCTCGCGCACCGGGAGGACCCGGCACCGCGGTTCACCGATCTGCTCGCCGCCGAGTGGCTCACCGTGCGCTCGCTCCGTTCGACCCCCTGGCTGCTGGCCCTCAGCGCCCTCGCCGCCCTCGCCGTCAACATCAACGCCGTCCACAGCGACCTCCCCTACATCGACCGGCCGCACCCCGCCGTCCCCGGCTTCCCGCCGTACGTCTACGACCCGCTCTTCCACGGGCTCAACGCGATCGCCGCCGACCTGATGGCGCTGGCCACGGCCAGCTTCGGCGCCCTGACGGTCTTCGGCGCCTACGCGACGGGCACGATCCGCGGCACCTTCGCGGCGGTCCCCGACCGCCGCGCGGTGATCCTGGCCAGGGTGACCGTGGTCACCGCGCTCACCCTCGTGCTGGGCGCGGTGGTCTCCACGGCGTCGTTCTTCACCACCAACGCCATGCTGGCCTCCCGCCACGTCGGCCTCTCGCTCCACGACCCGGGCTGTCTGCGGGCGGTCCTCGCCTACGCGCTGGTCGTCCCGGTCTGCGCGCTCATCGGCATGGCGTTCGGCGCAGTGCTGCGGCATCCCACCGCCTCCCTCGTCGGCGTCGTCGCGCTGCTGTTCCTCCTGCCCCTGCTGTTCGGCGGCGACCACTACCGGTTCCTGAAGGAGATCGGCAACTGCCTGCCGCTCAGCGCCCTGGCCCGACTGACGCACAACCCGAACTCCACCGCCCCACTGGGCGGTTATCCGGCCACGGTCACCGGGTCCTGGCTGGCGCTGGCCGCCTGGGCGCTGCTCTCCACCGTCGTCACGGTCACCGTCGTGAGGCGGCGCGACGTGTGAGGCGCCGGGCGGCCCGGCCGCGGGTAGCCTCCGGGCATGGGCCTCTTCCGCCGCAAGCCCCGCCCGGCCGGCGCCCCGCCGCGAGCCCCGGCACGCCGGCGGCCCCGAAGCGGTACGGCCGCTGCTGATCCCGCGGTTGCGACGAGCGGACCAGCTCCCGGACCGGGGGGATCAGGTCGTCCGGGAGCTCGGCGGCGGATTCCTGGCCGTCCTGGGGGCACGGGCGCCCGCGGGGACGTACTTCCTGCGGACCGGTCAGATGCACGGCTGGGGTGCCGATCCGGCCGAGCTGTGGTCGGTGGGACTGCACAACCTCCGCCGTGAGCCGCGCGAAGTGACGGTGTTTCAGCCGGGACGGGGGCCCGTCTACCAAGTCAAGGGCGGAGCCTGGACCGCCACCCAACTCCTGCGGGCCGAGGAGTTGGTCGATGTGGCGACTCCGCACGGCTGCGTGGTCGCCCTGCCCGGCGAGGACCTCCTCGTGCTCCACCCGCTGGTCGACGTCAACAGCTACCTGCGGATCATGACGCTGCAGGACATGCTGCCGACGGCGGCCGGGCCGCGAACGACGTCGCACAGCGGGCGACGCGGTACAGCAGGCGGGCGTGGTCGAACGGATGCCGCTGCCCGAGCGCCGCCCCGACCAGCGCGGTGGCGGCCAGCAGCAGCCCGGGCAGGGCGAGTCGGCCGACCCACCGCTGGGCGAGCTGACCGCCCAGATCACCCGGGACCGGCATCACCGGACGCGGCCCATCGGTCAGTCCACCAGCAGCCGCATGTCCGAGCCGAGCACCAGGCAGCGCGGCCGCTCACCGCCTGGTTCCCGGATCACCGTGCGCCCGCAGCGGCCCGCCGGGCAGGCGTACTGCTCACCGTGGCTGTGGCCGGAACCCAGCCCCGCGACGGTGGCCGCGCCGCCCCAGGCGTCGCGGTCCTGCCCGGCCGGCGCGATGCCCAGCCGCGCCAGCAGCGCCGCGGCGGGCGCCCCGTCGCGCACCGCGAGCAGACCGTCCGCGAGCTCGGCCGCCAGCGGGGTGCCGTGCACCGCCCGGCTCAGCGCGGCGAGTTGGGAGCAGAGGGCGGTCATGTCCGGGTCGTCGCGGCCGTCCGCGAGTGATGTCGATGCCATGGGCTGACCTTCCGGTCGGGCTTATGCTGTCCTGCCTGAAGAGGCCGTCGGGACCGTACGGGGAAGGAACCCCTACGGGACCACAGGGGTGAGAACCGGACACCTCATTCTCGGGCCAACGGGGGCGCGATGCGAGAGCTTTCACGGGATCCGGCGCGGGATCCCTCACGGGACGGTTCACGGGACGGGCTGCTCGTCGCGGCACGGCAGGCCATCGCCGCCGTCCGCGACACCGGCGACCTCGCCCCCCTGCGGGCGCTGGAACGACAGGGAGCGGTCTCCCGGCTGGTGATCAGCATGGACGACGCCCGATGGCCGGACCTCGCCGCGTTGCACGCCGTCGGCATGGCCCGCTGGCTCCAGCACGTCGCCGGCCCCGAAGGCGCCCACCAGGCCGAATGGGAGGCGTCCCTGCAACCGCTGTCCTGCGTCTACGCCAGGGAGCCGGACGCGGTGCCGCCGGAGGCCGCCGCCGTGCTGGAGGCGGTGCGGTCCGGGCGCCGGCTGGGCGGCCCCCGGGTGCCGCGGGAGGTGCGCCGCCGGGTGCTCTCCGGACTCAGGCTGCGCGAGGAGCTGTCCGAGGACTTCGTCGCGGCGGTCCGCGGACTCGATCCGCGCGGCGGCCGACCGCACCGGGACGCGCGGGCCCTGCGCCCCTTCCTCGACATGACGCCCCGGCACATACCGGACCGGGTCCGGACCCTGCGCCTGCTCGCCGTCACCCTCCAGATGAGCTACCGCGCCACCGGCGACGCCGCCACCCTGGCCGACGCGGTCCGGCTCGGCCGGGAACTGCTGCTGCTCATCCCGGCGGGCGGGGCACGCTGGGCCGACGCCGTCGCCAACCACGCCCGGGTGGTCGGCGACCACTACCGGCACACCAGCGACCGCCGGGACATCGACGAGGCGGTCGACTACGGCCGCGAAGCGCTGCGGCACACCCCGCCGGACAGCGAGTGGCTGCCGTCACGACTCGACGAGTTCAGCCTGCACCTGTCGCTGCGGTACGACGTCAGCGGCGCCCCGGCCGACCTCAACGCGGCGATCGACGCCAGCCGCGGCGCGGTACGGGCCGCCCCCGCCGGGGCCCCGGACGCGGTGTCCCACCGGGCCCGGCTGGCCGGTCTGCTGGTCAAACGCCACCGGGTCACCGGGGACGGGGCCGCGTTGGACGAGGCGGTGCAACTGGTCCGCCGCGAAGGGCATCCGCCTCCCGCACCCGGCCGCGACGGCGTGCTGGTCGAACACGCCGAGGTGTTGCACGCCCAGTACCGGCGCACCGGACTGGCGAGCGTGCTCCACGACGCCGTCACGCGGTACCGGCAGGCGGCCGACGACCGGCGGACCCGCGGCGGCAACCCCACCGAACTCGCGACCGTCCTCAGCCACCTGGGCAACGCGCTCTACGACCTGTGCGCCGACTTCCCGGAGGAGGCCGGTCCCGCACCCGGCGGACCACACCGCCCGGAACCGTCCCCGCTGCGCGAGGCGATCGCCGTCCACCGCGAAGCGGTGGCGGTGAGCGCCCCCGACGACCCGCAACGGCCCGGCTACCTCAACAACCTCGCCCGCACCCTGCGTGAACGGGCCCGCCGGGAAGCCGGCCCGGACGCCCTCGACGAGGCGATCTCCCTGCTGCGCGAGGCCATCGAGACCGCCCGCCCCGGCCACGTCTTCCGCTCGGCCATGCTCTCCCACCTCTCCGCGGCCCTGCTGGAACGCCAACGGCACACCGCGGGCGACGAGCCGGAACCCAAACTCCTCCGGGAGGCGTACGCCTTCGCCGACGCCGCCGCCAGGACCGCCACCGGACCGCCCGGCGAGCTGATCCGCCTGCACCGCGCGCTGGCGGAGCTGGCGGCCGCCACCGGCCGCCACCGGGAGGCCGCCGCGGCATACGCCCGCGCCGTCACGCTGCTGCCCCGGGCGGTGCCCCACCAGCTGCACGGCAGCGAATCGGAGACCCAACTGGCCCGGCACGGCCGGGGACTGGCCGCCGACGCCGCGGCCGCGGTCCTTCGGGCGGGCGGCCCCGACGCCCCCGCGCGAGCCCTGGAACTCCTCGAACAGGGCCGCGGCATCCTGCTCACCCGTACGCTCGGACTCCGCGGCGAGGAGGAGGCGCTCCGGGACGCCGCCCCGGCCCTCGCGGACCGGCTGGCGGAACTGCGTACCGCCCTGGCCACCGCACCGCCCGGCGCGGACCCGGGCGACCGCCGTCACCAACTGGCCGAACAGTGGGACGCGGTGGTCGCCGAGGCCCGCCGGCTGCCCGGCCTGGACGGCTTCCTCAGACCGCCGCGGCTGGCCGCCCTTCGCCCGGCGGCCACCGGTGGCCCGGTGGTGACGGTCAACACCAGCCCGCTGCGCTGCGACGCGCTGATCCTCACCAGCGGGGGAGTGGCCGCCGTACCACTGCCCGACCTCTCGTACGCCGAGGCGGAGAGCCGTGCCGCGCGGTTCGCCGAGGCGCTGCGCACCGCCGAGACCGCGGGCACCGCACTCGTGGACCGCCTCACGGCCCAGGCGTACCTCCGCGAAACCCTGGAATGGCTCTGGGACACCACGGCGGCCCCCGTCCTCACCCACCTCTCCCACACCACCGCCCTCAACGCCACCCCGGCCACCACCGCAACCGCTCCCCACCCACCCCGCATCTGGCTCTCCGCCACCGGCCCGCTGGCCCAACTCCCGCTGCACGCCGCCGGCCACCACACCGACCCCGACGCGGCCCGCTCCCTCCTCGACCGGGTGGTGCCCTCCTACACCCCGACCGTCGCCGCCCTCGCCGCGGCCGTCCGCACGGCCGCCCGCCGCGGCCCGCGGCCCCGCCCGCCCGCGCCCCTGGTGGTGGCGATGCCCCGCACGCCCGGCTTCGCCCCCTTGGCCGGCGCCCTCGCCGAGGCCCGCGCCGCCGCCGACCACTACGGGCCGGGCACCGTCCTGCTCACCGGTGAGGAGGCCACCCGCGCCCGGCTGTTGGCGGCCCTGCCCGCGAGCACCCACACCCACTTCGCCTGCCACGCGGTCGCCGACCCGACCAGCCCCTACGGCAGCCACCTCATCCTCGACGACCAGCCGCTGACCGTGTCCGAGATCTCCCGGCTCCGCCTCACCCGCGGCGAGTTCTGCTACCTCTCGGCCTGCGCCACCGCCCGCTCCGGCCGCCTCCCCGACGAGTCCGTCCATATCGGCGGCGCCTTCCACCTCGCCGGCTTCGGCCAGGTCGTGGCGACCCTCTGGCCCGTCGAGGACACCACCGCCGCCGAGACCGCCCGGCTCTTCCACACCAGCCCCCACCCCACCCCCGCGCACGCCCTGCACCAGGCCGTACGCGCCCTCCGGGCGAGCGCGCCCCTGCTACCGAGCCGGTGGGCGGGGCATGTCCACATCGGGCCGTAGGACGGCAGGGAGGCGGGACGCGGTCCTGGCGGTCCCGGAGCCGGCGGCCGGCGACCCGGCAGCCGAACCGGGTGGCGCCCCGCACCACGGGCGGTGCCCCGTCGGCGTGCGGCACCGCCCGGGTCCGGGGGCCCCGCTCAGTGCAGCCGGACCGGCAGTGCGGCCAGCCGCCAGTTGCCCGGCAGCGGGACCCGCTGGAGGGCGTCCGGTTCCACCGCCAGCGACACGTCCGGGTAGTGCGCGAACAGGTTCCCGAAGGCGACCTCGCCCTCCTGGCGGGCCAGGCTGGCGCCCAGGCAGTAGTGCATGCCGTGGCCGAAACCGACGTGGTTCTCGGCCCGGCCCGCCGGCTGGCGGGTGAGGTCGAGCCGGGCGGGGTCGGCGAAGTGGCGGGGGTCGTGGTTCGCCGCGACCAGCATGGCCAGCACCGCTTCGCCCTGCTTGATCTGCACCCCGGCCACCTCGACGTCCTCGGTGGCGTACCGCAACTGCGTCATCTGCACCGGTCCGCACCAGCGCATCAGCTCGTGCACGGCGCGCGGGAGCAGCTCCGGATCGGATTTCAGCAGGCGCAGCTGGTCGGGGTGGGTGAGGAGCGCGGCGGTGCCGTTGCCGATGAGATGGGCGGTGGTCTCATGACCGGCGAGAACGAGGGTCAGGACCATCGTGACCATTTCGACGTCGCTGAGCCGGCCGCCGTCGTCGTCGTGGACCCGGATCAGTTCGCTGAGCAGATCGTCGGTGAGCGCCGCGCGCCGTTCGCGGATCAGCGCGTGAATGTGCTCGATCATCGCCGGGAACGCTTCGCGGAGCCGATCCGGTTGCAAAGAGACGAACACGGACCCCCAATCCCGCCACTGCAGCCGGCCTTCCTCCGGAATTCCCACCAGTTCGCAGATGACCGTTATGGGCAGCGGATAGGCAAAGTGCTTGATGAGGTCGACGACGCCGTCCTCGGCGTGCTCGGGCAACCGCCTCAGCAGATCGTCCGCGATGTCCTCCACCCGGGGCCGCAGATCGGTGATCTTACGGGCGGTGAAGGCCCGGGAGACCAGTCGCCGGATCCGGGTGTGGTCGGGGGCGTCCATGGTGAGGATGGTGTTGGCGAGGTACACCCGGTAGTGCTCGGGCAGGCCCATGATTTCCATCAGCCGGTCGGAGGGCGTGTCACCGTTTCCGCCTCCCGCCGCGAAGGCGGGGGCATTGGCGAACCGGTGGTCGCGCAGCACCTCGCGGGCTTCCTCGAAACGGGTGATGAACCACACGGGGGTGTCGTCCGCGAACCGGCCGCGTACCACCGGGCCCTGTTCGCGCAGTTCGCCGTAGCCGGTGAACGGATCGGTGAGCAGGGCCGGTTCCATCACGTTCGGCTCGCCGGGGTGTTTGCCGACGTGCTCGCTGAAGGGGGAGTCCGCTAATTCGGTCATGTCTCTCTCCTGTGAGGTGCGGTGAAATGAGCCTGGAACGACGTCGGACAGGGGGCCGAAAGGGGGCCGAAAGGGGGCCGAAGGGACGTCGAAAGGGCGCCGAACGGACATCGAAAGGGCGTCGAGAAGAAGCCGAAAGGGAGCCGCGGCGGAGCCGTGCCGAAGTCGCGGTGGGCCGTGGTCGGGTGCGGGCCGCGCGGGACGTCAGTCCCGCAGGTGCCGGCGCAGCTCCCGGGCGCTGTGTTCCTCCACCTGCGCGTACAGCGGGAGGATTTCGAGCGCGGCGGCCGCCAGCGCCTCGTCCACGGTCTTTCCCCGGGGCGGCCCGGCATCAGCTGCGGGGAATGCCTCCGCGGTGCTTTCCAACGCGCTGCGGATCGTCTCGGCGAGGAGTTCGGCGCGCACGCCCGGAGTGTCCGGCGCACGGTCGTCCAACATCGCCTCGGCCATGAAGAATCCGGTGGCCGTGGACAGCAGAATGTAGCGCTGGTGCAGTACGTCGACGTCGGTACGCACCAGACCGTGCTCCCGCAGTACTTCGAGGTAGCGCCGTATCACCTCGTCGTTGAACGCGATCAGTTCGGCGAATTCCTTCTTGGCGGCGTCGTTGAGCCGGCCGAGGATGTCGACGTCGTCGGTGTAGAGGGCGCGCAGTACCGGCTCCTCCAGGAAGTCCTGGTAGTAACCGCGCATCATCCGGCTCGGCAGGATTTCCCGCGGATCGGCCCGCATCCGCTCCAACTGCCGTCGCTGGCTTCGTGCTTTGGCCACCAGCACGACGGCCAGCAGCAGGGAGTCCTTGGTCTTCCAGTGCAGATAGACCGTCCCCTTGCCGACCTTGGCCCGGCGGGCTATCTCGTCGATCGTCACCCGCCGGTACCCCCAGGCGACCAGGAGCTCCCCGGCGGCCTCCAGGATGCGCTCACCGCGTTCGGCTCGCTCCACGGACCCTCTCCTTCCCCGTGCGTGACCAGATTTCAAATCTGGTCACGTGGTCAAAGGTAGGGAGGGCGCGGTCGCCCGATAAGGCGGATTCCGGCCACTCGCGGGCGGTGGAGCGGTAGTTGGCAAGCCGCTTGTCCGAGCCCGGAACGGCCGGGCAGCATGGCATCGTTCGCCGCCCCCGCGCCGACCGCTCAGAGGCGGCGACGGGACCGAATCGAGGAGAACACCATGCTCAAGTCCTTCGCCGAGCTGTCCACGCCCCTGGTGGCCGACGCCTGTGTCCGGCTCGGCGCGCCGCTGCGCGCCGCCCCGCCCGGGATCGGTGCGGTGGTTCCCGGCCACCGGGTCGCCGGGCGGGCGCTGCCGGCTCGCCACTACGGCCAGCCCCGCGGCCTGCGCTTCGAGGGCCAGCAGGTCGCCGACGCACGCCTCGTCCTGGCGGCCCGCGTTGTCGATGACCAGGACGTCGCCCGGCTCGGCGTCGGTGAACGCCTCCAGGAAGGTCTTCGGCGACGACGACGGGGTGCTGTTCGTCGCCGCGGACCGTGCCGAGGAGGTACTGGAGACGGCACGCGCCATCTGGGAGACCGAACGCGAGCAGGCCCGCCGGATCCGCGCCGGCGAGACCCTGCGCCGGCAGACCGCCTTCGACGACTTCCTCGCGCGCCGCGCCACCGATCCGGCGTACACGTTCCGGCAGCACCTCCGGCGCGTCGGCGGAGCCGTGGAGGAGTAGCGCGGGCCGCGGGTACCGAGGCCGGGGGGAGTGCGGCGTGGCGCCGCGGCGACGGTGGGTGACATGCCGCCGACGGCGTAATCGTCGGGTTGGCTGTCCGGGCGCGTCAGGCTGTGGGCCTCGGGAACGGTCGTGACAGGAGTCCGTGGCGGGAGTCCGTGTGAACAGGTCGCGTGAGTGGGTCGTTGAGCGGTGACGCTGAGGACGAGGGTGACGGCGCTGGTGGGTCCGGTCCCGGCGGCACGGCGGGAGCCGCCGCCGTGAGGTCGTCGAACCAGGGCCACCCGGGCCCGCGGCTCTCCGGACTCGTCGACAGCAACGGCTTCGAAGTGCCGACGGTCCCCCCGTGGATGCGCTGGCTGCCCGGACTCTACGTCCTGCTCGTGCTGCTGCTGGAGTTCGTCACGCCCACCCTGTGGGCGGTGAGTTCCCTGCTGATCGCCGTGCCGGTGCTCGCCGCCTTCACCCACGGCCCGCTCGGCGTCGCCGTCGTCACCGCCTTCGCCGTCGTCCTGGAGGGCGTGCTCGCGGGCACCCCGTGCTGCACGGGCCACAACATCCATCAGTTATGGGGAAACCACTACGTCGCGACGTACATCTCCACCATCGTCGTGGGGATCATGGGCGTGGCGCTGGCCGGGTACCGGCAGCGTCAGCAGCGGCACCTGGTACGCGTCAACTCGGTGGCCGAGGCGCTGATGCGGACCCTGCTGCGACCGGTGCCGCACCGGGTCGGCGGGGTACTGGCGGCCGGTCTCTACCGGTCGGGCGAGATCGGCACCATGGTGGGCGGCGACCTCTACGACATCCGTGCCACGCAGGCCGGTGAGCGGGCCATCATCGGCGACGTCCGGGGAAAGGGGCTGCAGGCGGTCCGTACCGTCGCCGACATCCTCGGCAGCTTCCGCGAGGCGGTCTACGATCCCGGGGACCTGCTGGCGGTGGCCTCCCGGATGGAACGGCGGCTGGCCCACGAGGCGGCGGAGATCCCCGACGACGAGCTGTTCGCGACCGCGGTCCTGATCGAGTACGACGCCGGGGCCCATCAGGTGACGATCATCAACCACGGGCACATCGAGCCGGTGCTGATCTCGGGCGGAGAGGTGACCGCCCTCACCGGCCCGCCCGCGCTTCCGCTGGGGCTGGGGGCGCTGGCCGCCGAACGCCCGGTCTCGTACACGCACCGCTTCGCCCAGGGTGACGTGCTGCTGCTCTGCACGGACGGACTGATCGAGGCCCGCGATCACACGGGCGCGTTCTATCCGCTGCTGGACCGGCTCCGCCAACGGTTCGGGGGCCGTCCCGCACCCGGACCGGCCGACGTCATCGACTTCCTCAACACCGACCTGCCCCGCCACACCCGGGTCCTCCACGACGACGTGGCGATCCTCGCGATCGCACCGTGCGACCAGGCTCCCGAGCCCGCATAGCTACGGTCGGCACGCTCCCGTCCACCGGTCGGCGCTTCCCCGGCCGACGCCGGGCGGGGGTGGGGAGGGCCGGGGCACTCGGGTCGCTTCCGGCCGCCGGGCGGAGGACCCTGGAGACGTAGCGGGGGGCGTGCAGGAAGGTGTGAGGTGTCCGATGAGCACTCTCGAAGAACACATCGACATCAGCGTTCCCCTCGAAGACGCCTGGGCCTGCCTCCATCGTGCGGAGGCGTATCCCCGGTTCCTGAACGGCGTCCGGGAAGCCCGGTCGGCAGGCGAGCGGCGGGCGCACCTGGACATCGACGCGGGTGGCCGGGCGCAGGAGTTCCAGGTCGAGATCGTCGACCGGGAGATGGAGAACGTGATGACGTGGCAGACCACGAGCGGCCCCGATCTGGCGGGGACGTTCTCGCTGCTGTCCATCGACCGGGGGCACACCCGGCTCCAGGCCCGGTTCGAGTACGACCCGGGCACGATCAAGGAGACCTTCGGCGGGCCGCAGGGATTCGCGCAGGCGGTCGCGATCGAGCGTGGTGTCCGCAGCGATCTCCAGCAGTTCAAGGAGCTGGTGGAAGCGGAGCGCAAGACCACCAAGTAACCACCAAGACCACCGCGTGGGAGAGCGCAGCAGGGTGAGGAGGGGGACGGCTAGGCCGGGTGCGGGGAAGAAGGCGACGAGTCGGTGAGTCGGCCTCGGGCCTGTCACTGATGGGGGAAGGGCGGGGTGACGGGCGGCCGCGGGGGCGGCGGTGCGGCCGCGACTGTCGCTTCGATGGTGAGACGGGGGCTCAGGCGAGGTGGCGTTCGGGCATCGGGCGTTCCACGCCGTCCAGTTCCAACGTGCAGCGGGGCGCCGTGGGGACGAGCCGTGGCTCGCGGATGCGGACCCGGAAGAGCCGGGTGGGGTCGTCGGGGAGTTCGCCGGTGAGGAGGTTCAGACCGGTGCCGTGCTCCTTCTGGTAGGCGACGACCTTGCCGTTGACCAGGAGTTCTATCTCGCCGTCCCGTCCCGGGCCGATGTTCACGGTGATCGAGTGGCCGCCCTGATCGAGGTGGAAGTGGTGGCTGCGTCCCATGGCCCTCGCCTCCCGTGTCCGGGGCGGTGCGCCTTGCGTGGTGGCGTCCGCACCCGATGGCGTCAGCACTTCCAGGTTAGTTCGGCGGGCCGACAGACAGGCCGCAAGGGCAGCAGGGCGGAAGGCGGGTGCGGGCACGGCCGTGCCGAGGGCGGGCCGGGGCCGGCGGGTGCGGCAGCCGGCGGGGACGGCGGGGCGAGCGACAGGCCGTAGCGAGTGACAATTGGGGTGAATACGGTGCCGGGTGGTCCGCGGAGTGCGGGGCGGGAGGCCCCGCCCGGAGGAACCACCGCCCGGGACGGCGGGAGACGCTGATGAACGGCTCGGTCCGGATCGGACAAGTGGTCGGGGTGCCGCTCCGCATGCACTGGAGCGTGCCGCTGCTGGTGGTGCTGTTCGCGTACGGCCTCGGGCGGCAGACGCTGCCCGTCATCGTCCCGGGGCGCTCCGCCGTCGTCTACGCCCTGGCCGGGGTCGTCGGCGCCGCGCTGCTCACCGGCAGCCTGCTGCTGCACGAGACGGCGCACGCCGCGATCGCGCGGCGCAAGCAGATCTCCGTCGAGGACGTGACCCTGTGGGCGCTGGGCGGGATGACGCGGATGGGGCGGCCGCAGACCGCGGCCGCGGCCTTCGCGGTCGCCGTCAGCGGTCCGCTGACCAGCCTGCTCATCGGGGGTGTCGCGCTGGGGGCCGGATTCGGGTTGAACGCGCTGTCGCTGTGGGCGGTGCCCTCGGTGGTCCTGGTGTGGTTGGGCTGGGCCAACGTGTTCCTGGGCGTGTTCAACCTGCTGCCGGCCGTCCCCCTGGACGGCGGCCGGGTGGTGCAGGCGCTCCTGTGGTGGCGCACCGGGGACCGGGACCGCGCGGACCTGGTGGCGTCCCGGGGCGGGCAGGTGATGGGCGCACTGCTGGTGGCCGTCGGCTGGATCTCCGTACTGCGCGGGTCGCCGGGCGGGCTGTGGCTGGGGTTCATCGGACTGTTCATCATGGTCGTCGCCGGGGCGGAGCGGCGGCGCGCGACGCTGCAGACGGCGCTGCGCGGGGTGCGGGCGGCCGACGCCATGTCCAGTCCCGTGGTGACCGGCGCGGACTGGCTGACCGTCCAGCGCTTCATCGACGAGGTGGCGGTGCACACCGGGCACTCCGCCGTCCCGCTGTTGGACTTCGAGGGTCGGCCGAGCGGCGTCGTGCAGCTCCGCAGGCTCGCGGCGATACCGCTCGCGCAGCGGGCGGAGCTCCGTGTGCGGGACGTGGCGACACCGCTGTCCCAGTGCGCGGTGGCGGCGCCGGACGAGCTGCTGACCGAGGCGTTGGAGAAGCCGTCCCTGCGGACCGGGATGCGGATCCTGGTCGTGGACGCGGGGCATCTGGTGGGGATCATCACCGCCAAGGACGTCTCCCGGCTGATGCAGCGGCACACGTTGAGCGGTCGGGCGGGGGCCGGGTGAGCCCGTGGGCCCGGGGCGGGAGACGTCGCGGCGGACCCGGCGGGGGAGCGAGCGCAAGGGAGCGACGGCCATGGACACGGTGACGCGGTACGTCACGGTGACGGCGCTCAGCCACACCGGTCTGATCCGGGAGCACAACGAGGACAGTCTGGTCGCCGGGCCGTGGACGCTGTGCGGCACGGTGACCGAGAACCCCCAGACGCTGGTGTTCCCGTTGGGCAGCCCCCTGGTGGTGGCGGTCGCCGACGGAATCGGCGGGCAGCCCGGCGGCGAGGTGGCGAGCGCGCTGACCGTGGCGCACCTGGCGGCGCTGGGGCCGTCACTGGACAGCGAGGAGGCGGTACGGGAGGCCCTGACCCGGTGCAACCGGGCGGTGTACGCCGCGGCCGAGCGCGATCGGGCGCTGACCGCGATGGGCACGACGGTGGCCGGCACCGTCGTCCTGCCCGACGAGCTGCTGGTCTTCAACGTCGGCGACAGCCGGGTCCTGGAGGCGGACGGGGACGGGATGCGCCAGGTGAGCGTGGACGACAGCCCGCCGTTGCGGGCGGGACAGCGGACCACGTCGCTGGTGACGCAGGCGATCGGCGGCGCGGCGCGGTTCAGCGCGATCACCCCGCATGTGCGGAGCGTGCCGCTCGCTCCGGAGCGGCGGTACGTGGTGTGCACGGACGGGCTGACCGATCCGGTCCTGGACGAGGAAATCGCCGCAGTGCTGCGGGCGCACGACGGTGGGCGGGCCGCCTTCGAGCTGTGGAAGGCGGCGATCGAGGCGGGCGCGCCGGACAACATCACGGTGGCGCTGGTCGGCGTCGGTGGGTGAGGCGGCGCGTCCGGTTCGGTGGCCGCAGCGGTCGGGCCAGGGTGGCCGCGCCGGTACGGCACCGCCCGGCGGCTGCGGGCCACCGCCGTCGGGCAGCCAGGAGGCCGACGACGGGGCCTATCCGCGATCGCGGGGGAGCGACGGCAGTCCGAGCCGATTCCCGGTGTCGTCGTCGAATTCCGCGCAGAACGCACCGAGCGAGTCCTCAAGATGGGAGAAAGAGCGCGCTGCGAACAAAACAGGCTGATAGCTGGAAATCCGGTAGTAAGTGCTGGCTGCCGCAGACATGTCCAGTTCGCGGACTTCCCGGCCGGTGTGCGCGGCGATCTCCCCGTACGAGGACAGCAGCGCCGCGCCGAACGCCTTGGCGGCCCCGGATTCGGTGATCAACCCGAATTCGAGGGTGTACCAATACACCCGGCTCAGGATGTCCAGCGCCCCCTCGGTCCGGACCCGGTTCGCGGCCCGGCCGATCACCCGGTACAACTCGGCGACGCGCGGCGACGACAGATGGATCCCGTGCCCCAACACGTCGTGCAGCACATCGGGTTCGGGGGTGTACAGCGGCACGGCCGGATGGCGTACGAACTGCACCGCGTGGAAGTAGCCGTGCTCCATCGCGCCCAGGAACCGCTCGTTGGGCACCACTCCGCCGGCCAGGGTGAGCGCGAACCCGGAGCGGGCCCGCAGCCCGGGTGTGACGTCCGCGTGCTGCGGGACCCGCTCGGCGGGGATGTCCGCGCCCTCGCCGCCCTCCAGTACCTCCCGGCAGGCGTGCGCCCGGTGCGCCGGGGCCAGCGCGGCATGCACCGTCCGCCAGGTCCGGTGCTCCTCCTCGGTGTACTCGACACCGGGGTACGGCGCGCCCACCGGGTGGCCGGTGGCGCGGGCCGCCAGGGCGTCGCGGCGCTGCCGGTAGTCCTGGTCGCGGCGCCCGGGGTGTTCGTTCGCGCGGCCCAGCCGCCCTTCGGCGGAGACGGGGGTCCGCTTCCGTACCGTGCTCATGGCCCAGAACCTGCCCCACGGCCGGGAGAAGATCACCTGGCGTAGCCGCCGGTGTGCGGTCCGCCGCGGCCGGCGCCGTGCGCGCCGCCGGGTCGCCGCGCGCCGCACCCCCGTCGCCTTCGGCCTCTCAACGCATGACTCGCTTTTGTATCGGTATTGCTTCGTTTCTTGACGATCCGGGCTTCGGTGACGTTCACTCAGCCCTTCATGGGCCGAGTCAGGCGGCCCCTGTGGAGGTACTTTTCATGAGGCCGATGAAGGCAATGGGCGCAGTGAATGTGATGAATGCAACAATACGTCGCCGCGTCATCGTGAGTGCGCTGACTCTTTCCCTCGCCGCACCCTTGGCGGCCTGTGGAAGTGGTGATCAGGCAGCGCCCGAAGGGAAGGACCACATCGGCCTCCTCCTTCCCGAGAACAAATCCACCCGGTACGAGAAATTCGATCACCGCATCATTTCCCGCAGAATCGCGGCGCTCTGCCTCGAATGCACGGTGGACTACGGGAACGCCCAGTCCAGCGCAGACACCCAGCGCACCCAGTTCGAGGCCATGGTGAAGAAGGGCGTCAAGGTCATCGTCCTCGACCCGGTCGACGCCGCCGCGGCCAAGAGCTGGGTGGACTCCGCCGCACGTCAGGGCGTACAGGTCATCGCCTACGACCGGCTCGCCGAGGGCGACGTCAAGGCGTACGTCTCCTACGACAACGAGAAGATCGGCCGCCTCCAGGGCGAGGGAATTCTCGCCGCGCTCGGCTCCCGGGCCGCCACCGCCAACGTCGTCATGTTCAACGGTTCCCCGGACGACCCGAATGCCCCGTCCTTCAAGAAGGGCGCGCATGCCGCACTCGACGGCAAGGTCCGCAAAATCGTCGATGAGCAGGACGTCCCCGAATGGTCCGAGGCAACCGCGAAGAAGGAGATGACCGACGTCATCAACTCCCGTGGTCCGCAAGGCTTCGACGCCGTCTACTCGGCGAATGACGGGATGGCCGGCGGTATCGCCGACGCGCTGAAGTCGGCCGGCGTGAAGAATGTTCCCGTCGGCGGTCAGGACGCCGAACTCCCCGCATTGCAAAGGTTGTTGAACGACACTCAGGCGTTCACTATTTACAAGGAGGTGCGGCCGGAGGCGGAGACCGCCGCGGAGATCGCCTTCCGTCTGCTGCGCGGGCAGAGCATCACCTCGCTGACCTCCACCACCGCCGACAGCAAGAGCAAGTCCGGCATCCCCGCCAAGCTCTTCAAGGCCACGATGGTCACCAAGGACAACCTCAAGGACACCGTCGTCAGCGACGGCGTGGTCCGCACCGACTGGCTCTGCACCCCGGCCCTCGCCGCGGAGTGCGCCTCCCTCGGCCTGAAGTGAGGCCCGGGGCCGGCCACGCCCTAGCGCCCGGCCGGCCCCGGACCCGCCGCGGTCACCCCGGCCTGCCGTCCCGCCCGCGCGCCTCACCCGCGTGCCCGGCCGCGCCGCCCACGGCCTCGACCAGCGGCAGCATCCGGTGCGGCACCCGCTCGCGCAGCACCACCTCCGTGCGCGTACGCACCACCCCCGGCAGGCTGATCAGCCGCTGGATCACGTCTTCCAGGTGTGCCGGGTCCCGGGCCACCACCCGCGTCAGCAGGTCCCCGCCGCCGGTCGTGGAGAACGCCTCGATGATCTGCGGCACCTCGGCCAGCGCGGCGGCGACCTCCTCCAGGTGCCCCTGCGTCACCTCGATGTGCACGAAGGCCAGCACCGGGTGGTCCAGCGCGGTGGGCGAGAGCCGCGGACCGTAGGCGGTGATCACCCCGTCCCGCTCCAGGCGGTCCAGCCGGGCCTGCACCGTCCCGCGGGCGACCCCCAGCACCCGGGCGTACTCCCGCACGCTCGTCCGCGGCTGCTCCAGCAGCAAGCGGAGGATCTTCGCGTCCAGTGCGTCCACGGCCATCGGCCCACGGTCTCCTCACGGTCGGCTGGTTGGTCGGCGGGGCGCCGAGAACGGCCGGAGCGTTCCGGGGACAGATCCATTGTCCGGGCGCGGCACCCCTCCTGTCACCGTACCCAAGCATGATCTTCCGTGCCGATTCGCGCCTTTAGCGTGGAGGCAGTCGACCCGGCGCAGGGTCACCACCACCGTTTGGAGCACGGATGACGTACGACGCGCAGGAGCCCGGCACCGACCACGGCGACCGGGGCCACCACGGCGCCGACGACGGCCTCGCCACGGCGGCGGCCGAACTCGTCGCCATGGCCGTCGCGGACAACCAGGCCGCGCCCCTCGCCAACAGCGGCGACTTCGCCGACCAGTTGGCCTGGCGCCGGCTGACCGCCCGGCACGCCGACCGGCTCACGGAGATCATCGACGCCCACGGCTGGCCCACCGCGGACCGCTTCGGTGCCGACGCCGCCCGCGCCGCCTGGCTGATAGCCCAGCACGCCGACCGCCAACTGGAGGTGCAGCGCCGCGCCCTGCGCCTGATGGAACAGGCCGTCGCGGACGGCCTGGCGAGCCCCCGCGACCTGGCTTTCCTCACGGACCGCACCCGCGTCAACGACGGGCACGAGCAGGTCTACGGCACCCAGATCGCCGGGGTCCGGGACGGTGCGCCCGTACCGTGGCCGTGCCGGGACCCGGAGCGGATGGACCAGCGGCGGGTCGAGGTGGGCATCCCGCCGTTCGACGAGTACGTCGCCCAGTTCGCCTGAGCGCCACCCGGCACCCCGCCCGGGGCCTGCGGTGCCCGCCGCCCCGCGGCACACCGGCGGCTCTTCGGGGGGTACTTCGCCCGAAGAGCGCCGTCCGCCCGCGCCGGACTGGGAACCTGAGCGGGGTGACCGCGGAGGGGGCGTCGTGGACCGGACGGACGACGTGCGCAGCCTGGCCGAGCTGCTGCACGAGCTGAAGGAGCGGGCCGGGCTGAGCTACGCGGCGCTGGCCCGGGCCACGTTCACCACCGGTTCGACGCTGCACCGGTACTGCACCGGTACTGCACCGGCCGCAGCGTGCCGCGCGACTACGCCGTGGTCGCCGCCCTCGGCCGGGAACGCGGGGCCGACGCCTGGGAGCTCAACGAACTGCTGCGGCGGTGGACCGCGGCGACCGCCCCGCCGGCAACGGAGCAGACCCCACCGGACCCACCGGACCCACCGGACCCGCCGGATCCACAGGACCCGCCGCGCCCGCCGGCACCACCGGCCCCGGACCGTGCCCCCGGGCCCAACCCGCCCCGGCCGCCCGCTCCGACCCGGGCCCGGCCCCGCGCACCCCGCGCCCCCGCGGTGCACGCCGTCCTGTGCCTGGCCCTCCTGCTGCTCCTCACCTCCTCCGGTCCGGCCCGCCCACCCGCCACCCGCCACCGCGGCGCCCCGGACCGGCCCGCCACCTTCGCGACCGCCGACCCCGGCGACCGCTGGACCTGGGCCCCGGACCCGGTCGACCCCGCCCTCTTCGGGGTCACCATGAACAGCAACACCGGCACACTGCCCTCGTTCCGCATCGGCAGCGTCCGCCTCTGGGACAGCGGCACCCGCTGGACGGAACTGGAGCCCCGGCGCGCCGCCTTCGCCTGGACGGCCCTGGACCGCATGGTCGCCGCGGCCCGACGGGGCGGCAAGCAGACCTTGTTCACCCTCGGCGGCACCCCGCCCTGGGCCGCGCCCGACGGCCGCAAGTCCCTCTACGCCGACGGCGCCCGCACCGCACCCCCCCGACCACCTCGCCGACTGGGACGCCTTCGTCGCCGCGCTCACCGCGCGCTACCGGGGCCGCATCGGGGCGTACGAGCTGTGGGACACCGTCAACGACCGGCACTTCTACTCCGGGAGCGCCCGCACCATGGCCGAGATGGTCCGCCGGGCCGCCCGGATCATCCGCCGCACCGACCCGGGCGCCGTCGTCGTCTGCCCGTCCATGGGCCACCTCCGGGAGACCGCCGGACTGCGCTTCCTCCGGGAGTTCGCGGCGGCCGACGGCTACCAGGCGTGCGACGCCGCCGCCCTGAAGACCCGGCAGCGCCCCGCGGAACGGCCACCGGAGGAGGTCACCGGCGAACTGGCCGCGGTCAACCGCGTCCTGCACGGCGCGGGCGTCGGCACCCGGCTGTGGATCACCGGCCCGGACTACGACATCGCCTACCAGCCCGCCGACCGGCCCGCGCGCCCGCGACTACGCGGTCCGCTTCTACCTGATGGCGCTCTACGGCGTCGAACAGGGAGTGCGGCGGGCCTACTTCTACAACTGGGGCGGCGCCAGGATCCCGGTCGTCCTCCAGGTGGAGGGCGAACCGCCGACCCCCGCCGCCGGCGCCGTGGACCGGCTCCAGCAGTGGCTGGCCGGAGCCCGCCTCCGCGGCTGCGGGCACGGCGCGGCGGGGGGGAAACGGCACGGCCCGCCGCTGTCCACCACCGTGGCCCGCCGCCAGGCTCGTTGCCGGGCGCCCTACCACCACCGACCCGGCACACGGGTACGCAACGGGGAACGACGAGGAGAGAGACATGCGACTGCGGACGACGATCGTCGCGGCCGTCAGCGGGGGGATCCTCGCGGCCGGCACGCTGATCGGGGACGCGGCACCGGCCTCGGCCGGGACCGCGACGACCATGGGGGCTGCACGGGCCCGCTGTGCAGCGAGACCACCAACGAGACCGGCCATCCGGTCCTGGTGGCGAAGGACTGGTGCGACAAGCGGCACGGCCCCTGCAAGGGCACCGCCCGCAAGGTCCTGCACAAGAACCGGACCACCCCGAAGGGCCACGACTGGGACACGTTCTACGTCAACGCCCACTGCACCTTCCGCGGCCTGAAGCACTCCTGGGGGATCGGCTTCACCGAGCGCGGCGGCAGCCACGGGAAGTGGGTCAAGGTCAGCGACGCGGAGCACTTCTACATCAAGAAGGTCAGCTGCTAGGCCGTGGCGGCAGACCGGCGGGGTGAGCCCGGGACGGTGGCGCGCGCCACCGTCCCGGGCTCACCCGTCCCGATGGCCTGGTGGCCTGGTGGCCCGGTGGCCCACCCCGGCCCGAGCCGCCCGGGCTGGTCACCGGCCGTCCGGCGGATCATGATGCACGGCATGACCGAACTCCCCGCGCAGCGCGCCGCCGTGCGCCTCGACGACTTCACCGGCGACCACCTGACCGAGATCCTCGGCGACGGCCCCGACCCCTTCGGCGTTGCCGCCGCGGGCCTGACCTGGCTGCCCAAGGAAGAACACTTCGGCATCCGGCTCGACGGCCGCCTGGTGGCGCACGCCGGTCTGCGCCGGCTGCCGATCGAGCTGGGCGGGACGGAGACCTCGGTGATCGGCGTCGGCGGGGTGGCGGTGGCCTCCGACGTCCGCGGCCTGGGGCTGGCCCGGCGGGTGGTGGCGGCCGCACTGGACCACGCCCGCACCATGGGACCGCGACACGGCCTCCTCTTCTGCCGCCCGGCGCTGGTCGCCCTCTACGCCCGGCTCGGCTGGCGGGAGGTCCAGGCGGAGGTGCGGGTCGAGCAGCCCGCCGGACCGGTGGTCATGCCGCTGCGCACCATGTGGACGCCCTTGCAGGACGGCGCCTCGTGGCCGTCCGGCCCGGTGCGGCTGCGCTCCCTTCCCATGTGAGGCATCGCAGGTGAGACATCCCGGGTGAGGCACCCGGGTCGGGCACCCCACGGGAGGCCCACCCGACGCGGCCCCGCCGTCCGGGCATCCCGCAACGGCTGGTCCGTTGGTCCGCTATTGGCACACTGAAATGCCTCTCGACTAGGCCAATGGACCAGCTGCTTCGTCCTCTGTTGAGCCATCTGGTGGCTTGATGGTGTGATGTTCTCGTCAATGGCGCTGCGGACTCCGCGGCGCCTTTTTCATGGGCTGTCGCCCGCCCCGGCGCACCGGCCGGCGCGGGCGAAGAACGAAGGGGAGGCCGTGCTGAAGAGGATGTTCGTGGCTCCGGACCCCGGACGGGTGCGGCTGCGCAGTGCCGTCCGGGCCGTCCTGGGGATCGGGCTGGCGGTGACGGTGTCGGGACTCGCCGCGCAGTCGGTCCTCGCGGCCGTCGCCGGCGGGCTCGCCGCGCTGCTCGCGCTCTTCACGGTCGGCGACCCCACGGTGCGCGGCCAGGCCGTCACCACCGCCCTGCTGCCCGCCGCCGGCCTCCCCGTGCTCGCGGCGGCCTGCGCGCTCCACGGCCACCCCCTGCTGCGCGACGCCGCGTTCCTCGCCGTCGTCGGCGCCGGGGTGTACGCCCGCCGCTGGGGCCCGCGCGGCCACGCGCTGGGGATCTTCGCGTTCATGATGTTCTTCATGGTGCAGTTCCTGCACGCCACCCCGGACCGGCTGCCGGAGCTGTGCGGCGCGGTGACGCTGGGGCTGCTCGCGTCCGCGACCGTCCGCTTCGGCCTCTGGTGCTACGAGCGCCGGATGCCGCCACCGGCCGCGGTGGCCCCGCCGGGCGGCCGCGGTCTGGCCCGGATCACCACCCGGCAGGCGGTCCAGGCGACCGCCGCCTGCGGCTTCGCGCTCGCCGCCGGCCAGGTGCTGTCGCAGGACCGGTGGTACTGGGCGGTGGTCTCCGCCTGGTGGATCTTCGTCAACACCGCCTCCCGCGGCGACACCCTGGTCCGCGGATTCCGGCGGATGCTGGGCACCGTCACCGGCATCGCGGTGGGCCTGCTGGTCGCCGTCCCGCTGCACGGCGCCCCGGTCCCCACGGTCGCACTGGTCGCGGTCTGCGTCTTCGGCATCTTCTACGCCGCGGCGCCCTCGTACAGCTGGATGATGTTCTTCGTCACCGTCATGGCCGGACTGCTCTACGGCCTGCTCGGCGTCCTGCACCCCGGGCTGCTGGCGGTGCGGCTGGAGCAGACCGCGGTCGGCGCGCTGGGGGCCGCACTGGCGGTCGCGCTGGTGCTGCCGGTGACCACCCATGCCGCGACCCACGCGTGGATCGAGCGCGCGGTGCACTGCGTACGGGACTGCACCGCGGTCGCCGCCCGCCGGCTCGCCGGGGACGACCGGGCCGACCCGACACCGCACGTCGCCGAGCTGGAGCTGCTGCTGGCCCGTGTGCGGCTGGCCCTGGTGCCGCTGCTGCACCCGCTCAACCCGCTGCGGCACCGCAAGGCCCGCGCCCGCCAGGTCGTGGCCTACCTGGACGAGTGCGCCGCACAGGTGCGGGGCCTGGCCGAGGTCGCCGCCGATCCGGCGGCCTCGCACGACGCCCGGCTGACCGCCGCCTGCCAGCGCGTGGAGGCCGTGGTGGGCACGCTGTTCGCCCCCGGGGCCACGGCCATGGCCGCGCTCGACGGCCCGGCCCCGGCACCGGCCCACCACCCGGGTGCCGAACGCGCCCTGGCCCACCTGCACCACCTGGAGTCCGCGCTCACCGCGCTCGCCCACCCGGTGCGCAGCTCGCCCCGGGCGCCGTTCGCCGCGTCCTGAGCGCCGACCGGTGGCGCGCCGGCCGCGCCACCGTCCGGTCTCGGCCACCACCGGCGCCGCCCCCACCGGTCCTGTTAGCGTCGCCCCGACAACGGGACACCGTCCGGACGGCGGGGCCGCCACGGACCGGCCGCCACCCGGCCGAACGGTCCCCGACGGGCAGGCGCACGAAGGGCGGCGACCAGTGGCGACGACGGGACCAGCGGCCGGGCGGACCACCGGCGGACCGGCGCACGGCGAGGGCCTCCGCGCCTACCTCGGCTCCTTCACCACCGCCGGCGGCCACGGCATCACCACCGCGGCCGTCGACCCGGCATCCGGGGCGCTCACCCCGCTGCACTCCACCGACGCCGTCCCCAACCCCTCCTACCTGGTGCCGGACCCCGGCGGCTGCCGCCTCTACGCCGTCAGCGAGACCCCGCACGGCGCGGCCGCCGCCTTCCGCCTCACCCCCGAAGGGCCCGTCCTGCTCGCCCCCGCCGTCCCCGTGGGCGGCGCCGACCCCACCCACCTCACCCTGACCGCCGGCCACCTGGTCACCGCCAACTACAGCTCAGGCGGCGTCAGCACGCTCCCCGTACGGGACGACGGCACCCTCGGCGGGCCGGCGCGGGTCCTCGCCCACGAGGGCAGCGGCCCCCGGACCGACCGCCAGGAGGGGCCGCACGCCCACGCCGTGCTGCCCGCCCCCGGGGGCCGGTGGCTGCTCAGCGTCGACCTGGGCACCGACTCGGTCCGGATCTGCACCCTCGACCCCGCCGACCGCACCCTGACCGTGCGGAACGAGACCCGCCTGCGCCCCGGCAGCGGTCCCCGCCACCTCGCCTTCCACCCGCGCGGCGACCTCGTCTGCGTCATCAACGAACTCGACCCGACCGTGACGCTCTGCCGGTGGGACGCCGACCGGGGCACGCTGACGCCGCTGGGGGAGACCCCGTTGCTCACCGACGGGGCGGCGGGCAACGGCCCGACGTACCCCTCCGCGCTCGCCGTCTCCCGGGACGGCCGGTTCGCCTGGGCCGCCCACCGCGGTCACGACAGCATCGCGGTGCTCTCCCTGGACGCCGGGGCCGGGACCGCCGCCCTCGTCGCCAACGTCCCGTGCGGCGGCCACTGGCCCCGCGACCTCGCGCTCCACCCCGACGGGTGCCACCTCTACGCCGCCAACGAACGCTCCGGCGACGTCACCTGGTTCACCGTCGACCCGGAGACCGGCGTCCCGGCCCGCGGCGGCTCGGTGCCGGTGCCGGCCGCCTCGTGCGTGGTCTTCGTCTGACGGACCGTCCGCCGGGGGCCGGCCGGCGCGGCCGTCACCCCTGGGGGAAGCGCCCGCCGAAGTACACCTGGGTCTCGGTGAGCCGACCGTCCCGCACCGTCATCACCTCGACGTTGCGGTGGCGTTCGCCGGTCGTGAGCACGTACTCGTAGCGGACGAACACCTGGCCGCCGTCGAACGGGACGGCGTCGAGGACCTCCTGGGAGCGGACCCGGTCCGCGGTCGGGAAGCAGACCTCCAGGAACGCGGCCCGGTCGATGTGGTCGTCCTGCGGGCTGGTGAAGACGAACTCCTCGGCGAGCAGCCGCTCCATGGCCGGCCGGTCCTGGGCCAGGTACGCGGCGAAGCAGGCGCGGGCGACGTCCTCGGGCGCGATGGTGTCCTGCACGGTGTCCTCCTCCTGAGGGGCGGGGTGGGCCATGACGGTAGACGAGGCATCGGGGCCCGACTCATCGGCCGCGCGGGGAGACCGGGGAGCGGGGCGGCGCAGGGCGGGGCGCACGGCGGCCGCAGAGCGCCCGTACAGGGCCCGCGGCCGCCCCTTACCGCCCCTGGGGCCGCCCCGCTCCCACAGGCCGCCTGACGGGCATCTGCGCCGCTCAGCGGGGGTGCGGGGGTCGGCAGGGAGGCCGGGCAGCGCGGAGGGCCGCCCCGCGCGGTCGGCGCGGGACGGCCCTCGGTGAACGGGTGCGGCTCCGGACGTGCTGCCGATGCCGCGCGACGGCGACGCGGACTTACCGGACGGGCGCCCCCAGGCCCTGGCCCGGCAGGGTGATCCCCATCTTCGCCGCGTAGTTCGACACCACCAGCCGGCCCACCGCGCCGTACGCGCCCAGCGCCTCGGCCGACGCGCAGCCCGCCTCGGCCGCGGCCGCCCCCAGAAGGCCGTCGGCGAGCTCGGGGCCGATCAGGTACGGGGCCAGCGCCAGCTGCTGCGAACCGGACGTGCGCAGCTGCTCGGCGGTGCGGGCGATGGCGCCCTCCTCGTCCAGGCCGGCGGCCAGGACCGGCACGGCCAGCCGGGCGGAGAGCAGCATGCCGGTGATCCCGGCGGCCTGCACGGCCTCCTCGCCGCCGACGGTGGCGAGGATGATGCCGTCCGCGGCGGTCGCGACGGTGAACAGCCGGGCCCGGTCGGCGCGGGCCAGACCGGCTTCGGACAGCCGGACGTGCAGTGCCTCGGCGAGCAGCGGGTGCGGGCCCAGGACGTCGGTCAGCTCGGCGCCGGAGGCGCTGTTCATGATGGCCTGGCGTATCCGGCGCAGCAGGGCGCTGTCCGGGCCGGCCAGCAGCGGGACGACGACCGCGCCGGGGCCGGGGTCGGGCTGGCCGGCCGCGGTCGCCCGGGCCTTCTGCTCGGCGGCGGCGTGCGCCAGCACCGCCTCCAGGGACGGGAACTCGCTGTCACCGCCGTCGACGTAGCCGATCCGGGCGTCCAGGCCGGGCAGTTCGGACCGGGCGATGCTGGAGACCTCCTCCGCCAGGCTGCGCGAGGCGGAGGTGGGGGTGCCGGGCACGGCCAGCACCAGGGCGGGTGCGCCCTCGGGAGCGGCGAGCGGTTCCGGCTTGCGGTGGCGGCCGGACTGCCGGGCGCGCGGCATGCGGACGGGCAGGCCGGGGGCGTCGGCGTCGATACGGGGCGAGCCAGGTGCGGGCCCAGTGGGGGAACTCATGGCGCCGCATGCTAACGCCTCGCCGCGCCCGGCTGCCGAGGGAGGGTTCCGCCACGAGGTATCCGTCCCGTTTTATCCCGCGCGTCGGGGTGGCGGGTCCGTCACATGCCCTGTGATCTGCAACAACTTCCCGTCGACGGGGAGTGCCAGGCGGTCCGCGGCGAGCGCCGCGGCGATCGCCAGCGCCCCGTCGAGCGGGCTCCCGGCGGCCTCGGTGGGGCGGGCGCCGGGCAGCCGCTCGGCGAGCGCCGTCCGGAGCGGGGACAGCAGCGGGTCGCCCAGGCCCAGCAGACCGCCGGTGAGCGCGACCGCGGTGCCGGGGCCCGGTGGGCAGACTGCGGCCGCGGAGTCGGCGATATGGCGCGCGGCGTCGGCCAGGATCCCGGCGGCGAGCGCGTCGTCGGCGGCGCAGTGCGCGACCTCGGGGGCGAACGCGGCCAGCACGGCGGGCCGGTCGGGCCGCGGATAGAGCGCGGCGGGCAGCCCGGCGGCCGGCCCGAACACCGCCTCCGCCCGGGCCAGCAGCGCCCGCGAACCGCCGGGGCGGCCGTCATGCGCGCGTAGCGCCGCCGCCAGCCCGGCCTGCCCGATCCACGCACCGCTGCCGCAGTCGCCCAGCAGATGCCCCCAGCCGTCGGCCCGGCGCCAACCGCCCGACGGGGTCAGGTCGGTGCCCAGGGCGACCAGGCCGGTGCCGGCGGCGACCACGGCACCGGGCCGCTGGCCGAGCGTTCCGGCGTAGGCGGTCACCGCGTCCGCGGCGAGTGCGAGGTGGCGGACTCCGAAGGCGGCGGCCAGCGCCGCGGGCAGCCGAGCGCGCAGGGCGTCGCCGAGGGTGCCCATGCCCGCCGCGCCGACGCACCCCGCGACGAACCGGTCCGCGCCCACCCGTTGCGCCAACTCCCGGGCGGCCGGCAGGAGTTGGTCGAGCAGGTGGTCCGCGTCGATGCCGTCCGGGCCGGTGCGGACCGGCTCGCGCGAGGTGAACGTGGCCGCCGGTCGGGGCGGTCCGCCGTCGGCGCCGACCCGGGCCACCGCGATCCGCAGGCCGGACCCGCCCGAGTCCACGCCCAGGACGTGGTCACCGGCCCCGGTGCCCGCGGGCTCAGCCAAGGCCGCGAGCGTCCTGTTTGAGGGCGGTGTCGACGGTCAGCGCGGTGGCCACCACCAGGCTCAGCAGCGGGTCGGGCAGCTGCCGGTGAATCTGGAGCACGTAGTTGTCCGCGGTGGTGAACATCGTCTTGGCCAGGCCCTCCCAGGTCTTGGTGATCCGGGCGATCTCGACGTCGGTGTGGTCGACGATGGCGAAGTTCCAGGCGCGCCAGTTCTCCGCCTTGATGGCACCGACCTGCCGGCCGTCGGCCAGCATCGAGAAGTTGATCTTCCCGATGGCGTTCTGCTGGACGATCTCGCCGACCGGCCGGCCGTCCGGACGCGCCACCAGCACCTTGGACTTGATGAGCTTCGCGGGCCGGGTCAGCACCAGCTGCGGCTGGCCGTAGGCGTCCCGGATCTCCAGTTTGTGGGTCATGTACTGGTCCAGGCTGGAGACCACCCGGAGCACCTTCTTCGCGGTGCTCTGGCCGACCTCGACGACCGAGCCGAGGGCGGTGCCGTTCTGGTCGTAGACCGCGTACTCGTTGCTCACCTCGATGAGCTTGGCCTTCTGGTTGACCACCAGCACGGGCTCGGTGAACAGCGTGCCGCCACCCGGCCCGGTCGGGGCCACACCGGCCTGCTGCTGCACCTGACGCTGGATGCCGCCCTGCTGCTGCGCCTGGTGGTGCGCGTCGGTGGAGTAGGGGCCCGATTGTCCGGTCTGTCCCGGCATCTGCGGCGGGTATCCGCCCTGCTGGCCGTACGGGGCCTGGGCCGGCTGCTGCTGCGGCGCGTACTGCTGGGGCATCTGCGCCTGAGGGGCCTGCTGGGGCGCATGCTGCGGTGCGGGCTGCGGTTGGCCCGGCTGTCCGGCCTGCGCCGGGGGCTGTGCCTGCTGACCGGGGTGGGTGTGCCCGGTCCACTGGGAGCCGTCCCACCAACGGAGCTGCTGGGGGGTGCCCTGCGGGTCGGTGTACCAACCCGCAGGGATGTTCGTCTGCGTCATGCCGGGAACACTATCCTCCGGCCCGGGGCGCGGCCCGGCTCAGGGCAGGCGCCAGTCCACCGGCTGGGCGCCCTGTCCGACGAGGAGCTCGTTGACCCGGCTGAACGGCCGTGAGCCGAAGAACCCGCGGTCGGCGGACATCGGAGAGGGATGGGCGGACTCCACGGCCGGCAGGTTGCCCAGCAGCGGTCGAAGGTTGCGTGCGTCGCGCCCCCACAGCACCGCCACCAGCGGGCCGTCGCGCGCCACCAGGGCCCGGATGGCCTGCTCGGTGACCTGCTCCCAGCCCTTGCCGCGGTGCGCGGCGGGCTTGCGCGGCGCCGTGGTCAGCGCTCTGTTCAGCAGCAGCACGCCCTGCCGGGTCCAGGGGGTGAGGTCGCCGTTGGACGGTCGGGGGAGCCCGAGGTCGGAGTGCATCTCGCGGAAGATGTTCTCCAGGCTCCCGGGCAGCGGACGGACGTCCGGTGCCACGGAGAAACTCAGCCCGACCGCGTGTCCGGGGGTGGGGTAGGGATCCTGTCCGACGATGAGTACCCGCACCTCATCGAAGGGTTGCTGGAAGGCGCGCAGCACATTGCTGCCGGCCGGGAGGTAGGTCCGGCCCGCGGCGATCTCCGCCCGCAGGAAGTCGCCCATCGCGGCGATCTGCCCGGCGACCGGCTCAAGTGCCTTGGCCCAGCCTGGTTCGACGATGTCTTGGAGAGGTCGTGCAGCCACGGCATCACCCTACTGGCCGATGCCCGCCCTCCTTCAACTCCCGGCCGTCCGCCGCTCAGGCCACCGCCGCCGCCCGCACGCACAGCACGTCCGGCAGGTGGGCGGCGAGCTGCCGCCAGCTGTCGCCCGCGTCGGGGCTGGCGTAGAGCTCGCCGTTGCGGTTGCCGAAATACACTCCTGCGGGGTCGGCGTCGTCGACCGAGAGGGCGTCCCGCAGCACCGTGCCGTAGTGCTCCTCCTCGGGCAGCCCGGCGCTCAGCGGTTCCCAGCTCGCGCCGGCGTCGGAGGTGCGGAAGACCCGGCAGCGGTGCCCGGCCGGCACCCGGTCGATGTCGGCGGTGATCGGGAAGAGATAGGCGACGCCGCCGCTGTGGGGGTGCGCGGCGACCGCGAAGCCGAAGTCCGAGGGCAGGCCGGCGCCGATGTCCGTCCAGGTCGCTCCGGCGTCGTCGCTGCGGTAGACGCCCCAGTGGTTCTGGAGGTAGAGCCGGTCGTGGTCGACCGGGTCCGGCGCGATCTTGTGGACGCACTGGCCGAACTCGGGGTGCTGGTCGGGCAGGAAGACCGCCTTGACGCCCTTGTTGGACGGCTCCCAGCTGGCGCCGCCGTCGTGGGTGCGGAACACCCCGGCCGCGGAGACCGCGACGGTCACCGCGGCGGCGTCCCGGGGGTCGGTGACCACGGTGTGCACGGCCAGTCCGCCGCCGCCCGGCATCCACCTCTCCCGGCTGGGGTGCTCCCACAGGGCCCGGACCAGCTCGAACGTCTCACCGCGGTCCGTGGACCGGAAGAGGCCGCCGGGCTCGGTGCCGGCGTAGACCACGTCGGGCGCGGCCGGGCCCGCCGGATGCAGCTGCCACACCCGCTCCAGCGAAGTCCCGGTGTGCTTCGGGTACTTGACGGCCGGGCGGGACGGTTCGTGCCAGCTCTCGCCCAGGTCGTCGGAGTGGAAGACCGACGGGCCCCAGTGCGCGCTGTCGGCTCCGGCCAGCAGCCGGGGCCGCGGGCCGCGGGTGTCGATCGCGAGGGAGTACACCGCCTGTGCGGGGAAGTGCGGGCCGCTCAGCTGCCAGCTTCCGCGCCGTCGGCGGCCGATGAACAACCCTTTGCGGGTGCCCACCGCGAGGAGTACGTCTGTCATGCCGGAACACCTCCGGGACGCCGTTGTCTCAGATAGTCGCCAGTGTGCACCCGGCCACTGACAACGGCGTGCCGCATCGACGTCCGTGCAGGTCAGACGGCCCGGTGGCACTGCTGCGGGAGATGCGCGGCGGCGCCTAGTCCGCGGGCGGAGCGCTGTCCGAGGCGCGGCGGGCGCAGCGGCTCGCGGCCGGGCGCCGCCGAACCCTTCTGGCGCACCGTCACTTCACGCTGGCCCCAGTGGGGCGTCGGGCGTCGACGAGTGCCGGACCGGCGGGTAGTACGAAGGGTGTCGTAATTCGATGAGCTTCGTAGTACGGTTACTGTCGTATAAGGCGCGGCCGAGACGGCTGCCGGCGTGAACGGAGTCCTTTGTGAGTGCTCTCTACGAGCCTTTTCAGCTTCGGTCGTTGACCATCCCCAACCGGGTTTGGATGTCACCGATGTGCCAGTACAGCGCTGAGGCGTCCGGTCCGGATGCCGGTGCACCGGGAGATTGGCACTTCGCGCACTACGGCGCGCGAGCCGCCGGCGGCACCGGACTGATCCTGGTCGAGGCCACGGCCGTCTCCCCGGAAGGGCGGATCAGCCCCGGGGACCTGGGCCTCTGGAACGACCGGCAGGCGGCGGCGTTCCGGCGGATCACCTCCTTCCTCAAGGGGCAGGGCACGGTTCCCGGTGTGCAGATCGCCCACGCCGGCCGTAAGGCATCGACGGACGCGCCGTGGCGCGGCGGTGCTCCCGTCGGCTCCGAAGCGGATGGCTGGCAGCCGGTCGCGCCGAGCCCGCTGCCTTTCGACGACGGGCACCCCGTCCCGGACGAGCTGACGGTCGAGGAAATCCAGCGAGTGGTTGCGGACTTCGCCGCCGCCGCTCGCCGGGCCCGGGACGCCGGATTCGAGGTGGTGGAGGTCCACGGGGCCCATGGCTACCTGATCGACCAGTTCCTTTCTCCGCACACGAACCACCGCACCGATGCGTACGGCGGGTCCTTTGAGAACCGGACGCGTTTCGCGCTGGAGGTCGTGGACGCGGTGCGTGCCGTCTGGCCCGAGGAACTGCCCGTCCTCTTCCGTATTTCCGCGACCGACTGGTTGACGGAAAACCCGAATGACGAGCGCGAGGGGTGGACCGTCGACGATACTGTGCGGTTCGCCGCCGTCTTGAAGGCGCATGGGGTCGACCTGCTGGATGTGTCCACCGGCGGTAACGCACCCAAGGCCCGGATTCCCACCGGACCTGGTTACCAGGTGCCGTTCGCGGAGCGGGTCAGGTCCGAGGTGGGGCTTCCCGTGGGTGCCGTCGGGCAGATAACCGAGGCGGGGCAGGCTGCGAAAATCATCGAGAACGGGCAGGCGGACGCGGTGCTGATCGGCCGCGAGCTGCTTCGCAATCCCTACTTCGCGCGACATGCCGCGCGAGAACTCGGTGGCGAAGTGTCCGCGCCGGTCCAGTACCACAGGGCCGTCTGACCCCGGACGGCTCCGCGTGTGCTCGGGGAATCCCGCAGCACATCCACTGCCGGAGGCGAGCGGACCGCCGCTTTGGGGAGGCGGCGGTTCTCGTCCAGGTCGGCCTGATGCCTTCGGGCGGCTTCCCGGCGCAAGGCCACTCGCCGAGCCGGGCTTTACTTGATCCACATAACGCGCATTACGTACCTCTGGTCACGCATGCGGATATCGACCCAGTAAACCGCCGAAGGCCGAATTACGCTTTCCCTTTATGCTATTCCGTCCTCAAGGTCGATATGCAACTTTGCGGCCATCGAGAGAGTAATGCGTCCGGACCGCACAAAGAAAGGTGTCGGTCAACTGATTTTTTTCTCCCGGCCGGCGCCGCGAGTTGTGCGGATACCTGGCGGTGCGTGGCCTCTCCGGTCGCGCGCCGAGCGGGAATGCGGACCGTGCCGAACGCGGCGAGGGCGCGCCCCGGCGATGACACTGTTGTGCTCGGCGATGAGCCGCATGCGGTCCCATCGGCCCGAGAATTCGAGGGCGTTCCTGGGTAGTCGGCGGCATGACGGAATGGCGCCGTCCTCTTAATCGATTCCAGATATGTATGGCATCGCCGCGCGCATTCTCTATACACTCATGCACGTCGTACGGCGCTTTCCCGGCACCCCGGGAAAGCGCCGTATTCGACGTAGCTGGTGGAGTTCTGCTTGCACACCGACGGATACCAACCGTGGTCAAGGAGGAGTCATGGCCGAGTCCACAGGGCTCACGGAGAACGCGGTCGTACCGTTTCCCCTCGCGAGCCCGTGGCCCTTTGCGCCGCCGGGCGAGTACTTACGATTACAGGACACCGCTCCGGTGTGCCCGGTCAAGACATACGAAGGCCAACCGTGGCTGGTGACCAGGTACGCGGACGTCCGCGCCGCACTCGCCGACCACAGGTTCAGTTCGGACCTCCGCCGGGACGGCTACCCGGTGCTGGCGCCCGGCCAGCGAGAAGCCGTGGCCAGCATGCCGCCGACGATGGCGGGGATGGACGCGCCCGAGCACACGGTGGCGAGACGCAGGATCCAGGACGAGTTCGGCACCGCCCGGGTTCGGGCCATGGAGCCGGACATCCAGCGCATTGTCGATGCCGCTTTCGACGCGATCGAGACCGCAGACGGGCCGGTCGATCTGGTCAAGGCGCTTGCGCTGCCCGTTCCCTCAGCTGTGATCTGCCTGGTCCTGGGCATTCCCTACGCCGACCACGACTGGTTCAACGGCCGCACCACCGCCGCATTCCGGCGTGAGACCAGCGCGGCCGACCGGCTGGGCATCTTCACCGAACTGACGTCGTATCTGGATCGACTCATCGGCGAGAAAGAGGCGGACCCGCCGGACGACCTGCTCGGCAGGCAGATCCGGCTGCTCCGGGAAGCCGGCGAGTACGACCACGGCGAGCTCGTGTCGCTCGCCAACCTTCTGCTCATAGCGGGGCACGAGACCACGGCAGGCATGATCACGGTCTCGGTCGCGCAACTGCTGGACGACGACGAACTCCGGCATGAGCTCGCGCAGGACCCGACGCGCATCCCGGGGGCCGTCGAGGAGTTCCTTCGCTACTTCACCATTGCCCAACAGGGACTCCTGCGCGTCGCGCGTGAGGACGTCGTGGTCGGTGGAGTGACGATTCGCAGCGGGGAAGGCGTGGTGCTGTCGGTACAGGCGGCCAACCGCGATCCCCGGGTATTCAGCGAACCCGGCGAACTGCGTATCGGCCAGGGCCGTGGTCATCTGGCCTTCGGGCACGGGGCGCATCAGTGTGTCGGCGCGAAACTGGCACGCACCGAACTCCGCATCGTACTTGAGACCTTGTTGCGCCGGCGCCCGGACTTTCGACTGGCCGCCCCGATCGAACACCTTTCATGCAAGGAATCCATCAATGTGTGCGGGCTTGAGGAACTTCCAGTCGTCTGGTGACGAGGCCCGCTGCGCGAGAGTTGAGGAGAGTCCGACGATGACCGAAGAGAGTCCGACGATGAACAAGGACACGATGGGCGCCCCCGAGGCGGACACCGACGCGGCGACGACGTTGCGCACGATTATCACCAGTTACATCTTTTCGCAGATCGTGCGGGCGACGGCGCAGCTCGGCATCACCGAGCACCTGGCCGGCGGTCCGCGAAGTGTCGACGCACTGGCCGAGGCGATCGATGCCGACCCCGACGCGCTGCGCCGGTTCCTGCGCTCCGCCGCATCGCTGGACCTGGTCCGCGAGACGGGTGACACTTTCGAGCTCGGCCCGCTGGGGGCCGCGATGGAGGCCGACCACGGCCGGCTGAAGAGCGTCGCCATGGGCATAGTCGGCCCCAACCTCACGCGCAGGGCCGAAGGGTTCGCCGAGGTGGTCCGCGCGGGTCGCCGCGTCAACACGCAGGTCGACGGCTATGAGTTCTGGGAGTACTACGACCACCACGAAGAGGAAGCCGAGCACTATGCCGTGACGATGAGTCACGTCACCGCGCACTGTGCGCAGGCGCTGGTGCGGCAGTACGACTTCAGCGGTTTCAAGCGGATTGCCGATGTCGGCGGTGGCCACGGGAACCTGTTGAACGGCGTACTGACCGAGGTGCCCGACGTGCACGGAGTGCTGTACGAGCGGGCCGAGGTGAACCGCAGGGCGAAGGCGCTGTTCACGGAGGCGGGCACGGCCGACCGGGTCGAGCTGATCGACGGCAACTTCCTGCAGGAGATTCCCGGCGGCTGCGACCTCTACATGATCAAGAGCACGCTGTGCGACTGGGACGACGAGAACGCCGCGCGCATCGTCGGCAACATCCACCGCGCCGCCGAACCGGGTGCGACCCTGGTGGTGGTCGATTCGATGATCGCCGACGAGGTCACCGACGACGAGGTGAACCCGGTGCATGCCCAGCAGGTGTCGGCCATCGACTTCGCCGTCTTCGCCACCAACGGAGGGAAGGTCCGGCCCCAGTCGGAGTACCGGACGATGATCGACGCGGCCGGCTTCGACGTCGAATCGATCACGCCGTTCTTCGACGGCTTCACCCACTGGAACCTGCTGGTGGCCAAGCGCCGCTGAAGCACGGTTGCCCGGCGGGCAGCGCCTCTTGCCCAGGCGCTGCCCGCCGCTCGGCGCCCACGAGGGCGGTGGCCCCCGGTTGCTGCCGATCCGGATGCCGCACCGCCCAACGCCTTTCGACCTGCGCCCCTTTGGCGCACTGGCGAGGCGCCACGCCTATTGCAGGACCTGTCCGGGACGAGCGGCAGCGGTGAAATCACGGGACGCGGACAGCTCTTGTGCTTCGTCTCTGCAGGGCCTCATCCAGGCGCACATGGACACGACGTCGGGCGGGCGCCTGCCGGCAAGCGAGTACGCCGTCGCCATCGCCAACGACGGCGACGGCGGACGGATCGCCTCGCAGAGCATCGACGAGAACGGTGCACGGGCCGTCGTCGAGTGCAGGCGCGGCACCGACGCCGGCGTGATCAACCCACGCCCGTACCGCGCGTCCTGGCTGGTACGCCAGATGTCAAACTACGACGGTTCTCGTACAATGAGGGTTTCAAGGGCCGCCGCGACCACCGGTGAACATCACGTGCGAGCGCGCCGCCGGTCAGTAGATCCGCAGGTCAGGAGCCGTCATGTCGACCGAAACGCCAGTCGAGGGGGCCGTCTCGGGCGCCCGGTCGCTCCCGCACCCGGACCGCGAGGAGATCCGGCTCGCCCAGGTCCTGCACGCCCTCGCCGACCCGATGCGGCTGCGGATCGTCTGCGCGCTGGCCGCCGCCGAGGGCGAGCTGAACTGCGCGGACATCGAGCTCCCGGTCAGCAAGTCGACCTGTACGCACCACTTCCGGGTGCTGCGCGAGCACGGCGTGATCCAGCAGATCTACCGCGGCACCGCCAAGATGAACGGCCTGCGCCGGGCCGACCTCGACGCACTCTTCCCGGGCCTGATCGACGGCGTACTGCGGGCGGCCGGCCTCCAGGAGCGCCGTCTCGGCGCGCTCTGAACGGGCCCGCACCCGCCCCGCGGGCGCGCGGGTGTCGGATGCGGGGCCTGCCCGCCGGATCGGATTCGTCCTAACGCCCCACCATCACCGACCGCGCCGCACGCAGCAGCCCCGCCCAGTCCGCCAGCTTGACCGTGCCGCGCCCCAGTTCGCGCCCGCGCTCCGCCTCCGCCGCCTCGATGGCCAGCCAGCCCCGCCAGGGCACCGGCCGGGCCCCGGCCCGCTCCAGGGCCGCCACCGGATCCGCCGCCACCGCCCGCCGTGCCAGCCCGGCGGCGTCCGCCAGCAGGGACGTGGCGGTCTCCTTGGCGCACGGCCGGTTGGTGCCGATCACCCCGGTGGGGCCGCGCTTGATCCACCCCGCCACGTAGACCCCGGGGTCCGGCTCCCCGTCCCGCAGCACCCGGCCGGCCGCGTGCGGCACCGTCCCGGTCGTCTCGTCGAACGGCAGCCCCGGCTGCGGCAGTCCCCGGTAGCCGACCGACCGCAGTACCAACTGCCCCTGGACGTCCTCGAATTCACCCGTCCCCGCGACCCCGCCCCGCCCGTCGGGCGCGGTCCGCTCGAACCGCACCGCCCGTACGCCGGTCGCCGGGCCCCCGAGGATCTCCACCGGCCGCAGGAAGAACCGCAGGTGGATGCGGCGCGCCCGGCCCATCCCCGCCGCCCGCTCCACCGGGCGCTCGGCCCAGTCGCGCAGCACCTCGATGTTCCGCCGCACCGGCGCCGGCAGCCCGCCCGGATCACGGTACGCCGGGTCCAGCGCCAGCTCCTCGGGCCGGACGAGCACCTGGGTACCGGGCAGCGCCCCCAGCTCCCGCAGCTCCTTGGTGGTGAACTTCGCCTGCGAGGGGCCGCGCCGCCCCACCATCCAGACGTCCTCGACCCGGCTGTCGGCCAGGGCCCCGAGCGCGCCCTGCGGCATGTCGGTGGCGGCCAGTTCGGCGGCGCCCCGGGACAGCATCCGGGCCACGTCCACCGCCACGTTCCCCACCCCGATGACCACCGCCGACCGGGCGGTCAGCGTGAAGCCGTCGGCCGCCGCGTCCGGGTGCGCGCTGTACCAGGCGACGAAGTCGGTGGCCGGATGGCTGCCCGGCAGTTCCTCGCCGGGGATGTTCAGATGCCGGTCGGTGGCGGCGCCCACGCAGAACACCACCGCGTGGAACATCTCCCGCAACTCCCGCAGCCCGACCCCGGCGGCGCCCACCGCGACGTTCCCCAGGAAGTGCACCCGCGGGTGCTCCAGCACCGTCCGCAGGTTGTTCTGCAGCGACTTGATCTTCTCGTGGTCGGGCGCCACGCCGTAGCGCACCAGACCGTACGGGCAGGGCAGTCGGTCCAGGACGTAGACCTCGATGTCCGGCACGTCCTCCTGCCCGACCAGAGTCTGAGCGGTGTAGACACCGCTCGGTCCGGAACCGATCACTGCGACACGAAGCACGGGGTGGCCCCTTCCGCGGAGTACCCCCAGGATCGCACCGGCGGGCGTGCGGCGGGAGAGCTGCGCTATCGGGGTTGCTCCCGGTCCGCTGAGCGTGCCGTGCCCCTTGGCCGGGTGAGCTGGAGGCTAGGTTTTGTTTGTGTCGGAAAGTGAGTTTTATACCGATAACCACCGATATAAAGCGCAAGGCGGGGCATTGGAGTGGCCCGACTGGGAGCTTCAGGCGCATGGCTCGGCCGCGTCCGAGCTGGGCCCCTGGTTCAGCGCCCGGCTGACCTTCCCCCACGGCGCCCGGATCGACGTCCTGGTGACGGCCACCGACGACCGCCTCACCGTCGAGGACGTCCGTGCCGACCCGCCCCTGACACTGGACGCCCTCGCCTCGCTCGCCCACTGGATCGACGGCCCGCTCGACGACGCCTGCCGGGCGGCCACCGGACGCGCCCCGAAGCCCCGCCCCGGCCCCGGAACGCCGCCGGGGCCGGAGCCCGGACCGGCGTCCGTCGCGCCCGAAGAGGGCGGGGGACCGGCCCGGCCCCGGGAGGCCGGCGCAGGCGGCGCCGTACTGGCGGGCCAGGTCGTCCACGGTGAGGGCGCGCTCTGCCATACGGACGCCGGGCCGGTGGCCGGCGCCTCGGCCGGTGCGGGCGGCGCGGCGCCGGCCGACGGGGCGCCCGGGCCCGCGGCGCCCGCCGCGGCCGACGGCACCGGGGCCGCCCCGGTCCCGGACGGCGCACCGGAACCGGACGCCGCCCCGCCGCCCGCCGCGGCCCGCGCCGCCGTCCTGGTCCGCTCGCGGGCCGGTGAACGCCGCAAGATCGCCGCGGCGGCCTACCGCGCGGCCCAGCAGGAGGGCCAGGACCCCGTCCTGGCCGTCATGAACGCCACCGGCCGCAACCGGCGCCGGGCCCTGCGACTGATCGCCGGGGCCCGCGACGCCGGACTGCTGACCCCGCGGCACAACAAGCGCCAGGGCGGGCCCCAGGCTCCATGACGGGCCCGTCCGGGCCCGTCCGGTGGATCGGCGGCGGAGGGCGCGCGGCGTCACGGGCCGGGGCGCCCCCGCGGCGGTGCGGTCTCGGTCGGCAGTTCGCCCGGCGGCACGCCCATCTCCCAGTCCAGCCCGTACCGCTGGAACAGTTCGGCGCGCAACCGGACCCGCGGCATCTGCGCCCCCGGGAGCAGCATCGGCACCACCGACCCCATCAGCAGCGCCCGCAGCAGCGGATAGTCGGTGTCGGGATCCGCCGACCCGTAGGCCACCACCGTCTCGCGCAGCAACTGGGCCAGCCGTTGCTGTTCCAGGCACTGGACGAAACCCGTGGACGTCAGGATGCCGGCCATGTGCGTCCGCATCAGCAGCGGCTCGTCGTGGGCCAGCCCCAGGATCGCGTCGATGGCCCGGGCCATCAGCTCCCGCCCGGCGTCCGGCCCGGTCGGCCGCGGTTCCCGCTCCAGCGCGGCCTGGAGCGTGCGGTGCATCAGCCGGTGCACCGCGGACTGCAGCAACTGGCGCTTGCCGGGGAAGTAGTACGAGATCAGACCGCGCGCCGCCCCCGCGCGTCGGGCGATGTCGCCGAGCGTCGTGGCCTCGTATCCGCGCTCGCCCACCAGCTCGACCGTCGCCTGCAGCAGCCGCTCGCGGGAGCGCCGCCGCAATTCTTCATTGACCGATGCGCTGCGGGGGGACATCCTGGAACTCCTGCGTTGACTGGCTGAGAGCCAATATACTCAGCACAGGTCCCGGATGCCCGCCCGCGAGGGCGGCGAATCCGGTCAGGCCGCCTGATTCGGGCGACGCGGGGGATCGTCCGAATCGGGTGGACGCGGGGCCGGGGTTGACCTCATGACCAGCGTCTTGCCAGGTCAAGAGGTGAACCTCGGTTCACGTCGGTTGCAGGTTCGCTCATCTCCGGTCGGTTCTGATCATGCCTTTGCTGACTCGTTGCTGACTTTCGCGATCCCTTGGACGGCTTGACGCCACGATCCACCTCACCTCACCTCACTCATCGCGGAAGCGGCGCCGGGCTGCCCCTGCAAAATCCCCATCCGACCGGATTGCCGTCAGCGGTATCCGGGCCACGGGAATCGCACCGTGTCGTCGTCCACGGCGTCGTTCCACGCGCGGCGAGGTTGAACGGCCCGGAGCTGCCGACCGGGGCCATCTCCCAGTGGCGGCGCTTGCGGTTCGGCCGTCTTGGCACGCCAGTAGGCCACGCTCGCCGGGCCGTAGATCCCACAAGCCCGTCGAAGAGGTCGGACGCCGCCGGAACCCCGGCCTGCCCAGTGTTCAGCCGGCCTTGGCTGGTTCCTCGGCTCGGGCCCGGCTGTTGGCTTCGATCGCCAGCAGCCGGGGAGCCCGGGCGAGGTCGAGGCGGAGCATCGGGCATCGGGCATCGGACGCAGGCTTCTCTGAGCTGGGAGACCGGTCCGTCCCAAAACCTCTGGTCTGCGGCTCTCTGAAACCGAAGCGGTGATGTCAGAGGAGTCACGGCGAGATGTTCCGGAGAGCGAGAGCCGCTCCCCCTGCCGCCTCGGTACTGTGACTTCGCATGACCGACACCGAGATCGAGATCACCGCAGACCTGGTCCGCGACCTGCTGCAGGAGCAACATCCAGACCTTGCAGGGCTGGCCATCCGCGAGGTGGCGGGCGGCTGGGGCAACCAAATGTGGCGCCTCGGGGACGAGTTGGCCGTGCGCATGCAACGCATGGACCCCACCCCGGAGCTCCAGCTCAAGGAGCGGCGGTGGCTACCCGTGCTGGCCCCGCGCCTGCCGCTCCCCGTGCCGACCCCGGTGCGGTTCGGCGAACCGTCCGAGCGCTTCCCCAAGCACTGGACCGTGATGACATGGGTTCCCGGCGAGCCGCTGGACCACGGCTCGATCAGCCGCGGCGCCCACGCGGCCGACACGCTGGCGGGCTTCCTCCAGGCGCTCCACGTGGAGGCGCCCGCCGAGGCGCCGACCGCTACGGACCGAGGTGCCCATCCCAGGCACTGCACGGACGGCTTCGAGAACCTCTTCCAGGCCGTCGCCCCCGACGACATCGCTGCCGACGTCCGGGCCGTCTGGGACGACGCCGTTGCGGCCCACGCCTGGGAGGGCCCGCCGGTGTGGGTGCACGGCGACCTTCATCCCGCGAACGTCGTCGTCTCCGACGGAACCCTCTCGGGCATCGTCGACTTCGGTGACATGTTCGCCGGCGACCCGGCGTGGGACCTCGCCGCCGCATGGGTGCTGCTACCCGCGGGCACGGCCGCACGGTTCTTCGACATGTACGCGCATGCAGACGAGGCGGCGATCCGGCGCGCCCGCGGGCTGGCCGCGATGAAGAGCCTCTTCCTGATCCTCATGGGGCAGAACGGGGATCGGGGCCTTCCCGGCGGCAAGCCGAACTGGGGACCGGTAGGCCGGGCGGCACTTGATCGTGTTCTGAAGGGCGTTTGACGCGGTTTTGATCGGCAGGAGGTCGGCCAGGCCGGGGCGGTCGACGGTGGCGCCACTCCCTTGATAAGCGCATAAACCTCCCTGACCTGCGAGTTTCTCAGTCGGATCGTCCGAATCAGACGGCGGCGGCCGCCGTGGTAGGCGACCGGCGCCGTCCCGCGGGCCGTTCCGTTCTCTTCGGTCCGGCTCCGGCCCCCGCCCTACGCGGCGATGACGGCGACCCCGGTCCTGCCCCCGTCGACATCCACCACCGTTCCGTGTACGAAGGCCGCCTCGTCGCCGGCCAGCCAGACCACGGCGTGGGCGATGGCGTCCGGCGTGCCGACGCCGCCGGCCGGGGTTCCCTGCATCATGAGCTCGCCGGGATGGGGTTCGCTGCCTTCCGGGGCCGGGGGCAGGATGACGCCCGGCGAGACGGCGTTGACCCGCACGCCCATCGGGCCGAACTCGGCGGCCCAGGCGCGGGTGAGGGTCTCCATCGCCCCCTTGGTGGAGCTGTAGAGCGCGCCGCGGGGAACGCCCAGGCGCGCGATCCACGAGCCGAGGTTGACGATCGACCCGCCGCCGGACTCCGACATGCCCGGGACGACGGCCGCGGTGAGGAAGAACGGCGCCTTCACGTTCACCGCGTAGACCCTGTCGAACGTGTCCTCGTCGGTGGTGAGGGTGTCGGGGGCCGGGTAGACCCCAGCGTTGTTCACCAGGATGTCGATCCGCCCGCCCAGCGCCTCGCGGGCTCGATCGGCCAGGTCCCGGGAAGCCTCCGCGCTGCCGTCGAGGTCCGCCACCAGGAAGTCGGCTTGGCCGCCGGACGCGCGGATCCCCTCGACGACCTGCGTCCCCCGTTCCCGATGGCGCCCGGACACGATGACGTGGGCCCCCTCGGCGGCGAACGCTTCGGCGATCGCCTGCCCGATGTTGCTGGTCGACCCCGTGACCAGCGCGGTCTTGTTCCGCAGTCGCTCACCCATGACGTGCTCTCCCTTGGCTCTCGGTGTGCGGACCACTGTGCGCCGCGAAAAATGGACCAGCAAGTCCAGACTGGGGTCAACGGGGTTCCGCGTGTGGGCTTTTGGGTGTCGCCCCTAAAATGGACCTGACAGTCCAGTGAGGTGTGGAGGGAGGAGCGCGATGGCGGACGCGCCGACCGCGAAGGGGCGCGCCACTCGGGCCCGCATCGTCGAGGGGGCGGCCGAGGTGCTGCGTGAGCAGGGTGTCGCCTTCGCGACGCTCGACGACATCCGCGGGCACACCGGTACGAGCAAGAGCCAGCTCTTCCACTACTTCCCCGCCGGCAAGGACGAACTGCTGCTGGCGGTGGCCCGGTTCGAGGCGGACCGCGTCCTGGAGGACCAGCAGCCGCACCTGGGGCGGCTGGACTCGTGGGAGTCCTGGCGCCGGTGGCGGGACGCGGTGGTCGAGCGCTATGAACGGCAGGGCGACCACTGCCCGTTGGGGGCGCTGTTCCTGCAGGTCGGGCGGTCCAGCCCCGGCGCCCGGGCGATCGTGACGGAGCTGATGCGGCAGTGGCAGCGGCACCTCGCCGACGGCATCCGCGCCCTCCAGTCGAACGGCCTGGTGGCGTCGGCCCTGGACGTGGACCGGACGGCCGCCGCGCTGCTGGCCGGCATCCAGGGGGGAGTGGCCATCATGCTGTCCACGGGCGACTCCACGCACCTCAAGGCGGCGCTCGACTCCGGTATCGATCAGCTTCGCGCGACGGCGGGCGAGCGGGCACGAGCCTGACGGCCGCGCGCTGTGGGCCGTCCGCGGGAGGTGGCCGCTTCGCAGGGTTACCCGGGCCCCGCGGCCTCGTTCCTGTGAGTGTGCGAATCTCTCGTGTTCTCGCGGCAGTGACTCTGGCGGCACTGGGTGCCGTCTCCGCTGCCGGCGCCGGTCATGCCGCTCCCGCCCCGTCCCACGGCAGGACCGGTGCGCGAGCGGAAAGCGGACCGTTCCGCTGCCCCCAGTGGTTCCGGGAGCCCTACTGCGTGGAGCTCCGAGGCGGACCGTACGAGGGCTGCCCGTGCAACAGGCACCGCCCGCCGCCGGGCATGGATCGGCACCTCCACGCGTCGTCTCTGCAGAATGTTTCCGACGGGGTGTGGCGAAAGGTGTGGTCCGGGAAGCGGCTGGGACCTCTGGGCGGATAGATCCAGCCACCGCAACTCGCCTTGCGGTGGCTGGATCCATCGGCCTTCTCAGGCCAGTGCCCGTTGTTCCGGGGCGACTTCCGACTCGTCCAGGTGCCAGTGCAGGTCCCGGACGTCGGGTTCCAGGGAGAGCCGGGCGATGACCTGCTCCAGGGCCTGGGCGAGGTCGCCGGAGACGGTGACCGCGGCGCGGACGCTGGTGGCGTCCTCGGCGTCCCGGCGGGCCCGCAGGCTGATGGGGGTCAGTCCGGACGAGGTGAGTGCCTGGAGCAGGAGGGCGCGGATGTGCGTCTCCGCCCGGCGCTCGCAGACCACGTGCACGGTGGCGTGCACGGCCGCGTCGGGGTCGGACCCGGCCGCCGGGGCCCGGTCCAGCAGCCGCCCGGCCGGGCGCAGCACGAGGTGGACGGCGAGTACGGCGAGGGTGCCGAGGACGGCGAATTCGAGCCGCCCGGAGGCGGCCAGTACGCCGACCGCGGCCGAGCACCACAGGGTGGCGGCGGTGTTCAGACCGCGTACCCCCGCCCCGTCCCGCAGGATCACCCCGCCGCCGAGGAAGCCGATGCCGGAGACGACGTACGAGGCGACCCGGGTGGGGCTGCCGGAGTCCCCGACGGCGGTGCTGTAGAGGACGAAGAGGGTGGCGCCGGCGGCGACGAGGGCGTTGGTGCGCAGCCCCGCCATCCGGGCGCGCCATTGGCGCTCGACGCCGATGAGCGCTCCGCAGGCCACGCCGGTGGCGAGCCGGACCAGGAAGTCGACGACGGTCAGGGTGTGCATGGGAGCACCTCCTCGGGAGAGCGGGAATGTGGGCGGGGACCGGCCGGCGGGCCGGAAACCTCAGTGGCCGAGCGCCACTTGGACGAGCTTGACGACGACCAGGACCATGGCGAGCAGCAGATAGCTCCGCAGCGCGGCCAGGCCGACCTTGTGCCCGGTGGAGAAGACCGGCCGGGGCAGCGTTTCCAGGGGCGGCATCCGCCAGTCGTCCCGGCCGGTGCGGTCCACCCGTCGGCCGCCGAACGCCCAGCCCTTGCGGCGGCGCCGCACCTCCGCGTACCCGAGCGCCAGCACCCCGGCCGCGCCGCAGCCGGCCATGAGGGTGAGGATGGTGCCCGCGTCGATGTCCGGGAAGAGGACCGAGGCCGTGAGGATCACCGACAGGGTGACCAGGACGCCCACGACGGCGGCGGTGAAGGCGTTGGTCCGCGGGCCGTTGACCCACGGGCCGAGCACCGCCCGGTCGTTGCACAGGAGCAGCAGGAAGACCGAGGCGGAGGGCAGCAGCACGCCGGCCAGGGTCTGCACGCCCTCGATGAGCAGGCCCAGCGGGGAGCCGGGGATCAGCACGATCGCGGCGGCCGCGGCGACCAGTCCCGCGTAGACGGCGTAGAAGCCCTTGGCGCCGCCGACGCCGCGGTGCAGGGAGTGCCGGATGCCGAAGACGTCGCCGATGGCGTAGGCGGTGGACAGGGACACCGCGAAGGCGCCGATGATCGAGGCGTCCAGCAGGGCGATGGCGAACAGCACCCCGGCGAGCTTGCCGGCGTGTGCGGCCAGGCCGTGCGCGATGCCGGCGGTGTCGGTGAAGGCACCGGCGCCCCGGGTGCCGGCGAACGCGGCGGCGGTGCAGCCCATCAGGGCGGCGGCGCCGAGCACCACGATGGCGATGCCGATCCACAGGTCGGCCTTCTCGTAGGACATGAAGCGCGGGGTGATCCGCTTGTCGATGACGTAGGACTGCTGGAAGAAGAGCTGCCAGGGGGCGACGGTGGTGCCGACGATGCCGATGATCAGCAGCATCACCGCCGACGGTCCACCAGGCCCGTCGGGGAGGTGCGGGACGACGAAGTCGTGGGCCATCTGCCCGGTGGACGGGTGGACCAGGAAGTAGAGCGGGACCAGCAGCAGCGACGCCGCGCACAGGGCGATGGCGATCCGCTCGAACCGGCGGAACGACCCGGTGAAGGCGGAGGCGATGATCACGGCGGCGGCCAGCAGCACCGCGCCGACCTTGGGCAGCCCCAGGTATCCGGCGGCGAGGGTGATGCCGATGAACTCCGTCACCAGCGTCAGCGCGTTGAGCAGGAACAGGTCGATGACCGAGAACGCGCCCCAGAACTTCCCGAACCGTTCCAGGATGAGCCGGGCGTGCCCCACGCCGGTGACGGCGCCGAGCCGGAGCACCATCTCCTGGTTGACGTAGAGGACCGGGACGAGCAGGAGCAGGGTCCACAGCAGGTGGGTGCCGTAGTTCTGGCCGGCCTGGCCGTAGGTGGTGAAAGCGCCGGCGTCGTTGTCGCCGACCATCACGATCAGGCCGGGGCCGACGACGGCCAGCAGGGTCTTGAGCTTGGCGGACAGGCCCCGGCGCGGGGCGGTGTCGTCGTGCCTGATGGTGCCGAGCGCGCCGCGGATGTCACCGGTGTGCGCGTCGTCGAGCACAGCGGTGGGGCGCGGGGCGGGGACCGTGGAACGGACGGTGGTCTCGGTCATGGCGACCTCCCAAGTCCCCCGGGCGGGGGAGGTGTCGGGGGCGCGCGGCAGCCGTCTTCCCTGCGCGGGCGCGCAGCACGGCGACCCGTGGCGGCGAAGAGCCGTACGGGGGCGTGGTGCGGCGGGGAGGCCGCGCAGGGAAGGTGGTTACCGCGTGCCGGAAGAATGCGAGGGCAGGCGGAAGGTGGGCCGATGATGGCCCGGACTACTGCATTCCATGTCTCTCGCCTCCTTCCGGTCGGGGCGCGCAGGATGCGCCGTCGTCGAGCCGGCAAGGAGCGGACCAGTCGCCGTCGACTGGTTCACCCCCACTCGTCAGAGCTTTGGCACGTCACGGCGTAGCCCCGTATAGGGCAGCCACTTGGGGTCACCCCTTGGGCCGGGGAGACCTGTCCTGATCCGGAGCGTCTCTCGACGGGTGGGATCAGTGGCCTGTGTCCGTGACGACGCCTCACCGAACGAGGTGACCGCTGTCGTAAACCTCTAGAAGTGTAGGCCCTGTCGGAGGTTACTTGCGCAAGTGTGCAAGTTTTTGACCGACTCTTAACCCCGCGACGGGTTCGTCCCGCCGTCCGGCCCGAGCTGCTGGACACCGCACCGGCCCCGGGTGAGCATGAGCCGCATGTCCCAGGATCCCGAGCCCGGCAAGGCGGGCGCAGCCGGTACCGAAGCCGAGCGGTTGGAACGCATCGAGGCGCTGCTGGCGCCCGCCGTCGCAGGGGCGGGGGAGGCGGGGCGGCGGCTCCACCCGGCCTGGCGGCGGGTCACCCGTGGTGAGCCGCGCTGGCCCTCGACGCTCGCGGTGGCCGTGGCGGTGACGCTGCAGTGGCGGCTGCCGGACCGGTTGGCGATCCATCCGGAGTGGCTGCTGCCGGGGTTGGAGACCGCGCTGCTGCTCGTGCTGGTGGTGGTCGACCCGTTCCGTATCGAGCGGGTCTCCCGGCTCTACCGGTGGACGGGGCTGGCGCTGATCGCGATGATCAGCGCGGCCAACGGCTGGTCCGCGGTGCACCTGGTGATCGGTCTGGTGCGTGGCACGGAGGGCGGGGACGCCGGACCGCTGCTGGCGACCGGCGGCAGCATCTGGGCCACCAACGTCATCGTCTTCGCGCTCTGGTACTGGGAGTGGGACCGCGGCGGCCCGGTCGCCCGGGTCCACGCGGTGCGCTGCTACCCCGACTTCCTCTTCCCGCAGATGGCGACGCCGGAGATGGCCCCGGAGCACTGGGAGCCGCAGTTCGCCGACTACCTGTACCTGTCCTTCACGAACGCCACCGCCTTCAGTCCGACCGACGTCATGCCGTTGACTCGCTGGGCGAAGTTGCTGATGCTGCTCCAGTCGGCGGTGTCGCTGCTGACGGTCGTCCTGGTGGTGGCCCGGGCGGTGAACATCCTCAAGTAGCCCGCGCCGGGGAAACGTTGGCGGTGGCCGCGGGGGCGTTCCGGGGTGTGACGGGCTCGTTGCGAGGGTATGGCGGTGTCATGACAGCGCGATGAGGCCACCGTGAGAACACGATGAATAATTGCTCGTTTGCGCAATCATTTGTACAAGGCTTGACCGGTTGACCCGTAACCGATCCGCGTCACCGCTCTGACCTGCGGTTTTGCGGCTCCGGGGGAGCGGTGCCGAAAACAATCCCCGGCCGGAGTCAATTCTTTCCCACGCCGTGGTCAGGCGTCCGGGCCGCTTTCCCGGCGCTACCTGCCCAAGCGGCCGACGGGCACTTTCACAGCACGTTCGATTAGTGCATCCGGCCGCCCGACAGGCGAACCCGTGCCTGGTCAGCGGCATCTCTAGGGGCGAACGTCCGAGGGTCTTCCACCCACCGGCACCGAACAGAGGCATATCGATGTCGTCGCCCCTTCTCGAATCGTCCTTCGAGCCGCCCGAGCCAGCGCCCGAACGGGCCGTATACCGCACCGCCGGCACCCCGGCCCCGCGGACCCTGCTCGACGTGCTCGACGCCACCGCCGCCGCACACCCCCAGGCGATCGCCCTGGACACGGGCTCCGAGGTGATCACCTACCGCGACCTGTGTACCGAGACCGAACGCCGCGCACGGCAGCTCAGGGACCATGGGATCGGCCCCGGCGACCGGGTCGGAGTCCGCGTGCCCTCCGGGACCGCCGAGCTGTACCTGTCGATCCTCGCCATCCTGCGCAGCGGAGCGGCGTACGTACCGGTCGACGCCGACGACCCCGACGAGCGGGCCGCCACCGTCTTCCGGGAGGCTGCCGTCTGCGCCGTCCTCGGCCCGGACGGCCCGCGGGCCGGCCTGTCCCGGCCCGCCGGGGCCCCGCGTGCCCCGGGCCTCCACGACGACGCCTGGATCATCTTCACTTCGGGTTCGACCGGCGCGCCCAAGGGCGTGGCGGTCAGCCACCGCTCCGCCGCCGCCTTCGTCGACGCCGAGGCCGTCCTGTTCTGCCAGGACCGGCCGCTGGGCCCCGGCGACCGGGTGCTGGCCGGGCTGTCCGTCGCCTTCGACGCCTCCTGCGAGGAGATGTGGCTCGCCTGGCGGCACGGCGCCTGCCTGGTGCCCGCCCCCCGCTCGCTGGTCCGGGCCGGCCACGAACTCGGCCCGTGGCTGGTCGAGCGCGGCATCACCGTGGTCTCCACCGTGCCCACCCTCGCCGCGCTCTGGCCGGACGAGGCGATGCACCGGGTCCGGCTGCTGATCGTCGGCGGCGAGTCCTGCCCCGCCGGGCTCGTCGACCGCTTCGCCGGGCCCGGCCGCGAGATGTGGAACACCTACGGCCCGACCGAGACCACCGTCGTCGCCTGCGCCGCCCGCCTGCTGCCGGGCGAGCCGGTCCGCATCGGCCTGCCGCTTACGGGCTGGCAGCTCGCCGTCGTCGACCGGACCGGGCAGCCGGTGCCGTACGGCGCCGAGGGCGAGCTGCTGATCAGCGGCGTCGGCACCGCCCGCTACCTCGACCCGGCCAAGGACGCCGAGCGCTTCCGGCCCGACGACGTCCTGCACACCGCCCGCGCCTACCGCACCGGCGACCTGGTCCGCGCCGAACCCGAGGGCCTGCTCTTCGTCGGCCGCGCCGACGACCAGATCAAACTCGGCGGCCGCCGGATCGAGCTGGGCGAGATCGACGCCGCCCTGGCCGCCCTGCCCGGCGTCCGCGGCGCCGCCGCGGCCGTCCAGACCACCCCGGCCGGCACCCAGGTCCTGGTCGGCTACGTCGTCCCCGAGCAGCGCTTCGCCGACGGCTCCAGCTTCCAGCCGGACAAGGCCCGCGCGCTGCTCCAGGAACGGCTGCCGGCGCAGCTGGTGCCCGTCCTGGCCGAGATCGAGAGCCTGCCCACCCGGACGTCCGGCAAGGTCGACCGGAAGGCACTGCCCTGGCCGCTGCCGTCCGCCCCGGTCGACGCCGGCACCGGCGACCCGGCCGCGGCCCTGCACGGCACCGCCGCCCGCCTCGCCGGCATCTGGGAGGAGCTCCTCGGCGTCCGGCCCGGTCCGGACAGCGACTTCGTCTCCCTCGGCGGCACCAGCCTGGTCGCCGCCCGGATGGCGTCCCAGCTGCGCGCCCATCACCCCGGCGTCTCGGTCGCCGACCTCTACCGCCACCCGGTGCTGCGCGACATGGCCGAGCACCTCGACTCGCTCGGCGGCCCGGTGGACGAGGCCCGTCCGGTCCGCCCGGTCCCGCGGCGCACCGCGGTCGTCCAACTCCTCGTCCAGACCGGCCTGTACGGCGTCGCCGGCCTGCGCGGGCTCGTCGGGCTCGCGCTCGCGGACAACCTCCTGGGCTGGTTCGCCCCGCAGGTCTGGGCACCGCACACCGCGTGGTGGCTGATCATCGTCGGCTGGGTGGTCCTCTACAGCGCCCCGATGCGCTGCGCCATCGGCGCCCTCGCCGCCCGGCTGCTCGCCGGCTCCATCAAGCCCGGCGCCTACCCGCGCGGCGGCGCCACCCACCTGCGCCTGTGGACCGCCGAACGCGTCGTCGGCGCCTTCGGCATCCCCTCGCTGCTCGGGACGCCCTGGGCGCGGCTGTACGCCCGGACCCTGGGCTGCGCCACCGGGCGCAACGTGTCGCTGCACACCATGCCGCCGGTCACCGGCCTCGCCGAACTCGGCGACGGCTGCAGCGTCGAACCCGAGGCCGACATCTCCGGCTGGTGGCTCGACGGCGACACCCTGCACATCGGCGCGGTCCGCATCGGGGCCGGCGCCCGGGTCGCCCACCGCAGCATGCTGATGCCCGGTGCCGTCGTCGGCCAGGGCGCCGAACTCGCCGCCGGCGGCTGCCTGGCCGGCGAGATCCCCGACGGCGCCTGCTGGACCGGCTCCCCGGCCCGCCCGGCCGGCGCCGCCGAGCGGATCTCCGGCGCCGCGTGGCCCTCCCCGCGCTGGCGGCGTTCGCCCGCCTGGAGCGCCGTCTACGGGCTCTCCCTGCTGGGCCTGCCGCTGCTGGCGCTGCTGTCCACCGCCCCGGCACTGGTCGGCGCGTACTTCCTGCTCCGCGACAGCGGCACCCTCGCCACCGCGGCGGTCCGCCTGCTGCTGGCCGCACCGGTCTTCACGGTCGTCACCACCGGATGCTCGATGCTGGTGACGGCCGCCGCGGTGCGGATCCTCGGCCGCGGCATCACGCCGGGGCTGCACCCCGCGAGCGGCGGCGTCGCCTGGCGCGCCTGGCTGGTCACCCGCCTCCTGGACGGCGCCCGCGGCAGCCTCTTCCCGCTCTACGCCGGCCTCGCCACCCCGTACTGGCTGCGGATGCTCGGCGCCAAGGTCGGCAAGCACGCCGAGATCTCCACCGTGCTGCCGCTGCCCTCCCTGCTGCAGGTCGACGACGGCGCCTTCCTCGCCGACGACACCCTGGTCGCCCCCTTCGAAATCCGCGGCGGCTGGCTGCGGTTGGGGACCGTCCGGATCGGCCGCCGGGCCTTCGTCGGCAACTCCGGCATCGTCGACCCCGGCCACGACGTGCCCGACCACAGCCTGATCGGTGTGCTCTCCAACGCCCCGGCGAACAACGAGCCCGGGATGTCCTGGCTGGGCCGGCCCGCCATGCCGCTGCCCCGGGTGGCGACCCAGGCCGACCCGGCGCGCACCTTCGCACCGCCGCGCAGACTGGTGCTGGCCCGCGCCGCCGTAGAAATGTGCCGGGTGCTGCCGCTGATGTGCGGTGTGGCGCTCGCCGAGGGCGTGTTCCTCACCGAACAGGACGCCTTCACCAACGGCGGCCTCGGCCTCGCCGCGCTGATCGGCGCCCCGCTGCTGCTGGCCTCGGGTCTCGTGGCGCTGCTCATCACGACCGTGGCGAAGTGGCTGCTGGTCGGCCGGTTCACGGTGAGCGAGCATCCGCTGTGGTCGTCGTTCGTCTGGCGCAACGAGCTCTTCGACACCTTCGTCGAATCGCTCGCCGTGCCGTCGATGGCCGGGGCGTTCACCGGCACCCCGGTCCTCAACTGGTGGCTGCGCACCCTCGGCGCCAAGATCGGGCGCGGGGTCTGGCTGGAGAGCTACTGGCTGCCGGAGACCGACCTGATCACCCTCGCCGACGGCGTCAGCGTCAACCGCGGCTGCGTCCTGCAGACCCACCTCTTCCACGACCGGATCATGCGGCTGGACACCGTCCGCCTCGCCGAGGGCTCCTCGCTGGGCCCGCACGGCATCGTGCTCCCCGGCACCGAGGTCGGAGCGCGCGTCTCCATCGCGCCGTCCTCCCTGGTCATGCGCGGTGAGAGCGTCCCGGCCCACACCCGGTGGGCCGGCAACCCGATCGCCGGCGAACGCCCGGCCCGCCCCGTCGCGACCCGTGCGGAAGGGGGGGCGGCCGCGTGACCCGATGCAGTCGGCGCGCCCTCATCCGGGGCGCCGCCCTGCTCCCGTTCGCCGCTACGGTCGCGGACGGCCCCGCCGGTCCGCGCCCGGACCGCTACTTCCCGCGGCACGGCACCTACGCGCACGACACCGTCTCCTACGACCTGCACCTGTCCTACCGTCCGGCCGACGGCGGCCTCGACGGGCGGGCCCGCATCGAGGCGGTGGCCAACCAGCCCCTGGACCGCGTGGAGTTGGACCTCTCCCGGCTCACCGCGCACACCGCCCGGATCGACGGGACCCGGGTCCGCACCCGCCAGCAGAACGGGAAGCTGTACCTGTTCACCCCCCGCCCGCTCGCCACCGGCGCGCGGTTCACCGTGGACATCGGCTACCGCGGCCGGCCCCGGCCGGTCCGCTCCCCGTTCGGCCCGATCGGCTGGGACCGCACCGGCGACCCGCACGACGGAACCATGGTCGCCTCCCAGCCGCTCGGCGCCCCCTCGTGGTTCCCCTGCAACGACCGCCCCGACGACAAGGCGGCGTTCACCTTCCGGATCGACGTCCCGCACGGCCACCACGCCCTCGCCAACGGCACCCTGCTCGAACGCCGCCGCAGCGGGCAGCGCGAGTGCTGGACCTACCACCACCCCGGCCCGATGGCGCCGTACCTCGCCGCGCTCTACACCGGCCGGTTCCGGCACGACAGCGGCACCGCCCAGATCGGCCCGGACCACCCGCCGATCGCCCTGCACAACTCCTACCCGGCATGGATGGCCGAGGAGGCGGCGCACGACCTGGCCCGCCAGCCGGAGATGCTCCGGGCGTTCAGCGGCCACTTCGGCCGCTACCCGTTCGAGGCGTACGGCGCGGTGGTCGTGGACGCCGAACTCGCCGCCCCGGTCGAGAACCAGACCCGGTCGGTGTTCGGCAGCAACCACATCGACGGGGCGCGCGGCGCCGAGACCCTGGTGGCCCACGAGATCGCCCACCAGTGGTACGGCAACAGCGTCAGCCTGCGCGACTGGCGCGACATCTGGCTCAACGAGGGCTTCGCCACCTACGCGGAGTGGCTGTGGTCCGAGCACATCGGCGAGGACAGCGCCGACGAGATCGCCCGCCGCGAATGGTGCTCGCTGCGCGGCCGCCCCCAGGACCTGCGGATCGCCGACCCCGGACAGCGCCGGATCTTCGACGACCGGATCTACGTCCGCGGCGCCTGCGCCCTGCACGCGCTGCGCCGGGCCGTCGGCGACGACCGGTTCTTCGCCGTGCTGCGCGGCTGGCACGGCGAGCACCGTGGCGCCAGCGCGGACACCGGGGCGTTCCTCGCCCACGCCGAACGCTGCGCCGGCCCCCCGGTCCGCCCGCTGCTGCACACCTGGCTGTACGAGAAGCCGCTGCCCGCTCTGGCGGCCTGAGCACGCCGCGTCCCCGGTGGCGGACGGATTCCGCGTCCGCCACCGGGGACCGCCGGTTCAGCCCCGGCGCCGCACCTTCAACGCCGCGTCGATCCGCTCGACCGGCTGCCCGTCGGGGCCGTTCTGCATCCGCGCGACCTCCTCGCTGACCTGCACCTCCCACTCCTGCGGGGGCAGCGCGAGGGCCGTCAGCACCTCCTGGGTCGTCGGGAACTGCTCCACCGGGTGCGCGTGGTCGTGGTCGTGGCCGTGCTCCCACGGCGGCGGCCCGGCGTGCCCGACGATCAGCAGCACCCCGCCGGGCGCCACCGCCGCCGCCGCGGTCCGCAGGATCCGCTCCCGGAACATCTCGCCGGGCTGGTGCAGGAACTGCGCGGAGACCAGGTCGAAGCTGCCCTCGGGGAAGGAGGCCGCCAGGTCGCGCCGCTGCCAGTCGATGCGGTCGGCGACTCCGGCCGCGGCCGCCTGCTGCGCGGCCCGGCCCAGTGCCACCCCGGACACGTCGACCGCGGTGACCCGCCAGCCCGCGGTGGCCAGCCAGATCGCGTCCGCCCCCTCGCCGCACCCCAGCTCCAGGGCCGTGCCGGGGGCCCGGTCGCCGACCTCGCGGACCAGTACCGCGTTGGGCTGCCCGCTCCAGATGCGGTCCTGCTCGGTGTACCGGGCGTCCCAGAACTCCTCGTCGGGGACCGTCGTGCTGCCGTTGCCATGGTTCATGAAGGGCACTCCTCTCCGTCCGGTTACGGCGAAGCCTCGGCCGTACCCCGGCCTACCGGCAAAGTCCGTTGCTGATTCCGCAACGAACCGGAGAGAGCCTCCGTTAAATCTCGCCCTCGACCGCCCCGCCCACGTCATGGGCGATGTGCACCGCGGCCTCCTCCGCGGACGCCGCACCCCCGTCGACGCCGACGTCGCGGGCGATGATGTCGTTGCTGCCGCCGCCGCGCCAGAAGCCGTCGTCGGAGCTGACGATCCGCCCGGCGCGCTCCTCGCCGACCTGGTCGTCGTAGGGCTCACCGGCGCCGTCCGGCAGGTCCCCGATGCCGTCGCCGTCCGGCGCGCAGACGTCCGGCAGCTCGATGGAGAGCCGGTGGGCCAGCGACTCGCGGTCGTGCTGCTCCTGCGCGGTGGTCCCCTCGTGGTTCACCACGAACGGGCGCTCCGGCGGCGAGTAGCCGGTGTCCAGTGCCTCGTCGAGCCCCGGCTCGTCCAGGGCGTCCTCCATGTCGAGGTCGTTGGGATTGTCCTGCGGATCGGATCTGGGCGGCTGGTAGACCTCGTCGCCCATGGCGTCGTCGGACATTGCCGCCCTCCTCTTCGCCTCCACGCGGGGTGGTATGTACCCTTCCATGGCTATTGTCCGCCACCGCGCGCTCCTCGGCCTCAGGAGCGCCGGTCCTCGGTTCCCAGCCCGAGCGACTCGGCGATGCCCTGCACATTGCCGTACCGGTGGTGGGTGGGCAGTTGTTCGGCCATCGAGACCAGGCGGTCCGGGGCGTGGTTGCGGCGCAGGGTGCGGAGGATGTCGTTGCGCTCGGCCGGGTAGACGCTGCGGCCGAGGTACTGCGCCAGCTCGGAGCGCAGCCCCACGTCGCGCTCGGACATGCCGTGCGGAGTGCCGCCGCGGTAGACGCTCTCCGGCGACGGCGCCGCCACCGGCTGGTCCTCGCCGGGCGGCTCCAGCTCGCGGTTCTCGTCCGCGCGCAGCGAACGGTCCACCGTCATCTGGCCCCGAAGCTGCTTCTTCATCATGTCGTCCCGGGCGGGACCGGTCTTGTCCATACCGTGTTCCATGACCATTGCTGCCTCCGTTGCCTCCGGTTCCAGTCTCCCTTTTCCCCCCGTCCTGACAACACGGCGGAGGTCCGGACGCGGCACCCGCCGGCCGCCCCGGGCCCGGATACGGGACCGCCCGCCGCTCCCGGGTGTCCGGGGGCGGCGGGCGGTCGGTGTGCGGTCCGGGCCGTCAGCCGGCGGCCTCGGCGGTGGACGGCTTCGGGATCAGGAACGACGTCGCGATGGCGAGCGCCAGGATGACCACACCGGCGATCATGCCGGCGGTGTAGCCGCCGGCCGAGGCCGGGTCGGCGGGCGTCAGCGCGGTCTTCACCGCGTACAGCGCCGCGAAGCTCAGCCCCGCGCCGAGGTTGAAGGCACCCGCGTTCAGGCCGGGCAGGAAGCCGGGGTTCTCACCGGGGGAGAGGACGATGCCCAGCCCGTTGAGGACGATGTTGGCCACGCCCGCGTAGGTGACGCCCACCAGCAGCGAGGTCACCAGCAGCAGGACGTGCGACTGGCTGTGCATGGTCAGCAGCATCAGCACCACCGACCCCACGGCTCCGACGAGGCCCAGCCGCAGGATCCGGCCGTAGCCGAAGGTCGCGGCCAGCCGGCCGGCCAGCGGCCCCATCGCCAACCCGGCGAGCGCGTACGGCGACAGCGTCCACCACGCGGACTGCTCGGCGGACATCCCCAGTCCGGCCTGGGCGTCCTGGGCGAAGGCCGGGATCAGACCGTTCATCACCGCGAACACGCCGGTCATGGTCAGCACCGTGGTCAGCAGCAGCGACCAGGTGGCCCGCTGCTTGAGGTGGTGGGTGGCGACCAGCGGCTGCCCGCTGCGGTTCTCGGTCCGCCAGAACAGCGCGAACGCGGCGGCGGCCAGGACGACCAGTACGGCGATCATCGCCCAGTTGGCGGCGGCCAGCTTGCCCGCCTCGTTCAGCGCGATCAGCAGCGCGCCCACCGAGACGACCAGCAGCGCGACGCCGGGCCAGTCCATGCGGGACGCGGTGGGCGCCTTGGACTCCGGGGTCAGGGTGGCGACCAGGGCCGTGGCCAGCGCCGCGACGACGCCCATCGCCCAGAAGACCGACTGGAAGCCGTGGTGGTCGGCGAGGTAGCCGCCGGCCAGCGAGTCGACCCCGGCGATACCGCCGTTGACGGCGGTGATCACGCCCAGCAGGGTGCCGTACTTCTTGGGCTCCTGGACCTCGACCCGCAGCATGATCAGGCACAGCGGGACGACCGGCCCGCTCACGCCCTGGATGATCCGCCCGGCGAACAGCATCGGGATGCTCGTCGCCAGCGCGGCGACCACACAGCCGACGGCCATCAGGGCGAGCATGCCGGCCAGCACCCGGCGCCGGCCCAGGACGTCGCCCAACCGGGGCAGGAAGAGCGAGAACAGCGCCGCGGAGGTGAAGAACGCGGTCTGGGTCATGCCCACTTCGGCGGAGCTGGCGCCGAGCGAGTCCTCGATGTTCTTCAGCGCCGGGCTGAGCATGCTGGCGTTGAGCTGGAAGGCGAAACACGCCACCAGCAGCGCGGTGACCAGTACGCCGATCCGGACGCCGGAGCCACCGGAAACCTCGGTGGAGCGTGGTGCGGTGGAGAGGTTCATGCCCGGCCTTCGCCGATCCGCTCAAGGGCGTCCACCACGAGGTTCCAGAAGCGCTCGTGGTCGAGCTTGACCGCGACCTGGGTGTGGCAGTCGGCCGGCGCCGGCGCCCGGAAGTCGGTGACGGTCATGCCCAGGGTCAGCGCGCCGCGCAGCTCGATGTCGACCGGCGCCTTGCGGACGGTCATCACGTCCGGGTCGATGACGTACGCCACCGCGCACGGGTCGTGCACCGGCGGGTGGTCGAAGCCCTGGTTCTCGCGGTACGCCTCGCGGAAGAAGTCCAGCAGCTCCAGCACGAACCGGGACGGCGCGGTGCCGACCGCGGCGATCTTCGCCTCGACCTCGGGGGTGGCCAGCGCCTGGTGGGTGAGGTCCAGGCCGACCATGGTGACCGGCCACTTCTCGTTGAAGACGATGTGGGCGGCCTCGGGGTCGATGATGATGTTGAACTCGGCGACCGCGCTCCAGTTGCCCTCGTGGTAGCCGCCGCCCATCAGGACAACCTCGCGCACCCGCTCGGCGATCCGCGGCTCCTTGCGCACGGCCATGGCGATGTTGGTCAGCCCGGCCGTGGGGACGATGGTGATCTCGCCCGGCTCGTGGGACATCACGGTGTCGATGATCAGGTCGACGGCGTGCCGGCGGTCCAGCTCGAAGGCGGGCTCGGGCAGTTCGGGCCCGTCCAGGCCGCTCTCGCCGTGGATGTCGGGGGCGGTCTCGATGGACCGGACCAGCGGACGCGGGTTGCCCGCGGCGAACGGCACACCGGTGATCCCGGCGATCGCCGCCACCGACAGCGCGTTGCGGGTCACCTTCTCCAGCGTCTGGTTCCCGACCACGGTCGTCACGGCGACCAGTTCGACGTCGGGATTGCCGTGGGCCAGGAGCATGGCGATCGCGTCGTCGTGCCCCGGGTCGCAGTCGAGGATGATCTTTCTGGCCAACGGGAGAGCCCCTTTGCTCTGCGGAACGGTGAAGCGGGGTGAACTCGATCTCAGGGGCGCGCCGCAACAGGCCACTACCTCGGGAAAACGTTCTCCGGAAATTTCGCTCATGTTATGAGGAGATGTCAATGAATCATCAACGAAGTGTGAGGCAGGCGACCCGTCTGCCCGCTGGTATCGAAGGCCACAGAGCTGGTACGCCTGTGTACCGGCGGTGATAACGATTGCCGCCGATGTCCGGGACAGCGCGGTGCGCAGGGCCGCCGTCCCGTAGTGGAAGGGCACACCGTCGTGGCCGAAGTGACCTTGCGGGACGTCGCCCGGGCGGCGGGCTGCTCCGTCGCCACCGTCTCCCGCGTCCTGGCTGGCACCCGCCCGGTCGGCGCCGAGACGGCGCGCGCCGTGCGGGCGGCGGCCGACCGCCTGGGCTACCGCCCCAACGAGGTCGCCCGCGCGCTGCGCAGCCGCTCCACCGGCACCGTCGGCCTGGTCCTCCCGCAGATCACCAACCCCTTCTTCCCCTCCCTCGTCCGGGAGTTGGAGCACGCCCTGCACGCCGGGGGCCGGGCCGTCCTGCTCGCCGACTGCGACGACGACCCGGAGACCGAGGCCGCCCGGATCGCCGCGCTGCTGGGCCGCCGGGTGGACGCCCTGCTGCTCATCCCGGTCGACGAGCGGCGCAGCCGGGACGCGGTGGCGGCCGCCGCGGCGCAGGTGCCGCTGGTGCTGCTGGACCGCGGCTGCGGCCCCGGCGTCGCCGATTCGGTCGCCGTCGACAACGCGGCCGGGATGGCCCTGGTCCTTGCGCACTTGGCCGCCACCGGCCGCCGCCGGCCCTGCTTCATCGGCGCCGCCGGGACCGCCTCGGCCGCGGTCGAACGGCATGCGGCGTACGCGGCGGGGGCGGCCGCCCTCGACCCGACCGCCCCGGAACGCGCGGTGCTCGGCGACTTCTCCGTGGAGTGGGGCCGGGCCGCCGTCGACCGGATCTGGCCCGCCCGGCCGGACGCCGTGGTCTGCGCCAACGATCTGATCGCGGCCGGTGCCCTCCAGCGCCTGCGGCAACTCGGCGCCGACGTCCCCGGCGAGGTCGCGGTCACCGGCTTCGACGACGTCCCGCTGGCGGGCCTGGCCGATCCGGCCCTCACCACCGTCCGCCAACCGGTGGCCGAACTGGCCGCCGAGGCCGCCCGGTTGCTCGTCCGCGGCCCCGCCGCGACACCCGTCCCCGGGCCCCGCCGCCCGGTCCGTACCGTCCGGCTCGCCCCGGAATTGGTGGTACGGGCGTCCAGCGCACCGGGCGGGTCGGATACCGAGGTGCGCCCGACCCCTTGACCGTACGCGGTCACAGCGTTAAGTCTAGACCAATTGCTCGGCACACCCTCGCGTCAACCACCCCCCTACGCGAAAGGGTTGACATGAACAAGAAGAGAAGGCTGGCCCTCGCCATAGGCGCCGGCATCGCCCCCCTCCTCGTCGTCAGTCTGCCGGTCAGCCCGGCCAGTGCCCACGGCTACGTCTCCTCGCCACCCAGCCGACAGGCCCAGTGCGCCGCCGGAACCATCGACTGCGGCCCCATCAAGTGGGAGCCGCAGAGCGTCGAAGGGCCCAAGGGGCTGACGAGTTGCAGCGGCGGCAACAGCCAGTTCGCCGACCTGGACGACGACTCCAAGCCGTGGAAGGTCACCCCGATCAACAGCAGCCAGACCTTCACCTGGCGCTTCACGGCCCGGCACGCCACCAGCAACTGGCAGTACTACGCCAACGGCCAGAAGGTCGCCGAGATCGACGGCAACGGCGCCCAGCCCCCGGCCGAGGTCTCCCACACCGTCGATTTCGACAACATCAAGGGCAAGCAGAAGATCCTCGCCGTGTGGAACATCGCCGACACGGCGAACGCCTTCTACGCCTGCATCGACGTCAACATCGGCTAGACCCGACCCCGCACCGTCCCCGCAACCCCGTCTCCCCCTTCTCCGCTCACCGTCCCCGCCGTCGCCCCGCGCCCCGTCCCAGGACGCGGGGCGACGCCGCTGTCAGGGGCACCCGTTACGATCGGCCCATTCAAGGGCCGATGCGGGTGGCCGCGGAGGGCCGCAGCCGGGAGGAAGAGATGGGTCTGTTCCGCCGAGGACCGAAGCGGGATCCCCGCGACCTCGCACGCGACGAGGAGTTCGGCTTCTTCTCCGAGCGGGAGGGCCGCGTCTTCAGATCCGAGGTCCGGCAGGCGTTCGCCGAGCGGGGCCTGGAGGTCACCGCGTACGCCGGAGTGGTCACCGACTCCGCCGGCCGCCAGTTCGGCCTCGGCAATCTGGCCGCCGTCTGCCACCGCGACCGCCGCGGCGAGCGCGGCTGGCCGACGCTCATCCGCGACCACGTCGGCAAGGTGCTGCGCACCATGGACGGCCCGCAGCCGCTGGAGATCCTCTCCCACGACGAGATCCGGGCCTGTCTCTACCCCCGGATCGTCGCCCAGGAGACCCTGCCGGCCGCCGACTCCTTCCACTACGGCCGCGAACCGGCCCCCGGACTGTGCGAGGTGCTCGCCCTCGACCTGCCCGAGGCCGTCCAAATGCTCAGCGAGGACTCCCTCGCCGACCTCGGGGACGTGGCCGAGCTGCGGATCCGCGCCATGAACAACCTCCGTGCCCTGCCGGTCGAGGGACACGAGACGGTGCGCCGCGGCGACGGCTCGGCGTTCGAGGTGCTGCTCGGCGACTCCTTCTTCACCGCGAGCCGGGTGCTCGTCCTCGACGACCTGGTCGAACGCCTCATGGGCACCACCCTCACCCGGGACGGCGCCCTGGTCGCCCTGCCCTTCCGTCACCAGCTGGCGTTCCACCGCATCCACGACGCCCAGGTCATCCCGGCCCTCCAGGCCATGGCGCAGTTCGCCGCGGCCGGCCACGAGGACGCGGCGGGCGCGATCAGCCCCCGGGTGTACTGGTGGCGCCGCGGGATGATGACACCGCTGAGCGAACCGGACGGCGACGGCCTGCGGGTGGTGGTCGACGTGGAGTTCCAGGACATGCTGGAGCGCCTGGTGCAGGACGAGCCGTAACCGCCCCCGGCGTCCGGCAGAAGCCCGCGATCCGGCCCGTCCGAAATTTTTTCCGCGAAATCTCCGCCGGATGGGAACCCCGGCCGCCCGCAACCCGTTTCTCACAGTGAGGCCCCGCGCTCTCCCCCGTGCGCGGGGCTTCGCCATGTCCGCCGGCGCCTGCGCCCCGGCCTCCTCACCCGTCGAGCTGCGCCCGCTCCTCGTCCGTGAGGAGCCGCGAGCGGATCAGGAAGCGCACGCCCTCCGGCGCCTCCAGTGAGAAGCCGCTGCCCCGCCCCGGTACGACGTCCACCGTGAGATGGGTGTGCCGCCAGCGGGCGAACTGGTCCGCCGACATCCAGAAGCCCACCGGCTCGGGCACGCCGTCCACCACCAGCTTCTCCAGCAGCACGTCCGACGCGCCGGTACGGAACTCCCCGGCCGGATAACACATCGGCGCGCTCCCGTCGCAGCAACCGCCGGACTGGTGGAACATCAGCGGCCCGTGCTGCGCGCGCAGCGACCGCAGCAGCGCGGCGGCGGTGCCGGTGAGCGCGATCCGTGCGGCGCCTTCCGGGAGGCCGGTTCCCTGGTCGTCCGTGTCGTTCACGTGCTGCCCCTTCGTCGGCCGGTCACAACGGGCGCGGTTCCCCTGCCGGGCGGGGGAGTGCCCCGCCCGGCAGCATGGCAGAAGCCCGCCGGGCCGCGGAATACGGCGGATCACGCCGCACCCGGGCGACCGCGGCACCTCACCCCCGACGCCGGCGGCCCGCCGCGGCCGGCATCCGGTGGTCCAGCAGCGCGTCGGCGATGGCGACTTGGGACGGATCCAGGGCGGATCCGCCGTCCTCGACCTCCCACAGGGCGTTCTGCAGGACCCGGCCCAGCGTCCAGCCCGCGGCCCGCTCCCGGTCCAGGCCGACCACCTCGGTCAGCAGGTCGAAGCGGCGCAGCACCGCCCGCCGCACGTCACCGGTGGCCACCACGTCGTCCCAGCGGTTGTGCAGGGCGGGCAGCAGCTCGAACCCGGGGTCGCCGGCCAGCGGCTCCGGGTCGATGGCCAGCCAGGGCTCACGCCGCCCGGCCAGCACGTTGTCGTAGTGCAGGTCCCAGTGCAGCAGCCGGTCCCCGGCCTCGCCGAGCAGGTCGGCCACGGCGGCCGCGCAGGTGTGCACCAGCATCCGCTCGGCCGGATCGCGCAGCGCCGGGACGGCCTGCGGGGTCTGGTCGAGCATGGCGGCGGCGAGGTCCGAGAGCCGGCGCAGACCCGCCGGGGCGGGCACCGCCACCAGCCGCGCCATCAGCTCGGCCAGGATCCACAGCGCCTCGGTGTCGTCGCGCACCGCCGACAGCGGTCGCCCGGCGTCCAGCCGTTCCAGCAACTGGGTGGCGGACGCCGCGTCGTGGTCGAGCAGCCGCACGATGCCGTTGCCCTCCCAGGCCCGCAGGCCCGCCGTGGCGCCGGCGGTCTCCTCCCGCAACTGCTGGAGCTTGAGCGCGGCCGGGGTCCCGTCCGCCCGCCGCACCGGCAGGACGAGCGAGGCCATGCCGTACCGGGTGGGGCCGTCCGGCCGTAGTGCCCAGCGGTCGAGGAACTCCGCGCCCAGTGCGGGCAGTGTGGCGAGCCAGGCCCGTTCCGCGGCGCCGTGCGCACCGTAGGACGTCGCGAATGCTTCGGGGACGTCGATCAGGGCCGACGTGGTCATCAGGGAATCTCCTTCGTGGATCCGGATCCGGGATGCGGTGCGGGAACGAAGGAGGTGGCGGGGGTGCCCGGGCGACGGGCAGGCGTCAAAGCATGCGTCCAGCCTAACGCGGCCGGCCGCGGGGCATCCGGTGGCCCGGCCGGGCCCGCCGCCGCGGCCACCGTGCGGCGCGGCGGCGGAACGGACCCGCGCCGGGCGGGAGTTACGGTCTGCCGTGCCCGGTGGAGCCGGGCCCGGAGTCCTGGGCGGGGATGCGGGCCCCCGCCCAGCCCTGTACCGCCGGTTCCTCCAGGGAGCGCACCCACCAGTCGGCCAGCGCGGTCTCCTGCGCGGAGGGCCGGGGGCCCACGCCGATCACCCGCAGTCCCGCCGCCGCGGCGGCCTGGACGCCGCAGGTGGAGTCCTCGACGGCCAGCGCCCTGGCCGGTTCGACCCCGCAGAGCCGGGCCGCGGTGAGGTACACGTCCGGATGGGGCTTGGGTCTGGTGGCGGCGTCGGGCACCACGATGTGGTCGAAGTACCGCCGCAGCCCCGCCACGTCGAGGCAGGACTCGACGACCTCCAGCGGGCAGTTGCTGGCCACCGCCAGCGGGGCGAACCGGGCGGCCGAGCGCACCAGTTCGGGGGCGCCGGGCATGGTCGTCGGATGCGCCGCGACGAGCCGGCGGAAGCGGTCGAGCAGCGATGTGGTGAGTTCGTCGGTCAGTTCGGGGCGGCCGACGGAATCGGCCATCAGCCGGCCGCACGCGGTGTAGTGCAGCCCCCGGGCCTGCTCCGAGAAGCCCGGCGCCGGGGTGTGGCCGTACTCGCGCAGCACCGCGTCACGGGCGTCCACCCAGTGGCGTTCGGTGTCCATCAACGTGCCGTCGCAGTCGAAGACCACGGCGGCTGGGGTCCAGGAAAGGATGCGGTGTGCTGTCATCCGAGGTTCCGTTTCCGATGGGCCCGGAGGGCGGCGACGTGACCGGTCGGCGCGAAGGCGTGACGGTGTCGGTGCGCGGCCGCGGCAGCGGGCTGAGGGGTTCCCGGCGGAGGGCCGCTCCCGGACAGGGGAGACCTGGGCGCGCTCGGCGTCGGAAAATAACGATCGTTACGTTACGGACGGCGACGCGGAAGGGTCAATAGGTCGTTAAATGTCCATATTTTATGGTCTATGGGTAACCGAAGGTGCCGTAGGCCGTTGGTGTGCCGCCCTGGACGACACGGAACACGCACATCGAGTGGTACGGGGTGCACAGCACGCGTGCGGGCGGCGCGAGTTCGGTGAACCGCGCCGCCCGCAGCCGCCCGGCGCACGGCCTGGCCAGCGCGCCCCCACTGCGGTACGCGACCGCCTGTCGCGCGGCCTCCAGGAGCACCATCCCGGGCACGTGGTCGGTGGGGTGGTCGAAGAGGAACGGGTGCAGCGGGTCGGCCGGCGCCACCAGCAGTCCGTCCCCGTCCTCGGCCAGGACCGCGTCCTGGGGGTGGTTGACCGTCAGCGCGCGGGCGTCCGGGCGGCGTGCCGCCGTCCGGGGTACGGCCGTCGGCGCACCGGCCGCACCCCGGGTCCGCAGCGCCGCGTAACCCGCCCCGTCCACGAACCGCACCCCGCCGCCGCCCTCCCCGAACACCGCCCCACGGGCGGCGAACGAGACGTCCAGCCGCAGGCCGCCGGGGGTCCCGTCCGGCGCCTGCCGGACGCCGCTCACCCGGGCGCGGCAGGTGACCTCGGTCGCGCCGGGCCCGGCCGGCGGCTCGCTCTCCGGGAACAGGCGGAAATACAGGTCGGTGATGATCGCGTGGCGCGTCGCCGGAACCCCGTGGAACCGCAGCGGGACGTACAGCCCGAGCTGGCGCAGGGTCTCCACCAGGACCAGCGGGCTGTGGCGCTGCGATCCGTCGCGGGGGAACGTTGTATGGGCCCGAGGCCAGGACGCCGCCGCCTCGAAGACGTCCGGCGCGGTCGTCCGCCGGACGTCCGTGAGGAGGACCTCGGCCACGGAGGTCCGGTGTACCAACTCCCGCTCGACGGTACGGGACCAGCTGAGCGGCCCACTTTCGCCGGCCGGGTCGACAGATGGCGTATTCATATGACCAGGGAATATCGAAATTCGAACACGCGCACCCGTGAATTGGAAGCGCTCGGGCGCGGTAGATTCCTTCCAGGTGGCACGAGAACGACATCTGAGGTGTACGTGCAGATCCGGGCGAAGACCACACGCAGGTTCCTTCTGGAAGCGGCCGCAACCTTGTTCGATGAACGGGGCTATGCCGGCACGAGCATCAGCGATATCAGCGCGCATTCCGGCCGTACCAGCGGCGCGATCTATTTCCACTACGCCAGCAAGGAGAAGCTCGCCCTCGCCATCGTCGAGGAGCACTTCGCCACCTGGCCGCAACTGATCAGCCGTTACCGACAGCCCGGTGTGCCCGCACTGGAGAAACTCGTCGGGTTGAGCTTCGAGGTGGCGCGGTCGTTCCGCGACGACATCGTGGTCCGGGCCGGGGCCCGCCTCTGGGCGGAGCGCAAAGCCATCGAGACCCAACTCCCGGCACCGTTCCTGGGGTGGATCGAAGCCGTCACCCAGCTGCTGGAGGAGGCCGCCCGCAACGGTGAACTCGCCGTCGGAGTGCCGCCGGCAGCCACCGGACACAGCGTGGTCTGCGCGTTCTTCGGTCTGCACACCGTCTCCGACGCCCTGGAGGGGCGACGCAACATCGAGGAGCACCTCGGCGACCTGTGGCTGCTGCTGCTCCGCGGCCTCCAGGCCGAACCGGACCCGGCGGCACTGCTGGACCGGGTGCACCAGCGGGCCCGCGCGGTACGGCCGGCACCCGAACCCGCCTGACCGGGCGGCGGATCGGCCCCTTGCTACGACCGGCGGCCGCCGCGCAGGAAGCGCCGCAACGCGGTCAGCGACCAGGTGTTGATGACGTCGTCCTTGGTGAGCCAACCGCGCTGGGCGGTGCCCACCCCGTAGCGCATGTACGGCAGATGCGTGGTGGCGTGGGCATCGGAATTCACCGCGAATTTCACGCCGTGGCGCTTCGCGCGGAGGATGTCCTCGTCGCACAGGTCCAACCGCTCGGGGTGGGCGTTGATTTCCAGTGCGGTTCCCGTCCGCGCACAGGCTTCGAAGACCGCGTCGAAGTCGGCGTCGATTCCCGGGCGTTTGCCGATCAACCGTGTGGTGGGGTGCCCGATGATCGCGATGTACGGATTCTCGCAGGCCCGGACGAGGCGGCGGGTGAGTGCCTGCCGGCTCTGCTGGAAGTGCGAATGCACCGAGGCCACGCAGAGGTCGAATTCCGCGAGGAAAGCGTCGGGCCAGTCGACGTCCCCGTCCGGACCGATGTTGAGTTCGGTGCCGTGCAGCAGCCGCATACCGCGGTGCTTCCGGTCCAGCGCGCGCACCGCCGCCCGCTGCGCGAGCATCTTCTCGTCCGTCATCCGCTGCATGGCGAGGTTCGGGGCGTGGTCGGTGACGGCGAAGTACGCGTACCCCCGGGCGGCGGCCGCGGCGACCATGTCCGCCAACGAGGACAGACCGTCGGTGAGATCGGTGTGGGTGTGCAGATCGCCCCTGATGTCGTCCTCCGCCACCAGGTCGGGCAGTTCGCCGCGGAGCCCGGCGGCGACCTCGCCCCGGTCCTCCCGCAGCGGCGGCGCGATCCACGGCAGCCCGAGCCGGGCGTAGACCTCCTCCTCCGTCTCCGAGGCGACCGACTCCCCGCTCGCACTGTCGAACAGGCCGTACTCGGACAGCTTGAGCCCGTTCCGCACGGCGATCGCGCGGGTGCGGATGTTGTGCCCCTTGGACCCCGTGAAGTACTGGAGCCCCGCGCCCCAGGAGGCCGGCGGCAGCACCCGCAGATCCACCTGGAGGCCCTTGGTGGTGCGGATCGAGGTCTTCTTGCGGCCGTGCGCGATGACCTCGGCGGTGTACGGGAGCTCCGCCAGCGCCGTCATGAAGGGCTCCGACCGCTCCGCCGCCACCAGGACGTCGATGTCCCCGATCGTCTCCCGCATCCGGCGCAGCGACCCCGCGAAGGTGCACCGCTCACACCCGGTGATCCCCGACAGGGCCCCGGTGATCTGCTCCGCGACGTCCATCGCGGCGCTGATCAGGATCCGTCCGCCGCCCGCCTGCTGGAGCAGCGAGATGCCGTGCAGGATGTTCTCCTCGGTCTTCTCGCCGAACCCCTTCAGATCCCGCAACCGCTCCTGGTGGACGGCGTCCAGCAGCTGATCCACCGAGGTGATGCCCAGGTCCTCGTAGAGCACCATGGCCTTCTTCGGCCCGAGCGTGGGGATGGCGATCAGCTGCCGCACCCCCGCGGGGATCTCCGCCCTGGTCTCCTCGATGACCGCCACCCGGCCCGAGCGCAGGTACTCCACCACCTTCTCCGCGATCGACGCCCCCACGTGCGGAATCTCCCGCAGCCCCTTCGCGTCGAGCTTCGCGACATCGGCGGGATGCCCCCCGATGGCCCGGGCGGCCTTCTCGTACGCCCGGGCCTTGAAGGCGTCACCACCACTGATCGCGATGAGGTCGGCGTACTCCTGGAGCAGCGCCTCGACCTCCTCGTTGGCGCGGACCATGTCTCCAGGGTGCGCCCGGTGGGGTGGGGCGGCATGTGAAGCGGCCGCGGGGCGGGCACCCCCGGCCGCTCAGCGCAGTGAGCCGAGCAGTACGCCGAGTGACGTCAGGACCAGGAAGAGCGCGCTCGCGACCATTCCGCGCCGGATCCAGCGGTACTTGGTGGCGACCACGCGGGACAGCTCGGCGAACTGGCTGACGTCCCGCTCCACGGGATCCGTCCGGCGGACGGCGGAGCTCAGCCGGGCGGAGGTGGAGCCGGCGGCGTCCCCGAAGTAGTGCACGCGGTACCGCCGGGCCGCCGCGGTACGGGGGACGATGACCAGGCCCAGCAGGCACAACGACGGCGGCAGCGCCGCACAACCGGACCAGAAGCACATCTGGGCGACCAGACCGAAGCGCAGCGGAGCGACGGCACCGGCGCTCACGGCCCCCAGGAGGGCGGTCACGGCGAGCCCGAGGACGGACAGCAGGAAGCCGGCCTTCTGGTCCGCCTTGACCATCTCCTCGCGGGTCTCGGTCACCAGTAATCGGGCCAGGGCGTCACCCCCGGAACTGCCGCCGTCGCGGTGTGGACCACCGGCCCGGCTCGGAACGGACAACGGGACTCCTCTCTGGTGCAACGGGGGCTCCCCGGTCGGTGGCCGGGGAGCCCCTCCGGTCGGCAGGGGCCGGATCAGACGGACGACCTGCGCCGCAGCTCGCCCTCCAGGGCGTCGACCGCCTGGCTGACCCGGATGTCCATCTCCGCCACGTGCTCGCGGCGGGCGGCGTCCAGTTCGGCCTTGCGGCGCCGCACGTACTGCTCGCACTCCTCCTGGGCGATCTCCAGCTCCGCCAGCGACTTGCGCTCCACGGCGCGCACGGCCGCGTCGTGCACCTTGACCGCGCTGTTGCTGCGCGACGACAGCAACCGGTCGTAACTGCTCTCCTGGCCGAGGAACTTGACCAGCACCGGCAGCACGTCGATGAGCACGAACAGCAGCCGGACCAGCCAGACACCGGTGAACAGCGTCGAGTCGTCCCGGGTGAGCTGCTCCAGGGCCGCCATCCGCTCCAGTACGCCGATGCCCTTCTGCTTCGCCCGTTCCTGGGCCACGCGGTGGGCGATCTCCTTGTCCCGGGCGGTCAGGAAGGCGCCGCGGGAGCGGGTCAGCCGGCTGCCGTCCTGGCCGATCCGGTCGTTCAGCTGCGCCAGCCGGCGCTCGTCGGCCGCGGTGTGGTGCGTGGCGCGGTAGTCGGCCGCCTTCACCCGCAGCCGCCGGCACTCCGAGGTCCGCTCCAGCAGTCCGGTGCCGGCGTTGCGGATCAGCTGACGGCACTCGTCCCGGACGTCCGCATCCAGGGATTCGAGCAGCTTGGTGTCCCGGTCGACCCGCTTCTGCAGCTCGGCGGCGTCCTGGCGCAGCGCGTCCAGCTCGGCGGACTGCCCTCCGGGCGTCGCGCCGAACGACAGCAGGTAGCTGTCGCAGTCGCCCGGCCGCCCCCGGTCACCGGAACCCTGCGAGGGGTCGGGGTTGCAGCGCAGCAGGTTGCTCCGCAGCCGGTCCACGTCGCCGTGCCGTTCGTCCTGGATCCGCTCCTCGACCGCGGTCTGGAAGATCCGCAGCACCAGCGGTTCGGCGATGACCGTGCCCAGCAGCACGGCCACCAGCAGGCGTGTCACCAGCGGGGTCACCCGTCGCTTGGCGTTCGGTTGCGGGGCGATCAGCCAGCGGTCGAGATTGAGCACGAACAGCATCCAGACCACGGCGGGGACCAGCGAAAGCACCGACGTGTCACCGATGGCCTCGTTCGCGAAGTTCCACATGGAGAACGCCGCGATGACGGAGGTACCGAGTACCACGCCGCCCAGTGCGGTGTACTTGCTGCGCTCGTACCAGACCCAGGCGAGCAGGTTCTCGTCCACGCCGGTCAGGGACCGCAGCCGGCGGGCCGGATCGAAGCCCGTGGGAGGGGCCTGCTCCGGTGGCTTGCCGTACCCCTCGGGCAGCTTGAGATAGTCAGTCAAGGAGGTCGTCCTCGTCCTTGATGTAGTGCGGGCCGGGCCCCTGGCCGTTGCGGCCGGTCAGCTTCGCGGGGGAGCCGTTGGCGCGGTCCGCCGGGGCGGACTCCACGGCCGGGGCGGCGGGGCCGGCGGCCGGGACGGTGCCCTGCTCCATCAACTGCTGCAGCACCTGCTGGTAGTCCACGAAGTGTTCGGCCCGGCCCATGTGCGACACCAGGGTGCGCAGCAGATCGGCGTGGAGCGCGCGCTGTTCTCGCTCGCGCTCGTGCGTCAGGGCGCCGGCCTGCGCGGCGGCCTGCCGGCGGTGCGACCGGTCGTCGTCCTCCCGCCGGTGCGTGCGCTCGGCGATCGCGGCGACGTCGATGACGTTGCGGGTCACCCCGAGCGCGTCCACGTACTCGCCGCCCTGCTGGATCAGCTCCGCCAGCCGCTGCACCGACTGGGACTCGAACTCGTGCTGTCCGCGGAGGAGTTCCTGGCCCCGGCGCTCGTCCCGCAGCTTCTGCTCCCAGGTCCGCAGGTCCTCCGGCGTGAGCACCTCGATGCCGACGAACTCCACGGTCATCCCGGCGATCCGCGGCGTGACGATCGTGGTGTACGCGGTCATCCGGCGGGTCGCCTCGTCGCGGACCGCGTTGACCTCCTCGATGCGGTGGGCGGCGCTGGCACGCGACAGCTCGCTGTCCCCCGCAAGGTACGAGCGGAGGGGGACCGTGACATCGTCGATGCCCTGGCGGGCGACGGTGGCGGCGTCCGTGACCTGGCAGGTGAAGGACGCCCGGATGGTGAAGGTGTCGGCCTCGCTCACCGAGGGGACGACCCGCTCCGCCTCGACCAGCCGGGCCCTGGTGTCCACCAGGCTCACCGACGAGGCGTCCACCACGTCGGGGTGCGACGGGTCGAAGGTCATCCCCTCCGGGTATTCGCGGTACTGACCGCCGACCCGGAAGACGTAGACCGCGCCGGGCGGCAGGGGCGGCACGTCGGCGCGCTGCCGGCGGCGTGGCCACCAGCCGCGCTGCACGGTCTCCAGCATCTGCTCCGCCACGATCGGATAGTTCTCGTGCACTGTCGTCATCCTCCTTGGAGGGAAAGGGAGTTACGGGTGGATCCGTGGCGTCGCAGGTTTCCGAGGAGGACCTGTACGAGGTGCTGGGTACCAGGAACCGCGTAGTCCGGGTGGCGCACCGCCACCGACATGTTGGCCTGTAGCCCCTGCCACTGCCGGCGGTCCAGGGCGCCGCGCATCGCCTCGCCCAGCTCGCGCACCGAGCCGGTGGCGGACGGGACGTCGCGCAGCGCGGCCAGCGTGCGGACCAGTGCGGTCACGGCACGTGCGCGGCGCACGCTGAGCAGTACGGTGCTCCAGAGGGAGCCCAGGTGCCGGGCGGTCCGCGGGTGCCGCCGGAGCAGTTCCGCGGTCAGCGGCACCCCCGGGGTCAGCCCTTCCGCTTCGAGGACCTGCAGGACGGATTCGAGGGCCGCGGCCCGGTCCCTGAGTTCCCGGGCGTGGGCGAGTTGGGTGCGGAGGTAGCGGAGGGTGAACTCCGCGCGCTCGGCCTCCGTTTCGGCCGCGGCCGTGGCGAGGAGCAGGACCAGCGAACGGCGTGCCGCGGCCGCCACCCGCTGGCCGCGGACGGTCATCCCCCACAGGCAGTTGAGCGCGTCCATCCGGTAGAGGGCACCGGCCTCGCCCGCGAAGGCCATCGCCGCCGTGATGGCACGCAACTGTCCGCTGCCCGACTTCGACCAGCCGAGGGCGGTGGCGAGTGCCTGCGATGCCAGGCGCTCGTCGTCGCACATGAACTGCAGGACGAAGGCCGCCGTCAGCCGCTGGCTGCTGAGCCCGTCCGACCAGGAGGGGAGGAGGTTCTCCTCGACCTCCGGCAGGGCGTGCCGGGCCAGCAGCGCGACGCCCCGCGCCACCTCCTCCCGGACCCGGGGGCCGCCGTCCAGGGCCAGCTGGTGGAGCCAGCGCCGCAGCGGATACCAGAGCTCGTAGCCGTACAGCGCGTACAGTTCGCCGATCACCAGCCCCCGCACCCGCGGCGAGGCGAAGACGAGGGTCCGCTCGCTGCGGCACCGGTCGCCGCGGTGCACCGGACCGGCGATCCCGGGCGCGCGGGTGTTCCACGCGGCCCGGCTCTGCCGCAGGGGCGGCCGGGTGGCCGGGAAGGCGTCCTCGTCGGACACCGGCTCGCCGGGTGGCCGGTCCCCGTTGCGCACATGGTCGTCGAGCAGCACCACCAGCTCCTCGAAGGTGCGCTCGGGAAGCCCCTCGGCGAAGGCCAGGGCCGCGATCGGGAGCAGGTCCTCGGGCGCGGGCCCGGTCTGGAACCAGTCCCGGACGGTCTGCTTGGCGCTGTCCCGCAGGTCCTCCAGCGCGGCCTGCGGGCCGTCGGCGAGCTGCCGGGCGGCCCGGACGATGTCCCTGGGCCGCCGCAGTTCCGCCACGAGCCCGCGGAGTTCGTCCAGGGTCTCGGCGGGCAGCAGGCCGAGGAAGGCGGCTCCGTACATCCGGTCCGCACAGTGCGCGAAGAGCGGCAGCGGGTCCGGTGGGGTCCAGGGCACGCAGTGTTCCTTCAGCGCCAACCGCCGCCGGTCGGCCGGCGAGGCGGTGAGCACCAGGTAGGAGCCGCGGCGGCGCAACTCCTCCTGCAGCTTCCTGAGGTTGTAGTCCTGCACCGCGTCGGACTCGGTCTCGCCGGCGTAGTCGAGGATGACGTACCCGCTGCCGGGTTTGACGGTCCCCTTCGCCGCGAGGTGGGTCAGCGAGTTCGCGGGGGACAGGCTCCGGAGCGCGGCGTCCTCGCCCAGCAGGTCCCGCAGCATCGCGAACGCCCCGGCCCGCCGCCCGCTGCCCTCCTCCCCGGTCAGCACCAGGATGTGGCCGGACTGCAGCCGGCCGGCGGTCTCGTCGTACGCGTCCGGGTGCAGGTAGTGCGCCAGTACCCGGTCGATCTCCGCGGGTTCGACCGAGCCGGGCGCCAGCCCCGGGGAGGCGGCGGCGCCGAAGCCGAACACCGATTCCGCCGCGTCGACCCGGCCGTAGAAGGTGTTGTAGACCTGCTGGACCCGATGGCCCAGGGCGCCGGTCAGCTCGTGGTAGTCCTGCTGATCGGCCGCCATGTCCCGGGCGGCCGGGTCCGGGTGGCCCGGCGCGGGGTGCGCGGCCTCGTCACCGGCGGGGTCCGAAGAGGGATCCGCCGGCCCCGGCGCGCCGCCGTCCGGTGGCTGACGAGGCGGTTCCTCACCTGTTCCGGAGCCTGCCGACTCCATTGCGCCGTCGGGGTCGTGGTCAGCCATCGGTGGTTCCGAATCCGACGACCCCGCCGCGCAGGTCCACGGGAGCCTGGAAGTTGTTGACGTTGAGGTTCCGGCCCTTGTAGCTGTTGCGGATCCCCGGGCCCGGACGGCCGGCCGCGGGGTGTTCCGCGCTGTTCGACGCGCCGGTCCGGGCCGCGGCGTCCGGGTCCCCGGGACCGTCGGCCTCCGGCGCGGCGACCCCCGGGTCGAGGTCGTCCGGATCGTGCCCCGGCACCCACAGCCAGGCCGTCGCCTCGCATTCCTTCTCCTGGACGTCCACCCGCCGGAAGGCGGACCGGGGAAGCGTGGTGTGCCCGCCGGCCACGGTGTTGAGGTAGACCGTGTCGGACAGTGCGAGCACCAGGTCGGCGTCGTCCGCGGCGGTCAGCGCGGCGCGCAGCGGGCCGGAGTTGAGCAGTCGGCAGGTGGTGACCACGGTCCGGCCGGCGAAGCCGTTGTCGGCGACCTCCACCGGTCCGTGGTGGATGGCGGCGCGCACCCGCATCCGCGCGCTGCGCACCCGGTCCTCGTTGTAGGCGAACAGCACCGCCGTGATGTGGCGGATGTAGTCGTCCACGATCCGGGGTTCGGAGCCGTCCATGGGGGCGATCGCCAGCTGTTCGTCGCCCTTGGCCTGGATGTGCCAACGGGTCCGGTCCAACGCCGCATTGTGGGCGGCCCGGGAAAGGAGCCGGGGGAGATCGTGCTGGATTTCGGATTGCCGGCGGTCGTTGTTCCCTCCGTACGACTGGACGTCCAGGGCAATGCACGTGCAGGGGTAGTACCCGGCCTGATCGGCCACTTGGTCATTCCTCCCTCACACGTCGCGGGCTTTCCGCGGCGTGTGAGGGAAGGCTAGGAGTGGCAGCGAGAAGAGAACCCGTATTAATACGGGTTCTCGGCCTCTATTTTTGCGAATTCCAACAGCTGCGGAATGTCACTGATCGATATCTGACGGTAGCTGCGCTCGATCAGGCCGCGTTGGGACAGCGTGGAGAGCGCCTTCTCCGCGGTGGGGAGGGCCAGTCCGGCGAGGGACGCCAATTCCGACTGGGTGAGGGTCACGCCGAGCGCGCACCGCCGCCCGTCGGCACCGGTGGCGGCCTGTCCGTACGTCTGCGCCAATTCGGCGATCACCCGGGCCAGTCGGGTCGACGCGTCGTAGGCGCGGAAGTCCAGCCGGCGGCGGTTCGCCCAGCGCAGGCGGGCGCTCATCATGCGGTACAGCGCGGTCATGGCGTCCACGTGCCGGCTGAGGAAGGCCTCCAGGGCGCGCCGTTGGACGATCCGTGCGGTGACCTCGCCGCAGGCGATGACGGTGCCGGAGCGCGGCTCGCCCTCGAACGCCGCCATTTCCCCGACCAGATCGCCGGCCAGGCGAATCGCCAGGAGCATGTCGCAGCCGTCCGCCGAGCTCGTCACCACCTTTACCACGCCTTGGGTGATCAACAGGACATGACTGCTTTCATCGCCTTGATGCAACAAAGTGCGATGTGCCGGGTATTTGGCCAGGGTGCCCAATTCCAGGGCGTCGGCCAGGGATTGGGGTTCCAGCCGGCCGAGAAAAGTGGCGCGCGGCCACTCGCGCCTCATCGTGTCGACTCGCCGGCCCGGGGCCCGCGCGAACTGGTGCGTAACTTCAGCATGCTCCACTGCCCCCATTGCGATGTCGTTCGCGCACGCCCAACGGTGCTTCGGCGCACGTCCTCCTATATTGCCGTCGGTAGGTGAACCGTAAAGCGAAAGAACGGCTTTGGCTGAATTCCGTTCCGCCCCGTGTCCGGGCACCCGCCCGGTGGCGGCGGACTCGTCATGGAAGATCCGCAAACGGCCGCCGCAGACGCCGGAGGAGGATCACGGCGGCGCAGGCGGTAACTGCCGTCACGGGGCACTCGAACGCGAGGGCGAGCATTATGCGCCGCAACCGCTCGGGGAGCGAGGCGGTGGCGCCGCGTCCGCGACGTCCCTGTCGGACGGGTGGCCATCAACTGCCTTATATCTCGGCATAGTTGGCAAACCACCCCCTCCATCGCTGAATCAGGCGGTCGGGTCGTCTGCCGGGTCGCCTGCCGGGCTGTCCGTCGAGCCGTCCCTCGGTCGGGTCGGGATCCGGGGGCGGCACCCCGCTTGTTAGCCTGGCGTGCGCCTGCCAAGTAGACCGAGGGCGTACCCGGTCGTGCAGCGGCCGTCATGCGGGCGCACACGCACGCCTCGGCCTCATCTCGTTCAGCAATCTCGGGGGAGCGACGTGAATCGTCGCCATGTCCATGCCCATGTCCATGCCCTGGCCGTCTGCGGGCTGGTGGTCGTCGCCCTGACCGGTGTCGACGGCTGCGCCTTCGGCGTGAAGCCCCGGCTGCCCGTCCCGGTTCCCAGCGCCTCGCCGCCGCCCGGGACGCACACCCAGCCGGAGGTGGACATCACCATCACCGACTGCAACGTCGACGTGTCGGCCGGCACCCTGGAGGCCAAGCTGAGCGTGCACAACGGCAACTCCCGGAGCCGTGCGGACTACAACGGCACCGTGCAGTTCACGGATGAAAGCGGCAGCGTCTTCGGCTCGACGGAGATTTCCACGGACGGCGTGGCCGGCGGCGAGACCCGGCCCGTCACGGTCCACGACAGCTTCCTCAACAAGTGCCCCTCGGCCCGGCCGTGCAGGTCCAGTACTCCGGCCACCGGAACGGCAGCGAAGAGCAGCAGGTTCAGCAGACCGGCCACCGCCGCGGTCCGTCTGCCGCGGGCGCTCTGCGTCCCGTACCGCTCCTTGATCGCGGGCGGGTAGTCGGAGAGCAAGGCGTCCCGCGCCACGAGCAGCGAGCCGATGACGATCAAGGTGAAGAGGGAGACCAGGACGACGGCGTAGCCGCTGCTGACGCGTGCGATCTCTGGGAAGTCCATGGCGCCGGAGCCTAGTGTCCTGCGCCAGTAGTTGTTCGTTAGTTGTTGTGTGACTTCTTCTTCTGCTGGTGGTGCGTCAGTTCCTCGTCGGGGTCCGAAGCTGGAGCCGTTGCTGCTCTGTGATGAGGAGCGGGCGGTGTTGGAGCGGTGGATGCGGCGGGCGACGTCGGCTCAGGCGTTGGCTTTGCGGGCACGGATTGTGTTGGCGTGTGCGGGGCCGGAGGTGCCGCCGATCGTCGCAGTCGCTCGGGATCTGCGGGTGACTGCGGATACGGTCCGTAAGTGGCGGCGGCGGTTCCTGGTCGATCGACTGGACGGCTTGGCTGAC